>NZ_VFSU01000034.1 GCF_006385875.1 Sandaracinobacter neustonicus | reverse complement strand
TTGAAGCGGCGGATCAATCCCACGCGCGTGCAGATCGCGGAGAAGGAGAGCTACCGCTGGCTCGAGAATATGCGTCAATCGACCACCCTGCTAGGCGATCCGGAGCGACTGGTTCACATTGGCGATCGAGAGAACGACATTTACGAGTTCTTCTGCGAAACACAGGCGCTCGGCACGCATTTCTTGGTCCGCACCTGTGTCGATCGTCTGGCTGGCGACGGTGGCCATACGATCGCCGACGAAATGAGCGAAACCACCGTGCAAGGCACGCATCGGATCACCATTGGCAAAGACGATCATGCCGACATCGCACTGCGCTATAGGCGCATCCAAGTTTTGCCGCCGATCGGAAAGCAAAAGCGCTATCCTTCACTCAGCCTGACCATCTTGCATGCCCGTGAGAGTGGAACGCCTGAAGGGCGCCCCCCAATCGACTGGCGGCTCATCACCGATCTGCCGGTAACGACGCCTGACGAAGCCATCGAAAAGCTCGACTGGTATGCTCAGCGTTGGAAGATCGAACTCTTCCACAAGATACTCAAATCTGGCTGCCGAGCCGAAGATGCGCGGCTGCGGACCGCCGAACGCCTCGCCAATCTGATCGCCATATTCTGCATTCTGTCATGGCGCCTGTTTTGGATGACCATGATCAATCGCGCTGCTCCTGACGCATCGCCTCGGCTGATCCTGACCGATGTCGAAATTACCCTGATCGACCACCTCGCAGCTTCCCGAAGGAATGAACCGCCAGGCAGAACCCTTTCCGACTATCTAACCCAAATCGCCCGGCTCGGAGGCTATCTTGCGCGAGCCCATGATCCGCCGCCTGGCAACATCGTCATCTGGAGAGGATGGTCTCGCCTGATGGACATCAAAATCGGTGCTAACGTCAGCCGCAACATTTGTGGGTAATTGAAAGGCTGCAGCTGGCGCAGCCGGTCGCGGTTGCGATGATGGGATACGAAGCATTCGAACCGGACCGAGGCGGAAGGCCCGGGAGCGTCGGTGAGTCCGGTGCGCCGCCCGGAAGCTGCTGTTCCGGAACCCGCCAGTCTTCCGACGGGGCTGGCCCGCGAAGTCTGCCCGCGGAACCTGCGACATTGTATGGTGGTCGATAATTGCCGATAGGCACGGAAACATCCGGAAGCGTCCTTCAGATATGATGAGCATCGCCACGCTGACCCTGAACCCGACGATCGATGTCGCCTACGAGGTCGATCATGTCTTCCACACCCGCAAGATGCGGACATCGGCGGAATATTACGAGCCGGGCGGGGGCGGGATTAACGTCGCGCGCGTGTTCGTCCGGCTGGGAGGAAGTGCGCGAAACTATTATCTTTCGGGTGGCGCGACCGGACATGCGCTCGATGGCCTGCTCGATCTCCATAAGCTTGTCCGCAGCCGGATTCCGATCGAGGGGCATACCCGTGTCGCATCCGCCGTGCTGGAGCGGGACAGCGGCAAGGAGTATCGCTTCGTGCCGGCCGGTCCCACGATTCTGCCCGGGGAATGGCAGCAGTGCCTGGATCAGCTGGCGTCGGCGCAGTGCGATTATATGGTTGTCAGCGGCTCCCTGCCGCCCGGCGTTC
This sequence comes from Sandaracinobacter neustonicus, assembly GCF_006385875.1. Lineage (GTDB taxonomy): Bacteria > Pseudomonadota > Alphaproteobacteria > Sphingomonadales > Sphingomonadaceae > Sandaracinobacteroides > Sandaracinobacteroides neustonicus. The sequence goes on along the minus strand of NZ_VFSU01000034.1, from coordinate 436,983 downwards.
CGGATGATTTCTATGGGCGCGTGATCGATCTGATGCGCGGGCGCGGTATTCCGGTCATCCTTGACAGTTCCGGCGCGGGGCTGCGGGGCGGTCTGGATCGGGGCGGTCTGCTTCTGGTCAAGCCCAGCGTCGGCGAGTTGCGGCAGTATAGCGGACAGGATCTCCCCGATCTTGCCGCCATCACCCGGGCCGCGATGGACATCGTGGAAAAGGGGAAGGCCCGCTATGTGGCGGTGTCCATGGGCCATGAAGGCGCGCTGCTTGCAACCGGCGACCGGCAGCTGCACCTGCCGGCGCTTCCCGTCGAAACGCGAAGCGCCGTCGGCGCGGGCGACAGTTTCCTTGCCGCCATGGTGTTTGCGATGTCTCAAGGGTGGGACATCGCGGAGGCGTTCCGTTTCGGACTTGCCGGAGGGGCAGCCGCGGTCATGAACCCGGGGCATGATCTCGCCAGACCGGATGCGATCCGGCTTCTCTACGAACGCATGCCCTCCATGGAACAACAGCACCGGGCCTGAACGATCCCCTGTCAAACAAACCGGCAGCAGATCATCCCTTGATATGGTCGCATGGCCCAAATGAAACCGCCTTCTGAAAACATGCGGCGCTTCGATCCGATCGATCAAAGCGCCGGCGCTGATTTGCGTCTTTGAAATTGCAGGTGACGTCGTCTTCATGACGATTTGACGATGGCTGCATCGTTCGGCCCGCTTCAAGGCGCAACTGCCCAAAACTGGGCCGCTGGCTCTTGTCGCCACTGATAGCCGTCTCGCCACCGGAATCTGGAGGCAGACATATCATGGCTAAGAAACCAAATGTTCTTGTGATCTGGGGAGACGATATCGGGCAATCGAACCTCAGCTGCTACACGCACGGCATGATGGGCTATCACACGCCCAACATCGACCGCATTGCCAAGGAAGGCATGCTGTTTACCGACTATTACGCGGAACAATCCTGCACGGCGGGCCGCGCATCCTTCATCATGGGCCAGTGCGGCCTGCGCACCGGCCTGACCAAGGTGGGCCTTCCCGGCGCTGCCGAGGGGATGCAGGCGGTGAACCCCACCATCGCACGGGCGATGAAGAATCAGGGCTATCGCACGGGCCAGTTCGGCAAGAACCACTTGGGCGACCGCGACGAGCATCTGCCCACCATGCACGGCTTCGACGAATTCTTCGGCAACCTCTATCACCTGAACGCCGAGGAAGAGCCGGAGCATGAGGATTATCCGAAAGACCCCGAATTCCGGAAGAAGTTCGGCCCGCGCGGGGTGATGCACTGCTACGCCGACGGCAAGGGCGGGCAGACGATCGAAAACACCGGCCCGCTGACGAAGAAGCGGATGGAAACGGTGGACGAGGAGTTTCTGGAAGGCGCCAAGAAGTTCATCAAATCGGCGCACACAGACGACGAGCCCTTCTTCGTCTGGTTCAACACCACCCACATGCACGCATGGACGCACGCCAAGCCCGAAAGCAAGGGTCAGGCCGGGCGCTGGCAATCCGAATATCATGACGTGATGATCGATCACGACAAGCATGTCGGCCAGTTGCTGGACTTGCTGGACGAACTGGGCCTCGCCGAGGACACCTTCGTCTTTTACTCCACCGACAACGGCCCGCACTGCAACACCTGGCCCGATGCCGGCACCACGCCCTTCCGTTCGGAAAAGAACACCAACTGGGAAGGTGCTTATCGTGTGCCGGCAATGGTGCGCTGGCCCGGCAAGATCAAGCCCGGCAGCGTCTGCAACCAGCTCGTCGCCCACCTCGACTGGTTCCCCACCATCGCCGCCATCGGTGGCGACACCACGGTGAAGGAGCGGCTGCTGAAGGGCGAAACGCTGAACGGCATCAAGTACAAGGTGCATCTGGACGGCTTCAACATGCTGCCCTTCTTCACCGGCGAAGTGGCGGAAAGCCCGCGCAAGGGCTTCGTTTACTTCAGCGACGATTGCGACATCGTCGCGCTGCGCTACGACAATTGGAAGGTCGTGTTCATGGAGCAGCGCAGCCAGGGCACGCTGGGGCTGTGGCTGGAGCCCTTCACATTGCTGCGCGCGCCGAAAATCTACAACCTCCGCACCGACCCGTATGAATTCGCGGACGTCACCTCGAACACCTATTATGACTGGCACTTCCGCCGCATCTATCTGCTGGTGCCAGCGCAGGCCGGGGTGGCCGAATTCCTGGAATCCTTCAAGGAATTCCCGCCCAGCCAGAAATCCGCCAGCTTCAATCTGGAAGGTGTGCTGGCGAAGATGTCAGAAGCGGCCTCCGGCGCCGTCTGAGTTCAGGGCCGAAGCCAGACAATCGGGCCGGGCAGGGAAAGCTGCCCGGCCCTTTTGCGTTTAAGAGACCGTTTGAGAATTGTCCGCGTCGGTCCTGCGGGTCATTTCCGCGCAGGCCCTCAACCGACCAATTCTCAAACGGTCTCTACGAGCCGAAGCCGAAGAGGATGGACAGCATCGCCATCAGCCCGACCAGCAGCAGCAGGAAGGCGATCACCCACGCCCATGACCGGGGGAAATCATCGTCCGCCCGCAGCAGTCCGGCTTCCAGAAAGGTCTGGCGCTGCCGACGCAGGCTGGCGTTGTAACGGAAATCCGCCACCAGCGCGATGGAGAGCGTCGTCACGCCCAGCATCACCAGCGCCAGCCCGAACAGGGCGGGGGCATGGTTTGGCACCTGATTGCCCAGCAGATCGTCCTTGGCCAGCGTGCGAAAGAAGCTGAAGATGGTGAAGCCGAAGCCGATCATCGACAGCGAGGTGCGCAGAGACGCCATCAATGTGCGGTCGGATGCCATCCGCGTGCGCTGGAAGGCGGCGGTTGTGCGCATGGAGGCCATGCGGGTGCCATTGTCCATATCGTCAAAACTCATCGATTTGCCTTCCGTCGGGAAAATGCTTCCATGCCTGTGCGGCCGCCCGCGGACAGACCAGTTTCAGGCAATTGGGCGCGGTGAATCGCGGTAATCGCCAGAGGCGAGGACAGCAGCACGGGGAGCAAAACGTGATCGAAGAGTATTTTCAGGAGTTCGCCGCGATCATCGCGCTGGCGATCGAAGCCATGGTGGTGCTGTTGCTGGCCTATGCGGCGCTGGAAGCCGTCGCCAACACGCTGGGCGCAATCGGCAAGGCCCCCGATCTCGACCGTCGGCGCGAGACATGGTTCCGCTTCGCGCTGTGGATCGTGCTGGCGCTGGAATTCGCGCTTGCCGCCGACATCATCCGCTCGGCGATTGCGCCATCGTGGAACTCCATCGGCCAGCTCGCCGCCATCGCCACCATCCGCACGCTGCTGAACTGGTTTCTGGTCAAGGATATCGAAAGCTACAACGAGAAGCGCGAAGCCCGGGCGGAAGCGCAGATGCGCGGACCTCGGGAATGAGCGACGGTGAAAATCACGCCGACGGCGCGGTTTGTCCGGCCTTCACGATCCGTCCATAGAGCGTCGTCACCAGCGCGGCGGTGAGCAGATAGAGCAGCACCGTTCCCGCGATCCGCTGCGAATCCGCCGGATCGGCGGCGAGCGCCAGCGGCAGCGCGATCCCCGGGTGACGCAGCGCCGTCGCCGTGGCGAGTGCGGCGCGATTGCCCGGCTTTGGGCCGCCCAGCAGGTGCCCGGCGAGCGTGCCGCCTGTCGCCATCGCCCCAATCGCCACCAGTGTGAAATCGCCGACCGCAGTCCGCATCGCCGGCCAGGCGACGATCAGCAGCACCAGCACAGCGACCAGCAGCAACAGCTTCCCGGCGAGCGCCACCGGTTTCGACAGCCGGTCGGCAAGCGCCGGGGCCTTTTCCGCCAGCAACAGGCCCAGCAGCAGCGGCATCAGGATCGTGATCGCCAGCGTTTTCAGCACGGCAGCCGGATCGAACGGCAGACCGATCGACAGCAAATGCTCGTCCAGCGCCAGCATCAGCGGTGCCGCCAGCAAAGTCACGCCAGAGGCGAGTACGAACAGGCTGAGCACATAGTCCTGCCCACCGCCCAGCTTGCCGGCCTTCCCCGGATAAACCGGCGGCATGGGCGAAACCGACATTGCAAGCAATGTCACCAGCGTCGCGGGGGCCAGCGGCAACGCGAGCGCCAGCCCCAGCGCCAGCAGCGGCATCACGAGGAACATCGACGCCATCGCCTTCAGCGCCATGCCGGGGTGCCGCAGGAAGCCGACGACGGCCCCCCAGCGCGCGCCCATCCCGATCGACAGGACAATGAGGACAATGCTGCCGACCAGCGCCAGCTTCAGGAGGACCATCGGGCTCATCGCGGTCAGGACGTCGGCGGCGTGACGAGCCGGCAGCCCTGCTGCGCCAGCGCAACTGCAATGGCTGGTGCGGAAATGGCGCGCATCGTGGCCGCCGGCAGGATCGTCCTTTTCATGTCGCACCTCCCCGGATGGCGCGGCCCCTCCCGCGTCCGAAGCGGCTTCCTATCCGCCTGCAGCAATCGCCATTGACCATTTTGGGACATTCCGGCGCGATATTCGCCTTTGCCCGAAACCGCGCAATCCGCCCCGCCCGGCTCGGCTAGCAGGACGCCATGACAAAGGGGCGACTGCAAACGGAAGGAGACGACATGCGCTGGACACGCGAAGCCGCCGGGAGCAGCCGGCACATCTGGCTGGGGGTCATATCGCCACTGCTGTTTCTGGGGTTGCTGCTTTCCACCCTGCCGCTGCTGATCGGATGACGGTGCGGGATCGTTTTCAGCGCTGCCTGCCGGGCCCCGCGCTGGCGCTGGCGCTGCTGTTTCCGGCAGGAGCCGCGCGGGCGCAGGCGACCGAATCGCTGGCAGAGCCGATCGGCACCGCGCAGGGCGAACGCTCGCTGCTGGCGGACGCCGGCGACTATGCCGTGCCGGATCCCGTGCCGGTGGCTCCGGCCACGCCGGGCCGGCCGGACCCGTTCCGCATCAGTCTGGTGATTCTGGGCGACCACAGCATCTTCTGGCAGGACAGCGCCAGCGTCGACCAGCTCGGGCGGCAGGCGAACCAGTGGGAGCTGCGGGCGGCGCGCTGCCGTTCAGCTATCAGCTGAGCGGGGAATATCAGGGTTTCGATGGCGATCCGGATACCACTTGGCAGTTGACGGACCTGTCGCTGACCTTCGTGCTTGGATCGCGCACCAAGCTCACGGTGGGAAAGACGAAGGAAACCTTCGTCTATGAAATGGTCGGCGACGCCGCCAACCTGCCGGCTGCCGAACGCGTGCTGTCGCCGTTCTTCGTCTCGCGCAACACCGGGGTGCGGCTGACGCATGTGTGGGGGCCGGCGAAACGCGGCACCCTCTCGCTGGGGCTGTACAACGACGCCTGGGATATCGGCGCGGCCAGCCGCCGGGGATGGGATGCCTCGGCGCGGGTGACGGCGCTGGTCTGGGCCGATCCGGTGAACGATTCGCGCTATTTCCACTTTGGCGCAGCAGCCCGCCATGTGGCGTCCAATGGCGAGATGCGCTTTCGCGGTCGCCCCGGCAGCAATGTCACCGATAATTTCGTCGATACGAGCAGTTTCGCTGCCGACAGCTCGCTGTAAATGGGGCTGGAGGCCATGCTGGCGTTGGGCCCGGTCAGCGTGCAGGGCGAACATGTGACGGCATGGGTGGATTCGCCGACGCTGGGCAATCCGCGCTTCACCGGCTGGTATATCACCGGCAACTGGATCCTGACCGGAGACCATCGCCCCTATGACCGCAATGTCGGCTATGCCCGGCGGGTGGTGCCGCACAGCCGCTGGGGCGCGCCGGAACTGGTGCTGCGCTATTCCGACGTCGATCTGCGCGACGAGCTGGTGGATGGCGGGCGCTTCCGCCGGACCGACCTTGGCATGAACTGGTGGGCCACACAGCGTTGGAAGGCGGGCCTGCATTGGGGCCATGTGTGGCTCGACCGCTTCGGCCAGACCGGCCAGACAGACACGCTGCTGGCGCGCATCCAGTGGGTTTACTGAGGGCGGGTGGCTATATGGGGGATGCGGCAATGGAAAACGGACGAGCACGGGAAAATGTGCCCGATGGCATGGTCTGGCTTCCCGGGGGCCGCTTCCGCATGGGCTCTGACCGGCATTACCGCGAGGAAGCGTCCGCGCATGAAGCCTCCGTCGCCGGCTTCCTGATCGATCGCGCGCCAGTCACCAACCGCCAGTTCGCGGCCTTCGTCGCGGCGACCGGCCATGTGACGCTGGCTGAAATCGCGCCGGACGCGCAGGATTATCCCGATGCCTTGCCGGAGATGCTGGTGGCGGCCAGCCTGGTGTTCACCCCCACCGAAGGGCCGGTGCGGCTGGACAACTGGAGCCAGTGGTGGCGCTGGGTGCCGGGCGCGGACTGGCGGCATCCCACCGGCCCGGACAGCAGCATCGCCGGGCTGGAGGATCATCCCGTGGTGCAGGTGGCGGCCGCCGACGCCGAAGCCTATGCCGCCTGGGCCGGAAAGCGGCTGCCGACCGAGGCGGAATGGGAATATGCCGGCTGGGGTGGCAATTCCGGCCATGAATTCGCATGGGGCGATGTGCTGGAGCCGGAAGGGCGGTATCTGGCCAATGTCTGGCAGGGAGAATTTCCGCACGGCAACAGCGGTGCCGACGGCTATCTGCGCACCTCGCCGGTGGGTAGTTTCCCGCCCAACGGCTTCGGCCTGTCAGACATGATCGGCAATGTCTGGGAATGGACGGCCGACTGGTATGCCAACGCCCATTCGGTTCCGGGCCGCTCCTGCTGCGCGCCGGAAAACCCGCGCGGCGCAGCGGAGGAAGACAGCCACGATCCGGCGACGCCGCAAATCCGCATTCCCCGCCGCGTGCTGAAGGGCGGTTCGCACCTGTGCGCCCTCAGCTATTGCCGCCGCTATCGCCCGGCGGCGCGGCACGCCCAGACGATCGACAGCTCCACCAGCCATATCGGCTTCCGCTGCGTGAAAGATATCCGCGATCCGTCGAAGCCTGCGCCTTGAACGAGGCGGTTCTTCAAGGGGCTCATTCGTCCTGGCTGGCGATGGCCCGCAGAATGTCCGGGCGCAGGAGGCGGATGCAGCGATAGCCCAGCGCGATATACCCCTCCTCCACCAGACGGCTGATGATGCCGTTGAAGGTGTTGCGTGACATGGTCGCCATCGCGGCGAGGTCATTCTGGCTCATCCTGAGTTCCAGCACGGAAATATCCGGCGGGTCCATGTGGCGGCAGCCCGCCAGCCGCAGCATCACCGCCACGGCGCGGGCCTCGCTGTCCTGCAGGGTCAGGTCCGCGGTGGCCATGTAACCGATGTTGGCCAGATCATCGGCCATCAAGGCGATGTTTCGCCACCAGATGGGATTTTCGGCGAGCAGCCGTTCGGCGGCATGTTGGGGAACAAGGGCCCAGAGCACGTCTGTCCGGGCTTTCAGCGAGATGAAACGGGGTATGCCAAGCAGGGTCTTGTAGCCTGCCCAGAAGCCGGCATGGCACAAATGCACTGCGCGGGTGTCGGGATGGCCCTGACGGAACGCCAGTTCCGCCGTGCCCAGCGCAATGGCGACCAGCCCGCCGCGTTCGTCTCCGGCGTGCATGAACTCTGCACCGGGGGAGGCGGCGCGGAAGATCGCAGCTTCCAGCAAGGCTTGCTGGAAGTCCGGCGTTGCAGTTGACAGCCAGCCTCTGGTCAGAAGCATCTCCCGACCAGCCGCAGCCAGACGGGGCAACCCCTGAATGATCTCCCCCCGATTTGTCACCCAATACCCCCCCGTTAACCGAAGTGCTCCGGCATGTCCGAACAGTTGGCAGCCGAGTTAAGCCGATTTCGGTTGCCGTTCATACCCCAACGACCAGACTGCCCGATCCACCAGCCGGCCTCCGCCAGCATTCGCCCGGCGATGCTCGAGTGTGGACGCTCGATTTTGCAAGACGTGATCCATCGGCCACACGAAACAGCGAATGACGGTTATTTGGAGGCAACGGACGAAGTCAGTCGTTCCGCGTGCGGACGACCCGGTTCTCATCTTCGTTCGCTTTGGCGCGCCAGTCTCCTCAATCGCAATGTCTCTGGTATCGTGCAGAAGCAGGCTTGTTGTGTGTAGTGTTTGCAATGCTACCATGTCCGCGATGGGATTCGTCTTGCATCGCGGCTGGCGTTGTGCCGGGCTTCTGGCTGGCATTTTACTGGCCGGAACGCCTGTGATCGCCGGGCAGGATTTCAGTGCCGTGCCTGCCGATCCCGGCCTGTTGAAGCGGCCCGTCGCCGATGCGCTTGCCCCTGCCGATTGGACGGCGGACGTGCCCATCCGGCTGGAGGTGGAGCCGGGCGAGGCCGCGGATGCCGTTCGCGGCGTCGCCTTGTCTGTGCCGGGCGTCCGCATCGGCGAGCCTGCGCTCTATGCGCTGCGCACCAAGCGCAATTTTCCGCTGACCTTGCAACTGGTGAACCTGTGGGAGCCGGAATCGGCCTGGCAGCTGAGCGATGAGGGCGAACTGTCCCCGATGCGTGTTCCCCGCACCATCGAATTGGGAAATCTGGAGCTGGGGGATTATGCCCAGCCTTTGCGCGCGGCGTTGCAGCAGATTGCGCTGGTGAATGCGCTGGTCGCGCGGGCCGGGCCGCCGGGCACGCAGCGCAGTATCACCTGCTTTGCCCCGGCGGGGGATGGTCCGCTGCCGCCCGAATGCGATGTGAAGGGCGATCCGTCGGATGCGCGGCCACCGGCCGAACTGAAATACCCAAACGCCGGGTTCAACTTCGCTGTCGGCAATCGCAGCGGAGCGCCGCAATATGTCGCGCTGTTGCTGGTGGATGCCGATAACAAGGTGATGCGCGTGCCGCTGCAAGGGGGTTCTCCGTTGCAGCCGGGTGGCTGGGCGGCGTCTGCGGGCAGCCCGGACCTTAACAACCCCGGCCGGTTGCTGTTGGTGACGCTTTCCTCAGACAAGCCGATCCCGGAGGATATCGCCACGCGGGGCGTGCAAGAAGGCGACGGCATCTCGGTGGCGGTGCAGCAGCGCAGCCTGGCGGACAAAAGGCCCGTCGCCATCGGCGGCGGCATCGACGCGCCGGAATTCGCCTCGCCGTGGATGGCGCAATTTTATTCGACCGTGCCCTACACCGAGGTGGATCTGAAGGCGGATGACAGGAAAACCGGCGCAGACAAGGAACATCTGCGCGAGCGCAACCCCGAGGAACTGGCGCACCGTTGCGGCGGCACGCTGATCGCGCCCAACCTTGTGCTGACGGCCGCGCATTGCGTCGCGAAGGATGGGTTCGCGGGCAAGGATGCCGTGAAGGTGCTGACGACGCGGCGGGTGCGGCTGGGCACGCAGGATCTGGGGCGTGGCGGGGCGACTTACGCCATCGATGCGATGGTGGTGCACGCCGGTTACGTCAACCGCCAGACCCCGAACGATATCGCCCTGCTGCGGCTGAAGCCCGACCGCGATACATGGGACAGCGGTGCCACCCCCATCCCGCTGCTCGCCGGGCGGGACATGACGCCGCCGCTCACCCCGCGCACAGCCGTCACCGCCTATGGCTGGGGCTATCGGGAGGTGGTGGCGCCTGATGCAGCACCCTTGTTTAACGCGGCGGGCGAGGTGCAGCGCAACCCCGGGCGCTTGCAGGCGGGCACCATGCAGGCGCTGGATCTGCAGAGCTGCCGGGGCCGCATGGGCAAGCCGCTGGGGGAGAAGATGCTGTGCGCGGTGCCCCCCACCGATGCGCGGGGGCACACGCTGGCGAACGTGTTCAGCTGCCGGGGCGACAGCGGCGGGCCGCTGATCCGCACGCTGCGCGGGCAGGATATGCTGGTGGGTGTCGCCTCATGGTCCTACGGCTGCGGCTTTGGCAATTACGCCTCCGTCTACACGGATGTCGCGAAATATGCCGCGTGGATCGGCCGGGCGCAGCAGGAATTGCAGGCAGGCAAGGTGGTGTGGGTGGATGCGCAGCTCAAGGCCTCCACCCAACCGCCTTCGCCTGCGCGTCAGTGATCCGTGTTGCCGTGATCGGTATTGCCATGGTCCGTCGCCGGTTCGCCGACGGGCGGAACGGTTTCGGCCGGGGCTGAAACCGCGGCATCGGGGGCGACGGCTTCGGGCGCGGGCATCGTCGTTTCGGTGGTTGTTTCAACGGCGGGTGCGGGTTCCGCCGTCGGCTTCTGGCAGGCGGTCAGGCCAGCCGCCAGCAGCAGCGCAGTTCCAAGCATCAATTTCTGCATCGTCATCCCCTTTTCCCCTCATGTGAAGCCAATGGTTGCCAGCAGCTTGCCAAAGCGCGGATCGCCGCGCAACGGGGCAAGATAGGGGTCCACGTCCAGCGTCACCAACCCGGAATCGCCCGCCGCATGGGCCTTTTCCAGCGCGTCCAGCGCATCGGCCTTGCGGCCCTGCTGCGCCAGCACCTGCGCCTGCTGGTAAAAGCCATTGTCGCCATGGTCGCGCAGCAGTTGCGCCAGCGCCGCGTTGGAGGCCGCCATGTCGCCGCGCCGCGCCGCCACGATGGCCCGCCCCGGCAGCGCCAGCAGGCCGTTCTTCTCTTTCGCGAAGGCCGCTTCGGCTTCGTCCAGCCGGTTCAGCTGCACCAGCGCGTTGCCGATATCGCCATGCAGGGAGGATCGCTGCGGATTGATCTCCAGCGCGTGGCTGGCGGACTCGATCGCCCCTTCCCAATCGCCGCGCGCATAGCGGATCAGGCCCTGCGCCTTGAACACGCTGGGGTTCAGCGGGTCCAGCGTGGCGGCGCGATCGATGGCCGCATCGGCATCGTCGAACTGCCGTCGCCGCGCCCGATACAGCGCATAGCGGCTCAGCACATCCGGGCTGCCCTGCCCGAACTGCGCCGCGCGGGCATAATGTTCTTCGGCCGCCTTCGCGTTCAGCTGCCCATAGAATAGCGCATAGCCCAACGCGACATGGCCATCCGCCAGTTCCGGGGCGATGCGGATGGCGGTGCGCGCCTCCTCCACGGCCTGCCCATAGAGGCGCTGCCGCTCATCCGCCTGCGCATATTGGTTGGCGATCACCGCCAGCGTGCGCGCCCGCGCGGCGCGGGCACCGGCATAATCCGGGTCCAGCCGGATCGCTTCCTCGAAACGGGCCAGCGCGCCGCGGTCGCTGGCTTCGTCGCGCTGCGATTCGAACATGTCGCGGCCGCGCAGGAAGGCGTCGAAGGCGGCGACGCTGCCGGTGGTGCCGCTGCGCGCCAGCTTCGTTTCGTCGCCCGCGCCCATTTCAACCGCCAGAATCCGGTCCACGGCCTGGGCGATTTCCTGCTGCACCTGAAAGATGTTGGCCAGCGGCCGGTCGAAGCTGTCAGACCATTTGGTGAAGCCCGTTTCCCCGTCGATCAGCTCGATGGCGACACGCACCACCCCATCGGAAATCCGCACATTGCCGTCCAGCAGCCAGTTCACCCCCAGCTTGCCGGCGATGGCGCGGGCATCATCCTTGTCGCCGCGAAACTCGTTGGAGGATGTCTGCCCCATCACCTTCAGCAACGGGTTGCGCGACAGCTGGCTGCGCAATTCCGCCGCCAGCCCGTCCGAAAAATAGCCCTGCCCGCCATCGCTGCCCAGATTGTCGAACGGCAGCACGGCGATGCTGTTGCTGGCGGCCGCACCCGGACGGGCCAGCTTCCACGCGCCGAAACCGGCGGCAGCGGCCAGCACCACGGCCCCCGCGCCGATCAGGGCGCGGCGATTGAAGCGCGGGGCGGCGGCGGGGGCGGCATCCGGCGCGCCCCGCTCCATCAGCAGGCCCAGCGATTCGATCGCCCGCTGCATCGCCGGGCTGCCCGGCTTCATCCCATCCTTGGACACGTCGATATATTGGAACTGCCGGAACCCCAGCGGCGGCTCGCTGCCGTCGATGGAGAGCGGCACCAGCCGCCGTTTGTCCCGCGCGAAGGTGGCTTCATCATGCACCCAGTGCGAACCGACCGACGCTTTGGACCACAGCACCACCACGGCCTTCGCCCGCTCCAGCGCATCGTTCGTGGTTGCGCCGAACCTGTCTCCGCCGGGAATCAGCGCGTCCCACCACACGGTGAAACCGGCGCTCTGCAATGTCTGAACAACGGTGGCCGCCGCCTTGGCATCGGCATGGGAATAGCTGACGAACAGGAAATCAGCCTCTGGCACGCGGCCTTCCCCAATCCCCTTCGCAGCGTCCATTGGTATCCCTGCCCACCCCGTTACGCATGAACAACAGCAGCATTTGCTCTCTCCTCGCAGCCTAGGTGGCCGCGCGCCCGTTGTCACGCCCGCGCCCGGCGGATTGCCTGAAGCCCTTCGGCTTCCTACATGGCGGGGAAACTTTCCCCGGGGATGATGATGGCCGATTACCAGATGCAACAGGATGACCCGCCCGTGGCGGACCGGGACGCTGCGATTCCCGACACCGTGCTGGACGCCGTGCGCACGCTGATCACATGGGCCGGGGACGATCCCACGCGCGAAGGGCTGCTGGATACGCCGGGCCGAGTGGCGCGCGCCTACAAGGAATATTTCCGCGGCTATGGCGAAGACCCGCGCGAGCATCTGCTGCGCACCTTCCGCGAAGTCGGCGGCTATGACGAGATCGTGTTGCTGCGCGACATCCCGTTCCACTCCCACTGCGAACATCATATGGCCCCGATCATCGGCAAGGTGCACATCGCCTATCTGCCGACGGACCGGGTGGTAGGGCTTTCCAAGCTGGCCCGCGTGGCGCTGGGCTTTGCCCGGCGGTTGCAGGTGCAGGAACGGCTGACGGCGGAAATCGCCGACGCCATTCAGGAGGTGCTGAACCCGCGCGGCGTCGCCGTGGTGGTGGAGGCGAGCCACGCCTGCATGTCTGCGCGCGGGGTGATGACGACGGGCGCCACCATGACGACCAGCCGCATGATGGGCGTGTTCCGCGAGGATGAGCGCAGCCGCAAGGAAGTGCTGGCGCTGATGGGCGCAGGCTCCCGTTGAGCGACCCCACCGTCCTGCTGCCGCCGAAAAAGGTCGGCATGGTCTCGCTCGGCTGCCCGAAGGCGCTGGTGGACAGCGAGCGGATTCTCACGTCGCTGAGGTCGGAAGGCTATCAGCTGTCCGGCGATTATGCCGGGGCCGATGTGGTGATCGTGAACACTTGCGGTTTCCTCGACAGCGCCAAGGCCGAAAGCCTTGAAGCCATCGGCGAGGCGATGGCCGAAAACGGCCGGGTGGTGGTGACGGGCTGCATGGTGAACGAGGCGGAGACGATCCGCGAACGGTTCCCGCAGGTGCTGGCGGTGACGGGGCCGCAGCAATATGAGCAGGTGGTGGGCGCAGTGAAGGAAGCCGCGCCGATGCCGCCGCAGCCCTTCATCGATCTGATCCCGGATGCAGGGCTGAAGCTGACGCCGAAGCACTACAGCTATCTGAAGATTTCCGAAGGCTGCAACCATCGGTGCAGCTTCTGCATCATTCCCTCCATCCGCGGCGATCTGGTGTCACGCCGCCCGGACGCGATCCTGCGCGAGGCGGAGAAGCTGGTGGCGGCGGGGACGAAGGAACTGCTGGTCATCTCGCAGGACACCTCGGCCTATGGCCGCGATCTGCGCCATGCGCGTTACGGGAAAGCGGAACAGCGCGCCCACATCACCGATCTGGCGCGTGACCTCGGCTCGCTCGGGGCGTGGGTGCGGATGCACTATATCTATCCCTATGCCAGCGTCGATGAACTGATCCCACTGATGGCCGACGGGCTGATCCTGCCCTATCTGGACATTCCCTTCCAACATGCCTCGCCGCGCGTGCTGAAGGCGATGCGGCGGCCGGGGAATGAGGGGCTGGTGCTGGAACGCATCCGCAACTGGCGGCAGGCGGTGCCCGATATCGCCATCCGCTCCACCTTCATCGCCGGTTTCCCCGGAGAGACGGAGGCGGATTTCCAATATCTGCTGGATTGGCTGGATGAAGCGCAACTCGATCGGGTGGGCTGCTTCGCCTATGAGCCGGTAGAGGGCGCGGTCGCCAATGATCTGCCCGGGGCCGTGCCGCTGGAGGTGCGCGAGGAGCGGCGGGACCGCTTCATGGCGAAGGCCGCCGAAATCTCCGCGCGGAAGCTGGAGGCCAAGGTGGGCCGCACGCTGGCGGTGATCATCGACGAGGCCGACGGCGAAGGCGCGACCGGCCGCAGCACGGCCGACGCGCCGGAGATCGACGGCCGCGTGCTGCTGCGCGACGCGCCGAATGCGAAGCCCGGAGACATCATCCCCGTGCTGATCGAGGACGCCGACGAGTTCGACCTGTTCGGCGTGCCCGCCTGACCATGACATTCGCGCTGTCGGTGCTGGACACCCCGGCGGGGCCGATGGCGCTGGTGCATGATGTGCGCGGCACGCTGTGGGCCGCCGAATTCCGCCACGACCCGCGCCGGGTGGAAACCAGCCTTGCGCGATACGGCATCGGCCCGCTGACAGAAGGTGAAGCGCCACTGCCGCCACATCTGGCCGACGCCTTCGGCCGATACTTCGGCGGGGAATTGCGCGCGCTCGAATCGCTACAAACCGGGCAGGTGGGCAGCAAGTTCGAACGCGCCGTCTGGGCGGAACTGCGCCGCATCCCGCCCGGCGAAACGCGCACCTATGGCGATATCGCCCGCGCACTGGGCGGCGCGGCCTCCGGGGCAGGCCCAAATGCCCGCGCGGTGGGCACCGCGAACGGCCGCAATCCTTTGGCCATTGTCGTTCCCTGCCACCGTGTTATCGGGGCGGATGGAAGCCTCACCGGCTATGCGGGCGGGCTGCAACAAAAGGCGTGGCTGCTCGCCCATGAGGGATGGGGGGCGTCACAGGGGAGTTTGTTCTGAATGGCGATCGCCACGGCCCCCGGCACGCGCGCGGATTTCCCGCTGCGCTCCCTGTTCATTGCGATTGTGTTCGTCGGCAGCTTCCTGCTGTTCCTGATCCAGCCGCTGTTCGCCCGCCTCGTGCTGCCGGTGCTGGGCGGTTCGCCCAGCGTGTGGAACACGGCAATGCTCTTCTATCAGGCGGTGCTGCTGCTGGGCTATGCCTATGCCCACGCCTTGCAGCGGCTGCCGTTCAAGGCGCAGGCCGCCATCCATCTGGCACTGTTCGCCGTCGCCGCGCTGTGGCTGCCGATCGGCATCCGCGCGCTGGGCGGGGCGGACACCGGTGACGCCGCCGCGCTGTGGCTGCTGCAACTGCTGGCGCTCTCCATCGGGCCGCTGTTCCTCGCCGTCTCTGCGCAGGCCCCGCTGATGCAGGCCTGGTTCGCCCGCTCGCCGGATCCGGCGGCCGCCAGCCCCTTCTTCCTCTATGCAGCCTCCAACGCCGGATCGCTGCTGGGGCTGCTGGCCTATCCGTTCCTGCTGGAGCCGTTCACCGCCCTGCCCTTCCAGCAGATGTTCTGGACCATCGGCTATCTCGCGCTGATGGCGCTGGTGGCGCTGGGCGCGTTCGCCATCCTGAAGTCAGGCGTGCGCCCGCCCGCGACTGCGGCAGACAGCGCCACGGCTGAGGGCCGACGCCCCGTCACATGGAAACGTCGGCTGCACTGGGTGCTGCTGGCGGCGGTGCCGTCGGGGCTGATGCTTTCCACCACTACGCACATCACCACCGATATCATGGCGATGCCGCTGCTGTGGGTGCTGCCGCTGGCGGCCTATCTGATCAGCTTCATCCTCGTGTTTTCCTCGGCCGGGCCGCTCGCCACGCGGATCGCGGTGTGGATCGCGCCCATCGCGCTACTGGTATTCGGCGGGGCCGGGCTGCTGACCGTGTCGCAATCGGCTTCGGTTTATGGCCTTGCCTCCATCCTGCTGTTGCTGGTGGTGGCGATTGCGCTGCACGGCACGCTGGCGAATGACCGGCCCGCGGCGGACCGGCTGACGGAATTCTATCTGTGGATGTCGGTGGGCGGTGTGCTGGGCGGGCTGTTCCCGGCGCTGATCGCGCCCAGAATTTTCGATTGGGTGTATGAACATCCGATCCTGCTGCTGGCCGCCGCGCTGCTGGTGCCCGCGAAGCCGCTCACGCGCCGGATCGGCAATCTGTGGCGCGGCAACCGGCTGGGGCGGCTGCTGCGCATCCTGACGCCACCGCTGGTGCTGGCGCTGGGCTGGTGGCTGGGCATCGCCTTCATGGCGGTGGATACGCCGCCGCTGCAAATCGCCGCCATTGGCCTGATGGGGCTGCTCGCGGCGATCTCCATCGGCCGCCCGCTGATGTTCAGCTGGATTTTGCTGAACCTGATGCTGGCGCTGGGCGGCTGGCAGCAGATCGATATCTCCACCATCGATCACGCCCGGCAGCGCAGCTTCTTCGGCATCTACACCGTGCAGAACAGCCAGAGCACACAGACGCGCCGCCTGCTGCACGGCACCACCATGCACGGCGCGCAATCGCTGGAACCGGCGAAATCGCGCATGCCGCTCACCTATTACGCGCCCACAAGCGGAATCGGCCTCGCCATGCAGTCTGCCCCTCTGTTGTATGGCGAAGGCGCGCGTATCGGCGTGGTCGGCCTGGGCAGCGGCAGCCTCGCCTGTTATGCGGAAACCGGCGAGGACTGGACCTTCTTCGAAATCGACCCGCTGATGGTGGAACTGGCGACGGACCCGCGCATTTTCAGCTATGTCAGCCAGTGCCAGCCGCATGCGCGGATCGTGGTGGGGGATGCCCGGCTGAAGCTGGCGGAAGAACCCGCCGCCCGCTTCGACCTGCTGGCGGTGGACGCTTTCTCTTCAGATGCGATCCCGCTGCACCTGCTCACGCGGGAGGCGTTCGAAAGCTATCGCCACACGCTGTCGCCGGGCGGGGTGCTGATGGTGCATGTCTCCAACCGCTTCCTCGATCTGGAGCCGGTGGTGGCGGCAATCGCGAAAGAACTGGGCATGGCCGCGCGCGTGCGGCTGTATATGCCCAGCCTGCAGGATCGCGCCGATTACAGCTACAACCCCTCCATCTGGATCGCGCTGACGGCGGACGAAGCCAGCATGACCCGCTTCACCGAAGCCACCGGCCACAGCGAGGAATGGCTCCCCCTGCGCCACGACAAGGCGGTTCCGGCATGGACGGACGGCTTCGCCTCGGTGCTTCCGGTCTTGAAGCCGTTCTGGAAGGACGAGTAGGGAGGCGGCATGAGCAGCAAAATCCGCATCGCCGTCCTCGGAGCCTCCGGTTACACGGGCGCTGATCTGGTGCGCCTTGCCATCACCCACCCGGCGATGGAGATCGTGGCGCTGGCCGCGAACCAGAAGGCCGGGCAGGCCATGGCCGATATCTGGCCGCATTTTGCGCCCTATCGCAGCCTGCCGCGCCTCGTCCGCGCCGACGCCATCGACTGGGGGCAGGTGGACGCCGTGTTCGGCTGCCTGCCGCACGCGGCGTCGGCCGAACTGCTGAGCACGCTGGACGAGCGCATCCGCATCATCGACCTGTCGGCTGATTTCCGCCTGAACGACACGGAAACCTATGGCGAATGGTATGGCGTGACGCACCCTGCGCCGCATCTGCTGGAAAGCGCCGTTTACGGCCTGACGGAAATGGCGCGGCCAAGGCTGGCCGATGCCCGGCTGGTGGCCTGCCCCGGCTGCTTCCCCACGGCGGCGCTGCTGACGCTGCTGCCGGTGGCGGAAGCCGGGCTGATCCGCGACAGGAACATCACGATCAACGCGCTGACGGGCGTGTCCGGCGCGGGCCGGGGCCTGAAGGAACAGAATCTGTTCGTGGAAATTTCCGAAGCCGCCGCACCTTATGCAGTCGGCGCGCACCGCCACATGCCGGAAATGGAGCAGGAGCTGTCGCGCGCGTTCGGCAAGCCCGTGGCCATCAGCTTCACGCCGCACCTGCTGCCGATGAACCGGGGCGAGCTGGAAACCATCATCGTGGAACTGGCGGACGGCAAGACGCTGGCGGACCTGCGAGCCTGCTACGAGGCGCGTTACGCAGAGGAACCCTTCATCCATCTGCTGCCCGAAGGGCAGGTGCCCGCCACCCGCATGGTGCGCGGATCGAACCATATGGTGCTGAACGTCTTTGCCGACAGGGTGCCGGGCCGCGCCATCCTGATCGCCGCCATTGACAATCTGGTGAAAGGCTCGTCCGGGCAGGCGATCCAGAATATGAACCTGATGTTCGGTCTGCCCGAAACCATGGGGCTGGAAGCAGCGCCCCTGTTCCCATGAGTGAAGGGCGGGTGCTGGAAACGGAGCGGCTGATCCTGAGGCCGTGGACGGACGCCGACCTGCCGACCCTTTCCAGCTATGCGACCGACCCGGTGCTGATGCGCCATTTCGGCAAGGCGGAGCTGCTGGACGACAGCGCCGAGCGGCTGGAGCGGATGCAGCGCTTCGACCGCGAACTGGGCTATGCCTTCAAGGCGGTGGTGCGCCGTGCGGACGGCGCGGTGATCGGCAATTGCGGGCTGAAACCCATCACCTTGGCCGCCGAAGTACTGCCGCATGCGCGCGCCGACGATATCGAGATCGGCTGGCTGTTCCGGCAGGATTGCTGGGGGCAGGGCTATGCCCGCGAAGCCGCGACCGCCGTGCTGGATTGGGGGCTGTCGCTCAGCCCCCGCGTGATCGCCATCACCGCCCACAGCAACGAGCCCAGCTGGGGCCTGATGCGGCGGCTGGGCATGGTGCATCTGCCGGAATGGGATTTCGACTATCCCGATGTGGCCGAAGGCCATTTCGCCCGCGCCAGCCTTGTGCATGCAAAGGACCGCGCATGATCGAGACAGAGCGGCTGATCCTGCGCGCCTTCATCGACTCAGACCGCGAGCCATGGGCCGCGATGAACGCTGACGCGCAAGTGATGCGCCATTTCCCTGCCCTGCTGAGCCGCGCCGAAGCCGATGCCGTGATCGAGCGGGTGAATAGCAAGATCGCCGAAACCGGCGCGGGCTTCTGGGCGCTGGAACGCAAGAGCGACGGCCAGTTCCTCGGTTTCGCGGGGCTGAACCAGATCGGGCATGAACATCTGCCCATCTACGGCCAGTGGGAGGTGGGTTGGCGGCTCCGGCGCGAGGCGTGGGGGCATGGCTATGCCAGCGAAGCAGGCGCGGCAGCGCTGGCGCATGGCTTCGGGCCGATGGCCCTGCCGCGCATCCTCGCCTACACAGCCATCACCAACAAACCGTCCGAAGCGGTGATGCAGCGGCTGGGGATGCGCCGCGCGGCCGAGATGGATTTCGAACATCCGCTGGTGCCCGAAGGCAACCCGATCCGCCCGCACATCGTTTATCTGAAAGAGGCCTGATGCCGATCCATCCCTTCGCCGGACAAGCCCCACGCATCGATCCCACCGCATGGGTCGCCCCCGGCGCGCAGGTGGTGGGGGACGTGGAACTGGGGCCGGGGGCCTCCATCTGGTATAATGTGGTGGTGCGCGGCGATGTGATGCCCATCCGCATCGGCGCGCGATCCAATATTCAGGATGGCTCCATCGTCCATGTCACCCGCAAGCTGGCGGCGACGAGCATCGGCGAGGATGTTCTGGTGGGGCATATGGCGATCATCCACGGCTGCACCCTGATGGACCGCAGCTTCGTGGGGCTGGGCGCAATCGTGATGGACGGCTGCGTGATCGAACCGGACGGCATGCTGGGCGCGGGCGCGCTGCTGAGCCCCGGCAAAGTGATCAAGGAACGCGAACTGTGGCTGGGCCGTCCGGCGAAATTCGTCCGCCGGCTGACTGACGAGGAGGTGGAGCGCAACCGGCGCGGTGCGGCGGGCTATGTGGAGCTGGCGAAGATGCACGCGGGATCGCTGGCATGAGCCGCCTGCGCTGGGGGCTGGTGGGCGGCGGCGGCGGCGCGAAGGTAGGGCCGGTGCATTTGCAGGCGGCGCGGCAAACGGGCGCGTTCGAACTGGTGGCCGCCGCGCCCTCCTCCCGCCCCGAAGTCGCCGCCGCCACCGATTGGGGCTGCCCCACGACAGCGAACTGGCGCGATCTGCTGACGGCGGGGCTGGATGCCGTTTCCATCGCCACGCCGAACCATCTGCACATGGAGATGGCACGCGCCTTCGATGCAGCGGGCGTGGCGGTGATCTGCGACAAGCCGCTGGCGCGGACGCTGGCGGAGATCGAGGGCTGGACGCCCGCGAATCCCTTTGTCGTGACCTATAATTATTCCGCCTATCCGGCTGTGCGCCGCGCCCGCGACCTGCTGGCGGTAGGCGCGCTGGGCGATTTGCAACTGGTGCGGATCGGCTGGGCGCAGGATGGGCGGCTGAAGCCGGGCGCGGCGGAGGGCTGGCGGGCCGACCCCGCGCGCTCCGGCCCGGGCGGCACGCTGGGCGATCTGGGCACGCATTGCATCCATCTGGCGGAGTTCGTGACTGGCGACCGGGTGCGCGAGCTGAACGCCGAAGTGTCCGGCTTTCACCTGCCGCTGCCGACCGACGCGACCCTGTTGTGGCGCTTTGCCGGCGGCGCGCGCGGCAGCCTGTGGGTGAGCCAGGTGGTGCCGGGCGGCGGCAAGGGGCTGGAGCTGCTGATCGCAGGCACGAAAGCCACCCTGCGCTGGCGGCTGGCCGCGCCCGACGATCTGCAATTGCTGAGCGTAGGCGAAAGCGCCGATCCGCTGCCCGCCTTGCCGCCCGAGGCATGGCAGGCCGGTTTCACAGACGCGTTCGCCGCCCTCTACACAGACGCCGCCCGCACCATCCGCGGCGAACCCAGCCTCGCGCCAACCTACGCAGACGGCGTGCGCGGCATGCACTTCATCGAAGCCGCGATCCGCTCAAACGGGGCATGGGTGGGGCTGTGAGGGGAAGCCGAGACACGGGCTTTGCGGCTTGCCGCCAACCTGTCGGCCATTTCCAAGGCGAGTCCGTGAGTTTGCGCTTCGCGCAAATCACGGCCGCCTTTGGAAAATGGTCGGAGCGACAGGATTCGAACCTGCGACCCTCAGACCCCCAGTCTGATGCGCTACCAGGCTGCGCTACGCCCCGACGAGCGACGGGCCATAGGGAAGGGCGGCCCTGATGGCAAGCGCGGATTGCCTCGAAGCTGATGGGATTGCGTTGATTCGCGGCGGGCGGCTGCTGTTCGAAGCCCTGTCGTTCCGGCTGGAGCCGGGCGGTGCGCTGCTCATCACGGGGCCGAACGGGGTCGGAAAATCCTCCCTCCTCCGCCTCGTGGCGGGCCTGCTGGCCCCCGATGCGGGCCGCCTGTCCAACCCGTTCCCCACCGCTCTGCTGGCGGGCGAACAGGCGCTGAAACCGGATCGGCGGGTGGCGGGCGAACTGGCCTTCTGGGCAGGGCTGGATGGCGCGACGGCAGAGGCGCAGGCCGCCGCCGCAGAGGCGATGGCCGTCACCGCGCTCATGGAATTCCGCTGCGGCCAGCTCTCCTCCGGCCAGCGGCAGCGCGTGGCGATTGCCCGCACCATCGCATCCGGCGCGCGGCTGTGGTTGCTGGACGAGCCCACCAACGCGCTCGATTCGGCGTCCGAACAGCGGCTGCTGGCCGCTATCGCCGCACATCGGGCGCAGGGCGGGCTGGTGATCGCCGCCACCCACCAGCCGCTCGATCTGCCCGGAAGCGGCACGCTGACACTCTGATTCCAGCACTGCGCTGGCGCTATAACTCCGCCGGATCCGTCGTGAAAACGATGGTCAGCCAGCGGTCCGGCCCGCCCTCGCCGATAGCCTCGCCGATCTCGGCGCGCAGTTCGTCGAAATGCTCCAGCGTCTGCGCGGGCATGCCGGGTGGGGCGAGCACCGAAATCTCGATGAACTTTGCCCGGCCGGTGCGCGTCACATAGGATTCATAGCGGCTGAAACCGTGCCGCTGGATGAATTCATCCATCACCTGATGCACATGACCATCCAGCGCCTTGGGCACGATGCCGAAAATGTCGCGGAAGGCCAGCTTCGCATCCTTCCACGGCACCGGCAGGATCGCCAGAGACAGCACCGCCAGAATCGCCGGATCGACAAGGGGGCGCAGATGTTCAAACTGCGTATCCTTCATCGCCGCCGCCGCCAGAAAGGCGATCAACAGCGCCGAGGTGATCACGCCGGACGCCGCCCACGCCTTCATGTCCACCGCGATCAGCGCCGAATCCAGCCGCTCATTCTGCCGCCGCATCCAGAGCCATGTGGCAAGGCAGATCACCACCACCACCACCGCATAGCCGATCGCCGGGCCAAGATCGGGCGTGTGCCCGCCCGCCTGCAAGCTCTGCAACGCCCCCAGAAAGCCGAACAGCACCAGAGTCATCAGCACGCTGGCCTTCAACGCCACCACCAGCGGCTCCAGATGCCAGTATCCATATTGAAATTTCTGGTCGCTTTCCTGCGCCACCAGCCGCGCCACCACCAGCATCAGCCAGGTGATGAAGGCATCCACCAGCGAAAACAGGCCGTCGAACAATATCGCCAACGAACCGGAAAACAGCCCGAACGCCACCCCCAAAGCCGCGATCAGCAAGGTCGCCAGAATCGACAGCCGCAACAGCGACGCCTCAAGCTCGCTCTTCAACGCCATCGCACGCTCAACGGATCCCATGGCCGCGCTTCTCGCCCGACTGGCGGGGAAGGACAAGGGGGTGGTGGAAGGGAGAGAGGAAGGAAGGCCAAGGGCTCTGCCCTTGGAACCCGGCCACTTTTTTTGCCTCCGGCGGGCAGGGAAGTGATTTCCCTGCACCCTCAAAGTTGGCGTTGTGGTTCCACTCCAACGCCGTGTGAATGATCAGATTCGATTGCCTGCGGCGCTACGGAGCGCTCTCCCCCTGCAAGGGGGAGAGATGGAGAGGGGGTGTCACCGGTTGGCCTGATCCACCAACCTCCCCACAACCACAACCGCTACCCCAACCCCCTCTCCAACCCGCTCAGGCTGAGCTTGTCGAAGCCCCCAACGCGAAAGCGCAACGGCCAGGCCCGGGGGTCACACCACATCGGGCTTCGACAAGCTCAGCCTGAGCGGGGGATGGGTGACGGGACCACTGCCGAAAAGCGCCGCAGTCAACAACGTTCAACCTCGCGCCCAGCGGATAGCCCCCACCCCAACCCCTCCCCTGCAGGGGAGGGGCTAAGAAAAAGTCCGGGGGTGCAGGGGCGTCACGCCCCTGCCGAGGGAGTTTGAGGGGGCAGCGCCCCCTCAACCGCCACGCCAGCCGTCGTCAATTGCTATGCAGGAAGTGCATCACGTCGCCGTCCTGCACCACATAGGTCTTGCCTTCGGCGCGCAGCTTGCCTGCCTCGCGCGCCTTGGCTTCGCCGCCCAGCGCCACGAAATCGGCGAAGGCGATGGTTTCCGCGCGGATGAAGCCTTTTTCGAAATCGGTGTGGATCACGCCTGCCGCGTTGGGGGCGGTCGCGCCCTTTTCCACGGTCCAGGCGCGGGTTTCCTTGGGGCCGGCGGTGAAGAAGGTCAGCAGGTGCAGCAGCTCATATCCGGCACGGATGATGCGGGCGAGGCCGGTTTCAGCCAGCCCCAGCGCCTCCAGATACTCCGGTCGGTCTTCCGGGGCCATGGTGACGATTTCGGCTTCGATCGCAGCGGAGATCACCACTGCGCCCGCGCCTTGTGCTTTGGCCATGTCTGCCACGCGCGCGGAAAAGGCGTTGCCGGTCGCGGCGGAGCCTTCGTCCACGTTGCAGACGTACAGAACCGGCTTGCCCGTCAGCAACTGCGCCTGCGCCAGATGCCGCTTCTCGTCCGCATCGGCGGGCACCGCCAACCGTGCCGGCTTGCCTTCGCGCAGCAGGTCCAGCGCCTTTTGCAGCGCGACCGCGGCGGCCTTGGCGTCCTTGTCCCCGCCCTGCCCTTTCTTGGCGAGGTTCGGCACGCGGCGTTCAAGGCTTTCAAGGTCGGCCAGCATCAGCTCGGTTTCCACCGTCTCGGCGTCTGCCACCGGATCGATTCGGCCTTCCACATGGGTGATGTCGTCATCCTCGAAGCAGCGCAGCACATGGACGATGGCGTCCACTTCGCGGATGTTGGCGAGGAACTGGTTGCCGAGGCCCTCGCCCTTTGAAGCGCCGCGCACTAGGCCCGCGATATCTACGAAACCCAGCTGGGTTTCGATGATCTTCTGCGATCCGGCGATGTCGGCGATCTGCTGCATGCGCGGGTCCGGCACGCCCACATTCCCCACGTTCGGCTCGATGGTGCAGAAGGGGTAGTTGGCGGCCTGCGCGGCGGCCGTTTCCGTCAGCGCGTTGAACAGGGTGGATTTGCCGACGTTCGGCAGGCCCACGATGCCACAGCGGAATCCCATTTCACTCTCCTCGCCGGCTGCTCAGCCGTTTTGTCATGCGGATCACCGGCAGCTCCGTGCCGCCGGGAAGAATCTCGGTATAGGCGCGGTCCACCGCCCATCCGTGGCGGCTGTAGAGCTTTTCACCCGCCAGTGTCGCCACCATTTCCGCTTCGGTGAAGCCAGCCTCATGCGCGGCCTTTTCGCAGGCTGCCAGCAGGCGGCTGCCCAGCCCCTGCCGGGCGTAATCCGGTGCCACGAAAAAGGCGCGGATGCGCGCGGCGTCGCGGCCCGGCTGCATGCGGGCGGTGGCGTCGGCCAGATGCCCGGCCGCGCCATAGGTTTTGGCGCGGAAGCTCCAGCCGCCACATGCGACAGGCTGGCCGTCGCGCTCGATCAGGTAATAAGTCTCGTCCGCCAGCAGCATCGGATCCAGCCCGAAGGCGGTGCCCACGGCGACGTCCAGCACCTCGGGCGGATAGAATTCGGCCTGCAATTCGCGGGCGGAGCGGGCGATCAGCGCCGAGAGCGCGATCACATCGGCTTCGGTGGCAAGGCGAAGTATGTCGCTCATTGCTGGCGCAGCGCCAGGTCGCTCATGAAGCGCGGGTCATTGCCATCCGCCAGCAGCGGGGCCAGATCGGCGATATCCGCCAGCATCTCGGACAGCTTCCCTTCCTCGGCGTGCGCGAAATTGCCCAGCACATGCGGTGTCACCCTGTCCTTGTGGCCGGGGTGGCCGATGCCGATGCGCACGCGGCGGAACTCCGCACCGGCATGGGTGATGATGGAGCGGATGCCATTCTGCCCCGCCGCGCCGCCGCCCGATTTCACCTTCACCCGGAACGGATCCAGATCCAGCTCGTCGTGGAACACGGTGAGGGCAGACAACTCCAGCTTGAAGAAGCGCAGCGCTTCGCCCACGGATCGGCCGCTTTCGTTCATGAAGGTCATCGGCTTCAGCAGCACGACCTTCTCTCCGCCCAGCCGCCCCTCCGCTGTCAGCCCCTGAAAGCGGCTCTTCCACGGGGAAAAGCCGTGGACATCATGGATGATGTCCACGGCCATAAACCCCACATTGTGGCGATTGAGGGCGTAAGCCGGGCCGGGATTGCCCAGCCCGGCGAACAGCAGCATGGTTTAAGCCGCCGCCTCGCCTTCACCTTCCTGGCTCTTCAGGCCAGAGGGTGCAACGATGGTGGCGATGGTGAAATCGCGCTCGATCACGGTGGAAACGCCCTTGGGCAGCTTCACCACCGAGATGTGGATCGAATCACCGACTTCAAAGCCGGTCACGTCCACTTCGATGTCGTGCGGCACGGCACCGGCCGGGCACTTCAGCTCGACTTCGTGGCGAACCACGTTCAGCACGCCACCGCGCTTCAGGCCCGGCGAAGCTGCTTCGTTTTCGAAGCGCACCGGCACGTTCACGGTGATGAGGGTTTCATCCGTCACGCGCAGGAAGTCGACATGGATCGGACGGTCGTTCACCGGGTGGAACTGCACGTCGCGCGGCAGCGTGTGGTGGGATTTGCCGTCGATTTCGATCTCGACGACCGAATTCATGAAGTGGCCCGTCTGCAGCAGCTTCACCAGCCGCTTTTCCTCGACGTGGATGCTGAGAGCAGCTTCCTTGTTGCCATAGATTACCGCCGGAACGCGGCCTTCCCGCCGCACCGCCCGAGAGGCTCCCTTGCCAGCCCGGTCGCGTGCTTCGGCGGTGAGCGTCAGCACATCAGACATGTTCTTCTCCAGTATATTCGCCCGACACCTCCAGGGTGTGCCGGTTCGCGAAGGGGCGGGCCATAGCGGGAAAGCCGATTCGGGGCAAGCTGTGCTGGGCGGGTCCCATGTGGTCGCACTTATGCGAGGCCCAGAAAGACGATCAGCGCCCGGCTCAGCCGCAGCAGCTCATCGTTGCTAATATGGCCGATCTCGGTGGAAATGCGATCCCGCCGAACGGTGACCAGCTTGTCGGCCATGGCCCATGATCTGGTTTTCAGCCCGTTTGCCGGTTCCGGGTCGATTGCGATGCGAAACAGCGGCGCTTCGATATCCGTCGTGGTCAACAGGCAGAGCGTGACAGAGGAAGTGCGTTCGAACGCATCCGCCTGAATGACAATGGCCGGCCTCGGCTTACCCGAGAAATCCCCGCCACCCGCAACGGTGACGACACTCCCGCGACGCACTTACTCGCCCCAGTCGGCCAGATTTTCCACGAACGCCTGATCGTCCTGCAAGTTGTCGCTCAATGCCGCCCGGGAACTTTGGGCGCGGGCCGCTGTCGCGAACCGGGCCGCCGCGAACCGTGTGGAGCGGATATCGGGAACCCACAGCTCGACAGAGCGCAGCCCTTGCGCCCGCAGGCGGGCGCGATGCGGCGGCGCATGCCGCCGCGAACTGGCGCTGGATCTGTTGGAAGGCGTCATTGGCATGTGCGGAAAGGTAACATGCCGTTGATGGGCCTTCAATGGCGGGCTCAGGCGGTGGCGAACCATCCCACCAATGCCGCGAGCGCCATAAGCTGTGCGAAGGCGATCATGCGCAGCCGGTTGGAAAAGGGTTGCTTGCGCGTCTTGTGGCGGAACAGGTGGCGGGCGGCATAGGCACCCGGTGTGCCGCCCGCTGCGGCCAGCAACAGCAGTTCACTTTCCGGTATCCGCAGTGCCGATCCCGGCCGACGGTTTGCAGCGCGATTCTTGTCCACAAGGAACAACCACATCGTCCACAGGTTCAGGGCACTGACCGCAGCGACTGCCGCGACCACGATCAGCGCCCGACCCATGTCAGCCGGCCATCAGCCCTATTCGTCCGTCGGCGCAGGCAGCGCGGCGGCCTTCTTCTTGCTGCGCTTCGGCTTCGGCGCGGCGGCGATGATTTCGAAGGCGGGCTTGTCGTCCTTCACATGCACCCGCACCTCGCCGCCGTTCACCAGCTTGCCGAACAGCAGTTCGTCCGCCAGCGGCCGCTTGATCGATTCCTGAATCAGCCTGCCCAGCGGGCGGGCACCATACAGCCGGTCGTAACCGCGCTCGATCAGCCAGTCCTTCGCGTCGTCCTCCAGCGCGATATGCACATCGCGCTCGGCCAGTTGCAGCTCCAGCTGGAGGATGAACTTGTCGATCACCCGCGCCACGATGCTGGGCGGCAGGTAATCGAACGGCACGATGGCATCCAGCCGGTTGCGGAACTCCGGCGTGAACATCCGTTTGATGGCTTCCTCATCCTCGCCCACACGCTGGCCCGCGCCGAAGCCGATGCCTTCGCGCTGCATGTCGGCGGCGCCTGCGTTGGTCGTCATGATCAGGATGGTGTTGCGGAAATCCACCGTCTTACCGTGGTGATCGGTCAGCTTGCCGTTGTCCATCACCTGCAACAGGATGTTGTAGAGATCCGGGTGCGCCTTCTCGATCTCGTCCAGCAGCAGCACGCTGTGCGGGTTCTGATCCACCGCATCCGTCAGCAGCCCGCCCTGATCGAAGCCGACATAGCCCGGAGGCGCGCCGATCAGCCGCGAAACGCTGTGACGCTCCATATATTCCGACATGTCGAACCGCGTCAGCGGAATACCCAGAATCTGCGCCAGCTGGCGCGCCACCTCGGTTTTCCCAACGCCGGTCGGGCCGGAGAACAGGTAATTGCCGATGGGCTTGTTCGGCTCGCGCAGGCCCGCCCGGCTCAGCTTGATGGCGGAGGCGAGCAGCTCAATCGCCTTGTCCTGCCCGAACACCACGCGCTTCAGCTCGGCGTCCAGATTCTGCAGCACCTTCTTGTCGTCGGTGGAGACGGATTTCGGCGGGATGCGCGCCATGGTGGCGACGACAGCCTCGATTTCCTTCACGCCGATCACCCGCTTGCGCTTGGCTTCCGGCACCAGCATCTGCGCCGAGCCGCTTTCGTCGATCACGTCGATGGCTTTATCCGGCAGCTTGCGATCATTGATGTAACGCGCGGACAGTTCCACGGCGGACTTGATGGCGTCCGGCGTGTAGCGCACGCGGTGGTGCTTTTCAAACGCAGGCTTCAGCCCGGTGAGGATCTTGATCGTATCCTCCACCGTGGGTTCGTTCACGTCGATCTTCTGGAACCGGCGCAGCAGGGCGCGGTCCTTCTCGAAATGATTGCGGAACTCTTTATAGGTGGTGGAGCCGATGCAGCGGATCGCCCCGGAGGAGAGCGCAGGCTTCAGCAGGTTGGAGGCGTCCATCGCCCCGCCGCTGGTCGCACCCGCGCCGATCACCGTGTGGATTTCATCGATGAACAGCACCGCATGCGGCAGCTTTTCCAGCTCAGACACCACGTTCTTCAGCCGCTCTTCGAAATCCCCGCGGTAACGGGTGCCCGCCAGCAGCGCGCCCATATCCAGCGCATAGATGGTGGCCGGGCGCAGCACGTCCGGCACCTCACCATGGATAATCTTCAGCGCGAGGCCTTCGGCGATGGCGGTTTTGCCGACGCCCGGATCGCCCACATACAGCGGGTTGTTCTTGGATCGGCGGCAGAGAATCTGGATCGTGCGGTCCACCTCGGCCTCGCGGCCGATCAGCACGTCGATCTTCCCCGTTTTCGCCTTCTCGTTCAGGTTCACGGTGAACTGCTTCAGCGCCGATTCCGGGGCCTTTTGCCGCCCCTCGCGCTTGTCATCCTTGGCTTCGGGCTGCTCCTCCGCGCCCTTGGGGGCCTTGGGTTCGGACATGCCCGACGTCTTGGCGATACCGTGGCTGATATAGGAAACCGCATCCAGCCGCGTCATGTCCTGCTGCTGCAGGAAATAGACGGCATGGCTTTCCCGTTCGGAGAACAGCGCGACCAGCACGTTCGCGCCCGTCACTTCCTCCCGGCCGGAGGATTGCACATGCAGGATGGCGCGCTGCACCACCCGCTGGAACCCGGCGGTAGGGGACGGATCGACCGAGCTGTCCGCCTTCAGGCTGCCCAGTTCGGTGTCGAGATAGCGGGTCACCTGCGCGGACAATTCGTCGAGATCGACGCCGCAGGCCTTCATCACGACGGAGGCGTGCGTGTCGCCGATCAGCGCCAGCAGCAGATGTTCAAGCGTCGCATATTCGTGGCGACGGCGGCTGGCTTCCGCCAGCGCATTGTGGAGCGTGGATTCAAGGTCTCGGGAAAATGACGGCATCTGACCTTCCTGCCAACCAGCGAAGCTGGATCAGTGGGGGCCTCCGGAGCGGCGACTCCCGGTTACGGTCCAATGTCACCATGCTTCAGCAAAAGTGCAAGGGGTGGAAGGCAGGCAGGCGCGATCCCGCGACCGCTTCGGTTGCAAAAGGCGCCTGGGGGAAGGGTTCGGCCCTTCCAAAACGGCGAAGGGCGCCGGAGACCGAAGCCTCCGACGCCCCCGCCTCAGGAGCCTCGTGTTTCAGGAGTCTCGTGTCAGGCCAGCGTCTTCGCGGCCATGGCGTTGCGGCGGCGGGCGGCAAAGCCCACCAGTCCGAAGCCCATGATCATCATCGCCCAGGTGGCGGGTTCGGGAACCACGCCGCCCTTTTGCAGGAAGTAACCGACAGTGTGATTGTCGGACTCATAGCCGCCCACGGTCGGCTGTTCGAAGAAGCGCACGGTGTCGTAGCTGTCGCCGTCATCGAAATAGATGTTGATGAACACATAGGGCTGGGCGGTGTTGAAGCCCGCGAAAGGACCGCTCGGGTTGCCGCAGTGGGCGCTTGCCGGGCAGCTTCCTGTGTTGGTGATCACATCGGACGGTGTGATGGTGGCAACCGTCACGCCATCCTTGAGGAATTCGAGCTGGTTGCCGCTGTCGAGCGCCGAGAGCCAGTAGCCGAAGTAGGTCAGCGGGCTGTCGTCGCTGGTGGAGAGGCTTAGCGTGTACGGCGAATCGAAGGTGACGCCATAGCGCCCGGTCCCGCCTGCACCGCCATACTGATCCGCATCGAGAATGGTCACACCGCTGTACACGCCGGTGATGACGACCGGGTTGCCGGAGGTGCCGAAGGTGGTGGTGAACCCGCCGGTGCCCAGCTCCCGGCTGTCGAACTTCTCAACGCCCGAATATTCGAACGTGGCCGTCGTGTTCAGCACGCCAGCCTTCTCGTAGTTGAACGAGACCGAAGCCAAAGTGGGCCCGGCCAGCAAGGCAGCCGCAGCCACCCCGATGCAGAATTTGATCATATTTGGTCTCCGACTCTGTGCTCGCAGCGCATATGAAGCGCCCATGCGTCGGAGCAAGAATCATACCAACCAGCTTGTGAGCCGACATTTAGGGACAGGTCGGAACTATTGGGGGTCAGGGCCGAAAAAGTGTAAGAAAATTTTACGGCGCGCGCCGTTTGTCGGCCGCCCTTAGCCAAACGAGCCCTTCAGCCCGTCGATCACGATCTGCGCGGCCAGAGCCGCCAGAATCACGCCCAGCAGCCGGGTGATCATGCCTTCAACCTTGGCTCCCACGCGCCGCATGATCGGCCCGGCCGCCAGCAGCGCCATCAGCGTCAGCGCCAGCACGACGGCCAGCGCCAGAAACACCGTGAAGGTTTCCAGCGGCCCCTTGGCTTTCTGGGAGAGCAGCATCACCGCCGCGATGGAGCCCGGCCCGGCGATCATCGGCATCGCCATCGGGAACACGGCGACATCTTCGGTTTCCTCGTCATTCACCGCCTTCGCCCGTTCCTCGCGCCGCTTCACCCGGGTTTCGAACACCATGTCCAGCGCGATCAGGAACAGCATGATGCCGCCGGCCACGCGGAAGGCATCCAGGCTGATCCCCAGCGCCCGCAGGAAAGGTTCGCCGAAAATAGCGAAGCCGAACAGGATGGCAGAGGCGATCCCCACGGACCGCCACGCCATGGACTGGCGCGCGTCCGGTGTGGAGCGCGTTGTCAGGCTGGCGAAGATCGGCGCTGCGCCGGGCGGGTCGATCACCACCAGCAGCGTCACCAGCGCGGAAATGAACAGGTCCAGCGGGAAGGTCATGCGCGGCTTGCTGCCTTCAAAGTGTTCTCCAGCAGGCAGGCAATCGTCATCGGCCCCACGCCGCCGGGCACGGGGGTGATGTGCGCGGCGACATCGGCCGCTTCGGCAAAGGCCACGTCGCCCACCAGCCGCGTGCCGGTGCCGCTTTCCTTCGCCACCCGGTTGATGCCCACGTCGATCACGGTGCAGCCCGGCTTCAGCCAGTGGCCGCGCACCATTTCCGGCCGCCCCACGGCGGCCACCACGATATCGGCGCGGCGGGTCAGTTCCGGCAGATCGCGGCTGCGGCTGTGCGCCACGGTGACGGTGGCAGACGCCCCGATCAGCAGAGAGGCCATCGGCCGCCCGACGATGTTGGAGCGGCCAATCACGATCGCCTCCGCCCCGGAAATGTCGCCCAAAGTCGCTTCCAGCAGCCGCAGACAACCCAGCGGCGTGCAGGGCACAAAGCCGTCCAGCCCCGTCGCCAGCCGCCCGGCGTTCACCGGGTGGAAGCCGTCCACATCCTTATCCGGCGCAATGGCGGAAATCACCGCCGCGCTGTCGATATGCGGCGGCAGCGGCAGTTGCACCAATATGCCGTCCACTTGCCGGTCGCGGTTCAATTCCGCCACCAGCGCCAGCAGCTCCGCCTGAGACAGCGTCGCGTCGCGGCGATGCTCGATGGAAATAATCCCCGCCTCGTGACAGGCGGCGATCTTGTTGCGCACATAGACCTGGCTGGCCGGGTCTTCGCCCACCAGTACCACCGCCAGCGCGGGTGCGCGCGCACCCGCCGCCTGCGCCGCGATTACCGCCTGCGCGATGTCCGCGCGCAGCCGCAGCGCATGGGCCTTGCCGTCGATGATCTGGCCAAGGCTCACGCCAGCAGATCCATCGCCAGCCCGCCCAGCAGTCGCTGCGTCAGGATGATGCCCAGCACCAGCACCAGCGGAGACAGATCGATCCCGCCCATATCCGGCAACAGGTTGCGGATCGGTCGCAGGAAGGGGTTCAGTATCCGTTCCAGCCCGGTCAGCACGCCATAGACGAAGCGGTTGTTCAGGTTCACCACGTTGAAGGCCACCAGCCAGCTGAGGATCGCCTGCGCGATGATGATATAAATGAAGATCTGAAGCAGATAGACGACAAATCCGATGAGTTCCGCCGCGGTATTCATGCCGTCGACACATCCTTTGCTGGAAGCAGTTGCACCGCCTCTAGCCGCTCCGCGCCGCCACGGCTAGACGGGGGCCGTGCCCGCGCCCGTTCATCTTTTGTCGCTGGAGCTTCGCGTCTTCCGCAACCATGGCCACAGCCGCCTTGCGCCGGGTGCGGCCCCCTTCGTGCTGCTCACCGGCCCGAATGGTGCAGGCAAAACCAATGTGCTGGAGGCGCTGTCGCTGCTCGCCGTGGGGCGGGGCCTGCGCGGCAGCCCGCTGTCGCAGATGGCCGCGAATGGCGGGGCGCAAGCGGGTTTCACCGTGCTCGCCGAACTTCTGCCCGATCCCGGCCTTCCGGCAATCGCCATCGCCACCGCCACCCGCGCCGACGCGCCGGAGCGGCGGCTCTTGAAGATCAACGGTGCCAACGCCCCGCTCTCGGCCCTGTCGGACTGGTCCTCGCAACTGTGGCTGACGCCCGCGATGGACCGGCTGTTCGCCGATACCGCGTCCGCCCGCCGCCGCTTTCTGGATCGGCTGGTGCTGGCGCTCAGCCCCGGCCATGCGGGGCACGCCACCCGTTACGAAGCGGCGATGCGTGCCCGCACCCGGCTGCTCACGGCGGACACGCCGGCAGACCCGGCATGGCTCGCCGCGCTGGAGGCGCAGATGGCCGAACATGGCGCGGCGCTGGCAGAGGCCCGCGCCACGGCGGTGTCCGCGCTGGGCGAAGCCCTTGCCGCACAAGCCGACGGCCCCTTCCCCCGCCCGTCGCTGGCGCTGACGGACGCCGACCAGTCCGCCCTGCCAGACCGGCTGCGCCACGCCCGCGCGGCAGACAAGGCCGCGGGCCGCGCCACCCAAGGCCCGCACCGGCAGGACCTCGCCGTCACCCACGCAGACAAGGCGATGCCCGCCGCGCTCGCCTCCACCGGGGAGCAGAAGGCGCTGCTGATCTCCATCCTGCTGGCCCATGCGGAACTGGTGGCAGCGCGCACCGGCCGCCTGCCGCTGCTGCTGCTGGACGAAGCGGTCGCCCACCTCGATCCCGGCCGCCGCGCCGCGCTGTTCGCCCGCCTCGCCGCGCTGGGCGGGCAGGCTTGGCTGACGGGCACAGACCCGCTGCTGTTCGAGGGGCTGGAGGCCGCGCGCTACACGGTCTCCGAAGGGGCAATTGTGACGGATTGACGCGGCTTTTGCTGGCATTCGCCCGGGCGATTTCCTATAGACTTTGCATGAGCGAAGACGACATCCCGAGCGCCACCCCGACTGGCGATTATGGCGCTGATTCCATTCAGGTTCTCAAAGGTCTGGAAGCCGTCCGCAAACGGCCCGGCATGTATATCGGCGACACCGACGACGGCTCGGGCCTGCACCATATGGTGTTCGAAGTCTCCGACAACGCCATCGACGAAGCGCTGGCGGGCTATTGCGACCGCATCCTGATCCAGCTGAACGCAGACGGCAGCGTCACCGTGGAAGACAATGGCCGGGGCATCCCCACCGGCATCCACCCGGAAGAAGGTGTGTCCGCCGCCGAACTGGTGATGACGCAGCTGCACGCGGGCGGCAAGTTCAACAATCAGGAAGGCAACAGCTACAAGGTCTCCGGCGGCCTGCACGGCGTCGGCGTCTCGGTGGTGAACGCTTTGTCAGACTGGACGGAACTGCGCATCTGGCGCGACGGCCATGAGCATTTCATGCGCTTCCGGCAAGGCGTGCCGGAGGCTCCGCTGGCCATCGTCGGCCCGCAGCCGACGCTGGAAGATGGGCGGGTGAAGCGGGGCACCGCCGTCACCTTCCTGCCCTCCATCGAAACCTTCCGCACCGGTATCGAATTCGATTTCGACAAGCTGGAACATCGCTACCGCGAACTCGCCTTCCTGAACTCCGGCGTGCGGCTGTTCCTTGTGGACGCCCGCCACGCTGACCGCAAAGAGGTGGAGCTGTTCTACGAAGGCGGCCTCACGGAAATGGTGCGCTGGCTGGATCGCACCAAAACCCCGCTGATGGCCGAACCCGTCGCCATTCGCGGCCAGCGCGACGACATCGGCATCGAAGTCGCGCTGCAATGGAATGACAGCTATTACGAACAGGTTCTGGCCTTCACCAACAACATCCCGCAGCGCGACGGCGGCACCCATATCGCCGCCTTCCGCTCCGCGCTGACGCGCACCCTGAACAATTATGCGGAAAAATCAGGGCTGCTGAAAAAGGAAAAGGTCGGCCTGAACGGCGACGACATGCGCGAGGGGCTGACAGCCGTCGTCTCGGTGAAGCTGCCCGATCCGAAGTTTTCCAGCCAGACGAAGGACAAGCTCGTCTCATCCGAAGTGCGGCAGCCGCTGGAATCGCTGCTGGCCGATAAACTGGCCGAATGGCTGGAGGAAAACCCCGGCCCGGCGCGCAGCATCATCCAGAAGATCATCGAAGCGGCCATCGCCCGCGAAGCCGCCCGCAAGGCGCGGGAAGCCAGCCGCAAATCCGCGCTCTCCATCGCCTCGCTGCCCGGCAAGCTGGCGGATTGTCAGGAAAAAGACCCGGCGAAATCCGAACTGTTCCTGGTGGAAGGTGATTCCGCCGGCGGCTCCGCCAAACAGGGCCGGGACCGCAGCTATCAGGCGATCCTGCCCTTGCGCGGCAAAATCCTGAACGTGGAGCGCGCGCGGTTCGATCGCATGCTGGGGTCCAAGGAAATCGGCACGCTGATTCAGGCGATGGGCACCGGCATCGGCCGCGACGAGTTCAACCTTGAAAAGCTGCGCTACCACAAGATCGTCATCATGACCGACGCCGACGTTGACGGCGCGCACATCCGCACCCTGCTGCTGACCTTCTTCTACCGGCAGATGCCCGAACTGATCCGCGCCGGGCACCTCTACATCGCCCAGCCGCCGCTGTTCAAAGTCACGCGCGGACGCTCCGAAGTCTATCTGAAGGACGAGGGCGCGCTGGAGGAACATCTGGTCAGCAACGGCGTTTCCGGCATGATGATGGAAATCGACGGCGAAACCATCTCCGGCGCGGACCTGTCCTCGCTGGTGGAGCATGCCCGGCGCATGAAGCGGCTGATGGCCTATGTGCCGCGCCGCTACCCGCCCGCGCTGGTGGAGGCGCTGGCGCTGGCCGGGGCGCTGAACCCCGAGGCTGGGGATCCGGCGGCCACTGCCCAACGGCTGGCGGCATGGCTGAATGCCGGTGCGCAGGGTTGGAGCGCGGAGCCAGCCGCCGAAGGCGGCTTCGTGGTGCGCCACCTCGATCGCGGCGTGACGGACGCCTTCGTGATCGACCGCGCCTTCGTCGCCAGCGCTGAAGCCCGCAAGCTGCACGGCCTCGCCTCTGAACAAGCCGCGCGCTGGGCCGTCCCGGCTCGCATCGGCACCGCGCAGGTCCGCCGCCCGTCCGAACTGCTGGAGGCGGTGATGGACGCAGGCCGCAAGGGCCTTGCCGTGCAACGCTACAAGGGGCTGGGCGAAATGAACGCCGAGCAGCTGTGGGAAACCACGCTGGACCCGGCGGCGCGCACCCTGTTGAAGGTGGAAATCGGCGACGCCTTCGAAGCCGACGAGACCTTCACCAAGCTGATGGGCGACATCGTGGAACCCCGGCGCGAATTCATCCAGCAAAACGCCCTGTCGGTCGCCAACCTCGATATCTGAGGTTCAGGGCCCGCGCGCGATGCTGGCAGCAAAGGAGACGGACCAATGCGAACACTCACCCTGCTGCTGGCAACGCTGGCTTTCGCACCGCCAGTTTTGGCGCAGGCCCAGTCGCAACAGTCCGACGTGGAACGCCTTGGAGACAAAGCGGAAAACATCGCCCGCCAGCCCATGAAAGACATCGGGGTGATGCGGGAAAATCCGCCCGAAGTGCTGAAAGACGCCCAGCGCGCACCCTATTCGCTGGCCGGAATCAAGAACTGCCGCGATTTCCGACGCGCCGTCATCGAACTGGACAATGTCCTCGGCCCGGACGTCGACGCCGTCGATGAAAAAGGTGATGCACTCCCCGAACGGCTGGCCGAAGCGGGGGCAAAATCCATCGTCAACTCGCTGATCCCCTTCCGCGGCATCGTCCGCGAAGCCACCGGCGCGGCAGAAGCAGACCGCAAATTCCGCATGATGGTCGCAGCCGGGATGGCCCGGCGCGGTTACCTGAAAGGAATCGCCCGCGAACGGCAATGCTCCGTGCGCTGAGCACGGCGCACAAGCCCCCTACCCCCGCCGCGCATCTGCGGCCTTTGTGCGCACCGTGGCGGCGGCGCTGGCCGGGTCGTCCGGCCACGGGTGTTTCGGATAGCGGCCTTTCATATCCTTTTGCACATCCTTCCACGCGGCTTTCCAGAAGGCGGGCAGGTCGCGGGTTTTCGCGACCGTGCGGCCTGCGGGCGAAGTCAGCGCGAGGGTGAGCGGCACGCGGCCATCTGCCAGCATCGGGTGGGTGGAGAGGCCGAACACCGCCTGCACCCGCACTTCGGCCTCCGGGCCGCCGTCTGCGGCATAATCGATGGCGTGGGAGGTGCCGGCGGGGCTGTTGAAGCGGGCCGGGGCGAAGCGGTCCAGTGCCTGACGGGCGGGCCAGTCCAGCCAGTCCGTCAGCGCGCCGTCCAGCTTCACGTCGGGCAGGCGGGAAACGCCGGAGAGGCGCGGGGCGAGCCAGAGGTCGAGGCTGGCGAGCAGGGCTTCGTCGCTGACATCGGGCAGGCCGGGGCAGAAGTTGGCGGCGGCGAAGCGCAGGCGGGCGAGCGTGGCCGCTTCGCCTTCGCGCCATGGCAGCGCGCCGAGGCCCTGCGCGCGGACGTCTGCCAGCAGCGCGGCGGCGATGGCCTCCGCGCTGGCAGGGGCGCGGCGGCGGGCGGTTTCGATGGCCCCCAGCCGGGTGATGGCCAGCAACGCCAGCTTGCCGGTGGCGGGATCGGGGGCGAGCGATTGCTGCGTCTCCGTCCGCTCCTCCAGCCAGTTCGGCAGCGCGTCTGGCGGGATGGCGGCGGCGAGGCGGATGCGCGCGGAAGCCCCCGCCCCGCCCGCATCGGCGACGGCCAGCCACTCCGCCTTCGCCAGCGGGTCCGCCGCTTCAAGGCTGACGCCGCGCCCGTTCGCCATCAGATACTCCGCCGTCTGGTCGGATGCGCCGGGCGCTTTGCGGCGGCGGGCGATGCGATCCGGGAAGGCTTCGGCCAGCAGCAGCGCGGCGGGCAGGCGCGGGCGGCCGTCCGCCGGTTGCAGCCGTTCGGCCTCGCGTGACCAGCGCTCGGCGAGGCGGCGGGCGGCGGTGGCGCGGGGGCTGCGATCCGTGTCGAAGCGGCGAAGCCTGTCCTCCAGATCGGCCGAGGGTCCGCCGACGCCGCGTTCTTCCAGCAGCGCCGCGATCACGCCCGCCGTTCCGCCCTGCCCGCGCGCCGCGCCTTCGATCAGCATATGCGCAAGGCGCGGTTGCAGGCCGAAGCGCGACAGCAGCCGCCCATGCGGAGTCAGCCGCCCGTCGGCATCCAGCGCGCCCAGCGCGGCGAGGTCCGCGCGGGCCGCCGCAACAGCGGAGGCGGGCGGCGGATCGAGCCATTGCAGCTGATCGGGCGCGGCCCCCCACGCCGCCAGCCGCAGCAACAGCGGCGCGAGATCGGCTTCCAATATCTCCGGCGGATCGAAAGGGATCAACCCACGCGTCTCGCCCTCCTCCCACAGCCTCAGCGCAAGGCCCGGCCCCTGCCGCCCGGCCCGGCCCGCGCGCTGGGTGGCGGCTGCCTGCGAAACCCGCTCCGTCGCCAGCCGGGTGAGGCCCGAGGCGCGGTCGAAGCGCGGCCGCCGGGCCAGCCCGGAATCGACCACCGTGCGCACGCCGTCGATGGTGAGCGAGGTTTCGGCGATGCTGGTGGCCAGCACCACCTTGCGCGGCCCCGGTGCCAGCGCCGCGCGCTGAGCGGACGGGTCTGCGGTGCCGTGCAGCTTGTGCAGCGCCACGTCCGGCGGCAGCTGCACCCGCTCCGCCGTGCGCTCAATCTCCCCCACGCCGGGCAGAAAGGCCAGCACGCTGCCCTCGCCTGCCCGCAGCGCCTGCTGGATCGCCGAGGCCATGCGATCCTCGATGCGCGCATCGGATCGGCCCAGATGGCGAATCTCCACGGGAAAGCTACGGCCCAGCGATTCCAGCACCGGCGCGTCGCCCATCAGCTTCGCAAAGCGCCCGCCGTCCAGCGTCGCGGACATGGCGACGATCCGCAGGTCCGGCCGCAATTGCTGCGCATCCAGCGCCAGCGCGAGGCCCAGATCGCCCTCCAGATTGCGCTCATGCACTTCATCGAACAGCAGCGCGCCCACGCCCTCCAGCGCCGGATCGGCAATCAGCCGGTTCACGAACAGCCCCTCGGTCACGCATTCGATGCGGCTGCCGGGCTTCGATTCCAGCCGGGTGCGATAGCCGACGCGCCCGCCCGGCTGCTCCCCCAACAGGCTGGCGATGCGCTCGGCGGCCGCCCGCGCCGCCAACCGGCGCGGCAGCATCAGCAGGATCTTGCCGCCGCCCAGCCAATCGGCCCCAAGCAGGGAGGGCGCGACCAGAGTCGTCTTGCCCGCGCCCGGCGGGGCCACCAGCACCGCGTTCGGCGTGGCAGACAGGCTGGCGTGAAGGGCAGGCAGAACCTCCAGCACGGGCAACCCCGTGCCGGAGAGATCAATAGGCGCGCTGGATGGCAAACTCGACCGTCTCGATCAGCGCCGCGCGCGCCGCCGTGGCCGGCAGCCGGGACAGCGAATCGATGGCGCGGCTGCCATACAGCCGGGCGCGCGCCATGGTGTCGGCGATGGCCCCGGTGCTGTGCAGCCGCTCGATGGCTTCCTGCAATTCCGCCTCGCCATTGGCGCGGCCGGTCATCGCGCGCTGCCAGAATTTGCGCGCCACCTCGTCGCCGCGCGCATAGGCCAGAATCACCGGCAGCGTCACCTTGCCGTCGCGGAAATCGTCGCCGATGTCCTTCCCCATCGTCTCCGCGTCGGAGACATAATCGATGGCGTCGTCCACCAGCTGGAAGGCGATTCCCAGATTGCGGCCATAGGCCTCCACGCTGGCCTCGGTCGCGTCATCCTGTTCCGACACCACGGCTGCGATCTGGCAGGCCGCGGAAAACAGCGCCGCCGTCTTCGCCTGAATGATCTGCAGATAACTGTCCTCGCTGGTTTCCACCACGCGCTGGGCGGTCAGCTGATGCACCTCCCCTTCGGCGATCACGGCGGACGCGTGCGAGAGAATTTTCAGCACCTTCAGGCTGCCATCCTCCACCATCAGCTCGAACGAGCGGGAGAACAGGAAATCCCCCACAAGCACAGAGGCTTCATTGCCCCAGATGGTGTTGGCAGTCGCCCGCCCCCGGCGCAGATCCGAGCCATCCACCACATCATCATGTAGCAGCGTCGCGGTGTGGATGAACTCCACGGCCGCCGCCAGCTTGTGGTGGCGCTCACCCTGATAATCCAGCGCGGCGGCACAGCCCAGCGTCAGCATCGGGCGCATGCGCTTGCCGCCGCCGGCGATCAGATGCCCGGCCAGTTCCGGGATCAGCGCGACGGGGCTTTGCATCCTCTCAAGGATGACGCGGTTGACGGCATTCAGGCCCGGTGCCACCAGCGCCATCAACGGCTTGAGGCTGGGCTTTTCGGGCCGGAGCGGATGGACGGTGGCAGTCATGTCGGCAAGGCGCTAGGCCAGTGCGCCGGGAATGGGAAGGGGCTTTCATGCCGGGCACAGAGGCAAGCGTAAGCAAGCTGGCCGAATATCGGCGCTCGATCGACAATATCGACGCGGCGCTGGTCTATCTGCTGGCCGAGCGCTTCAAGGTGACGCAGAAAGTGGGTGCGTGGAAAGCCGAAACCGGCCTGCCACCCGCCGATCCGGGCCGCGAAGAGGAACAGATCGCCCGCCTGCGCCGGCTGGCCGAGGACGCAGACCTTGATCCGGAGTTTTCAGTTAAGTTCCTTCGGTTCATCATCGACGAAGTGATTCGGCACCACGCCCGGGCGCAATCCCCGGGCTGACGCCGGGACAGGGGGCTTTATGACAACACCAGACGCTATCGCCGAACAAGCCGCCATCGCCGACACATGGCGCAAGCTGCACTGGAGCTGGTACGGCTTCTTCTACGGCCTCAGCTTCGCCTCCATCTTCCTCTCCACACTCGTTGCCGCCAAACCCGCCGGATTGGGCTGGACCGACGACTTTTATGGCGTGCTGGCGTGGATATTGGCAGTCGTCACCGCCAGCCTCACCCTGTTCCGCCCGCAACAACGCGCCACCCGATATCGGCAGGGCTGGATGCTGCTGGACCTCGCGCTGGACAAATACCGCCTGCTGGGCGGCAAGCCCGAAGACGTATTCGCCGCGCGGGAGGCCGGGGAGCGGCTGATCCACCAGTCGCAGGAGTAGGCGGCGGGACGGCGGGCCAAAGAAGGAGGAAGGCCAAGGGCTCTGCCCTTGGAACCCGGCAGGGAAATGATTTCCCTGCACCCTCTAAGTTGACGTTGCTGCCCACCTTCCACGCCATGGACGTGATCAGATTCGATTGCCTGCGGCGCAACGCGGCTCTCTCCCCCTGCAAGGGGGAGAGTTGGAGAGGGGGTGTCACCGCCGGGCCTGATCCAGAACATCTCCACACCCACAACCGTCACCCCGGACTTGATCCGGGGTCCAGCTGTTCTTCGGCGACGTCTGAGCAGAAAAGCGGGGCCCCGGATCAAGTCCGGGGCGACGTGGGGAGTGGTTGGCGCAACAAGCTCAAAGCGCCGCAGGCAATCAAACCCAAACGCCTGCGCGACCTGCGAATGTTACACGCCAAAAATGATGAGGGTGCAGGGAAATCATTGCATGCCTGCCCCGGCGAAAGCCGGGGGCCCGCGCGGCGCGCAAGAAAAAAGCCGGGGCAAACACCCCGGCTCTCAACTCAGCGCCGTTCAAGCCCGGCGATTGCGGCGTCCGTCAGGCCAGTCAGCTCTTTGCTGCGGGCGGCCAGCAAGGCTTCGGCGGCTTTCACTGTGATGTCGGCGGCACGGGCGCGCAGTTCGGCTTCGGCGCCACGGGCTTCGGCGGCGATGCGGTCTTCCGCGAGCCTGGTGCGGCGGGCGATGGCCTCTTCCGCGTCTGCGGCGGCCTGTTCGATGATCCGCTTCGCTTCGGTTTCCGCGTTGGCGAGCATCGCCAGCGATTGCGCTTCGGCGTCTGCGGCGTCTGCGGCGGCCTTGGCTTTCAGCGCCTGCGCCTCGGCCTTCAGCTGGGCGGCTTCGGCCAGATCGGCTTTCACCTTATCTGCCTGCCCGTCCAACGCCTTGATGATCGCCGAGAAGGCCCCGACCTTCCACAGGATCGCCACGAAGGCGAGAAAGGCGAGGCCGACGATGGCGTAGCTATCCAGCCCGAGCACGGTTTCGTGCCCGGCGGCATGCTCCGCCCCGGCGACGGTGCCGGGTGCGGCGGGGCCGTGATCGGCCACTTCCGGCATGTCCGCAGCGTGCGCTTCGGATGCGGCGACGACATCAGACATCAGGCAGCCACTTTCTTCACGGCTTTTGCAGCCTCGTCGTTCGAGACTTCAAGGCCGGACACCCGCTTCACCAGTTCCACCGCTGCGTCCGCAGCGATCGAATCCAGTTCGGCGATGGCGGTTTCCCGCTGCTGGCCCAGCGACTTGGCAGCCGCCTCGGCCGTGGCCCCCAGCCCGGCATCGGCATCCGCCAGCTTGCGCTGGGTCGTGGCGGCTGCTGCGTCCCGCGCCTTGCCGGTGACGGCAAGGGCACGGGCACGGGCATCTGCCAGCGCGGCGGCCCCCCCGCTGGTGGCGGCTTCCGCCGCCTGATGCGCGGCTTCCGCCTCTTTCAGGTCTGCCCCGATACGGGCCTTGCGGTTTTCCACCACCTTTTCGACGCGCGGATACAGCCCGCGCACCGCAAGGTAGAGAAGACCGAAGACCAGCGTGAGCCACAGAATCTGCGGCAGCGCCTGGGAAAAGTCGAACTGGGGCATGGGTGCCTCCGCTCAGCCGGTCAGGATCAGACCGCGAACAGCAGCAGCAGGGCGACGAGGAAGGCGAAGATGCCAAGCGCTTCCGTCACGGCGAAGCCGAAGATCAGGTTCGGGCGCTGGCTGTCGGCAGCGGCCGGGTTGCGCAGCGCGCCCGACAGGAAGGAGGCGAACAGGTGGCCCACGGC
Source organism: Sandaracinobacter neustonicus (assembly GCF_006385875.1). Lineage (GTDB taxonomy): Bacteria > Pseudomonadota > Alphaproteobacteria > Sphingomonadales > Sphingomonadaceae > Sandaracinobacteroides > Sandaracinobacteroides neustonicus. The sequence goes on along the minus strand of NZ_VFSU01000034.1, from coordinate 394,557 downwards.
GATGGCGGCGAAGCCCATGCCGATGGCGGCAAGCCCGGCACCCAGATACTTTGCGGCTTCTGCGTCCATGAAATCAGTCCTTTCGAATGAAACTTAGTGAAGATTGATGGAATCGTTGAGATAAATGCAGGTCAGCAGGGCAAACACATAGGCCTGCACCACCGCCACGATCAGTTCGAGGCCGTAGAAAGCGACCGTCATCGCGAAGGGCAGCACCGAAATCGCGGCCAGCGCGCCACCGGCGGCGGCCAGCGAAATCACGAAGCCCGCGAACACCTTCAGCAGGATGTGGCCCGCCGTCATGTTGGCGAACAAACGGATGGAGAGCGTCAGCGGCCGCGACAGGAAGGAGATCAGCTCAATGAGCACGATCAGCGGCATCAGCACGATCGGCGTGTTTTCCGGCACGAACAAAGAGAAGAAGTGCAGGCCATGCTTCCACAGGCCGACGCCCACGCACACCAGAAAGATCAGCGCGGCGAAGGCGAAAGTGACGATGATGTGGCTCGTCACGGTGAAGCTGTAAGGGAACAGGCCCACAAGGTTCGCGACCAGCACGAAGATGAACAGCGAAAAGACGAAGGGCACGAAGGCGCGCCCCTTCGGGCCGATATTTTCATCCACCATGCCGGAGATGAAACCGGTTACGCCTTCCAGCGCTGCCTGCCAGCGGCCCGGCACCAGCTGCGGGTTGCGGCTGCCCAGCCAGAAGAACAGCAGGGTGATGCCCAGCACCAGCAGCATGAACAGCGAGGCGTTGGTGAACGCCGCATCGGCACCAGCCACCGAAAGCTCGGCGTAGCGCTTGATCTCAAACTGTTCGAGCGGATTGGCCACCGTGTCGCTCTCGTTTCTAACCCTGATCGTCGTTCAATTTCTGAAGCTGCGCCTCTCGGACAGCCTTTGCCTCGGCATTCACGGCCTTCAGCAGGTTCCAGAAGCCCGCCGTCAACCCCAGAAGGAAGAAGAGCAGCAGCATCCAGGGCCCTGTTTCCAGCCAGCGGTCCAGCATCCAGCCGATGCCGCCGCCAACCAGCGTGGTCGCCGCGATCTCGACAGCATGACGGGTGCCCTGAGCCAGCGCCGACGAGGCGGACTGCCGAACCTCGGGCTCATGCCTTGCCTTTGCTGCTTCCAGCCGGGCCTCGAGGCTTTCGAGGTCACGCTTGTCGGCAGAATCGGGCAAGGAGGGTGGCCCTTCGTGTTCGAACAGGTCAGCCATCGGCGGAAATGCGCCTAGGGCTCCGCCAGCGCCTGAGGCCGCCGAAGCGGGGGTTCGTTAGAATCCCTCGGCGCGTGCGTCAAGCAAAGAGGTCAGGGCAAAGGGCCAGACCTTTGTATCAGCAAACCGAATCAGGCCGCTACCCGGCCGGGCCGAATCAGGCCGCCACCAGCTGCTCCGCCTCGCGCAGTTCCACCGAGACAAGCTGGCTGACGCCCGGTTCCCCCATGGTCACGCCATAAAGCCGGTGCATGGCAGCCATCGTCACCGCATTGTGCGTCACGATCAGGAATCGCGTGTCGGTCGTGTCGGCCATATGCTGCAGCAGGCGGGTGAAACGCTCCACATTGGCGTCGTCCAGCGGGGCGTCCACTTCGTCCAGCACGCAGATCGGCGCGGGGTTGGTGCGGAACAGGGCGAAGATCAGCGCCACCGCCGTCAGCGCCTGCTCCCCGCCGGAGAGCAGCGAAAGCGATTGCAGCTTCTTCCCCGGCGGCTGGGCGCGAATCTCCAGCCCGGCCTCCAGCGGATCGTCGCTTTCCACCATTGTCAGTTCCGCAGAGCCGCCGCCGAACAGCGTCACGAACAGCTCGCGGAAATGCGCGTCCACCTCGGCAAAGGCCGCCATCAGCCGGGCGCGGCCTTCGCGGTTCAGCGTGCCGATGGAGCCGCGCAGGCGATTGATCGCGGTTTCCAGTTCCTGCCGCTCGCGCGTTTGTTCGGCCAAAGTCGCTTCGATTTCCGCCAGTTCGATATCCGCGCGCAGGTTTACCACGCCGATTCGCTCCCGCTCGGCGCGCATAGCGTGCAGGCGCTGCTCCAGCTGGGCGGGGTCCTCACCGTCCGGCGCATCCAGTTCGGACGGCGGAACACCGAACCGCTCGCGCGCGTCCGCCACCAGTTCCGCGACCTTTTCGCGCAGCTGTTCGGTGCGGGCGACCAGCGTGGCGCGGGCTTCCCGGCCATCGGCCACGCGGGATTCCGCCGCCCGCGCCGCCCGGTCCAGATCGGCCTGCGACAGTTCGGCCGCCATCACCGCTTCGGCGGCGGCGGCGCGTTCGGCCTCTGCCGTGGCGATCTCGCGGTCCAATATGTTGAGCCGCGCGTCCAGCGCGTCCGGCTCCGCGACCAGTTGGGCGCGTTCGGCCGTCAGCTTGTCCACCCGCGCGGCCAGCCCTTCGGTGGTGGCGACGGCGTCGCGGTCGCGCGCCTGCCAGTCCGCCAGTTCGCGTTGCAGCCGGGCGATTCGCGCTGCCGATTCCGCCAGATTGCGCTCCAGCCCCGCCGCCAGCGCGCGGGCTTGCGCCAGCACCGCGCGCGCCCGTTCCGCCGTGGAGCGGGCCGCCGCGACGGCTTCGGCCGCCTTCGTCGCATCCGGCAAGGCGGCGATGGCGGCCGCGGCCTGTTCCGATTCGGCCGCCGCGCTCGCGCCTTCGGCCGACAGCCGTTCGATCGAAGCTTCCATCGCGCTGGCCCGCGCCGCCGCCTGCGCCTGCGCCGCGCGAAGCCCCTGCAACCGGCCTGAAAGCTGATCCTTCAGCCGCTCCGCCTCGGCGCGGCTGCCGCGCGCCTGCCGCTCGGCGCCTTGCGCCTTGGCCAGCGCCTCTTTCTGGCCCAAAAGTTCGGCTTCGGCCGCCTTCAGCCGGGCGCGCGGGGCGTCCAGCATGTCGGCGATCTCGCGGCGGCGATTGTCCTGCGCCAGTGCTTCGGCCACCGCCGTCGCCTGCCCGCCGGGCGGAGCCACGAAACCATCCCAGCGCCACAGCCAGCCATCGCGGGAGACCAGCCGCTGCCCCGGCTTCAGCGCCTTCAGCGTGGCCGCGTCGGGCGCGCTCGTCACCACGCCCACCTGCGCCAGTCGCCGCGCCAGTTCGGGCGGGGCCGTCACTTCGGCCCCCAGCGGTACGCAGCCCTCCGGCAGCGCCGGATCGCCTTGCTGCACCCCCACCAACAGCCAGTGGCGGGCGGGCTTCTCCGGCGCGCCCAGCGCTGCGTTCAGATCGTCGCCCAGCGCAGCGGCAGCCGCCGCCTCGAAGCCGGGGCGGGCGGAAATGGCCGCACGCGCCGCCGCCTGCGCCGGGGCCTGCTTCGCCGTTCTCAGCCGCTCCAGCGCGGCGGCTTCAGCTTCAAGGCTGGTCACTTCGGTTCGCGCGGAAGCGAGCGCGCGCTCCACCACGTCGGCCGCTGCACGCGCCGCCTGCGCTTCGCCTTCGGCCCGCGCGATGGCCGTGGCCGCCGCCTCCGCGTCAGCCGTGCGCGCGGCCAGCTGGGCTTCGGCCTCGGCCAGCTGGCTGTCCAGTTGCGCGCCGTTGCCGCCCGCCTTCAGCCGCTCCAGTTCGGCCAGCAGCCGCTTGCGCTCACCCTCCAGCCGGTCGGATCGGCCGCGCGCGGCTTCGGCCTGTGCGCGCACGCTGCGCGCCTCCGCCACCAGCGCGGCATGCGCTTCCACCGCAGTCGCCAGCGCCCGCTCCGCTTCGGTGGCCGCCTGTTCAGAGGCGCGCACCTCGATGGCCTGTGGGGCAATGGCCTGTTCGGCTTCCACCTTCGCCGCCTGCTGCCCCTCCAGTTCCTCGGCCAGCCGGGCCTGTGTCGCGGCGGAATCGCGCGCCCGCGCCCGCTCGCGGTCGGAATCCTGCGCGGCATTGTCCAGCGCCTGTTGCAGATCCTGCAACCGCTTCAGCAGCCCCTGCCGCTGCGCCACCAGCGTCGCCCGCTCGGTGGAGAGGCGCTGCACCGTGGCCGCCAGCGCCGCCTCCGCCTGTCGCTTGGCCGGGATGCCCGCCGCTGCGTCCGCCTGCTGGGTGGCGGCGCGCGCGGCTTCCTGCACGGCTTCGGCCAGTGTCGCGTCCGCCGTGCGCAGATCCCGCTCCGCCAGTTGCAGGGACTGGATCGCGACCGCCCAGTGCAACCGCAGCAGCCCGGATTCCGCCGCCCGGATGCGGTCTGACAAATCCCGGTATCGTTGTGCCGATTTCGCCTGCCGTCTGAGGCCCTGTGCCTGCGATTCAGACGCCTGCATCACATCGTCCAGCCGGACGAGATTGGCGTCCGCCGCTTTCAGCCGCAGCTCCGCTTCCCGGCGGCGCACGTTCAGGCCGGAAATCCCCGCTGCTTCCTCCAGCAGCTGCCGCCGTTCCTGCGGCTTGGCGTTGATGATCGCCGCCACCCGCCCCTGACTGACCAGCGCCGGGGAATGCGCGCCCGTCGCTGCATCGGCGAACAGCAGTTGCACATCCTTCAGCCGCACCTCGCGCCCGTTCAGCGAATAGGTGGAGCCTTCGCCGCGCATGATCGCGCGCGAGACCTCGATCTCCTCGTCGGCGTTGAATTCGGCGGGCGCGCGCCGCGCCCGGTTGTCCAGCATCAGCCGCACTTCGGCCAGATCGCGGCTGGGGCGCTTCGCGGTGCCTGCGAAGATCACATCATCCATGCCCGATCCGCCGGCGGCCACGCGCAGGGATCGGGCGGAGCTTTCGCCCATCACCCAGCGCAGGGCTTCCAGCAAATTGGATTTGCCGCAGCCGTTGGGGCCGACGACACCCGTCAGCCCCTCACGGATCAGCAGTTCGGTCGGCTCGACGAAGGATTTGAAGCCCGAAAGGCGGAGCTTCGCGAACTTCATGCCGAGCCAGCCGACATCTTACAGCGCTTCCTTGATCTTCGGCTCCAGCGTGGCCCAGTTGGCGACGCCTTCCAGCTTCTTGCCGTTCAACAGGAAGGTGGGTGTGCCCTGCACCTGATAGGTGTCAATCGCGGCCTGCTGGCGCTTCGTCAGCGCGTCGAACGTCGCCTGATCGGACATGCAGGCGTCGAACTTGGCGCCGGGCAGACCCTTCACACGCGCGAATTCGTTCAGCTTGCCCGCATGCGCCAGACCCTTGATCTGCTCGTGCGGCGGCAGGCTGCGAAGCGGGGTGATGTCGGCCTCTGTCAGCTTGGTGAAGGGCTCCATCCACGCGTCGGAATTCACATACAGCTCGTTCGCCCAGGTGAAGAAGCGATCCGGCCCTTCGCACATCGCCAGCTTGGTGGCCGCGAAATCATAGATGTTCAGCATGAAGGGGCGGAATTCGTAGGACACCTGCCCCGTCTTCACATAGTTCGGCTTGAAGGTTGTGAGGGATTCCTTGTGGAAATCCCGGCAGTGCGAACAGGTGAGCGAGGCGAACTCGACGATCTTCACCTTCGCGTCCGGGTTGCCCATGCGGAAGCCGCCTTCGGGCGTTGCCACCACCGTCGTCGTCCAGTCTTTCGCGGCCGGGGCGGCCTTTTCGCCGGGCTTGGCGGAGGTTGCCGCCGTGGATTTGCCCGAATCGCAGGCAGCCAGCGACAGCGCAGCAGCGAAAAGAAGCGAGGCTTTCAACATCTTGGACATGAGGGGGCAAACCTTACCATATCTAGGGGGTGTGACAAGCAATCTGCCTGTGGATGAAATCGGGTTAAAGCATCGCGGCGGATGCGGGAAGCATCAGCGGAAACGCCCCGGCTGATAAGGGGCGATGTCGATCCCGGCGTAAGGGGCCTCCACCGCCTCCCCCAGCAGTTGCGCGGCAGCGATTGCGGCTGCGGCAGGCGCGGTCTGGATGCCCCAGCCCGCCTGCCCCGCGCACCAGTGGAAGCCCGGCTCGCCCGGCTCCGGCCCGATCACCGGCTGGCGATCCGGTGCGAAGTTGCGCAAGCCCGCCCATTTGGAGGCGAGCCGCCGGATCGGCCAGTCACACATCTGCTCGAAGCGATCCAGCGCGATGGCCATGTCCATTTCGTCCGGCTGCACATCATGCGGCACGTCGGGTGTTTCATCATGCGGGGAAATCCACAGCCGCCCGGCGTCCGGCTTGAAATAGAGCGAGCCGCCCGCATCCATCACCACCGGCATGTCGGCGGGCGCGTCGGGGCGCACTTCCGTCACAACGATGGTGCGGCGCAGCGGCTGAATGCCGATGGGGGCGATCCCGCAGGCCTCTGCCACCACATCAGCCCATGCGCCCGCCGCATTCACCAAAATCCCCGCGCCGAAGCTGCCCGCTGCCGTATCCACCAGCCAGCGCCCGCCGCTGCGGACGGCCTTCGAAAGCCGCGCCTCCGTGATCAGCGTGGCCCCCGCCTTTTTCGCCGCGCGCAGATAGGCCTGATGCAACCCGGCCACGTCGATGTCGGAACAGCCCGGCTCCCAGATGGCGGTTTGCGCCCATTCCGGCCGCAGGAAGGGCATCAGCTTCGCAATCCCCTCCGGCCCCAGCCGCTGATGCGCGACCCGGCCGTGGCGGAATTCCTCCTCCAGCAGCGCCAGAGACCCCGGCGCATCGGCATGGCGGATGTGCAGCGCCCCGCGCGGAGAGACGATGGCGGTATCCGAAAATCCGGCGGGCGGGCATTCGAAGAAGCGGCGCGAGGCCGTCGTCATCGGTTGCACCATGGGGCCGCCATAGGTTTCGGCATAGAAGGCGGCAGAGCGGCCGGTGGTGTGGTAGCCGGGCTGGCTTTCCGCCTCCAGCAGCCCCACCGAAAGCCCCGGTTTCCGCACCGTCAGCGCATAGGCCAGAGAGGCTCCGCCGATCCCGGCACCGACGATCAATATGTCGAACTGGCTCACTTCGTCACCTCTTTCGCAAAGCGCCGGATCTGCGCCAGCGCTTCATCCCGTTGCGGCTCGGCCTCGCGCAGCAGCTCGTGCGCGGCCGCCTTCACGATGTGGGTGCGGCTGTGCGGCATGCGCGCGGAAACTTTCAGCGCCGCCTTGTTGTCCACCAGTTTTTCCCGCGCCGCCAGCATCATCAGCACCGGCAGGTCCAGCTGCTCCAGCGGCAGCGCCTCCAGCTGGCGCTGGCTGTGCGCGAAGGCGTCGATCCAGCCCCAGCTGACCCCGCCGGTCGCCAGTTCCGGGTGGGCGGCAACCCAGCGCCCCTCATCCTCGAAATGGGCGCGGCTGCCCGTCAGCAGCAATTGCCGCGCCGGGGCCTGCTGGAACGCGCCATAGGGCCGCTGCCCCCATGCGAATTCCGCCGCGCGGCCGCGCCGCACCTGCAACGGAGCCACCCGCAGCGCCGCTGTGCGCATCGCCATCGGCCCGCCCAGCCCATAGAAGGGCGCGGCCAGCACCAGCCCATCCAGCTCGGCGCGGAACGGCAGCAGCCCACGCGCCGGATCGCCCGCCCAGCGCGTGAGCAAATGCCCGCCCATGCTGTGCCCCAGCGCCAGCCAGCGCGGCCCCGGCAGCGATTGCAGCGCCCAGCCGGACAGGCGGTCGAGATCGGAGAGCCATGTTTCGAAGCTGTCGATATGCCCCGCGCCGGATTGGGTGAGGCGGCTGGAGCCGCCCTGCCCGCGCCAATCAAAGCTGGCGATGGCGAAACCCGCGCGGTGCAGGTGGCCGATGGCGTCGGCCCATTTTTCGTGGAAATCCGCCCGCCCCGTCAGCAGCAACAGGTTGGCCACCGGCCTGTCATACGGCAGCAGCAGGGTGCGGATCGTCGCGCCGTCCGCCATCCGTTCGCGGCCGATGATCGCGTTGGAGGGGAGGTGGAAGTGCGGCTGGTTCATGCCGCGCCGACCACGCCATCGGCCAGCAGCGCCTCGATCTCCGCCGCGGCCAGCCCCAGTTCGGCGAGGATTTCCCGGCTATGCTCGCCCACGCCCGGCGGCGGGCGGCGATAGGATGGCGGCGTTCCCGTTAGTGCCAGCGGCTGCGCCACCGTGCGCACCTTGCCCAGCACGGGGTGCGGTTGCTCCACCACCAATCCGCGCGCTTGCGACTGGCCGCTGTCCAGCGCCTGCCGCACCGTGGCGATCGGCCCGGCGGGCACCTGCGCTTGCGCGAACAGCGGCAGCCACGCCTCCGCGGGGCGGGTTTTCAGCACCGCTTCCACCATCGGCACCAGTTCGGCGCGATGCGCCACGCGCGCGGCGCTGCTGGCAAAGCGCGGGTCGGTCGCCCACTCCGCTCGGCCGACAGCCCTCGCAAAGATGCCGAACTGGTGATCATTGCCCACCGCCAGCGCGATCGGGCCGCTCGCGGTCGGGAAATCCTGATAGGGCACGATGGAGGGGTGGCTGTTGCCCATGCGCACCGGCTCCACCCCGCCCATCAGCCAGCTGCTGCCCTGATTGGCGAGCCAGCCCAACGCCACGTCGAACAGCGCCATGTCGATATGCTGGCCCTCGCCCGTGCGCTCTTTATGGCGCAGCGCCGCGAGAATCGCCGTCACAGACATCATCCCCGTCGTCAGGTCCGCCACCGCCACGCCTGCGCGCAGCGGCCGGCCGCCCGGTTCCCCGGTGATGTCCATGATCCCGGATTCGGCCTGAATCATGAAATCATAGCCCGCGCGATGGGCATCCGGGCTGCCATGGCCAAAGCCGGTGATCGAACACCAGACAAGGCCGGGATGCGCGGCGCGGACGCTCGCCTGATCCAGCCCGAAACGGGCCAGATCGCCGCCCTTGTAATTCTCGATGACGATATCGGCCCAGCAGAACAGCCGCCGCAGCACCGCCTGCCCTTGCGCCTGCTGGAAATCCAGCGCGAGGCTGCGCTTGTTGCGATTGCAGGCGTAGTAATAGCTGGCGTCGCCCTGCCCGCCATCCGCGCGCGTCACCCATGGCGGCCCCCAGTGGCGGGTGTCGTCCCCCCGCCCCGGGCGTTCCACCTTGATCACATCCGCCCCCAGATCGCCCAGCATCTGCGCGGCATAGGGGCCTGCCAGCACGCGCGACAGGTCCAGCACGCGGACGCCGTCCAGCGCGCCAGCCGTCATTTGCGCCGAAGCGCCGCCTGCGCTGCCGCCAGCCGGGCGATGGGAACACGCCACGGCGAGCAGCTGACATAATCCAGCCTCTGCGTCTCGCAGAAGTCGATGGTGGCCGGGTCGCCGCCATGTTCGCCGCAGATGCCCAGCTTCAGCGCCGGGCGGGCCGCCTTGCCACGCTCGGCCGCGAACTGCACCAGCTCGCCCACGCCCTCGACGTCGAGGCTGACGAACGGATCGCGCGGATAGATGCCCGCATCCACATATTCGCCAAGGAAGCGCCCGGCGTCGTCGCGGCTTATGCCCAGCGTCGTCTGCGTCAGGTCGTTGGTGCCGAAGCTGAAGAATTCGGCCGCGCCCGCGATCTCGCCCGCGCGCAACGCCGCGCGCGGCAGCTCGATCATCGTGCCCACATGATAGGTCAGCGAACGCCCGGCGGCTTCGAACACTTCGCCCGCCACCCGGTCGATGATCGCCTTTACGATCTCCAGCTCGCGCCGGGTCGCCACCAGCGGCACCATCACTTCCGGCTCCACCCCGCCCGGCACCGCCAGCGCCGCTTCGAAGATGGCGCGCGTCTGCATTTCCACGATTTCCGGGTAGCTGATCAGCAGACGGCAGCCGCGATGCCCCAGCATCGGGTTGGCTTCGTGCAGGTCCGCCACGCGGCGCTTCACCGCCGCCACGGACAGCCCGGTTTCCGCCGCCACTTCCTCCATCTCCGCCTCGCGCTGCGGCAGGAATTCGTGCAGCGGCGGGTCCAGCAGGCGGATTGTCACGGGCAGGCCTTCCATGATGCGGAAGATCGCCTCGAAATCGGCGCGCTGCGCGGGCAGCAGCTTGGCCAGCGCCGCGCGGCGGCTGGTTTCGTCCGCGCCCAAAATCATCGCCCGCACATGCACGATGCGGTCCGCGCCGAAGAACATATGCTCGGTGCGGGCCAGCCCCACCCCTTCCGCGCCGAAGCGCCGCGCGGTGGTGCAATCCTCCGGCGTTTCCGCGTTGGCGCGCACCTTCATGCGGCGGTGGCCATCGGCCCATATCATCAGCCGGGCGAAATCGCCGGAGAGTTCCGGCTCCACAGTCGCCACCCGGCCCTCCATCACTTCGCCTGACGCGCCGTCCAGCGTGATGATCGCGCCTTCGGGCAGCTCGCGGTTGCCGATGCGCAAAATCCGCCGGTCATTGTCGATGGAAATCCCGCCCGCGCCGGAGACGCAGGGGCGGCCCATGCCGCGCGCCACCACGGCGGCGTGGCTGGTCATGCCGCCGCGCGCCGTCAGGATGCCGCGCGCCGCGTGCATCCCGGCGATGTCTTCCGGGCTGGTTTCCAGCCGCACCAGGATCACGTCCTCGCCGGTGGCGGCGCGCGTATGCGCCGTCTCGCTGTCCAGCACGATCGCGCCGGAGGCCGCGCCGGGAGAGGCAGGCAGGCCCACCGCCAACACCTTGCGCTCCGCCTTCGGGTCCAGCGTGGGGTGCAGCAACTGGTCCAGCACGCTGGCTTCCACCCGCAGCACGGCTTCGTCCGTCTGGATCAGCCCTTCGTCCACCATCTCGCAGGCCATGCGCAGCGCGGCCTTCGCCGTGCGCTTGCCGCTGCGCGTCTGCAACAGCCACAGCTTGCCTTCCTGCACGGTGAATTCGATGTCCTGACAGTCGCGGTAATGCAGCTCCAGTTGCGCGAACATGCGCGCCAGTTCCGCGAACACGTCCGGCATGGCTTCTTCCATCGAAGCCGCCTTGGCGCCCGCCTGCTCGCGGGCGGCGAGCGTCAGATATTGCGGCGTGCGGATGCCCGCCACCACATCTTCCCCTTGCGCGTTGATCAGATACTCGCCGTAAATGGCGCGCTCGCCGGTCGCCGGGTTGCGGGTGAAGGCCACCCCGGTGGCCGACGTTTCGCCCATATTGCCGAACACCATCGCCTGCACGGTGACGGCGGTGCCCCAATCTTCCGGGATGTCGTTCAGCCGGCGATAGACGGCCGCCCGTTCCGAGCGCCAGCTGCCGAACACCGCGCCCACCGCGCCTTCCAGCTGCGCGCGCGGGTCTTGCGGGAAGGGCTTGCCCGTCTCCTTCTGAACGATGGCCTGATATTGCGCCACCAGCCCCTTCAGATCGTCGGCGGTCAGCTGCGTATCCAGCGTCGCGCCCTTGTCGTCTTTCAGAATCTCCAGCGCGTCTTCGAACAGATAATGGTCGAGCCCCAGCACCACATCGCCATACATCTGGATGAAGCGGCGATAGCTGTCCCACGCGAAACGCGGATTGCCGCTGCGGCTGGCGAGGCCCTCCACCGTGCTGTCATTCAGGCCGAGGTTCAGCACCGTATCCATCATGCCCGGCATCGACACGCGCGCGCCGGAGCGCACAGAGACGAGCAGCGGGTTGGTGGCAGAGCCGAACTCCATGCCCGCCACTGTTTCGATATGGGCGAGGCCGCCAACCATCTCCGCCAGCAGCGCGTCCGGCAGGCGGGCGCCTGCCTCATAATAGAGCGCGCACAGCGTGGTGGGGATGGTGAAGCCCGGCGGCACCGGCAGGCCGATCCCGGCCATTTCGGCCAGGTTCGCGCCCTTCCCGCCCAGATGCGCCTTGCCCAGATGGTGCGCAGACGGCGCGCCGCCGCCGAACGGGATCAAAAGGCGCTGAGGCATGGTTCGGGTTCAACCTTCCAGTTTGGAGAAGTCGGCAACGCGGTGCATGGCATCGCGAATGCCGGCCAGAAGGCCCAGCCGGCGCTTGCGCACGGCCGGGTCAGGATCGTTCACGGTAACGTCTTCGAAGAAGCGGTCCACGGGCGCGCGCAGCACAGAGAGCCGCTTCATCGCGCCTGCGAAATCTTCGCGGCCCAACAGTTCATCCACCTCGTCGAACAGCAGCACGCCGGAAGCGCCTTCGGCGGGCGCGAATTGCGCGGCGAGGGCCTTTTCGGCTTCGTCGAGATAGGGACTTTCCAGCGCGGCGAGGTCCAGCGTGTAGGTTGCGCCGTCTTTCTTCTCCTCCGCCTTCAGGATGTTGGCGGCGCGCTTGTAGCCCGCGATCAGATTCTTGCCGTCGTCGGTTTCCACAAACGCCTGCAACGCCTTCACCCGCGCCAGCAGGCGGACGAGATCATCCTCCCCGCCGAGTGCGAACACGGCATCGATCAGATCATGGCGAACGCCCGCTTCGCGTTGCTGGACTTTGAGGCGGTCGGCGAAGAAGGCGACCAGTTCCTCGGCATCCTTGGCACCGGCGGCCTGCAGCGCGGGCTTCAACGCGATCCGGCGCTGTCCGGACACCAGCATGTCGAGCACACCCAGCGCAGCCCGGCGCAGCGCGAACGGGTCTTTGGAACCGGTCGGGCGGATATCTGCGCCAAAGAAGCTGACGAGCGTATCCAACCGATCCGCCAGCGCCACCGCGACCGGCACATCGCCTTCGGGCAAGGCCGCGTAATGCTGCTTCAGAGCCGCAACCACCTCAGGCTTCTCGCCCTGCACCTCGGCCAGATAGCCGCCGATCACGCCCTGCAATTCCGGGAATTCACCCACGGTGCCGGTCGTCAGGTCGGCCTTGGCCAGCCGCGCGGCGCGTTCCACCACGTCCGGATCGGTATCGGGGAAGTGGTTTTCCGCCAGCCAGCGGACCAGCTTCGCCACCCGCTCCACCTTATCGGCCATGGTGCCCAGTTTTTCGTGGAACACGATGTCCTTCAGCTTCTCGCCGAAGCTTTCCAGCGGCTTGGCCTTGTCCTGCTCCCAGAAGAAGCGGGCGTCGGCCAGTCGGGCGGAGAGCACGCGTTCGTTGCCCGCGACGATGGTGCGGCCCTTGTCCGCCGTCTCGATATTGGCGACGCAGACGAAATAGGGGGCCAGCTTGCCGTCCTGATCTTCGCAGGCGAAATATTTCTGGTTCGTCCGCATCGTCAGTTGGATGATCTCGGGCGGGACATTCAGAAACGCCTCGTCGAAATGGCCGACGAGCGGCACCGGCCACTCCGTCAGCCCGGCGTTCTCGATCTCCAGCCCCTCGTCCTTGCGGAGAACCATGCCCACGCTGTCGGCGGCGCGTTCGGCCCCGGTCTGGATCAGCGCCTGCCGTTCGCCTGCGGACAGCGCGACCTTCTCCGCCGCCAGTTGCGCCCGGTAAGTGCCCACAGCATCTATGGAAACCGGCTTGCCGCTGCCCATGAAGCGATGCCCGAAGGTCTCCCGGCCCGATTGCAGCCCCAGCGCCTCAAACGCCACCACATCGCCATCCAGCAGCGCGACGATTGCGCGCAAAGGCCGCACCCAGCGCGGGCTGGCGGTGGAGACACTCGCCTTGCCCCAGCGCTGGCTTTTCGGCCATTGGAAGCCACCGATCAGCGCGGGCAGCTTGGCCGCCAGCAACTCCGCCGTGGGCCGTCCTTCGCGCGCGAGGTTGGCGAACAGGAACACCCCCTTGCCGGTGTCGCGTTCTTCCAATTGCTCGCGCGACAGGCCGGTGGATTTCAGGAAGCCGTCGATCGCCTGCGCAGGCGCATCGACACGCGGCCCGCGCCGTTCTTCGGAAACCGCCTCGCTCGCCGCTGGAAGCCCATGCGCGATCAGCGCGAGGCGGCGCGGCGTGGCGTGGGTTTCCAGCCGCTCCGCCTTCAGCCCGGCCTCGGCCAGCAGCGCTTCGAACTTCTCGCGCAGCTGCTGCGCTGCGGCGGGCTGCATCCGCGCCGGGATTTCCTCGGAAAACAGTTCGAGCAGGAAATCAGCCATTGGCCGTCTCCTTCGCCACCTGAAGATCGGCCACGGCCTTCACCAGATCGCGCACCCGGCCGATATAGGCCTGCCGTTCCGCCACCGAAATCACCCCGCGCGCGTTCAGCAGGTTGAACTGGTGGCTGGCCTTGATTGCCTGATCATAGGCCGGCAGCGGCAGCCCGGCTTCCACCAGCGCCCGGCATTCCTCGGCAGATTTTTTGAAGCCGTCGAACAGCGCCTCGGTATTGGCATGTTCGAAATTATAGGCGGAGAACTGGCGTTCGTTTTCAAGGAACACGTCGCCATAGCTCAGCCCCTCGTTGTTGAAGGGCAGGTCATAGACGTTCTCCACGCCCAGGATATACATCGCCAGCCGTTCCAGCCCGTAGGTGATTTCACCGGCCACGGGCGCACAATCATGCCCGCCCACCTGCTGGAAATAGGTGAACTGCGTCACCTCCATGCCGTTGCACCAGACTTCCCAGCCCAGCCCCCACGCGCCCAGCGTGGGGCTTTCCCAATCATCCTCCACGAAACGGATGTCGTTCAGCTGCACATCGATGCCGATGGCTTCAAGGCTGCCCAAATACTGATCGAGAATGTCGTCCGGCGAGGGCTTCAGGATCACCTGATACTGGTAATAATGCTGCAGCCGGTTGGGGTTCTCGCCATAGCGGCCGTCCGAAGGCCGACGGCTGGGCTGCACATAGGCGGCCTTCCACGGCTTCGGCCCCAGCGCGCGCAGAGTCGTCGCCGGGTGGAAGGTGCCCGCACCCATCTCCATATCGTAAGGCTGCAGAATCGCGCAGCCGCGCGCCGACCAATAGGCGTGCAGCGTCAGGATGATGTCCTGAAAACAGGTTGGTTTCGTGCTCATGGCTTTTCTCTCACCCCGCGCGGTTAGCGGGTGCAGCAGGAAAGGGAAAGCCCGCACCGCGCCGCGAATTGTGCCCCGTGCCGCCTGTGACATGTGGCAGGTGGGGGGCGAAACGCCTCCCCATCCCCCGCCAACCGCCCTAGATGACAGGGCGGAGAGTATCGGGGAGAGACAATGCATCCGTTCCATCACGCCGCCAGCATCCCGGACAAGCCCGCCGTCATCATGGCGAATTCGGGCGAGATGCTGAGCTTCGCGGAACTTGAGGCGCGGTCCAATCAGGCGGCGCAACTGTATCGCGCCTGCGGGCTGGTGCGGGGCGACACCATCGCCATCTTTCTGGAAAACCATATCGATTACCTGCCGCTGTGCTGGGGGGCGCAACGTTCGGGCCTGATCTTCACCTGCATCTCCACCAAGCTGACGGCGGACGAGGCGGGCTATATCGTGACGGATTGCGGCGCGAAGCTGCTGATCGCGGGGGCCGCGCTGGCCGGCGTGGCGAAGGATCTGCCCGCGTTGCCCCACCGCTATTCCGTGGGCGGGGAGATTCCCGGTTTCACGGCCATCGAACCCGCGCTCGCCGCGCAGCCTGCCAGTCGCATCGCCGATGAAAGCGCCGGTCGCGACATGCTCTATTCCAGCGGCACCACCGGCCGCCCCAAGGGCATCATCGGCCCGCTATCCGACGGCCCCATCGACGAGATGGACGCCCTGACGGGCCTTGTCGGCATGCTCTACAGTTTTGCGCCGGGGATGACCTATCTGTCGCCCGCGCCGCTCTATCACGCCGCCCCGCTGCGCTATTGCATGACCGCGCACAAGTTCGGCGGCACAGTGATCGTGATGGAGAAGTTCGATCCCGAACGCTATCTGCAACTGGTCCAGCAATATGGCGTCACGCATAGCCAGGTGGTGCCCACCATGTTCGTGAAAATCCTGAAGCTGCCGGAAGAGGTGCGGGCGAAATATGACGTTTCCAGCCTGCGCGCAGTGATCCACGCCGCCGCGCCCTGCCCCGTCGCCGTGAAGGAGCAGATGATCGGCTGGTGGGGCAATCGCATCTTCGAATATTATTCCGCCACCGAAGGCTCGGGCTTCACCGCCATCAGTTCGGATGAATGGATGAACAAGAAAGGCTCGGTGGGCAAAAGCCTGCTGGGCGAAATCCGGATTCTGGACGATGACGACAATCTGCTGCCGCCGGGCCGCGAAGGCCGGGTGTATTTTTATGGCGGGCCGGAAACCAGTTATCACAACGCCCCGGACAAGACGGCGGAAACGCGCAACGCCCATGGCGCGACCTTCGGCGACATCGGCTATGTCGATGAAGACGGCTATCTTTTCCTCACGGATCGCTCCAGCTACATGATCATTTCCGGCGGGGTGAATGTGTATCCGCAGGAAACCGAGAATATCCTTGTGATGCACCCGAAGGTGGCCGACGTCGCCGTGATCGGTGTGCCCAGCGAGGATCTGGGCGAGGAAGTGAAAGCGGTGGTTCAGCCGCGCGACTGGGCCGATGCCGGGCCGGACTTCGCAGCCGAACTGATGGAATTCGCCCGCGCGCATCTTTCGCACATCAAATGCCCGCGTTCGGTGGATTTCGACCCGGAACTGCCCCGGCACGACACGGGCAAGCTGTACAAGCGGCTTGTGAAGGATCGCTACTGGCCCAAAAAGGCGGGATGATCCGAATCATCCGGCAGATACTGCTCTGCCTTTCGCTGCTGATCCTGCCGTTCGGCGCTGCGTTCGCGCAAAAACCCGCTCCGCCCAAGCCGGAGGTGCCCGCGCTTTGGCAGCTGGAGCTGGGCAAATCCCGTGCTTATCTGTTCGGCACGGTGCACGCGCTGCCGCGCGGGGTGGACTGGTTCAAGCCGCATGTGGTGGCCGCGCTGGATCAATCGAACCGGCTGGTGCTGGAAACCGAGGTGCCGGACAATCCGGCGAGCATCGCCCCGGTGATCCTGAAGCTGACCCGGCTGCAATCGCCGCGCCCGCTGCCAGAGCGGGTGCCGCCGGACTGGCGGCCGACGCTGAACAAGGCCGTCACCCGGCTGTCCCCCGGCCCGTTGGATTACAGCAAGACATGGTTCGTCGCGCTGGTGCTCTCAAACCTGCAGGCGCAGGCGGATGGAATCGATCCGCGCATCGGCGTGGAAGCCGTGCTGACGGAGCGGGCGCGGATGAAGGGCATCCCGATCAAGGCGCTGGAAACCGCCGAGGAGCAGCTGATCAACTTCGACGCGCTGAGCGAGGCGGATCAGCAGTTGCTGCTGGTCTCGACGCTGTCAGAGCTGGACAATTCGAAGGGCAACACCTCGCTGCTGATCGGCGACTGGCTGCTGGGCAATACCGAGGCGCTGGCAGACAGGGTGAATGCGGATTTCGCCCGCTCCCCCATGCTGAAGCGCATGCTGGTGGAGGATCGTAACGCCCGCTGGGCGGACTGGATCGCCAGGCAGATGAAGGCCGATGAAGCCCCGATGTTCATCGCCGTGGGGGCTGGCCATATGGCGGGCAAGGGCAGCCTGATCGAAGATCTGCAACGGCAGGGGATCAAGGTCTCCCGCGTGCTGCCCGAAGTGCCAAAGCCGGCGAAACGCAAGCGGCGCTGACTGCCGGGGCGGATGCCCCGACAGCCAGTCTCGCGCGTCAGGCGGTTTGCAGGGCCAGCCGCTCGCGGCGGCGCGCGGCGGCGCCCACCAGCCCAAAGCCCGCGATCAGCATCGCCCATGTGGCGGGTTCCGGCACACCGTCGACAAGGTCGCTGTAGAGCACCACGCGCCCTTGCAGATAGGCTTCGTTGACCCGCTTTTCCTTGGTGAGGAAGGCCGTGGCCGGATCGCCGCCGACAAGGAAGCCGACGATGTCCAGCGCGTAATGCTTGCCGTCGATCACGAAGGAATCGGACTGGCTGTTGAAGTTCACCAGCACACGGTCTGCGCAGCCATTGCTGTTCACGCCAAACCCGTTCGCACCACCGAACTGGCAGGGGCGGGCGTCGTTTGGCGTCTCGGTGTGCTTGAAATTATAGACGAAATTCACCGTATCCAGATAGGTGCCGTCCAGCTTCACGTCGGTGGTGAAGGTCAGCGTGACGCCGGAGATCGCATTGCCCGTGATCGGCTGGTTCACATGGCGGAACAGGCCGATGGTGGCGAGATCGGAGCCAGCCGGCGGATTGACCGTGAGGCCGGGGATCGAAATCTCTTCGAAATCATAGCCCGACTTGCCCTGCCCCGTGCTGTTGCCCCAGCGGATGCTGGCGTCATCGGTGCCGTTGCCGGAATAGCTGATGTTGCTGCCACCGATCGGATTCGACCATGTGCCGGTGATGTTTTCGAACGTGACGATGGCGGCAGACGCCGGACCGGCAACCGCGATGGCGGCTGCTGCAAGGATGAAACGCATGTGAATGCCCCTGAACATTTCGATCGTGCCCTCCACGATCCTGCCCACCGGTTCGCAGAGATGCGCCGGGGAGGGAATGCAGATTGAAGGTAAAGAACTGAATTGATGGGTTAACGCACAGTAGAGTTTTGCGTCGACAACCAGTTCGCGGCGCGCGCCACCAACGCTTCTTCCGGGGCGGAGAAGTGGCTGTTGCGGCCGGGCGGCGGCGGCGCGGACACGCCGGTGAAGGCCCAACTGAGACTGGTTCCGGCCACGGGATCGATCACCAGCCCTGATTTCAACCCATAGGCATCGCCCAGATGGCCGCAGCCTTTCAGCGGCTGCGGGCTGAGCGGCTGGTCCGTGCCCGGCTCCCCGATGCCGGAAAAGCAGTGCAGCCCCCCTTCAGACCAATATTGCATCAACCCGGCGTCGGTTTCCTCGCCGCCGCCAGCCGGTTTCACGCGAACGGCACGGAACAGGCTGGCGCGCGTGTCCGGCTTCAGAAAGCCATCATCCTTCAACAGCGCCAACCCCAGCTTTGACAGGTCCGCCAGCGAAATCCGCAAGCCGCCCTGCGGGCTGAACAGGCTGCCGTTGCTGCCCACCACATAGGTGGAAAGATCGCAGGCCGCGCCGTCGGCGATCCGCACTTCGCAGGCATCCGGCGGGCGCTTCGCGTCGATCTGCGCGATCCACGGGCCGTTCGCGTCCCACGGCCCTTCGTCTGACGCGGCCTTGCGATAGATCGCTGCGCCCGCCCGCACCTTCGCTGCCGAACAGCCGGACCAGTTGTAGCAGGCGTCGATCCCCAGCGGTTCCAGCACCAGCGCCTGCACGGCCTCGTCGAAACGCTGGCCCGTCACCTGCTCGATCACTTCGCCCAGCAGCGCCTGATTGAGGTTGGCATAATCGAAGGCCGTGCCAGGCGCGGCGGCGGAGAAGCTGGCCGCCCCCACATGGTCGCGCAATCGCTGCCCCAGCGGGAAGAAATAGCCCCCCGCATCCGACAACGAGCTTTCATGCCGCATCATCTGCCGGATGCTGATCGGCACCTCCGGGTGCGCCGGGTTGCGCAGCGTCCAACCCAGATAGCGCGACACGTCCGCATCCAGATCGATCCGCCCGGCATCCGCCAGCCGGTGCAGCGCCAGTGCCACCACCACCTTGGAGATTGAGGCGATCCGCACGGGATTGTCCACCGTGAACGGCCTGAGCACCCGCCCGTCCGGCGCGAATTCCGCCGCGCCTTCCGCGATCCGCAGCGGCGCGCGCGCCTGCCCTTGCGCGACCAGCCCATAAGCCGGAACCTCGATCCCGCCGAGCGGCACCGCCGCCGCCGGGGCCGCCAGCAGCAGTGCGAAACTAGGCAGCCAGCGGTTCAGCATCGACAGTCCAGCGCGACAATTCATCCCGCACATCCCCGGCTTCCAGCCCGAACTGCTCCAGCCGATAGCGGTGCTGCGCGTGGCGATGCTCGCGCGCGGCGCGGTCCATATAGGCCTGCATGGCATTCAGCACGGCGGGCGTCAGTTCGCGACCGAGAAAGTCATAGGTGCGGGTGATCGCCCCGCGCCAGTCCGCCCCAACTTCGGTGAAGCTCAGGTCGAACTGCCGCCGCGCCGGAATCTGTTGCCGCACCGCAGAGACGGTTTCCAGCCGATGCCGCGTCTTGTGCAGCCATTCCCGCCCGATCCAGTGCGGATCGACATCGTCTGACTGGATCACCATCTGGTTCCACGCAAGGCTGGCGCCGGATGCCACGAGTTGCACCGGATCGCGGTGCAGGAAGATCAGCGGCGATTGCGGGAACACGGCATTCAGCGCGGCGATGTCCTGCATATGCTGTGGCGTTTTCAACACATAGGGATGGGTCGGATCGCTCCCCTCGAACCATGTGCGCAGCTTCAGCAGCCGGTGCAGGCGACGATAGGCTGGCGTGTCGTCCGTCATTTCGGCGTGGCGGGCGAAGCTGGGGATGCGCTTCTGCACTTCGATCATCGCGCTGGAGAGCGACTGGTCCAGCAGCCCCAGTTCCTCGTCCACCTCCATCGGTCCGGTGGGGTGCACCTGCAGGATGGCGGGGTTGATGGAGACCAGCAGCTTCAGGATGCGCCCCGCCTGCGCGATGCGCGGATCGCGCCGCCCGGCCGCCTTCGCCCGCATCACGTCAGGAGAGGGCACGGGCGATTGCGATTCATACAGCCGCAGCGCTTCGAACCCCGGATCAGCGGCCAGCAGCCGCTGCATCCGCGTGGTGCCGGATCGCATGGAGCCGACGATGATCACCGGCGGGGCCAGTTCAATCCGGTCGATCTCGGGATGCTCGGCCATGATCGCTTCGAACCGCAGCCGGTCTTTCATCAGCTTCAGCAGCGACCCGTGCGACACCAGCCGCCCGAAGTCCGTCAGCCGCGCCTCTTCGTGCAGGGATGGCAGCAGCACCGCCAGCTTGTCCTCGAACAGCGCCCTGTCCGACAGGTCCGCCGTCAGCCCCGTGTCTTTCTCGGCCATGGCGCGCAGCCGCTCCGGCGACAGATCGACGGGCTGGAGAACACCTGCCGACCATGCAGAGCGAAGCGCCCCCATCATCAGTCGAAGATGAAGGGGGCGAAAATGGTTTGCGGGCGGCAATGAAGGCATTTCCATGGTCCTGAACAGCTTTATAAGCGGACCATCGGTTTTAGAAGGCGGGAGTGTGAAGCGGTGCGGATAATCATTGGTGCCATGGCTCTGGCGGTGATGCTGCCCGGCTGCGTAACGGCGATCAAGCACACCGAAGTCGATAACGCGCTGCGCAGCGTGGGCTTCACCCGCGAAGATGCGCGCTGCCTTGCCTCGCGCTCCAGCCGCCAGCTGTCCATCGGCCAGCTGCGATCCCTGCAACGCGCCGCCAGCGCCATGGATCAGCCGATCCGGGAAATGCCGGTGGGCGACGTGATCGACGCCATCCGCAACCATGTGGACGATGACACGCTGGTTGCGGTGGGCCGAATGGCGGCCGATTGCATGCAGGCACGCACCAGCGCTACTGGCGCGTGATGCGTTCCTTTTCCCTGCCCCTGATCGCCCTGCCCCTGCTGTTGGGCGCCTGCGCCACCACCAAGGAAGCGCAGGTTCGCTCTGCCCTCACAGAGGCGGGCATGTCCGAGCCGATGGCGGCCTGCATGGCCGAACCGATGGGCAAGGAACTGTCCGTCGGCCAGTTGAAATCCTTGCAGCGCGTGGCGAAGCTGGTGAACACATCGCCTGCGAAGCTGAGCCAGAAGCAGGTGATGGACCTTCTGAAGCGCGATCTGGACCCGGAAACGGTGGGCGTGGTGCTGCGCGCAGGGCTGGGCTGCTTCGTTCGGGGCTGAACCTCAGGGCTGGTTGTAACGGCGGATGGTCTGCCGGATGCGCACCGGCTCCTGGCCCTTCTGCCGCTCGCGGCCGCGCTCCTGCAACGCGAACACCACCAAGCCGCTGCCCAGCGCCGCCAGCAGCAGCATGGCCCCCAGCGCGGTTGTCTCCATGTTCAGCGAAGTGCCCGCTTGCGCGGAACCGGCCATCGACAGGGCCAAAAGCCCTGCAATCGGACGGATGCTCATAATCTGATCTTCCCAAATATTGCGTCATTGCAATCTTTGGCAAGAAGCGTGCCAGCCGGGTCTACAGGGGCGAAAAGGCCCCAAATCTAGACAAACTGTCAAATATTCCGACTGCGAATGCCGCGATTAAGGTTTCCACGCGGCCGTTTATTGGTCCGTCGCGATCACCGTCGTCGCCTTGCCCGCCTGCCCGCTGTTCAGGCCGCCATGGGTCGCCAGCACCGTGGTGCCCGGCCCGATCACGGAACGGACGAGGCGGTTGAAATCCGCGGGGATGAAGATGGACTGCAACGCGCTCTTCTCGTCGGCCTGCCCCTTCTCCGTCTCGTAACCGGGCAGCGGAATGAATATCCAGCGCGTCTGGCCGTCCGCGTCAGTGCCTGCATATTGCAGCGCGCGGGTGCCGATTTCGAAGCCCTTGGCGATTTGCACCTTGCTGCGGCCGATCTCCACCCCGTTGCGGAACACGATCACCCGCTCGTTATCGGTGGAGAGCACGATGGTGACGGGACCGGTGGGGGATTTCTCCGGCGTCCAGCGCCAGTTCTCGTCCTTGCTCAGGCGGCGCAGCGTCGGATCGTCTGCCACGCCCTTGGCGGTAACCGGCATCAGAAAGGCATTGGCGTCCGCCACTTCCGGCGTCACCAGCCCGTTCGTCACCACCACCGTCATCCCCATGGACGAGGCCTCGAACAGCTTCTTGGAAAACTCCATCGGCATGCGGATGCAGCCATGGCTCGCCGGATAGCCGGGCAGGTTCCCGGCGTGCAGCGCAATGCCATCCCACGTCAGCCGCTGCATATAGGGCATGGGCGCGCTGTTATAGAGGTTGGACTTATGGTCCTTATTCTTCTGCAGGATGGTGAAGATGCCGGTGGGCGTCTTGTGGCCGGGCTTGCCGGAGGAAACCGTGGTGACGCCGATGCGGATGCCGTTGCGATAGACGAAGGCGCGCTGCGTGGGCAGGTGCACGATCACCGTCATCGGCCCTTCGGGGGCCAGATCGCCGTTCCAGATGAACTCTCCGGGCTTCAGCGCCGCCACGTCGGTGTCGAACGCAGAGGAGGTTTTCGCGCCTTGGGCTATTGCCGGACTTCCGAGCAGCAGCGAGAGGGAGGCAGCAAGCAGAAATAGACGCATGGGGGCTCCGGAAGCGGTGATGATCGCGCGATAGGAGCCGACGGGCCTCAACTCAAGTCAGTGGACGCACCCCAACCGCGCAAGGGTGCGAATCCGGCCTGCGCGAGCAAGCGAAGCCGGCGCTGCCTGTGCGCGAACAGCAGGCGGGCGAACAGCCATATGAAGGGCGTAAGCAGCCCGGCCGATATGCCGATCCTGTCGGCATAGTCGGTTTCACCCGGCCCGGCCGGATTGAGCTCGATCCAATGCTTCCAGCTCCGGATCAGGGGGCTGTGCCCGTCGTCCAGAACCCGTCGCGGCCAATCAGCCGCTTCCAGAAGGCGGATGCCGACTGTCTGCCTGCCCAGCGGCAGTACCCCGAACAGACGCAGAGAGACCTGAAAATCGCCCTCTATCCACGGATCTGGAAGTGGCGATCCGGGCAGCGCCCGGAACTCCAGCAGGGGGGCTGCCACATGCTGCATCAGCCCGGGCGACTGCAGGTGATGCCACACATCTTCCGCCGGGGCCTGAAGCCGCGACGAAAGTGTGAAGCCCATTTCCATCAGTGGGCGAGCGCCTTTGTGATCTCGTCCGTCATCTTCTTGGCATCGCCCAGCAGCATCATGGTGTTGTCCATATAGAAGACATCATTGTCGACACCGGCATAACCAACGCCGCCCATGCTCCGCTTCACGAACAGCACGGTTTTCGCCTTCCACACCTCCAGCACGGGCATGCCGTAGATGGGGCTGGATTTGTCCGTCTGCGCCGCCGGGTTGGTCACATCGTTCGCGCCGATCACGAAGGCGACATCGGCCTGCGCGAATTCACTGTTGATATCCTCCAGCTCGAACACCTCGTCATAAGGCACATTCGCTTCGGCCAGCAGCACGTTCATATGGCCGGGCATCCGCCCTGCCACCGGGTGGATGGCATATTTCACCTCCACCCCTTCCTTCTTCAGCGTGTCCGCCATTTCCCTGAGCGTGTGCTGCGCCTGAGAGACGGCCATGCCATAGCCCGGCACGATGATGATCTTTTCCGCATTCTTCATGATGAAGGCGGCGTCGTCCGCGCTCCCGCGCTTCCACGGCCGGTCGGTCTTAGCCGCCCCGCCCGAGGCTGCTGCTTCCGCGCCAAAGCCGCCCGCGATCACCGAGATGAAGCTGCGGTTCATCGCCTTGCACATGATGTAAGAGAGGATCGCACCAGACGATCCCACCAGCGCGCCGGTGATGATCATCGCCGTGTTCTGCAGCGTGAAGCCCATCGCTGCCGCCGCCCAGCCGGAATAGCTGTTCAGCATCGAGACGACGACAGGCATATCCGCCCCGCCGATGGGGATGATCAGCAGGAAGCCAATGGCGAAGCTGAGGATCAGGATCGCCCAGAACAGCTGCGGCGTATCCATGTGGAACAGGCTGACCAGCACAAGGATTGCCGCCAGCGTGCCAAGGTTGATCACATGCCGCCCCGGCAGCAGGATCGGTGCACCCGACATATTGCCGTTCAGCTTCAGGAAGGCGATGACCGAGCCGGAGAAGGTGATCGCCCCGATGGCGACGCCCAGCCCCAGTTCGATGCGGCTGCCCTTGAAGATATCCAGCCCATCCGGTTGCAGGATGCCGAACGCATCCGGGTTCAGATAGGCCGCCACCCCCACCAGCACGGCGGCAAGGCCGACGAGGGAGTGGAAAGCCGCCACCAGCTGCGGCATCGCCGTCATGGCGATGCGCTGGGCGACGATGTAGCCGATGGCCCCGCCGATGGCGATGGCAATGCCGATTTCCGCAATGTTCGCAAGGCTATGCGTGATGATCGTGGTGACAACCGCGATCAACATCCCCACCATGCCATAACGGTTGCCCGCCCGGCTGGATTCGGGGGAGGACAGGCCGCGAAGCGCAAGGATGAACAGCACCCCGGCAACGAGGTAGGCGAACATGGCCCAAGCGGGCGTTGTCGACAGATGCCCGATATCGGGCGTGGTGGCAGCCTGTTCCATCAGCCCTTCTTTTCCTTCTTCTTGTACATCGCCAGCATCCGTTCGGTGACGGCGAAGCCGCCGAAGATGTTCACACTGGCCAGCACCACCGCCAGCAGCCCCAGCCATTTGGCAACGGCGGAGCCTTCAGCGGCAGCCGCGATCAGCGCCCCCACGATAATCACCGAGGAAATGGCGTTGGTCACCGCCATCAACGGCGTATGCAGCGCCGGGGTGACAGACCAGACGACGTAATAGCCCACGAAACAGGCCAGCACGAAGATGGAGAGGATGGAGATGAAGTCCATGAGTTTACTCCTGTTCCTCCCCCGCTTGCGGGGGAGGGGGACCATCCGAAGGATGGTGGAGGGGGAACGACGCACGCGCCGTCGCAAGGATATCGGCCGCAACAGCCCGGGCATCCGCCAGAACCGTTGACGCCGGGATGCGCAGGACAGTCACGCCCTGCGCCGAGAACCACTGATCGCGGGCGGCATCATGTGAAGGCGCATCGCCGCGATCATGCGCTGCCCCATCCACCTCGATGGCGAGGCGTGCCGGAACGCAGAAGAAATCGGCGACATAGGCCCCGAGCGGATGCTGGCGGCGGAACTTCACCCCATCGGGTTGCCCGCGCAACTGCTGCCACAGCAGCACTTCGGGATATGTCATGGTTCGGCGCAGCTTGCGCGCCTTTGCGACTGTTGCCGGGCGGCGGATGGGGCGCTCCCCCTCCACCGGCTTCGCCGGTCCCCCTCCCCCGCGAGCGGGGGAGGAACTGGTCGCGGCGATCATGGCTGCAGCCCCGGGTGCACGATCTGCCCGCCACCGGTCACTTTGATCGCCTTCACGATCTCGTCGTCCTCCGGCAGCACCAGCTTCTTCGCCTCCTTGTCCCAGAAGGTCGTCACGAAGGTCAGCAGGTTGCGGGCGAACAGCGCGCTCGCGTCCGCCGCCAGACGGCTGGGATAGTTGGAGAAGCCGAGGATGATGACGCCGTTGTCCGTCACCACCCGCTCGTCGGCCTTGGAGCCTTCCACATTGCCGCCCTGCGACACGGCAAGGTCGACGATCACGCTGCCCGGCTTCATCGTCGCGACCTGCGCGGCCGTCACCAGCCTTGGCGCGGGGCGGCCGGGGATGAGCGCGGTGGTGATAACGATATCCTGCTTGGCAATCGTCTCGCTCACCAGCGCGGCCTGTTTGGCCTTGTAAGCGTCTGACATTTCCTTCGCATAGCCGCCCGCCGTTTCGGCGGCCTTGGTTTCCTCATCCTCGATAAACACGGGCTTGCCGCCGAGACTCTGGATCTGTTCCTTGGTGGCCAGCCGCACGTCCGTCGCGGACACCACCGCGCCCAGCCGCCGTGCCGTGGCGATGGCCTGCAGGCCCGCCACGCCCACGCCCATGATGAAGGCGCGCGCGGCGGAAATGGTGCCCGCCGCCGTCATCATCATCGGGAAGGCGCGGCCATAGGCTTCGGCTGCGTCGATCACCGCCTTGTAGCCGGACAGGTTCGCCTGAGAGGAGAGGATGTCCATCGATTGCGCGCGGGTGATGCGCGGCATGAACTCCATCGCCAGCGCCTCCACACCGCCCGCCGCATAGGCCGCCAGCCGATCCTTCGACTGGTGCGGGTTCAGGCTGGCCGCCAGCGTGATGCCTGTCGGCAGGCCTGCGGGATCAGGCCCTTGCACCCCCAGCACCAGCGCGGCGCCTGCCAGCACATCCGCGCGGGTGCCAAGCGTCGCACCTGCATCCGCAAAGGCCGAATCGGGAATGTTCGCGCCTGCGCCCGCGCCGGATTCCACCGAAACAATGGCGCCCAGCGCCAGATATTTTTTCACCGTTTCAGGGGTCGCGGCGACACGCTTTTCCCCTGCGGCCGTTTCGGCCAGCACTGCAATCTTCATGCGATCACCCCACAAAGGGTTGGATTGGTCGGAGCTCGATGGCCCGCGTGGCTCAGGTCAGGAAGATCGCCATCAGGATCAGCACGATGGCGATCAGGATGATCGCCCATTTCGTCAGGCCCAGAAATCCTGAATAGACTGTGCGGTTGTCGGCTGCGGCGGCTTCCCAGCCATTCTCGATTTCGGCCATGATTGTCCCTCTTTTCCCCGGGCGGGCATACGCACCGCTGCCAACCGATAACAATCCCGCTTCTGATAGGCGAGCGGAAAGCTCTGCTTTATCGCCTCAAAGGCCAGCCTGCGCCAGCGCCTCTGCCTGCCGTCCCTCTACCGCCGCCACGTCGAAATCGTCCATCAGGCCGCGGAACAGCCGGTGCCAGTTCAGTTCCGCCCCCAGCTGGATGAACACGCCGCCCAGCCCGATGGCGGCGCGATCCATGAAGACGAATTCGGCGGGAATCGTCACCGTGCCCAGCCGTTTCAGTTCCGCATGCACCTTCTGCGCGGTGGCGCGGCCATAGTCTCCGGGCTTTCCGTCCAGATCGATGGGGCGCACCCGATCCTCCAGCAGCGGGCCATAGAGGAAGCGCGCCCACTGCATCAGCACCTCGCGAATCTCCGGCGTCAGCCCCTTGAAGCCCCACAGCTCGAACGCTTCGGCCGCGCGGGCGTCGTTTCCGGCTTCGATCGCGCTGTAGAGTTCGTTCACGCCCTGAATGAAGCGCGGCGGGAACACCCGCACGCAGCCGAAATCCAGCAGGTTCACCACCGCCGCGTCCGCATCGGCGCGGGCGACGGTGTAGTTGCCCAGATGCGGGTCGCCGTGGATCACGCCAAAGCGGTAGAAGGGGCGATACCAGCCCAGAAACAGCGCTTCGGCGATGCGGTTGCGCACCTGTTGCGGCGCGGATTTCCAGTCCAGCAGGCGCGTGCCTTCCAGCCACTCCATCGTCAGCAGCCGGGGGGTGGACAGCTCTGCCACGGGGGCGGGCACGCGGGCGTGCGATTCGCCCGCCAGCAGCGCGCGATAGAGCAGCAGATGCTTCAGTTCCCGGCCATAATCCAGTTCCTCGCGCAGGCGGGCGGCCAGTTCGTCGCGAATCTGGCTGGTGTCGATGGAGCCATCCACCCGGCGGAACAGCGACAGCAGCAGGTCCAGCTGGCCCAGATCGGCCTCCACAGCAGAGGCCATGTCCGGGTATTGCAGCTTCACCGCCACCGTTTCGCCGGTGGGGAGCAAGCCCTTGTGCACCTGCCCCAGCGACGCCGCTGAAACCGCTTCGGGGGTGAAGTCCGTGAAGCGGCTGCGCCAGTCCGCCCCCAGTTCGCCCGCCATGCGCCGCCGCACGAAGCCCTGCCCCATCGGCGGCGCATTGGCCTGAAGTTCGGCCAGTTCGCGGGCGAATTCCGGCGGCACCGCATCGGGGATGTTGCCCAAAATCTGGGCCAGCTTCATCAGCGGCCCCTTCAGTTCCCCCAGCACCCGCTTCAGTTCGGCGGCGTTCTTCGGATCGTCCAGCGATCGGCCGCCCGCGCGCGCCACGGCGGCCCCGGCGGCGAATCCGCCCAGATTCGCCCCCACCTTCGCAAATCGCGCAAGGCGCCCTGTCAGCGTCGATTGGTCAGCCATCCGCTGCCTCTAGGCGGGCGAAGCCGCCCGCGCCAGTGCGGCGGGCGGGCGGGCCGGGGGCCAACGCAAAAAAGGGCGGGGTTTCCCCCGCCCTTTTCAATGTCTGGCCAGACCGTTCGGCTAGTGGGCGATGCCCGCCCACACGCGGCGATAGGTCAGGAAAGCGAGCAGCGTGAGGATACCGAGGAAAATCAGCGAGGCCACGCCAATCTGCCGTCGCTTTTCCAGTTCCGGTTCCGCCGCCCATTGCAGGAAGGCGACCACGTCCATCGCCATCTGATCAACCGTGGCCTTGGTGCCATCCGCATAGGTCACCTGATCCTCGTTCAGCGGCTTCGCCATGGCGATGTTCACCGAATGAAAATAAGGGTTGAAATGCAGTCCTTGCGGCACGTCGAAGCCCTTCGGCGCGGTCTCGTCATAGCCGGTCAGCAGCGAATGGATGTAATTCTTGCCGTTCGGCCGGGCCTTCACGATCAGGCTGAGATCGGGCGGCAGCGCATTGTTGTTCGCGGCGCGCGCCGCCGTTTCGTTCGGGAACGGGCTGGGGAAGTGATCCGACGGCAGCGCCGGGCGGGTGGTTTCCTCGCCGGTCTGCGAATTGATCGAAGGCACGTCCTTCGCCTTCGCCAGCGCCTTCACCTCGGCTTCGGAAAAGCCGATTTCCGACAGGTTGCGGAAGGCCACCAGCCGCAGGCCGTGGCAAGCCGAGCAGACTTCCTTGTAAACTTGGAAGCCGCGCTGCAACTGGGCGCGATCATAGGTGCCGAACACCCCCATGCCCAGCGGCCCGTCCTGCTGCCAATGGGCAGACCGCGGATGCTCGTGGATGGCCTTGATCGGATCAGCCGGCACGTCATCGCGCGGCAGCAGCGCCGCGACCAGCAGCACCAGCACGAACACAAGGCCGACACCAAATCCCAGAAAACGAACCATGATGCTCTGACCCCTTATTCAGCAGGCGCAGCGGCCGCCCCGGCGGGGGCAGCAGCGGCGTCCTTATGACCCGCCTTCGCGAACACGCTTTCCGCGATGCTGTTGGGCATCGGCAGCGGCTTCTCGATGAAGGACAGGATCGGCAGCACGATCAGGAAGTGGGCGAAATAATAGGCCGCCGCGATCTGGCTGATCCGCACATAGGGCTCTTCAGCGGGCGCGCCGCCGCAATAGGCCAGGATCAGCACGTCGACCACCAGCACCCAGAACCAGATTTTGTACATCGGGCGATAGGCGGTGGATTTCACGCGGCTGCTGTCCAGCCAGGGCAGGAAGAACAGCAGCAGGATGGAGGCGAACATCGCGATCACGCCCCACAGCTTCGCCGGGATCCACAGGAAGTTGATCGTGAAGGCGCGCAGGATGGCGTAGAAAGGCCAGAAATACCATTCCGGCACGATGTGCGACGGCGTGGAAAGCGGGTTGGCCGGGATATAGTTATCCGGGTGGCCCATCGCGTTCGGCATGAAGAACACGAAGATCGCGAACAGCATCAGGTAAACGCAGATGCCGACGAAATCCTTCGCGGTGAAATAGGGGTGGAAGGGCAGCGTATCCTGCGGCCCCTGAACCTCCACGCCGGTGGGGTTGGTGGAACCCGGGATGTGCAGCGCCCAGATCTTCAGGATCACCACGCCCAGAATTACGAAGGGCAGAAGATAGTGCAATGAGAAGAAGCGCGTCAGCGTGGCGTTATCCGGCGCGAAGCCGCCGACCAGCCAGGTGCGGATCGTTTCACCCACCAGCGGGATGGCCGAGAACAGCGAGGTGATGACCTGCGCGCCCCAGAAGCTCATCTGCCCCCACGGAAGCACATAGCCCATGAAGGCTGTGGCCATCATCAGCAGGAAGATCACCACGCCCAGCATCCACACGACTTCGCGCGGGGCCTTGTAGCTTCCGTAGTAAAGCCCGCGGAAGATGTGGAAATAGACCACGATGAAGAAGAAGCTGGCCCCGTTCATGTGCATGTAACGGATCATCCAGCCGGAATTCACGTTGCGCATGATGTGCTCGACCGAATCGAACGCCGTGGTGACATGCGCGGAAAAGTGCATGGCGAGCACGACGCCGGTAATGATCTGGATCATCAGCGCGACGCCTGCGAGAACGCCGAAATTGTACCAGTAATTGATGTTGCGCGGCACCGGATAACCGGCACCGACTGCATTATAGACCAGCCGCGGCAGCGGCAGACGCTGGTCCACCCACTGCATCAGCGGATGCTTGGGTTCGTAATGATTGGCCCAGGGAAAGCTCATGGGATCATCCGATCTCGATCAGCGTGGGGGTTTTGAAGGCGTAGGCCGGCACGACCAGGTTGGTCGGCGCGGGGCCCCGGCGGATGCGGCCTGCGGTATCATAGTGCGAACCGTGGCACGGGCAGAAATAGCCGCCGTAATCGCCCTTGTTCTCGCCCTCTGCCGCGCCCAGCGGCACGCAGCCCAGATGGGTGCAAACCCCCAGCGTGATCAGCCAGTTGTGATGATCCGCCTTGGTGCGCTCGTCCAGCGTCTGCGGATCGCGCAGGTCAGACAGCGGCACCTTGCGCGCGGCGGTCTGTTCGGCGGCCGTCAGGTTGCGCACGAACACCGGCTTGGATTGCCAGATCGTCTTGATCGCCTGACCGGGCTGGATCGCGGAGAGATCCACCTCCACGGTCGCCAGCGCCCGCACGTCGGCGGACGGATTCATCTGGTTGATGAACGGCCACGCGACGGTTGCAGCGCCCACGCCCGCGAAGGC
Source organism: Sandaracinobacter neustonicus (assembly GCF_006385875.1). GTDB lineage: Bacteria > Pseudomonadota > Alphaproteobacteria > Sphingomonadales > Sphingomonadaceae > Sandaracinobacteroides > Sandaracinobacteroides neustonicus. Next base: position 363,609 of record NZ_VFSU01000034.1, on the reverse strand, counting down.
GCCGGTCGCCACATAGATGAAGTCCCTGCGTCGGACGCTGTCGGCAGCATCAGTCGTGGCTTCTGGATGAGTTGCCATGCCCTGTCCCTGATATGGATGTCGTTTGCGTGCTTTTTTTGGCCTTTAGCCACGGCAGGCTACGCTAAGCAATGGGCAATGTTGGCGCATGCTCAGCAGTGCTAGGTGCAGCCCCCATGAGAACCCACCCGCTCGATTCGCTTCCCGCCGCCATTCCGGCCGGGCCTGTCCGCTCTGTTCTGGTTTTCTGCGGCTCCCGCAGCGGCTCCGATCCGCGCCATGCGCAGCTTGCGGCGGCCGTTGGGCGCACGCTGGCCGAACGCGGTGTCGGCCTTGTCTATGGCGGCGGCGCGCTGGGGCTGATGGGCGAATGCGGCCGCGCCGCGCTGGCCGCAGGCGGCCGGGTGGAGGGAATCATCCCCCGCTTCCTGAAAGACTGGGAAGTGGCCGAGCCGCTCTGCAACGAGATGATCGTGGTGGACAGCCTGCACAGCCGCAAGCATCTGATGTTCGAACATGCAGACGCGGTTCTGGCGCTGCCCGGCGGGCTGGGCACGCTGGATGAACTGGTGGAGGTGCTGTCGTGGCGCAACCTGCGCCTGCACGCCAAGCCGGTGTGGCTGATGGGAGACGGCGATTTCTGGCAGCCGTTCCTCGCCCTGCTGGACCATGTGGTGCAAAGCGGATTCGCGAGCGCCGACATCACAACCTATGTCGAATGTCTGCCAGACGCCGATGCGCTTGCGGCGGCCCTTTCCCTTCCCTAAGGACAGGCCAGTATTTTCAGCATCCGGACAGAGGTGGCATGAGCAAGATCAAGGTGAAGGGCCCCGTCGTCGAACTCGATGGCGACGAGATGACCCGCATCATCTGGCAGTGGATTCGCGAAAAGCTGATCCTGCCCTATCTGGACGTGGACCTGCGCTATTACGACCTCGGCATCGAGGAGCGGGACCGCACCGATGACCGCATCACCGTGGACGCCGCCAACGCCATCAAGGAGTTCGGCGTCGGCGTGAAATGCGCCACCATCACCCCGGACGAAGCGCGGGTGGAGGAATTCGGCCTCAAGAAAATGTGGAAGTCGCCCAACGGCACCATCCGCAACATCCTTGGCGGGGTGGTGTTCCGCGAGCCCATCGTGATCCAGAATGTGCCGCGCCTCGTGCCCGGCTGGACGGACCCGATCGTGATCGGCCGCCATGCCTTCGGCGACCAGTATCGCGCGACCGACTTCCTCGTCCCCGGACCCGGCAAGCTGACCATGAAGTGGGAAGCGTCTGACGGATCCGACAGCAAGGAATTCGAGGTGTTCGACTACCCGACCGCCGGTGTGGCGATGGGGATGTACAACCTCGACGACAGCATCCGCGATTTCGCCCGCGCCAGCCTCAACTATGGCCTCGCCCGCCAATGGCCGGTCTATCTCTCCACCAAGAACACCATCCTGAAGGCCTATGACGGCCGCTTCAAGGATCTGTTCCAGGAGGTGTTCGACAAGGAATTCAAGGCGGACTTCGCCCGCGCCAACATCGTCTATGAGCACCGCCTGATCGACGACATGGTCGCATCCGCGCTGAAGTGGAGCGGCAAGTTTGTCTGGGCCTGCAAGAATTATGACGGCGACGTGCAGTCCGACACCGTGGCACAGGGCTTCGGCAGCCTCGGCCTGATGACGTCGGTGCTGATGACGCCAGACGGCAAGACGGTGGAAGCCGAAGCCGCGCACGGCACCGTGACGCGCCACTATCGCCAGCACCAGCAGGGCAAGCAGACCAGCACCAACCCCATCGCCTCCATCTTCGCATGGACGGGCGGGCTGAAGCATCGTGGCAAGCTGGACGGCACGCCCGAAGTGACGAAGTTTGCCGAGACGCTGGAGCGAATCTGCATCGAAACCGTTGAAGAGGGCAAGATGACGAAGGATCTCGCCCTGCTGATCGGCCCCGATCAGGCATGGATGACGACCGAGATGTTCTTCCAGGCCATCGTCGACAATCTCGACAAGGAAATGGGCAAGGCCGGCGCGTAAGCCGGTCGGCACAGAACAGGCCAAAAAAGGCCCCGACGGGAAACCGCCGGGGCCTTTTTCATGCCGCCCCTGTTTGCCCCATTGGCAGCCCGATCCGGTGAAGGCATGTCCCTTCCCATGGCCACCACCGCAGAGCGCCCCTCTTTCCTCACCCGTATCCTGCCGGACCGCCTGATCGGCTGGCTGGCGCTCGCCCTGCTCGCCGCTGTGCTTGCCGCCATCGTGCGCGGCCAGCCGCACTGGGCCGACGCGCGCCCCACCGTCTGGGCACACCTGCTGCTGATGCTGCTGGTGCTGGGCGTCACCACCGCACAGATGTGGGGCGTCAAAGGCGCCCGAACCCACCGGATTCTGGGCTGGATATGGGCCATCGCCATGGTCGCCAGCGCCCTCATCACCTTCGACATCCGCCTGACGCGGGGCGGCGGCTTCAGCGTGATCCACCTGCTGTCCATCTGGGTGCTGATTCAAGTGCCCATCATGGTGAGCCAAGCCCGCCGCCACGCCGTCGCCGGGCACCGGCGACGCGCGCGCGGCCTGTCGATCTTCGCCCTGCTGGTGGCCGGGTTCTTTACCTTTCCGTTCCACCGAATGCTGGGGATGTGGTTGTTCGGGTAGGGCGCGCGCATTTTGCCTCCGGCGGGCAGGGCCCTGCCCTGCACCCGGCAGGGAAATGATTTCCCTGCACCCTCTACATTTGCGTTGTGGCCCAACTCTAGCGCCGTGCGCGTGATCCACTTTGATTGCCTGCGGCGCTACGCAGCCCTCTCCCCCTGCAAGGGGGAGAGATGGAGAGGGGGTGTCACCGCCGGGCCTGATCCGCTGACATCACAACGAGCGCAGCAGAAGCGCCGCAGGCTATAACCCCCAACCTCGCGCCAAGCGGATGGCCCCCGCCCCAACCCCTCCCCTGGAAGCGAAGCTGACGCGAAGCGTCAACGGGAGGGGCTAAGAAAAACTAATGGGGGTGCAGGGGCGTCACGCCCCTGCCGGGTCCCGGGCGGAGCCCGGGCCGCCGGAGGCCTCTAAGCCCGCCGCTTCAACAACGGCGCCATCAGCAGCCCGGCGAGGAACCCGCCGATATGCGCCCAGATAGCGATGCCCGATTGCCCCGGCGTGTTGAAGGCCACGGCTGTCAGCAGTTGCAGGCCGATCCACAGCGAGGCGTAGCGCAGTGCGCGCACGGTTTCGCCGGAGAGGTGGAAGCCGAGGAAGGAGGCCGGGGCTTCGCCGGAGCGGGCGAAGATCAGGGCATAGGCGGCAAACACGGCGGAGATTGCGCCGGAGGCACCGATCATCGGCACGACGGAGGTCGGGCTGAAGGCCACCTGCATCAGCCCGCCGGCGATCCCGCCCGCGAAGAACAGCAGCAGGAAGCGCCATGTGCCTGCGAACACTTCCACCTGCCGCCCCACCCACGCCAGGAACACCATGTTCATGGCGAGGTGCACGGGGCCGCCGTGCAGGAAGATGTGGGTGATGAAGGTCAGCGGCGCGGGAACGGGGCTTTCGGGAATGCCGATCACCGCGCCGGTGATGCGGGCGGGCACCAGCCCGCCCATATAGCTGATGGTGCGGGCGAAACCATCGCCCATCAGCAGGTTCAGCGCTTCGAGGCCCACGCACAGGATCAGGATGATCCGCGTGGCCCATGGAATGGGCAGCGCTGCCGCGGCCGGGCCGGCCGCGACAGCTGGGGTCGCCGGATCGGAAGGCCCCTCCGCCAATGCCGATCCTAGCGGAAGTCGACCTGGTCGATCAGGTAGCTGCGGTCGCCCGACGGCGTCACCACTTCCACTTCCTCGCCAAGTTTGCGCCCGATGAGCGCCCGGCCGACGGGCGAGTTATAGCTGATGCGGCCGCGCTTGGCGTCGGCTTCCAGCTCGCCCACGATCTGATAGGTGATCGGCTTGTCGTCTTCGTCCAGCAGGCGGACGGTCGCGCCGAACACCACCTTGTCGCCCGACAGCGTGGTGGGGTCGATCACGATGGCGCGCGCCAGCTTGTCTTCATACTCGGCGATCTGCGCTTCGATATGGCCCTGCCGCTCTTTCGCGGCATGATATTCGGCGTTTTCGGACAGGTCGCCATGGGCGCGCGCTTCCTCGATCGCCTCGACATTCTCGGGCCGCTCGACTTCTTTCAGATGCTTGAGCTGCCGCTGGAGCATCTCATGGCCTTCGGCCAGCATCGGAACCTTGTCTATCGTTGCCATGCTTTGTCTAACTCTTGTTCGAACTGACGGGTTCCGATCGTCGCGGGCGCGGCGTCCCTTGGTGCCGCTCTCCCGTCCCGCTTCGTTCGGAAGGTTGCGCAATGCCGAAATCGGGCCGAAATCGGGCTGCAACTGTAGGGAGCGAAGCGGATTTCCGCAAGTGCGAGCAGTCGCGCCCCATCAGCCTGCCCCCCCTCAGTCGGAGTGGTGCGCCTGCCAGTTCCTTAAGAGCAGGCGTGATGCGCCTGCAGCGGTTTCACCTCGATGGCGCGGGCCTTCAGCGCGGCGATGGCCTTCACGCTGGCGACGGAGGCCGCCGCCGTGGTGAAGATCGGCACCTTGCGCGCCCATGCCACGGTTCGGATGGTTTCCGAATCCTTCAGGCTCTGCACGCCTTCGGTGGTGTTGAACACCAGCGCGATGCGGCCGTCCGTCACCGCGTCCACGATATGCGGCTGGCCTTCCAGCACCTTGTTGATGGTTTCCACCGCTACGCCCTGTTCGCCCAGCCATTTGGCGGTGCCGCGCGTGGCGACCAGTTCGAAGCCCATCGCTTCCAGCCCGCGCGCGGCGTCCAGAATCAGCGGCTTGTCGCTGTCTTTTACGGAGATGAACACCCGGCCTTCCATCGGCAGGACGGTGCCCGCCCCAAGCTGGCTTTTCGCAAAGGCCATGGCGAAATCGCTGTCGATCCCCATTACCTCGCCAGTGGATTTCATTTCCGGGCTGAGCACCGGGTCCGATCCGGGGAAGCGGGCGAAGGGGAACACCGCCTCCTTCACCGAGATATGGCCTTTGCCACGCGGTTCCAGCTCAAAGCTCGCCAGCTTTTCCCCTGCCATGATGCGCGAGGCGATCTTGGCATAGGGCCGCCCCTGCGCCTTCGCCACGAAGGGCACGGTGCGGCTGGCGCGCGGGTTCACCTCGATCAGGTAAACCTCGCCGTCTTTCACCGCGAACTGCACATTCATGAGGCCCCGCACGGAGAGCGCGCGCGCCAGCACATCGGCCTGCCGCTTGATCTCGGCCACGATGGTATCGGGCAGGCTGTAGGGCGGCAGCGAGCAGGCCGAATCGCCGGAATGGACCCCGGCTTCCTCGATATGCTGCATCACGCCCGCCACATGCACGGTGTCGCCGTCGCACAGCGCATCCACATCCACTTCGATGGCGTCGCGCAGGTAACGGTCGATCAGCACCGGGCTGTCGCCGGAGACCTTCACCGCCGTTTCGATATAGGTTTCCAGATTGGCGGTGGTTTCCACGATCTCCATCGCCCGGCCGCCCAGCACGTAAGAGGGCCGCATCAGCACCGGGTAGCCGATGCGTTCCGCCACAGCGACGGCTTCGTCGCGGCTGCGGGCGATGCCGCCCGCGGGCTGCTTCAGCCCCAGCCGCTCCACCAGCGCGGCGAAGCGCTCGCGGTCTTCCGCCAGGTCGATGGCGTCTGGCGAGGTGCCCAGAATCGGGATTCCGGCCGCCTCCAGCGGACGCGCCAGTTTCAGCGGCGTCTGCCCGCCGAACTGCACGATCACCCCCAGCAGATTGCCGTTCTTCTGCTCGATATGCAGCAGTTCCAGCACATCTTCAGCCGTCAGCGGCTCGAAATAGAGCCGGTCCGAGGTGTCATAATCGGTGGAGACGGTTTCCGGGTTGCAGTTCACCATCACGGTTTCGAACCCGGCGCCACCCTTTTCCACCGGCCCCAGCGCGAAGGCGGCGTGGCAGCAGCAATAATCGAACTCGATCCCCTGCCCGATGCGGTTCGGCCCGCCGCCCAGAATCACCACCTTGGTGCGATCCGACGGCTCGGCTTCGCACTCGGTGCCGCCATAGGTGGAATACATATAGGGCGTCAGCGCTTCGAACTCGGCGCCACAGGTGTCGATCCGCTTCATCACCGGGCGCACGCCCAGCTTGTGCCGCTTCGCGCGGACATTCGCTTCCGGAATGTCGGTCAGCTTCGCCAGCCGCGCGTCGGAAAAGCCCATCGCTTTCAATGCGCGGAAGCCCTGCGCATCGGTGGGCAGGCCATTGTCGCGCACCTGCTGCTCTGCTGCGATCAGTTCGGCCAGCCGCTCCACGAACCATGGGTCGTAATGCGAAACCCGGCACACTTCGGAGGGCACGATGCCCACCCGCAGCGCATGTGCGGCGATCAGCAGCCGGTCCGGTACCCGCTTGCCCAGCGCGGCGAGGATTTCCCCCTTGGAGGCATTGGCAAGGCCCTCCGGCTCGTCCAGCCCGGTCAGGCCGGTTTCAAGGCCGCGCAGCGCCTTTTGCAGCGATTCATGGATGTTGCGGCCAATCGCCATCACTTCACCGACGGATTTCATGCTGGTGCCCAGCGTGGTGTCCGCGCCCTTGAACTTCTCAAACGCAAAACGCGGGATCTTCGTGACGACATAATCGATGGTCGGCTCGAAGCTCGCGGGTGTTACCCCCGTGATATCGTTGCGGATTTCGTCCAGCGTGTAACCCACCGCCAGCAAGGCCGCGACCTTGGCAATGGGGAAGCCCGTCGCCTTCGATGCCAACGCGGAGGAGCGGCTGACGCGCGGGTTCATCTCGATCACCACCAGCCGCCCGTCGGCCGGATTCACCGCGAACTGCACGTTGGAGCCGCCGGTTTCCACGCCGATCTCGCGCAGCACCGCGATGCTGGCGTTGCGCATGATCTGATATTCCTTGTCCGTCAGCGTCAGCGCAGGCGCGACAGCGATGGAATCCCCGGTGTGGGTGCCCATCGGGTCGATATTCTCGATGGAGCAGATGATGATGGCATTGTCCGCCGTGTCGCGGACCACTTCCATCTCATATTCCTTCCAGCCCAGCACCGATTCCTCGATCAGCACTTCGGTGGTGGGGGAAGCTTCCAGCCCGCCCAGCACGATGCGGATGAATTCGTCGCGGTTGTACGCGATGCCGCCGCCGGTGCCGCCCATGGTAAAGCTGGGGCGGATGATCGCGGGCAGGCCGACATGCTCCAACTCGCGCAGGGCTTCTTCCAGCGTGTGCGCCACGCCGGAGCGGGGCGATTCCAGCCCGATCTTGTCCATCGCGTCGCGGAATTTCAGCCGGTCTTCCGCCTTTTCGATCGCATGCGCGTCCGCACCGATCAGCTTCACGCCCAGCCGGTCCAGCGTGCCGTCTTTCGCCAGCGCCAGCGCGGTGTTCAGCGCGGTTTGCCCGCCCATGGTGGGCAGCACCGCGTCCGGGCGTTCTTTCTCGATGATGCGCGCCACCACGTCGGGCGTGATCGGCTCGATATAGGTTGCGTCCGCCAGTTCCGGGTCCGTCATGATGGTGGCGGGGTTGGAATTGACGAGGATGACGCGATAGCCCTCCCCCTTCAGCGCCTTTACCGCCTGCGTGCCCGAATAATCGAACTCGCACGCCTGGCCGATGATGATCGGCCCCGCGCCGATGACGAGGATGGAGGAAATGTCGGTCCGCTTGGGCATCAGTTTTCAGTTCCGGTTTCAGCAGCGCAGCCCCAGCCGTCATACTCGACGCCATAGGCCAGTTCGATTTCCAGCGCGCGCTTCGTCAACGCGGCCATGGCGGCGGGTTCGGTGGTGCCTTCCACGATGAAGTCGGCGGCGATGTCGCCATCCTCATATTCGCCGAATTCGATGAATTCGAGGCCGAGTTCCTCGGACGCTTCCGCCAGCGCTTCGATGGCTTCCTGGCTGCCCTTGAAGTGCAGATCGATGGGGCGGGTGAGCGAGGCGATATCGCCATTCTCGGCGAGCGCCTCCAGAATCTTGGCATCCTCCGCGATTTCCGCGGCGAGCTTTTCGGGATCGATTTGGGGCGAGGTCATGCGGGCACTTTCTGCTCCCTCCCCCCGCCGGGGGGAGGGCTGGGGAGGGGGGAGGACCGTGGCGCAGGCACAGTGCTGGCGATGGTCGCCAGCACGCCGGGCAGATTCTCCATCACATCACAGTTCTGGAAGCGGATCAGCTGGTAGCCTTCGGCTTCGATGGCCGCCGTGCGGCGGGCTTCGGCCTCAGGATCCGTATGCGTGTGGCCGTCAATCTCGATGCCGATGCGTTCCCGCCGGGTGGCGAAATCGAGGATGTAGCCTGCCACCACCACCTGCCGCGTGAACGGGATTCCGTTCAGCCGGTTGGACTTGATCGCCGCCCACAGCCGCTTTTCCGGCTCGGTCGGCTGGCGGCGATTGGCCTTGGCATAAGCGGAAAGGGCGTCCCCCCTCCCCGACCCTCCCCCCTGCGGGCGGGAGGGAGAAGATCGCGAACAGCCAGTGATGGTTTCAGAACTCATTTCTGACCACCATCGGCTGCGACGTCGACGTCCCAACCATCCCATACAACCTCTGCAGCCGCCGCCGCAGCGCACATCCTGTTCGTGCTATCCTTGACCCAAGATTCGTCCACCACCCTATGGGCGCTGAGGATCATTCGGCCCGGACCATCAGACGCAAACGTCCAATCCGTCAAAGCAAACATCGGCTTCAGCTTGGCAAGTTTGGCGTCATCGCCTTCAAACAATTGCGTAACCAGCCGGGCTTTGGTCATATCGAGCTTCTCGCTTCTCATCAGACCAATGACGGACAAACCCGGCTCCAGTTTTTCTGCGACACAGGATTGAAGCGCATCGGCAGAGCAAGCCGTTGCCGACAGGAGGGCGGTCATCGCAAGCAGAGCTTTTCCCGCACCCGTCACCGCAACCCCTCCACAAACCGCCGGAACAGATAATAGCTGTCCTGCGGGCCCGGGGAGGCTTCCGGGTGATGCTGCACGCTGAAGGCCATCTGGTCCGTCAGTTCCAGCCCGCAGAGCGTCTGGTCGAACAGGCTGATGTGGGTGGCGCGGGCGTTGGCGGGCAGCGTGTCTGCGTCCACGGTGAAGCCGTGGTTCATGGAGGTGATTTCCACCTTCCCGTCAGACAATTGCTTCACCGGATGGTTCGCGCCGCGATGCCCTTGGTGCATCTTCACCGTCTTGGCACCGATGGCGATGCCCAGCAGCTGGTGGCCAAGGCAGATGCCGAACAGCGGCTTTTTCGTCGCGAGCCACTTCTGGATGGTCGGTACGGCATACACGCCGGTCGCCGCCGGATCGCCGGGGCCGTTGGACAGGAACAGCCCGTCCGGATTCAGCGCCATGATCTCGTCGAAGCTGGCGATGGCGGGCACCACCGTCACGCGGGCACCGGCATCCACCAGCTGGCGCAGGATCGCGCGCTTGATGCCATAATCCACCGCCACCACATGCGGGGCGTCGGCGGGCAAATCCCCGGGCTGATAGCCTTCGCCCAGCTTCCACGGGCATTCATCCCAGACCCAAGTCTGTGTGGAGGAAACCTCTTTCGCCAGATCGAGGCCTTCCAGCCCGCTCCAGCCGGCCGCCTTCGCCACCAGCGCGTCGATGTCGAACAGGCCATCCTTGTTGTGGGCGATCACGGCGTTGGGCGCGCCGAGTTTGCGGATGCGCCGGGTGATGGCGCGGGTGTCCACGCCCGTCACGCCGATCCGGCCCCAGTCGGCCAGCCACTGGTCGAACGGCTTGTCACTGCGGAAGCTGGAGGGCGCGGTGATGGGTTCGGCCATCACGCAGCCCAGCGCATAGGGGTTCACACCCTCGATATCCTCGGCATTGGCACCGACATTGCCGATGTGCGGGAAGGTGAAGGTAATGATCTGCCCGGCATAGCTCGGGTCCGTCATCACTTCCTGATAGCCCGTCATCGCGGTGTTGAAGCAGAGTTCACCGACGGCATCGCCCTCCGCGCCCGCGCCATGGCCCCAGAACAGGGTTCCATCAGCCAGCACGACGACTCCGGTCGCGCCGGATTGTTGGCGCGCAGAGGGGTCGTCGGCCATCGGCAGATCCTTAAAATTCAGGTTTCGGGCTAAGGCGCCGCGATAGGGGGGTGCGCGCTGTTGGTCAATGCCGCGCGGGCGCTTATGTGGGGTTTCAAGGAGAATAGAACAGACATGATCCGGGATGACATCAAGACAGGCCTTATCGATTCCATGAAGGCCAAGGACAGCGTGCGCGTGGCGGCCATCCGGCTGATTCAGGCGGCGATCAAGAATCGCGACATCGAGGCCCGCACCGGCGGCGCGCCAGCGGATGACGATGTGCTGGTGATGGAAGTGCTGGGCAAGATGGCCAAGCAACGCCGCGAATCGATCGAGATGTTCGAGAAAGGCAACCGCCCCGAACTGGCCGCCGCCGAACAGTCCGAGCTGGAGGTGATCGAAAGCTTCCTGCCGAAGCAGATGTCGGAAGAGGAAGCCAAGGCCGCCATCGCCGCACTGGTGACAGAGGCCGGTGCGACCAGCGTGAAAGACATGGGCGCGGTGATGGCGCTGGTGAAGGCGCGGCTGCAGGGGCAGATCGACATGTCCAAGGCCAGCGGAATGGTGAAGGCGGCGCTGGGCTGAGATGAGCCTGCCGCCCGACTTCCTCGACGATCTCCGCGCCCGCACCGGGTTGGCGGCGGTCGTCGGCCGTCGGGTGAAGCTGACGCGCGCCGGGCGGGAGATGAAGGGCTGCTGCCCCTTCCACAACGAAAAATCCCCCAGCTTTTACGTGAATGAAGACAAGGGCTTTTATCACTGCTTCGGCTGTGGCGCGCATGGGGACGCCATCCGCTTCGTGATGGAGCAGGATGGGCTGACCTTCATGGACGCGGTGAAGGCGCTGGCCGCCGAAGCGGGGCTGACGGTGCCCGAAATGCGCCCCGAAAGCCCGGAAACGAAGAAGCGCGCGGGGCTGACGGAGCTGATCGCCGCCACGGAGGATTGGTATCGCCTGCAAATGGCGACGCCCGCAGGCGCGGCTGCCGGTGCCTATCTGGGGCGGCGGCAGGTGGCCCCTGCCCTGCAAACGCTGTTCGGAATCGGCTTCGCCCCCGATTCGAAAGAGGCTCTGACGAAACATCTGAAGGCCGCCTTCCCCGACATGGAGCCGGAGCAGATGCTGGAAGCCGGGCTGGCGGGCGAATCCGAAGGCCGTCGTTATGACCGCTTCCGGGGGCGGCTGATGTTCCCCATCCATGATGCGCGCGGGCGGCCGGTGGGCTTTGGCGGGCGCATTTTGGGCGACGGCGAGCCCAAATATCTAAACTCGCCGGAAGGCCCCGTCTTTCACAAGGGCAAATTGCTCTACAATTACCACCGCGCCGCACCTGCCGCGCGCAAATCCGGCCGCCTGCTGGTGGTGGAAGGCTATATGGATGTGGTCGGGCTGGCGGGCGCGGGGTTGATGGAAGCCGTCGCGCCGCTGGGCACCGCGCTGACGGAAGATCAGATGCAGCTGGCGTGGAAGCTGGTGCCGGAACCGATGCTGGCCTTCGATGGCGACGGCGCGGGGATGCGCGCGGCGTCGCGCGCGGCCACCCGCGCCTTGCCGCTGATCGGTCCGGGCCGCTCGCTGCGATTCGTGGCGCTGCCCAAGGGGCAGGACCCAGACGATCTCGCGCGCAGCGGCGGTGCGGCCGCTGTGGAGGCGTTGCTGGGCACCGCCGTGCCGCTGGAACGCTTCCTGTTCGAGCGCGAGGCGGATGCCGCCCCGCTCGACACGCCGGAGCGCCGCGCCGAATTCCGCCAGCGGCTGAAGGCGTTGGCGAACGAGATCGCCGACCCGGACGTGAAGCGCGATTACCTCCGCACATGGCTGGACCGCGCCGACGCGCTGCTGCGCCCCGCCCGGCCGGAGCGCGCGGCCTTTCGCCCCGATCCGGGCCGCCGCCGGGGCTTTCAGGGGCCGCCGCCGTTGCAACCGGCCCGCCCGGAAACCCGCGCCGCTGCCGCCGCGCAACAGGAACAGACCTGCGCGATGCTGCTGAAGACGCTCAGCCAGAACCCGGCACTGGTGGACGAACTGGTGGAGGCGCTGGCGGAACTGCCGCTGGAAACACCCAGCTACATGCTCGCGCGCGACCGGCTGATCGCGCATCAGCCGCCCGGTGAATTGCTGGCGGGCCATGCCCCGCTGTTCGGAAATCTGGACTCGGCAGAGCTTTTGCGCGGCCGTGTCGCGGCTGCACTTGCGTCTGTCACCGAGTCGCACCACATACGGCAAGCAGCAGACGAGCCTCGAAACCTTGATAGCGATGAAGCCTTTGCGGACGCGCTTCTCCGGCAGGAGCAGCGCCGCGCACAACGGCAGCAGGCGTTTTCAAGGCTCCGCAAGCTCGCGATTGAAAATGGCGGGGCCTGATCTCCGCCGCGGTGCAGGGCTTGGCGCGGGGGGCAGTTCGGCTTTCCGCGCCCATATCGGTTAGGACTGGCATGGCGAAACCTCCTTTTGACGGCGAAGGCGGAGACAAGACGGAAGCCGATGGCGCACCGGTCATCGATCTGAACGAGGCAAGTCTGAAGCGGCTGATCGCAAAGGCGAAAAAGCGCGGCTGGATCACCTATGACGAGCTGAATTCTGCCCTGCCGCAGGATCAGATGAGCAGCGAGCAGATCGAGGATGTGATGTCGGCTTTGTCCGATATGGGTATCAACATCGTCGAGAATGAAGATTCCGCCGAGGAAGCCGAAGCCGACGAGGAAGAGGCTGTGGAGGAAGTGGAGGTCGATCCGATCGGCCCCGCGCCGGTTGCTGCTGCCCCCAAGGAAAAGCTGGACCGCACGGACGATCCCGTGCGCATGTATCTGCGCGAAATGGGCGCGGTGGAGCTGCTCTCCCGCGAGGGCGAGATCGCCATCGCCAAGCGAATCGAGGCTGGCCGCGACACCATGATCGCCGGGCTGTGCGAAAGCCCGATGACGTTTGCGGCCATCATCGAATGGTCCAAGGCGCTCACCGAAGGCCGGATGCAGCTGCGCGAGATCCTCGATCTGGAAGCCATGCTTGCCAAGCCCACCACCGAAGAGGGCGAGGACGAAGGCGAGGGCGACATGCCCGTGCAGTTCAAGGAAGAGTCGGACGAGGAGGAAGAAGCCCCCGCCCAGCCCGATGACGAGGACGAGCTGACGGAACGCCGCGCGCCGCGCCCTCAGGAAGAGGATGAGGACGAAGGCGGCATGAGCCTTGCCGCCATGGAAGAAACGCTGAAACCGCAGGCGCTGGAAACCTTCGCCGCGATCGAGGCCGATTACGCCAAGTTCCACAAGCTGCAGCAATTGCGCATGCAATCCGTTTCGGCGGCCGTGGAATTCCCCAAGGCCGAGGAAAAGAAATATCAGAAGCTGCGGCTGGACCTCACCCAGCAGATCGCGGCGGTGCAGTTCACCAACGCCAAGATCGAGTTTCTGGTGGAGCATCTCTACAGCTTCAACCGGCGGCTGATGACGCTGGGCGGGCAGATGCTGCGACTGGCCGACAAGCACAAGATCAACCGCAAGGATTTCCTCGACAGCTATGTCGGCCGCGAGCTGGACGACGGCTGGCTGGCCGCCAACGCAAACCGCGACAAGAAGTGGACGGCATTCGCCGCCGCCGAAGCCCGCGACGTGGATCGCATCCGCAACGAACTCTCTGAAATCGCGCACGAAACCGGCGTCGACCTGTCGGAATACCGCCGCATCGTGAACATGGTGCAAAAGGGCGAGCGCGAAGCCCGCATCGCCAAGAAGGAAATGGTGGAGGCGAATTTGCGCCTCGTCATCTCCATCGCCAAGAAATACACCAACCGCGGCCTGCAGTTCCTGGACCTGATTCAGGAAGGCAACATCGGCCTGATGAAGGCGGTGGACAAGTTCGAGTATCGGCGCGGTTATAAGTTCTCCACCTACGCCACATGGTGGATCCGGCAGGCCATCACCCGTTCTATCGCCGATCAGGCGCGCACCATCCGCATCCCGGTGCACATGATCGAAACGATCAACAAGCTGGTGCGGGCCAGCCGCCAGTATCTGCACGAAACCGGCCGCGAAGCGACGCCGGAGGAACTGGCCGAGCGGCTCTCCATGCCGCTGGACAAAGTGCGCAAGGTGCTGAAGATCGCCAAGGAGCCGATCTCGCTGGAAACGCCCATCGGCGACGAGGAAGACAGCCATCTGGGCGACTTCATCGAGGACAAGAACGCCATCATCCCGGTGGATGCGGCGATCCATTCCAATTTGAAGGAAACCGTCACCCGCGTGCTCGCCAGCCTGACCCCGCGTGAAGAACGTGTGCTGCGCATGCGCTTCGGCATCGGCATGAACACCGATCACACGCTGGAAGAAGTGGGCCAGCAATTCTCGGTCACGCGTGAACGCATCCGGCAGATCGAGGCAAAGGCGCTGAGGAAGCTGAAGCACCCCAGCCGCAGCCGGAAAATGCGCAGCTTCCTCGACAGCTGAGGCGGTTCATCGGCCGGACAGTGATGTCCGGCCATTTCCGTTTGCGTCATCCTTTCGAAAGGCCGTTCATGCGCGCTGTTCTTCCCCTGCTCGTCGCCATCGCTGCGGCTTCGCCGGTTGCCGCCACCACCGACGCGCAGCTGCAACAGTTGATCGCGGACTCGGCCAAGGCCCCCGTCGTCGGCTTCGAACGCACGACGAAAGCCGAACTGAGGGCAGACCCGAAGAAGGAACCCGCCCTTGTAGTGGATCGCTTCACGCCGAAATCGGCAACCGCCGGCAACTGGACGCTGCTGAGCGTCGATGGCCGCAAGCCGACGCCCGAGGAACTGGCGGCGCACGCCAAGGGCAACATCAACCCGCCCGGATTCCACAATCTGCACAAGCTGTTGAGCGGAACGCCCAGCAGCCGGCGCGACGTGGACGGCAAGACCGTGTTTCTGTGGAACAGCCTGCCCAAAGGCGCGGTCGTGACGCCCGGCGGCGACATCAGCGCAGGCCTGTCCGCCGAAGCGACGATGGAGGGTGCCAAGCTGAGCGAAGTGCGCATCTTCGCCGCCAAGCCGATCCGGGTGAAGATCGTCGCCAGCGTCAACAAGTTCAATGTCACCAGCCTTTACCGGCAAGGCGCGAACGGCCTGCCCGTCCTGACGACGCAGACCAGCGAAACCGACGTCACCGCGCCGATGGGCATGGGCGGCAAGCGCCGCTCCGTCGCCAGCTTCAAACCGCTCTGATGGCCGAGTTCAACGACCGTTCCAGCACGATCTCCCTGCTGCTCACGCGCCGCTCGGCCAAGGCGCGTGATCTTGTCGCCCCCGGCCCGTCTGACGCCGAACTGGCGACCATCCTGCAAGCGGCCGCCCGCGTGCCCGATCATGGGAAGCTCGCCCCATGGGCCTTTGTGGTCATCCGTGATCGCGCGGCCTTTGCAGCGCTGCTGCAACGCCTTTACCGCGCCGACAAGCCCGAAGCCGGGCGGATGGAACTGGAGGCGATGACCGTGTTTGCGGAGCAGGCCCCGGTTCTGGTCGCGCTGGTCTCCACGCCGAAGGAAGGCAAGATTCCTTTGTGGGAACAGCAGCTTTCCACAGGTGCCGCCGCGCAAAACCTGCTGCTTGCCACCCATGCGCTGGGCTATGTCGGCAACTGGCTCACCGCCGCCCCCGCCTTCCTGCCCGGCATTGCAGAGGCCCTCGGCCACCCGGGTGGGCGCCTCGCCGGATTCTTCTTCCTGGGCACCCCCAAAGGCCCGCTGGAAGAACGCCCCCGGCCTGAATTGGCGACCGTGGTGAGCAACTGGCCCGGATGATTGAAGGCCGGGGCTTTGTCCTTGGAGCCCGGCAGGGAGCCGTGCTCCCTGCACCCCGGACTTTTTAGCCCCTCTCGTTGAGGCTTCGCGTCAGCTTCGCTTCGAGGGAAGCTGTTGAGGTGGGGGCCTCTCTCACCCCCCGGCTGCGGCCCGTTTCAGCCGGTCGTTGATGGCGGCCCCCAGCCCGTCGCTCGGCACCGGCGCGACGGCGATGGCGGCGCGTCCGCTGGCGTCGGCTTTGTGCAGCAGGTCGAACAGGCGGGCGGCGGCTTCGGGGAGGTTTCCGCCCGACGAGAGGCTTTCGTCGCCGGGGACGGGGCCGAAGCCGATGTGGAACTCGTGTGGCGTGGCGGTGCGGGCGTTCAGGCGGATGGGCAGGCGCGGGGCGTAATGGTTGAGCAGCATGCCCGGCGCGGCGACGGGTTCGGCGTCTGCTGCGACGGGCAGCGGGGTGCCCAGCTCGGCTTCCAGTGTTTCGCGCGCGATGGCGCCCTGGCGGAGGAGTCTGGCTTGCCCGTTGGCGATGGCGACGATGCTGCTTTCGAGGCCGGCGCTGGTTGGCCCGGCGTCCAGAATCAGCGGGATGCGGCCGTTCAGGCTTTCCAGCACATGCGCGGCGCGCGTGGGGGAGAGACGTCCTGACGCGTTGGCGGAGGGCGCGGCGATTCCCCGGCCAAGGCCCCGGATCACCGCCTGCATCACCGGGTGCGCGGGGATGCGGATGGCGATGCTGGGCAGCCCTGCGGTGACGAGGCTGGAGACGGGGGCGTCCGGCATCAGCGGCAGCACAAGGGTGAGCGGGCCGGGCCAGAAGCGGCTGGCGAGCCTGTCTGCCAGCGGGTCGAACAGGGCGTAGCGGCCGGCCATGGCGCGGTCTGCAACATGCACGATCAGCGGGTTGAAGCCGGGGCGGCCCTTGGCGGCATAGATGCGGGCGACGGCTTCGCCGTTGGCGGCATCCGCGGCGAGGCCATAGACGGTTTCCGTGGGCAGCGCGGCGATGCCGCCCGCAGCGATCAGCGCGATGGCTTCGGCCACGCCGTTGGGATCGGCGGGGTGCAGATATGTGATCTCGGCAGTGGAATCCGTCATCACTGCCGCTATAGCCGGGGGCCGTCCCGAAACACAGGTGCCCCCGAATGTCTTATACGCCCCCACTCGCCGAGCAGCGCTTCGTGCTGGAAACCATCGCCCGCATCGACGAGTTGCAGGCCCTGCCCGGCTTCGAAGCTGCCACGCCCGATCTGGTGGAGGCGGTGCTGACGGAGGCAGGCAAGCTGGCGGCGGACCTGTTCGCGCCGCTGAACGTGGTGGGCGACAAGATCGGTTCGAAGGCGGTGGACGGCGTGGTGACCACGCCGCCTGGGTTCAAGGAGGCGTACAACGCCTATGCCGAGGGCGGCTGGATCGGGCTGGGCGCGCACCCGGAACATGGCGGGCAGGGCCTGCCCTTCGTGCTGGCATCCGCCGTGCAGGAGCAGATCACATCGGCCAACATGGCGTTCTCCTTGTGCCCGATGCTGACGCTGGGGGCGATCGAGGCGTTGCAGGCGCATGCCAGCCCTGAGCAGCAGGCGCTGTATCTGGCGCCCCTGATCGAGGGGCGCTGGACGGGGACGATGAACCTGACGGAGCCGCAGGCGGGGTCCGACGTGGGGGCGCTGCGCGCCACCGCCACGCCAGCGGCTGACGGCACATGGCGGGTGAAAGGGCAGAAGATCTTCATCACCTGGGGCGAGCATGATCTGACGGAGAATATCGTCCATCTGGTGCTGGCCCGCACGCCCGATGCGCCTGCTGGCACCAAGGGCATTTCATTGTTCATCGTGCCGAAGTTCCTTGTGAACGCCGACGGATCATTGGGCGCGCGCAACGATGCGCGTGTGGTCTCCACCGAGCATAAGCTGGGCATCCACGGCAGCCCCACCTGCACCATGGCCTTTGGCGACAATGACGATTGCGTCGGCTATCTGGTGGGCGCGGAGAACGCCGGGATGCGGGCGATGTTCACGATGATGAACCATGCGCGGATCAATGTGGGGCTGGAAGGCGTCGCCATCGCCGAGCGCGCCTATCAGCAGGCGCTGACCTTCGCGGGCGAGCGGGTGCAATCGGCGAAGTTCGGCGGCGCGCGCGAGCCGGTGCGCATCATCGAACATGCCGATGTGCGGCGAATGCTGATGACGGTGCGGGCGTTCACGCAAGCCGCGCGGGCGATCGCCTATCTGAACGCTGCTGCGGTGGATCGCGCCCATGCCGAGGCGGACGCCGCGAAGAAGGCGGAAGCGCAGGGGCTGGCCGATCTGCTGACGCCGGTGACCAAGGCCTTTTCCACCGACATCGGCGTGGAGATGTCGAGCCTTGCGCTGCAGGTGTTCGGCGGGATGGGCTTTATCGAGGAGACGGGCGCGGCGCAGCATTACCGCGATTCGCGCATCGCCCCGATTTACGAAGGCACCAACGGCATTCAGGCGCTGGATCTGGTGGGCCGCAAGCTGCCGATGGACGGTGGCCGTCACTGGCGCAGCCTGTTGCAGCGTGAGCGCAGCTTCGTGGGCGGGCTGCCGAAGACGGGCGAACTGGGGCAAATGGTGCCCTATCTGGAAGACGCTATCGAGGCTCTGCAGACGGCCTCGGTGTGGATCAGCGGCAACGAGGGCGACAAGCTGGCTGACACGGCGGCGGGCGCGACCCCCTATCTGCGCATGTTCGGGCTGACCATCGGCGCGTCTCTGCTGGCGCGGCAGGCCGCCGAAGCCGCGCGACGGCTGGACGTGGGAGAGGGCGACCCGGCCTTCCTGAAAGCCAAGATCGCCACCGCCCGCTTCTTCGCCGAGCAATTGCTCCCCGCCGCCCCGGCCCTGCTGGGGCCGATCACGCGCGGGGCGGATTTGCTCTATGCCATCCCGGAGGACGCGCTGCCGGGCTGACGCCCGGCAGGCGTTCAATTGCCCCAGCGCGGGTCGATGATGATCGGCAGACAATAGCCTTCGTGCAGCTTGTCATCGACGATCAGGGCGATGTTGAAGTCCGCCATCTGATCGAAATCGGTGTTGCCCGGCTCGTAAAGGAATTCGACGCTGACCCAGCGCCCACCCAGCTGATCGAAGCGCGGGTTGGAAATGAGTGTCTGGCCCTGCGGCGTTTTCACGGTGATCGGAAATCCGGGGTTCCACAGGAAGCGGAGCAGCGGATCGTTCAGATAGATGCGGACGGTTATGCGCTGCCTGCCGCCGACCGGATCGTAGAACGACTTCAGCCACATGTCCCAATGGGTTTTCATCGCCCCGGCCGGTGTGGCGGGCATGGGCACCTGAACCCCCGGCTTGTTGGGCGCATAGAAGTGGATGTGCCGACCGATACATTTCGCATCGAATTCGGCAATCACAAGGTCGACCAATCCCATGTGCATGAAACTGTCGATGTCGGGATGATCATAGACAGGAAGCAGGGACAGCACCTGCAAAACATCGGAGAAGGGCTCTCCGGCGACCAGCGCGGCTTTCAGCCAGTCCGGTCGGTTCCAGATCGAGGCGGCCCATGTCGAGCCATCTGACTGAAGTTGCGCTATTTCGTCGGTGGTGAGTGTCCGCTCGTCGGTGATCATGGCTATCTCCCTATGGCCTGTTGGCCTCCATATGTTTCAACTCATTGATTTCTCCAGCATAATCGAGCCCGAAGCGGGCCGAGAGCCGTGGCGCGCCGGGCTTCAGCCGGCTTTCCGCGACCGTATCGAGAAGCGCGCGCGCCGCCGCGCGATCCCCGTTCATCAGTGCCAGCCGGGCGTGAACCAACCGGCACCAATCTTCCGTTTCGGCGAGTGGATAATTGTCTTTCGGCTGCGCGCAGCGGCCGATTTCGTCCGTGTATCCGCCCGCCCGGGGCCGGCCGGAAGCCGGCAACAGCTTCAGCCGGGATCGCGCCTCCCATAGCATGGCCATCCGCTCGGTTGTCGCAAGAACGACGTTGCGCGGATCGTCGCGAACCATGCGCGCGGCTGCCTGCCGGGCGAATTGAAAGCGGGCAAGCGCTTCCGGCTGATGCCCGGCGGCGTCTTCGATGCGGCCGGTTGCCATGGCGTTCACCGCCAGTATCCGCTTCAGTTCGATATCGTCGGGATAAGCACGCAGGGCGGCTGTCAGCACATGTTCCTGTTGCTTACGGGTCTGCCGGGCTTCGGCCAGCTTTCCGGCTGCGCGCTGACTGTCTGCCAGCCATGCCAGACCGTCCGCAATGTCGGTAAGGATGGTGGGGTTGGTCGGATCGCGATCCAGCGCCGCGTGATAGTGGCGAAGCGCCGTCTTGATACGCATTTCCGCAGTCGCGACATCCAGATTCTGCCGAAGGTCCAGCACGCCCAGATTGCTCTGGGCATAGCCCGCCTCCAGATGCCAGGCCGCGCTGGCGGGTTGCGCTTCGACGAGCTGGTTGGCGAGCCGCGCATATTCGTTCCACGCCTTGCGCGCGGCCACCGGGTTGCCCGCGCTCCAGGCGGAGTGGCCCAGCCAATATTCCGATTGCGAATGATCGAACACGCGCTGGATATCATTTGGCGCGGCGGCAAGGCGGGCGGCGGTGGTTCGGGCGGCTTCCTCGAAATGGCCGCGTGCCGTCACGAAATCGCCGCGCGCGGCGGCATCGTCTCCCATCGCGATCAGCAGCCGGGCACGTGTTGCCAGCGCGGCATCCGGCATGTTCTGCAAGGACTGGCCCCGGAAATAGGAGACGGCAGCTTCATTCACCTGTTCCAGCATGGCAAGATTGCCCGCCGGTTTCACCGCGCCGCGCAGATCGGTGACCAGCCTGTTCACCATCGCTTCCGATTTGCGCCTCTCGGCTTCCGCCTGCGCGCGCGCGTTCATGGCATAGAGGCTGATGCCGCCGAATGCCGCCATCCCCGCGAGACAGGCGGTGGCCACCACCATCAGCCGCCGGGTTCGCCGGTTTTCCTCCCGATGCACCAGTTCGCCCAGCCCCACGCCGGACATGGCGGCCACCAGCTTCAGCAGGGCGAGCCGTCGACCGTCTCCCTCCTTTCGGAAATCGGCGGCGAGCGGTTGGTGGTTTCCGGCAATGTTCAGGAGGGCGGGCGGGAAAGCCGAATGTTCGTCGCCTTCGAACAGCGCCGTCAGGATATGGTCGCCGCGCCCCGTCTCCTGCATCAGCGTGATTTCGCGGTTCACCCATTCGGAGTGCGCCGCGTTCGGGGTGCACAGGACGATCAGGTAGCGGCTGGCCGCCAGCGCCTGCGCCAGCTCGTTCAGCAGATCCGGCGCTGCGGTGAGTTCGGAGAGATCCAGAAACACCGGCTGGAACCGGCCCGGCACCGGGCCAAGCGGCGTGGGCGTGCCCACCAGCCGCTGCGGCATGCGATAGGATTCAAGCGCCGTCTGCAGCCAGCGCGCCTGCCGGGAATCCCGTCGGCTGTAGCTGATGAACGCGCTGTATTGCGTTGCCTGCTGTTGCCCCGGGTCCAGCATACGCCACCCCCCAAACCACGGGGGCGATTATGCCATGAAAAGGGTTAACAAACAATTTGCCCGAACGTCCGGGCGAGAAAGTAGCTGGCACAGAGAAACGGCCGGGAGTCCGACTGGCTCCCGACCGTTCCCCTTGCTGGGTCTGGTGAACGCGGCGGGATGCTCCCGCCGGGTGTTTGTTCAGGCAGCGACAATCGGGCGGCGGCGGCGCGCGGCGGCGCCCACCAGCCCGAAGCCCGCGATCAGCATCGCCCAGGTCGCCGGTTCCGGCACGCCCGGGATCACCGTGCCGCCATCCTTCGAGGACATGATATAGACCTGATCGATCACCACATCCTTCGACGGGTGATAGCCGGTGTTGAACACGAAGCTGACATCATACCAGCCCGACGACACCACGGTGGCGTTCCCGGAAAAGGCTTCCCACGCCTGCTTGGGGCCTTCCGAAACCAGCCGGTTCACCAGCGTCACGCCGGCGATGGTACCGGAAAAGCTGGCGTCGCCCGCGTTGCCGTAGCCGTTGCCGGGGGCATAGAGCGAGAAGCCGATCTCGTAATTGCCCGCCGCCAGATAGACGGATTGGGTGAGCGACTGGTTGGTCGCCCAATCGGTGACGAAATAGGCGCCATGGCTGCCTGCGGCGTCCGGGCTGCTGGTGGGGGCGTTGGCGACGGGAACGGCTTCCCCATAAGCGCCCACGGGATAGGGCTGCGCCGCGCCATAGGTGATGGCGACGGGGTCCTTGCCGCCGCCGGTCTTGCTGGCATCGTCTGAGCCGCCGATCGTCCAGTTGGACAGGCCAGTTTCAAAGCTGCCGTTCTGCACGAGATTTACAGCCGCCGAAGCCGGAACCGCCATCAGGGCGAGGCTCGCGCCTGCCAGAATCATCTTGATCATTGTATCCAACCCTTTCGTGTCCATGCAGATGCATGGCCTCCGGGCAGGCATTTGCAGGATGCGTGCCAAGCGGGCGGAACAGCATCAATCGACGGTTTTTGCGCGGACACTGTCAAATCTGCCGACAATCGTGAGAATATTAACCTTGCTGGCAGTTAACCCGCTTCAGCCGGGGAAGGCGGGCAGGCGGGCAACGGCCGAAGGATCGCCCAGCGCAAGGAAGCCGCCGTTCAGGTAGCGCGGTTTGCCATAGCTGAACAGCGCACCGTCCGGGCCGAGCATGGTGCCGCCCGCCGCCCGCAGGATGGCGTCGGCAGCCGCCGTATCCCATTCGCAGGTTGGGCCGAAGCGCGGATAGGCATCGGCCGCACCTTCGGCGAGAAGGCAGAATTTCAGGCTGGAGCCGGACGGATGGGTTTCCGCCCCCGGGCAGGCAGCCGCCCATGCCTTCGTCTGATCATCCAGATGCGAGCGGCTGGTGACGATGCGCGGTGCAGCCGCGGGCAGCGGGCGGGTGCGGATGGCATGGCGCGGCTCCGTCGGGCCTTCCTTCCACGCGCCCAGGCCCGCCGCGCCTGTCCACAATGTTCCGCCGGGCGGGTGGAGCACCAGCCCAACGGTGGGCACGCCCTGTTCGACCAGCCCGACATTCACCGAATAATCCAGCCCGCCGCCCACGAAATCACGGGTGCCGTCCAGCGGGTCGATCAGCCAGAAGCGCGCGGCGGCATCGGGAATCGTGCCCGCCGCCACGGCTTCCTCGCCCACGATCACGGCGTCCGGCTCCAGCTTGCGGATGGCGGCCTCCAGCAGCTGCTCTGCTGCCTCGTCGGCCTCTGTTACGGGCGATTTGTCCGCCTTGTCTCGCTGGACAAGTCCGTTCGCTTTCAGTTGCTCGATCAGCGCACCGGCCGCGCGCACGGCAGGGCTCAACGCCTCCAGCAATTCCGCATGGGCGAGGGTGTCTGAAAGGCTGGTCATGGGATCGATGCTCTTGTCGATTGGGGGCGGAGGCCTATGGTGGGTGCGCCGATAGTGGGTGGCACGTGGAAGGATAACTGTCGATGCGAATATTGGTTGCAGCGCTGGGTGCCGGTTTGCTGCTCTCCGCTCCGGCTGGCGCGCAAGTGCCCGACAAGCTGATCGGCTGCTCTGCCGAGCCGGACGATGCGAAGCGACTCGCCTGTTATGATTCGGTGGTGAAGGCAATCTCCGCCGACGCCCGGCGGGTGAGCGAAGCGCGCGAAGCCGAAGCCGCGAAAGCGAAACAGGCCGCAGCCGCCGCCGCGGCGGCCGCCGCAACCGCCGCCGCCGTACAGGCGGAAGAAACCCGCAAGGCCAGCTTCGGCAAGGCAGACAGCGCAGCCGAAGTGAAATCCGTCGACGCCAGCATCAGCGAAATCCTGCGCGACGCGTCCGGCAAACCCGTTTTCATCCTCGACAACGGCCAGATGTGGCGGCAAGCTGACGGCTTCAATCTGCCCAACGCCAAGGTGGGCACCAAGGTGGCCGTGAAACGCGGCGCCATGGGAAGCTACCGGCTGCAGCCGGAGAATTCGAACCGGTCTGTGCAGGTAATCCGGATGCGCTGAGGCGACGGGCGGCGGCTTTTGCGTGCCGCGTCGGCCAAGGGGTTTGCCCTTGGAGCCCGTCGGCCCGCGGTTTTTTGCCTCCGGCGGGCAGGGAAATGATATCCCTGCACCCTCTGAGGTGGTGTAGCGCCTGAACCCCCACGTCGTGGACGTGACCAGATTCGATTGCCTGCGACGCTGTGGCGCGGTGCAAACCCCCTACAGCAACTCCGTCGAAACAGCCCACCACCCCTCGGGCGGCGCGACTTCCGGCGCGGCCCCCTCGAACAGCGCGAAGCAGGTTGCGCCTGAACCCGACATGCGCACCAGCGACACCCCCGGCAGTGCACGCAGCCAGTCCAGCACGTCGGCGATCACGGGTTGCAGCGCGATGGCCGGGGATTCCAGATCGTTGCGCGCCTGCCGCCAGTCGCTGAACAGCGGGCCGCGATCCTGCCCGTCCCAGCCTTTGAACACCGGGCCGGTGGGCACGGCGACGCGCGGGTTCACCAGCAGCACGCCCATTCCCGTCAGCGCAGCCGCGTCTGTCAGCGCTTCGCCCACACCGGTGCCGATGGCGGTGCGGTTGCGCACACAGGCGGGCACGTCCGCGCCCAGCGCTGCGCCGATGCGTTCCAGATCGGCTTCGGCCAGCGGTTCGCCTGCCAGCCGGTTCAGCAGGCGCAGGGTCGCGCCCGCGTCGGCGCTGCCGCCGCCTAGGCCTGCCGCCACGGGGATATGTTTATCCAACGTCAGGGCATAGCGCCGCCCGCCTGCCTGCGCTTCGAAGGCGCGGGCGGCGCGCAGCACCAGATTGTCGGCCAGCGGCCCGGCGGCACCGGCGGTCGGGCCGGTCAGGCTCAGGCTCCAGCCGTCTGCCTGCCGCGCCTCCAGCCGGTCTCCGAAGCGGGTGAAGGCGAACAGCGTTTCCAGTTCATGATAGCCGTCTGCCCGGCGTCCGCGCACGTGCAGCGCCAGATTGATCTTGGCGGGGGCGGGTTCAGCTCCGCCGTCTGGCCCGTTCATTTCCCGGCGAGCGCGACATCAAGCCCGAAGTCGAGCTTCTTCGCCAGCAGCGCGGCCAGCTTGGGTTCCGGCGAAAGCGCGGCGGCGCTGGACCATGCGTGGCGGGCTTCGATCCTGCGCCCGGCCTTCCACAGCGCGTCGCCCAGATGGTCTGCGATGGTGGGGTCGCCCGGTTCGCTGCTGCGCGCCTGCTCCAGCAGCCGCACGGCTTCGGCATAATTGCCGCTGGCATATTCGGCCCAGCCCATGCTGTCGATGATGGCACCATTGTCCGGCGCGGCCTTGTAGGCGCGGGCGATCAGCTCGCGCGCTTCCGGCACCGATTTGCCGCGATCCAGCAGGGAATAGCCAAGGTAGTTCAGGAACAGCGAATTGTCGGGCTGCACCTCCACCGCGCGGCGCAGGTCCGGCTCGGCAGAGGCCCAGTCGCCCGCCAGTTCATAGGCGGAGCCGCGCAGGAACCACAGCTGGGCATGCACCGGCCCCGGCGTTTCCGGCAGCATCGCCAGCGCCCGGCCATAGGCGGCGGCTGCATCGGCGTTGCGGCCGGTGCGCCGTTCGATATCCGCCACGCGGGACCAGTCCTCCGGCCCGGCATCCGGCCGCGCGGCCAGCCGGTTGGCAATGGCCAACCCCTCGGGATATTGCTCTTGAGAGGTGAGGATCGCGGCGCGGCGCACGTCTGCCAGCAGGCCCCACGGGTCTGTCTTGGGCGCGGGCGCCAGCGCGTCCAGCGCCAGTTGCGGCTGCCCGGCGCGGGCCAGCGCGTCCGATGTGACGAACCAGCCGTCCGGCAGCTTCGGGTCCACCAGATTGGCCAGCCGGGCAAAGCTGATCGCAGGCGCGATCGCCCGTTCGCGGGCAAGGTCGGTCGCCACGCGCAGCAGCATCAGCGCCAGCCCTTCTTCCGGTCGGGTCGGCAGCGCGCCCAGCTTGCGGCCGTCGATCTTCGGGTCCGCCGCCAGCCGCGCGCGGGCTGCAACCAGCACAGGGTCGCGATCCGGCCCGCCGCCCAGCATGGTGATGGCGCGCGCGCGATACGCGGGGTCTGTCTTCGCGGCTTCCAGCGCAGAGGCGGCCGCCGCGATGCGCAGCCGCGCCACATTCGCGCCTTCGGCGTTGACGATTCCCGCATAGGCGTCCGCCGCTTCCGGCCAGCGTTTCGCCAGCGCCAGCAGATGCGCCCGATGCTCGGCGATGTAAGAGGCGGAGATGCCGCGCTCCGTCTGCCCGTCCAGCAGCGCGATGGCCCCATTCAGGTCGCCCTTCCCCGCCAGCCCATAGGCCGCCAGCAACGTGCCCAGAAGCTGGTTGGAGGTAACAGCGCGGCCCGGCGCTTCGAAGGCGAGCCGCGCGGCCTCATACCCGCGCCAGTCCCGCTTGCTGGCCGCGCCCGCGGCTCGGGTCAGCGCGACAAGACTGTCTGATACCGCCATGCGCGGTTGGGATTCAGGCGGAAGCTCGATCCGGTTCGCCAGCCGCACCGCCGTCTTCATGTCGCCGGAGAGCATCGCCACATCCAGCGCCCGGCGCATCAGCGCCTCATCCGGGTTCGCCAGCAGCGCGCGCTGGAACAGCTCGGCGGCGACAGGCAGATCATCGTCGGCCATGGCCAGCCGACCCTGCACATAGGCCTGGGCGGCTTCATCGCTGCTGGGCATCACCGGGGCGGTGCGCGCCAGCACGGCGGACGGGCTGAACGCCAGCAACGGCAGCAGCGAAAACAACAGGCGAGGGGTCAGGGACTTCAACGTCTTCTCCTGCCCCTCGTTATAGAAAGCCGCATCGCGCGCGTCGATGGCCGGTTGGCCAGCGGCGCGCGCGGATTGCGGTCAGCCGAGCACCTTGGCGCGCAGCTTGCCGTATTCGTCGGCAGAGATGCTGCCGGCGGCCTTCAGCTCGTCCAGCTTCTTCAGCTCGTCAGCAGGGGAAAAGCCGACGAATTCGCGCAGGTCATGCTGGGCCTGCTTCATCTGCGCCACTTGCCGCTCGCCCATGCCGCGCCCTTGCGTCAGGATGTAGGCGAACACGCCAAGGTAAGGCAGCAGCACAAGGAAGATGATCCACAGCACCTTGCCGAAACCGCCGATGTCGTGGCGGCGGAACAGGTCCCCGATCACCGAGAACAGCAGCCACAGCCACAGCACGAAGATGAACACCACGAAGGTGAACATTGCGAAGTTGAAGATGCTGGAAAACACGTTGGCAAGCATGGAAAATTCCTTGAACTGACAGTGTCGGAACAGCCGCCCCTTGGCGCAGTCTCAGCGGAAAGTCACGCGCCTTCTGGAACCGGATGCGACGAGTTCCCGTCAGGCGTCGATATCTTCGGCTTCCACCGTGGCTGCATGGGCCTGAATGAAGTTGAAACGATGCTCCGGCACGCGCCCCATCAGCCGGTCCACAAGGTCCCGCACCTGGTGCCTGTCCTGATGACTTTCGGGCAACGTCACCCGGATCAGCGTGCGCCGCGCCGGGTCCATGGTGGTTTCGCGCAACTGCCCCGGGGCCATTTCGCCAAGGCCCTTGAAGCGGCCCACTTCCACCTTGCGGCCCTTGAATTTCGTGGAGATCAGATACTCCCGCTCGGCATCGTCGCGCGCATACACACTCTCTGCCCCGGCGGAGAGGCGATAGAGCGGCGGCTGTGCCAGATAGAGCCGCCCGGCCGCCACCAGCCCCGGCATTTCCTGAAAGAAGAAGGTCATCAGCAGCGTGGCGATATGCGCGCCGTCCACGTCGGCGTCTGTCATGATGATGATGCGGTCGTAACGCAGCTGCTCGTCGCGATAACGGTCGCGCGTGCCGCAACCCATCGCCAGCGCCAGATCGGCGACTTCCTGATTCGCCCCGATCTTGGCGGCGGCGGCGGATGCCACGTTCAGAATCTTGCCGCGAATGGGCAGGATCGCCTGCGTGGACCGGTCGCGCGCCTGCTTGGCCGACCCGCCCGCCGAATCGCCTTCCACGATGAACAATTCGGTGCCCTCGCGGCTGTTGGAGGAACAATCCGTCAGCTTGCCCGGCAGCCGCAGCTTGCGCGCGTTGGTCGCCGTCTTGCGCTTTTCCTCGCGCTCGGCCCGGCGGGCAAGGCGCTCGTCCATCCGGTCGATCGCGAACTGCAGCAGGGCGCGGCCGCGCTCCTGATCCTCGGCCAGCCAATGGTCGAAATGGTCCTTCACCACCGCTTCGACCAGCCGCTGCGCTTCAGGCGACGACAGCCTGTCTTTCGTCTGGGACTGGAACTGCGGCTGCGGAATGAACAGGGAGAGCATGATCCGCGTGCCCACCAGCGCGTCGTCCGCCGTCAGTTCGCCCGCCTTGCGGTTGTTGATAAGGGCCGCGAAGCCCTTCAGCCCCTTGACGATGGCGGTGCGGAACCCCGCCTCATGCGTGCCGCCCTGCGGCGTGGGGATGGTGTTGCAATACCAGCTGTGCGCGCCGTCGGCCGCGACAGTCCAGTGCATCGCCCATTCGACACGGCCCTGGTTTTGGCCAAACTCGTGGGTGCCGGTGAAGGGCTGGTTGGTGACGGTCGCCTCGCCCGCCACATCTTCCGCCAGATGGTCCGCGAGGCCGCCGGGGAAGATGAAGGTCTGCGCCTCCGGCACCTTCTCGGTCGCCAGCTCCGGGGCGCAGCGCCAGCGGATTTCCACGCCGCCGAACAGATAGGCCTTGGATCGCGCCAGCCGATACAGGCGGTCCGGCGAAAAGCGCACGCCCGCGCCGAAAATCTCAGGGTCCGGCCGGAAGGCAACGGTCGTGCCCCGGCGGTTGGGCGTCGGGCCCATATTCTCCACCGGCCCCAGCGCCACCCCGCGCGAATAGCGCTGCCGCCACAGCGTGCGGTTGCGCGCCACTTCCACCGTCAGTTCCTCAGCCAGCGCGTTCACCACGGAAATGCCGACGCCGTGCAGGCCGCCAGAGGTGGAATAGGCCCCGGCGGTGAACTTGCCGCCCGAATGCAGCATGGTCAGGATCACTTCCAGCGCGGACTTGTCCGGGAAGCGGGGGTGCGGGTCGATCGGGATGCCCCGGCCATTGTCGCCGATGATCAGCGTGCCGTCGGCCGCCAGCTCCACTTCGATGCGGCTGGCATGGCCCGCCACCGCTTCGTCCATCGCATTGTCGATGATCTCGGCAGCCAGATGGTGCAGCGCGTTGATATCGGTGCCGCCGATATACATGCCCGGCCGCCGGCGCACCGGCTCCAGCCCTTCGAGCACTTCGATTGCAGAGGCATCATAGCCCCCGGCCGCATTGGCAGCGCCGGATGCCGAACCGGCGAAAAGATCAGTCATGCCCCGTCATAGCGGCTGGCCGCGCGGAAGAAAACGGGCCAGTTGCACATGACAGGACTGTTGCAGTGCAGCCACATAGCGTGACTGTCTTGCGCCCACACAGCAGAAACCACGCTTTGGCAACTTGTGCGCCGCACAATATCTGTTCAATCTGAATGGGCCAAACCGGCGGGATATTGCCTGCCCAACAGCACGCCCAACAACCGGGCACGATGCCTGAAGCGAGCGCATCGACAATCAGACCCGTGCCTCGATGCACGGGCTACCAGGAGCGGAAAATGAAAGCAGTTTCGTCCATCAGCAGCCGGGCCGTGCTGGCCGGCGCCCTGATGCTTGCAGGCCTTTCGGCCCCGACCGCCGCCTTCGCGGAAGATGAGGCCAAGCCCCTCAGCGTCAGCGGCAACGTCGCCTTCGTCACCGATTACCGGTTCCGTGGCATCAGCTATTCGGATCTCGATCCGGCTGTGCAAGGCGGCATCAACCTCAACAGCTCGACTGGCCTGTTCGCCAGCATCTGGGGCTCCTCCATCGCCGATTTCAACGGCTCCACCGTGGAAATGGACTTCACCGGCGGCTGGAGCGGCGACATCGCCGGCACCACCACCACGGCCGGCGTGATCTACTACACCTACCCCGGCGGCTCGAACACCAACATCGTCGAACTGTTCGGTTCGGTCGCTATTCCTCTGGGTCCGGTTACGGCCACCTTCGGCCTGAACTGGGCACCGGATCAGAAGAACCTGTCCACTTCCAGCCGCTATGCCTTCGGCCAGATTTCCGGTGCGATCCCGGGCACGCCCATCACGCTGAAGGGCGTTCTGGGCAACGAGCGCGGCGGCCTCGTTGTCGACGATTCCGGCACCAAGACCCACAAGTGGGACTGGCTGATCGGTGCCGACGTAACGTGGGAAGCGCTGACCTTCGGCGTGGCCTATGTCGGCAACAATCTGACCAACAACAAGGTCGATGGCTTCCGTTTCAACCGCCCCGCGCAGGAAACGGTCGTGTTCTCGGTGACCGCGGCTTTCTGATCCGCCGGTCCTGAAACGAAAAGGGGGCGGAGCCTGCTGGCTCCGCCCCCTTTTTCATGCCCTCAGACCTTCGAGATCAGCGCCGGACAAAGCCCGGCGCCTGATCCAGAACCCCGCCTTACTCGGCAGCAGCCTTCTTCTTCGGTGCAGCCTTCTTCGGCGCGGCTTCACCCTCGGCCTTCGGCTCGGCAGACTTCTTGGCGGCGGGCTTCTTCGCGGGCTTCGCGTCCTCAGCCACAACCTCGGCTTCTGCCTCTGCCTTCACAGCCTTCTTCGCAGCCGGCTTCTTTGCGGGCTTGTGGTCATGATCATGGTTGCAATCCGGCCCATGCACATGGCCCGGCGCGCCGTGCGGAACGCCAGCGCCCAGCGGCGTCTCGTCCTCGCTCTCGATCGCGGCTTCCAGTTCCGCGCGGCTCACAGCGCGGTCGGTGATCGTCGCCTTGCCCAGCAGGAAGTCCACCACCTTCTCCTCGAACAGCGGCGCGCGCAGCTGGGCCGCGGCCACGGCGTTCTCGGCGAAATATTTCTGAACTTCGCGTTCCTGCCCGCGATAACGGGCGGCTTCCTGCGCCACCAGACGGTTCATTTCCGCCTGCGTCACCTGCACGCCATTCTTCTGGCCGATGTCCGACAGCAGCAGGCCAAGCCGCACGCGGCGCTCGGCGATGCGGCCATAGTCGCCGCGCTCGGCTTCCATCTGCGCCTTGTCCTCGTCGGTCGCTTCGGCTTCCACCTGCTGCCAGATCTGCTGGAACTCGGCGTCAACCATGGAGGGCGGCACTTCAAAGCTGTGCGAGGCGGCCAGATGGTCCAGCAGCTTGCGCTTCAGATAGGTGCGGGTCAGGCCGTTCAGCTCGGATTCGACCTGATCCTTCAGGATCGCCTTCAGCTGATCCAGCGATTCCAGGCCCAGGTTGGTCGCCATGGAATCGTCCACCACCGGCGTGCTGGCGGTCTTCACCGCAGTCACCGTCACGGCGAATTCGGCATCCTTGCCGGCCAGGTTTTCCGCCGGATAATCCGCCGGGAAGGTCACCTTCACCGTCGTCTTGTCGCCGGTCTTCACGCCCTTCAGGCCGTCTTCGAAGCCCGGGATCAGCCGGCCGGAGCCAAGCTCGATTTCCATGCCTTCACCGGTGCCGCCTTCGAAGGCAACGCCATCGGAGGTGCCGACATAATCCATCACCACAAGGTCGCCGTCCTTCGCCTTGTGCTTGGCGGGCGCGTCCTCGAACGACTTCTGCTGCGCGGCCAGCCGCTCCAGCGCGCTCTCGATGTCGGCGTCGCCCGCTTCCACCGTCAGACGCTCCAGCGTGATGCCGTCCAGATCGGCGTCGGGCACATCGGGCAGCACTTCAAGGCTGACGGAGATCTTCAGATCTTCGCCTTCGCCCAGCCCGCCGTCGATGTCGATCTGCGGTTGAGTCGCCGGGCGCAGGCCGTTTTCCGACAGCAGCTTGTTCACGGCATCGTTGATCGCTTCCTGCAGCGCTTCGCGGCGCAGCGCTTCGCCGTGCATCTTGCGAATGAGGTTGCTGGGCACTTTGCCGGGGCGGAAGCCGGGCATCTTCACCTGCGGGGCAACCTGCGCAATCGCGGCTTCCACCTTGTCGGCGATCGCGGCAGCCGCGATCTCAAGGCTGTAGCCGCGCTTCAGGCCTTCGTTCAGCGTCTCGGTCACACTCATGAAAAACCAGTCCTTCTCAGGGAATTAAGCTCGAGCGGCTCAGCCGCTCAGGGGATGAAGCTCGAGCGGCTCAGCCACGGCTGGTGCGGGTGGAGGGACTCGAACCCCCACGTCTTTCAACACTGGTACCTAAAACCAGCGCGTCTACCAGTTCCGCCACACCCGCCTCGACAACCCGGCAGGGTCGTCACTCGATGCCAGAAATCGAAGCGCGGGCTTATAACAGGGCAACGCGCCTGCGCAAGCGCCCTGATCCGGCGTTTGGCGCGAATCATTGCATTCCAACAGAAAGGTCAGTATTATTGACCCATATTGGGAGAGAGACATGGCCGAGATTCTGACCGCCGGCAGCGCTTCGCAGCGCCCGGCGCAAACGTCTGTTTCACTGGATGATCGTTATGCGCTGGATGCGGACCGCATCTTCCTCTCGGGCACGCAGGCACTCGTCCGCCTCGCGCTGGTGCAGCAGGCGCGCGACGCCGTTGCGGGCCTGAACACCGGCGGCTTCATTTCCGGCTATCGCGGCTCTCCTCTCGGCACCTTCGATCAGGAACTGTGGCGCGCGAAAAAGCGCCTGTCGGCCGCCAATGTGCAGTTCGTGCCCGGCATCAACGAGGAACTGGGCGCGACCGCCGTCTGGGGCTCGCAGATGACGGATCTGAACCCGCGCGCCACCGTCGATGGCGTGTTCGGCCTCTGGTATGGCAAGGGGCCGGGGCTGGATCGGGCGATGGACGTGCTGAAGCACGCCAACGCCGCGGGCACCTCCAAAAACGGCGGCGTGCTGGCGATCGTGGGGGACGATCATGGCGCGAAATCCTCCACCCTGCCGCACCAGTCGGATCATAATTTCTCCGCTGCCTTCGTGCCCTTCCTCGCGCCGTCCTCCGTGCATGAATTCGTGGAATATGGCCTGCTGGGCATCGCCATGAGCCGCTTTGCCGGCACATGGGTGGGCTTCAAGGCCACCGCGGACACGGTGGAAACCTCCGCCACGGTGGACACCGCGAACGAGCGGCGCGGCATCATTCTGCCGCCGTTCGATTTCCCCGAAGGCGGGCTGCACATCCGCCCGAACGACATCTGGCGCGACGAAGACACCCGCCTGCAACGCTACAAGGGCTTCGCGGCCATGGCGTTTGCCAAGGCCAACGGCATCGACCGGCTGGTGTGGGACACCCCGCGCCCGCGCATCGGCATCCTCACCACCGGCAAGGCCTTCGCCGACACGCTGGAAGCGCTGGAGGAACTGGGCATCGACGAGAAGGTCGCGGCCGACATCGGCCTCAGGCTCTACAAGGTCGGCATGCCATGGCCGCTGGAGCCGGACGGCGTGCGTGCCTTCGCCGAGGGGCTGGAGGAAGTGCTCGTCATCGAGGAAAAGCGCGAATTCATCGAGCATCAGCTGAAGTGGCAGCTGTATAACTGGAAGCCGAACGTGCGTCCGCAGGTGGTGGGGAAGCAGGACGAAAGCGGCGAATGGCTGCTGAGCCCCGACAATGAACTGACGCCCGGCATGATCGCCAAGGTGATCGCGCGCCGCCTCAGCCACTTCCACAAGACCGACCGCATCGAAAATGCGCTGGCCTATTTCGAGAAGCGCGAGGCGCTGCTGGCAAAGTTCAGCACGCCCACCAAACGCTCGCCCTATTTCTGCTCCGGCTGCCCGCACAACACGTCCACCAAAGTGCCCGAAGGCAGCCGCGCGCTGGCGGGCATCGGCTGCCACATCATGGCGCTGTGGATGGATCGGGCGCAGACCTTCACGCAAATGGGCGGCGAAGGCGTGACATGGGTGGGCGAGGCCCCCTTCGTGGCCGACAAGCATATCTTCGCCAATCTGGGCGACGGCACCTATGAACATTCCGGCCTGCTGGCGATCCGTCAGGCCATCGCCTCGGGCGTGAACATCACCTACAAGATCCTGTTCAACGACGCCGTCGCCATGACCGGCGGGCAGCCGGTGGAAGGCCAGCTGACGGTGGGCAAAGTTTCCCGCCAGGTGTTGGCCGAAGGCGCGAAGAAGGTCTGGGTGCTGACGGAAGATCTCTCCCGCTACCCGGCGGGCTATCTGCCCGAAGGCGTGGAACTGCATGATCGGGCGCAGCTGGACCCGATCTCGCAAGCTGCCGCCGCGACGCCGGGCTGCACCGTGATCATCTATGATCAGACCTGCGCCGCCGAAAAGCGCCGCCGCCGGAAGCGCGGGCTGATGCCCGATCCGGACAAGCGGGTGATCATCAACCCCGCCGTCTGCGAAGGCTGCGGCGATTGCTCCGTGCAATCCAACTGCGTCTCCGTGGAGCCGCTGGAGACTGAGTTCGGCCGCAAGCGGCGCATCAACCAGTCCAGCTGCAACAAGGATTTCAGCTGCGTGAAGGGCTTCTGCCCCAGCTTCGTGACCGTGGAAGGCGTAGAGGTCCGCAAGCCGGAAAAGCGCGCGCTGGATTTCGCCGCCTTGCCCGAACCGGCGGTGCCCGCGCTCACGCAGGCCAGCAACATCCTCGTCACCGGCATCGGCGGCACCGGCGTGCTCACCGTCTCCGCGCTGCTGGGGATGGCCGGGCATCTGGCGGGCGTCGCCTCCACCACGGCCGATATGGCGGGCCTCGCCCAGAAGGGCGGCGCGGTATGGAGCCATGTGCGCCTTGCCCCCTCCAACGCCCAACTGCTGGGGCCGCGCATCATGACCGGGGCGGCCGATCTGGTGATCGCCTGCGATTCCGTCGTCGCCACGGACAAGGCCGCGCAGA
The DNA here is from genome assembly GCF_006385875.1 of Sandaracinobacter neustonicus. Taxonomy (GTDB): domain Bacteria; phylum Pseudomonadota; class Alphaproteobacteria; order Sphingomonadales; family Sphingomonadaceae; genus Sandaracinobacteroides; species Sandaracinobacteroides neustonicus. The sequence goes on along the minus strand of NZ_VFSU01000034.1, from coordinate 329,007 downwards.
ACCTGATGTCACCCGTGCGCACCCATGTGGTGGCCAATGCGAACATCGCCCCCACCGCCGATTTCGTGCGCAACCGCGATCTGGATTTCCGCGAAGCCCAGGTGGTGAAGGCGGTTGAGCAGGCCACAAAGCAGCATGACTTCGTGGCCGCCGAACGCATCGCCACCCAGCTGATGGGCGACGCCATCGCCGCCAACATCCTGCTGATGGGCTACGCCTGGCAGAAGGCGCTGATTCCGCTGCCGCTGACGGCCATGGAGGGCGCAATCGAACTGAACGGCGTCGCGGTGAAATTCAACAAGGAGGCGTTCAACCTCGGCCGCCTGCTGGCGCATGATCCGGCCAAGGTGGAGGCGCTGCTGGCCCCCGCCCCGCAAACCCCGCAGACGCTGGATGCGCGGATCGACGCCCGCGCGGCAGACCTTGCCGCATGGGGCAACGCCGAATGGGCCGCCCGCTTCCGCGCGCTGGTGGGCAAAACCCGCGCCGCAGAAACCGCGCTGCGCCCCGGCTCCGAAGCCCTCACCGAAGCCGTCGCGCGCAGCCTGCACAAGCTGATGGCCTATAAGGACGAATATGAAGTCGCCCGGCTGATGACGGACGGCCGCTTCGACCAGCTGATGGGCGAAACCTTCAGCAAGGCCAGCAAGCGCAGCTATCACCTCTCCCCGCCGATCTTCGCCAAGACCGATCCGGCAACCGGCCGCCCGAAGAAATACGCCATGCCCGGCTGGCTGATCGAGCCGCTGTTCAAGCTGCTCGCCGCCGGCAAAGGCCTGCGCGGCACCGCCTTCGATCCGTTCAGCCGCACCGCCGAACGGCAGCGCGAGCAGGCAGCCATCCCCGCCTACGAAGCGGAGGTGGACAAGCTGCTGGCAGGCCTGACCAGCGACAATCTGGCACTGGCCGCCGAAATCGCCCGCCTGCCACTGGACATCCGCGGCTTCGGCCCGGTGAAAGAAGCCGCCGAACAGGCGGTGGAGAGCAAGCGCAAAGCGCTGTGGGCGAGATGGCCGGGAGAGGCGGCACGCGCGGCGGCGTAAGGGATATCGCCTCCGGCGGGCAGGGCTCTGCCCTGCACCCGGCAGGGAAATGATTTCCCTGCACCCTCAATATTTGCGCTGCACCTGAACTGCAGCGCCGTGTGAGTGAATGAGATTTCATTGCCTGCGGCGCAACGGAAGCTCTCTCCCCCTGCAAGGGGGAGAGTTGGAGAGGGGGTGTCACCGGTTGGCCTGATCCACAACCATCCCCATACCCACAACCGTCACCCCGGACTTGATCCTGGGCCCCGCTTTCTACTCCAACGTCGAAGAAGACCAGCTGGACCCCGGATCAAGTCCGGGGTGACGGTGTGGTTGGTGGAGAGATAGGCGGAACACCCCGAAAAAGCCCACACAACCAAACCCACCGCCTGACACACCCCGACAGATCGGCTATCGGACCGGGCCATGAGCCAGCCCCTTCCCTCGCCCCCGCCCTTCACCGGCTGCCAGAAATTCCCCGGCAAGCAGCTCACCCTCTACCAGAAAAAGAACTTCCTTGATCCCACCACCTGCGCGAACCTGATGGCCCGGATCGATGCCAGCCGCCGCCCCTCCACCATCTCCGATGCGAACGGAGACCCGTTCAACCGCACCTCCGAAACCTGCGACCTGTTCGGCGGAGACCCACTGGTGGACGGGGTGAACGCCCTGCTGGACGCCACCTCTGGCCAGCCGGCCGATCATGGCGAGGTGCTGCAGGGCCAGCGCTATGCGCCGGGGCAGGAATTCAAGCTACACACCGATTACTTCGAATCGAGCGGGCCGGATTGGGAAACCAACACCCGTATCGGCGGCCAGCGCACATGGACGATGATGGTCTATCTGAACGAACCTGAAGAAGGCGGCGCGACGCGCTTCAAAGAGATTGGCAAGATCTTCCAGCCGGAAACCGGAAAATTGCTGGCCTGGTGCAATCTGGATGGTCAGGGCCGCCCCAACTATGCCACGCTGCATTCCGGCATGAAGGTCTATAGAGGCACCAAATATGTCATCACCAAATGGTATCGGGAACGATCGATGAGGGCGGCATGATCCTTCTCACCATTGTCATCATCCTTGTGCTGTTCATCCTGCTGTCGCTGCTGGGCGGTGGCGTGCGCAAGAGTTCGAAGGCGGAGCGCGAGGAACGCCGCCGCCGCGAGGAAGCGGAACAAGCCGAGAAAGAGGGCGGCTTCTTCCACCGCCACAAGCACAACAAGGATGACGACGACGATTTCAAAGGCGGCGGCGGCTCGTTCGGCGGCGGCGGCAGCAGCGGGAAGTGGTGAGCGGCCAAAGGGCGATTGCATCTTCTGCAAACAGGCCTCCACCCGCTCAGGCTGAGCTTGTCGAAGCCCCGGACGTGAAAGCGCAATGGCTGAGATGGGGGACATGCTCCTTGGGCTTCGACAAGCTCAGCCTGAGCGGGGGGGCAGCCTGAGCGGAGTGAGGAGAGCGGCGGGTACGGCCGGGAAGCCGCCGAGTTTGCAAAGAACATAATCGCCAACCAAAGGCTGGCGCAATCGACAGGCGGCTGAACAGCCTCTCCCGCATTACTCCGGTGCCCGGAGGAGAGGTTCATGAATTTCGACCTGTCGGATGACGCCAAGACCCTGAAAGAGGCGGCGCGCAAATTTCTGGATGCTCGCGCCGGGCCATCGGCCGCCCGCAAGGTGATGGACAGCGGGCAGACGCACGACGCCAAACTGTGGGCCGAGGTGGTGGAGCAGGGCTGGCCCGCCGCCCGCGTGCCCGAAGCGCATGGTGGCCTTGGCCTGGGGGCGGATGAAGCCTGTGTGCTGGCCGAGGAAATCGGCCGCAGCCTCGCCCCCGTGCCGCTGATGTCCACGCTGTCCGCCATCGAGGCGCTACTGATCGCCGGAAGCGCGGCGCAACAGGCCGAATGGCTGCCGAAGCTGGCCTCTGGCGAAGCTGTCGGCGTGATCGCATGGGCCGAAGGCCCCAATTCGCCGCTGCAAACCCCCGCCACGAAGCTGGAGGGCGGCAAGCTCAGCGGCCGCAAATCCCCGGTGATCGACGGGCTGGTGGCCACCGTCGCCATCGTCACCATCGCTACGCCGGACGGACCCGCCATGGCGATCGCATCGCTGGAGGGCGTGACGCGGGAGAAGCAGGACACGCTCGATCTCGTCCGCCCCTCGGCTACCCTCTCCTTCGCCGGAACCCCGGCGGAAGGGCTGGGCACGGCGGCTGACTGGGTGAAGCTGACGGAGCGCCTCGCCGTGCTGTCCGCATGGGAAGCGCTGGGCACGGCCGATGCCGCGCGCGACATGACGGTCGCCTATGCGAAGGATCGCGTCGCCTTCGGCCAGCGCATCGGCCGCTATCAGGGTGTGAAGCACAAGCTGGCGGACATGTTCATCAAGGCCGAACTGGCCCGCGCGCACGCCCTACACGGCTGCTGGGCGTGGGAGGCAGACGCCCCCGAACTGGCGCAGGCGGCCTCCGCCGCGCGCGTCGCCAGCCTCGATGCGTTGGCGTTCACGGCCGAGGAATCGGTGCAGCTGCACGGCGGCATCGGCTTCACATGGGAGCAGGACTGCCAATTCTATTACCGCCGCAACCGCCTGCTGGCCGCCCTCATCGGCAGCCGCGCACATTGGTCCGACCGTCTCGTCCGGGCGCTGGAACAGCGCAACCGGGCTGCGGCCTAATGGGGGACGAACGATGGATTTCAATGACACGGCCGCCGAGGCCGAATTCCGCGCCAAGGTGAAGGCATGGCTGGCAGAGGCCGCCGCCGAATATCTCCAGCCCCCCGCCAAACCATGGGCGCTGGAGGATTTCGTCACCCGCTCAAAGGCATGGCAACTGAAGAAGTTCGAAGCCGGCTATGTGGGCATCACCTGGCCCAAGGCGATCGGCGGGCAGGGCCTGACGCCCATGCACCAGATCATCTTCAATCAGGAAGAAAGCCGCACCTTCGTCCCCACCGGCCTCTATTCCATCGGCCTTGGCATGTGCATCCCCACTGTGTTCACCCACGGCTCGCCGGAGATCGCCGCCCGTTATGTGCCCAAGGCGCTGCGGGGCGAGGAAGTCTGGTGCCAGCTGTTTTCCGAGCCGGTCGCGGGCTCCGATCTCGCCTCCATCCGCACCAAGGCGGTGAAGGACGGCGACGAATGGGTCATCAACGGCCAGAAGGTGTGGACCAGCTTCGCGCACAAGTCCGATTTCGGCATCGTCGTGACGCGCACCGATTTCGATGCGCCCAAGCACAAGGGCCTCACCATGTTCATCGTGGACATGCACGCCCCCGGCATGGAGGTGCGCCCCATCAAGCAGATGTCGGGCGGCAGCGATTTCAACGAGGTGTTCTTTACCGATGTGCGCGTGAAAGACACGCACCGGCTGGGCGAGGTGGGCGAAGGCTGGAAGGTCTCCCTCACCACGCTGATGCACGAACGGCTGGCGGTGGGCGGCAAGCCCCGCAACGCGCCCGGCTACCAGACGCTGCTGAACGTCGCCAATTCGCTGGAGACAGACACCGGCCCCGCCATCCAGCAGACGGACGTGCGCAACCGTATCGCGGATACCTATATCGCCGATGAAGGCATCCGCCTCACGCAGATGCGGGCGCTCTCCGCCCTTTCGCGCGGGCAGATTCCGGGGCCGGAGCAATCCATCTCCAAAGTGGTCGTCGCCAAGACGCTGCAGGACATGTCCGCCTTCGCGCTCGATCTGGCCGAATCCGCCGGTTTCGCCGTCGAACCCGGCTCCGACCTCGAGAAGCTGCAGGGCAGCTATATGTGGTCAGCCGGGCTTCGCATCGCAGGCGGCACGGACGAGATCCTGCGCAACATCATCGCCGAACGCGTGCTGGGCCTTCCCGGAGACTTGCGGCCGGACAAGGACACCCCCTTCAGCCAGTTGAAGCCGCTGTAAAGGCCGGGGGAAGGGCCTTGCCTTCCCTCGCAGGCCTTCCATAGTCGGCGAAGGAGGATCGCTATGCCCGACCAAGCCGACTCGGCCCCGCGCGACACAGGCCCGCAGGGCGGCACCGCCTTCAATATTTTGGCGGGCGCGGCGCTTGGCGGCCTTGTCGGGCTGCTGGTCGGCCTGTCGGCCAGCCCCATCGCGGCTTCGGCGGCAGCAGCGGTGCTGGCGCTGCTCGTCACCTTTTTCGGCTTCGGCGGCAGCATCGGCGCGCTCAGGGCCAATGTCAGCGGCGCGCGGATGGTGGGGTTCGGCCTCGCCATGACGGCGGCGCTGCTGGCGGGCATCGCGGTCCGTGCCCATGGCTCGCTCGGCCCGGATTTCCAGCAGCGCGTCGCCCGGTTCGAAGCAGGCGGCCTGTCGCCGGACAAGGCGCAGGATCTCGCCATTTACGAACAGCTGGGGCTGCGCACCGGCTTTCTGGCAGATGTGGAAGCCCCCACCGCCGTGCCCGCCACCTCGCCCTTCGCCTTCAACTTCAATCAGGACAGCGCAGACGCCAATTGCGGCCTGCTGAACGCCCGCTACATCCCCGATCCGAACGAGCGGCTGGAGGCGATGGCGCAATCCGCCGAGCCATGGGCCTCCATCGGCCGGGCAGGCAAGGCGAAGCCCGCCGCCGAACGCGCCGCTTTTGCAGAAGCCGCCTACCAGCGCCGCTGCGGCCCGGCGGCGGCGCGGTGATCGCGCGCCTCGCCGCGATTGCCCTTGCTGCCCTCGCGGCGGCAACCGCCGCCGCGCAAACCCCCTCCCCGGCGCTGGTGCAGGCCGCGCTGAAGCAGGTGGGGCAAGTCATCGCCGAACAATGCGGCAGCGGCGGCACCCGCACCGGCACCGCCTTCGTCTGGCCGGATTCCAACCGCGTCGTCACCGCGCGGCATGTTGTGGCCGGGTGCCAGCGTATGCGGGTGCAATTCCCCGGCCGCGCCCCGATCATCGCCTCCCCGGAACGCGAGCTGGTCTCGGAAGATCTGCTGATCCTGCGGCTGTCCGCCAGCAGCGGCTTCGCCCCGGTAAGAATCCGCGAGGCGCTGCCGCCCGTCCATTCCCGCGTCGCCGCCGTGGGTTATGCGGTGGGCGCGCCCACGCCAGACGACAAGCTGCTCACCGTCACCGCGGCCAATCAGGAACCCGGCGCGCAACTGCGCGACATGCTGCCCGCGCACATCAGCCAGCAGATTCAGGCCAATGGCCCATGGCGGCTGGACACCGCGATCCTCCGGCTGGACGGCAACCTTGTCTCCGGCCTGTCCGGCGCGCCGCTGCTCTCCTCCGATGGCAGCGTCGTCGCCATCGGCGCAGGCGGCTTGCAGGACGGGGCCAGCGGCATCGTCTGGGCGGTGCGGGCGCGCTATCTGGTTCAGGGCGGCAACTGGCGGCCGGTCGCCACGGTGAAGGCGCTCGCCCGCAGCAGCGGCCTCGCCTTCGCCGATCAGGCCCCGCAGGCGCAGACACAGCAGGTGGCCTGCGGCCCGTTCCAGCTCACCCGCTCGCGCACCGTTTCACTGGCAGAGCTGTCGCGCGGCACCGACGATCCGCGCGGGCTGCAACAGGTGCTGGGCGCAGTCGGCGGCGCACTGGGCGATCCCGACAAAGCGCGTTTCGATGTCTGGGTCGATCTGGAATCCGGGGCCGCGATTCCCCTGCCCGCTGGCTCGGCGATCACGCCCGGCGCGGTCGGCTGCATCGTGCAGGTTGGCCCGCATGTCGGCATCAGCATCGTCACCCACCGCGCCAGCCAGACGTCCGGCCCGGCGATGCAGGCCGAAATCCAGAATGTCTCGCAGATGTTCGAACACAGTTTCGCCGCCATCTTCCCGGCCGGCCTGCCGCCGGACCCGAGCTTCACCTATCTCACCCCGGTTTCCCGGCCGGACGGCTTCATGGTGAACCGCAAGGCGTTCGGCGCGCCGCAGCAGGTCGGCCCCAACCAGCTGCGCACCGATTATGTCTTCCTCACCCACATGACGCGCGGCCGCAGCTATGCCGCAGTCAGCGCCATCCGCAGCGGGCTGGTGGTGCCGGCGGATGCCGCCATGGGCTGCTTCCAGGCCGGAAACCCGGCCGCCTGCGCCGTGGTGCTGCCGCAGTTCAGGGATTGGGCGATGGCGGCCGTCTCCGTCCACCTCGCCACCATTCCGCCGATCTAAAGGGCGATCCCCGCCGCGCGCACCCGCGCCTGCAAATCCGCTTCCGGACGCGCGCCATAATGTTCGATGATCTCGGCGGCCGCGATGGTGCCCATCACCGCGCAGTCCTTCAACGACAGCCCGCGCGCATGGCCTGTCAGGAAGCCGGCGGCGAACAGGTCGCCCGCGCCGGTTGTGTCCAGCACGCGAAGCGCAGGGGTGATCGGCACCTCCACCCGCGCCGCGCCCTGCACCACCACGGCCCCCTTGTCGGAACGCGTCACCACCGCCAGCGGCACGATCTGCGCCAGCCCCTCGATGGCGGCCTCGGCACTCTCCGTCTGGAACAGGCTCTTGGCCTCATTCTCGTTGGCGAAGGCGATATCGACGAGGCCCGCCTTCATCATCTCGATGAATTCCGCGCGATGCCCCTCCACGCAGAACACGTCAGACAGCGTCAGCGCCACCTGCCGCCCGGCGTCGCGGGCAATCGCCTTGGCCTTGCGGATGGCGCGGATCGGCGCGGGCGGATCCCACAGATAGCCTTCGAAATAGGTGACTTGCGCGGCCCGCACCATCGCCTCGTCCACGTCCGGCTCGTCCACCTCCTGGCAGGATCCCAGATAGGTGCTCATCGTCCGCTGCGCATCCGGGCTGACGATGATCAGGCACTGGCCGGTGGGCGGGCCGCTTTCGGCGGGCGGCGTGCGATAGTCCACGCCCGCCGCGCGGATGTCATGCGCGAACACCTTGCCCAGCTGATCGTTGGAGACCCGGCCCACAAACGCCGCCTTGCCACCCAGCGCGGCGATCCCGGCGCAGGTGTTGGCCGCAGAGCCGCCCGACACTTCGCGCCCCGGCCCCATCTTCGAATACAGCTCGGCGGCTTCCACGGCGGAAATCAGCCGCATGGACCCCTTGGGGATACCCTTCTCCGCCAGAAATTCATCCGGATGCGCGGAAAGCACGTCGACGATCGCGTTTCCGATCGCAATCACGTCATACGGGTCGGACAAGTCGGTCTCCTGATGCGGAAGGCTGTTTTCCGGCCGCTAGCATTGCCCCGCCCCCAAGGCTAGACGCAGACACCATGCGGATCGCTCCCCTCCTCGGCCTCGCCTTGCTCGCCGGCTGCGCCACGGCCCCCGCCGTCCCCCTTGAATCCCCGCCCCCGCCCCCGCCGCCGGGCATGGAATTGCTGCTGGGCCACCCTGCCGAAACCGCACTCAACCTGCTGGGCAAACCCCGGCTGGACAAGCGCGAAGGCGAAGCCCGCCAGCTGCAATTTGCAGGCGGCTGCATTCTGGACCTGTGGTTCTACCCGCAACCGGGTGCCGCCCCGCTGGCGAAACACGCCGACGCCCGCCTGCCAGACGGCCGCGACTTCGCCGCCGGGGAGTGCCTGCAACTGCTGATGCGCGCCAACGCCCCGACCGCCGCCAAGCCGGAGCCGGTGCAGATACCGCCTGCGAAGAAGCCGGTTCGCAAGCGGGGGTGATTAGGTAACCGAAGGGGCTCTGCCCCTTCACCCCGGCAGGGGCGTGACGCCCCTGCACCCCCGAACTTTTTACTTAGCCCCTCCTCCTTTAGGGGAGGGGTTGGGGTGGGGGTTCTCCGCTTGGCGCGAGGGTGGGGGTTTACTGCCTGCGGCGCTTTTGGGCAGTGGTCCCGTCACCCTTCCCCGCTCAGGCTGAGCTTGTCGAAGCCCCATGTGGTGTGACCCGGGCTTAGTCGTTGCGCTTTCGCGTTGGGGGCTTCGACAAGCTCAGCCTGAGCGGGTTGGAAAGTGGGTTGGGATGATAGCGGGCTTGTGGGGATGTTGTGGATCAGGCCCGGCGGTGACACCCCCTCTCCAACTCTCCCCCTTGGCACGGGGGAGAGGGCCGCGGTGCGCCGCAGGCAATCGAATCTGATCACGTCCACGACGCTGCAGTTGCCGCGCGACGCCAATGTTGAGGGTGCAGGGAAATCATTTCCCTGCCCGCCGGAGGCAAAAAACCGGGGAGCCGTACCGCCAACGGGCAGAACCTTGCCCCCCCGGCGCGCGAATACCCGCTCTACCCGCGCAGCCCGCTCACCCCCGCCGGATCCGCACAGACAGCGCGTGTGCGGGCAGCCCCTCGGCGTCGGCCAGTGTGGCGGTTGCGTCGGCCACGGCGGCGAAGCCTTGTTCGCCGGCGTCCAGCCATGTGGTGCGCTTCATGAAATTGTGCACGCCCAGCCCGCCGGAGAAGCGGGCGCGGCGGCCGGTGGGGAGGACGTGGTTGGGTCCGCCGATATAGTCGCCGATGGGTTCTGGGGTGTGGGTGCCGAGGAAGATCGATCCGGCATGGCGGATGGCGGCGAACATCGGCTGCGGATCGGCCAGCATCAGTTCGACATGCTCGGCGGCCAGCGCGTTGGCGAGTGCAGGGGCTTCGGCCATGTCGCCGATCAGGATGATCGCGCCATAATCGTCCCAGCTTTCGCGCGCGGCTTCCTGCGTGGAAAGGGTGGGCAGCAGCTTCTGCACCCAGTCGGCCACGGCGTCGGCCAGTGTGGCGCTGTCGGTGATGAGGATGGATTGCGCCACCGGGTCATGCTCGGCTTGCGAGAGCAGGTCTGCGGCGATCCAGTCCGGCCGGGCGGAGGCATCGGCGATCACCAGAATTTCCGACGGCCCGGCCACCATGTCGATGCCGACGGTGCCATACAGCTGCCGCTTGGCTTCCGCGACCCATGCGTTGCCCGGCCCCACGATCATGTCGCATTTCGGTAGCGGATCGATGCCGAACGCCAGCGCGGCGATGGCCTGCGCGCCGCCGATGCGGAACAGCCGCTCAACGCCCGCCAGTTCGGCCGCCAGCATCACCAGCGGGTTCAGCTCGCCGCCGGGCGTGGGCGTCACCATCACCAGCTCGTCCACGCCCGCGACCTGCGCCGGAATGGCGTTCATCAGCACGGAGGAGGGATAGGCCGCGCGGCCACCCGGCACATAGAGGCCGGCGCGCTCCACCGGCGTCCAGCGCCAGCCCGCGCGGATGCCGCTTTCGTCGCTGTGGCTGCCGTCGGCCGGGCGCTGCGCCTGATGGAAGGCGCGGATTCGCGCGGCGGCCAGTTCCAGCGCGGCGCGCTGATCGGCGGGCACGCGGGCGATGGCCGCGCGGCGTTCGGCAGCGGAGATTTCCGCGCTGCCCGCGCTCAGATGCACGCGGTCGAACTTTTCCGTCAGGTCTGCCACCGCGCGGAAGCCCTCGCGCTTCACCCGCTCAAGGATGGCGGCCACCTGCCCTGCCACGCCCCGGTCCGGCTCGCGCGTGTCGGCCACCAGCGCGGCGAAGCTGGCCGCGAATCCGGCGTCCCGGCTGTCCAGCCGCTGCATCAGGCCGCCGCCCTACCCAGCACGGCGCGGAATGCATCCACCAGCCGCGCCACTTCGGGCATGGTCTTGAAGGCGGCCCGGTTCACAATCAGCCGGGAAGTGACTTCCAATATCACCTCGCGCTCAACAAGGCCGTTCTCTTTCAGCGTCTTGCCGGTGGAGACCAGATCGACGATGCGCGGGGCGAGGCCCAGCAGCGGGGCCAATTCCATCGCCCCGTTCAGCTTCACACACTCGGCCTGAATGCCTTGCCCCGCGAAATGCAGCTTGGTGAGGTGGGGATATTTGGTGGCCACCCGCACATGGCTTTCCGACGTGATGGGCGGCGTGCCCAGCGGTTCCGCGACAGAAAGGCGGCAGCGGCCGATGCCCAGATCGACCGGCGAATAAAGCTCCGAATAATCGAATTCGGCCAGCACATCATTGCCGACGATGCCGATTTGCGCCGCGCCAAAGGCCACGAAGGTGGCCACATCGAAGCTGCGCACGCGGATCACCGAGACATCGGGCCGGTTGGTGGCAAAGCGCAGCGCCCGGCTGTCCTCGTCGAACAGCGCGGCTTCCGGATGGATGCCAGCCTCCCGCAGCAGCGGCAGGGCTTCCTTCAGGATTCGGCCTTTCGGCAGGGCGATGACGAGTTGTTGCATGGCGGGCGGGCTATGCACTGCCCCGGCACTTGCGGCAACCGCACAAGCAACGTATATGCCCCTCACTTCCTGACAGCCCAGCCTCACAGGAACCTCCGGCCCAACGGCCGCGGGGCCAAAAGGGCTTTGCGAGTCGGGTGCAGGAGAAACGAATGGCCAATCTCGAACAGCTGACCGCATTGATCGAACCCATCGTCACCGATGCCGGGTTCGAACTTGTGCGCGTGGCGCTGATCGAAGGGCCGTCTCTTACGCTGCAGATCATGCTGGAAGATCCCGCCACCGGGCAGATGAAGGTGGATGATTGCGCCCGCGTGTCGCGCAAAATCTCCCTGCTGCTGGACGAGACGGACCCGATCGACAGCGAATATATGCTGGAAGTCTCCTCGCCGGGGATCGACCGGCCGCTGACGCGGCTGAAGGATTTCGACCGCTGGGCCGGGCATGACGCCAAGCTGGAACTGGCCGAAGCAATCCCGATGAACGGCGCGGACCGCAAGCGCTTTCAGGGGCCGCTGAAAGGCACCAGCGGCGAGGATATCCGCATCGAGGTGGAGGGGCTGGGCGAAGTCGCCCTGCCGTTCGCCGCGATCCGCACCGCCAAGCTGCTGCTGACGGACCGGCTGATCGCCGAAACCGCGACGCTGCTGACGGACGAAGGCGCGGACGAGTTTGACGAATTTGAAGACGATTCCGGCGACGAGCCGGACCAGATCAGGAACTGAGGGACGAGCATGAACCCCATTGCTGCGAACAAGGCCGAACTGATCGCGATCGCCGATGCGGTCGCCCGCGAAAAGTCGATCGATCGCATGATCGTGATCGAGGCGATGGAAGAGGCGATCCAGCGCGCCGCCCGCGCCCGTTACGGGGCCGAGAATGACATCCGCGCCAAGATCGATCCGCGTGGCGGCGACCTGCGCCTGTGGCGCGTGCTGGAAGTGGTTGAAGAACCCGAGGATTATTTCAAGCAGATCAGCCTCGTCGACGCGAAGGAGCGCGAATCCGACGTGAAGCTGGGCGATTTCATCGTCGACCCGCTGCCCCCCATCGAGTTCGGCCGCATCGCCGCGCAAGCCGCCAAGCAGGTGATCGTGACGAAGGTGCGCGATGCCGAGCGCGAGCGCCAGTATGACGAGTATAAGGATCGTCAGGGCGAGATCATCACCGGCCTCGTGAAGCGGGTGGAATTCGGGCACATCGTCGTCGATCTGGGCCGCGCCGAAGGCGTGATCCGCCGCGACCAGCAAATCCCGCGCGAAGTGCTGCGCGTGGGCGACCGTGTGCGCAGCCTGATCACGCTGGTGCGGCGGGAAAATCGCGGGCCGCAGATCTTCTGCTCGCGCGCCCACCCCGATTTCATGAAGAAGCTGTTCGCGCAGGAAGTGCCGGAAATCTATGACGGCGTCATCGAGATCAAGGCCTGCGCCCGCGATCCGGGAAGCCGCGCCAAGATCGGCGTGCTTAGCCACGACAGCAGCATCGATCCGGTCGGCGCCTGCGTCGGTATGCGCGGCAGCCGCGTGCAGGCGGTGGTGCAGGAACTCGCCGGCGAAAAGATCGACATCATCCCCTGGTCGCCCGAAACTGCGACCTTCGTGGTGAACGCGCTGCAACCGGCGCAAGTTTCCAAGGTCGTCATCGACGAGGAGGACACCCGCATCGAAGTGGTGGTGCCGGACGATCAGCTGAGCCTCGCCATCGGCCGCCGGGGGCAGAATGTCCGCCTCGCCGGGCAGCTGACGGGCCACCAGATCGACATCATGACCGAAGCCGCCGAAAGCGAAAAGCGGCAGAAGGAATTCGTCGAGCGCTCCGAACTGTTCGAAAAGGAACTGGAGCTGGACGAAACGCTGGCCCAGCTGCTCGTCGCCGAAGGCTTCACCAGCCTTGAGGAAGTGGCCTATGTGGAGGCCGACGAACTCGCCTCCATCGAAGGTCTGGACGAAGACGTCGCCGCCGAGCTGCAAAGCCGCGCGGTGGAAGCGCTGGAGCGCCGCGAATCCGGCTACCGCGACGCCCGTCGCGCGCTGGGCGTGGAAGATGCGCTGTCGGAAATCCCCGGCCTGACCGAGGAAATGCTGGTGCGGCTTGGCAGCAAGGGCATCAAGACGCTGGACGACCTCGCCGACCTTTCCACCGACGAACTGATCGGCAAGGGCGACAAGCGCCGCGAAATTCCGGCCGGGCTGCTCGCTTCGTTCGGCATTTCGCAGGACGACGGCAACGCCATCATCATGGCCGCCCGCCAGCACTGGTTCGCCGATGAAGTGACGGACGAGGCAACCGAGGCCTGAGATGAGCCACCCCATCCACCCCGCAGTCAGGGAGGGCGCAACCGCGTATGTCCTCCAATGACACCCCAGATGCGACTGTAGAAGTCGATCTTCCCCTCGGGCACACGCCTGAGCGGAAATGCATCCTTACGGGGGTGCATGGCGAACGTGCATCGCTGATCCGGCTGGCGCTGGGGCCGGACGGGGCGGCATGGCCCGATCTGGCCGCCAAGCTGCCGGGCCGGGGGGCGTGGATCGGGGTGGACAAACCCGCGCTGGAATCGGCGCTGGCGAAGGGCAAGCTGAAGGGCGCGCTCGCCCGCGCCTTCCGCCAACCCGTCGAGGTGCCAGCCGATCTGCCGCAGCGCATCGCCGACGGGCTGGAACGCCGCGCGCTGGACAGGCTGGGTCTCGAACATCGCGCCGGGCATCTTATATTCGGGTCAGACAAGATTGCCGAATGGGCGCGCGCCGGGCGGGTTTACCTGCTGATGCACGCAGCCGATGCGGCGGACGATGGAACGTCGAAACTGAATCAGGCCTTCCGCGTCGGCTCTTATGACCGCAACGAAGGCGATATGGCGGAGGTTCTCACGCTGCCGGCCGGGCGGGACGCCTTGTCTCGGTCGCTCGGGCGTGAGAATATAGTGCATTCGGGCGTCACCAATGGCAAGGCAGCGGCGCGGATCGCAACCGAGGTTGCGCGCTGGGCTGCCTTTCTTGGCAACAGCAATATTTCAAACGACGGTCGGGGCCTTCCCGAGCGGCGGAACGACGAAGGACGGGAATGAGCGAAGACGAAAAGCCGAAGCTGGGCCTCCGGCCGCAACTCGGCGTAAAGCGCACGACTGAAGTGAGCCAGGTGAAGCAAAGCTTCAGCCATGGCCGCACGCACAAGGTCGTCGTGGAAACGAAGAAGGCCCGGGTGTTCCGCAAACCCGGAGACCCGATCCCCGCTTCTGAGGAAGCGGAGATGGACGATGTGCTGGTGGATGCACCGGCCGTCGAGGCCCCGTTGCCGCCCGAGCCGCCCGTCGCCGCGCCCGCGCCTGCCCAGCCGCAAATGCCGGTGGCCCCGCCGCCGCCGTTCGTGGTCGTGACGGACGAGCCGCTGAACAAGGGTGAACCGGCCAAGCCCGCGCCGAAGCCGGTGGAAGCCGAAGCCCCCGCGCCCGTGGAAGCTGCGCCTGCGCCAGAACCCGCGCCCGAACCCGTGGCGGTGGAAGCCGCCCCTGCGCCGGAACCGGAACCCGCCCCCGTGCCGGAACCGAAGCCCGCGCCCGTGGCCGAAGCGCCCAAGCCCGCTCCTGTCGCCGCAGCGCCGAAACCCGCGCCTGCGCCGCCCCCCAAGCCCGCGCCGCAAAAGCCCGAACTCACCGCCGTGCAAAAGGCGCTGCAAAATCCCAAGCTGACCCCGCGTGAGCGGACGCAGCTGATGATGCGCCTCGCCGAGGAAGAGCGTCTGCAACGCGCCGAGGAAGTCCGCATCCGCGAAGACCGCGAGCGCACCGAGGCAGCTGAAGCCGAAGCCGCGCGGCTGGAGGAAAAGGCCCGAGTCGAAGCCGAGGAAGCCGCCCGCGCCGCCGAGGAAGCGAAGCGCGCCGCAGAGGCCCCGCCTCCGCCGCCGCCCGCCGCCGAAGCAGACGACGACGACCGCCCGCGCGGGGCGGCCCCCGGCCGTGGCCCGGTGCGCCGCGCGCCCGAGCCTGCCAAGCCGTCGCGCAGCCGCGGCGACGAGCGCCGCTCGGGCAAGCTCACCATCAACCGCGCGCTGGGTGACGAAGACGGCGTGCGCTCGCGCTCGCTCGCCTCGCTCAGGCGCGCCAATGAAAAGCAGAAGCGCTCCGCCCATGGCGGCGGCGGGGCCGCGCAGGCGCGCACCAGCCGCGAAGTGCAGGTGCCCGAAGCCATCACCGTGCAGGAACTGGCCAACCGCATGGCCGAACGCGGCGCGGATCTGGTGAAGGCCCTGTTCAAGATGGGCATGCCCACCACGATGAACGAGTTCATCGATCAGGACACCGCCGAACTGCTGGTCACCGAATTCGGCCACATCATCAAGCGCGTGTCCGACAGCGACGTGGAAATCGGCATCGAAGGCGAGGCCGACGCGGACGAACATCTGAAGCCGCGCCCCCCCGTCGTCACCATCATGGGCCATGTCGATCACGGCAAGACCTCGCTGCTGGATGCCCTGCGCGGCACCGATGTGGTGAAGGGCGAAGCCGGCGGCATCACCCAGCATATGGGGGCCTACCAGGTCACGCTGAAATCCGGCGACAAGATCAGCTTCCTCGATACGCCGGGCCATGAAGCCTTCACCGAAATGCGCGCCCGCGGCGCGCAGGCGACGGATATCGTCGTGCTGGTGGTGGCGGCAGACGATGGCATCAAGCCGCAGACGATCGAAGCCATCAACCATGTGAAGGCGGCGGGCGTTCCGATGATCGTCGCCATCAACAAGATGGACAAGAACGGCGCAGACGCGAACCGCGTGCGCACCGAACTGCTGCAGCACGACATCCAGGTGGAGGAAATGGGCGGCGACGTGCAGGACGTCGAAGTCTCCGCGCTGAAGAAAACCGGCCTCGACGAACTGACGGAAAAAATCCTGCTGCAAGCCGAAATCATGGAGCTGAAGGCCAATCCGGACCGGATGGCCGAAGGCATTGTGGTGGAAGCCAAGCTGGACAAGGGCCGTGGCCCGCTCGCCACCGTTCTCGTCAAGCGCGGCACCCTGCGCGCTGGCGACATCTTCGTCGTCGGTGTGGAGTGGGGCAAGGTCCGCGCCCTCGTCAACGACAAGGGGCAGACCATCAAGGAAGCCGGCCCCTCCATGCCGGTGGAAGTGCTCGGCCTGTCCGGCGTGCCGCAATCCGGCGACATCCTTTCGGTCGTGGAAAATGAAGCCCGCGCCCGCGAAGTCGCGGATTACCGCCAGCAGGTCGCGCTGACGAAGCGCACCACCGCGGCGCCTGCCAGCCTCGAAAGCATGTTCGCAGGCCTCGCCGAGAAGAAGGCGATGGAATTCCCCGTCGTCGTCAAGGCGGATGTCCACGGTTCCACCGAAGCCATCGTCTCGGCGCTCAACAAGCTCTCCACAGACGAAATCAAGGTGCGCGTGCTGCACTCGGGAGTCGGGGCTATCACCGAATCCGATGTCACGCTCGCCCGGGCCTCCGGCGCGGTCATCATCGGCTTCAATGTGCGCGCCAACGCCAAGGCCCGCGAAGCTGCCCACGCCGGCGCGGTGCCGCTGAAATATTACGACATCATCTACGACCTGATCGATGAAGTGAAGGCCGGGATGGCCGGCAAGCTGGGGCCGGAATATTTCGAAAATGTCGTCGGCCGCGCCGATGTCCGCGAAGTGTTCCAGGCGGGCAAGTTCGGCAAGGCCGCCGGTTGCCTCGTCACCGAAGGCTATATCAAGCGGAACCTCAAGGCCCGCGTCCTTCGCGACGATGTCATCGTCTACAATGGCTCCATCGCCTCGCTGCGTCGCTTCAAAGACGACGTCACGCAGGTGGAAAAGGGCTATGAATGCGGCATCGGCCTGGAAAACTTCCAGGACATCCAGCAAGGCGACACCATCGAAACCTTCGAAATCGAAGAGCGTCTGCGCCAGCTGTGAAACGCGGACACTCCTCGGCGGACGGCCGCTCCGTCCGCACCCTGAAGGTGGGCGAGGCCATGCGCCACGTGCTGGCCGACGTACTGGCGCGCGGAGACATACGGGACGATGTGCTGGATAAGCACATCGTCTCCGTCTCCGAAGTGCGCGTCTCCCCCGATCTGCGCCACGCCACCGCCTTCATCATGCCCGTGGGCGCAACACCCGCCGATCAGGAAGCGGTTCTGCGCGCGCTCAACAGCCACGCCCGCCAGCTGAAAGGCGAACTGGCCCGCCGCGTGAACACCAAATATGCCGCCGACATCCACTTCAAAGTGGACGACAGCTACGCCGAAGCCGCCCGCATCGACGCCCTGCTGCGCACCCCCAAAGTCGCCCGCGACCTCGAAGACCGCGCCCCGCCGCGAATCCTCGACGACGAGTGACGGTGGAGGCAGGGGCTCTGCCCCTGCACCCCGCAAGGGGCGTGACGCCCCTTGACCCCCGAAGTTTTTTAAAAGGCCTCCCGGCAGATGTTGGCTTTAGCCAGCGCTTGCCTGTCTTCTATCCTGCCGCCTCTCCGCCCGCTCAGGCTGAGCTTGTCGAAGCCCCGAACGTGAAAGCACAACGGCCGAGCCAGAGTGCATTCTCCACGGGCTTCGACAAGCTCAGCCTGAGCGGGGGAGATGAGCGGCGGTGCAGGCCAACGGCTCTGCAAAGAATATTATTCTTTTTCAAAAACTTCGGAGGTGCAGGAGGGTCACCCTCCTGCTGGGGGTACAGGGGGCAAAGCCCCCTGCCCTCAACGTCACCCCGCCGGCTTGGTTTCCGGCACGGGCACGCGCTTCATCGGCTGGAACTGGCCCAGTTGGCAGCGCATGGCGTTGGGGCCGCTGCCCATGGATCGGGGGGTGATGCTGTCGAAGCTGCAGATCTGGCTGGTGCGGCTGTTGATCTGGATCGCTTGTCCGAAAGTCAGGCCGCTGCAGCGCATGGGCAGGTTGTTGCGCCAGGCCTGATTGCGGTTGCGTTCGAAATCGATGGTGCGGTCATCGATCACGCGGAAGCTGCGCACCTGATTGCGGTTGATGCAGTTCACCGGCGGTCCGTCCTCCACCCAGACGGTGCGGTTGGCGGGGCTGTCATTGTTGCTGGCGCAACCAGCCAGCAAGAGCAGGGCGGAAATCGGAAGGGCTGCCTTCAACATCAGGAACCTCCTTTGGGGGCAACGGGATCAGCGCGTGGGAACGGGTTTTTCGCCGGAATAATCATAGAATCCCCGGCCGGATTTGCGGCCATACCAACCGGCTTCCACATATTTGGTCAGCAGCGGCGCGGGGCGGTATTTCGGGTCTCCGGTGGCTTTCTGCATCACATGCATGATGGCGAGCAGTGTATCGAGGCCCACGAAATCCGCCAGCGTCAGCGGCCCCATGGGGTGGTTCGCGCCCAGCTTCAGCCCGGTGTCGATGTCTTCCACGCTGCCCACACCTTCGCCCAGCGCGAAGATCGCCTCGTTCAGCATGGGGCACAGCACCCGGTTGACGATGAAGCTGGGGCTGTCTTCGGAAACAATCGGGGTCTTGCCCAGCGTGGCGATGAAATCACGGGCGATGGCGCGGGTTTCGGCCGAGGTGGCGAGGCCGGGGATGATTTCCACCAGCTTCATCACCGGCACCGGGTTGAAGAAGTGCAGGCCCAGAAAGCGGTCCGGCCGGTCCGTCGCGGTGCCCAGCATGGTGATGGAGATGGAGGAGGTGTTGCTGGCCAGCACGGCGTGCGGGGCCAGTTTCAGCCCGGCGAAGATCTTCTTTTTCAGCTCCTCGCCCTCGGTCGCGGCCTCGATCACGAAATCCGCGTCGGACAAAGCGGCGCTGTCCCCGGCAGGCGTGATGCGGGCGAGCGTGGCCTCTGCGGCGGCGGCGTCCAGCGTGCCCTTGGCCACCAGCCGGTCCAACTGCCTGGCGATTCCCGCCTTGCCCTTTTCGGCGCGGTCCAGCGCAATGTCAGACAGCGTCACGCCATGGCCTGCGGCGGCGGCCACCTGCGCGATGCCCGATCCCATGATGCCTGCGCCGATCACGCCAACCTTCATTCGCCCATCCTTTTCGCTGCTGTCAGGGCGGGGTTAGCGCCGGAGTCACACCTTCACAATCCCTGCGTCAATCAGGCTATTCGCGGCATCAGCAAGGCTGTCTGCCGACGCGCGGAACCGGATGCCCAGCCGCGCCTTGGCATGGGCCGAACTCAGCGCCCGACGGCGTCCCAGTTCCGATGCCACGAAGCGCAGCGGCGGGCTGAACAGGCTGGCCAGCCGCACGACGAAATCGGGCAGACGGCGGCTGGGCACCTTGGCCGCGCGCGGCCCCAGCCGCGCTTTCAGCAGGGCGGCGATCTCGTCCAACCACAGGAATTCGTCGCCGGCGACGATGAAGCGCTCGCCGTCGATCCCCGGCACCGTCAGCGCCTTCACATGCGCATCCGCCACCTCGCGCACGTCGACGATGGAAAAGCCCACATGCGGCAGGCCGGGCATGGAGCCGTCGATCAGCCGCTTCACCACTTCCAGAGAGGCGGAGAAATCGGGGCCAAGCACCGGCCCCAGCACCATGCCGGGGTTGATGGTGGCAAACTCCATCCCCGCGCCGTTCGCCGCCATCCAGTCCCGCGCGGCGCGTTCGGCGATGGTCTTGGATTTCGCATAGGCCCCGGTGGTGGGCGAGGCGAGGTCGGTCCAGTCCGCCTCGGTATAGAGTTTGTCCGTCTTGCCATGGCCATAGGTGATGGCCGCCACGCTGCTCGTCAGCACCACCCGGCCGACGCCCGCCGCTTTCGCCGCCGCCAGCGCCCGCAAAGCCCCCTCGCGCGCGGGCCGGATCAGATCATCCTCATGCGTCGGCACGCCCGCCAGCACCGGGGAGGCGATGTGCAGCAGGTGCGTGCAACCGGCGGCAGCCTCCGCCCAGCCCGAATCCGACAGCAGATCCACTGCAACCAGCGGCAACTCCGCCGCCGAAACCCCCAGCGTCGCGCGCACCTCGTCCGCGCGGGCAAGGTTGCGGATGCTGCCGCGAACCTGCCAGCCCTCCGCCAGCAACTGCCGGATGGTGAACCCGGCGATATAGCCGGACGCCCCCGTCACAAGCACCGTTCCAGACATGCAAAGGCTCCCCCGGATAGTTCCGGGGGAGCCTATTGCCTTGGCACAGCGCCGTCGAGAGGCTCAGAGCTTCGAAGTCAGCTCCGGCACCAGCGTGAACAGATCGCCCACAAGGCCGTAATCCGCCACCTGGAAGATGGGGGCTTCTTCATCCTTGTTGATCGCCACGATCACCTTGGAATCCTTCATGCCCGCCAGATGCTGGATCGCCCCCGAAATGCCGATGGCGACATAAAGTTCCGGCGCGACGATCTTGCCCGTCTGCCCCACCTGATAGTCGTTCGGCACATAACCGGCATCCACCGCCGCGCGTGACGCGCCAACGGCTGCACCCAGCTTGTCGGCCAGCGGGTCGATATATTGGGTGAAGGCTTCGCCAGACCCCAGCGCCCGGCCACCGGAGACGATGATCTTCGCGCCCGTCAGTTCCGGCCGCGCGGAAACCGTCAGTTCCGCACCCTTGAAGCTGGACAGCCCGGCGTCGCCGCTGCCCGAAACCGCTTCGACAGCCGCCGAACCGCCGGTGGCGGCCGCCTTGGGGAAGGCGGTGCCGCGAACCGTGATCACCTTCTTCGCATCGGCCGATTTCACGGTCGCGATGGCGTTCCCGGCATAGATCGGCCGGGTGAAGGTGTCGGCCGCTTCGACAGACAGGATTTCGGAAATCTGCGCCACATCGGCCAGCGCCGCCACGCGCGGGGCGATGTTCTTGCCCCGCGACGTGGCCGGGGCCACCAGCGCATCATAACCGGCCAGCAGCCCGGCGATTAGCGGCGCGACATTCTCGGCCAGCGCGTCACCATAGGCGGCATCGTCGGCCAGCAACACCTTGGCCACGCCGTCGATCTTCGCGGCGGCATCGGCAGCGGCTTGCGCGCCCTTGCCCGCCACCAGCACATGCACGTCGCCACCGGCGAACCCGGCCAGCGCCTTGGCAGCCGTCACCGCGTTCAGCGTCGCGTCCTTCAAAGACGCATTGTCATGTTCGGCAAGAACCAGAACGCTCATGCGATCACTCCCGAATTCTTCAGCTTCTCGATCAGTTCGTCGACAGTCTTCACCTTGATGCCCGCGCTGCGCTTGGGCGGCTCGGTCACTTTCAGCGTCGTCAGGCGCGGCGTCACGTCCACGCCATAATCGGCGGGCGTCTTGTTCGCGATCGGCTTCGCCTTGGCCTTCATGATGTTCG
This sequence comes from Sandaracinobacter neustonicus, assembly GCF_006385875.1. GTDB lineage: Bacteria > Pseudomonadota > Alphaproteobacteria > Sphingomonadales > Sphingomonadaceae > Sandaracinobacteroides > Sandaracinobacteroides neustonicus. The sequence continues at coordinate 307,650 of NZ_VFSU01000034.1, read as the reverse complement.
GCAGGCTGGCATAGCGCGGCTCGTTCAGGCGAAGGTCGGTTGTCACCACGGCCGGCAGCTTCAGCTCGACGGTTTCAAGCCCGCCGTCGATTTCGCGCGTGACAGACACGGTGTCGGCAGTCGGCTCCACCTTGGAGGCGAAGGTGCCCTGCCCCCAGCCCAGCAGCGCGGCCAGCATCTGCCCGGTCTGGTTGGCGTCGTCGTCGATCGCCTGCTTGCCAAGGATCACCAGGCCGGGCGCTTCCTCGGCCACGATCTTGGCCAGCAGCTTCGCAACCGCGAGGCTTTCCGTCGGGCCGTCGGTCGTCACGAGAATGCCGCGGTCCGCGCCCATCGCCAGCGCCGTGCGCAGCGTTTCCTGCGCCTGCGCCGGGCCGACGGACACGACGACGACTTCCGTCGCCACACCCTTTTCCTTCAGCCGAACCGCTTCCTCGACGGAAATCTCGTCGAAGGGGTTCATGCTCATCTTCACATTGGCAAGTTCGACGCCGGATTGGTCGGGCTTCACCCGCACCTTCACATTGGCATCAACCACCCGCTTTACGGGCACGAGAATTTTCATGGGCAGATCGCTCCCCGGTCACATGAATTTGCGCGGAACCCATGGGGAAGGCTGCGGCACGAGTCAACGCGCAGTGCGCCCTTCCGTTGCGGCAGGCTGTCATCGATGAGAGGCGCGGGCGGTGGATCGCTGGTCTCACGGCATCCGCAAACGCGGCGTCAGCCCGGACTTGATCCGGGGTCCAGCTTTTCTGTTCCCACGTTGCCGAATAACAGCTGGCCCCCGGATCAAGTCCGGGGTGACGGTTGTGGGTGTGGGGAGGGTGATGGGTTTGGCCCGGCGTTGCTCCCCCCTCTCCAACTCTCCCCCCAGCGGGGGGAGAGGGCTGGGTTGCGCCGCAGGCAATCGAATCCGATCATCCGCACGGCGCTTGAGTTCAGGCACAACGCCAACTTTGAGGGTGCAGGGACATCATGTCCCTGCCGGGTGGAGGGCAGAGCCCTCCCCGCCGGAGGCGAACCCCCAGCGCCCCCGCGTCAATCCCCCGTCTGGATCCGATCCACCAGCTGCTTCACCGTCGGCACGAAGCCGTTTGAATAGAAGGGGTCGGTCTTGAAGTTGAACGCTGCGTGGCCGGCGAACATCAGCTCGTTCTCCGGGTCTGCGCCGTGGGCGATATCCTGCAGGGTTTTCTGGATGCAGAAGCTGCGCGGATCGGCGAGGTAGCCGGTGGTGTGATCGTCATGATCCTTCCACGCACTGAACGAGCAGTGGGACAGGCAGCCCATGCAATCGGCCTGATCCTTGCGGATCACCTTCGATTCCGCCGCGCTGACGAACACCAAAGTATTGTCCGGCGTTTTCAGCGCGGTATCATAGCCCGCGCCGTTCCATTCGCGCGCGTGGTTCAGATCGTCCCGCGTCACATAATAGGTCTTGCGGCCCACGCCGACGTCCAGCGTGTATTGATGATCCCCGGCTGCCTCGGTGCTGAAGGCGATCTGCCGTTGTGATCGCCCTTCAAGGTTGCGCAGGAACGTGTTCCGCACCGCGCTGGAATAAAAGCCGGTGGGGGAGAATTTGTGCAGCAGGATATCCCCTTCCTCCAGCGTCGGCAGGCGCGCCTTCCAGCCTTCGGGGATGGGGCTTTCCTTCGTCAGCAGCGGGCGGGTGCCGAACTGGAAGCTGATCGCGCCCAATTCCGGGTTGTCGATCCAGTCCGCCCAGTCGCGCAGATACCAGACGCCGCCTGCCATCACGATCGGCACGCTGTCGGGGATGCCACCTTCGCGCATCACTTCGCGCAGTTCCTTCACGCGGGGGTAAGGGTCTTGCGGCTGCCTTGGGTCTTCCGCGTTGGACAAGCCATTGTGTCCGCCCGCCAGCCATGGGTCTTCATACACCACCGCGCCCAGCCATTCGCTGGCCTTGGAATAGGCCCGCTTCCACAACGCCCGGAACGCCCGGCCGGAGGAGATGATCGGGTAATAATAAACCTGATGCCGTGCGGCGATTTCAGACAGCTTATAGGGCATGCCCGCGCCGCAGGTCACGCCGTGCAGCATGCCCTTGGTCTGGCTCAGCACGCCCTCCAATATCCGCTGCGCGCCGCCCATTTCCCACAGCACGTTGATGTTCAGCGCGCCGCGACCGGCCCGGATTTCGTCGCCCGCGATATCGAAGGCGCGGCGCACCTGCTCCACCGCGCCGCTGATGCCATAGGCGACCAGCTCTTCATGCCGCCCCTCGCGGGTGCGGCTGTGATAGATTTGCGGGATGATGTCGCCATTCTCGTCCGTGCTGTCGGCGTTCACGCCGGAAACGGTGCCGATCCCGCCCGCCTTCGCCCACGCCCCGGCCGAGGCATGGTTCGTGGCGGACACACCCTTGCCGCCTTCCACAAGCGGCAGGAACGTCTGCCCGCCAACGGTGAATGCACTCAGAGCCTTCAATTCAATCTCCCCTTAAGGCTTTCGGCCTTTTAACAGCAATTCAGCAACCAGCCGCGCCTTATTTCGCGGCCATCAGGCCTGCCGTCACAATCGAAACCGGCGATTGCGTGGGCGTCACCCCCTGCATGGCCCAGCCCGCTTCCGCCAGCAACGCGGCATAGCCCGCCGCGTCGCGCTCTTCGCCGCCGGTCGTCGCCAGCATCACCATGTCCAGCGAGAATCCGGGGTGCGGCACCGGCACGGGCGGCAACACCATCTCCACCAGCAGCAGCCGCGCATGGGCGGGTGCCGCCGCCCGCACGGCCCGCAGGATGGCCAGTGCGCGCGGCTTGTCCCAATCATGGATCACATTGGCCAGCAGATAGGCGTCTGCCACCGGCAGATCGTCCGCGAAGAAATCCAGCCCCGCCGTCTGCATGCGGGGATGCGGCAGCGCGCCCGCCACCACTTGCGGCTGATCCAGCAGCAGCCCCTGCAGGGCGGGGTGACGATCCAGCAGCGCGCAGAGAAAATGCCCGCGCCCCCCGCCCACATCCGCCAGCAGGGATACACCTTCCAGATCGAGCACCGGAGTCACGCCCGCGATCTCCGCATGGGATTTCGCCAGCATCGCTGCATCGAACTGCGCGCTTTCCGCCGGGTTGCGGCGGAAATGCCCCCACAGCCCGCCTTCAAACAGTTGTTCCGCCGGGCAATGCCCATGGCGCGCGCCATCGGCCATCGCACCGGCAGACAACCAGTTCGCCTCGCTGCCCAGCATGCCCACGAAATCCGCCAGCGTCTGCGGGTGCGCGCGGCGCAGCCGGTCAGACGCGGGGCTGTGCGCCCAGCCTTCGGGCGTGCGGGTGAAGATCCCGCGCGTTTCCAGCGCACGCAGGATGCGCTCCACGGCACCGGCATCCGCCCCCACCGTCGCGGCGATGGCCGTGGCGCTCAACGGCTGATCGGCAATGGCATCTGCCAGCCCCAGTTCGGCCGCCACATGCAGCGCGCGGCTGATGAAATAGTCCCCGGCCAATCCCAGAACACGGGCTTCAGGCGGCAGATCAGGCTGCATTCCCCGGCTTCCTTTCAGGCAAAGGCGGCGGCCACCACGGCTGCGCGCAGGTCGGCAATTCCGTCTTTCGTCTCGCTGCTGGTGGGGATCAGCAGCGGGTGGGCGGCGGGGTGCTTGCGCGCCTCCTCCGCCACCTGCGCCGAAACCACCGCGAGCGCCGTCGGCTTGATCTTGTCCGCCTTGGTCAGCACGATCTGGTAGCTGACGGCCGCCTTGTCCAGAAGCGCCATGATCTCCCGGTCCACCGGCTTCAGCCCGTGGCGGCTGTCCACCAGCACCAGCACCCGCTTCAGCGTGGGGCGGCCACGCAGATAATCATTCACCAGATGCGCCCATTGCCGCACCATGTCTTTCGGCGCTTCGGCATAACCATAACCGGGCATGTCCACCAGCCGAAGCACCGGCGGATCACCCACCAGAAACAGGTTCAGTTCCTGCGTGCGGCCGGGCGTGTTAGAGGTGCGCGCCAGCCCGTTGCGCCCCGTTAAAGCGTTCATCAGGCTGGATTTTCCCACGTTGGAGCGCCCGGCGAAGGCGATCTCCGGCAGGTCTGCATCCGGCAGGAACTGCAGCTTCGGCGCAGACAGCTGGAATTCCACCGGCCCGGCGAACAGCCGCCGGGCTTCCTCCATCAGGTCGGCCTGTTCGGCGTCCGTCATTTGGTCGCCGCCGGGGCCGGCGCGGGGGCCGGATATTTCTTCAGCAGAATCCACTGCTGCAGGATGGAAACAAGGTTGTTCACGATCCAGTAGATCTGAAGGCCCGCCGCGAACGGGGCCATCATGAACATGAAGATCCACGGCATGAAGGCGAACACCTTGGCCTGAATCTCGTCCATCGGCTGCGGGTTCAGCTTGAACTGCGCCCACATCGTCACGCCCAGGATGATCGGCAGGATGCCCAGATGCAGGAAGGGCGGCAGATCGAACGGCAGCAGCCCGAACAGGTTCAGCGGCGTCAACGGATCGGGCGCGGCCAGATCCTTGATCCACAGGAATGCGGGCTGGTGGCGCATTTCCACCGTGATCAGCAGGGTTTTATACAAGGCATAGAAGATCGGAATCTGCAGCAGAATGGGCAGGCAGCCCGCCAGCGGGTTGATCTTTTCCTTCTTGTACAGCTCCATCAGCTCGAATTGCTGCTTCTGCTTGTCGTCCTTATATTTTTCCTGAATTTCCTTCATCTTCGGCGCGAAGATGCGCATCTTGGCCATGCTGGCATATTGTTTGTTGGCAATGGGGAACAGCACGGCGCGCACGATCAGCGTCAGCCCCACGATGGCCAGCGCATAATTGCCCAGATGCCCATAGAGCCACGCCAGCAGCCCGAAGATCGGCTGGGCGATGAACCAGAACCAGCCCCAGGCCAGCGCCCGGTCGAACAGCGGCACGCCCAGTTCGTCGCGCACCTGATTCAACAGCCGCACTTCTTTCGCACCCGCGAACAGGTGGCTGGTGGTGATGGCGGCTTCGCCTGTGTTCACGGTGGCGGGGGCTTTCAGCCAGTCCACCTGATAACGCTCGGCGTCGGCGGCGGTGAAGCGCGCTTCGATCGCCGCCTGCTGATCCGGGATCAGCGCCGCCAGCCAATGCTTGTCGGTGATGCCCAGCCAGCCGCCCTTGGAATTGATTGTCTGCGGGCCCTTGTCGCGCAGCTTGTCGTAATCGATGTCGCCTTCCAGCAGCTTGCCGTCCAGCACAGCGATGGGGCCGACATGCAGGTTGATGCCATTCTTGTCCGGCCCGCGCCCCGTGCGGTTCACATAGCCAAAGGCGCGCAGCGAAACCGGCGCGGCAGAGGCGTTCGCCACCCGCTGCTCAACGGTGAACAGGAAATTCGCGTCAACGGAAACGATCTGCTGGAAGATCAGCCCTTGCGGGCTGCGCCAGCTGAGCGTCACGGGCTTGCCCACAGAAAGCGTGGCGGCATTCGCCGTCCACTCAGCGTCCGCAGGCGGCGCGCCCGGCCCCACCCAGCCGTAACCGGCGAAATAGGCGTCTTTCGAACCCGAAGGTGAGAACAGCCGGATCGGCTTGGAAGGCGGCAGGCTGACGAGATGGTCTTTCAGCACCAGATCGTCGAAGCGCGCGCCCGTGAGGTTGATGGAGCCTTCCAGCCGCGGCGTTTCGATCCGCACCCGTGCGCCCACCGCCGCCAGCGTGTCGGCCGAAGGGGCCACCACCGGCACATTGGCGGCAGCGCCGGGCAGCACCGGCCCGCCGCCCGCCGCAGCCGTCGCCGTTGCGGCGGGCGGCGTCTTGGGCGCGGGAAACAGCCGTTCAGACGCGAACGTCCAGCCGAACAGCACCAGTGCCGACAGCACGACGGCAAGGATCAGGTTGCGGTTTTCCTGGGTCACTGGCTCAGGCTCACTCTTCCCGGATGGCCGGGCGCTGTGCCCGGCGGAACAAATGGAACTGGTCTGGAACCGGATCGTGGCCCGATCCGCCCCAGGGGTGGCAACGGCCGATCCGGTGGACTGTCAGCCACAATCCGGCCAGCAGCCCGTGCCGCTTTAGGGCCTCGATCCCGTAATGGGAACAGCTGGGCGAAAATCGGCAGCTCGGCCCCAGCAAGGGGGAGAGCGTGAGCTGATACAGCCGGATCAGCCCGGCGATGGCGCGGGCGGGCAGTTCGGCCAGCTTCATGCCGCCGCCACCTTCTTCTGCGCCTTTTCCAGCGCCTTCACCGTCATCGCCAGCAACTCCTCGAACGGAAGCTCGGCCTCCTGCGGCCGCGCGATGAAGATATGATCGGCAGACGGAACCGCCAGCCCCGGCATCGCCAGCCGTGCCACTTCGCGCAACCGCCGCTTCGCCCGGTTGCGGGCAACCGCATTGCCGATGCGCTTCGTCACCGTAAACCCGGCGCGCGGCACGCCCAGCGCGGTGGGCTTCACCAGCAGGATGAAGGGCGGCATCGGCACGCGAATGCCGGAATTGGCGGCCAGAAAATCCCGCCGCACCTTGATTCGGGCGATGGAGATTGGGGCAAAAGGAAACGCGGCCGGGGTCAGCCCAGCCGCGTGTCGATCATCCGTCATGAAAGATGTCCGGCAGAAGCCGGGCAACTCGGCTCAGGCCGAGAGAACCTTGCGGCCGCGCGAACGACGGCGGGCCAGCACCTTGCGACCACCAACAGTCGACATGCGGGCGCGGAAGCCGTGGCGGCGCGCACGGACGAGCTTGGAAGGTTGGTAGGTGCGCTTCATCGGATCAGCCTTAAAAGAACGGAATAGCATGCAGCCAGCGGAAAACCGCCGACAAGAGCGCGCGCCATAGCGAAGACGACCGCCAAGGTCAACGCCGCACGCGCCCGAAACCTGTGACTGCTGTGGGTGCATCGGCGGCGCAAATATGTCTAAGGCAGCCATATGACCCAGTTTGATCTCACGGAAGACCAGATCTTCATCCAGGACACCGCGCGCCGCTTCACGGCCGCCGAAATCACCCCGCATGCCGCGCGCTGGGATGAGGAGCATCACTTCCCGCGCGAAACGATTCGCAAGGCGGCAGAGCTCGGCTTCGGCGCCATCTATGTGCGCGAAGAGTCGGGCGGCATCGGCCTCGGCCGCCTCGAATCGGCGCTCATCATGGAGGCGATGGCCTATGGCTGCCCCTCCACCTCGGCCTTCATCTCCATCCACAACATGGCCAGCTGGATGATCGACAGCTTCGGCAGTGAAACGGTGCGGCAGAAATATCTGCCCAGCCTGATCCCGATGGATATCATCGCCAGCTATTGCCTGACCGAACCCGGGGCGGGCTCTGACGCGGCGGCGCTGAAAACCAGCGCCGTGAAGGATGGCGGCGATTATATCGTCACCGGCTCCAAGGCCTTCATCTCAGGCGGCGGCGCGAACGACCTGTATGTCACCATGGTCCGCACCGGCGGCGACGGCGCGGGCGGCATCTCCTGCCTCGCCATCGAGAAGGACATGCCCGGCGTCTCCTTCGGCGCGAACGAGCGCAAGCTCGGCTGGCGCAGCCAACCCACCGCGCAGGTGCATTTCGACGGCGTGCGCGTGCCCGCGGAAAACCTGATCGGCGAAGAAGGGCAAGGCTTCCGCATCGCCATGGCGGGGCTGGATGGCGGGCGGCTGAACATCGGGGCCTGCTCGCTGGGCGGGGCGCAGCGCGCCATCGACGAAACGCTGACCTATGTTCGGGATCGCCGCCAGTTCGGCAAGGCCATCGCCGATTTTCAGGCCACCCAGTTCACGCTGGCCGATATGGAAACGGAATTGCAGGCCGCCCGGGCGCTGCTCTACCTCGCTGCCGCCAAGGTGACGGCGGGCGCGCCGGACAAGACGAAGTTCGCCGCCATGGCCAAGCGCTTCGCCACCGATACCGGCTCCGCCGTGGTGGACCGCGCGCTGCAACTGCATGGCGGCTATGGCTATCTGATGGATTATCCAATCGAAAAATTGTGGCGGGATCTGCGTGTGCACCGCATTCTGGAAGGCACGAATGAAGTCATGCGCATGATTACGGCACGGGAGCTGCTAAAAGCTGCCAACTGAGCCTTGCGCAGGCACGGCCGTTGGCGCTAGCCCTGTGCCATGACATCCCGCTGGGCCATCGCGCTGCATGGGGGGGCCGGGGTAACCCCCGGTCGCGACTACCGCCCCGTTGAGGCGCATCTCGGCGAACTGGTCTCCGCAGCCGAAGCCCGGCTGGCTGAAGGCGCGTCCGCGCTGGATACGGTGGAATGGGCCGTCGCCGAACTGGAGGCTTCCGGCCTTTACACCGCAGGTCGTGGCTCCCCGCCGAACCGCGCCGGAGAGGTGGAGTTCGACGCCAGCATCATGGACGGCCCCAGCCGCCGCGCAGGGGCCGTCGCTGCCATTCAGGATGTGCGTAGCCCCATCCACGCTGCCCGCGCGGTGATGGAACGCACCCCGCATGTGCTGCTGGCGGGCGCCGGGGCCACCGCCTTCGCCCGCGATATCGGCCTGCCCGCAATCGGCAACGACCGGGATTACTTCCGGCTGGCGATCGGCGTGGAGCCTGAAGATCTGGATGTTCCGGCGGATGCGTTGGGCCATGGCACGGTGGGCGCGGTGGCGCTGGATCGCGAAGGCCGCCTTGCCGCCGCCACCTCCACCGGCGGCATCTATGGCAAGCGCCCCGGCCGGGTGGGGGATACGCCGCTGCCCGGCGCGGGCACATGGGCGGATGATCTGTGCGCCATCAGCTGCACCGGCGTTGGGGAACATTTCATCCGCGCGGGCGGTGCAGGCGATGTGGCGGCGCAACTTCGCTATGGCGACATCCAGCTTGGAACAGCCGCAGAAACCATGCTGCAGCGCGTAAAATCCTTCGGCGGAAATGGCGGCCTGATCGCGCTCGATCACACCGGATCGGAAATATTCGCATGGAATTCATCTGGCTTGAAGCGCGCCGCATACGGCTCGCATATTAGGCGGATGGTCGCTATAGATTGAATTTCCTTCTGCTTGGGGGGCTGTATTGCGTAACGAACCGAAAAATTTTCTGGAATCCGTCCCCGATCCAACCGCGTTGACCGGCAACGAGCTGGCCAAAAGCAGAAGCACGCGCCGACGGATATTGGACGCCGCACGGGATATCCTGGCCACGCAGGGCTATTCGCGCTTTTCCACTCTGGCGGTGGCGGAGCGGGCCGGGCTCACCCGCCCGGCGATGCTCTATCATTTCGGATCGCGGCTGGAACTGGTGAAGGCCACCGTCCACCATCTGGCCCGGCAGCGGATCGAAGTCTTCGAAGCCGCGCTGGCAGACATCAGTATCGAGCCGGGCTACAAGGGGCAGGCGGTCCGCGCCGCGCTGGTGGATACGCTGTGGAACCAATTGCAAGGCCCGGATTTCGCCGCCTTCACCGAACTGGTCGCCGCCGCCCGGACAGACTCGGAACTGCGGTCGATCACCAGCCCGGTGCTGGTCGCGTTCGATGAAAGCCGCCGCGCCGCCGCCGAACGGGTGCTACCCGAAGGCAGCTACGATCCGGAGGATTTCCAGCTCTCGCGCGACATCGTGCATTATCTGCTGGAAGGGGTGCTTCAGCAGGACAGCATTGCCGCCAACCGCGAAAGGCGGCTGGCCGCGATCCGGCATTTCCTGAAAATGCTGGTCGCCAGCACGCCGGGCGCCGAGTTTCTGCAAGCCGTCACGGCGGACTGGAAGGCGAACAACCCGCCCGCCTGACGGCCGCGTTTTAGCGGCTGATGCGCAGCACCTTGCCCTTGTCGTCGTCGGTGGTCACCCAGATCGCCCCGTCGGGTGCCACCCGCACATCGCGAATCCGCTCGCCGATGGAACGGAACAGGCTTTCCTGCCCCAGCACCTTGCCCTCGGGCGAAAGCCGCACGCGCCGAACCTCCTTGTCCACCAGCGCCCCCACCAGCAGATCGCCGTTCCATTCCGGGAACATCGCCCCGCGATAGACTGCCAGCCCTGACGGCGCGATGGACGGCACCCACACCACCAGTCCGTCCTCCATCCCCGGATAGCGGCGATAGGGCGAAACGGTCGCGCCGGAATAATCCAGCCCCATGGTGGCGACAGGCCAGCCGTAATTCTTGCCCGGCCGGATCACATTCACCTCGTCACCGCCGCGCGGGCCATGCTCATGCTCGAACAACAGGCCGCGAACCGGATCGAACGCCAGCCCCTGCGGGTTGCGATGGCCCCGGCTGTAAATAGTGCCCAGAGCCGCCGAATCGGTGAGGAAGGGGTTGTCCTGCGGCACTTTCCCGTCCGTCGTGATGCGCATCACCTTGCCCAGCGGGCTGTCCAGCCGCTGCGCCTGCTCGCGGAAATCGAAGCCGTCGCCGGTGGTGAAGGCCAAAGTCCCGTCCGGCAGAAAGGCCATCCGCCCGCCGAAATGCACATTGCCGCGTTTCAGCGGAGTCGCGGTGTAGATCGGCGTCACCTCCAGCAGGCTATTGCCCACCAGCTTCGCCCGCGCGATTCGCGTGCCATTGGCGGATCGCGTGCCATGGGCATAGCTCAGGTAGATGATGCCATTTTGCTGAAAGCCCGGATCGGCCACCACGTCGAACAGCCCGCCCTGCCCGTCGTTGAACACGGGCGGCACACCGCTCACCCGGCTCATGCGCAGGCCCTCCAGCCGGTGCAGCCCGCCGTTGCGCTCCGTCACCAGCACGCCGCCGCCCGGCAGGAAAGCGATGCTCCACGGGTGATTCAGCCCCGTCGCCACCAGTTCCACGCGCGGCTCCACGGCGGCCGCCACCGGCCCGGCAACCAGCATGGCCAACGCCACGGACAGAGCCTTCAGCACATGCATATCCACTCTCCCGTCCCGCCGATTTCTCCGCTAGACTTGCCGCAATCCGGGCGAGGGAACAAGCATATGCACGATCTGATCGGAAAGCTGGGCGCATGAAAACATGGTGGCGGCGGCTTCTCGCCTTTCTGATCTCCGCGCTGGTCACAACCGCACTCGTCAGCCTTGGCCACAGCCTGTTCGTGCAGGCCGCGCTGGCGGATCTGGGCACGAACCTGCCGATCCACATCCGCCTCGGCGCGATGCTGCGCGATTTCGTCGGCCTCATCCCCACGCTCGGCCCGGTGGTGCTCGGCTCGCTGCTGATCGCCTTCCTGATCGCCGGATGGCTGCGCCCGCGCGCAGGCTGGCTCGCCCCCTTCGCCTACCCGCTGGCAGGCTGGGCCGCGATCGCCCTCGCACTCGCCGCCATGCGCCTGTCGTTCGGCTTCTCCCCACTGGCAGGCGCCCGCACCCCGGCCGGGTTTCTGGTGATGAGCCTGGGCGGGCTGGTGGGCGGGCTGGTGTTCGCGTGGCTGGATCGGAAGCGGACGGCGTAGAGGTTTTCGAAGGGGCTCTGCCCCTTCACCCCGGCAGGGGCGTGACGCCGCTCGCATCCCCGACGTTTTAGCCCCTCCCCTGTCAGGGGAGGGGTTGGGGTGGGGGTTCTCGGCTTGGCGCGAGGTTAGAGATTAGTGCCTGCGGCGCTTCCCGCCGCGCTTGTTCGACGGTTGCGGATCAGGCCCAGCGTTGACACCCCCTCTCCAACTCTCCCCCTTACAGGGGGAGAGAGTTCCGTAGCGCCGCAGGCAATCAAATCTGATCACGTCCACGACGTTGGAGTTGGAGCGCGAGGCCAATGTTGGGGGTGCAGGGAAATCATTTCCCTGCTGGGTTCCAAGGGCGAAGCCCTTGGCCGCCGGAGGCAAACACCCCCAACCTACCGAGGCAACCCGGCCACCACCTCCGCATACTCCGCCATGATCTCGTCCAGAATCGCCTTCACCGGCCGCACGCTGTCGATCCGCCCGGCCACTTGCCCGGACAGTGCGATGGAGGCCTCCATATCCCCGCCAAAATAGAGGTCCAGCGCGTGGCCGAATTCGGCCATGATATTGCCCCCGGGTTCCAGCTCCAGCCGAGTGGTTTTTTCCGTGCGCAGGGCACGCAGCGCCGGGCCGCGGCCGTGGCGGTTCAGGAACACCGTGTCTGTCTCGCGCGCGGCAACGATGGCGTTTTTCCAGTTCGCGTGCACGGGGCTTTCCTCGGCGCTCACCATGCGGGTGCCCAGCTGGATCGCGTCCGCACCCAGTGCGAAGGCGGCGGCCATTGTCCGCCCGCACAACATTCCGCCTGCCGCGACGATGGGCTTATCCGTGATGCTGCGCACCAGCGGCAGCAGCACGAAGGATGAGACATCGCGGCCGTTCTTGAAGCCGCCGCCCTCGCCGCCTTCCACCACCAGCCCGTCCACGCCTGCCTCCAGCGCCTTCAGCGCGCCTGCGAGGTTGGGCACCACATGGAACACCGTCAGCCCGGCGGCCTTCAGCTCGCCGCAGAAGCGGTTTGGGTCCCCGGCGGAGGTGGTCACGAAGCGCACGCCTTCGCCGATGATGAATTTCACGATATCCGGGTCGCGCACAAATGCCTGCGCCACATTCACGCCGAAGGGCTTGTCCGTCAGCTGCCGCATTTTGGCGATTTCGCCGCGGATGGCGTCCAGCTCGCCGGAACTGGTCTCGATGATCCCCAGCCCGCCCGCGTTGGACACGGCAGAGGCCAGCTGGCTCCGCGCGATCCACCCCATCGGTGCCTGAATGATCGGCCGATCGATGCCCAGCATCGCGCACAGACGGTTGCCCTTCATCGCCTCACTCCCCATTTTTATGCTGGGCGGCAGCCAAGCATCGCGCGGCGGGGGAAACCAGCTGTCGATTCTTGTGGCAGACCTGTTGTGTGGCAAAAATACAACACTACATTGGTCGGGAAAAGGAGTTTCCAGCGGGCATGAACATCGAGAAATTCACCGACCGGGCCAAGGGTTTCCTGCAAGCGGCCCAGACCATCGCGCTGCGCGAACAGCATCAGCGCGTGACCACGGGGCATTTGCTGAAGGCCCTGCTGGATGATGATCAGGGCATGGCGACCGGGCTGATTCAGGCCGCTGGCGGAGACGCGAAGCGCGCCCGCGTCGCGGTGGACACGGCGGTTTCGAAGCTGCCGAAGGTGTCCGGCAGCGGGGCGCAGATGCAATGGGATCAGGATGTCGCGCGCCTGCTGGATCAGGCCGAGCAGATCGCCAGCAAGGCGGGCGACAGCTTCGTCACCGTGGAACGGCTGCTGCTGGCGCTGGCGCTCGCGCCCGACACAGAGGCGGGCAAGGCGCTGAAAGAGGCGGGCGTGACGGCGCAGGGCCTGAACGCCGCCATCGAGCAGCTGCGCAAGGGCCGCGCTGCGCACTCCGCGTCGGCGGAGGAAAGCTATGACGCGCTGAAGAAATATGGCCGCGATCTCACGCAGGTCGCGCGCGACGGCAAGCTGGACCCGGTGATCGGCCGCGACGAGGAAATCCGCCGCACGATTCAGGTGCTGGCGCGCCGCTCCAAGAACAACCCCGTGCTGATCGGCGAACCCGGCGTCGGCAAAACCGCCATCGCCGAAGGCCTCGCCCTGCGCATCGCCAAGGGCGACGTGCCGGATGGCCTGAAAGACAAGACACTGTTCGCGCTGGACATGGGCGCGCTGATCGCGGGCGCGAAATATCGCGGCGAGTTCGAAGAGCGGCTGAAGGCCGTGATCGACGAAGTGAAGGCCGCCGAGGGGCAGGTGATCCTGTTCATCGACGAGATGCACACGCTGGTGGGCGCGGGCAAATCCGAAGGCTCGATGGACGCCTCCAACCTGCTGAAGCCCGCGCTCAGCCGGGGCGAAGTGCATGTGATCGGCGCGACCACGCTGGATGAATATCGCAAGCATGTGGAGAAGGACGCGGCACTTGAGCGCCGCTTCCAGCCCGTGTTCGTGGGCGAGCCGACGGTGGAAGATACCATCTCCATCCTGCGCGGCCTGAAGGAAAAATATGAGCTCCATCATGGGGTTCGCATCACCGACAGCGCGCTGGTTTCCGCCGCGACGCTCTCCAATCGCTATATTTCCGATCGCTTCCTGCCCGATAAGGCCATCGACCTGATGGACGAGGCCGCCTCGCGGCTGCGCATGGAGGTGGAATCCAAGCCCGAGGAAATCGAGGCGCTGGATCGCCGCATCATCCAGCTGAAAATCGAGCGTGAAGCGCTGACGAAAGAGAAGGACGACGCCTCGCGCGGCCGCCTCGCCACGCTGGAAGCCGAACTGGCGGACCTTGAACTGGAAGCCGGCAACCTCACCGCCCGCTGGGAGGGCGAGAAGGAGAAGCTCTCCAACGCCACCAAGATCAAGGAGGCGCTGGATCAGGCCCGTTTCGAAGTGGAGCAGGCGCAGCGGCAGGGCAATTTCGCCCGCGCCGGAGAGCTGACCTATGGCGTGATCCCCGATCTGGAAGCGAAGCTGGCGGACGCCGAAAAGGCCTCCGAATCCGCCATGGTGCGTGAGGAAGTGACGAGCGAGGACATCGCCGCCGTCGTCTCCCGCTGGACGGGCATCCCCGTCACGCGAATGATGGAGGGCGAGCGCGAGAAGCTGCTGAACATGGAAGCCGAACTCGGCAAGCGGGTGATCGGGCAGGATGATGCGGTGAAGGCGGTTTCCAAGGCCGTCCGCCGCGCCCGCGCCGGGTTGCAGGATCCCAACCGGCCGCTCGGCAGCTTCCTGTTCCTGGGGCCGACGGGCGTCGGTAAGACGGAACTCACCAAGGCGCTGGCCGATTTCCTGTTCGATTCATCCGATGCGATGGTCCGCATCGACATGTCCGAATTCATGGAAAAACACTCGGTCGCCCGCCTGATCGGCGCGCCTCCGGGCTATGTCGGCTATGACGAAGGCGGTGTCCTCACCGAAGCCGTCCGCCGCCGCCCCTATCAGGTGGTGCTGTTCGACGAGGTGGAGAAAGCGCACAGCGATGTCTTCAACATCCTGCTGCAAGTGCTGGATGACGGCCGCCTGACGGATGGTCAGGGCCGCACCGTCGATTTCTCCAACACGCTGATCATCCTCACCTCGAACCTCGGCAGCCAGTTCATCGCCGCCCTGCCCGATGGCGCGGATGTGAAACAGGCGGAGGCGCAAGTGATGGACGTGGTGCGCGGGCATTTCCGCCCCGAGTTCCTGAACCGGCTGGATGAAATCATCCTGTTCCACCGCCTCGCCCTGCAACATATGGGCGCGATCGTGGACATTCAGCTGAACCATGTGCGCAAGCTGCTGAAAGACAGGAAGATTTCCCTCGTCCTCAGCGAAGGCGCGCAAAGCTGGCTGGCCCGCGTCGGCTATGACCCGGTCTATGGTGCCCGGCCGCTGAAACGGGCGATCCAGAAGCATCTGGTCGACCCGCTGGCCGAACTGCTGCTGGCAGGCGACGTGCCGGATGGCGCAACCGTCACCGTGACAGACGGAGACGGCCAGCTACAACTGGCTGTCTCCACCGAAGCCGGGGTTCAGGCAGCCGCCTGAACCCCACGCGGGGCGCGGGGCCTTGGGCTCTGCGCCCTGTTGCGTTGCCAGTAAAAAGAAAGAACCAAGGGCTCTGCCCTTGGAACCCGGCAGGGAAGTGATTTCCCTGCACCCTCAAAATTGGCGGAGCGCTGCAACTCCCACGTCGTGGACGTAACGAGATTCGATTGCCTGCGGCGCTACGAGGCGCTCTCCCCCTGCAAGGGGGAGAGATGGAGAGGGGGGTGTCAACGCCGGGTCAAACCCGCCAACATCCCCACCCCTACAACCCTCACCCGGGCTTACTGCCCGTTGGTCCCGGTGCGATTCCGCCCGATCAGATCACCGGCGTTCTTCTGCGCATCTTCGCTGGCGCGCGCCCATTCGGCGTTGGTCCGGCAAATACGCTCTTTCTTCACCAGCGAACCCGTCACCTGAATCTTGCGGCAACGAACATAGTTGGGATCCTTCGGATCCAGCTTTTCCGCGCCGGTTTCCGTCGAGGGCGCCGCGTGCAGCGGCGCGACGGGGGCAAAGGCAACGCCGGCGGCCAACAGCACGGCGGCAGTCAGAACAGTCCGCATTCAAACCTCCAGAACAGGATCGGCAACACGGACGGTGCGCCGAACACACCGAGTCCATGGCCACATGTTGCACATGCTAACAGAGTCTCGCCGATTTAGCGACTCGCCGCAATGCCATTTGCGTTCAGCCGCAGCCAAAGCCCGTCGGCGCGATCAACAATAAATGCCGCTGCCATAACAATCCTTGCGGCTGTTGCGCGCCTGTGTCGCCATGTCGTCGGTCTGGCCGCGCGCCTCTTCAAGGTCCCGCTGCCAGTCCCGGTTGGATTTGCAGATGCGCTTCTTCTGGAATGTTGAGCCGGGCACCGGCATTTTCCGGCAGCGCACGAAATCGGGATGCCGTGGATCCAGATCGCCATTGTCCACAGCCTGATCCGCCTTCTGGGCGGCGGCCGGAAGCGCAGGCAACGCCAGCAGGGGCAACAGAGACAGGATAATCAGCGCACGCATCAACATCTCCACACAACAAGCCCCGCCAAAAGGGGGCCTCCGTGTCTATCAGCCTCCGCGCGACATGCCAGCCGGATTGTGCCCGCCCGCATCCGCAGCCGCGAAGAACTGCACCAGCAGCTTTTGCTCCTCCTCGCTCAGATGCGGGTTCCACACGTCGAAGATCAGCACCACGCGCAACTCATCGCCGTCGTTCCACGCTTCGTGTTCGATGGTGTCGTCGAACGCGAAGGCCTCTCCTTCGCGCCACTGCCGTGTTTCGCCGCCCACCCGGAAACCGCAATCACCCGGCACGATCAGCGGCAGGTGAATGATGGCGCGCGTGTTTGTCACTCCGGTGTGCGGCGGAATTCGCGTTCGCGGCTTCAGCAGAGAGAAGAAGGCGCTTGGTGCCCGGCCCGGAATATGATTGCGCGGCAACGCCGCCAACGCCCGCGCCGTTTCCGGGCAGGCATCCAGAACCGGCTGATTGGGCGCGCCATACTCCCACAGGAAACACGCCCCCCAGTCCAGCCGATTGTCCAGCGGGCTCCACTTGTTCGCAGGCGTTCCCGCCTCCTGCCGCACATAAGGCCGGATCGCGTCGGACATTCCGGCCGCCAGCGCGCGGAACTCCGCGCGGATCACATCGGTGCGGGATTCCAGTTCGGCCATCCATGGAAACAGCCGTCGCTCGAAAAATTCATCTGCAGGCAGAAAGGGATAGTGCAGCCCTGAACATTCGTTCGCAAAGATGCGCCGCCGCCCCAGCATCGCATCCACACAGGCCCCGAACCGCCTGCTGCTGGTCTTATCCACCCCGGCCCGCGCCTGCGCCAGCCCCGCCTCCAGCTTCTCCGCGAAATCGGCATTCTGCGCCTGAACAAAGCGCCGCCCGGCCTCGATCCGCGCGATCAGCGGTTCGGGCAGATCGTCTGCCATGGGCGCCATCGCCAGCACATTGTGCCAATGCTCGGCAGCGGCGGGCAGATTGCCATCATTCTCATACCAGTCGGCCAGCCGGATTTGCGCCATCAGGTGCCGCTGATCCACCGCGATCGCTGCCTTCAGGGCCTCCAGTTCGCCCGTCTTATCGCCTTGCCCATGCCGGGCGGCGGCCAGATTCATCAGCAACGGCTGCTGCCCCGGGTCCGCCGTGAGCGCATGTTCGAACAATTGCGCGGCCAGATCGAACTCGCCGTCGGCCAACGCCCGCAGCCCGCGCGCGTTGCACACCACCGGATGCGCCCCGTCCAACCGCATGGCCTCCGTCAGCAACGCCAGTTCCTGCGCTCGATCCCCCGCCTGTCGCGCCGCCATCGCGCCGCGCAACAGCTGGTCCAGGTTTCTCGCGTTCGACGCCATCCCACATCATCCTGCGGCCAGATTGAACGATTGTCCTAGGCCCCGCCCATGGGCGGCACAAGAAGGGCGATTGCGCTCATCCGTCGCACCATGCCATCAGCCCGGTATGGCCGAAGCAGACAATCCGTCGCGAAATCCCGAATGGCTCGCCCACCGCTATGATGCTGTCGGCGATCGCTTCCAGTTCGTGCGCGTTCCCCGCGAACAACATCGCGCCATCCCCTTCCTGACAGACGAAAATCTGCCCGCCGCGAAATCGCCGTTCGTACTGGGCCGAGCCGCTGCACTTGCTGCCGCCATACCACCCGCCCCGCTGCGCTATATCTTCCATTCCGCCTTCTGCTGCTCCACCTTGCTGGTGCGCGCGCTGGATCGCGAGGGTGTTGCCATGGGGCTCAGCGAACCTGTGCTGCTAAATGACATCGTCGGCTGGCGACATCGCGGCCCTGTCGAGGGTGCGCGGGTCGCCATGGTGCTGGATCAGGGGCTGAACCTGCTGGCGCGGCCGTGGCAACCGGGCGAAGCCGTTGTGATCAAGCCGTCCAACCTCGTCAATCCGCTCGCGCCGGCAATGCTGGGTATGCGTCCGGAGACGCGGGCGCTGCTGCTGCACGCGCCGCTGGAGGATTTCCTTGGCTCCATAGCTCGCAAAGGATTGTGGGGGCGTCTGTGGGTGCGCGACCTGTTCGTGAAACTGCGGCGCGAAGGGCTGCTGGAGTTCGGCTTGCAGGGCGACGAGCTGCTGAAGCTCACCGATATCCAGATCGCCGCGCTCTGCTGGCTGGGGCAACAACGCCAGTTCGCCGCACTGGCCGGCCAGTTCGGTGATCGCATCCGCACGCTCGACAGCGAACAGTTGATGGCCCGCCCGGCCGATGCGCTGGCCGCGTTGGCCGCCCATTTCACACTGGCGCTGTCTGCCGCGCAGATCGACGAGATCGTCGGCGGCCCCGCCTTTACCCGCAACAGCAAGACGGGCGGCAGCTTCACCGCAGACGATCGCCGCGCAGACCGCGAACTCGGCCTGAAAACCCATGCCGACGAAGTGCAAAAGGTTGGCATCTGGGCCGCTGAACTCGCCCGCACACATGCAATCGCGCTGGAACTCCCCGCCCCCCTGCTCGGCTGAACGCTCAAGAGGTCGGCGTCGGAAGGCCCTGCCGCGCCCACCGGTCACGCTTGCTCCGTCCGGAGAAGCCCCTGACACAGCGATCCCGGCAGGTCCGGCTGGTTAAAAAAGCCGCTCCGCCGATCCCTGATCGAAATCCCGCCTGAACTGCTGCAGAATCCGGTTGGATCCTATTGATCGAAGATCATTTCGCCCGGTGGGTTCCACATTACCCCGGCCACAGCGGTTACCTTACGCAGCCGCGTAAAGCTCCGAATGCAGAAAGGGGCGGTCCTTTCGGACCGCCCCTCGCTGTGTCTTCGGTGTCCGAGCCGCTTAGAAGCGGATGCGGGCGCCCACGTTGAAGCGACGGCCCAGAGCGTCGTAGGTCGACGGATAGACGTTGCCGCTGTTGAACGAGGTGGAACCGATCGAGTTCCCGACCACCTTCGGCTGCTTGTCGAAGAGGTTGGAGATCGCGAAGGTGAACGTGAAGGTCTCGCTCGCCTGGAACCGCGCCGACAGGTCGAAGATGTTGTAGGCCGGGATGTGGTTGAAGTCCACTTCCTGCCCAGCAAGGTTGCCGCCGGTCAGCGTGCCAGAATAGGCTTCCGTGTTCACGTCGCCTGCACCTTCGTAGGTCACGCTCGACAGGTGACGCCACAGGAACGAGATGTCGAAGTCGCTGATCGTGAAGGTGTTCCGCACCGACCAGGACCAATCCGGCTGGATCGAACCGCAGCTCGTGCCGAACTTGCCCACGCAATCGATAGACGACGATGTCGGCGTTGCCTGGAAGACGGACTTGCCCGTCCAGTTGCCGGTCAGCGCGATCTTCCAGCCCACGGCACCGAAATCGGTGCCATAGTTCAGCGTGAAGTCGACACCGTCCGTCTCAAGACGGCCGAGGTTCGAATAGGGCAGGAACAGGCCCCCAACCTCAGCCGAGTCACCCGAGAGCGAACCGGTGGCGTCCGAACGGCGGATGCTGGTGCAGGCCTCGGTGAGGTGAGCACCAGCTGCCGGGGTCGAACCCGTGCCGAAGCAGGCTTCGATCGCGTCGTTCGGCGTCGGGAAGGTGATCGCGTCGGTCACTACGATATTATAGTAATCCACGGTCAGGCTGAGGCCCGGCGCGAACTGCGGCACGAACACTGCGCCCAGCGTCCAGGAGGTCGACTTTTCCGGCTTCAGAGCTGCGTTGCCGGCAAAGGTCGCGTTGGCCTGACCAGCAGTCGGAACCGAGATGGCACCGATCGAAGTGGTGGGAGCACCTTGCGCAAGGCAGATCGCCAGCAATTCACCCGTCGGGGTCGGACGGCCCAGCGAGTCGCCATTGTCCTTCAGGCTGGCGCACGGATCGTCGGACAGGTTCGTCAGGCCCGTGTTCACCGGCGAGAACAGCTCGGCGATGTTCGGGGCACGCATGGCCTTGGCGTAGTTACCGCGGACCTTCAGGCCGAAGCCCGGAGACCAGCTGCCGCCCACCTTCCAGGTCCAGGTGTCGAACGTCGGGTTCGTCGGCGCATCCACCGTGTAGCTGGAATAGCGCACACCACCTTCGAAGGTGAGGTCTTCCATGAACGGCTTGTCCTGCACCAGCGGCGCAATGACTTCACCGAACAGTTCATAGACGTTGAAGCCGCCCGAAATGTTCGGAGCCGCACCACCGGCACCACCCAGATCGCCCGATTGCGACAGCAGGTCGGACTTTTGGGTGGCCGAGTAGCTGCGCCATTCAGCGCCGACCGCAAAGGCGAGCGCGTCGGACGCGAGCGGGCTGCCGACGCCGAAGTCACCCGAGATGCTACCCTTGGCTTGCGCCAGGGTGAAGCGGTTGCTGGTGGTGGACGCTTCGTTCAGGAAGTCATTCATCGCCGGGGTGATGGAACCGGTCGCGCCGAACAGGTTCAGCGGAACGCAGCCGTTCGACGTGTCGAAGCAGCCCGCGGCGTTCGCAAGCATCGACTGGCGAACGCGCGAGTTCAGCCAGTAGCCATCGGCCGTGGAAACGTTGTCGGATTCGCCGTAGCTGCCCGACACATCATAATCGATCGTGCTGGTGATCGCACCACGCAGACCCGCCTGATAGTCGAAGAAGGTCGTGTCATAGGTGGAAATCCGCGGACCACCTTCAACGTTCCGACGCGAAACCACCGCACTCACGCTGCGATAGTCTGCATCGCCCGGCTTCAGGTTCGGATTGGCAGCCGCTGCACACTCGGCGGCCGTAAAGCGCGGGGTGTAACCAACACCAGAATTGATATCGACGTTACAGAAAGCGTTGCGCTGAGCGGTCGTCAGGAACGGGTTATTCAGCGGGACGACGACGGACAAACCGAACGCACCCGACGGGGCGATGATTGTCTGCACCTTGTTCTTCGAGAAGATCGCACGGGTGTAGAATTCCAGATTCTCGTTCACTTCATAGCGGCCGGCCGCATAGATGTTGAAGCGCTTGAACGGCGTCTGGAACACGTTGTACGGGTTGAAGTTGAACGCATCATAGGCCGTGCCCGGGCGGAACGCCGTGCCGTCGGCAGTGATTTGACGCTGACCACCCTGCGGGTTGACGCAGTTCGGCGCGCCCGGGATCACCGGAAGGTTCGGGTCGCTCGGAACGTTGCAGATCTGAGCGCCTTCAAGCGGGTTCTGGATCAGGTTCCCGGCGGTCGGGTTGATGTTGGACCAACGCGACGGGTTGGACGTGCCCGAACCACCGGCAGACCCGAAGAAGCTGTCATAGGAATAACGCGAGAAGTCGCGGTCGGCCTGCAGAACCTGATCGGATTCCTGATAGCCGACGCTCAGGGTCACGTTGCCGCGGCCATCGTCGAAGCTGGCGCCCGTGGTGAGGTCGAGGTTCAGCGTCTGGCCGTCGCCCTTTTGCGTCAGGCCGTAGTTGGCATTCAGCTCCACGCCGGTGAAGTCGCGGCGGGTGATGAAGTTCACCACGCCCGAAACGGCGTCGGCACCGTAGGTGGTCGAAGCGCCACCCGTCAGCACGTCCACGCGCTCGATGAGAGCCAGCGGGATGTTGTTAAGGTCGAAACGGCCATTCAGTTCGGCCGGCACCAGGCGCTGACCGTCGAGCAGAACGATGTTCCGGTTGGAACCCAGGCCGCGCAGGTTGACGAACGACGCACCGCCGTTGCCATTGTTCACGGCCGAACCGATGGACGGAACGATGCCGGGGATGTCGCGCAGAACCTGCTCGGCGTTCGTCACCTGCTTCAGGTTGATTTCGTCAGCCGACGTCACGGTCACCGGGGTGGCGCGATCGAGGTTCGGGTTCTTGATGAGCGAACCCGTCACCACGATGGTTTCGGTGTCGGCCGTTTCGGCCGCCGCAGTGGACTGTGCAAAAGCTGCCGGGCCAGCGAGCATCGCGATGCCGACAGCAGCCGAAGCGACCGAGCCCTTAAGGGCGGCGCGCTTGTGCCAGAGAATTTGGGTCACGTATGTCAGTCCTTCCTTTGAAGCATTCCAGGCGGCTCGGCGCAAACGCCGGTTATCCCTCCACCTGGAAACGCCTTGCTTTGTTCCGGATCGTTCACACGCGCTTCAGGGGACAAACCCTAAAAGAATGTGGAATCCGACCGTCGGCCTTTTGGCTTGATCGGAGGTTTCACCAAAAAGCCATCATGCTGTAAAGCAGCATAGAGGGTTCGCCCGATAGTTGCGCGCGCCTGTTGCCAAAGCGCCACAGTGGCGAAATGCGGCGGCGAATCCCCGCCTACACAGGGCCTATCGCTCAGATCAGCCCCTTTTCCCGCGCTTCGGCATAGCGCACCGCCGCCAGCTCGGCAGAGGCATAGGCCTCCTGCAGAACATGGCTCCAATAGCGCAGTTGAGACAGCGGGATCTTCTGCCCGGAAACCGCGCACAGCACATGGTCTCCGTCAGAGATGATCTTGAAACTCCCTGAAAGATAACGAATTTTCGCGGGCCGTCCGGCAGAGAAGTTCAACATGTGCGTCATCCTTCAGAATTCGGAATTCAAAACAGATCACCCTGAGAGTCGCCGGGCGTCCCACCGGATGCTCGCGGGGTGGCAGGCCTCGGTTTCACCGCCGGCCCTGCGTCCGGGCCAGACAGTGGACGCGCGGCCACATCTCCGTCTGCAAACAGGATACGAAGCTCGGCCGCGCCCGCCGCAACCGCAGCATTGCGCGCCAGCGAGCCATCCGGCAACCGCACCATCGTAAAGCCCCGCGCCAGCACCGCCTGTGGAGACAGGCTCTCCGCCAGCCGGAAACCAGAGGCCAGCGCCGCCCGCGCCGCCGCCAGCCGTGCCCTCAGCAGCGCCGGGTTCGGCGTCACCCGGGGCGACTCCAGCCGCGCCCGCTCGCGCGCGGCCTCCTGTGTTAGTAGCCGCACGGAAAGCCGCCCGCCCACCGCTTCGAATCGCGTGCGCAGCAACCGCACCCGCCCCTTCAACGCGCGCGGCAACCGCTCGCCTGCGTCATCCAGCCGCTGCCGCGCCATCCCGGCGATCGCCGCCGGGCGCGGCAGCCGCGCCGCCAGCGCGCCCAGCCGCTCGGCCCGCAACAGCCGCGCCCGCCGCTCCGCCCGCTGCGCCCTTAGCCCCAGATCGGCCAGCGTCTCGAGCAAATCCGCCCGCACCGGCACCGCCAGTTCCGCTGCCGCCGTCGGCGTCGGCGCGCGCAACGCAGAGGCGTAATCGATCAGCGTGGTGTCCGTTTCATGGCCCACCGCCGAAATCAGCGGAATCGCGCTGGCCGCCGCCGCCCGCACCACCGCCTCCTCGTTGAAGGCCATCAGATCCTCGATGGAGCCACCCCCGCGCGCCACGATCAGCAGATCCGGCCGCTGCCCCTGCGGCATGGCGTTGAACCCCCGGATCGCCGCCGCGATCCGCGCCGCCGCGCCATCGCCCTGCACCGGCACCGGCCACAAAGTCACCCGGCGCGGGAAGCGGTCATGCAGGCGATGCAATATATCCCGGATCACCGCCCCCTGCGGAGACGTCACCACGCCGATATGCGCGGGCAGGAACGGCCGTGGCGGCTTGGCGGCGCGATCGAACAGCCCCTCGGCCTCCAGCCGCCGCCGCCGCTCCTCGATCTGCTTCAGCAGCGCGCCGACGCCCGCCACCTCCATCCGCTCGACGATCAGCTGATAGCGCGAGGATTTGCCATAGGTGGACAATTTCCCCGTCGCGATCACCTCCAGCCCGTCTTCCCCGCGAAAGCCCAGCCGCTGATAATTGCCCTTCCACATCACCCCCGCCAGCACGGCGTCGGCATCTTTCAGGTCGAAATAGGCATGGCCCGATCCATAGACCTTGAAGCCCGAAAGTTCGCCGCGCACGCGCACCAGCCCGAACCGGTCCTCCAGCGTGCGCCGCACGCTGTGCGCCAGTTCAGACACGGAGAATTCGGGAATGTTTGGGGCTGCCGATGCCATGCGGCCCGACATAAACCCGCAAGCGCGCCACTTCAAACCCGCCGCGCGTTTTGCTAGGCCATGGCCTGAACTTACAGGGGCCGGAAACCCGAAGCATGTCGCGCAGCACCGTCACCACAAGCCTGATCGTGGCGACCCTTCTCGCGCTGGCGGGCGCGGCGCTCGCCCTGATGCCGGGTGGCCGCAACCGCGCCGCCACGGCAGAGGTCATCCCCGCATCCCAAGGCGGCCCCGGCGCCAGCAACGATGGCCGCAACCGCGCCGTCTCCGTCATCAATGAAACCGATCGCCCGATCTGGCGCATCAAGGCCACCCGCAAGGGGGCGCGCTATTTCGGCCGCCACGATTGGCTCGGCAAGGCCGCCATCGCGCCGGGCCAGTCGGCCATGGTCAATTTCGATGACGGCTCATCCGCCTGCCTGTTCGACATGCGCTTCCAGTTCGCCAGCGGCGAGCCGCTGATCCGCATGGGCGTGGACGTGTGCCGCATCAGCGAACTGCGCATCGCCGCCGATTGAACGCGCCGCTTCCATCGCGCGCCTGCAACGCCTAAGCCGCCCGCCATGTCCATCTCAACAGCCTTCCCCATCCTTCTCCTCGGCAGCGGCGGCCGCGAACATGCCCTCGCCCTGAAGCTCGCCGCCTCGCCGCTCTGCGCCCGCCTGTTCGTGGCCCCCGGCAACCCCGGCATGGCAGGCGTCGCCACCCCTCTCCCGGCGCTGGACATCCTCGATCCCGCCGCCGTCACCGCCTTTGCACGGGCTGAACGGATCGGCCTCGTCGTGATCGGCCCGGAGGCACCACTGGCCGCTGGCGTGGCGGATGCCCTGCGCGCCGCGCAGATCCCGGTGTTCGGCCCCAGTGCAGATGCCGCCCGCCTCGAAGCCTCCAAGGCCTTCACCAAGCAATTGTGTGACGACGCGCAGATTCCCACCGCCCGCTATCGCCGCTTCGACGCGCTGGAACCGGCGCTGGCCTATGCCGCCGCACACCCGCTGCCCGTGGTGGTGAAGGCCGATGGGCTGGCGGCCGGCAAGGGCGTCACCGTCGCCGCCACCCACGCCGAAGCCGAATCCGCGCTGCGCGATCTCTTTGTTTCACCCGGTGCGGAAGTGGTGATCGAACAATGCCTCGTCGGCGAAGAAGTCAGCTTCTTCGTCCTCGCCGATGGCACAACCGCCCTGCCCCTGCTCGCCGCACAGGATCACAAGCGCGTGGGTGACGGAGACACCGGCCCCAACACCGGCGGCATGGGGGCCTATGCCCCGGCGCGTGTCTTCACAGCCGAGCTTCAGGCCCGCACCATGGCCGAGATCATCGAGCCGACGCTCGCCACCATGGCTGCGCGCGGCACCCCCTTCACCGGCGTGCTGTTCGCCGGGCTGATGCTCACGGACAGCGGCCCCAGCCTCATCGAATATAATGTCCGCTTCGGCGATCCCGAATGCCAGGTGCTGATGGCGCTGCTGGACAGCGACCTCGCGGACCTGCTGCTGGCCGCCGCCAACGGCGAACTCGCAGGGCACACCGCCCGCTGGAAGCCCGCCGCCGCCGCCGTGATCGTGGTGGCCGCCAAAGGCTATCCCGGCACTCCGGCCAAGGGCGGCCCTATCGGCAACCTCGAAGCCGCCGAAGCCACAGGCGCGCGCGTGCTGCACGCCGGCACCGCGCTGGATGCCCAAGGCCAGTTGATCAGCAGCGGCGGCCGGGTGCTGGGCGTCACCGCCAGCGGCCCTACCGTCGCACAGGCCGTCGCCACGGCTTACGCTGCCGTCGAAAAGATCAGCTTTGCCGATGGCTTCTTCCGCCGCGATATCGGCTGGCGCGAAATCGCCCGCGAACGGGCAGACGGCTGACGTCCCTATCAGCCGCCACAAGGAAGGATCACAGGATGGCCAGCCGGCAGGAACAATTTTCGGGCACCGCAGAGGTGCGCGAGGCCCATCGCTTCGATGAAGCCGCGCTCGACGCTTGGATGCAGGCCAATGTGCGCGATTACGCCGGGCCGCTGGAAGTCCGCCAGTTCAAGGGCGGCCAGTCCAACCCCACCTACAAGCTGATCACCCCCAAACGTGCCTATGTGCTGCGCCGCAAGCCGCCCGGCACCCTGCTGAAATCCGCCCATGCGGTGGATCGCGAATATAAGGTGATCACCGCCCTGTTCGCACAGGGCTTCCCCGTCGCCGAAACCTTCGGCCTGTGCACCGACGAATCGGTGATCGGCACATGGTTCTATGTGATGGATTGCGTGGAAGGCCGCGTCATCTGGGACGGCACCTTCCCCGACGTCCCCACCGCAGACCGCCGCCGCTATTTCGAAGCGATGAACGAAACCATCGCCCATCTGCACACGATCGATCCGGTCGCCGCGGGCCTCGGCGATTTCGGCAAACCCGGCAATTATTTCGCCCGCCAGATCGGCCGCTGGTCACAGCAATATCTGGATGACGAAGCCGCAGGCCGGGTGCCGGAAATGGACAAGCTCGTCGAATGGCTCCCCGCCAACATCCCCCCCGGGGATGAAGTGGCCATCGTCCATGGCGATTACCGCTGCGACAATATGATCTTCCACCCGACGGAGCCGAAAGTGCTCGCCGTGCTCGATTGGGAACTCAGCACGCTCGGCCACCCGCTAGCGGACTTTTCCTACCATCTGATGATGTACCGCATGCCCCCCACCGGCACCGTCGGCCTGACAGACGTGAACCTCGCCGAGATGAACATCCCCACCGAACAGGAGTATGTGGAGATGTACTGCCGCCGTACCGGGCATGACGTGGCGATGGTCAACGCCAACATGGACTTCTACGTCGCCTACAACATGTTCCGCCTCGCCGCGATCGTCCACGGCATCCGCGGCCGCGTGGTGCGCGGAACCGCCGCCAGCGCCCACGCCAAGGCGATGTCCGCCACGGTGGAGCCGCTGGCCAAACTGGCATGGGAACAGGCGCAGAAGGCGGGCGCGAAGGGCTGACGCGCGCGCCAGCGAAAGCCGGAGCGGCTTCTCTGCTCAGAGGTCAGAGTTGAGGAGGCTCTGCCCCCTCAAACTCCCCCGGCAGGGGAATGATTCCCCTGCACCCCCTTAGTTTTCCTTAGCCCCTCCTCCTTTAGGGGAGGGGTTGGGGTGGGGGCTATCGGCTTGGCGCGAGGTTGGAGTTTAGTGCCTGCGGCGCTTTGGGCAGTATCCCACCCACCTCTCCACTCGTCGCCCCGGACTTGATCCGGGGCCCCGCTTTTCTTTGGCGATTATATCCTGTGCAAACCGACGTCGCTTGGCCGCCCCTCTTCCGCTCAGGCTGAGCTTGTCGAAGCCCCTAACGTAACAGCACAATGACCGAGCCGGTGGCGGGCATGCTCTATGGGGCTTCGACAAGCTCAGCCTGAGCGGCTGGGAGGGGGCGGGGAGGTTGGTGGGTCAGGCCCAACGTTGCGCCCCTCTCTCCACCTCTCTCCCCAACGGGGAGAGAGAGCCGCGTAGCGCCGCAGGCAATTGAAGCTGATCATGTCCACGACGCTGGAATTTCAGCGCAACGCAAATATTGAGGGTGCAGGGAAATCATTTCCCTGCCGGGTCCGGGCAGAGCCCGGCCGCCGGAGGCAAACCGCCCGCCAGCCCAACCCTACCGCTCCAACCCCCGCACCGGCTGCACCCGTTCCTCGATCACTTCGCCGTCCAGCACCTCGCCGCCGCCGCGCACGGCGGGGTCGCGTTGCAGTTCCTCGCCCAGCACGCGGGCGTTGTTCACGGCCTGGCTGCCCATCCAGGCGAACATCAGGATCAGGCCCATGCCCATCAGCCAGACGATGATCACCAGCACCTGCGCCATGCCGCCGGCCAGTGCCATGCCGTCGGCCAGCCACTGGGTGGTGGCAAGGTCGATCTGCAGCCAGCGGGTCACGTTCGTCACCACGGCGCCGCCTGCCCCGGCCAGCGCGTGCAGCAACCATGCGAACAGCGTCCACAACGCGGCGAGAACCCCGAACAGCCCCCAGACAAGTCCCTTCATCGCAACCTCTCCTACCGTCCGGCTTTAATGTGCACTCACGCGGGATACGAACAGCTTGTCGATCTTCCGCCCGTCCATGTCGACGACTTCAAAGCGCCAGCCATGGCTTTCCACCGCTTCGCCGGTTGTCGGGATGTGGCGCATTTCCGCCAGCACCAGCCCGGCGACGGTCTGGTAATCGCGTTCCTCCTCCAGCCGGAAGTCCAGCCGCTCGGCCAGTTCGTCGGCGGCGAGGCTACCCGAGACCAGCCAGCTGCCGTCCTCGCGCTGCACCAGCGCCGGGTCGGTTTCGTCGTCCATGTCGGATCGGAATTCGCCCGCAATGGCCGCCAGCAAATCGGCGGGCGTCACCACCCCTTCGAAATGGCCATATTCGTCGATCACCACGGCCATGGGCACGTCGGCGTCACGCAACGCCGCCAGCGCGGCGGTCGCTTCGGCGACATCGGGCACCACCGGGGCCTTGCGCACAAGGCCCGCCAGCCCCAGCGGCTTGCCGTCCAGCAGGGCGGCCAGCGCGTCACGCGCCTGCACCACGCCGACGATGCGGTCGATGGAGCCGTCGCCCACCAGAACCCGGCTGTGCGGGGTGGCGATCAGCCGCGCGCGCACATCGGCTTCGGGCGCGTTCAAATCCAGCCAGTCAACTTCCGGGCGAGGCGTCATCACACCGCGCACGGGGCGGTCGGCAAGGCGCATGATACCGGAAATCAGCTCGCGTTCCTTGCCTTCGATCACGCCCGCCACCTCGGCTTCCTGCACCACATGGCGCAGCTCTTCCTCTGTCACGCCATTGTCGCCCTCGCGGTCGATGCGCAGAAGCCGGAAGATCAGGCCGGTGGAGGCGTCCAGCAGAGTCACGAACGGGCTGGTCAGCCGCGTCATCATCGTCATGATCGGGGCCACCATCGCCGCGAAGCGCTCCGGCGCGCGCAGCGCCAGCTGCTTGGGCACCAGTTCCCCCACGATGAGCGAGAGATAGGTGACGACAACGATCACCAGCGCGAACCCGGCATTGTCGGAAAAGCGCGGCGGAACCCCCAGCGATTCCAGCCATGCGGCCGCAGGCCCGGCAAGGCTCGCCCCGGAATAGGCCCCGTTGGCCACGCCCACCAGCGTGATGCCGATCTGCACGGCGGACAGGAATCGGCCAGGATTTTCCTGCAATTTCAGCGCCGTGGCAGCACCGCGCACATTCGCGCGCTCCATCACGGCGAGGCGGGGCTTGCGGGCGGAGACGATTGCCAGTTCAGCACCGGCAAAGAAGCCATTCAGGGCGATCAGCGCAAGGATGATCGCGACATCGGTCCAGGGAAAGTCCATGATTGCCGCCGTTATGCCGCCTGCGGCCGATTTTCTCAAGCATGCGCGGATTTTCTCAACCATGCGCAGAAGTTGCCGCCGTAGCCGACTGTTCACTTCTGGATAGTCAGCGGAACTTTGCCGGTCTATTCAGGTTCAGCCACGGTCAAGGCGGCGGCTGCTTTCGCAGGCGGACGACCTGAACCGGCAACAGAACACAGACCACAGGAGGACGGCATATGGCCATTTCGGCGCGCAGGCAGAAGTCGCAACTGATGATCGGCGGGGCGATGGCCGCGCTGCTTCTGGTCTCGGGATGTTCCACGGATCCGGTCACCGGGCAGCAGACGCTGAACCGGGGCGGCAAGGGCGCGCTCGTCGGCGGCCTCGGCGGGGCGCTGCTGGGCGGGCTGATCGGCGGCAACACCGGCGCGCTGATCGGCGCGGGCGTCGGCTCCATCGCGGGCGGCGGCGTCGGTTCCTATATGGACAAGCAGGAACGCGAACTGCGGCAGGCAACGGCGGGCACCGAAATTCAGGTGGAACGCGAGGGCGACGAGATCAAGCTGGTGTTCCCGGATACCATCACCTTCGATTTCAACTCCTATGTCGTCCGCCCGGAAATGCGCGGCCAGCTGCAGGAAGTGGCGAAGGTGCTGAACGCCTACCCGTCCACCGTGATCGGCGTGTTCGGCCATACCGATAACGTCGGCTCGGCGGCGGCCAACCAGCGGCTTTCGGAACAACGGGCCGAAGCAGTGGTCGGCAGCCTCGAAAGCTTCGGCGTTTCCCGCGCCCGCATGCAGCCGCGCGGCTTCGGCTTCACCCAGCCGGTGGCTTCGAACGACACCCCGGAAGGCCGGGCGCAGAACCGCCGGGTTGAAATCCGGATTGTGCCGGTGAGCCAAGAACAGATGCAACAGGCGCGATAGGCGGCTGCAGCCTGGAGCCGGATTGCAAGGCAATCCGGCGAAGGCCTGCAGACTCGCCGAAGCGCCCGGCCGGCACGAAAAAGGGGCGGGGTCTCTCCCCCGCCCCTTTTTTACGTGTCCGACGGCCCGGCTCTGCCCGGCTCTTTTTTCCTTTTCTTCATCCCACAGCCGGACTCGGCGGCTGAGCCGCCGGCCGGCCCAGCCGGCTGCGGCTAACTCCGCAACACCCCCCCAACCTTCGCAGCAGCAGCCACAACAGCCTTGCCAACCCCCTCAATCTCCGCATCCGTCAGCGTCTTTTCCACCGGCTGCAACGTCACCGTCACCGCAAGGCTCACCTGCCCGTCCGGCACGCCCGCCCCCGCGAACCGATCGAACAACCGCGCGTCCACGATCAGCGCCTTATCCGCCCCCTTCACCGCGCGCAGCAGCGCATCGGCCTGCGCCGTTTCTGGCAACAGGAAGGCGAAGTCCCGCGTCACCGGCTGAAGCGCCGGCGGGCTGAAGGCAGGCCGCGCCCGCTTCGCCCGCCGCTCCGGCACGGCATCCAGATAGACTTCGGCTGCAGCCGCACCGGGCAGATCGCCCAGCACATGCGGGTGCAGTTCGCCGAACTCGGCCAGCACGGCCTTGCCCAGCACCAGCTTCGCAGAGCGGCCGGGGTGATAATGCGCGCTGGCGGGCTGCACCGTCTGCAACCGCTCCACCGGCGCACCGGCCGCTGCCAACACCGCCAGCACTTCAGCCTTCACGTCGAACGCATCGAAGGCGCGCGCCTTGCCCGTCTGCCAGCCGCGCGGCACCGCCTCGCCCGCCAGCAGCAGCGCCAGCGTCGGCTTCTCGCCGTCGCTCAGATAACGGCGGCCATATTGGAAGAAGCGCACACCATCGGCCCCGCGCGCCATGTTGCGCTCGGCAGCCGCCACCAGCCCCGGCAACAAGGAAGCCCGCATCACCGCGAGTTCGGCCGACAGCGGATTGTCCAGCCGCCAGTGGAAGCCGCCGAATTTCGCAGCCTCGGCCTCGGCGATGAAGCTCCACGTGATCGCCTCGTCCAGCCCGCGCCCGGCCATCAGCCGTTTCAGCCGCCGCTCCAACTTCTGCCCCGGCGTCGCGGTGGGGGTGGCTACGCCTTCCGCGCGCGGCAGCGCCACGGACTGCACCTTGTCCAGCCCGTGCAACCGCACGACTTCTTCCACCAGATCGGCCGCGCCATCCACATCGCGCCGCCAGCTGGGCACCGCCACATCCCACGGCGCATCGCCGGACACACCAAAGCCCAGCCGTTCCAGAATCGCCTTCTGCTCGTCAGCCGCCACATCCAGCCCGCCCAGCGCCTGCGTCAGCGCCGGATCGAAGCGCACCGTTTTGGCCACGACCGGCGCGTCCCCGGCGCGCGCGATTTCGGAAACCGTCCCCCCACACAGCGCCAGCACCATCGCAGCTGCCAGATCAAGGCCCGGTTCCACGAACGCCGGGTCCACCCCGCGCTCGAACCGCGCCCGTGCGTCAGACGTCAGCCCCAGCGCCCGGCCGGTATGGCCGATCCGCGCCGGATCGAAATAGGCCGCCTCGATCAGCACGTCCGTCGTGCCCTCGGACACGCCCGACTCCATCCCGCCCATGATGCCGCCAATGTCATGCACATGAGCATCATCGGCGATCACCGTCATATCTCCGGTCAGCGCATAGCTTTTGCCGTTCAGCGCCAACAATTCCTCGCCGTCCCGCGCCCGCCGCGCCACCAGCCCGCCTTGCAGCTTCGCCACATCATAGACATGCAGCGGCCGTCCATGGCCGATGGTGAAATAATTGGTCACATCCACCAGCGCCGAAATCGGCCGCAGCCCCGCCTTGGTCAGCAGATCCTGCAACCATGCGGGCGAAGGGCCGTTCACCACGCGGGACACGGATCGCGCATAAAAGGCCGGGCAGCCCTCGGGATCGTCGGTGCGCACCGCCACCGCCACCGGCCCGCTCTCGGCGAGGTCAGGCGCGGTCAACGGCTTCAACGCCCCCAGCCCGGCAGCCGCCAGATCGCGGGCGATGCCATACACCCCCATGCAATCCTGCCGGTTCGGCGTGATCGCCACATCGAACACGGGATCGTCCAACCCGGCCCATTGCGCATAAGAGGTGCCCACCGGCGCATCCGCAGGCAGCTCGATGATGCCGTCATGGTCCTCGCCCAGCAGCAGCTCGCGAGTGGAACACATCATGCCGTTGGATTCGACGCCACGAATGGCCGCCACCTTCAGCACCACGTCCAGCCCCGGCACATGTGCGCCGGGAGGCCCGAACACCCCCAGCAGCCCGGCCCGCGCATTGGGCGCACCGCACACCACCTGAAGGCCCGCGCCCGTGCCGGTGTCCACACTCAACACTTGCAACTTGTCCGCCTGCGGATGCCGTTCGGCCGTCAGCACCTTCGCGATTACGAACGGCTTCAGCGCGTCGGCCGGGTTGGAAACATCTTCCACCTCCAGCCCCACCCGCGTCATCGCCACCGCCAGTTCATCGGCGGTCGCGCTCGTTTCCAGATAGCGCTTCAGCCAGCTCAACGGGAACTTCATGCGCCCACTCCCGCAGACAGGGTCGGCACGTCCAGAGAGGCAAAGCCGAAATGCTTCAGCCAGCGCAAATCCGCATCGAAAAAGGCGCGCAAATCCGTCATCCCATATTTCAGCATGGCGAGGCGATCGATGCCGCAGCCAAAGGCGAAACCCTGCCATTCGGCCGGGTCCAGCCCGCAATTTTCCAGCACACGGCGATGCACCATCCCGGCCCCGAGAATTTCCATCCACGAAGACGTGCCGCCGATCTTCAGCGTGCCATTCTCCCACGAACAACCCACGTCCACCTCAACACCCGGCTCGGTGAAGGGGAAGTAACTGGGCCGGAGCCTGAGCGTCACATCATCCACTTCGAAGAAGGCCTTCACGAAGGTCTCCAGCGTCCATTTCAGATGGCCAAGGTGAATGCCCCGGTCGATCACCAGCCCCTCCACCTGATGGAACATCGGCGTGTGGGTGGCATCCGAATCAGACCGATAGACACGCCCCGGCGCGATGATGCGAATGGGCGGCTTTTCAGCCATCATCGTGCGGATCTGCACCGGGGAGGTGTGGGTGCGCAGCACCATCCTCTCACCACCCTCGGCGGGCGTCGCATAGAAGGTATCGTGCATCGCCCGCGCCGGATGCTCGGGCGGAATGTTCAGCGCGGTGAAATTGTGCCAGTCGCTCTCGATCTCCGGCCCTTCGGCCACCGCGAAGCCAAGGTCCGCGAAAATCTCCGAAAGCTCGTCCATCACCTGCGAAATCGGATGCACGCTGCCCGCCAGAGGCGGCGCGGGCGGCAACGACATGTCGATCCGCTCGGCCTCCAGCCGCGCCGTCAGCGCCGCCCTGCCCAGATCGGCCTTTCGCGCCTCCAGCGCAGCCGAAACCGTTTCGCGCAGCGCCTGATAGGCGGGCGCAACCGCCAGTCGCTCCTCCGGCTGCAATCCGCCAAGGCTTTTCATCAGCTGGGTGATCTGCCCCGCCTTGCCCAGCGCGGCCAGGCGCACGGCTTCCAGCGCGTCCAGCGTGTCGGCAGCGTAGATCCGGGCGAGAAGTTCGCTCTGCAGCGCGTCGGTGCTCAACGGTTGTTCCTATATTCTTGGAAGTCGGCGGGCGGGTTAGCCGCCCGCGCAGGAAAACAAAAGGGCCCAAACAAAAGGGGCGCGGGAAGGCCAAAGCCTTCCCGCGCCCCTTCAATGCGATACTCGCAAAGGTCGCGAGATCAGGCCGTGGCGCCCGCCATCACCTGATCAAACACGGCCTTGAACGCCGCGGGCTCGTTCATGGCGAGATCGGCAAGCACCTTGCGATCAAGCTGAAGGCCGGAATTCGACAGCGCGTGCATGAACGCCGAATAGGTCACACCCTGTTCGCGGGTGGCGGCGTTGATGCGTTGAATCCACAGGGCGCGGAAGCTCCGCTTCTTAACCTTGCGGTCGCGATAGGCGTATTGGCCGGCCTTTTCGACGGCCTGACGCGCAATGCGGATGGTGTTCTTGCGGCGGCCATAATAGCCCTTCGCCTGTTCAAGAACGCGCTTGTGACGCGCACGGGCGGTAACGCCCCTCTTCACACGTGCCATAGCTGATGCGCTCCTTACTTCAGGCCATAGGGGGCCCAAGCGACCACCCGAGCCGTATCGGCTTCGGACAGCACGCTGGTGCCACGGTTCTGGCGAATATATTTCCCGTTGTGGCTGATCAGGCGGTGGCGCTTGCCGGCCACACCATGCTTGATCTTGCCGGTCGCGGTGAATTTGAAGCGCTTCTTCACACCGCTCTTGGTCTTCAGCTTGGGCATTTCGGCTCCTTTCGTTCCCTTCGCAGGGATTGGGGCGAGTTCAAGACCAGCCACGGCAGCCCATGTTCGCCGGGCAGGTCGGCATGTGATCTCGCGATTGAAGCGCGGGGCGTTATAGATTTTCGCATGCTTTGGCAAGCATGGGGTTTTTGTTTTAGCCCCTCAGACGCCGGGCGCTCCGCATCCGCTCCGTTTGGCTTTCGCGCCATTAGGCGCGGCGGCCGGTCGGCCTTGCGGCGCTGCGCGCCGGGGCTGACCACTCGGAGGCGGGGTTGATCCACCCCGGCGCGCAGCGCCGCGAACCGAAGGTCAGCCTCTGGCTGAACGCCGACCGGCCGCCCGAGCTAATGCGAGGAAGCAAGCCGCCCGGATGGGCGGCGCCCGCAGGGGCAAAACAAAAAACCGCAATGCACGCTGGAAAAGGCTTCAGGCCTTTTCCAGCGTGCATTGCAGCGGATGCTGATGCTGCTTGGCGAAATCCATCACCTGCGTCACCTTCGTCTCGGCCACTTCATAGGTGAAGATGCCGCAGATCCCCACGCCACGCTGATGCACATGCAGCATCACCCGCGTCGCATCCTCGATGCTCATCTTGAAAAAGCGTTGCAGCACATGCACCACGAATTCCATGGGCGTGTAATCGTCGTTCAGCATCAGAACCTTGTACAAAGACGGCTTCTGCGTCTCCGTGCGGGTGCGCGTGACGACACCGGTGCCGGTGCCGCCCCCATAGCCCCCGCCCTCGTCATTGCCGCCATCCTCCGCCCCCGGCGGGCCGCTCAGCCAGTCCATCTTCATGAAACCCGTCGTTCCTCAAGCAAGCCTTCACGGCCCCGCAACCGCAGCCTATATGGGCGCTGAAATAAAGGATGCGACCCCGGCGGTCAAAGGTCCGGCCCTGCGTCGCCGCTTTGCCGCAAATTTTCCGGCACCTCCACATGGTTTGCGAAATTCTTTCCGCCCGCTGCATAATAAGTTGCAACGCGTTCATCCAGCATCCATCTCCCGTCGCGATTTGGTCTTATCAGGACAGAATCGCTTTCATCACCAGGAGCCGCGCGCCTTGATCCGCAAAGTCTCGTTCATGCTGCTGCCCGCCGCCGCCCTCGCGCTGGCCGGCTGCTCGCTCGTCGACTCGATCAGTGGCAAAACCGGCGGCGGAAAAACCGGCGCACAGGCGGAAAAGGGCGATAAGGGCGGTGCGTCCAAAGGCCCCGGCGGGCCGCCCGCCGTCATCGTCGAAACCGTCGCGTTCACGCCCATGGTCGATTCCATCGAGGCCGTCGGCACCGCGCGCGCTAATGAACAGGCCGATCTCAACTCCACCGTCACCGAACGGATCGAACGGCTGAACTTCGCAGACGGCCAGTTCGTGCCGCGCGGCGCGGTGATTGCGGAACTGGTCCGCTCGGAACAGGGTGCCAATCTGAAGGAAAGCCAGGCCCGCCAGCGCGAGGCGGAATTGCAACTCGCCCGGCTGAAGCAACTGCAAGGCCAGGGCTTCGCCACCAAGGCCCGTATCGATGAACAACAGGCCGCCGTGGACGTCGCCCGCGCGCAATCGGCGCAGGCCAGTTCGCAGATCGCCGATCGGGTGATCCGCGCACCCTTCCCCGGCTATCTCTCACTCCGCCGCATTTCGCCGGGCACTGTCGTGAACGCGGGCACCACCATTGCCACCATCGTCGATCACAGCCGCATCAAGCTCGATTTCACCGTGCCGGAAACCTATCTGACCGCGCTGAAGCCGGGGCTGGAGATTTCCGCCCGCGCCGCCGCCTTCCCCGGCGAGGACTTCCGCGGCCGCATCGCCTCCATCGATCCGGTGGTGGATCCCGTCACCCGCGCCGCCACCGCGCGCGCCGTGCTGCCCAACCCGGATCTGCGCCTGCGCCCCGGCATGCTGATGACGGTGGAGATCAAATCCGCCCCGCGCAATTCGCTGACAGTGCCCGAACTCGCCATCATTGGCGAAGGCAGCGGTGCCTATGTCTGGCGCGTCGATGCGGAAAACAGCGCCGCGCGCGTGCCCGTGAAGGCGGCAGCCCGCCGCGACGGCCGGGTGGAAGTGGTGGAAGGCCTGAAAGCCGGAGACCGGGTGGTGGCAGAAGGCACGGTGAAGATTCGTGGCCCCGGCCCGGTGAAGCCCGTGGAGCGCACGGCTGAAGCCGCCAGGCCCGCCGCACAGGAAACCCCCGCGCCATGATCCTGTCCGACATCTCCGTCCGCCGCCCGGTGTTCGCGGCGGTGATGTCGTTGCTGCTGGTGCTGGTGGGGGCGGTTTCGTTCCTGCGCCTGCCCGTGCGCGATCTGCCCGCCATCGAACCCCCCGTCGTTTCCATCGATACCACCTATCGCGGCGCGAACGCGCAGGTGGTGGAAAACCAGATCACTCAGGTGATCGAAGACCGGATCTCGGGCATCGAAGGCATCGACACCGTCTCCAGCCGCTCACGCGATGGCCGGTCTGACATCACCATCGAATTCTCCGCCTCCCGCGATATCGACGCCGCCGCAAACGATGTGCGTGATCGCGTGGCCGGCGTGCTGAACCAGCTGCCCGAAGCCGCAGACCCGCCGCAGATCAGCAAGGTGGATGTGGACGCCCAGCCCGTGCTCTGGCTGAACGTGATCCAGCCGGACTGGACGCAGATGCAGCTGACGGACTACGCCGACCGCGTTCTGGTGGATCGCTTCGCCTCTGTGAACGGCGTCAGCCGGGTGCAGATCGGCGGGGAGGCGCGGCAGGCCATGCGCGTCTGGCTGTCGCGCTCGCAACTCGTCGCCTATGGCCTCACCACCTCCGATGTCGAGGCCGCGCTGCGCCGCCAGAATGTGGAGCTTCCCGCCGGCCGCATCGAAGGCAATGCCTCCAACCTCACGGTCAGGATCACCCGTCAGTTCACCTCCCCGGCCGAGTTCGCCAACCTCATCGTCGGGCGCGGGCCGGATGGCTATCTGGTGCGGCTGGGCGATGTCGCCCGCGTCGCGCTGGAGCCGGAGAATCGCTACAATTTCTTCCGCTCCAACGGCAAACAGGCTGTGGGGCTGGGCATCGTCCGCCAATCCGGCGCGAACACGCTGCAGGTGGCGGATGATGTGAAGGCCGAAATCGAAAAGGTGAAGACGATCCTGCCAGCCGGCATGGAACTCGCCGTCAGCTTCGACAGTTCGCTGTTCATCGAACGCGCCATCAACAATGTCTGGCAAACTCTGGCCGAAGCCGCGATCCTCGTCGTCGCCGTCATCTTCATCTTCCTCGGCTCGTTCCGCGCCACGCTGATCCCCGCGCTCACCGTGCCCATCTGCCTCATCGCCACCTTCGCCGTGCTCTATGTGCTGGGCTATTCGCTGAACCTGCTCACGCTGCTCGCCTTCGTGCTCGCCATCGGCCTTGTGGTGGATGATGCGATCGTGGTGCTGGAAAACATCTATTACCGCATCGAACGGGGCGAGCCGCCGCTGGTCGCGGCCTATCAGGGCGCGCGGCAGGTGGGCTTTGCCGTGGTCGCCACCACGGTCGTCGTCTGCGCGGTGTTCGTCCCGCTCTATTTCATCGCCGGGAACACCGGCCTGCTGTTCCGCGAACTGGCGGGCGCGATGATCGGGGCCATGGCCTTTTCCGGCTTCGTCGCCCTCTCGCTCACGCCCATGCTCTGCTCGAAGATGCTGCGGCGGGAAACCGGGCACAACCGCTTCACCCAATGGTTCGATCGCCAGTTCGATCGGGTGCAGCGCCGTTATATGGGCGTGCTGGACAAGGTGCTGGATCGCCCGTTTCTGGTGGGCGGCGTCGCCTTCGGCTTCGTCGCGCTCTGCCTGTTCCTCGGCTCCACGCTGAAGTCCGAACTCGCCCCGAACGAGGATGTCGGCTATTTCTTCGCCAATGTGCAGGCCGCCGAAGGCACCGGCTATGAGCGCATGAAATCCTATATGGTCGATCTTCAGGACAAGGTCCTGCCCAAGGTGGGCGATGGCCAGCCAATCCGCCGGGTGATCGTGCGTGCGCCGGGCGGCTTCGGGGCCACGGAAGATTTCGCCTCGGGCGGGATGACAGTGTTCCTCGTGCCCTGGGAGGATCGCGAGGTTACCACGCAAAGCGTGATGGATGAATTCCAGAAGATGTTCGCAGCCGATCCGCGCATTCGCGGCAACGCGTCGTCCGGCAACACGCTCAGCCGCGGCCGCGGCCGGCCGCTGCAACTGGTGATCGCGGGCAACAGCTTCGAGGAACTGGCGAAAGCGCGCGACGCCATCTTCAAGGCCGCCGAAGGCAACCCCGGAATCGTCGATCTGGACAGCGATTACAAGGAAACCCGGCCGCAGCTGATCGTCGACATCGACACCACGCGCGCAGGTGATCTGGGCGTGCAGATCGCCGATATCGGTGCCACGCTGGAAACGATGATGGGCAGCCGCCGCGTCACCACCTTCATCGATCGCGGCGAAGAATATTATGTGGTGCTGCAAGCCGAAGACGCAGACCGCGCCACGCCCGACAATCTCGCCAACATCTATGTCCGCTCCACCACCACGCGCGATCTCATCCCGCTCTCCAACGTGGTGAAGCTGCGCGAAGCCGCGCAGGCGGGCGAGCTCGGCCGCTTCAACAAGCAGCGCGCCATCACCATTCAGGGCAATGTCGGCCCCGGCACCACGCTGGGCGAAGCGCTGGATTATCTGGAAGCGGTGGCGCTGCAACAGCCCGCCGTCACCGCCGTCGGCTTCAAGGCGGAAAGCCAGCAGCTTCGGCAGACAGGGTCCTCGCTGTGGGTGGTGCTGGCGCTGACCATCGTGCTGGTGTTCCTTGTGCTGGCGGCGCAGTTCGAAAGCTGGATTCACCCCGGCGTCATCATCCTGACGGTCCCGCTCGCGGTGGGCGGCGGCCTGTTCGGGCTGTGGATCATGGGCGGCACGCTGAACCTCTATTCGCAGGTGGGCATCGTCATGCTGGTGGGGCTGGCCGCCAAGAACGGCATCCTCATCGTCGAGTTCGCCAACCAGCTGCGGGATGATGGCGCGGAATTCCGCGCCGCCATCCTGGAAGCCGCCGAACGACGGCTGCGCCCCGTGCTGATGACGAGCATCGCCACCGTCGCCGGGGCCGTGCCGCTCATGATCGCGCGCGGCGCAGGCGCAGGCTCGCGGCAGGCCATCGGCGTGGTCATCGTCTGGGGCGTCAGCCTCGCCACCCTGCTCACCCTGTTCGTGATCCCGGTGTTCTACGCGGCGCTGGCACGGCGCACCAAGTCGCCCGAATTCATCACCCGCGAACTGGAAAAAGGCCTGAAGGCAGGCGGCGCGCAACCGGCGGAATAGGCCGTTTGGCTCCCTTGCGAACCGGCATCGCCGCCTGTCCTCTGTCCAATTGCCTCTCTCCCCCGCTCAGATGAGCTTGTCGAAGCCCCGGACGCGAAAGCACAGCGGCTGAGTCGGGTTGGGCATGCTCCATGGGCTTCGACAAGCTCAGCCTGAGCGGAGCGAGGGGCTGGCGGCAAAGGCCGAAAAGCCGACGTGTTTGCAAAGAGTATGATCGTCCGGAACAGGCCGATACTGGCGCAGGCCGCCGCAAGCCCCTATGTAGGCGGCCTATCCAACAGGCAGATTTGCCGCCCCGCCCGGCGGCCGGAGACGACGACATGCAGAACCAGAACCCCTTCTTCGAGGATTTGTCCCGGATGATGTCGTCGATGGCAGGCACCATGGCGGGTGCGGGCCGCGAAGCCGAAACCCGCATGCGCGAAAAGTTCCGCGAGATGATGGGCGGCATGGACATGGTCAGCCGCGAGGAATTCGAAGCGGTGAAAACGCTGGCCTCCGAAGCCCGCGCAGAGATCGAGGCGCTGAAGGCCGAGATCGAATCGCTGCGCACCAGCACCCCCACGGCCGCCCAGCCAGCCCGCACCCCGCGCGCCAAGGCGCAGAAGATCGACATCAGCTGAAACAGCCCGCCTGCGCCACGCGCACCCAAGCTATCCACATCATTTGCCGCGCCGGCGAACGGCGGCGCTTGCCAAGCTGCGGCCATGGCGCAATATCTGGTGCTGCGGAAGCGGGGGCGGCTCTACTGCTAGGGCCGGAACAATCGAGGATCACAGCATGACCAGCCTGCAATTCGACATGGGAGCCGATCCGCAGCCCCCCATCGACACGCTGGAACATTATTTCTCCAGCCACAATTGGGCCTTCGAACGCGACGGAGACGAAGAGATCGTCACCACCGTGAAGGGCAGCTGGTCGGATTATGAACTCCGCGCGCTCTGGCGCGAGGAAGACCGGGTGCTTCAGTTCATCGCGCTCACCGGAATCAACGCGGGCGCGTCGCGCACCGATGCGGAAACCCGCGCCAACCTGTTCGAAACGCTGGCGCTGGTGAACGAGCAGCTGTGGATCGGCCATTTCGAACAATGGTCGGCCGATGGCGCGCTGCTGTTCCGCCACGCCGTGCTGCTGGACGGCCCGGACGACGCCGCGCTCAGCATGCCGCAGGCGCACGCGCTGGTGGATGCCGCGATCGACGAATGCGAACGCTATTATCCGGTGTTCCAGTTCGTGCTGTGGGGCGGAAAAGGCCCGCGCGAAGCGCTCGCCGCCGCCATGGTGGAGACCGAAGGCGAAGCCTGACAGCCGCTTTCGAGTCGCGCTCACATAGCGCCACATAAGCGGTCCGCACCGGTCTTTCTGGGGCGAGATCAGCCATACGCAAACTGCATAACAGCGCCTTTCTCGCTGCATGGCAAAAATGATAGGCCCATGTAAAGCATTTGATTTGCTGGAATATTAACCTTTCATCGCCCATGTGATGTTGCAGTGCAACAAAAAATGCTGCAAAAAACTGCGTGTCACTCAATTTCCATATTGACGCGAACTGAGTGAAACTTTAATCCTCGCTTCATCGAATTGAGTGCCGCTCGGTTCAAGCCCGGACAAGCCGGGTCGGGACAAGAGGGCACCGGCAGAAGCGCAAAACGCCGCTCCCTGCCGCAAGCTGTGGAAGGATGAAGCCATGCGTGCCATCAAGCTGACCGTCGCCGCCGCAATTTCCGCCGCCAGCCTCTCTGTTCTGGCCGCTCCGGTTCTCGCCAGCGATGCAGACACCTGCGCGGTCGCCCCGGTGAAGCTGCGCACGCTCGCCGCTTCGGCTCAACCGGAAGCCGCCCGCAAGGCGGAACGCAACATCGCTCTGGGTGAAGCCCTGTGCGACGCCCGCAACCGTTCGGAAGCCGCGAAGAAGTTCAACCTGGCCGCCAAGTCGCTGGGCACCGAACTGGCCGTGGTGATGACGAACCAGGCGAACGCGACCGTTCAATAACAAGCTCCCAAAGGCGGGCCGCTCCCTCCCCCCCCTCCCTGCGGCCCGTCATCCAGAAGGCGGCGATTCCGACAACGGACTCGCCGCCTTTCCTGTATCCGGCCCGCGCCTCTCCCTCTTGAGGCCGCCCCCGCCTGCTGCCACAACAGGCCCGGCATGGCACATCCGCTCTCCCCCCACATCAGCCTCACCATCGAAGGCCCCGTCGCCCGCCTCCGGCTGAATCGGCCAGACAAGCGCAACGCCATGGATCAGGCGATGTGGGAAAGCCTCCCCCGCCTCGTCGAGCAGGCCGTCGCCACGCCGGGCGTCCGCCTCATCCTGCTCGGCTCGGCCACGCCGGGCATCTTCTGCGCCGGCGCGGATATCGGCGAGTTCGCCCGCGAAACCGCCTCGCCTGAATGGCGCGCCCGCAATCAGGCCGCCATCCGCGCCACCCAGCTCGCGCTCGCCCGCGCGCCGCTCCCCGTCATCGCGCTGGTGGATGGAGACAGCGTCGGCGGCGGCTGCGGCCTCGCGCTGGCGGCCGATATCCGCATCGCCTCGCCGCGCGCCCGCTTCGGCATCACGCCTGCGAAGCTCGGCCTCGTCTACCCCCTGCACGATACCCGCCTGCTGGTCGATCTCGTCGGCCCCGGTCAGGCCAAGCGCCTGCTCTACACCGGCCGCCTCATCTCCGCTGAAGAAGCGCAGCGGATCGGCCTCGTCGAGGAACTGGCGGAAAACGTCGAATCCGCCGCCGAAGCGCTGGCCGCAGAGATGATCGCCGTCTCCCCCTTCACGCAAAAGGCCACCCGCGCCACCGTGCAGCGCATCCTCGAAGGCACCGCGGACGACGACGCCGCCAGCACTGCCCTGTTCGATCAGGCCTTCACCGGCCCCGATTTCGCCGAAGGCGTTTCCGCCTTCCTCGCCCGCCGCAAACCCGATTTCGCCCGATGAGCAGCACCCCCCGCCTCATCGACGGAGACGATCCGCGAATCCTCCTCGTCTGCGATCACGCCTCCAACGCCGTCCCCGCCGGCCTCGATCTCGGCGTTCCGGCAGAAGCGCTCAGCCAGCATGTCGCATGGGATATCGGTGCCGAAGCCGTCTCCCGCACGGTCGCCGCCACGCTCGCCTGCCGCGCATGGCTCGCCTCGGTCTCCCGCCTCGTGGTCGATTGCAACCGCCCGCCGGAACAGGCCATCCCACAACACAGCGACGGCATCCCCATCTCCGGCAACGCCAACCTCTCCGCCACGGACACCGCCGCCCGCCTAGCGCTGCACCACGCCTTCCACGATGGCCTCGCCCGGCAGATTCAGCTGCGCCCGCCGCAACTGCTCGTGTCCATCCACAGCTTCACCCCCGCGCTCGCCTCGGCCCCCGCCCCGCGCCCTTGGCCCATCGCCATTCTGTGGAATCAGGATTACCGCGCCACCGAATATGCCCTCGCCGCGCTGGAAGCCGAACCCGATCTCGGCGGCCCCATCGGTGCCAACGAACCCTATTCCGGGCAGATCCTG
This sequence comes from Sandaracinobacter neustonicus, assembly GCF_006385875.1. Taxonomy (GTDB): domain Bacteria; phylum Pseudomonadota; class Alphaproteobacteria; order Sphingomonadales; family Sphingomonadaceae; genus Sandaracinobacteroides; species Sandaracinobacteroides neustonicus. The sequence goes on along the minus strand of NZ_VFSU01000034.1, from coordinate 263,945 downwards.
AACTACACGATGGACCGCCACGCCGAAGCCATCGGCCTGCCCTATCTCGGCTTCGAAATCCGGCAGGATCTGATCGCCAATGCCCCCGGCGTCGCCCGCTGGTCCGCCATCGTCGCCCGCACCATCCGCGCCACGCAGGAGGGCCTGTGCTCAGCATCCTGAAGTTCACCCTGAAACTGCTGGCCGGGCTGATCCTGTTCAGCCTCGTCTGGGTCACCGCCTATCGCTGGATCGACCCGCCCACCACCAGCCTGATGATCCGCGATCATTTCAACGATGTGAAGGTCTACCGCGAATGGGTCGGCCTGAACGAGATGTCGCGCCACATCCCCCGCGCCGTCATCGCCGCCGAAGACGCCCGCTTCTGCGAACACAACGGCTTCGATGTGCAAGCCATCGAAAAGGCGATGCAGGCGAACGAACAAGGCAAGAAACTGCGCGGCGGCTCCACCATCAGCCAGCAAACCGCGAAAAACGCCTTCCTCTGGTCCGGCCGAACATGGGTCCGCAAAGGGCTGGAGGCCTGGTTCACCGTCCTCATCGAATTCATCTGGGGCAAACCCCGCATTATGGAAGTCTATCTCAACATCGCCGAATTCGGCCGGGGCGTGTTCGGCGTGCAAGCCGCCTCCATCCACTATTTCAACAAGCCCGCCAGCAAACTCACCCGCACCGAAGCCGCCCGCCTCGCCGCCATCCTCCCCCAACCCATCAAACGAGACGCAGCTTCGCCGGGCCGCTACACAAAACGCTACGCCAACCGAATAGCCGGCCGCACCCGCGTCGTCGCCAACGAGGGGCTGGACGCCTGCGTGTGGAAGTAAGGGCCTGAAGACAGAGGGCCTCCGGCGGGCAGGGGAATGATTCCCCTGCACCCCCAACATATGAAGCCCCTCCCCTGCAGGGGAGGGGTTGGGGTGGGGGCTATACGCTTCGCACAAGGCCGGGACTTATGAGTCCAGGCCCTATTGCCTGCCTTCCATTCACACGAGCGCGCACATGTTGACTAGGAAACTTCTCTCAACTAATTCCCTGATCAATGAATCGAGGTGGCTATGGCCGGTGTCTCCGACCTCAATGCCCATACAGGCTATCTGTTGCGGATGGTGTCGAACGCGGTCTCGCAGGAATTTGCGCGCAAGGTCGCAAGTGAGGATGTGACCGTCTCGGAATGGGTCATGCTCCGCTCGCTCTATGGAAGCGACGCCATAGCGCCTTCAGCGCTGGCCGATCGAATGGGCATGACAAAGGGCGCGATCAGCAAGCTGGCAGCGCGGTTGCTCGAAAAGGGATTGATCAAACGCAATGGCAATCCCGATGATAAGCGCGGGCATAGCCTGTCGTTGTCGACGGCCGGCGCGGAGAAAGTTCCGGTGCTTGCCCGGCTGGCAGACGAAAATGACGCCGCCTTCTTCGCCGTGCTGAGCGGTGAAGCGCATCAAAGCCTGCGTGTCTTGTTATATGCACTGATCAACAAGCATGGGCTGTCTGCCATGCCCGTCGACTGACCCTATTCAATCCCGATCATCCCCGAAGAAAGGAACTGCGCATGGACGCGGAACGGATTGCCATTGCCAGAATCTGCCTCGACGCCGCCCATGATGGTGATTTGAGCTTCCCCGAGATCGTCTGCAAGCTCGTGGAGGCCGGATTTGAGGGATATGCGGTCGATTATCGCTGTAACACTCAAGTCTATTATCTGCCGGATGGCGACCATGTTGAACTTGTCATGCCTCTTTCCGCCGGTCCGGTCGCGGCGGCATTCGATAGCGATGGTGTCGCGGCACTGGTGCGCTGGGCGCAGGCCAATGCTCCCGACTACAGCTATGCCGTCTTCTGCGAAAAGGCGAAGGCGGCGGGCTGCGCGGGCTATCTGGTCTCCTTCCCCGGCCGCCGGGTCGTCTATTATGGACGGACCGCCGAAACCCATATTGAACTGTTCCCGCAATGAAGAAATCCGGGGAGACGATATGAAATACTCTACACAAACCCAGCCAAAATGCAGGCCGCCAAACCGCTATCTCAACACGCCCTTTCTTGCCATGGCCCGTGAATACCATACGAAGAACAGGCAGCCCGCCAGCACCACCAGCTGCATATAAGCCCCCTCGCCCATCACCCCGCGGCCGTTGGACAGCAGATAGGTATAGACAAGGCTCAGCAGGAACGCCGCCAGCGAAAGCGCGAACACCGGGGCCGCCGCCCGCCGCCGTAACAGCAGCAGCACCGTCCCCAGCAGCCCGCCCCACACGCCCACCGCCCAGACGATGTTCATCCACATCGGATAGCTTTGCGCATAAGCGATCTGCGCCTCCGTCATCCCCATCTCCCGGAAGTAATCGGCCCCGCGCAGCTTCGACATCACATAGTCGAACGCCCCAAAGCCGTTCCACAACAGGCCCAGCCCGCCCACGATCCACAGATGCATCGGCGCACGGCCCACAGGCAGCGTATCAGTCATGATCGGTTCCTCCCACAGTCCTTATAGCAGATCAGAACTTCGCCCGCGCCCCCAGGAAGAAGAAGCGCCCCACCCCGCTTACGGGATAGGCAAGGCTGGCCCGGAACGGCTTTGCGTTCGTCAAATTGTTCACCCCGCCATACATGCTGAACTGGTGCGTCACGTCGAAGTTGAAGGCCAGATCATGCACCCAGTAATCGGGTGCCATTCCGTCCTTGCCGAACTCGATATCCACCCGCTCGATCTGCACCGCGCTGGAGACCGCCTGCTCGCCGATATACTGGCTGCGCCATGTGAGCGAGACAGCCTTCCACGCCCAAGTGAGGGAGCCAACGCCGGACCATTCCGGCGCGCCCAATTCCCTCAGGCCGGGGTTCACAAGGCTGCTGTTCACAGGGTCAAAGTAACGGTCCAGCTTCTCCGTCCAGTTGCCCGCCAGTTGCAGGCGGACATCATGATCGCCAAAGCCGAAGCGATAGGCGAGGTTGAAATCCACCCCGGAGGTTTCCAGCCGCCCGAAGTTGATCTGCGTCTGCCGCAGGAAGTTCAGCCCGCCGAACGTCGAAGAATTCGCGTCTCCGTTGCGGCTGAACAGCTCGCAGAACTGGTTCGGATAGGTCTCCAGATCATAGCAGCTGTTCACGATATCCTGCGCGCTGACGGCCGCGATCGCATCGCGAATTTCGATCGAATAATAGTCGGCGGAAATGGTCAGCCCCGGCAGGAAGCGCGGCTGGATCACCCCGCCCACCGTCCATGTGGTCGCCTTTTCCGCCTTCAGATCGGGGTTGCCACCGGTGGTTCCGTTGAACCGGGCAGAGAGCGGGTCCAGAAACCCGTCCGGATCGGACACCCCCAGTGCAGACAGCGCAGAGCGGCAATTGGCCACCCGGTTCTGCGCATTGGCCGCCCCGCCCGCCACCAGATCGGCGATCACCGTGGCGTCGCACGGGTCCGAAGGCCGGAAGGTCGCGCCCTGCTGCGGATCGAACAGTTCGGAAATGTTCGGAGCGCGGATCGCCTTCGCATAAGAGGCGCGGAAGCGCAGGTCGCGGACCGGTGCCCATGTTCCGTTCAAATTCCAGGTGAACTGCCCGCCCACGGTGGAATAATCGGCATAGCGCCCGGCCGCGCCGAGCGTCAGCTCCTCGAAAAAGCGCCGCTCCTTCAGGATCGGCAGGGAGATTTCGCCGAACACTTCCTTCACGTCGAACGATCCGCCCGCATTGAAGAAGCGGCTCTGTGCGTCGAACACAAGGCTCTGGTTGCCGGAAATGTCGCCGATGAACGTCCCTTCCGGCCCGGCAGCGGCCCCGGCGGGCAGGTAACCCAGCGTCAGCGGATCGAAGCGGGTGCGGCTGATCTCCTTGCGATACTCCGCGCCGAAGGCATAGAGCACGCCGCCGCCGGGCAGTTCGAAGAAGCTGGCGGTATCGCCGGTGAAGGCCAGCGTCGCCACCATCTGCTCCATCCGATATCTGTCGGTGGTGGGCGTGGTGATGAAGTTCACCGCCTCCTGGCTGATGGAGGCGCTGCCAGCCATGATGTTGGCGGGCTTGCACTTGCCGTCTCCGGGGGAGAAGGTGAAAAAGCCGTTCTCGATCACCGGAAAATAGAGCGAGCCCTTGTTCGGGTCGATGGTCGGATCAATGTCGGAGCGGCAGATGATCCGCCCGTCCGGCAGCTTCACCGCGTCCAGAGCGGCGAACAGCCGGTCCACCAGCACCGAGTTGGAGTAAGTGACGGCGGAATCCGTCCGTCCCCAGTTCAAGCCGAAATCATATTTCAGACCCGGCGCGATCTCGCCGCGTGCGCCGCCGACGATCCGGTAGGTGTCGCGCTTCGCTGTGGTGATGCCCGGCCCCAGGTCCAGAAAATCCCGGCTCACCAGCAGGCCGCCAGCCTCGTCCGCCTCGCCCTGAAGCGCGGCCGGGATATAGGGATTGTCCGGCGTGATCAGCAGGCTGTCATAGAAGCTGTTGTAGTTGCTGCGGGATTTCCCCTCGTTGCGGGCATATTTCGCGTCCCAGAACAGCTCGAACGCGGTGGAGACTTCGAACTGCCCCTTCATGTTCACGAACAGGCGCTGCGATCCCGGCGTGAGCGAGGATTGGTTGGTGCGCTCCACCGCGCCATCGCCGCCGAACTGGTTGGAGCCTGTGGCGATGGTGCCATCCTGAAACACCTTCACCCCGCCACCCGGCGTCGTCACATAGCAGGCACCGCCGAAGCCGAACGCGAACGAGCCAATATAGCTGTCTTCGCAGTCCGGCCTGCCATTGCCGTTCAGATCGGTGTTGAAATAGCCGAAGTCGGCGCGCCACAGCAGCCCTTCGCCAGACGAGATGGCAAAGCGCGGATCGGGGGCGATGGCGAAGGTGGGGGCCGCCGCCGCCCGCTCCACCAGCGCCCGCTCAGCCGCGGTCAGCCCGCCGGGGAACTGCTCCGCCGCTTCCGCGGCCGTCGGGATACGGAAGCCATAGGGGTAATAGCCATTGTCCAGCGTATAGAAGGCGGCGAAGTTCGGCATGGTCGCCGCGTCGATCTCGCCTTTCTGAAATCGCTTCAGCGGGTTGGCATAGGTGGTGTTGCTGTTCGAGCGGCCATTGTTCGCGGTGAACGAGCGATCCCCCAGCAACACCTCGCTTTCCTTGGTATAGCCCGCCGAAATCGTGATGTTGCCGCGCCCGTCGGCGAAATTCTTCCCCCAGCTGCCGCTGATCCGATATTGCGCGCCGTCGCCATAGGTGGAAATTCCGGTCTGCGCGTCCAGCTCCAGCCCTTCGAAATCCCGCTTCAGCACATAGTTCACCACGCCGGTCACGGCGTCCGCGCCGTAAACGGCGGAGGCCCCGCCGGTCAGCACGTCCACCCGCTCGATCAACGCAGAGGGGATGGTGGACACGTCCACGATCTGTGCGCCGGGCACGCCCGAGACATGGCGGCGGCCATCCACCAGCACCAGCGTGCGTTCGGCCCCCAGCTGGCGCAGGTCCAGCGTCGCCTGCCCCACGCCACCGCTGCCGCGATCGATCGAATCCGCCACCGATCCGGAGGACAGCAGCGCCGGAATCTGCCTGAGCGTCGCAGTGGTGTCGCTGTTCCCCGCCAGCCGCAGTTCGTCTGCGCCAATGGTGCTCACGGGCAGCGGCGCGATCGAGTTCGGGTCGCGCGCCAGCCGCGTTCCCGTCACCACGATGGTCTCGATATCCGCCGTATCGGCGCTGTCCGCCGCGACCTGCTCCTGCGCCAGCGCCGGTGCGGAAATGGCGAAAATGGAAACGCTCAGAAATGCTGCAGACGGCCGAAACATGCGCATGGTTGCCCCCAACCTGATCAGGTGTTTTCGTCGTTAACCATAAGAGGTTAACATCAGGGCAAGGAATTCGCAAAGCACAGTGCAGCGAAATCATCACAAATGCGCCAGTCCGGTGAAAACTATGGGCGATTATACTTTTTGCAACGCCATCGGCCTTTCAGCCTTTACCGTCGCCTCCCTCCACCCGCTCAGGCTGAGCTTGTCGAAGCCCATGGAGCATGCCCACCACGGGCTCAGCCATTGCGCTTTTACGTCCGGGGCTTCGACAAGCTCAGCCTGAGCGGGAGGAGAGGAACGGGAAGGAGGACAGGCAAGCGATGGGAGGCAATCGCCAAATTAGGGTCAGGACCCTAAGACTTCGCGGCCACAGGGCCGCTATCTTCCCCCGGCAGCGGATAGGCAGGGTCCGGAATATTGTTCAGCGCATCTTTCAGCGCCGCCGCCCAGCTGGCCCCCAGATCATGGTAATAGGGGTCATTCTCTTCGATCCGCGTCACGGCGGCGGTGGAATGGCCCGGCCGCACCACCAGCATGTCGATGGGCAGCCCCACCCCCAGATTGGAACGCATGGTGGAATTCATGCTGACCAGCGCGATCTTGATCGCCTTGCGCAGGGGGGTGCGATAATCCAGCATCCGGTCCAGAACCGGCTTGCCATATTTCAGCTCGCCCACCTGAAAATAGGGCGTGTCCAGCCCGCATTCGATGAAATTGCCCTCGCCATAGATCAGGAACAGCCGCGGTGCCCGCCCGTCGATGGAGCCGCCCACCAGCAAGGTCACGCCGATCTCGACGCCCTCCTGCTGCTGCACCACCGCCTCGATATCCTTCTTCGCGCCCACCATCGCCTCGCCCACGATCTGCGCCACGCGGAACATGGTGGGGGCCGTTTCCAGAAACTCCGGCTCGTCGTTGCCGGGCATCTTCACGCCCTCGTGCAGCCGGTTCACCAGCGCCTGCGTGGTGCTGAGCGAGCCTGCCGAGGCGATGGAGATGATGCGCTTGCCGTCTTCCCCGAACACGCGGAGCTTGCGGTAGGTGGAGATATTGTCGATCCCCGCATTGGTGCGGGTATCGGCCATCATCACCAGCCCTTCCTTCACCAGCAGGCCGACACAATAAGTCATCTGAACCCGAACCCCTTATCGAGCGGTGGCCTTCAGGCCTGTGTCTGGCCGAAGGCCGACTGCTTCTTCCGCTCGGCTCCCGCTTGCCGCCCATGCACGCCCACCGCAAGCGATTCGATTCCGCCGCCGCGCCGCGATCCGCGAACGGGCGCGGCCTCGCAGGAATCCAGCCCCACCGCCACCCGCACATGCCCCGGCGTGCCGGATACGCAATGGGTGGGATCGAAGCTCACCCAGCCCAGCCCCTCCACATGGCCTTCCGCCCAGCCGTGCGCGGCCTCCTGCTCCGGGTGATCGGGTGCGGCATAATGGCCAGACACATAACGTGCCGGAATCCCCAGATGCCGGGCAGAAGCGATGAACAGCTGCGACAGATCCTGGCACACGCCGCGCCCCATTTGCAGCACGGCATCGGCGTCGGTCTGCGGCTCCGTCACGCCGGTGGCGAACTCGATCCGCTCATGCACGCCCAGCATCAGCGCGTGCAGCGTCGCCAGCGGCTCGTCGCGGCGGAAGCCTTCCGCGAAATGCGCAATCGGCGCGGTGATCGCCGTCAGCGGCGTGGGCCGACGATACAGCAGCGGCGGCAGCGGCTCGTCCAGCCCCAGCAGCACGCCGGATTGATCCGTGGTGATCACATGCCCCGTCACATGCAGCGTCAGGCTCTCCACCGGCCGGTCTGCATAGAAAGTGTGCACGAAATTCCCATAGGCATCGGTGCCGGGAACAAGGCTGCCGTCGGCGTCCACATCGATCCGCCAGCTCACCACCTGCTGGCACTCGCTGTTGCGCGGCGTCAGCTTCAACAGCTGCACCACCCCCACCGCCGGTTCGGAGTAGCTATAGCGCGTGATATGATCGACAAGGATCTGCATCAGAACAGATATTGTTCGGCGATGGCGTTGCCCAGCCGGTTGTTCTCGCCGATGAACTCCTCAAGGAATTCGTGCAGGCCGGATTGGAACAGCCGCTCGATATCGGTGCCCGCCAGCGCGCGCAGAGAGGCCGAGGCGATCCTGTTCGCTGGCCCCCGCCGCCCGCGTGTCGCCGCCAGCTGATCCAGCAACCACACCGCATCTTCAAGGCAGGCGATCAGCGAACGCGGCATCGCCCGGTTGAACACCAGCAGGTCCGCCACCAGCCATGGCTTCACGCTCTCGCGATACACCCAGCGATAGGCTGTCAGTGCAGAGACCGTGCGCAGCAAGGTCGTCCACTGGAAATAATCGAGGCTGCCACCCACCGGCTCCTCGCGCGGCAGCAGCAGATGGTATTTCACGTCCAGCAGCCGGGCGGTGTTGTCCGCCCGCTCCACCGTGGTGCCCAGCCGCAGGAACCAATAGGTGGATTCCCTGAGCTGTGTGCGGTGCGCCGCGCCATCGAACATCAGCAGCGAATTCTTGATGCTGTCCACCAGCCGCACCAGCGTGGAACTGTCCGGCACGCCGCTGCCAAAGCGCTGCACTTCGTGCCATGCGTCGTTCACCGCCTCCCACGTCTCCAGCGTGAGCGAGGTGCGCACCGCCCGGCCGTTGCTGCGCGCGGCTTCAAGGCAGCGGCGGATGCTACTGTCATTGTCCGGGTCCAGCGTGAGGAAATGCCCCACATTGGCTTCGTCCACCGGCAGGCCCTTGGCCTCGAAGGCGTCCGCCACGGCAGCCGACTTGATCGCGCTTTCCCACGCAGGCCCTGCCCCGCCGTGGGAGGCGGGCAGAGACGCCAGCCGCACCGTCGCGTCGATCAGCCGGCAGAGGAAATCGGCGCGCTCCAGATAGCGCCCCATCCAGTAAAGGTTCGATGCGGAACGGGAAAGCATCAGGCGTCCCCTTCCGGAATATCGACCACCCATGTGTCCTTGGTGCCGCCGCCCTGGCTGGAGTTCACCACCAGAGAGCCTTCCTTCAACGCCACCCGCGTCAGCCCACCGGGCACGATCTGGCTGCCGTTCGCCCCCGTCAGCACGAAGGGCCGCAAATCCACATGGCGCGGGGCCACGCCAGACGCCGTCAGCGTGGGGCAGGTGGAAAGCGCCAGCGTCGGCTGGGCGATATAATGCTGCGGATTGGCCTTCACCTTGGCGGCGAACGCCTCGCGCTGCGCGGCGGTGGCGTGCGGCCCCACCAGCATCCCGTAACCGCCGGAGCCATCGGTTTCCTTCACCACCAGCTCGGCGATATTGTCCAGCACATAGCTCAACGCATCCGGCTCCCGGCAGCGCCATGTCGGCACATTATGCAGGATGGGATCACGCCCGGTGAAGAAGCGCACGATGTCCGGCATATAGCTGTAGATCGCCTTGTCGTCGGAAATGCCGGTGCCCAGCGCGTTGGCCAGCGTGAGGTTGCCCGCATGCACCGCCTTCACCAGCCCCGGCACGCCCAGCACGCTGTCCGGCCGGAACTGCAGCGGATCAATATAGTCATCGTCCACCCGCCGATACAGCACGTCCACCCGCTTCGGCCCCTCGGTGGTGCGCATGTAGAGCACGTCCGAATGCACGAACAGGTCAGAGCCTTCCACCAGCTCCACCCCCAGCTTGTCGGCGAGGAAGCTGTGCTCATAATAAGCGCTGTTGTGGATGCCCGGCGTCAGCAGCGCGAGGCAGGGTTCGCTGCTGCAATTGTTGGGCGCAACCGAGGTCAGCGTTTCCAGCAGCGTTTCCGGGTAAGTCTCCACCGGCCGCAACCCGCCCGACATCGAAACCGAATGGATCAGCTCCGGCACCAGCCGCAGCATCACTTCGCGGTTTTCCAGCATGTAAGACACGCCGGACGGCGTCCGCGCATTATCCTCCAGCACGAAGAATTCGTCCGGCCCGGTGCGCACAAGATCGATCCCGGCGATCTGCACCCACACATCCTTCGCCGGGCGGCGGCCCACTTGCGGCAGGCAATATTGCGGGTTCAGCAGCACCAGCTCTTCCGGCACGATTCCGGCCTTCAGGCATTCGCGCGGGCCATAGACATCGGCGAGGAACATGTTCAGCGCCTGCACGCGCTGCTTCAGCCCTTCTTCCAGCCGCCCCCATTCGCCGCCGGAAATCACCCGCGGCACGATATCGAACGGGATCAGCCGCTCGCTGGCGTCCGGGTCTCCGTACACGGCGAAGGTGATACCGATGCGGCGGAAGAACAGCTCGGCCTGCCGCCGCCGCGTTTCCAGCAACTCCGGCGGAGAGGCGCGCAGCCAGCGATCCACATCGGCATAAGCCGCCCGCACTTCGGGGCCATGGCCACCATCCCCGAACAAAGGCCCGGCACCGTCCCCGGAAGGATAGGGGCCAAAACCATAAGTCTCATCAAAAGCGCGTAACGTCACATGATCCCCTTGCAACACGCACATCTTGTGCGCCGCACAAGGGGCTTGCAACCCGGAAAATGCGCGAAAGCGTCAGTTGTCGGCTGTGCGCGGCTGAACGTCGCGGCCACGCGGCGGGCTGGAGGGCGCGCGGGGCTGCGACGCCTGCTGACGCGGCTGCGCCTGCTGCTGGCTCGGCTGCACCTGTTGCGGCCGGGATTGCGATTGCTGTTGCGGGCGCGACTGCACAGCCTGCGGTTGCTCGCCCGAACTGCGCGGATGGCGGCCGGGATTGCCCCGCACCGCATCCGGGTTGGATCGCGGATGCGCATTGGGCGGCACCGGCGGACGCGGCGTTTCGCCATCCACTTGATCACCACCACCCGGGCGCGGACGCCCCGGCCCGTCATCCGGCCTTCCGGGTTGCCCATAACCGGGCTGTCCGTAACCGGGCCTGCCGGGCCGAACATAATGATGCATCCCCGGCCGATACAGCCACGCTCCCGGCGCCGTCACCCACCAGTCATTGCCCCAGCCATAGCCCCAGCGGCTCCAGCCATAGGGCGGCAACGGAGACCAGCTGGCATAGCCGCCGCCGCCGCGCCAATCGACCCAGCCGGGGCCGAACTGGGTATCCGGCACCCAGAACCAGCCGAGTCGGCTGTCCCGCCCCCAGCGGCCATAATGATAGGTCGCCCAACCCCACGGCTCTTGCGACATCCACATCCGGCCATAGCGGCCGTCCTGTCGCCAATAACCGTCGCGATAGGGCTGCCAGCCCGCCCCAACGGCGGGAAAGAACACCCGGCCATAGCGGGGATGCTGCCCCCATGTTCCATAGTCTGACAGCGGTGCAAAGAAGACGTTGACGGAGGCCGGGTTCCGGCCCCACCAGTCTACCGGCGGCTGCCCCTGATAAGTGGCACCGTCGTACATTGAGGATTCTGGCGGGGCTTCCGACCAGCCTGTCGTGCTGCAGGCGGCAAGCGAAAGCCCCAATCCGGTCGCAACAAGCAGAGATTTCATGGAGGCAATATTGGGCATCGCGGTTGAACAGTCGCTGACTCGGTCGTCGGCATCCTTGCGCACCCGGTTTGCGCTGGCAACCGCGCTGGCGCTGCTGGGCACGCCGCTGCTGCCCGCCGCCGCGCAGACTGCTACAGCAGCAGCCCCCTCCTCCGCAGACGCCCGGCTGAAGGCGCTCTACGATGCCGAATATCAGTGGCGGCTGAAGGAACAGGAGCGCGGCCCCGGCCGTGGCAATGGCGGCGATCGGCTGCCCCGCGTTGACGCGAAATCGCAGGCCGCCCGCCTCGCCTATTGGGACAATGTGCTGAAGCAGCTGGATGCGATCCCCTTCGATCAACTCTCCCACGCCGAGCAGATCAACGCGCAGGTGTTCCGCACCATGATCGAAAACCAGTCGAACGAGGTTCGCTGGAAGCTCTATGAAATCCCTTTCAACACAGACACATTCTTCTGGACGCTCGCCCCCTACGCGGGCACCCGCTTCTCCAGCGAAGAACAATATCGCAACTATATCGACCGCATCCGCGACATCCCGCGCTATTTCGACGAGCAGACGGTGAACATGAAGGCGGGCCTCGCGCGCGGCTTCTCCAACCCGAAGATGACGCTGGTCGGCCGCGACGAAACCATCGTCCCCTACACCGCCGCCGGGGACGCGAACGCGCTCTACGCCCCCTTCGTGAAGATGCCCGACAGCATCCCGGCGGAAACACAGGCGCAACTGCGCGCAGACGCGCTCGCCGCCATCAATAGCGCAGCCGTGCCCGCCTACACCAAGCTGCTGAAGTTCATCCGCGAGGATTATATGGTGCGCGCCCGGCCCACCATCGGCGCGTCGGACATGCCCAACGGCCGCGCCTTCTACGCCTCGCAGATCAGGGAATATACCACCACCGATCTCACCGCGAAGCAGATCCACGAGATCGGCCTGAAGGAAGTCGCGCGCATCAAGGCCGATATGGAAGCCACGATGAAAGCCTCCGGCTTCAAGGGCACGCTGCCGGAATTCTTCACCTTCATGCGCACCGATCCGCAATTCTATGCGAAAACGCCGAAGGAACTGCTGGCAGCCGCCTCTTACACGGTGATGAAGGCGAACGGGCGGCTGAATGAAACCATCGGCAAGCTGCCCCGCTATCGCCACGGCATCGTCGCCGTGCCGGCCGACATCGCCCCCATCTACACCAGCGGGCGCGGCGGGCTGGATAACTGCCTGTTCAACACCTACCGGCTGGATCAGCGCCCACTCTACACCCTGCCCGCGCTCGCCGTGCACGAATGCACGCCGGGCCACAGCTTCCAGGCCGCCCTTGCGCGCGAAGGCGAAGCCCGGCCCGATTTCCGCAAGGATCTCTATTTCTCCGGCTATGGCGAAGGCTGGGGCCTCTACACCGAATGGCTGGGCCAGCAGATGGGCATTTATGAAACGCCCTATGAAGAATTCGGCCGCCAGACCTACGAAATGTGGCGCGCCGTCCGCCTCGTGATCGACACCGGCATGCACGAATATGGCTGGAGCCGCGACAAGGCGCTGGCCTATTTCAAGGATCATGTCGCCCTGTCAGACCTCGAAATCACCAACGAGGTCGACCGCTACATCAGCTGGCCGGGGCAGGCGCTGGCCTATAAGCTGGGTGAAATCACCATCCGCAACCTGCGCAAAGAGGCGGAGGCCGAACTCGGCCAGAAGTTCGACCAGCGCGGCTTCCACGACACCATCCTCGGCCTCGGCGCGGTGCCGCTGCCGGTGCTGGAATCCGAAGTCCGCGCATGGATCGCCGCCGAAAAGGCGAAACCCGCGAAGGCCGCCGATGCCGGCTGACCGCCGCACGCTATTGGCGCTGCCGCTCGCCGCGCTGCCTCTGGCCGCCCGCGCCGGCGGCGACGAAATCGCCGCCATCTCCGCCATGCTGAACGGCATGGCGGAGGCGTGGAACAAGGGCGATTTCCGCGGCTATATGGCGGGCTTCGCCAACCCGGACATCGCCTATATCTCGCGCGGAAAACGCCAGCCCGGCTGGGACGCCACGCTGCAGCATTATCTGAAATATTATGGCGGAGACCCGGCCAAACGCGGCCACCTCATCTTTTCCCAATTCGACATCCAGATGCTCTCCCCCGAAGCCGCGCAACTGATCGCCCGCTTCGATCTGAAATGGGACGACGGCCGCACAGACGGCGGCCTGTTCTCCGGCGTCGTCCGCAAGCGCGACGGCCGCTGGGTGATCACCCTGAACCATGTGCAGGCCGAAACCCCGGACCCGCGCGACAGCAACGCAGACGCCGAAAAAGCCGCAATCACACAGGTAATCCGCGACATGGAAGCCGCATGGAACCGGGGCGACTTCAACGGCTACATGGCCGGGTTCGCCAACCCGGACGTCATCTTCGTCTCCCGCGGCCAGTTCCAAAAAGATTGGCAAGGCACGCTGGACCATTACATCCGCGACTATGGCACCTCCGCCGACACCCGCGGCGTTCTGACCTTCAGCAACATCAAAATCGAACTGCTCGCCCCAGACGCCGCCCAGCTGATCAGCAACTACCAACTGAACCGCCCCGGCAACCCGCAAACCGGCATCAACACAAGGCTGATGCGCAAACGCAACGGCCGCTGGGTGATCGCGCTGAACCATGTGTCGTCGATCGAGCAGGTCTGCCCGCCACGCTGAGGGGACGGCTGCCCGCACATTGAGGGGAGGCGGTCACCCGGACGTTGCTGTTGAGGGGGCTTTGCCCCCTCAAACTCCCCCAGCAGGGAAATGATTTCCCTGCACCCTCAAAATTAGCGCAGCGCCCCAACTCCAGCGCGGTGCGGGTAATCAGATTCGATTGCCTGCGGCGCTACGCAGCCCTCTCCCCCTGCAAGGGGGAGAGTTGGAGAGGGGGTGTCACCGGTTGGCCAATCCAACCAACATCCCAACCCCCACAACCGTCACCCCGGACTTGATCCGGGGTCCAGCTTCCACCCGCAACATCAGAGAAGAACAGCGGAACCCCGGATCAAGTACGGAGTGACGCCGTGTTTACGGACGGGCGGGAGCCCCCCCCTGCTCACGTGCGCAATCCCCTCCGTTCTGCCTCTCTGAGTTCTCAGGCGACCTCAGCCATCAAATATAGCCCGAAGGGAAAGGCCAAATGGCGACCAGCAAAATAACAACATCTGCACAAGTGGCGAATACTAATTATTAGCAGGAATGAACTCGAATTCCTGGCGAGATGGAAGCCCCGGCAAACTAAGAGAAGCTTTGGCCTCCACGCCAATTTTACCGTCTTTCTCCACGACTTCAATTCTGCAACTATCATGATGCGAGTTGCTTGCGTATAGCGTTTCACCGATCTTTGCGATCAAACTCCGGCCATTTTTTTCGCGATCCGGAAACCAGTTTTCTCCGCCACGATTCACAAACATTGGGCCGCCTTCGCCAAACTCTATCCGGACACCGACCCGGTCACGCTGAACATCGGAAATCCAGCACATATGACCGTCCGTTTGAGCAAAAGCAGACTTGCCGACCAATCCTGCCGCAAGCGCCAAAACAACCATTCTCACTGAGATACCCATGGCGGAACGCTTCCCCAATTACGCACTGGTTTACAACGAGATCCCTCCTTCCCCGAATGGAGGAGGAGTCGGGATTCAAATCAACGCCTCCAGCCGCCCCAGATGGTAATCCAGATCGCCGAACTGGGTTTCGACGATGGTCAGCCGCTTGAAATAGTGCCCGGCTGCCAGTTCGGTGGTGATGCCGATGCCGCCGTGGGTTTGCACCGCCCATTGGCCCAGCGCGCGGGCGCCCTTGTTGATCTTGGCCTTGGCCTGGCTCACCCATTTTTCGCGGTTCGGGTCGTCCAGCCGCAGCGTGCCCATCAGCGTCATGGATTGCGCCTGTTCGGCTTCCATAAACATGTCCACAAGCCGGTGCTGGATCACTTGAAAATCACCGATGGCCTTGCCGAACTGCTTGCGCTGCTTGGCATAATCCAGCGTCAGCTCGTGCAGCTTCTTCATCGCGCCGGTCGCTTCGGCGCATTGCGCCACGGCGGCATGATCGGCCAGCTTGTTGATCAGCGGCAGCGCGCCGCCTTCCGCGCCCAGCAGGGCGTCGGCTGGAACGCTGGCGTTTTCGAAATACAGCTCGCTCGCCAGCGTGCCGTCCACGCAGGGGTAATCGCGCCGCACGAGGCCCTTGGTGCTGGCGTCGATCAGGAACAGGGAGACCCCGCCCGCCTCGCGCTGGCTGCCGCCGGTGCGCGCGCTGACCAGCAGATGGGTGGCGAAGGGCGCGGCGACCACCACGGCCTTGTGCCCGTTCAGCACCCAGCCCGCGCCGTCCTTCTTCGCGGTCGTCTTGATGTCCGCGAGGTTGTAGCGCCCCTGCGGCTCGTAGAAACCAGCGCCGATGATCACCTCGCCGCCGATGATGCCCGGCACCAGCGCTTCGGCCACGGCCCCGCCGGTTTCCACCAGCGCGCCCGCGCCCAGCACCACGGTCGGCACATAAGGCTCCACGGAGAGCGCCCGGCCGAATTCCTCCATCAGCACCATGGTGTCGATGGGCCCGCCGCCGAAGCCGCCATAGGCTTCCGGCAGCGCCGCGCCCAAAATCCCCAGTTCGGTCGCCAGCGCAGTCCACACGCCCGGATCGCGCCCGCCGTCGCGCTTCAGCATCGCCGCGCGCTTGTCGAAATCATAGGTGTCTGCAAGGTAACGGTGCAGCG
Organism: Sandaracinobacter neustonicus; assembly: GCF_006385875.1. GTDB lineage: Bacteria > Pseudomonadota > Alphaproteobacteria > Sphingomonadales > Sphingomonadaceae > Sandaracinobacteroides > Sandaracinobacteroides neustonicus. Next base: position 247,990 of record NZ_VFSU01000034.1, on the reverse strand, counting down.
TGTCGCGCAGCATTCCCTGCGTCTCGGTGAAATTAAAGTCCAAGATACCCTCCCAAAGAATCCGGGGCCGGATAAGTGCCGTGAATGAAAGCGCCGGGCCTTAAAGGCCCAGCACCATCTTCGCGATAATGTTGCGCTGGATTTCGTTCGATCCGCCATAGATCGAGGTCTTGCGCATGTTGAAATAGGTCGGCGCGGATCGGTGCGCGAACTCCGGCCCGATCGGATATTCGTTCGAGCCTTCGGGGAATTCGCGGAAGTAAGGCGCGGCGTAATTGCCCGCCGCTTCCAGCACCAGTTCTGTGATCCGCTGCTGGATTTCCGTGCCCTTCACCTTCAGCAAAGAGGATTCCGGCCCCGGCCCCTTGCCGGAGGCTTCGCCCGCCAGCGTGCGCAGTTCGGTGAACTCCAGCGCCGTCAGATCGGTTTCCAGTTCGGCCACCTTGCGGCGGAAGAAGGGGTTGGCCAGCAGCGATTGGCCGCTGCCGTCCTGCTCGGCTTTGGCGATGGCTTTCAGCTTCTCGATCCCGCGCTTGGAACGGGCCACGCCCGCGATCCCGGTGCGTTCATGCGCCAGCAGGAACTTGGCGCAGGTCCAGCCCTTATTCTCTTCGTAAACGCGGTTCTCGACAGGCACTTTCACATTGTCGAGCCACACTTCGTTCACTTCATGCTCGCCGCCCAGCGTGATGATCGGCTTCACGGTGATGCCCGGCGATTTCATGTCGATCAGCAGGAAGGAAATGCCCTCCTGCTGCTTCGCCGTGGCGTCGGTGCGCACAAGGAAGAAGCCCCAGTCGGCATGCTGGGCCAGCGTCGTCCACGTCTTCTGCCCGTTGACTATATAATAATCCTTGCCGTCCTCGGTGATGCGCTCCGCCTTGGTGCGCAGCGAGGCGAGGTCAGACCCGGCGCCCGGCTCGGAATAGCCCTGGCACCACCACACGTCGCCAGCCAGAATGCCCGGCAGATGCTGCGCCTTCTGCTCGGGCGTGCCGAAGGTGTAGATCACCGGGCCGACCATGTTGATGCCAAAGGGCAGCGGCGGAATCGTCTCGGCCCGGGCGCTTTCTTCCGAGAAGATATAGCGCTGCGTCGCCGTCCAGCCGGGGCCACCATATTGGGTCGGCCATGCGGGGGCAGACCATCCGCCCTTCTTCGCAAGGATCTTGTGCCAGGCGAGGAATTCCGCCTTGCCCAGTTCCTCGCCTTCATCCTGTTTGCCGCGCAATTCGGCCGGGTAGTTTTCGGCAATGAAGGCCCGCACTTCGTCGCGAAACGCGATCTCTTCCGGGCTGAACGCAAGATCCATCTCTGATGCTCCCTTCGCTGGATCGAAGGCGCTAGCATCGGCAGTGCCGCTTTCCAAGCTGGCAGAATGGCGCAATCGCCCCTCAAAAACGTCAAGCCGCTGGCGCGCGCGAATCCATGCGCTAATAGGGGATTCAAATGTGGCGCCTCCACCAATTCCCCCTTTGCCCTTTCAGCCGTGCCGTGCGCTTCGCCATGGCCGAAAAGGGCGTCACCGCCGAGCTGGTGGCCGCCTACCCGTGGGAACGCAGCGAAACCCTCTCCCGCCTGAACCCCGCCATCCAGACCCCGGTGCTGGAAAACGGCCAGATGGTGCTGTGCGACAGCCACGCCATCATCGAATATTTCGATGAAACGGTGGAACGCCCGCCGCTGGTGGGCGCAAGCGCCTCCGAACGGGCAGAGGCCCGGCGGCTGGCGGGCTGGTTCGCCCAGCGCTTCTATTCCGAAGTCACCGCGCCGCTGCTGGCCGAACGCATGTACAAGCGCCTCGTCAGCCGCGAAATGCCGGATGGAATCGGCATCCGCAACGCCAACCGCGCGGCCGAACTGCATTTGCAATATGTCGATGATCTGCTGGATGAAAACCGCTGGCTGGCAGGCCCCACCTTCGGTATCGCCGATGTGCACGCCGCCGCGCAGATTTCCGTCGCCGATTATCTCGGCGGGATCGACTGGCGCGGCCATGGGCAGGCGAAGGTCTGGTATTCGGCGCTGAAATCCCGCCCCTCGTTCCGGGCGCTGCTGGCAGACCGGATGGAAGGCATCCGCCCCCCGCCGGATTATGACAAGCTCGATTTCTGAGGTCCTGCGGGCCGAGGCTCAGGCGCTGGGCTTCGCAGCCTTCGGAATCGCACCCGCCGATGCCGCCCCGGAAACCGGCGAGCGGCTGCGGCAATGGCTGGCCGAAGGCCGCCACGGCGACATGCTGTGGATGGAATCCCGCGCAGACGAACGCGCCCACCCCGCAGGACTCTGGCCAGACGTCCGCTCCGTCATTGCGCTGGGCCTGCCCTACACCCCCGCGCTCGATCCGGCCCGCAACCTCAGCCACCCGGAGCTCGCCACCATCTCCGTCTATGCGCTGGGCCGGGATTACCACGATGTCGTCAAATCCAAACTGAAGGCGCTCGCCCGCTTCCTCGCGGAGCGCAGCGGGGAACAGGTGAAGGTGTTCGTCGATACCGCCCCCGTCATGGAAAAGCCGCTGGCCGAAGCCGCCGGTCTCGGCTGGCAAGGCAAACATTCCAACCTGCTCAGCCGCAAGGCGGGCAACTGGCTGTTCCTCGGCGCGATCTACACCACAGCAGACCTGCCGCCCTTCAGGGAACCCGGCACCAGCGCCAGCTGCGGCAGCTGCACCGCCTGCATCACCGCCTGCCCCACGCAGGCCATCACCGCCCCCTACCGCGTCGACGCCCGCCGCTGCATCTCCTACCTCACCATCGAGCATAAAGGCCCGATCCCACCCGAATTCCGCGCCCAGCTCGGCAACCGCATCTACGGCTGCGACGATTGCCTGAACGCCTGCCCATGGAACAGCCACGCCCAATTCCCGGCAGACCCGGCCTTCGCCCCGCGCGCCGAACTCACCGCCCCCTACCTCGCAGACCTGCTCGCACTGGACGACCCCAGCTTCCGCAGCATCTTCGCGGGCTCCCCCATCAAGCGCATCGGCCGCAACCGCTTCGTGCGAAACTGCCTGTATGCGGCAGGCAACAGCGGGCTGGCGGATTTGCGCACACCCGTCTCCGCCCTGCTGAACGACCCGGACCCCGGCGTCGCCGACGCGGCGCAATGGGCACTGGCCCGGCTGTCAGGCGTGGGCGGCGAGTGACGGATTGAGGGGGCGCCGCCCCCTCAAACTCCCCCGGCAGGGAAATGATTTCCCTGCACCCTCAAAATTGGCGAAGCGGCCCAACTCCACCGTCGTTCGTGTGATCAGATTCGATTGCCTGCGGCGCACCGCGACTCTCTCCCCCTGCAAGGGGGAGAGCTGGAGAGGGGGTGTCACCGCTGGGCCTGAGCCACCAACATCTCCGCCAGCACACCGTCCCCCCGGACCTGATCCGGGGCCCAGTTGGTCTTCAGCAACGCGGGAGGCGAAAGCCAGCCCCCGGATCAAGTCCGGGGCGGCGCGTAAAAAGCCCGAGGAAAGGCCCCAAAACGGCACCTCACCCCCGTGCAATACCGCCCGCCGCCGCCCGGCGCGGGCCCTTGCTCAATCCGTCCGCTTCGGCTTGTTCCCGGCGCGGCGTACGAAGATCACTGCTGCGGTTGCGAGACCGATGGACGCGATTCCACTCGGCGTCATGATCAAGGCAGCAAGTGCGTCAATAGCATCCAGCATGTCCCGATTCCTTTGCCCCTGTTGCAGTGCAACATTAGCGCGATTCGATGACAACCGCTTGTAGAAAAGCGACGGATAAGCGGCCAAAACCGATTAAATCGGCAAATCGCCCGGCCGATTGACGTTGCGAAGCCCGCCGACAGCAACCGAAACCGCGCCAGACAGTTGAATCCAGCGCCTCACGGGTATCGCACCTTCTGACAGTATCGCTGCCGTTAACGCCTGACAAAGGCCAGTTGGCCACAGCCCCAGCAGCCATTGCCCCTCTGCCACGGCCGGGCCGGGCAGCAGGCAGGCGGCGGTGTCGGCGGGGATTCCCAGCAAATCGCACGGCGCGATCAGCACATGGCTGAAGCCGTTGGCCGCGCCATACTGCATCGCGGCGCAAATGCCGCCGATCGGCCCCAGCCGCGGCGCGGGCTGGTCGGCGAGGTCCGCATAGCCACCCCACGCCCGGCCGCAGATCACCAGCGCCTGCGTCTGCGCGGCCAGCGCGGCGGCGACATGGCCGATCAGCGGGCGGCCTTCGTGCAGCGCCAGCGCCTTGTCGCTGCCGAAGCGGCTGGATGCGCCGCCGCCAAGAATCGCGCCGAGGATGCGCGCAGGCGAGGTCATCGCCGTCCGGTGGGTCCGCTCAGCCCGGCTCGCCCGCGCGGGCCAGCGTCACCAGCAGCATGCCGTCCGCCACCTGCGCGCCTGCCTCGCTGCTCACAGCCTCCACCGTGCCGTCGAACGGGGCCGTCAGCCGATGCTCCATCTTCATCGCTTCCAGCACCGCCAGCCGGTCGCCGGCCTGCACCTTGTCTCCGGGTTTCACGAACAGGCCGATCAGCTTGCCGGGCATGGGGGCCAGAATCTGCCCGTCCGCCGGGCCTGCGGCGCTGTGGCCCGCCCAGCCGGGGTTTTCAGACAGGAAGCGCCAGCTCTGGCCGCGACGACGCGCCTCCACCCCGCCTTCGATGGCGATGATGGCGGTGTCGCGGCCGGGGGCCTGCGCCGCGCCTTCGAAGCGCACGCCGTCCGGGGCGATTTCAAAGCGATGTTCCGTGCCGTCCGCTTCCCAGAAGGCCGCCGGGCTGACAGGCGGCAGGTTCAGCCGGAAGCGGTGGGCGAACGGGCCTTGCGCCGGGGTGGCCGCCGCCCATTGCGCGGCGGCGGCCGCCAGCACCGATGGCGGCGGCGGCGCGGATTCGAACAGGCTGACCTCGTGCCTCGCGATGAAGCCGGTGTCGATCTCGCCGCCCACGAACGCCGGATGCGCGGCCAGCCGGGCGAGGAAGCCGCGATTGGTCGTTACGCCTTCCACCACCGTCCGGTCCAGCGCGGCCACCAGCTTCGCCAGCGCCTCGTCGCGCGTGGGGGCGTGGGTGATGACCTTGGCGATCATCGGGTCATAATGCACCGTCACCTCGCCGCCCTGTTCCACGCCGGTGTCGATGCGCGCGCCTTCGCCGAAGGCAAGACGGGACAGCGTGCCGGTGGAGGGCAGGAAGCCGCGATCCGGGTTTTCCGCATACAGCCGCGCTTCCACCGCATGGCCATGGCATTCGATGGCGTCCTGCATCAGCGGCAGCATTTCCCCGCGCGCGATGCGAATCTGCCATTCCACCAAGTCCTGCCCCGTGATCGCCTCCGTTACAGGATGCTCCACCTGCAGCCGGGTGTTCATTTCCATGAAGTAGAATTTCGGATCGCCCGCCTCGTCGCGGTCGTCCATGTCCAGAATGAACTCCACGGTTCCGGCATTTTCATAGCCGATGGCATGGCCCGCCGTCACGGCGGCGATGCCCAGCACATGGCGCAATTCGCCTGACAGGCCCGGCGCGGGAGCCTCCTCGATCACCTTCTGGTGGCGGCGTTGCAGCGAACAGTCGCGCTCGAACAAATGGACGATGTTGCCGTGGCTGTCTCCGAAAATCTGCACTTCCACATGGCGGGGCGTGGCGATCAGCTTTTCCAGCATCACCCCGTCATGGCCGAAGCTGGCGGCGGCCTCGCGCTTGGCGGCCAGCAGCGCTTCGGTGAATTCGGCCTTGGCGTGCACCGGGCGCATACCCTTGCCGCCGCCGCCCGCCACCGCCTTAATCAGCAGCGGATAGCCGATCATCTCCGCCATGCGTTCAAGCCGTGGCAGGGACTGGTCATCGCCCATGTAACCGGGCGTCACCGGCACGCCCGCCGTTTTCATCTTGGTTTTCGCGCTGTCTTTCAGGCCCATCACCCGGATCGCCTGATCGGAGGGGCCGACGAAGATCAGCCCGGCCTTGCGCACGGCTTCGGCGAAATCGGCATTCTCGCTGAGGAAGCCATAGCCGGGGTGGATGGCATCTGCGCCGGTGGCGCGCGCGGCCTCCAGAATCTTCTCCGGCAGCAAATAGGATTCGCGCGCCGGGGCCGGGCCGATCAGCACGGCTTCGTCAGCCGCCGCCACATGCGGGGCATGCGCATCGGCTTCGGAATAGACGGCGACCGTGGCGATCCCCATCCGCCGCGCGGTGCGGATGATGCGGCAGGCGATCTCGCCCCGGTTGGCGATCAGCAGTTTTTTCATGGTTTCACCCATCCGGGTTTGCGCTTGTCCAGAAAGGCGGAGAGGCCCTCGCGGCCTTCGTCCCCGGCACGGCGGGCGGCGATCCGCTCGGCGGTGTCCGCCCGCAGCGAGTAGCTGATCGTCGCGCCTGCCACGTCGCGGATCAGCGCCTTGGCGTCGGATATGGCCCCCGGCGCGCCCAGCAGCAGGGCCTGAAACCAGCCTTCGGCGACGGCCTCCGCATCCTCGCTGATGGCATGCACCAGCCCCATCGCCAGCGCCTGCTCCGCGCCGAAGCTTTCGGCGGTGAGGAACCAGCGCCGCGCCTGCGCGCTGCCGATCTTCGCCAGCACGAAGGGCGAGATGGTGGAAGGCGTCAGCCCCAGCCGCACTTCAGAGAGGCGGAACTGCGCATCCGGCTTCGCCACCACCATGTCGGCGCAAGCCGCCAGCCCCACCCCGCCGCCGAACGCATTGCCATGCACGATGGCGATCACCGGCTTCGGGCATTCATTGATGGTCGCCAGCATGTCAGACAGCCGCATGGCGTCCGCGTGATTCTCGTCCTGCGAAGCCGCAGCCTGCTCCCGCATCCAGCGCGCATCCGCCCCGGCGGAAAAGCTGGGGCCATTGCCCGCCAGCAGCACCGCGCGCACGCCCGCATCCCCGCCCAGCGCGGCAAAGGCGCGGGTAAGTTCAAGGATGGTCGCCGCATCAAAAGCGTTGTGCTTCTCAGGCCGGTTCAGCGTCACGCGGGCAAGGCCGCGACTGTCGGTTGCGATCTCCAGCATCGTCACATCCTGAACAGGCCGAAGCGGGTGTCGGGTACGGGCGCGTTCAGCGCGGCTGCAAGGCTCAGCGCGATCACCGCGCGGGTGTCCTCCGGGGCGATGATGCCGTCGTCCCACAGGCGGGCGCTGGCGTAATAGGGGTTGCCCTGCCGCTCATATTGCTCGCGGATGGGGGCCTTGAAGGCTTCCTCGTCCTTCTTGCTGGCGAAGCCGCCGGATTTCACCGTGGCCAGAACCGAGGCCGCCTGTTCGCCGCCCATCACGCTGATGCGGGCGTTGGGCCACATCCACAGGAAGCGCGGGGAATAGGCCCGGCCGCACATGCCGTAATTGCCCGCGCCAAAACTTCCGCCGATCACGATGGTGATCTTCGGCACCCCGGCCGTCGCCACCGCTGTCACCAGCTTGGCGCCATGCTTGGCGATGCCCTCATTCTCATAAGCCTTGCCGACCATGAAGCCGGAGATGTTCTGCAAAAACAGCAGCGGGATTTTCCGCTGGCAGCACAGCTCGATGAAGTGCGCGCCCTTCTGCGCGGATTCCGAAAACAGGATGCCGTTGTTGGCGATGATGCCCACCGCCAGCCCCTCCACATGGGCAAAGCCTGTCACCAGCGTTGCGCCATAGAGCGGCTTGAACTCGTCGAAGCGGCTGCCGTCCACCAGCCGGGCGATGATCTCATGCACGTCCACCGGGTGCCGCGTGTCGGCCGGGGCCAGCGCGTGCAGGTCTTCGGCGGCGAACTTCGGCGGCTCGGCGGGCTGGCGCGCGGGCGTTTCGCCCGGCGGCACGGTGGCCAGCGCCCGGCGCACCAGATGCAGCGCATGCGCATCATCCTGCGCCAGATGGTCCACCACGCCAGACAGCCGCGCATGCACATCGCCGCCGCCCAGTTCCTCGGCTGTTACATCCTCGCCGGTCGCCGCCTTCACCAGCGGCGGGCCGCCAAGGAAGATGGTGCCCTGTTGGCGCACGATGATGGATTGATCGGCCATCGCGGGCACATAGGCCCCGCCCGCCGTGCAGCTGCCCATCACGGCGGCGATCTGGGCGATGCCAGCGGCCGACATGTTCGCCTGATTGTAGAAGATGCGGCCGAAATGCTCGCGGTCCGGAAACACCTCATCCTGCCGGGGCAGGTTCGCGCCGCCCGAATCGACGAGATAGATGCAGGGCAGCCGGTTCTGCGCGGCAATCTCCTGCGCGCGCAAATGCTTCTTCACCGTGAGGGGATAATAGCTGCCGCCCTTCACCGTGGCATCGTTCGCCACGATCATCGCCAGCCGCCCGGAAACCTGCCCAACCCCCGCGATCACGCCGGCAGCGGGCACATCCTCTCCATAGACATCCTGCGCAGCGAACTGGCCGATTTCGAGGAACGCCGTGCCGGGGTCCAGCAACCGCTCCACCCGTTCGCGCGGCAGCAGCTTGCCCCGCGCGACATGGCGTTGCCGCGCGCTTTCCGGCCCGCCAAGGGCCATGGTTGCAGCACGCACGCGCAATTCGCGCACCAGTTCGGCCATGGCAGCACGATTCGCATCGCTTTCCGCGCCAGCGGGCACAGTGGTTCCGATCACTCCCATAAGCGAAGGCGGTTAGGCGATCATCGGCGCGAATGCACCCTTTTTCCCGGCCGGTTTCATGCGTTCGCGGGCAGATAAGGCCCGTCCAGCGCAATTATCGGCGCGAAACCGCCTTCCGCATGGCCGTTGATCATAATTTGTCCGCCCGCCAGCGCGACGTTGTGCTGCTTCGGCGGCATGGAAACCAGCGCATGCGGCAGCGCGCCCGCACCCTTGGCGGAATAGGCCCAAAGGCCCCCGGCCACCGGGCTGACGATCCCCCACCAATCCTCAAAGTCCGGACTCACCGGGGACGACCCATTGGGGAAACTGAACCGCAACGGTGCCCGCCCCATCAGCGCCATGTCGCCATTGGCCAGCCAGCCCGCGACGCGGATGGAGCCGACCCCATCGTCATCCGAGAAGCGCCCGGTGATCACCGGGCGCGGGGCAGCGGGGTTCGTCAGCTTCTCCTCCTCCCAGAAGCCATCCCACACTTCCTGCTCCAGCCGCAGCGAAAGCGGCGCGGCCGGATCGGTGCCCAGATAGACGGTGGAGGGAAAGAAATTGTCGGTGCTGAAAAACAGCTCCCGCCCGTCCATGTCATAGAGCGTCACGGTCATGTCCACACCTTGCGATCCGGCGATCAGCTCGACTTCCTCCACCGCGAACCGTGCACTGTCCGGCGAGATCAGGATTCGCTCCATGATCCATTGCGGCAGCAGGGCGTGCGGACGCTCGATGGTGCGAATACTGGCCAGCCGGGGGCCGAGCAGGCGGCTCAGGCGCAGGAATTTCAGCACGTGAAAGGGGCCGTCATGCTCGGCACAGACAATGGGGTTGCCCACCGTCTGCCCCCGCCACAACCACAGGACCACCACGCTGGCGGCGGCAAGGGCGGCCCCAGTAAGGCGCGCGGTGGCGAGGAGGGAGCGATCAGGCATGGCGGCAGGGTAGGGCCGCCGAACGCGGGGCGATTGCATGGAAGCGACGAAATTTCCGGCTTTAACCCAGCCGTGGCGGATAGGGCCCGTCCACCGCCGCCATCGGCGCATAGCCCGGCACAGGCCGCCTGTTCAGCAGCAGCAGCCCATCGGGCGAGAGCGAGACATTCAGGCTTTTGGCCGGCATCGTCACCAGCGAATGGCGGGGCGGCACCGGCCCCGCACCCTTTTCGACATAGGCCCAGCCCGATCCGGATGGCGCGACGATGCCCCACCAGTCCCCGATATCGTCGCTGTCATATGGGGAGCCATCCGGGAAGGCGACCCGCACGGGGGTGCGCCCCGCCACCACCAGATTGCCATTGGCAAGCCAGCCTGCCACCCGGAATGTGCCTGCGCTGGAAACGTCGGCGAACCGCCCGGACAGGATCGTGCGCGGCAGGCCGGGGGTATGCACCCGCTCCTTGTTCCACTCCGCATCGGCGCGCGCCTGCGCCTGTTGCAACGGAATCGGCCCGTCCGGGTCCGTGCCGGAATAGAGCGTGGTCGGATAGCTGTCGTCGGTGGCAAAAAACAGCATGGCCCCGTTCATGTCGATCAACGAGACAGCCCAGTCCGTCTCATAGATTTCGCCGGCGACCAGCTCGCGTTCCTCCACCGCGAACCGGCGGCTGTAGGGGGCGATCAGGATGCGCTCCAGCGTCCATTGCGGCAACGACGCATGCGGCCTTGGCAGCGAAGCCACGATGGTGAAGGGGTTGGCGCCGGGCACGGGCCGGTTCTTCGGTTGCAACAGGCGATAGGGGCCGCCCTGCTCCGCGACGACGATCGGGCTTCTTTTCAGCTGCCGCCGCACAAGCTGCCACGCCGCAAGCGCCGCTGCAGCGGCCGCAGCGGCGGCGGCGACGCCCGGCAGGATCGAACCGCCCTTTTTGTTGACGGATATGTCTTTCTGATTGGGCATGGGCCAACCTTAGGCGGTAAAGATGCCCGGCGATTGCATGAAGGCGACAGAAGCGCTATCGGCCGCCCCTTCATGGCTGGTCGGAACCAGCCGCTTCACCAAAGGATTTTCTTCATGGCCAAGGCTGGCATTCACCCCGATTATCACACCATCAAGGTGCAGATGACCGACGGCACCGTGTTCGAAACCCGCTCCACCTGGGGCAAGGAAGGCGACACGCTGGCGCTGGATATCGATCCGAAGAGCCACCCGGCCTGGACCGGCGGCGCCGCGAAGCTGCAGGACGGCGGCCGCGTTGCCAAGTTCAACAAGCGCTTCGGCGGGCTGACCAGCCTGACCAAGTAAGCCATCCGGCTTTGCTGAAAAACGGCCGTGCGGAGCGATCCGTGCGGCCGTTTTCATATGTGCCCCTTGCACTTGCGCGCGCGCAGGTGAACAGCATGGCCCGACAGGAGGATCAGTGGGCATGGTTCTGAAGGAACAACTGGCGGGGCTGGCGCGGCACGAAGGCGTGTGGGACGGCAATTATCGCCATTATGACAGCGCGGGCAAACTGGTGGACGAGCATAAGAGCCGGGTGCTGTGCTGCTTCCCCGAGGGCGGCGATTTTCCCTATGTGCAGACCAACATCTATGACTGGTCAGACGGCCGCAACCAGCGGGTGGACCTGCCCGCCACCTTTCGCGAAGGGCGGCTCTGGTGGGACAATGAGCTGATCAAGGGCTGGGCGACAGAACTGCCCATGGACGACAACGGCCGCACGCTGGTGCTTTACTGGCACCGCGCGAACGATCCTGAGCTGTATGTCTATGAAATGATCCAGATTTCCGATTGCGGCAAGAAGCGCGCGCGGACATGGCAGTGGATTCGCGACGGCGAACTGGTGGCGCGCACCGCCATCGAGGAAAAGCTGGTCTCCCGCGACTGGCAGCGGGTGCAGGCGAAAAAGGCGGCCTGAGCGCGATGCGGGCGCAGCCGATCCTTTCCGCCGCAGCGATTCGCGCGGCGGAGGCGGCGTGGTTCGCGAACGGCGGGGACAGCTTCGCGCTGATGCAGCGCGCGGCAGGCGAAGTGGCGCGGGCCGCCGCCACGCGGCTGCCCCCCGGCGGGCGGGTGCTGGTGCTGGCGGGGCCGGGCAACAATGGCGGCGATGGCTATGTCGCCGCGCGGCTGCTGGCGGACGCCGGGTTCGCCGTGCAGGTGACGGCGCTGGCCGCGCCCGGCGCAGGCGATGCTGCGCGGGCGGCAGGCGAATGGTGCGGGGCCACCGGGCCCGCCGATCCGGCCCGGTTCGATCTGATCGTGGACGCGCTGTTCGGAATCGGGCTGGCCCGGCCGTTGGAGGGCGAGGCAGAGCGGCTGGTGCTGGCGGCCAATGCGTCCGGCGCACCGATTCTGGCGGTGGATATTCCCTCCGGCGTGGATGCCGATACCGGGGCGGTGCCGGGCGTGGCGATCAACGCGGTGGAGACGATGACGTTTCACACTGCCAAGCCGGGGCATCTGTTGCTGCCGGGGCGGCTGCACACCGGCCGGTTGCAGATCGCCGATATCGGCCTGCCGCCCGCTCAGGGCACGCCGCTGGCGCTGAACGGGCCGGGGTTGTGGCGGCTGCCGGTGCCGGATGCGGATACCCACAAATATGCGCGCGGCGGCGTGCTGGTCTGGTCTGGCCCGGTGCTGGCGACCGGGGCTTCGCGGCTGGCGGCCACCGCCGCGCTGCGCGCCGGGGCCGGGGCGGTGACGCTGGTGGGGGACCGCGAGGCGCTGCTGGTGCAAGCGGCGCATGTGACGGCGGTGATGCTGGCCGAAGGTGATGCGCAGGGGTTCGGGCGGCTGGCCGCCAGCCCGAAGGTGAAGGCGCTGTGCGTGGGGCCGGGCGCGGGGCCGCAGGCGCGCTGCGTGGCGGGCGCGGCGCTGCAATCGGGCAAGCCGCTGCTGCTGGATGCCGACGCGCTGACGGCGTTCGCGGGCGAGGCCGAGCATCTCGCCCGGCTGATCCGCCGCCATGACAGGCCAGTGCTGCTGACCCCGCATGAAGGCGAATTCGCCCGGCTGTTCCCGGGGCTTTCCGGCAGCAAGCTGGCGCGGGCGCAGGCGGCGGCGGCGCTTAGTGGGGCGGTGGTGATCCTGAAAGGCGCGGACGGGGTGATCGCCGCGCCGGACGGCCGGGCCGCCATCACCGCCAACGCGCCGGGCTGGCTGGCCACCGCCGGATCAGGCGATGTGCTGGCGGGGATTGCGACGGGCATGCTGGCACAGGGGATACCGGGCTTCGAAGCGGCTGCCGCCGCCTGTTTCCTGCATGGCGAGGCGGGCGGGAGGCTGGGGCCGGGCCTGATCTCTGAAGACCTGTGCGGCCCGGTGCTGCGCGAGGTGCTGGCCGCGCTGATCTGAAAGCCGTTCAGCCCTCCGCTGCGCTATCCTCTTCGCCCGCCTTCGCCTCGTGCAGGCTGTTGGCCGCCGCCGCGATGGCCTCGTCCAAATCGTCTTTCCCCGTGCCAAGGCCGGTGCGCGCGCCGATGGTGGCGAGCACGGGGTGCACCCCGGTGATCAGCACATAGGGCCGGGCGCTCGCCTCTGCGATGGCCGCGCGCACGGCAGCGGCGCTGTCGGCCGGAATGGCGGCTGCGAATTCGTCACCGCCCCAGCGGGCGAGAAGGCCGGGGGCGGGCACGGCGGCGGCCAGCCGTTCGGCCACCTGCTTCAGCAGCTTGTCCCCCACGAGGTGGCCGTGGCTGTCATTCACGGCCTTGAAGCCGACCAGATCGATCAGGATCAGCGCGCGCGGGCCTTCCAGCGCGTGCCAGCCCGGCGCAAGCCCGCGCCGATTGGGCAGGCCCGTGAGCGGATCATGGCGCGAGTCGGCCAGCAGCTGGCGGATACGGCGGCGCTGCGCGAAGATGATGCTCAGCAGCATCAGCACCAGCAGCAAGGTGATGGGCGGCAACAGCCACGCCAGCGCGAGCAGACCTGTCACTCCCCCCGCCCCCCGGTCAGCCGATTGGTTCGTTCGGATAAACGCCGAAGCCATGTTCGCGCAGCAGATAGCCGGAGCGGCCCTGCCCCTCCACCCGGCACCAGCGATCTGCACACATCGTCACCCGCATCACCACGCCGGGTTCGGCGCGCAGCACGATGGGGGCGGACAGGTCCGGCCGGGCGCGCAGTTCGCGCGTCTGTTTCGTGATCTGGATGCTGCGATCGGTGGAAAGCATGGCGCGGTCCATCCAGCCTTCTGTGCCGTCTGCATCCTTCACCTTGCGCCAGACATTCCATTCGCTGACGACTTCCAGCGGCGTGCCCGGCTGCACGAACACCCATGTCACGGGATATTCCTTGCCCGGCCCGGCCCGCATATAGGCGCGCCCCGCCCGCAACGAGGCGAAGCGCGGCACCGGCAGGCCGGATCGGTATTTCAGCGCATCCTTGTTGGTGGGCGTGGCCGCCTCCGTGGCGGGCGCGGCGGCTGTCTGAGCTGCCGCCGGGGCTGCCAGAAGGATCAGGGCGGGCAGAAGGATGCGCATGACGATTCCCCTGCCAAGCGGCGGCCAGCCTTGCAAGACCCGGCCTGCCGGGCCATGCAGGCAAGCATGACATCCCGCTTCCAGAAATATGATCGCAGGCTTCGGGTCACGGTGTCGCGGCGGCTGCCGCAGGCTGTTGAAACGCGGATGGCCGAACTGTTCGACGTGGAGCTGAATTTCGCCGACACCGCGCTGAGCCGCGAGCAACTGGCCGCTCTGATGGCCGACACCGACGTGTTCGTGCCCACGGTGACGGACGAGATCGACTCCACCCTGATCGAAGGCGCGGGCGAGGGGCTGAAGCTGATCGCCAATTTCGGAACCGGGGTGGATCATATCGACCTCTCCGCCGCGCGGGCGAAGGGAATCGCCGTGACGAACACGCCCGGCGTGCTCACGGACGACACCGCCGATCTGGTGATGTCGCTGATTCTCTCTGTGCCGCGCCGCTTGTCCGAAGGGGAAAAGCTGCTGCGCGCCGGGCAATGGACCGGCTGGACGCCCACCGGTCTGCTGGGCCACCGCATCACCGGCAAGCGGCTGGGCATCGTGGGGATGGGGCGGATCGGGCAGGCGGTCGCGGCGCGGGCGCGGGCCTTTGGCCTCTCCATCCATTATCACAACCGGCACCGGCTGCCCAAGGTGGTGGAAACGGCGCTGGAAGCGACATGGTGGCCCAGCGTGGAAGCCATGCTGGAGCGGGTGGATATCGTCAGCCTGAACTGCCCGGAAACCGCCGAAACCCGGCACCTGATGAACGCGGCGCGGCTGAAGCTGATGCAGCCGCACGCCTATCTGATCAACGCCGCGCGCGGGGCGCTGGTGGATGAAGCGGCGCTGGCCGAAGCGCTGGCGGCCGGGCGGATCGCAGGCGCGGGGCTGGACGTTTACGAGGAGGAGCCAGCCCTCCACCCGGCACTGGCGGGGCTGCCCAATGTGGTGCTGCTGCCGCATCTGGGTTCGGCCACCTTCGAAGGGCGGCAGGCGATGGGCGAGAAAGTGATCACCAACATCCGCGTCTTCGCAGACGGGCACCGGCCGCCCGATCAGGTTCTGGCCGACTTCTGACGACGGCGCGCCCATGATCCGCGAGAAGGAACTGCGCCTCGCGATCGTCTGTTACGGCGGGGTGAGCCTTGCCGTCTATATGCACGGCGTCACCAAGGAATTGTGGAAGCTGCTGCGCGCCAGCGAAGCGCGCAAGCAGGGTGAGGCCATGGCCGGAGACAGCGAGCCGGTCTGGCAGGCGCTGCTGGATGAACTGAAGCCGCACGCCGATCTGGCGGTGATCGTCGATATTCTCACCGGCGCGTCCGCAGGCGGGATCAACGCGGTGATGCTGGCGAACGCGCTGGCGCTGGGGCACACGCTGGAGCCCTTGACCGACATGTGGCTGGACGAAGCCGATGTGGACCGGTTGCTGGACCCGGAGGCGCGCTGGGGCAGCGGTGTGCGCGAACGCATGGCCGCCTTCTACAAGGAACCCGTCGCCTGGTATGCCGGGCGCATGTCCGCCAGCCTCGCCTCGGTGGACGTGCCCGAAGTGCGCGCCGAAGTGGCGCTGAAACTGGCCCGCTTCGTGCGCAGCCGCTGGTTCAAGCCGCCCTTTTCCGGCGACGTGATGACGGAGATGCTGGACCGGGCGATGGACAAAATGGCCGCCGGGCCCGCCACCCGCCCGCTGGTGCCGCCCACGCTGCCGCTGGATCTCTATGTCACGGTCACGGATTATTGGGGCGTGCAGGCGGAACTCGCCATCCATTCGCCGCACACCGTGACCGAGCAGGAGCATCGGCGGCTGTTCAGCTTCTCCTCGCCCGCCGTCACCCGCCGCCACGGTGCCACGCGGGAGGTGCAGCTGGCCCCGCGCGGCCCCGTCGCGCCACGGGCGGAGCTGCTGCTGGCGGCGCGCGCGACGTCCAGCTTCCCCGGTGCCTTCCCCCCCGCAAAGGTGGCCGAGGTGGACCGGCGCATGGCCGCACGCGGCGAGGACTGGCCGGAACGGGCGAGCTTTCTGGAAAGCCAGCTGTGGAGCGACCGGCCGGTGGAGGAGATCGCGCTGATCGACGGCAGCGTGCTGAACAACGCCCCCTTCGGCCCGGCCATCGCCGCGCTGCGCATGCGTCCCGCCCACCGCGAGGTGGACCGGCGCTTCGTCTATATCGATCCAAAGCCGGGGCTGGGCGGCGCGACCGACGCGCTGGCGCGGCGCGATCCGGGCTTTTTCACCACCATATTGCGCGCGCTGGCCGACATCCCGCGCGAACAGCCCATCCGCGACAGCCTTGAACAGATCAGCGCCGTGTCCGCGCGCATCCGCCGCCTGAAGGCCGTGACAGACGCGATGACCCCGGCGGTGAACGAGGCCATCGCCCGCGCGGTGGGGCCGCGCTTCTTCCTGATGAAGATCAGCCCGGCGCGGCTGGCCCGCGCGCGGTCGCGCATCAACTCGCTGGCCGCGCGGGAAGCGGGCTTTGCCTTTGCCGCCTATGCGCAGCTGAAGGTGCGCACCGTGCTGGACGAAGCCGCGAGTCTTTTGGCCCACGCCGCCGAACTCGGCCCGGCAGACGCCGCCCGGCTGCGCGCCGCACTGGAAGCGGCGGCTGCCGCGCGCGGCGCGTTCGATCATGACGACGCCATCCGCCGCGGCGCGGATAGCAGCGGCTATGTGCAGCTGCTGCGGCAGCTGGATGTCGGCTTCCGGGTGCGGCGGCTGCGCTTCTTCGTCCGTCGCCTGTCAGACGAGATCGCCGCCAGCGGCGACCCGGCCGAACGCGCCAGCGCTGAAGCGCTGAAGGCGGCGCTCTATGTGGTGACGGCCCCCTTCGTGGCGCGGCGGGCCACCGTGGATGCGGATGATCTGCCCGCGCTGGCGGCAGCCGCTCGTGCAGTGACGGAGGCCAGCAGCAGCGCTGCGCGCGAACACGCCGCCGAACAGGCCATCGACACGCTGGCCGCCATGCTGGACCTGCGCACGCTGGATGCAGACGCAGACCGGGTGCTCGTCAGCGCAGTCACCGATCCCGGCTTCGACCGCGAAAGCCGCCGCAGGCTGGTGCGCGCATGGCTGGGCTTCCCCTTCTACGACATTGCCATCCTGCCGCTGGCGCAGGAGGAAACCGCCGACAGCTTCGAGGAGCTGAAGGTGGACCGCATCTCCCCCGACGACGCCACATCGCTGCGCAGCGGCGGCGCGCGCGCCTGCCTGAAGGGCTGGCAGCTGAACGCCTTCGCCGCCTTTTTCAGCCGGGCCTACCGGGAAAATGACTATCTGTGGGGCCGCCTGCACGCGGCGGAGCGGCTGGTGGATATCGTGTCCAGCGCTGTCCCGGAAGCATCACTTGACGGGATGCGCTGGAAGCGCTTGCTGTTCGAGGCGATCCTGAAGGCGGAAAAGCCCCGGTTGAAGACGGTGCAACCGCTGTTCGAGGAGCTGGAGGAGAAGCTGGAGCGATGGGGAACGGGGGAGCCGCAGGGGCGGGAGCCGGGCTGACGCTGGACAGGCGTCGGTTGCTGGCAGGATTCGGCGCGGCCGCCGTGGCGGCAGCCGCCGGGCCAGTGGCAGGGCGCGCCGCGCCCTATCCGGCGCTGCAGGCGCTGATCAACGCCTATGTCGCCGAGGGCCTTGTGCCCGGCGCGGTGGTGGGTGTGATCAAGCCGGGGGCCTTCGCGCCCGTTTGGATGACGGCCGGGCGCACCGAGTTCGACGGCGGCGCGCCGGTTTCGCCAGCGCAATCGCTGTGGCGCGTGTTTTCCATGACGAAGCTCGTCACCGGCATCGCCGTGATGCAGCAGGTAGCGGCAGGCAAACTCTCCATCGACACCCCCGTGGCCGATATCATGCCCGAATTCCGCGAGATGCGCGTGCTGCTGGACCCGGCCAAGGGGCTGGACAGCCGCCCTGCGAAAACGGTGATGCGGGTGCGCCACCTCATCACCCACACCGCCGGTTTCAGCTACGCCTTCAACGGCGCGACCCCGCTGGATAAGGAATATCGGCGGCAGGGCCTGCAGCCCATGTCCAACGGCGCGCTGTCCTCTGCCACGGAAGCGCCCGTGCCCGCCCTCACCGAATATATGGCGCGCCTCGCCACCATCCCGCTGCTCTCCGATCCGGGCACCAACTATTTCTATTCCATCGGGCTGGACGTCGCAGGCGGTCTGCTGGAACGGCTGACCGGCAAGACGCTGGACGGCATCTTCGCCGAGCAATTGTTCGAGCCACTGGGCATGCGCGACACCGGCTTCTGGGTGACGCCAGCGCAACAAAAGCGGCTGGCCGGGCTCTACACATGGCGCAACGCCAAATGGGAACTGCTGCCCAAGCCCACGCTGATCGACGGCCCCGGCAAGACCGACTGGGACCGGAAGCCGGTGATGCTCTCCGGCGGCGCGGGGCTGATCTCCTCGGCCAGCGATTTCGCCCGCTTCATGCAGATGATGCTGAACCTCGGCCAGTTCGGCGGCCGACAATTGCTGCCACCCGGCGTGGCCCGGCTCGCCATGTCCAACCTGATGGAGCCCGGCGTCTTTTTCGACACCACACAAGGCTTCGGCGCAGGCGGCCGATCCATGCTGTTCGAAACCACCGCCCGCGAACCGGGCAAATACCCCGTCGGCACATGGGGATGGGGCGGCGCAGCCAGCACGCTCTGCCACGTGGACCCGATCCGGCAACAAGCCGTGGTGCTGATGCTGCAATCGCTGGGCAACGAAAACGGCCCAAAGGAAGAGCGGCTGAACAAGGCGCTGGGGGCGGATACCGGGGGCGTGGGGTAGGCGGGGGGTGGGTTGCGCCCCTCCGGAGGTTGGGGTTTTTCCTCCCCGGCTGGTAGGGGTTTTTGCCGTCGGCGGGCAGGGCTTTGCCCTGCACCCAGCAGGGAAATGATTTCCCTGCACCCTCAAAATTGGCGAAGCGGCCCAACTGAAACGCCGTTTGAGTGATCAGCTTCGATTGCCTGCGGCGCTACGAAGACTCTCTCCCCCTGCAAGGGGGAGAGTTGGAGAGGGGGTGTCACCGGTTGGCCTGATCCATTGGCATCGCAACGAGCGCAACAGAAGCGCCGCAGGTTATAACCCATCTCCTCCCACCCACGCGTCACTCCCGACTTGATCCGGGGGCCAGCTGTTCTTCTCCAACGTTGCGGGTGGAAAGCTGGACCCCAGATCAAGTTTGGGGTGACGGTTGTGGGTGGGGAGATGTTGTGGGTCATACCCAGCGTCGCCCCCTCTCTCCCCAACGGGGAGAGAGAGCTTCCGTAGCGCCACAGGCAATCGAATCTCATCACTCAAACGGCGTCGGAGTTTTGGCGCAACGCAAAGTCAGAGGGTACAGGGAAATCATTTCCCTGTTGGGGGAGTATGAGGGGGCAAAGCCCCCTCATCTCAACGCTCAACGCCGAAACCGCAACGTCAGGCGGCAGGCGCGTCCGCGATCATCGCCGTGAAGCGCGCTTCGGCCATCAGCGTGCCGTCGATCAGCGCGCGCCCCGCGAATTTGCACACCGTCGCCCGGCGGTGGAGGAACTCCACCTCCAGCTTCAGCAGGCAGCCGGGTTCCACCGGCTTGCGGAACTTCGCATCTTCGATGGCCATGAAATAGACGAGTTTGCCCGAGCCTTGCAGCCCGAGGCTTTCGATCGCGAGAACGCCGGCGGCCTGCGCCATCGCCTCCACGATCAGCACGCCCGGCATGATGGGCCGGGCGGGGAAATGCCCCTGAAAGAAGGGTTCGTTGATCGTCACCGCCTTCACGGCGACGATCTTTTCATCCTTCACCAGTTCCTCCACGCGATCCACCAACAGCATGGGGAAGCGGTGCGGAAGCCGGGCGAGAATCCCTGTGATATCCAAGGCGTCAGGCCCCGGATCAGTTGCGCGGCGCGGCGGCAGCCGGGGCGGCGGGCGGCGTGATCGAAACCTTGGGCAGGCTGGTGTTCAGCCGGCCGATCACGTCGTTCGTCACTTCCAGCGAAGCCGTGTGCTGCAGGGTCGCCCCCTTTTGCAGCGCGATGGACGCACCCCGTTCACGCATCACCTGCGTGATGATCGGGTCAGCCGCCGTGGAAATCTGCTGAATCACATATTGCCGTGAGCGGCCCAGATCTTCCTGCCCGCGCTGCAGTTCGGCGTTGGCGGCAGCTTCCTTGTCCTGGAAGGCCTTCACGCGCTGATCCAGCGCCGGGCCGACCAGCGTCTTGGCCTGCTGGCCCTGACCGATCGCCTGCGCTTCGGTTTGCAGCTGACCGGCCAGCGTGGTGCGGCGGGTGGCCAGTTGCTGCGCCTTCGCCTGCAGGTCGGTTCCGGCCTGCTTGCCGGCGGCGCTTTCGTTCACCACGCGGTCCATGTCCACGATCACGATCACCGGCGGGGCCAGTTGCTGGGCAACGGCGGGCACGGCGGCTGCGCCAAGCAGAAGCGCCGCAGTCACGGTCTTGAAAAGCATCGTCATCAGAATTGGGTTCCTACATTGAACTGGAAGATCTGGGTTTCGTCGCCTTCGACCTTCTTGATCGCTTTCGCAAGATCGAAGCGGAACGGACCGAATGGCGAATTCCAAGAAACGCCCACACCGATGGAGACACGTGGACTTGCGCTGTTGCCATAGGCTTCTTCGATGAAGCCGGGCGACGTCACGCAGATCGGGGTGGTGCCGTCTGTCGGCGTTGTGCAGGTGACCGTATTGTCGGCCTTGCTGTACAATTCGGGATATTTCACATCCCACAGCGCACCGACGTCCATGAAGATGGACGGCCGCAGGCCAAGTTCACGTCCGCCCGATCCCAGCGGCACTTCCACCTCGATCCGGCCCAGATAATAGCTCTGGCCGCCGATGGCATCGCTGTACCAGGTATCCGGATCCGAATTCACCGTATCGGTTTGCTTGTCATAACCCTTGCGCAGGATGCGCGGGCCGACACCGCGGATGCCAAAGCCCCGGAAGCGCGGTTCGCCAAGGTAGAAGCGATCCACCAGCCGGACGTCCTTGCCGCCCCAGCCGAAGATGTTGCCCGCTTCGCCACCGATGTTCAGGATGAAGTTCGCGGGCAGGCGCCAATATTGATCATAGTTCACCCGCGTGCGCAGATAGTTCACCGAACCGCCCAGCCCGGCGAAATCCTGGCTCAGGATGAAGCGCTGCCCCCGAGAGGGGCGCATGCGGTTGTCCAGCGTGTCCAGCACGAGGCTGTAACCGATGGACGAAGTGGTATTCCGCCCCACGGCTTCACACAGGTAACGCCCGGCCTTCAGCGGGTCGCATTCGCCATCGGTGTAATAGATGCTCTGATCCAGGCTGACTTCGTCCAGCGAAAGGCCATAGCGCATCTGCGCAGACCAATATTCGGTGATCGCCGTGCCAGCGCGAATCTGGAAGCCGGTGGTCGTCTGTTCGTAGGTGGTCGAACGATCACCGTTGGTATCATAAGTGAAGCTGTTGTAATCGCGGCGGAACAGGTCAAAGCCCAGCGCCAGGTTGCGATCGAACAGATAAGGCTCGGTAAAGCCCAGCTCAATGGACTTCGAATAGCTGGAGATGCTGGAACTCAGCCGCAGCTGCTGCGCCCGGCCGCGGAAGTTCCGCTCCTCGATGGAGAAGCTGAAGATGAACCGCTCGATGGACGAGAAACCGGCGGACAGCTGCAGCGACCCGGTCGGCCGCTCTTCCACGTCCACCTGCAGCGCCACCTTGTCGGGCGCGGTGCCCGGCGCCTGCTTCACTTCCAGCTTCTCCTGGAAGAAGCCCAGGCTCTGAATCCGGTCGCGCGAGCGCTTCACCTTCACCGAGTTGAAGGCATCGCCCTCGGCCAGACGGAACTCGCGGCGGATCACTTCGTCGCGCGTCCGGGTGTTGCCGTTGATCGTCACGCTCTCGACATAGACACGGGGCGCTTCGTTGATCACGAAGCTGATCCCCATCTCCCGCTTGTCCTTGTCCCGATCGAAGTTCGGGCGGACATCGGCGAAGGCGTAGCCCAGCAGACCAACCGATTCGGTCAGGCCGTCGATGGTGTCTTCCACCATCTTCGCGTTGTACCAGTCGCCTTCCTTCATCGGGATCAGGCGCTTGAAATCCTCCGCCTTCACGTCGCGAATCTGGCTTTCCAGATCGACCTTGCCGAACTTGTAGCGATCGCCTTCTTCAACCACATAGGTCACGATGAAGTCGCGCCGGTCGGGTGTCAGTTCCGCCACAGACGACACCACGCGGAAATCCGCATAGCCCTGCGTCAGGTAGAATTGCCTGAGCTTCTGCTGGTCATAGGCCAGCCGGTCCGGATCATAGGTGTCGTTGGAGGTGAACAGGCGCAGCGGCCGCGCCTGCTGCGTCACCATCTCGCCGCGAAGCTCCTTGTCGGAGAATTTTTCGTTGCCGATGATGTTGATCTGCCGGACCTTGGATTTCGCGCCTTCGGAAATCTCGAAGATCAGATCTACCCGATTCTGTTCCAGCTGGACGATCTTCGGCTCCACCTTGGCGGCGAAGCGGCCGCCCCGGCGGTACAGCTCCAGAATGCGCGCCACATCGGCCCGCGCCCGGCTGCGCGTGAAGATCTGGCGGGGGGCCACCTTGATCTCCTCGCGAATCTTGTCTTCCTTCACCCGCTTCGCGCCCTCGATGATCACCCGGTTGATCACGGGGTTCTCGCGCACGTCGATGGTGAGGTTGCCGTCGCCATCGTCGCGAATCTGCACGTCGGCGAACAATTCGGTGGCGAACAGGTCTTTCAGCGCCCGGTCCAGCAGCACCCGGTCATAGGTCTCGCCGGGGCGCAACTCCACGTAAGAGCGCACCGTGTCAGGCTCCAGACGTTCGTTGCCGACGATATTCACCGAACGGATTCGCCGAACTTCGGGCGCAGCCGCCGCAGGGGCAGTTGCCGATGGGTCAGTTGCCGCCGAAGCCGCAGGTGCCGCCTGCGCAAGCGCCACAGACGGCATCGCAAGCGCCGTTCCCAGCAGCAGGAACGGCACTCTCGCGGAACGGCTGATATTGGTTAACTTGGCCAGGCCAACGCCCGCTGCCACCGGATTGATTGTCACCTGGTCCCTGGTTTCCTGCCTGATCAGCCGACAATGCCGGTGATACGGTCCCACACGCCGACCGCACGAAGGTCGTTGAGTGTAAGCACAAGCATCAGCGACATCAGCAGCGCAAATCCCGACATGAACGCCCATTCCTGTACCTTGGGATGAAGCGGCCGACGCCGGACACCCTCAATCGCGTAGAGGAACAGATGCCCGCCGTCCAGCATCGGGATTGGCAGCAGGTTCATGAACCCGAGGTTTATCGAGATCAGCGCAATGAAGCTGATCAGCGCCGGAAGACCCAAAACCGCGCTCTGGCCGGAAAATTGCGCGATCTTCACCGGCCCGCCCAGATCGTCCAGTGAACGGCGGCCCATCACCACCTGCACGATGGTATCCCACATCATCCGCACGGTGGCCCATGTCTCGATCACGGCCCAGCGCACGGCCTGCACCGGGCCGTGGCGCACCACGACCAGCTGGCCGGATTGCAGGCCCAGCTGGCCACGCTGATATTCATTGCCGAAGCGGTCCACCTCGGTGATCACGCGCGGCTTCGCCGTCAGATGCTTTTCCGCCCCATCGCGCTCGACAAGGATGTCCATCGGTGTGCCCGGATTGATCGCGACGATGCGGCTGATGTCCTCGAACCGGTCGACACCCTGCCCGTCGATGCTGATCACCCGGTCGCCCTGTTTCAGCCCGGCAGCAGCAGCAGGCGTTTCAGCCACAACGGCCCCCACCACCGGCGGGGTGATCTGGTGGCCATAGGTCATGAAGAAGGCGGCGAAGATCGCAATCGCGAACAGGAAGTTGATGGCAGGCCCCGCCAGCACCACCAGTGATCGCTGCCACAGTGGCCGGTTGTGGAACAGATTGGCCCGCTCGTCGTCGGGCAGCGCCTCGTCCAGAGAGAAATCCGGCTGGCTCGCCGCGTTCGCGTCTCCGGCGAACTTGGCGTAGCCGCCCATCGGAATCCAGCCCAGCTTCCAGCGGGTGCCGTTGCGGTCTGTCCAGCCGACAAGCTCCTTGCCGAAGCCAACCGCAAAGGCCTCCACCTTGATCCCGAACATGCGGGCGACCGCATAATGTCCGAACTCGTGCACGAACACGAGGATGCCGATGACAAGCGCGAAGACCGCGAGGGTGTAGAGAATTCCGGGGCTGGCGAGCGTTTCCATATCCCGATCCTAACCGGCCACCCTCCGGGCAGCAAATGAAGTCTGTTTCACACGCGTAACATATTGTTGTGCGCTCGCCCGCGCCTGCCGGTCGGTTTCGAACACATCCTCCAGCGTGTCCAGCCTGCGGGCGGGCAGCGCTTCCAGCGTTTCGGCCACCACGGCGGCGATATCCAGAAAGCCGATCCGCCCGTCCAGAAAGGCCGCAACCGCCACTTCATTGGCCGCGTTCAGCACGCAGGGGCGGCATTGCCCGGCCGCCAGCGCCGCTTCCGCAAGCGCAAGTGCCGGGAATCGCTCACGATCCGCTTCCTCGAACTCCAGCCTGCCAATGCGCGCCAGATCCAGCCGCTCCACCGGGGTGGCGATCCGCTCGGGCCATGCCATGGCATGGGCAATGGGCACCCGCATGTCGGCCGGGCCAAGCTGCGCCAGCACCGAGCCGTCCACATATTCCACCAGCCCGTGCACAAGGCTCTGCGGGTGCACGAGCACGCCCAGTTGCTCGGCGCGCACGCCGAACAGATGCAGCGCCTCGATCAGCTCCAGCCCCTTGTTCATCAGCGTGGCCGAGTCGATGGAGATTTTCGCCCCCATGGACCATGTCGGATGCTTCACCGCCTGCGCCGGAGTCACCGCCGACATCTCCTGTCGGCTCAGCGCCCGGAACGGCCCGCCAGAGGCTGTCAGCACGATGCGGCTCACGCGGGATTTGTCCTCCAGCACCTGGAAGATCGCGTTGTGCTCGGAATCGATGGGCAGCAGCGCCGCGCCGGTCCGCGCGGCGGTGGCCGTCATCAGCCCGCCCGCGCACACCAGCGCTTCCTTGTTGGCCAGCGCCACCGGAATCCCGCTTTCCAGCGCCGCCAGAGTCGGCTTCAGCCCGGCTGCCCCCACGATCGCTGCCACCACCAGATCGGCAGGCTCGCGCGCCACGCTTTCCAGCGCCGCCGCCCCGGCGGACACTGTCACCGGCTCGCCCGCCAGCGCTTCGGCCAGATCGGCAAAGGCTGTCTCGTCTGCGATCACCACATGCTCGGGCCGGAAGGTCCGCGCAAGTTCGGCCAGCCGCCGCCAGTCTTTCCCGGCCGTCAGCACGCTCACCCGGTATCGCTCCGGGTTGCGCGCCACCAGATCCAGCGTGGAAGCGCCGACGGAGCCCGTCGCGCCAAAGATCGCCAGCCGCTTCAAGCCAGTCGCTCCGTCATCGCCATCACATACTCCGCAGGCTGCTGCAGGCTCACCCACAGCGCCACCGCACAGGCGACGGGCACCAGCCCGTCCACCCGGTCCATGATGCCGCCATGGCCGGGCAGCAGCTTGCCTGAATCCTTCACCCCGGCGCGGCGCTTCAGCCAGCTTTCGAAAAAGTCCCCGGCCTGCGCCACCACAGCCAGGCCTGCGCCCAGAAGCGCCATCAGTGGCAGCGCCTGCGGCCAGCCCGCATAATGCGCGAACAGCATGGAAAATAACGCCGCACCCGTCATGCCGCCCGCCAGCCCGGCCCATGTCTTGTTGGGGCTGACGGCAGGCCAGATCTTCGGCCCGCCGATCGCCCGCCCGGCGAAATAGGCCAATATGTCTGTCGCCCACACCAGCCCCATGGTCCACATCACCAGCGCGAAGCCATCCGGTTGCTGCCTAAGCCAGATCAGCGCCACGGCGGGCAGCCCGGCATAGGCCAAGCCGGTAGAAATCCAGCGCTTGCCGCCGGTGCGCATCAGGATGGAGAGCGCCAGCAGGATCAGGATCGCGCTCAGCAACAGGATCAGCGCAGGCAGCGGTTGCCGCAGATGCGCCAGCACGCTTGCCCCCGCCAACGCCACCAGCCCGGCCACGCGCCAGCCCAGCGGCGTGCCGTGCATCGCGCCCCATTCCCACAGCACCAGCCCCACGCCAGCCGCGATCATCAAGGTGAAGGCCGGGCCGCCGATCCAGATGTCGGCGATGGCCACAACGCCCAGAAACAGCGCCACCACCACCCGCGATTTCAGGTTGGAGCCACCCGACGCGGCCACAACCGGCTCAACGGCCGCCATAGCGCCGCTCCCGCCGCGCGAAGGAGTCGATTGCGTCGCGCAGCACATCTTCGTTGAAATCCGGCCACAGCACGGGGGTGAACCACATCTCCGCATAGGCCGCCTGCCACAGCAGGAAGTTCGACAGCCGCTGTTCGCCGGACGATCGGATGATCAGGTCCACCGGCGGCAGCTGCGCCGTGTCCAGCTCCGCCTCGATCAGCTCGGGCGTGATCGCCTGCGCGGCTATCTCGCCCGCCGCCACCCGTGTCGCCAGCGCCTGCGCCGCGCGCACGATCTCGTCCTGCCCGCCATAGTTCAGCGCCACCACCAGCTGGAAACGTGTGTTCTTCGCGGTGGAGCGCACGGCATTTTCCAGCCGCTCCACCACGTCGGGCTTCATCGCCCGCCAGTTGCCGATCAGGCTCAGCCGCGCGCCGTTCGAATCCAGTTCCTCCAGCTCCGCCAGCAGATGGTGGCGCAGCAGGCTCATCAGGTCAGACACTTCGTCCGCAGGCCGCCGCCAGTTCTCGGAACTGAAGGCATAAAGCGTCAGCGTCTCGATCCCCAGCTTCGGCGCGGCGCGCACGATGCGCCGCACCGCCTCCACCCCCGCGCGGTGCCCGGCCACGCGCGGCAGC
This sequence comes from Sandaracinobacter neustonicus, assembly GCF_006385875.1. Classification (GTDB taxonomy): domain Bacteria; phylum Pseudomonadota; class Alphaproteobacteria; order Sphingomonadales; family Sphingomonadaceae; genus Sandaracinobacteroides; species Sandaracinobacteroides neustonicus. Next base: position 221,144 of record NZ_VFSU01000034.1, on the reverse strand, counting down.
CGCCGCGCCTTCGCCCAGCGGCCGTTGCCGTCCATGATGATGGCGACATGGCGCGGCCCGCCGGGCACAGGCCCGACGGCAGCATCAGGGCCTTCGGCTTCAGCCGAGGGCCGCACGGGATTGAACCACTTCACTTGCCAAGGATTTCCTTCTCCTTGGCCGCAGAGGCCGCATCCGCATCGGCAATCGCCTTATCGGTCAGCTTCTGCACATCGCCTTCCAGCCGCTTCAGTTCGTCCTGGCTGATCTGGCCCTTCTTTTCCGCTGTCTTCAGCACGTCATTGCCGTCGCGCCGCACGTTGCGGATGGCGATCCGCGCCTTTTCGGCATATTGCGTCGCCAGCTTCGCCAGCTCCTTGCGGCGTTCTTCCGTGAGATCGGGGATCGGCAGGCGCAGCGTCTGCCCTTCCGTCACCGGGTTCAGCCCCAGCCCTGCAGAGCGAATCGCCTTTTCCACCGGCTGCACGTTGGATCGATCCCACACCTGCACAGACAGCATGCGCGGCTCGGGCGCCGTCACCGTCGCCACCTGATTCAGCGGCATGTTCGCACCATACACCTCCACCTGCACGGGATCGAGCAGGGTGGTGGACGCCCGGCCGGTGCGAAGCCCGCCCAGATCATTTTTCAGCGTCTCCACCGCGCCCTTCATGCGCCGGTCCAGATCGGCCTTGGTTGCGTTGGCGTCGAAATCAGCCATGTCAGTCCTCGCCTATTCTTCTTGTCAATTCGCGTCTCGCGCCGCGCCCTTATCCGCCAACCACGGTGGAAACGCCATCACCGGCAAGCACGCGGGCCAGATTACCCTCTTCGCGGATGTTGAACACCACGATCGGGATGCGATTGTCGCGGCACAGCGCGATCGCGGCCGCATCCATCACTTTCAGATTGTCCGCCAGCACCTTGTCGAAGCCGATCCGTTCATAGCGGGTCGCAGACGGGTTGGTTTTCGGGTCGCTGTCATAGACGCCGTCCACCGACGTGCCCTTGAACAAGGCATCGCACTTCATCTCGGCCGCGCGCAACGCCGCACCGCTGTCGGTGGTGAAATAGGGGCTGCCGGTTCCGGCGGCGAAGATCACCACCCGGCCCTTTTCCAGATGCCGCTCGGCCCGGCGGCGGATGTAAGGCTCGCACACGGCGGCCATCGGAATGGCGGACATCACCCGCGTTTCCACACCCGCCTGCTCCAGCGCGTCCTGCATGGCCAGCGCGTTCATCACGGTCGCCAGCATGCCCATATAATCGGCGGTCGCCCGGTCCATCCCCTTGGCCGCGCCCGCCATGCCGCGGAAGATATTGCCGCCGCCGATCACAAGGCACAGTTCCAGCCCCTTGTCCTTCGCGGCCTTCACCTCTCCGGCCACGCGCTGCACGGTGGCGGGATCGATGCCGAACGCCTGATCGCCCATGGCGGCTTCGCCCGAAAGCTTCAGGAGGATTCGCTTGTGGGGCGTAGAGGACATGGACAGCCTGACTGTTGGAACTGACCCCGCTTAGCGGCGGGACGCAGACATGAAAAGGGCGTTGCCGACATGTCGGCAACGCCCCTCCTCTTATTTGGCTGCGCCACCCTCCCACCGCCCCGCTCCCCCGCCCAACCGCCCGACATTGTCATGCTTGGGGCGGTTGGGCGGGGGAGCGGGGCGGTGGGAGGGCGCTTCAGCGCAAGATCACGAAATCAGGCGACGCCAGCGGCAGCAGCCACTTCAGCCGCGAAGTCGCTCTCGGCCTTTTCGATGCCTTCACCCAGCTGGAAGCGAATGAACTTCGCCACCAGCAAATTGCCGGACAGACGCTTGGCTTCGGTGGCGATGAAATCACCCACCTTGGACTTGCCGTCGATCACGAACACCTGGCTCAGCAGCGCCTGTTCGCCGGCGAACTTCTTCACCGCCCCATCGACCATGCGCTCGATGATGTCGGCGGGCTTGCCCGAACCGGCGGCCTTTTCGGTGGCGATGGCGCGCTCACGCTCCAGCAGGCTCGGATCGATATGCTCGATCGAAAGCGCCAGCGGGTTGGCCGCCGCCACATGCATGGCGACCTGCTTGCCGATCGCCATCAGCGCATCCTTGTCGGCAATGTCGCTGTCAATCGCGACCAGCACGCCGATCTTGCCGAGGCCGGGGGCCGCGGCATTGTGGATGTAGGATGCGACCACGCCGGTCGCTTCCAGCACTTCGGCGCGGCGCAACACCTGCTGCTCGCCGATGGTGGCGATGTTGTGGGTCAGCACGTCCTGCACGCTACCGCCGCCCGCCGGATAATCGGCGGCCAGCAGGTCTTCCACCTTCTCGCCCTTGGCGAGCGCCACACCGGCGACTTCCTTCACAAAGCCCTGGAACTGCGCGTTCTTGGCCACGAAGTCCGTCTCGGCGTTCACTTCCACCACGGCGCCGCGATTGCCGGAAACGGCAACGCCCACCAGGCCTTCAGCAGCCGTGCGGCCGGACTTCTTGGCGGCAGAGGCAAGGCCCTTGGCGCGCAGCCAGTCGATGGCCTTTTCGATCTCGCCTTCCACTTCGACGAGCGCCTTCTTGGCGTCCATCATGCCCGCGCCGGTCAGGTCGCGGAGTTCCTTGACGAGGGTTGCGGTAATGTTGGCCATGGATCGGCTCCTTCTGCTTCTAAGGGGTGTGGGGGCTGCACGGCTCCGTGCAACCCCCGAAGGTCAGTTTGATGACAGGCGGGGAAAAACCCGCCCGGCAATTCAGGCGAAACTCAGGCCGTCAGCGCGGGCTCGATTTCGGGCTCGGCAGCCGCGCCAAGGTCAACGCCCTGGCTCGCCTGACGGCCCTGCTTGCCAACCAGAATCGCGTCAGCCACCGCATTGCAATACAGCTGGATGGCGCGGCTGGCATCGTCGTTGCCCGGAACCGGGAAGGCGATGTTGGCAGGATCGCAGTTGGAATCGAGGATCGCGATCACCGGGATGCCAAGCACATTGGCTTCCTTGATGGCGAGGTCTTCCTTGTTCACGTCCACCACGAACATCAGGTCCGGCAGGCCGTTCATGTCACGGATACCGCCCAGCGAGGCTTCAAACTTGTCGCGCTCGCGGGTCATCTTCAGCACTTCCTTCTTGGTGAAGCCGTGCGTGTCGCCCGAAAGCTGCTCTTCCAGCGTCTTGAAGCGGCGGATCGAAGCCGAAATCGTCTTCCAGTTCGTCAGCATGCCGCCCAGCCAGCGGTGGTTGACATAATGCTGGCCAGACCGGCGCGCGGCGTCGGCAATCGGCTCTTGCGCCTGACGCTTGGTGCCCACGAACAGCACCTTGCCCCCGGCGGCCGAAGTGGCGCGCACGAAGTCCAGCGAGCGCGCGAACAGCGGCACCGTCTGCGACAGGTCGAGAATGTGAACGCCGTTGCGCTCGCCGAAGATGTAAGGCTTCATCTTCGGGTTCCAGCGATGCGTCTGGTGGCCGAAGTGCGCGCCAGCTTCCAGCAGCGCTTGCATCGACACCTGCGGGGTGTCCGTCATAAAGTTTCTCCTAACCGGTTGGTTCCGCCGCGAAGGTAAGCCCGACTGTGGCCGGGCACCGGAAGGTTTCCCTTCGCGTGTGGGATGGGCGGCGCAGCTAGTGAGGGAATCGGCAAAAGTCAAGGACAACGCCATGATCCGGACGCGTCCGCCCGGCGGTAACGCCCCCCGGCTTCATGTTTGGCTTTGCATCCCACCCGCTGATCGCGCAAACCCTGCGGCCATGAAGTTCACCCACCGCCTGCGCGTCTCCGCCCGGCTGAAACAGCTGGGGCCCGGCCTGATTACCGGGGCGGCGGATGATGATCCCTCCGGCATCGCCACTTATTCGCAGGCAGGCGCGCAGTTCGGCTTCGGGCTGTTGTGGACGATGCTGCTCACCTATCCGCTGATGTGCGCGGTGCAGCTGGTCTCTGCGCATATCGGCCGCGTCACGGGCAAGGGGCTGGCCAGCAACATGGCCGCCGCCATCCCGCGCCCGCTGGTGCTGGGGCTGGTGCTGCTCTTGTTCATCGCCAACACCATCAACATCGCCGCTGATCTCGCCATGATGGGCGATGTCGCCCGCCTCATCACCGGCCTGCCGCCGCACTGGATGACGATCCTGTTCGCGGTCGTTTCGCTCACGCTGCAGCTGTTCGTCCCCTATCCGCGCTATGCCAGCTTCCTGAAATGGCTCACGCTCAGCCTGTTCGCCTATTTCGCCGTGCTGCTGCTGGTGAAGCTGAACTGGGCACAGGTCGCCGCCGGGCTGTTCATCCCGCGCATTCCCGGCAAAGAGGCGCTGGTGATGATCGTCGCCATCTTCGGCACCACCATCAGCCCCTATCTCTTCTTCTGGCAAAGCGCGCAGGAGGTGGAGGAAATGGGTCGCCACCACGAACGCCCGCTCACGGAAGACGGCACCCCGGCCGAAGCTGAATTCAAGCGCATCGGCTTCGATACGCTTTCGGGCATGGCGATTTCCAACCTCGTCGCCATCGCCATCATCATCGCCACCGCCGCCACGCTGCACGCCCATGGCAAGGGGGATATCCAGACGGCGGCAGATGCGGCGGAGGCGCTGAGGCCGATCGCCGGAAACTATGCCTTCGCCCTGTTCAGCCTTGGCATCATCGGCACCGGCCTGCTGGCCGTCCCCGTGCTGGCAGGCTCCGCCGCCTATGCCATCGGCGAGGCGGAGGGCTGGAAATCCGGCCTCGATCACAAGCCATGGGAAGCCATCGGCTTTTACGGCGTGATCGTCGCGGCCACGCTCATCGGCCTCGTCATCCAGTTCGCCGGAATCGATCCCATCAAGGCGCTGTTCTGGAGCGCGGTGATCAACGGAGTCGTCGCCGTGCCGATCATGGCCGCCATGATGTATGTGGCCAGCCGCCGCCTCACCATGGGCGCGCTCCCCATCTCCCGCCCTCTGGCCATCTGGGGCTGGCTGGCCACCGCCGTGATGGCGGCCGCGGTGATCGCCATGGCGCTAACGGGTGGTTTTTAGGCCCGTCGCCACGCCATAAGCGATCAGCGCCTGCCCCGCGAAATAGGTCGCCCACACCGCCAGATCGGCCCAGCTCAGGTTCGCGATCAGCCCCATCCGCGCAAAGATCAGCAGGTCGCTCAACAGGAACAGCAAGGCCCCCGCCGCCGCCAGCGGAAAGCGCGACGCCATCGCACTCGCCGCCATCACGGCAAGGAACAGGGTGTAGATGGCCACGGCAGGTGCCCAGTCAGGGCTGGCCAGATGGAAGGCGAGCGCCATCATCCCGGCCGCGAACAGCGCCCCCAGCGCCGCGTCGCGAACCCCCGTCCCGGCCCGCCGGTTGCGAATATACAGCACCACCGCCACCACATGCCCCAGCGCGAAGATCGCCGCACCGGCAATGAGGTGGATCTCCAGCATCATATCGGCCGTCGCCCCTAGCACCAGCACGGTCGCCAGCAGCTTATGGTCGATCGTCTGCCCCTGCCGGCTCGCCCATGTCGCCAGCAACCCCACGCCCGCGCCCTTCCATGCAATGGCGGCGGCATCGGGCAACGGCAGCGCCCAGCTGACGATATAGCTGATCCCGGCCACCAGCGCGGCCACGAACAGCAAGGGCGACTTCATGGCTTCAGCCGCAGCTGGCCAAGGAAATCCCGCTTGCCCAGCCCCACACCCTTCGCGCGCAGGATCGCATAGGCCGTGGTGGCATGGAAAAAGAAATTGGGTTGAGAGAAAGACAGCAGGAAATTCTCCGCCGTGAAGGGCAGCTTCATCGTGGGCAGCGTGAACTGCACCTCCTTGCCGATGAAGCTCTCCATCTCCGCCACCGTCACCGCCGCCAGCCCGGCGTCGGATTTCGCCAGCAGCGCCTTCATGCCTGCGAAATCGCCGGGCATTTCGCCGGACATGCCGTTGAAATTCCCCTCCCGCACGCCGTCGATCGCGCCAAGGCTATGCCGCGCCACCGATTTGATCTGGAAGGCGAAGGGCAGCATCGAGTCATGCAGGCTGGCATTCGCGATTTCCGCCTCCGCCAGCCCTTGCGCCGCGCACCAGCCTTCGGCCTTGTCCAGCAGTGCCAGCACAGACCCCAGCATCTGCCGGGTGGTGGGCACAAAGGCGTCATACAATGAAATCGGCATGTCCAACTCTCTCCCCACTGGCCCCGTTTCAGGGCCGCTTAAACCGCCGCCAGCGCCCCCATCGCGGAGATCGTCGCGGATTCGATCCCCGGCAACTGCGATATCTCGATATCCGCGCCCGGGGAAATCAGGAAGTTGCGGCCCAGCAGCAGTTGCGCCTCGCCGCCACCCGCCATCGGCAGCCTCACCTCGGCCATCACCTTGCCGCCGCGCTGCAGATAGGATGCCAGCATCGGCACGATGTTCACCCCGGCCTCCGGCTTCAACCGGATTTCCAGCCGCGCCCGCGCCGATTTCACCAGCGCGTTCAACGGCACGGCGTTCTGGATCGTCAGGCGCGGGCTTTCGTCGCCCTCGCGCCATTGCAGTTCCACGTCCAGCAGCAGTGGCTCGCCCGCCGTCAGCGCGGCGGCCAGCGCCTCCTGCCCCTCCGCGTTGAAGCAGGTCGCGCCCCATTTGCCGGACTGGTCCGTCAGGTCCGCCATCATGTAACGCCGGTCCGGCCCCTTGCCCTGCGGCACCCGCCAGCGGGTGTCTTCCACCAGCCCCGCCATTTTTACGCCCCGCCGCGTGCCCGGCACATCGCGCATCGCCAGCGCGTCGGTCGCGGTGATCACGTGCATCGCGGCCAGCACGGCGGCATGCGCCTCGACCGGGTGGCCGGAGAACCAGAAGCCGAACGCCTCCCGCTCTTTGGACAGCCGCTCGCCCAGCGGCCATGGGGCCGCCTCGGGCAATTGCACGCTTTCCACCGCCGCGTCGCCGCCGAACAACCCGCCCTGCCCCGTCAGCCGCTGCTCCGCCGCGCGCGTCGCGGCAGACATCAGCAGGTCCGCCGCCCCATACACCCGCGCCCGGTCCAGCCCGAAACAATCGAACGCCCCCGCGCTCGCCAGCGCTTCCATCTGTCGCCGGTTCAGCGCGCGCGGATCGATTCGGTTCACGAAATCGTCCAGCCCAAGGAACGGCCCGTTCGCCTCCCGCTCGCGGACGATATCCTCCATCGCCCCCTCGCCCACGCCTTTCAGTGCGCCCAGCGCATAGCGAACGGCGATGCGGCCTTCATGGTCCTCAAGGCTGAAGTCCGCTCCAGAGGCATTGATGCACGGCCCCAGCAGCGGCACGTCCAGCCGCCGCATATCGTCCACGAACACCGCCAGCTTGTCGGTCAGGTGGATGTCATAGGCCATGGACCCGGCATAGAAAGCGGCCGCGTGATGCTGCTTCAGCCACGCCGTCTGCCACGCCACCAGCGCATAGGCCGCCGCATGGCTCTTGTTGAAACCATAGCCCGCGAACTTGTCGACAAGGTTGAAGATGAACTCGGCGCGGCTGCCGTCCACGCCGTTCGCCACCGCGCCCTCGATGAAGCGCGCGCGCTGCGCGTCCATTTCCGCCTTGATCTTCTTGCCCATGGCCCGGCGCAACAGGTCGGCGTCGCCCAGCGAATAACCCGCCAGCACCTGCGCGATCTGCATCACCTGTTCCTGATAGATGATGACGCCGTAGGTCGGCTTCAGGATCGGCTCCAGCATCGGGTGCAGATAATCCGGTTCCTCGCGCCCCCATTTGCGGGCGGCGAAGCTGGGGATATTGTCCATCGGGCCGGGGCGATACAGCGCGCCCAGCGCGATGATATCCTCGAACAAGGTCGGCTTCACCAGAGACAGCGCCCGGCGCATGCCTTCGGATTCGAACTGGAACACCCCCACCGTGTCGCCGCGCGTCATCAGCTGATAAACGTCGCCATCGTCCCACGGCAGCGTCTCCAGATCGATCTCCACCCCGCGCCGCTTCAGCAGCTGCCGCGCGCGCTCCAGCACAGACAGCGTCTTCAGTCCCAGAAAGTCGAACTTCACCAGCCCCGCTTCCTCGGCCCATTTCAAGTCGAACTGGGTCACGGGGAAATCGGATCGCGGATCGCGATACAGCGGCACCAGCTCGGACAGGTTCCTGTCCCCGATCACCACGCCGGCGGCATGGGTGGAGGAATGGCGCGGCCGGTTTTCCAGCTGCAACCCCACCTTGATCAGCTGCTGCACCTTCGGGTCCGCCGCCATCTCCTGCTTCAGTTCCGGCACGCCGTTCAGGGTGCGGTTCAGATCCCATGGGTCGGCCGGGTTGGCAGGAATCAGGTTCGAAAGCCGGTTCACCTGCCCATAGGGCAGCTGCATCACCCGGCCCACATCCTTCACCACCGCGCGGGCCTTCAGCGTTCCGAAGGTGATGATCTGCGCCACCTGCGCGCGGCCATATTTGCCCTGCACGTAACGGATCACCTCTTCCCGCCGGGTTTCGCAGAAATCGATGTCGAAGTCGGGCATGGATTTGCGTTCGGGGTTCAGGAACCGCTCGAACAGCAGCCCCAGCGCCAGCGGGTCCAGATCGGTGATCTGCAACGCCCATGCCACGGCGGAACCAGCGCCCGAACCCCGCCCCGGCCCCACCGGAATCCCCTGCCGTTTGGACCATTGGATGAAGTCCGCCACGATCAGGAAGTAGCCGGAAAAGCCCATCTGGCCGATGATATCCAGCTCGAACGCCAGCCGCTCCCAATAAGGCCCTTCGTCCACCGCCAGCTTCACCAGCCGCTGCCGCAAGCCCTCTTCCGCCAGCCGCACCAGCTCGGCCTTTTCGGCTTCGGCATCCGGCACCAGCTTGGGCAGCACGGGATCGCGCTTTTTCAGCGCGAAGGCGCAGCGCTTCGCCACATGCTCCGTCATCTCCAGCGCTTCGGGCAGGTCGGCAAAGCGCTCCGCCATTTCGGCGGCGGTGGGCAGGTAATGGCGCGGGTTGGATCGCTTGCGGTCCGCCGATTCCAAATAGGCCCCATCGGCGATGCACAGCATCACATCATGCGCGGCATGGCCCGATGGCTCCAGAAACTGCGCCGGGTTGGTCGCCACGATGGGCAAGCCTTCCGCATGCGCCAGCGCCAGCAGCCCATGCTCGCTGGCCTTCTCAACGGGATCGCCGGTGCGGGAAATCTCCACGAACAGCCTGTCGCCAAACAGCTGTTTCAGCCGCCGCGCCAGCGCGTCGGCCTCCTCCGCCTGCCCCTCGGCCAGCAGCTTCGCCAACGCCCCGTCCGGCCCGCCCGTCAGCGCCAGCAAGCCCTCACTCTGCCCCTCCAGCCGCTCAAGCCCGCCCTCGCCCTCCATGTGAGAGGCCGACACCAGCTGAAGCAGATTCTGCCAGCCCACCGCGTTCTGCGCATAGAGCAGCAGATGATCGACCGGCGGCTTCGCCCCGGGCCGCAGCGATCCAGGCGGCATATCCCGCACAACAGGCAGCATGGTGCCGATCAGCGGCTGCGCGCCTTCATCCATGCAGGCCTTGGAAAAGGCCATCGCCGCAAACAGCGCCCCGCGATCCGCCAGCCCAATGGCCGGAAATCCGCGCTTCGCAGCCTCCTTCGCCAGCGCCTTCACCTCGATGGTGGACTCCAGCATCGAGAAACAGGACTGCACGCGTAGGGGGATGAACATCGCTGGACCTTGATCCTGCAAACGCCCGATCTCAAGCGCTGCGTGCAACATAGCTGGGGACAAATCAGCCGGTCAGGATAGAGCGAGGGTCCAGCTGAAGATCAGTGTGGCGGAAATCATCGCCCTTGCACAACAGTGGCAACCCCAGCAGCAGCGCATGCGCATAGACCATCGCGTCACCGAAATTTAGCTGCGCCGGATGGCCTGTTCCGCGCCCCATGCTGCGCAGCGCCTCGCTGGCGATCTCCACCATCGCCGGGGAAAAGGCGTCTATCCGCACCCGCCCATCCGCCAGAAACGCCTCCAGCCAGTCCGACCGACCGCCGGGCAGGTTGCGGGCACACCATGCCGCACTTTCAACGGCGGTCGTGCTGCTCAGGCAAAGCTCTGTCGGCAACCGGATCGCCAGCACGTCGGCCTCGCCGCGCATCCGCCCGACGAGGATCGACGAATCGACCGCGATCAAATCGGCAGGCCCTGATCGTCGTACATATCCTCAATTGTGCCATGGCCGGGTTTCAGCTGCGCCCAGTCCCGCTTCAGCAAATGGTCGAGGTCAGACAGGCTCCGTTCCGGTTTCGGCTCGGGCTTATAGCCGCGAACGGCTTCGCGCAGGATATCGCGCATGGTGCGCCCCGTCTGCGCCGCATAGAGCCGCAGCAGCCCGGCAGTCTCTCCATCCCGAATATGAATCTGATCACCCATAGGTACATAGGTACATCATACGCCACCTGTTGTCGAGGCGAGCGGCTAACCTGCCACCAGCACCCCATGATTCAGCCGCACCACCCGGTCCATCCGCGCGGCGAGCGCGCGGTTGTGGGTCGCCACCAGCGCGGCGGAGCCTTGTTCGCGCACCAGCCGCAGGAATTCGTCCAGCACTTTGGCCGCCGTATCCTCGTCCAGATTGCCGGTGGGTTCGTCGGCCAGCACCAGCACCGGGCGGTTGGCCAGCGCGCGCGCCACCGCCACCCGCTGCTGCTCCCCGCCGGAGAGTTGTGCGGGCCGGTGATGCAGCCGCGCCCCCAGCCCCAGCCCCGTCAGCAATTCGGTCGCGCGCACTTCGGCTGCTGCCTTGTCCACGCCCTTCACCAGCTGCGGCATCACCACATTCTCAACGGCCGAAAAGTCCGGCAGCAGATGGTGGAACTGGTACACGAAGCCCAGCCGGTCCCGCCGCAGTTCCGTGCGCGCCTTGTCGGCCAAGTCGGCGGCCTCGATGCCGTCGATGCGGATGCGCCCACCAAAGCCGCCTTCCAGCAGCCCGGCCGCCTGCAACAGCGTGGATTTGCCCGAACCCGAAGGCCCCAGCAGCGCCACGATCTCGCCGCGTTGAAGCGTCAGGTCCACCCCGCGCAGCACCTCGATTTCAGCCCCGCCCTGCCGGAAACTGCGGGTCAGCCCCGCCAGTTGCAACGCCGCCTCACTCATAGCGAAGCACCGTCACCGGGTCCGTGCTGGCCGCCTTCCACGCAGGGTAAAGGGTGGCCAGAAAACTTAAGCCCAGCGCCAGCAGCACGATGCCCGCCACCTCCACCGGGTCCGTCTTGGAAGGCAGCTCCGTGAGGTAGCGCACAGACGGGTCCCACAGGTTCGAGCCGGTGATGCGCGAAACCCCCATGATGATGCCATGGCGGAAGTGCAGCACCAGAAAGCCCAGCACACAGCCCAGCAGCACGCCCAGCCCGCCGATGGCGGTGCCCACCGTCATGAACACCCGCATCAGCGCCGCCCGGCTCGCCCCCATGGTGCGCAATATGGCGATGTCGCGCGTCTTCGCCCGCACCAGCATGATCAGCGACGAGAGGATGTTGAACACCGCCACAAGGATGATGATCGAAAGCACCCAGAACATCACCACCTGCTCCACCACCAGCGCCTGAAACAAGGCGGAGTTCAGCTGCCGCCAGTCGCTCACCAGCGCGGACAGGCCGATTTTGTCGGCCAGCGGGCGGATATATTGCTCCACCTTGTCGGGGTTCAGCGTGGTCATCATCACCATGCCCACCTCGTCGCCCATATCGAACAGCGTCTGCGCCTCGCCCAGCGGAAGCACCACGAACGCCTTGTCGAAATCATAGATGCCGATCTCGAAAATCGCCCCCACCTCATAAGAGACGATGCGCGGCACCGTGCCGAACGGCGTGGTGGTGCCCTGCGGCGAAATCAGCGCGATCTCGTCGCCCACCTTCAGCCCCAGATTCTGCGCCAGCCCCGAGCCGATGGCGACAACGCGCTCGCCTTCCTTCAACCGCCTGATATCGCCCTGCTTCACCGTTTTGGCGATCACGTCGGTTTTCAGGATGTCGTCCACGGTCATCCCGCGCACCAGCACGCCTTCCACCCGGCCATGGGCAGAGCCCATCAGCGGCTGCTCGATCAGCGGAATCGCGGTGACGACGCCGGGCGTCTTCTTCGCCTCGTCCACCACCATCCGCCAGTCCGGCAGGCGGCCGCCATAGCCCTGCGCCACGGCATGGCCGTTCAAGCCCTGAAAGCGGTCGAACAGTTCGGCGCGGAAGCCGTTCATCACGCTCATCACTGCGATCAGCGCGGCGACACCCAGCGCCACTGCCACCAGCGAAATGCCCGCAACCAGCACGATGAAGCGCTCGCCCTGCCCCGGCAGCAGATAGCGCCGGGCGATCATGCGCTCGTAAGCGGTAATCAAGGGATCAGCTTCGCCAGCACGCTCTCGAAGGAGACTTCATGCTTCTCGCCGGTGGCGCGGCGCTTCAGTTCCACCGTGCCGGCCGCCACGCCCTTGGGGCCGATGGTGATGGCCCACGGCAGGCCGATCAGGTCCATCGTCGCGAACTTCTCGCCGCCGCGCGCATCGCGGTCGTCATGCAGCACGGACAGCCCCGCCGCTTCCAGCTTCGCCTGCAACGCATGCGCGGCTTCGGAACAGGCGGCGTCATCCACGCGCAGGTTGATCAGCCCCACGTCGAATGGGGCCACCGAATCCGGCCAGACGATCCCGGCCGAATCATGGCTCGCCTCGATGATGGCGCCCATCAGCCGCGACACGCCGACGCCGTAACTGCCCATCAGCGGGTTCACGAGGGAGCCATCCTTCGCCTGCACCTGCATGCCCATGGCGGCGGAATATTTGGTGCCGAAGAAGAAGATATGCCCCACTTCGATGCCGCGCCGCTTCGCCAGCCGCTCGGGCGGGACCGGGCAATTCACCACCTTCTCATGCTCCTCGGCCTCCATCGCATAGAGGCCGCGCAGCGTGGCGGGGGCATCCGGGTCCGTCAGGTCCACCGCGTCCAGCGCCGAGTCGTAGAAGACTTCGCTTTCGCCGGTGTCGGCCAGAATGTGAAATTCGTGGGAGAGATCGCCGCCGATGGGGCCAGTGGGTGCGCGCACCGGCACCGCCCGCAGCCCCAGCGCGGCGAAGGTGCGCAGATAGGCGGTGAACTGCGCATCATAGCTGGCGCGGCCACCCTCTTCGTCCATGTCGAAGCTGTAGGCGTCCTTCATCAGGAACTCGCGCCCGCGCATCACGCCGAAGCGCGGCCGCACCTCGTCGCGGAACTTCCACTGGATATGATAGAGTGTGCGCGGCAGGTCGCGGTAGCTTTTCACGCAATCGCGGAAGATCGAGGTGATCATTTCCTCGTTGGTGGGGCCATAGAGCATCTCGCGCCCGCCGCGATCCTGAAAACGCAGCATTTCAGGGCCATAGGCATCGTATCGCCCGGATTGCCGCCACAGATCAGCAGACTGGATGGTGGGCATCAGCAGCTCCACCGCGCCCGCGCGGTTCTGCTCGCGTCGCACGATGTCGGCGATGCGATCCAGCACGCGCAGCCCCAGCGGCAGCCAGGCATAGATGCCCGCCGCCGTCTGCCGGATCAGCCCGGCGCGCAGCATCAACTGGTGCGAAACGATCTGCGCGTCAGCCGGCGTTTCCTTCATGACGGGCAGCAGATAGCGGGACAGCAGCATGGAACCTCGAAACATCACGGGCCGCAGGATGGGCCGGAAAGCTGCGCTGCCCTAGCCCATGCTGTGGCGCAGCCGCAACAGCGCTTCACCGAATTTGAATCCCATGTTCCAGTTTGATGACAGCCCCGCACCCAGCGCCTAACCTGCCCTCACCAAGGACGGCAGCGCCGGCCAGGGTTCGGGAACCGGCCCGGAGCGCATCGCCTCCCGCAAGAGGATGGCAACGCTCCACACAAAGGGCCATCAGGGGTTAGTTGGAATGGGGGCCGCCCGGCGCAAGTCTGGCGGCCCTTTTCTTTGGTTTTTCTTCGCTCCCTACCGAAAAGCTGGCTTCACACCCTCGCGACGCTTGGGCATTAAGCCCGGCGGACGAGCCGCCGTTCACGGGGCATGGCGGCTTGTCGCAAAGGGGGGTGTTTCATGCGTGCATGGGCGAATCTGTTGGCGTCGCTGGCTCTGGCCGGTGTCGTCGCAGCACCGGTTTCCGCGGCCTGCTGGGAAGCGGACGAATATGAAGCCGCGCGCATGCGCGATCTGCAGACGGTGCTGATGGTCAGCGCGCTGAAATGCGGCCATTCCGATGCCACCATGCCCGGTGCCTACAACAGCTGGGTGCGCCGCGCGAAAGACAAGCTGCTGGCCGGAGAGCAAAAGCTGCTGGCCCATTTCGTGCGCGAGGGGGACAAGGCGAAATACGACAAATTCACCACCGCGCTCGCCAACCGCTATTCGCAATATGCTGAGGACGTGAAATTCTGCGCCCGCGCCAAGCTGCTGCTGGAGGCGGACGAAAAGAGCAACGGCGTGCTGGAGGAAGTCGCGCTGCTGCTGAACTCCCGCCCGAACGGGGTGGAGGAGATGTGCCCGCCCAAACGCCCCGCCGGTTCGCAGATCATCATCTCGCCGTTCGATCCGATCCCGGATCCGAACAAGCCGCCGGAAAACAGCATCGCCGCCGCGCCGGAAGCCGCGCCGTCAGCGCCTGCCCCGGCCGAAGCGCCGAAACCCGAGGCTACACCAGACGCGACTGTTTCAGCGCCGCCTCAATGAAGCTCGCGAACAGCGGATGAGGCTCGAACGGCCGCGATTTCAGCTCCGGGTGGAACTGCACGCCCACGAACCACGGGTGATCCGGCCGCTCGACGATTTCCGGCAGCCGCCCGTCGGGTGACATGCCCGTGAACGACAGGCCGGTCGCCTCCAGCCGCTCGCGATAGGCGGTGTTCACTTCGTAACGGTGGCGGTGCCGCTCGGAGATTTCCGTCGCGCCATAGATAGAGGCGGCGTGGCTGTTGCCCGAAAGCTCCGCCGGATAGGCCCCCAGCCGCATGGTGCCGCCAAGGTCGCCGCCCGCCTGCCGCTGCTGAATGCCTTCTTCAGACATCCATTCGGTGATCATCCCCACAATCGGTTCGCCCGTCGGCCCGAACTCGGTGGAGGAAGCCCCTTCGATCCCGGCCAGGTTCCGCGCCGCTTCCACACAGGCCATCTGCATGCCGAAGCAGATGCCAAGATAGGGCACATTGCGTTCCCGCGCGAAGCGGATGGCGGCGATCTTGCCTTCCGCCCCCCGTTCTCCGAAGGCACCGGGCACCAGAATCGCGTGCATCGGCTCCAGCCGGGCGGCGATCTCCGAATCGTCCTGCTCGAACAGCTCGGCGTCGATCCACTGGATGTTCACCTTGGCGCGGTTGGCGATGCCGCCATGCACCAGCGCCTCGTTCAGCGATTTATAAGCGTCCGGCAGGCCCACATATTTGCCCACCACGCCAACCGTCACATTGCCTTCCGGGTTCTGCAAACGGTCCACGATATCGCCCCAGCGAGACAAGTCCGGCTCGCGACCCGGCGGCAGGCCGAAGGCGTGGATCACCTGCGCGTCCAGCCCTTCATGATGATATTGCAGCGGCACGGCATAGATGGATTTCGCATCCAGCGCCGGAATCACCGCTTCCTTGGGCACATTGCAGAACAGCGCGATCTTCGCCCGATCGCTGTCGGGCAGCGGATGTTCGCAGCGGCACACCAGCACGTCGGGCTGCACGCCCAGCGCCGCCAGCTCGCGCACGCTGTGCTGGGTGGGCTTGGTCTTCAGCTCTCCGGCGGCGGCGATATAGGGCACCAGCGTCACATGCACGGAAATGCTCATGCCGCGGCCAAGGTCATTCTTCAGCTGGCGGATCGCCTCGATGAAGGGCAGCGATTCGATGTCGCCCACGGTGCCGCCGATCTCGCACAGCACGAAGTCCACATCGTCGCAATCAGCGGTGGCGAAGGCCTTGATGGCGTCCGTCACATGCGGAATCACCTGCACCGTCGCGCCCAGATAATCGCCGCGCCGTTCCCGGGTTATGATCTGCTGGTAAATCCGGCCGGATGTCACATTGTCGGATTTGCGGGAGGAGACCCCGGTGAACCGCTCATAATGGCCAAGGTCCAGATCGGTCTCCGCGCCGTCGTCGGTCACATAGACCTCGCCGTGCTGATAGGGGCTCATCGTGCCCGGATCGACGTTTAGATAAGGATCGAACTTGCGGATCCGCACGCGATAGCCACGCGCCTGCAACAGCGCGCCCAAAGAGGCGGCCATCAGGCCCTTGCCAAGCGAGGAGACCACGCCGCCGGTGATGAAAATGAACCGCGCCATGGGAGAAAATGCCTAGCCTCTGCCATCCCGGCTGTCACGCCGGGATAGCGGTTTTCAACAGAATATTGGAACCGTCAGTTCTGGACGGGCGGTGCGTCGGGTGCCGGTGTGGCAGGCGCAGCCGCGCCAGACCCGGCACCGGGCGTGGGCAGCGCAGGCGCAATCGGCGCGCCGCCAGAGGCCGGGGCCGTGGGCGCACCCAGCGGGCCAACCGGCGCGGCTTCGCGCGCCAGCGTGGTGTCAATCGTCTGCGGCCGGTTGCTGTGCCCGGCCAGCCACGCCAGCCCAAGAGACGAGACGATGAACAGGGTCGCCAGAATCGCGGTCATGCGAGAGAGCAGATCGGCCGCGCCGCGCGCAGACACCAGCCCGCCCGCGCTGCCGCCCCCCGTCAGGCCCCCGCCTTCAGACTTCTGCAGCAGGATCACCGCCACCAGCGCCAGCGCCAGCAGGGCATGCACAACAAGAAGGAAGGTCATCAGCACCGGGCAGAGTCTCGCAATTCAGAAAATGGGAACGGCCGCGACATAAGACGCGGCCGCCCGAAACGCAAGGAAGGGGCGGACGTGCCGCCCTCACCCGGCTCAGTTGTATCTTTTCAGTTCTTCCTTGGCGATGGTCACGCGGTGCACTTCGTCCGGCCCGTCGGCCAGCCGCAGCGTGCGCTGCCCGGCATAGCTGGAGGCAAGGCCATAATCCTGGCACACGCCGCCGCCGCCATGCGCCTGTATAGCCATGTCCAGCACCCGGGTGGAGACATTGGGCGCCACCACCTTGATCATCGCGATCAGCGCCTTGGCCTCCTTGTTGCCCACCGTATCCATCATATAGGCGGCCTTCAGGCACAACAGCCGCGCCTGCTCGATGTCGATCCGCGCATTGGCGATGCGTTCATGCCACACGCCCTGATCGGCCACCGGTCGGCCGAAGGCCACGCGGCTCTTCAGCCGCTTCACCATCTTTTCCAGCGCCCGCTCCGCCGCGCCGATGGAGCGCATGCAGTGGTGGATGCGCCCCGGCCCGAGCCGCCCCTGCGCGATCTCGAAACCGCGCCCTTCGCCGAAGATGATGTTGGCGGCGGGCACCCGCACATTCTCCATCAGCACCTCATAATGGCCGTGCGGCGCATCATCGTAGCCGAACACGTGCAGCGGTCGCACCTTGGTGATCCCCGGCGCATCCATCGGCATCAGAATCTGCGATTGCTGGATATGCTTGGGCGCAGACGTGTCTGTTTTCCCCATCACGATGGCGATCTTGCAGCGCGGATCCCCAACGCCGGACGACCACCATTTGCGGCCGTTGATCACATATTCGTCGCCATCGCGGCGAATCGAGGTTTCAATATTGGTCGCGTCTGACGACGCCACCGCAGGCTCCGTCATCAGGAAGGCCGAGCGGATTTCACCCTTCGACAGCGGCACCAGCCACTGCTGCTGCTGCTCATGGTTGCCGTAACGCGCCAGCACTTCCATGTTGCCGGTATCCGGCGCGGAGCAGTTGAACACCTCGGACGACCAGCCGACCCGGCCGAACTCTTCCGCGATCGGCGCATATTCCAGGTTCGTCAGCGGCGTGCCTTCGAACTCGAAATGGTGCACCGGCGTGCCGCCATGGGTGGGCGGCACGAACATATTCCACAGCCCGGCAGCCCTGGCTTTCGGCTTCAGTTCCTCGATGACTTCGATGATCTTCCACCGGTCAGGTCCGCCGGATTCCTCCTCGTAACGGGCTTCGTTCGGATAGATATGCTCGTCCATGAAGGCGCGCACACGCTCCAGCATCTCCTGCGTTCGCTTGGAATATTCGAAGTGCATCGGGATTCTCCGTTCAGGTCCATCATAATTGGGCCCGAACTCCTTGCCGGGGGAACGCCCGCCCCGCAACCTGCGACAAGCAGATAGGTTTTGAACCCGGAAAGCTTGCGCGGGATCAATGCAATCGCTGCAAATGCCGCCCGGTCAGAGCCGCCCCAGCTCGCCGGGCTTCAGCAGCATCTTCAGCTTCACCGCGCTTGCGGGCGGGTCGATGGCGCTGGTTTCGAAGCGCACTGCGCCGCCTGCCGCCACGCTGGCAGCCTCGGGCCTCACCGTCCAGCGCGCCACCGTCTGCCCACCCGCATCCAGCAGGCGGATTTCCACCGGCGGCACAGCCTGCGCCTTCGCCGTGGGGTTGCGCACCGTGCCGCTGATTTCCCACACCGTCCGCCCGCCGGGCAGGGCGCGGCGCAGGGCGGCAGCCTCCAGCGCCAGCGGCGGCGGCGGCGTGCGCGGCAGCTTCACATCGGGCACATCCACCTGCGGCAATCGCACATTCGGCACCTGCACGCCGGGCAGGCCCACCACCGTCGGGTCGAACGGCGGCAGCCCGTAATCCTGTGGCCGCACCCGCCCGGTCCACAACAGCGCCAGCGCCACCGCGCCGATCAGCAGCAGCAGTGCCAGCACCCACGGCCAACGGCGGCGCGGCTCTTCATACTCGTCCTCGTCCCACGCCTCCGGCTCGTCCGGCTCGGGCGGAGCCGATTCAAGTTCCGGCTCAGGCAGAGCCTCCGGCAGCGACACAGACAATCCAGCACCCGGCCCCGGCAAGCGGGACCGCACCAGCGGCCGGTCGCCCATCGGCACCGGCACGGGGGGGCTTTCGAAATGGATCGCCGGGCGCGGCGGCGCGGCATAGATCGCCCCGGCGGGATCCTTGGGCGGGGTGAAGCCCGAAGGCGTGAACACCGGTGGCGGCCGGTCCAGCGCGGGCTTGAAATCGGGCTGCGGCGCGGGCGGCGGAATCACCGGCCTCGGCTCGGGCCAGCCGCCCACCGCGGGCCAGGCCGCATCGGCCAGCCGGGGATGCTCCTCGTCCGGCGGAAGCGGATCGTCCAGCTCCAGCACTTCTTCTTCGGGCACGGCAGACCAGACGGACCGGCACACCTTGCAGCGCGCGCGACGGGGCCGGAACACAGGCTCTTCATCGGGGCCCGCATCCATCGGCCAGTCACTGGCGTCGATCCGATAGCGCGCCCCGCAATTAGGGCAGGTCAACTGCATGGCCGCCTTTTCCACGAACCTTGCCCGCCGCACAAGCGGTTAACCGGCGGAAACCCCGCGAAACGCATGCCGACCAGCCGAAACGCGGCAGTCCGCGTTTGCATGCCGCCGCCGGGCGCGGCTATGTCTGCGGCCAAATGGTCGCCAGCAAATCCAATGCCCCCGCCCGCAAGCGGCAATCCCGGTCCACCGGCCCCTCTGCGCTCGGCTGGTTCGCGCGCGGGCTGGCGCTCGCCGCCCTGCTGTGGATCGGCGGATTCGTGCTGTTCATCTTTTCGCTGCCCGGCCCGGCCGCGCCGGGCACCGTCACCGAAGGGGTGGTGGTGCTCACCGGCGGGCCCGGCCGGCTGGATCGCGGGGCAGAGGTGCTGAAGGCAGGCCTCGCCGAACGGCTGCTCGTGTCGGGCGTGCACCCCAGTGTGAAGCCCGCCGAACTGGCAAAGGCGGCAGGCATCCCGGAAAAGCTGGCCAGCTGCAAGGTCGATCTCGGCTTCAAGGCAGACAGCACCCGCACCAACGCCATCGAAGTCTCCGATTGGGTGGCCCGAAACCGCTTCAAGTCGATCCGGCTGGTCACCGCCGCCTATCATATGCCGCGCGCCCACGCGGAACTGGCCGCCCGGCTTCCGGCCGACGTGCAGGTGGTGAATGATGGCGTGAAGGCCGGTCTGCCGCTCTGGTCGATGCTGGTGGAATATACCAAGTTTCAGGCCAGCTGGCTGCTGCTCAGGGTCAGGCCGGTCTGATGGCGTTCATCCGCTCGATCCTGTTCCACATCATTTTTTATCCGATCTCGGCGCTGATCGCGACGTCGATCATGCTCGCCGCCCCCCTTTCGGCAGAGGCAGTTCGGCGCGGCGCGCACATATGGGCGGCATGGTATGTGGGCTGCTGCCGCATCATCCTCGGCATCCGCCTGCAGGTGCGCGGCCGCATCCCCAACGAAAGCGTGATCGCCGCCTCCAAACACACCTCGGCCTATGAAACCCTGCTCACGCTCTACCTGTTCCACCACCCGGCCGTGGTGATGAAGGCGGAACTGCGGAAAATCCCGGTGTGGGGCTGGGTGGCGGCCCGGCACGGCAGCATTTTCGTGGAGCGTAACAAGGCCGGCTCGGCGCTGAAATCCATGATCCGGCAGGCCCGCGCCCGCTCGGCCGAGGGGCGACCCGTGTTCATCTTCCCCGAAGGCACGCGGGTGCCGCAAGGCAGCGCGCCACCGCTGAAGGCCGGGCTGTTCGGCATCTATTCCGGGCTGAAAGTGCCCATCGTCCCCATCGCCCATGATGCGGGCAAACTGTGGACCCGCAGCTTCGTGAAGCACCCCGGCACCATCACCATCAGCTTCCTGCCCGATATCCCCGCCAACCTCCCGCGTGAGGAGATGGAGGCGCGCGTGCACGCCGCCATCAATCAGGACCCGCTCACCGCAGAGGTCCGCGCATGAAGCGCCGCGTTCCGCTGTGGGCCACGCTGATCCCGCTGCTGCTGGGCATCGCCATCTGGGCCTATCTGTGGCGCGGCTACGAAGCCCGGCTCGAATCGGACCTGTCAAAGCTGCTGCCAGCGGGCACGAAGATCGAAGGCGGCGGCTTCCCCTATCGCCTGCAGGCGCGGATGCAGCCCGCCGAACTGATCTTCGAAGACACAGCCCTCTCAGCCAGCGCCAAGGCCGCCGAAGCCATCGTCAACCGCGTGCCATGGCAGAATGACAGGCAGGTGATCTCCCTGCGCGACACCAACGCCACGCTGCTGCTGAAACCGCTGAACGGCGCGCGAATCTGGGTGGTTGCCCCCGGCGCGCAGGCCTCGCTCCGGCTGGAGGGCAAGCGCATCGGCCGCCTATCCATCGTCTGGGACAAGCCTGAACTCGCCAGCGGCCTGTTCGCCTCGCCCGTCCGCGCCAAGGCGCTGGAAGGCCATTTCCGCGAAACCCCGGCCCCCGAAGCCGTCGCTGTCGCCCCCTCATCCGCCAGCCCTGTCTTCCCCACGCAGGCGCAACTGGTGCTGAACGGCACAGAAGTTCGCTTCGGGGATGGCGCGCCGCTGGCGCTCAGCTTCGAATCGGATTTCACCGCCCGCGCGGCACTGGCCAGCTACGCAGGCTGGGCGGATGACGGCACCATGGAAATCCGCGCCGCCGCCCTGTCCGACTCAACCGGCGAAGTCGCCCGCCTCACCGCCACGCTGGTGCCAGACGGAGACGGCTATCTCGCCATCGCCGGCACGATCGACACCATCTGCCCCGCCAGCATCCGCGCAGCAATCGCAGGCGAACCCGCCCCCATCGAACAACGCGCCCGCAAACCCGAACGAATCGCCATCAGCGGCCGCCTCCCCGGCGAAGTCACCGCCACGCCCAGAGACGCCAGCAAACCGCTGCCCCCCGTGCGCGGGCAGGAGCCGCCCTGCCCTCGTTTGCGGTAGCGGCGGACCAGCGCTGGCAGGGCAAGGCCAAGGGCTCTGCCCTTGGAACCCGGCAGGGGCGTGACGCCGCTCGCACCCCCGGACTTTTGCGTAGCCCCTCCTCCTTTAGGGGAGGGGTTGGGGTGGGGGCCATCCGCTTGGCGCGAGATTGGAGTTTAGTGCCTGCGGCGCTTTGGAGCCTGCCCACCCCCCTCTCCACACGTCACCCCGGACTTGATCCGGGGTCCCGCTTTTCTACTCCAACGTCACCGAAGAACGGCTGGACCCCGGATCAAGTCCGGGGCGACGATGTGGGGGGATAGAAGTCGGTTATAGCCTGCGGCGCTTCCGTTGCGCTTGCTGTGATGTCAGCGGATCAGGCCAACCGGTGACACCCCCTCTCCAACTCTCCCCCTTGCAGGGGGAGAGAGCCGCGTTGCGCCGCAGGCAATCAAAGCGGATCACCCGCTCGGCGTTGGAGTGGGGCCACAACGCCAATGTAGAGGGTGCAGGGAAATCATTTCCCTGCCCGCCGGAGGCAAAAAACGGGGGGGCAGGAGTTCCTAACGCAGAGCCGTTGCCCCCCCCGCTCTAATCCCGGAACACCACCGTCCGCCGTCCGTTCATCAGCACCCGGCCGCCCAGGTGCAGCGCCACGGCGCGGGCCAGCACGCGGCGTTCGATGTCGCGGCCTTTGCGGACGAGGTCTTCGGGGGTGTCGGCGTGGCTGATGCGTTCGACATCCTGTTCGATGATGGGGCCTTCATCCAGATCGGCTGTGACATAATGGGCGGTGGCGCCGATCAGTTTCACGCCGCGATCATGCGCCTGATGATAGGGGCGCGCGCCCTTGAAGCTGGGCAGGAAGCTGTGGTGGATGTTGATGCAGCGGCCGGAAAGGGCGGCGGCGAGATCGTCTGACAGGATCTGCATATAGCGGGCGAGGACGACGAGGTCTGCGCGGCTGTCTGCCACCAGTTGCAGCAGTTGTGCTTCCTGCGCGGCCTTTGTGGCGGCGGTGACGGGGAGGTGGTGGAAGGGGATCTGGCCGAAATCCGGGTTCCCGAGTGCGGTGAGATCATGGTTGGAGGCGATTCCGGCCACCTCCATGTCCAGTTCGCCGATGCGCTGGCGGTAGAGCAGGTCGACGAGGCAATGATCGAATTTGGAGACGAGGATGAGCACGCGCGGGCGCATGTCTGCCGCGCGCAGTTGCAGGGTCATGCCATAAGCGGCGGCCAGCCTGTCGAACCCGTCGCGCAGGGGGGCGACGTCTGCCTTTGCGGCCAGTTCGAAGACGGTGCGCAGGAAGAAGCGATCCGTGTCGGGATCGTTGAACTGGCTGGATTCGGTGATGTTGCCACCGCTGGCAGCGATATGCCCGGCGACGGCGGCGACGATTCCCGGCTGATCCGCGCAGGAAAGGACGAGGATGTGGCGGCGTCCCGGCATCAGCCGACGATCCGGATGGCGGCGGCCGCCTTGGCGGCGAGCGCGCGGGCGGCATCCGCGCTGTCGGCCTGCGCCAGCGCCACGCCCATGCGGCGGTAGGGGCGGGTGGTGGGCTTACCGAACAGGCGCACATCCACCTCGCCGCCCGGCGTGGCGAGGGCGTCTGCCAGACCTTCGAAGCGGAAATCGGCGGACTCCCGCTCTGCTAGGATCACGGCGGAGGCGGCAGGAGCGAGCAGCTTCACCGGCGGTATCGGCAGGCCCAAAATGGCGCGGGCGTGCAGATCGAATTCGGAGAAATTCTGCGAAATCAGCGTCACCATCCCCGTGTCATGCGGGCGGGGCGAGAGTTCGGAGAAGATCACCTCCTCGCCACGGACGAAGAATTCCACCCCGAACAGGCCGTGGCCGCCCAGATTGTCCACCACCTTTGTCGCCATGGCTTCGGCGTCTGCCAGCGCCTGTGCGGACATCGGTGTGGGCTGCCAGCTTTCCTGATAATCGCCGCGTTCCTGCCGGTGGCCGATGGGCGGGCAGAAGCTGACACCGTCCTTGTGGCGGATGGTGAGCAGGGTGATTTCATAATCGAAGGCGATGAATTCCTCCACGATCACCCGCGCCCGGTCTCCGCGCATGTTGGCGACGGCATAGTCCCATGCGGCGACGATGTCCTTCGCCTGATGCACGGTGCTTTGCCCTTTACCGCTGGAGGACATCACCGGTTTCACCACGCAGGGGACGCCGGTGTGGGCAAGTGCGGCTTCGGCCTCGGCGAGGCTTTCGGCATAGCGATAGCGCGAGGTGCGCAAGCCCAGTTCGGTGGCGGCGACTTCGCGGATGCGGTCGCGGTTCATCGTCATCACCGCGGCGCGGGCGGAGGGGACGATCTTCTGCCCGGCGGCTTCCAGCTCGGCCAGAACCTCTGTGCGGATCGCCTCGATTTCGGGCACCACATAATCGGGGCTGTGTTTGGCGATGGCCGCCTTCAGCGCCTCTCCGTCCAGCATGGAGAAGATTTCGAAGCCGTCTGCCACCTGCATGGCCGGGGCACCCGCATAGCTGTCGCAGGCGATCACCTCAGCGCCCAGCCGCTTGGCGGAAATCACGAACTCGCGGCCCAGTTCCCCGGACCCCAGCAGCAGGATTTTTGCAATGAAGGCCATATCGTCCTCTTGTTTCGGCGCGCCTGATGGCATGTCATGTCGCCGGACGGAAGGGCGTTGCGATAGCGGGGGAGCTTCCGTAGGAAAACCGGATGATCCGCACCGCTCTCCTCTCCGCCGCCCTGATCCTCTCAACGCCTGCGCTGGCCGCTTTGTCTCCGGCGGAAACGAAGATGGTGGGGGCGGTGGACGCCGCCTTCGACGCCGATGTGGCGCTGCTGGAGCGGATGGTGAACCAGAACAGCGGCACCAACAATATCGAAGGCGTGACGAAGGTGGCCGAGATGCTGCGCCCCGAGCTGGAGGCGCTGGGCTTCAAGGTGCGCTGGATTCCGCAAGGCGAAGTGCAGCGCGCGGGGCATCTGTTCGCGGAGCATAAGGGCAAGCCGGGCACCAAGCGCATGCTGCTGATCGGCCATATGGATACCGTGTTCGAGCCAGACAGCCCGTTCCAGCGCTTCAGCCGCGAAGGCACTGTGGGCAAGGGGCCGGGCGCGGCGGACAACAAGGGCGGCGTGGTGGTGATGCTGTCTGCGCTGAAGGCGATGAAGGCGGCGGGCACGCTGAAGGACGCGAACATCGTGGTCGCACTGACGGGGGACGAGGAGGAGGCGGGCAAGCCGCGCAGCATTTCCCGGCGCGACCTGATCGCGGAAGGCAAACGCGCCGACGTGGCGCTGGATTTCGAAGGGCTGGTGCGCCTGAACGGGCAGGACATGGGCTCGATCGCGCGGCGGTCCTCCAACACATGGACGCTGAAAACCAGCGGCGAAACCGGGCACAGCAGCAGCATCTTCTCTGAACGGATGGGCGATGGCGCGGTGTTCGAAATGAGCCGCATCCTCGCCCGCTTCCGCGCCGAACTGCCGGAGCCGAGCCTGACCTTCAATGTGGGGCTGCTGGCGGGCGGCGAGCGGGTGGATGTGGACGCCGAAGGCGTGCGGGCGACAGCGACCGGCAAATCCAACATCATTCCGCCGACAGCCGTCGCCGTGGGCGAATTCCGCAGCCTGTCCAACGAGCAGACCGAGCGGGTGAAGGCGAAGATGATCGCCATCGCGGCCCAGAACAGCGCGAAAACCAAATCCGAGCTGGTCTTCAACGATCCCTATCCGCCGATGGCCCCGACCGAGGGCAATCGGGCGCTGCTGGCCCGGTTGAACGGGGTGAACGGCGATCTGGGCCTGCCCGCCATGCCCGAGCTGGACCCACTGCGCCGGGGCGCGGGCGATGTGGGCTTCGTGGCGGCCGATCTGGACAGCCTCGCCGGGCTGGGTGTGGCAGGCGGCGGCTACCATACGGACCGCGAGTTCGTCGACCTGACGAGCATCCCCCTGCAGGCCAAGCGCGCAGCGATCCTGATGAGCCGGATCTCGAAGGAAAAGGCGCGCTGATACCGCGCCTCCCCCGCTCAGGCTGAGCTTGGGGAGTCAGGCCCGGCCCAGATACTCGCCGATCAGGCTCAGCGCGAACATTTGCGCCTGGCCGAGGAGGATGGCGACGCTGGCTCGGACACCGGCCAGCGGGCCTGACCGTGCGGCGTGGCGAGAGCAAGTGCCGCTATGGTTCGTTTGCGATCCTTGCCTGCCGCATTGCAGCAAAGTCGTTTGATCGCACGGGGCCGAACGGCTATGGCCAAAGGCGACAGGAGGGGCGATGCCGTTGCAGTCTCACCGTGCCGAACTCGCCCGCATCATCCGTTTCGGGGTGGTGGGGGCTGGTCTGCGTGATGTCTGCGGTGGCCAATTTCATCGTGCAATCACGCTTCACCTTTCGCGCGCCCATGCACAGGGCCGGGGCCATCTGCTTCCTGTCGGCGACGCAATTTGAGTCGTGCTGGAATAGCTGCTATACCCACGCGTGGGTTGACGCTTCGGGGGCAGCCCGGCACCTCGCGAGGGATGACCGGGTTCACAAAAACGCACAAATGGACGGGGGTTTCACCGATGGGCCTGGACAAGCTGTGCCGGATCTCCGCCCTCGCGCTGCTGACGGCTGTTGCCGCCTGTTCGGGGGCCGAACAGCCGCAGATGCCGCCGCCTGAAGTCTCGGTGGAAACGGTGCGGGCGGGCACCATCGACAATGTGATCGAAGTGCCCGGCCGGGTGCAGGCCGTGCGCACGGCGGAAGTGCGGGCGCGGGTGACGGGGATCGTCGCGCGGCGGCTGTACGAGGAAGGCAGTGATGTGCGCGCCGGGCAGCCGCTGTTCGCGATCGATCCGCGGGAGTTGCAGGCCAGCCTGTCCGCGGCGCTGGCGCAGGCACAGCGCGCGGAAGCGACGGCGCGCAACGCCCGGCAGGATGTGGACCGTTACCGGCCGCTGCTGACGGATCAGGCGATCAGCAAGCAGGAATATGACGCCGCCGTGGCCCGGCTGGGGCAGGCGGATGCGGATGTGTTACAGGCCCGCGCGCAGGTGGAATCGGCGCGGCTGAACCTGAGCTATGCCACGGTGACCGCCCCGATTTCGGGCCGGGCCGGGCGGGCGCAGGTGACGGAAGGGGCGCTGGTGAACGCCGGCGAGGGCACGCTGCTGACGGTGATCGAGCAGGTGAATCCCATTTTCGTGAACTTCTCCCAATCCAGCTCGGAGTTCATCGCCATCCGGCGCGACATCGCATCCGGCGCTCTGAAGGCGCCGGGCGTGGGGCATACGCGGGTGGAGCTGCAGCTGGAGGATGGCACCATCTTCGCGCAGACGGGGCGGCTGGATTTCTTTGATCTCGCCTTCGACGAATCCACCGGGGCAGCGGCGCTGCGCGCGGAATTCCCCAACCCCGGCGCGATCCTGCTGCCCGGCCAGTTCGTGCGGGCGCGGGTGTTCGCGGGCACCCGTTCCAACACCATTCTGGTGCCGCAGCGCGCGGTGCAGGTGGGGCCGCGCGGCGGCGCGGTGCTGGTGGTGACGGCCGATAACAAGGCAGAGGCCAGGCCGGTGCAACTGGGCGACCTGCGCGGTTCGCAATGGGTGGTGCTGTCTGGACTGAAGCCGGGCGAACGGGTGATCGTGGACGGCGGGCAGAAGGTGCAGCAGCCCGGCATGACGGTGCGCATCGCCCCGCCGAAGCCCGTGCCGGGGCAGGCTGGCCAGAATCAGGCGGGCGCGAATCAGGCAGCTCCGGCCGGGGCGAACTAAGCCATGTTCTCCGGTTTCTTCATCGGCCGCCCGATCTTCGCATGGGTGGTGGCGCTGCTGATTTCGCTGGTGGGGGCAATCGCGCTCTACAGCCTGCCGATCGAGCAATATCCAGACGTCGCGCCGCCGTCGCTCACCATCACCGCCACCTATCCGGGCGCGGACGCGACCACGGTGGAACAATCCGTGACGCAGGTGATCGAGCAGGAGCTGAACGGGGTGGAGGGGCTGCTCTACATGGCCTCCACCTCCGGCGCGAACGGCGTGGGCACCATCACCGCCACCTTCGAATCCGGCACCGATATCGATGTGGCGCAGATGGACGTCCAGAACAAGCTGACGCTGGTGGAACCCCGCCTGCCCGAAGATGTGCGGCGGCAGGGCATCCCGGTGCAGCAGGCCAATGCGGGCTTCCTGTTGCTGGTGGCGATCGGATCGAAGGGCGGCGCGAACAACGTCGAGGATCTGGGCAATTTCGCCAACGCCCGCGTGGTGGATGAGCTTCGCCGGGTGCATGGCGTGGGCAATGTGCAGTTGTTCGGATCGCCTTATGCCATGCGCATCTGGCTGGACCCCGAACGGCTGGCGAACTTCCGCATGTCTGCCGCGGACGCGCTGGCCGCCGTGCAGGAGCAGAACAGCCAGAGCCCCGGCGGCCAGTTGGGCGACCTGCCGCTGGCGCGCGGCACCGAGCTGAACGCCACCATCCTGACGCAGGGGCGCTTTTCCTCCGCCGAACAGTTCGCCGGGATCATCCTGCGCGCCAACCCGGATGGCTCCACCGTGACGCTGGGCGATGTCGCAAAGGTGGAAATGGGGGCCGCCAGCTATGACACCAAGGCGACGCTGGACGGCAAGCCCGTCGCCATCATCGCCGTGCAGCAATCCACCGGGGCCAACGCCATCGCCACCGCTGAAGGGGTGAAGGCGCGGATGGACGAACTGTCCCGCACCTTCCCGGCGGATATCACATGGTCCGTTCCGTACGACACCACGCCCTTCATCTCTGAATCCATCAAGGAGGTGGTGAAAACGCTGTTCGAAGCGGTGTTGCTGGTGTTTCTGGTGATGTTCCTGTTCCTGCAAAGCTGGCGCGCCACGCTGATTCCCACCATCGTCGTGCCCATCGCCCTGCTGGGGGCCTGCCTTGGGCTGGCGGCCTTCGGCTTCACCATCAACGTGCTGACCCTGTTCGCCATGGTGCTGGCCATCGGCATATTGGTCGATGACGCCATCGTGGT
This sequence comes from Sandaracinobacter neustonicus, assembly GCF_006385875.1. GTDB lineage: Bacteria > Pseudomonadota > Alphaproteobacteria > Sphingomonadales > Sphingomonadaceae > Sandaracinobacteroides > Sandaracinobacteroides neustonicus. The sequence goes on along the minus strand of NZ_VFSU01000034.1, from coordinate 192,507 downwards.
GATCGAGAATGTCGAGCGCATCATGACGGAGGAGCATCTGCCCCCGCGCGAGGCGACGCAGAAGGCGATGGGGCAGATCACCTCGGCCATTGTCGGCATCACGCTGGTGCTGATGGCGGTGTTCGTGCCGATGAGCTTCTTCCCCGGCTCCACCGGGGCGATCTATCGCCAGTTCGCCGTGACGCTGATCGTCTCCATCGGCTTTTCCGCCCTGCTGGCGTTGACGCTGACGCCGGCACTCTGCGCCACCTTCCTGAAGCCGCACGAACCGCGCGACCCGGATGCCCCGCGTGGGGCGGTCCGGCGCTTCTTCGACGGCTTCAACAACTGGTTCGATCGGGTGACCAAGGGCTATCAGGGCCGGGTGGGGCATATGCTGGGCGCGCCGCTGCGCTGGCTGGCGGTGTTCCTGCTGATGGCGGGGCTGACGGCGATCCTGTTCGGGCGGCTGCCCGGCGGCTTCCTGCCGGAAGAGGATCAGGGCGTGCTGTTCACCGTGGTTCAGGCGCCGTCCGGGGCGACCCGCCCGCGCACGGACGAAGCCGTGGATCAGGTGACGGCCCACTATGGCAAGCAGGAGGCCATCCAGAATGTGGTGGCGGTGCGCGGCTTCAGCTTCTTCGGGCAGGGGCAGGCCAACGCCATGGTGTTCACCGCCCTGAAGCCATGGCACGAGCGCACGGCCGAGGCCGATAAGGCACATTCGCTGCTGGGGCAGGCCAATATGGCCTTCTCGCAGATCCGTCAGGCCTTCGTGTTCGCGCTGACCCCGCCGCCCATCGCGGCGCTTGGCAACTCCAGCGGCTTTTCGTTCAAGTTGAAGGATGTGGGCGGCATGGGGCCGGATGCGCTGCTGATGGCGCGCAACCAGCTGCTGGGTGCGGCCAGCCAGAGCCCGATCCTGACCGGCGTGCGGCCTGAGGGGCAGGAAGCCGCGCCGCAATTGCGCGTCACGATCGACCGGGTAAAGGCGCGGGCGCTGGGCTTGCAGGTGGCGGATGTGAACGCCACGCTCGCCATTGCCTTCGGGTCTGCCTATGCGAATGATTTCGCCTATGAAGGCCGCATCCTGCGGGTGCTGCTGAAGGCCGATGCGCCCTATCGCATGACGCCGCAGGACATATTGGCGCTGAAGGTGCGCAACAGCGCCGGCAACATGGTGCCGTTCGGCAGCTTCACGCAGGTGGAATGGATTTCCGGCCCACAGCAGTTGCAACGCTACAATGGCTATCCCTCCATGACGATCTCCGGCATGGCCGCGCCCGGCCGCGCCACCGGCGAAGCGATGACGGAAATGGAGCGGCTCGCCACCGCCCTGCCGCAGGGCTTCGCCTATGAATGGACGGGCATCAGCTTCGAGGAAAAACAGGCCGGCGGCCAGATCGGGCTGCTGCTGGGGCTGTCGTTCCTGATCGTCTTCCTGCTGCTGGCGGCGCTGTATGAAAGCTGGTCGATCCCGGTGTCCGTGTTGCTGGTGGTGCCGCTGGGCGTGCTGGGGGCGATTTTGCTGACGATGACACGCGGACTTTCGGCGGATGTCTATTTCAACGTCGGCCTGATCGCCATCATCGGCCTGTCTGCCAAGAACGCCATCCTGATCGTGGAATTCGCCATCGAGGAGGAGAATCACGGCAAGAAGCCGCTGGACGCCACGCTGAGTGCCGTTCGCATGCGGCTGCGGCCCATTATCATGACCTCGCTCGCCTTCATCGGCGGTATGATCCCGCTGTTCATGGCCAGCGGCGCGGGCGCGGCCAGCCGCATCGCCGTCGGCACCGGGGTGATCGGCGGTATGCTGGGCGCGACCCTGCTGGGCGTGTTCTTCATCCCGGTGTTTTACCTCTCCGTCCGCCGCTGGCTGGGCAAGGAAGGGGTTCCGCCCAAGGCCCCGCCCGGTTCCGACTTTGGCAGCGGGGGTGCGCACCATGACTAAGCGCCTGATCCCCCTGCTGGCGGTTCTGCTCGCCGGGTGCAGCTTCGCCCCTGACCACAAGCGCCCGGAACCGCTGGCGACATCGGCGGATTGGTATGCCCCCGAAGCCGCGCCGGACCCGGCCGGGGCCATGCCCGCCACTGCAATCGGCTATGAAGCCTTCTTCCCCGATCCCCGGCTGCGCCAGCTGATCGGGCTGGCGCTGGAGCGGAACCGCGATCTCGCTGTCGCCATAGCCCGCATCGACGAGGCGCGCGGCCTTTATCGTATTCAGGGTGCAGACCAGCTGCCGGGGGTCGCCGCCTCTGCGGGCGCCACGCGCAGCCGTGTCGCCGGGGTGGATACCGGCGGCGAGCCGTTCACCGGCAACCGTGCCTCCGTCGGCGTGGCGGTGCCCGCCTTCGAACTGGATTTCTGGGGCCGCGTCCCAACATGACGGCCGCCGCCCGCAGCCAGTATTTCGCCACCGTGGAAGGCGAACGCGCCGCGCGGCTGACGCTGATCCGCAACCTCGCTGGCAGCTATTATATGGCGCGGGAAGCGGAAGAACGCATCGCGCTGGCCGAAGCCACGCTGAAAAGCCGTGAAGACGGGCTGCGCATCGCCAAGCGCCGGCTGGACGCGGGCGTCACCTCCGCGCTGGACTGGCGGCAGGCCGAATCGCTGCTGACGCAGGCTGAAACCGAACTCGCCGCGCTGAAGCTGGCCCGCACCGAAGCCCGCAACAGTGTGCTGATGCTGATCGGCGGCAGGCTGCCGGACGATATGCCAGACGCCCTGCCACTGAGCGCGCAGCAGCCGTTGCAACCGCTCGCCGCGCGGATGCCGTCCGACCTGCTGACCGCCCGGCCCGATATCATGGCCGCCGAAGAGCAGTTGAAAGCCGCCCGTGCCAATGTGGGGGCCGCCCGCGCCGCCTTCTTCCCCTCCATCTCTCTCACGGGCAATCTCGGCTATGCCTCGTCCGAACTGTCCGGCCTGTTCACCAACAACGGCCTCACATGGGCGTTCGGCCCCAGCATCGACCTGCCGATCTTCGATTGGGGCCGCCGCAAGGGCAATCTCAGCGTCGCCGTCGCCCGCGAAGACATTGCCGTCGCCACCTACGAAAACACCGTGCAACAGGCGTTCCGCGAAGTCTCCAACGGCCTCGCCGGGCGGCAGCACCTCGCCGAAGAAGTCGCCGCCCAGCAACGCGCCACCGAAGCCCAGCGCCAGATCGCCCGGCTGGCCCGCATCCGCTACCGCGAAGGCGTCGCCAACTATCTGGAAGTGCTGGACGCCGAACGGAATTTGTTCACTGCCGAACAATCGCTGATCTCGCTGAGGCGGCAGGAACTGGACAATCTGGCCGCGCTCTATGCCGCGCTGGGCGGGGGGCTACCGCCTGCGCCTTTGGGGTGAGGCGGTTGGTTGGGGGGCCTCCGGCGGCCAAGGGCTCTGCCCTTGGAACCCGGCAGGGAAATGATTTCCCTGCACCCTCTGACTTTGCGTTGCGGCCCACCTGTCACGCTGTGGAGGTGATCGGATTCGATTGCCTGCGGCGCTACAGGCTCTCTCTCTTCGTTGGGGAGAGAGGTGGAGAGAGGGGAGCAACGCCGGGCCTGATCCACCGTCCTCCCCACACCCACAGCATCGCCACCCGCTCAGCCTGAGCTTGTCGAAGGCCCCCGACAAAGCCGCCAACCTTTCCGCCAACACACCCGTCACCCCGGACTTGATCCGGGGTGACGATGTATGAACGGGTGAAGCCGGTTGCTGCCTGCGGCGCTTTTCGTTGCGCTTGTCGGGATGTCGGTGGATCAGGCCAACCGGTGACACCCCCTCTCCTACTCTCCCCCTTGCAGGGGGAGAGAGTAAGGTAGCGCCGCAGGCAATCAAATCTCTCATCACTCAAACGGCGTTGGAGTTTTGGCACAACGCAAACTTGGAGGGTGCAGGGAAATCATTTCCCTGCCGGGTGGAGGGCAGAGCCCGCCCCGCCGGAGGCAAAACCACCACCCACAACACCGCCCGCCATTTGACCGGAATCAAAGCGCCTTTGCCTAAACAGCCCGAAAGAGCAGCCTGAAACATCCGGGGGCATCCGGGTGAGAATCAACTTGGTCAGGGCGAAAGAGACATGTCAGCCTTCTTCTCAGCCGGCGCCTATCTGCTGTTCGGGATCCTGTCGCTGTTCATGATTGCGACGGCGACGAGCGCCGGGTTCGCGATTCATGGGGTGATCATATTGATCGCCTGCATCTTGGCGGTTGCAACCACGGTGGGGCGGCTGAAGCCGGACCCCAATGGCGGCTGGTTGCTGCCGGATACCAACAATGGCGGTTATTATGACGGCGTGATCAAGGCCGGGGTGATCGCCACGGTGTTCTGGGGCATTGCCGGGCTGCTGGTGGGGGTGGTGATTGCCGCTCAGCTGGCGTGGCCGGTGCTGAATCTGGGGCTGGAGTGGACGAGCTTCGGGCGTTTGCGGCCGCTGCACACCTCTGCGGTGATTTTCGCCTTTGGCGGCAATGCGCTGATCGCCACCAGCTTCTGGGTGGTGCAGCGCACCTGCCGCACCCAGTTGTTCGCGCCCGGCCTCGCCTGGTTCGTGTTCTGGGGCTACCAGCTGTTCATCGTGCTGGCGGCGACCGGCTATCTGCTGGGCATCACCCAGTCCAAGGAATATGCCGAGCCGGAATGGTATGTGGACCTGTGGCTGACCATCGTCTGGGTCGCTTATTTCGTGGTCTATGTGGGCACCATCGTGAAGCGGCGGGAGCCGCACATCTATGTGGCCAACTGGTTCTACCTCGCCTTCATCATCACCATTGCCATGCTGCACATCGTCAACAATCTGGCGGTGCCGGTGGGTTTCGGCCCCAAAAGCTATGTGGTGTGGTCCGGCGTGCAGGATGCGCTGACGCAATGGTGGTATGGCCATAATGCGGTGGGCTTCTTCCTGACCGCGGGCTTCCTGGGCATGATGTATTATTTCGTGCCCAAGCAGGCGGGCAAGCCGGTCTATTCCTACCGGCTGTCCATCGTGCACTTCTGGAGCCTGATCTTCCTCTATATCTGGGCGGGGCCGCACCATCTGCACTTCACCGCGCTGCCCGATTGGGCACAGACGCTGGGGATGGTGTTCTCGGTGATGCTGTGGATGCCCAGCTGGGGCGGCATGATCAACGGCCTGATGACGCTGGACGGCGCATGGGACAAGATCCGCACCGATCCGATCATCCGCATGTTCGTCGCCGCGCTCGCATTCTATGGCATGGCGACGTTCGAAGGGCCGGTGATGTCGATCCGCGCGGTGAATGGCCTCAGCCACTACACCGACTGGACCATCGGCCATGTCCATTCCGGCGCGCTGGGCTGGAACGGCATGATCACCTTCGCCTGCGTTTACTTCCTGACGCCCCGCCTGTTCGGCGCGAGCCGCATGTATTCGCTGCGCATGATCAACTGGCACTTCTGGCTCGCGATGGGGGGGATCGTTCTCTACGCCTCGTCCATGTGGGTGGCCGGCATCATGCAGGGCCTGATGTGGCGGGAATTCAACGCCGAGGGGTATCTTGTGTATGCCTTCGCCGAAGTCGTGGCGGCGATGCACCCCTATTACATCATCCGCTGGCTTGGCGGGGTGATGTATCTGGCGGGCGCGCTGCTGATGGCGTGGAACGTGTGGATGACGGCAAAGGGGCGGCTGCGCGACGAAGCGCCGCTGGACGCCGGGCTTCCCTATAACCCTGAAACAGACAAGCCGCTTGCCGCGCCCGCCTTTGCCAAGGCCGCCGCGCATGCCCAGCCGGCCGAATAGGAGCGCGAGACATGATTTTCGAAAATCACGGAAAGGTCGAGCGCAACGTCACCATCCTTGCGGTGCTGACGCTGGTGGTGGTGCTGATCGGCGGCCTTGTGCAGATGGTGCCCCTGTTCTTCCTTGAGAACACCATCGAGAAGGTGGAAGGGGTGCGCCCCTACACGCCGCTGGAGCTGGCGGGGCGCAACATCTACATCCGCGAGGGCTGCTACACCTGCCATTCGCAGATGATCCGCCCCTTCCGCGATGAAGCGGAGCGTTATGGCCATTACAGCCTTGCGGCGGAAAGCATGTATGATCACCCCTTCCAATGGGGTTCGAAGCGCACCGGCCCCGATCTGGCGCGCGTGGGCGGCCGCTATTCCGATGAATGGCATGTGCAGCACCTGACGAACCCGCAGGAAGTGGTGCCGGAATCGATCATGCCGACCTACCCCTTCCTGAAGAAGCGGGAGCTGCAGATGGCCGACATCGCGGCGCATCTGAAGGCGAACCGCACAGTTGGCGTGCCCTATACGGACGAGCAGATCGAACATGCGCTGGCCGACCTGAAGACGCAGGCCGATCCCAACGCCGATCCGACCGACCTGCAACGCCGCTATCCCAAGGCGCAGGCGCGCGATTTCGACGGCGACCCGACGCGGCTGACCGAGATGGATGCGCTGGTCGCCTATCTGCAGATGCTGGGCACGCTGGTCGACTTTGACAGCTATGTGCCTGAACAGAACCGGCGCTGAGGAGACCCGCTATGGATTATCAGGAACTCCGCCATTTCGCCGACAGCTGGGGGCTGGTCTTCATGGTTGTCACGCTGGCTGCCCTTGTGGGCTGGGCGTTCCGCCCCGGCTCCCGCGCGGTGCATGACGACGCCCGCATGATCCCCTTCCGTGACGAAGAGACCCACCATGAGCGTTGATCCGAAACACAGCGAAGCCGGGGGACCGGGCACCACTGGACATGAGTGGGACGGCATTCAGGAGCTGAACAACCCGCTGCCGCGCTGGTGGTTGTGGATTTTCTACGCCACCATCGCCTTCGCGCTGGTGTGGGTGGTGCTGTATCCGGCCATTCCGGTGCCCGGCGGCTATACCCGCGGCACGCTCGGCTATTCCACGCGCGGGCAGGGCGAGCAGGCGCTGGCCGATCTGCAGGCCGATCGCAACGTGGCGCTGAAGGGGATCGACACCATTCCCCTGAACGAGCTGAAGGATCATCCGCAGCTGATGCAGGCCGCCATCGAGGGAGGGCGTTCGGCCTTCAAAGTCTATTGCATCCAGTGCCATGGCACCGGGGCGGCGGGCGCGAAGGGCTATCCGAACCTGAACGACGATGACTGGCTGTGGGGTGGCAGCATGGAGGAAATCCATGCGACCATCGTGAACGGCGCGCGCCAGCCCGACAATGACAACACCCATGTTTCCGCCATGCCCGCCTTCGGCCGCGACGGCATCCTGACCAAGGGGCAGATCGGCGACGTGGTGGAGCATGTGCTGGCGCTGTCCGGCCAGCCGCACAATGCGGCCATGGCGGTGCGTGGCAAGGATGTGTTCGCGGCGCAATGCGCCAGCTGCCACGGCCCCAACGGCGAAGGCATGCGCGAATTCGGCGCGCCCAACCTGAAGGACGGCATCTGGCTCTATGGCGGCGACCGCGCCACCATCACCGCCACGGTCACCAACTCCCGCGCGGGCGTGATGCCGGCCTGGAAAGAGAAGCTGCCCGAATCCACCATCCGCCAGCTGACGGCCTATGTGCACAGCCTTGGCGGCGGCGAGTGAACGACATGCCCGGCGTGCTGAAACCCGCACCCCAGATGGGGGACAATGGCGGAAGCCTGTATAAGAAGCGGGAGAAGGTGCACCCGAAGAAGGTGGATGGACCGTTCCGCCGCTTCAAATGGGCCGTGCTGTTCCTGACGCTGGGCATCTATTACATCACACCATGGCTGCGCTGGGATCGGGGGGAATTCTCCCCCGATCAGGCGGTGCTGGTGGATCTGGCGCATCGGCGCTTCTACTTCGGGCCGATCGAGATTTGGCCGCAGGAATTTTACTATGTCGCCGGCCTGCTGATCATGGCGGGGCTGGGGCTGTTTCTGGTGACAACCAGCGTGGGCCGGGCATGGTGCGGCTATGCCTGCCCGCAGACGGTGTGGACCGACCTGTTCATGGTGGTGGAGCGCTGGATCGAGGGCGACCGCAACGAGCGTATCCGGCTGGACAAGGCTCCGATGAGCGCCGGGAAATTCGCCAAGCGCACCTCCAAGCACGCCGTGTGGCTGCTGATCGCTGTGCTGACGGGCGGGGCGTGGGTGTTTTACTTCACCGACGCGCCGACGCTGCTGCGCGAGTTGTTCACCGGGCAGGCCCCGTTCGTGGCCTATGCCACCATCGGCGTGCTGACCTTCACCACCTATTCGCTGGCCGGGCTGATGCGGGAACAGGTGTGCACTTACATGTGCCCATGGCCGCGCATCCAGTCGGCGATGCTGGATGAAGACAGCTTCATCGTCACCTACAAGGATTGGCGCGGGGAGCCGCGCGGCAGCGCCAAATCGAAAGACGCCGGGCTGGGCGATTGTGTGGATTGCATGGCCTGCGTGAATGTGTGCCCCACCGGGATCGACATTCGCAACGGGCCGCAACTGGAGTGCATCACCTGCGCGCTGTGCATCGACGCCTGCAACGATGTGATGGACAAGCTGGGCCGCCCGCTGGACCTGATCGGCTATAGCACGCTGAACCGCGACAAGGCTGAAGCCAAGGGCGAAGCGCTTCAGCCGATCTGGAAGACGCTGCTGCGCCCGCGTGTGCTGATCTATTTCGCGGTGTGGTCTGCCATCGGCATCGCCATGCTGGTGGTGCTGGCCGGGCGCTCGCGGATGGACATCCATGTCGCGCAGGAACGCAACCCCGTTTATGTGCAACTGTCTGACGGGGATATCCGCAACAGCTACACGGTGAAGTTGCTGAACAAGGAAGCGCGGCCGCGGCAGTTCGAGGTCAGCGTCTCGGGCCTTCAGGGCGCGCGGCTGTCTGACCCCGTGACGGGCAGCGAGCCTGCCGCGACGGTCCGGCTGGACGTGCGGCCCGACGGGGTGGATACCTATCGCCTGCAAGTGCGGGCACCGGTGGCTTCGCTGCACGCGGAGCAGACCGACATCCGCTTCAACGCCCATGCCGTAGACGGCGAGGGAGACGCCATGGAAACCACCCGCTTCTCCGCCCCTGCCAGCGCGGTGGCGGCGCAATGAGCCGCCCTTTCACGGGCCGTGACGCGGCGCTGGTGATCTGCGGCGGCTTTGCGCTGGTGATCGCCGTGAACATCACGCTGGCAGTCAGTGCCACGCGCAGCCATCCGGGGCTGGTGGTGGAAAACTCCTATGTCGCCAGCCAGAATTTCAACGGCTGGCTGGCGGAAGGGCGGCGGCAGAAGGCGCTGGGCTGGAGCGTGACGGCGCATGCAGACCGCACGCTGCTGTCTTTGCAGGCGCTGAACTCGCTGGGCAGCCCGCTGACGGGGCTGAAAGTGGTGGCCACGCTGGAACATCCGCTGGGGGCCGAGCCTTCGCGAGACGTCACGCTGGTGGAAACCGCGCCCGGCCATTATGCCGTGCCGCACGGGCTGGCGCCGGGCCGCTGGCTGGCGGAATTCCGCCTCTCGCGCGGGGGGGAACATTATTATCTCGCCGACCGGCTGGTGATTCCGGGCTGAGCCATGGCGACGCTCGCCCCATCGAATCTGGACCTGTTCACGGCCGAAGCCGCGCCGGGCGAGCGGCGGATCGACCTGCATGTGCCCGCCATCCACTGCGCCGGCTGCATCCGCAAGGTGGAAGGCGCCGTGCGCAGCTTGCCAGGGATCACGAAAGCGCGGGTGAATTTCACCACGCGCCGCCTGACGGCCGAATGGGCGGACGGCAGCCTCGATCCCGGAGCCATCCTTGCCGCAGTCGAAGCGGCGGGGTTCGAAGCGCGGCCGTTCGCGCCCGCCGACGTGGCGGCGCAAGGCTCCGATCCGGCCTCCCGCAGGCTGATCAAGGCGATGGCTGTCGCGGGCTTCGCGGCGATGAACATCATGCTGCTGTCCGTCTCGGTCTGGTCCGGGGCGGACGGGGCGACGCGCGATTTGTTCCACCTGATCTCGGCGGCCATCGCGCTGCCCACCATCGCCTATTCCGGCATGCCCTTCTTCAGCTCGGCATGGGGTGCGCTCAGGCAAGGGCGCACCAATATGGATGTGCCGATCTCCATCGGTCTGGTGCTGGCGACCGCGCTCAGCCTGTATGAAACCTTCACGCGCGGGCATGAGGCATGGTTCGACGCGGCGGTGATGCTGCTGTTCTTCCTGCTGCTGGGGCGGGTAGCGGACAGCCTGATGCGGGACAGGGCACGCGCCGGGGTGGCGGCGCTGCTGAAGCAATCGGCCCCCGGCGCGCTGGTGCGCGCGCCTTCGGGCGACACCGAATGGCGGCCCATCGAAAGCGTCGCGCCGGGGATGACAGTGCTGGTGGCGGCAGGCGAGCGTGTGCCGGTGGACGGGCTGGTGCTGGAAGGCGGTTCCGCCATCGACCGATCTCTGGTGACGGGCGAGAGCCTGCCCGAAGCCGTTGGCCCCGGCGGCCAGCTGCTGGCGGGCACGCTGAATCTGGACGGGCCGCTGGCCATGAAAGCCACCGCCGTGGGCGAGGCGAGCTTCCTCGCGCAAGTGGTGCGGCTGATGGAAGACGCCGAGCAGGGCCGCGCGCGTTACACCCGCATCGCCGACCGTGCCGCGCGGCTTTATGCGCCGGTGGTGCATCTGGCGGCGCTGTTCACGGCCATCGGCTGGCTGATCGCGGGCGCAGGGCTTTATCAGGCGCTGGTGACGGCCATCGCTGTGCTGATCATCACCTGCCCCTGCGCGCTGGGGCTGGCGGTGCCCGCCGTGCAGGTGCGCGCGGCCAGCGTGCTGATGAAGCGGGGCCTGCTGGTGAAAGATGGCAGCGCGCTGGAGCGGCTGGCCGAATGCGACACGCTGATCTTCGACAAGACCGGCACGCTGACACTGGGCCGCCCGACGCCGGTGGGCGTGCTGCCGCTGAGCGACGCCGATCTGGCGCTGGCGGCGGGGCTGGCGGCGAAAAGCCGCCATCCGCTTTCCCGCGCGCTGCTGGCCGCCGCGCGGGCGCAGGGGATCACGCCTACGCCGCTGGCGGAGGTGACGGAGCATCCCGGGCTGGGGCTAGAAGCGCAGGTGAACGGCGAGCGGCTGCGGCTGGGCCGGCCGGACTGGGCCGGGGCCGACGCGGCTGACACCCATCTGCTCGCGCTCGCGTTCCGCAAGGGCGGGCAGCCAGCGGTGCTGATCCCGTTCGAAGACCCGCTGCGCCCTGACGCGGCGGCGGCCATCGCCCGGCTGAAGCGCGACGGCTTCGAGATCCGCATCCTTTCCGGCGACCGCGAGGCTCCGGTGCGCCACGCCGCGCAGGCGCTGGGCATCGCGCATTGGGACGCCGGGCTGGCCCCGGCCGACAAGCTGGCCGCCATCGAGGCGCTGAAGGCCGAAGGGCATAAGGTGCTGGTGGTGGGCGATGGACTGAACGATGCGCCCATGCTGGCGGGCGGCCATGCCTCCATCGCGCCCTCCTCCGCATCCGACGCGGGGCAGACGGCGGCCGACATGCTGTTCCTGAACGACAGCCTGATGGCGGTGCCGCAAGCGGTGGAAACCGCCCGCCGGGCCGATTCCCATGTGCGACAGAATTTCGTCATGGCGATCGGCTACAATATCCTCGCCGTGCCCATCGCGATGGCAGGTTTCGCGACTCCGCTGATCGCGGCGGTCGCCATGTCACTCTCGTCGCTGATTGTGGTGGGCAATGCGCTCAGGCTGAAAGCGCCAAAATGACGACCATCGGCTTCCTGTTGCCCATCGCCCTGCTGCTGGGCCTCGGCGGGCTTGCGGCCTTCCTGTGGACGATGCGATCCGGCCAGTATGACGATCTGGACGGGGCCGCCCAGCGCATCCTGACAGACGAGGAAGACGGCCCCGAATCATGAAACAGGCCCTGCCTGCGCTGATCCTGCTGGCACTGCTGCAGGCCACCACCCCGGCGCTGGCGCGCGGGCTGGTGCCCGTCTGCTCCGCCAGCGGCACGATATGGGTGGACCTGAACGGACGCGGCGCGCCGGTGCCGGACAGCGCCAACGCCTGCGCCCACGGCTGGTGCACCCCGCGCAAGCTGCGCACGCAGAAGGGCGCTTAACGACATGTCACCCCGGACTTGATCCGGGGTCCCGCTGCTCTTCGGCGACGTTGGAGAAGAATGCTGGACCCCGGATCAAGTCCGGGGTGACATTGTGGGTGGTGGGGAGGTTAGTGGGCTTGGCCCGGCGTTGCTCCCCTCTCTCCACCTCTCTCCCCAGTGGGGAGAGAGAGCCTGTTGCGCCGCAGGCAATCGAATTTGATCATCCGCACGGCGCTGGAGTTGGAGTTGGAGCGCAACGCAAATACTGGGGGTGCAGGGCAAAGCCCAGCCCGCGCGGCGCGCAAAAAAACACAGGCCGGCTTCCCCCCGCGCCCGCCGAACGCAACGAATCCCGGCGGCGGCGCGCTACAACGGCCGGAAGAACAGCGCCCGTGTCATCGCCTTCACGCTCTTCGGCTGGCGGCGCAGGGCGCGGCGGGCGGTTAGGGCGGCGCCTTGCAGCCAGATTACCGGCAGCAGCAGGGGATGATATTTGCGGTAGAACAGCAGCCGGGCGCGCAGCAGCCAATATTCGGACTGGGCCGAGCGGCCGCCCTTTTTCGTCGAAGAGCCGATGGAGTTGCCATGCTTGTGATAGACGACGGAGCCGCGGGCAAAGCCGATGGAGAAGCGGCTGGCGTTGCGGCGGGCCCAGTCCATTTCCTCGTAATAGAGGAAATAGGCGTCTGACATCAGGCCGACGGTTTCGACGAAGCGGCGGGTGACGGTGAGGGAGGCCCCCAGCACGCAGGCCGCCTGCCGGGCGGCGGCCCGGCTGTCCCAGGGGGATTTGAATGGCTTGTTGCCGTGAATGCCCGCAGTGGCGCCGGTGAGGGCGTTGAACGTCATGCCGCCGAGCGCCTGCACTTTGTCCGGCGCGTGATAGTAGCGAATGACGGTGCCGATCATCCCCTGCGTGGCATCCGCGCGGATGGTGAAGAGCAGCGCGCGGGCGGCGGCGGGCTCCACCACCGTGTCGTTGTTCAGCAGCCAGACCGCTTCGATATTCGGGTCTTTCAGCAGGTAACGAATACCGAGGTTATTGCCGCCGGCGAAGCCGAGGTTGCTGTCGGACAGGATGAGCGACAGCGTGCGCTCCCCGGGTGCGTGGCGCAACGCTTCGTCGCCGTCGATCACTTCGATCGGCACGGGCTTGTCCAGCGGCGGCGAGGAGAGCGCGCCGAGTGGGCCTTCGGGGGCAGCATAGAGCGTTTTCCCGGCCGCCCAGTCGCGGATGAGTTGTTCGGAGTCGTCGCCCGACGCGTTTTCCACCACGGCGACACGCAGGGGAATATCCGAGCGGAGCAGCGATTCCAGGCATTCCAGCGTGTCCGCCGTGCCCTTGTAGTTCACCAGCACCACGCCGAGGCGCGGGGTGGGATCGGCTTCGGGCGGAGTCCAGGCCTCGTCGCCCTCATCCTCGGATATGGGCCAGGCGAGGAAGCCGCCCGGCGTGGTGATGAGATCTGTCCCCTGATTCATGCGGTTCCGGCCTTTGCCTCCTATTGCCCGGTGGTGGCGTCCGCCCCTGGCTCGCCTCCCACCAGAAGTCGCGGCGCATGGCCGCCTTTCAGCGCCTGACCCCGGCCCGACAGGCTGGGGTTCGTCATGAAATAACGATGCAGGTTGAAGCTGGGATGGCCCGGCTGAAGCCGCTGATAGCTGCCGTCTGCCTGCATCGCCCAGCTTTGTTCATCGTCTTTCAGATTGGCAACCATCACCTGATCCAGCACCTGCGCATGCACGGTGGGGTTCAGCAGCGGGATCAGCAGTTCCACCCGCCGGTCGAAGTTGCGCGGCATCCAGTCTGCCGAGGTGATCCACACCTTCGCCTCGCGGCTGGGCAGCGGATGGCCGTTGCCAAACGCGACAATGCGGCTGTGTTCGAGGAAGCGGCCGATCACCGAGCGGACGCGGATATGTTCCGACATGCCCGGCACGCCGGGGCGCAGGCAGCAGATGCCGCGGATCACCATGTCCACCTGCACGCCCGCGTTGCTGGCTTCGTACAGCTTCTCGATGATGATCGGATCGACGAGGCTGTTCATCTTCACCCATACGGCCGCCGGACGCCCGGCTTTGGCATGTTCGATTTCCGCGTCGATCCCGGCCATCAGGGTGGAGCGCAGGTTCAGCGGGCTCATCGCCAGATGGCGCAGCCCCTGCGGCTCCACATAGCCGGTGATGTAATTGAACACCTGCGCCACATCGCGGGCGAGGCCGGGGTCGGCGGTGAAGAAAGAAAGATCGGTGTAGATGCGCGCGGTGATCGGGTGATAATTGCCGGTGCCGAGGTGCAGATAGGTTTTCAGTTCCCCGCCTTCGCGGCGCACCACCATGGAGACCTTGGCGTGGGTCTTCCAGTCGATGAAGCCATAGACCACCTGCACGCCAGCGCGTTCCAGCGCGGCGGCCCATGTGAGGTTCTGCTCTTCATCGAAGCGGGCCTTCAGCTCGACGATGGCGGTGACGGCCTTGCCGGCCTCTGCCGCGTCGATCAGCGCGCGGACGATGGGGCTGTTCTTGCCGGTGCGATACAGCGTCTGCTTGATGGCGACCACGTCCGGGTCTGCGGCGGCCTGCCTCAGGAAGGCCAGCACCACGTCGAAGCTTTCGTACGGGTGGTGGACGATGATGTCCTTGTCGCGGATGGCGGCGAAGCAGTCTCCGCCATGTTCGCGGATGCGTTCGGGGAAGCGCGGGCTGTAAGGCTCGAACTTCAGGTCCGGCCGGTCCTCGTCCACCAGCCCGTCCAGGTCGGCGATGCCGAGGATTCCATCCACCACCATCACGTCGCGGTCGTGAACGGCGAGCGCCTCTTTCACCATGTCGCGCAGGCGCGGCGGGGTGTGGGCTTCCACCTTCAGGCGGATCACCTGCCCCCGGCGGCGTAGCTTGATGGCGCTGCGGAAGAAGCGGACGAGATCTTCGGCCTCTTCCTCGATTTCGATGTCGCTGTCGCGGATGATGCGGAAGCTGCCCTGCCCCAGTCGCTCAAAGCCGGGGAAGATCAGCCCGAAATAGCGGATCAGCACCTGCTCCATCGCCAGATAGCGCGCGGATTTGCCCGGCAGCCGCACGAAGCGCGGCAGCATCTGCGGCAGCATCAGCAGGGCGTTCATCCGCTCCCCATCGGCCTGCCGCTTCATATCGAACACAAGGCTGAAGCCCTTGTTCGGGATAAAGGGGAAGGGGTGCGCCGGATCGATCGCCTGCGGGGTGAGCACGGGGAAAATCTGATCGAGGAAATGCTCCTCCAGCCAGACGGCTTCCTGCGGCTTCAGTTCCTCATGATCCAGAATGGCGAAATCGGCGGTGCGCAGCGCCTTCCGCAGCACGCCGAACACGCGTTGCTGTTCCAGCATCAGGCCCTTCGCCGCCTCGACGATTTCGGACAATTGCTGCGCCGGGGTGAGGCCATCGGGCGAAGGCGTCTCAATATTTTCATCCACCTGCCCGCGCAGGCCCGCCACCCGCACCATGGTGAATTCGTCGAGATTGTTGCCCGAGATGGAGAGGAAGCGCAGCCGTTCCAGCAGCGGGTGCGCCGGGTTCATCGCCTCTTCCAGCACCCGCGTGTTGAAGGCGAGCCATGAGAGTTCGCGGTTGAGATAACGGCCGGAACCAAGCACGCGATGCGGCTCGACAGGCTGAAGCGGCAGGGGACGATTGATGCTGGCCATCGCCGCCCCCTTTAGCATTGCTGCGGTTGCGAAGCTATGACTGCCAAACTTAACGCTCTTCCAGATCCAGATCGATGAACACTTCGCGCGCCAGCGGGATGGACAGCGGGCGCTGCTGCGACATCGCCGCCTTATCCAATGCCTCCACCGTGCGGGCGATCCCTTCGAAGCTGCGCTCGATTCGAGAGAGGACATAGCGGGTGACGTCCGCCGGGGCTTCGACGCCGCGATCGCGCCATTGCTTCAGAAACACCGCCTCCAGCAGCGCGTCATCAGGGCTGCGAATCTGTACGCGTGGCGTCGCGGCGAGGCGGCTTTTCAGATCGGCCAGTGTCAGGTTCCAATCCGCCGGCATGGAGCGGGCCGTCATCAGCAGCGGGCGGCGTTCGTCCATCGCGGCGTTCCAGGCATGGAACAGCGCTTCTTCGTTGGAAATGCGATCTGCATCGTCCCACAGCCGGGCGTTGGACCGGCGGGCGAAAATGGCGGCCAGATGGCTTTTGCCGCTGCCTGCCGGGCCGATCAGCAAGGCGGCGGGAACCGGCCATGTGGACCAGCCATCCAGAAAGGTGACGGCCTCCGCATTGGCATCGGAAACGAAGAAATCCTTCTGCCCCTGCGCCGCGCGCCAGCGCAGCGGCAGCACCATCTGATGTTCGGCCTTCTGCTCAGGCGCGCTCAATTCCGCGCCTCCGGCCCCGGCGATTCCTGCAATTGCTCTTCCTGCGCGGCCGGGGCGGGCGGCGGCAGCGCCGCTTCGCCCGAAGCGCGGCGGCGCAGCGATCCGCCCTCCAGCCGCAGGCCGCGCGCGTCCAGCGCATAGCGAAGATCGGCCATCGGCACGGCGGAGACGATTTCCAGCACCGATTCGCCGCCCAGCACAAGGCTTTGCAGCCGCACGCCCTCCACGCCCGGGGTGCCCGCGACGATGGACTGGATCGCCTGCAGCGCCGCGTCGTCCGGTGTTGCAACCCGCACCGCGAAGCCGCCGCCGCCTTCGAAGCCGCCGCCGATTTCCGGGCCGGTATCCTCCAGCGCGGTGGCGGGCACGTCGGGTTCGATCAAATTGGGATCGGGCAGCAGATTGCCCGCGCGCAAGGCGGCGACATAGAGCTTGTCTGATTCGCGCACGGCGGTGTCCATCAGGCCCGCCACGTCGCCGCTGCGATTCGTCAACCGCACCCGGCCGATTTCCCGCCCGGCGGGGCCGAATCGCACGATCAGCAGGCCTGTCAGCGGCCCGCCCTGCCAGCTGCGATCAAGGATCAGTTCCGG
Source organism: Sandaracinobacter neustonicus (assembly GCF_006385875.1). Taxonomy (GTDB): domain Bacteria; phylum Pseudomonadota; class Alphaproteobacteria; order Sphingomonadales; family Sphingomonadaceae; genus Sandaracinobacteroides; species Sandaracinobacteroides neustonicus. The sequence goes on along the minus strand of NZ_VFSU01000034.1, from coordinate 175,579 downwards.
AATCAGCACGTCCGCCACTTGGTAACGGTCGATCAACGCCCGCCACAGGAAGATGTGCCGCCGCTCCGCCTGCCATGCGTTCAGCAGGATGGTGTCCCCCGGGGTCGGCTGGATCCGCACATAATCGATGGGGCTTTCGCCCGCGCGCAGCCGCGCCCATGCCGAGAGCCATGGCGAGGCGGGTTCATGCGCCATCCGCGTCGCGGCGTCCTGCAGCACCGGGATCACGAGGAAGGGCGGCGAGGAGGCGAGCGCCGCATAGCTGCCGAGGTAAGAGGAGGCGCGCGCCCGATCGAACACCACGGCAAGGCGGGCGACATAGCGATCCGGGCCGACCTGCTCACGCTCCACCTCGATGGCAGAGACGATGGAATCGAGCGCGCTGTCGGCAAGGCGCGGCGCGCTGCTGGCGCTCTGCCCCGACATCCGCGCCCAGAGCCCAGGCCATGCGAGGCGCTGCGCCTCTCTCCAGCCGTTCATCCGCGCGTCGTTGGGGTTTTTGCCGCCGACATCGACCTCCACGCCGGAGACAACGAGGCCGCCGCTGCCGCCGATGGCGGTGGGGACATCCGGGTCTGCCTCTTTGGCTTTCGGCTTTGCGTCGGCGGCCTTCAGGCCAGACTGCGCCAGCGCAGGAGCGGTCGCTGCAAGCGCCACTGCTGCCATTCCAACTGCGAACCCGCGCCATGCCTGCATATTGCCATTGCCTTTGGCGCATGCAGGGTGGGATTCCAAGGGCCAAGGCGCTAAAGCGCGGCCATGAGCAGCCCCGACCGCCCCGCTACTTACGCCGACGCAGGCGTTTCCATCGAAGCCGGCAACCAGCTTGTGAAGATGATCGCGCCGCTGGTGCGCGCCACGCGCCGCCCCGGGGCCGATGCGGAGATCGGCGGATTCGGCGGCATCTTCGATTTGAAGGCGGCGGGTTTCGCCGATCCGCTGCTGGTGGCGGCAACCGATGGCGTGGGCACCAAGCTGAAGCTCGCCATCGAAACCGGGCGGCACGACACGATCGGGCAGGATCTGGTCGCCATGTGCGTGAACGACCTGATCGTGCAGGGTGCGGAGCCGCTGTTTTTCCTGGATTATTTCGCGACCGGAAAGCTGGAGACGGGCGTTGCCGAAAGCGTGGTGGCCGGAATCGCCCGCGCCTGCGCGGGGGCCGGTTGCGCGCTGATCGGCGGGGAAACGGCGGAAATGCCCGGCATGTATGCGCCGGGCGATTATGATCTCGGCGGATTCGCGGTGGGCGCGGTGGAACGCGACGAGCTGCTGACGGGGGACCGGGTGGCGGCGGGCGACCTGCTGCTGGGCATCGGTTCGTCGGGCGCGCATTCCAACGGCTATTCGCTGCTCAGGCGGCTGGTGGCGGACGAAGCGCTGGACGCGCCCGCGCCGTTCGATGCGGAAACGCTGCTGATCGACGCGCTGCTGGCCCCCACCCGGCTGTATGTGAAGCCGCTGCTGCCGCTGTTGAAGGCGGGGCGCATCCATGCGCTGGCGCATATCACCGGCGGAGGGCTGCTGGAAAATGTGCCGCGCGTGCTGCCGGAAGGGGCGCGCGCCGTGATCGACGCCGCGAACTGGCCGCTGCCGCCGCTGTTCGGATGGTTGCAGGCAAAGGGCCGGATGGAAGCGGCGGAACTGGCGCGCACCTTCAATTGCGGCATCGGCATGATTCTGGCCGTCGCGCCCGCCGACGCGCAGGCCGTGACGGAGGTGCTGACGGCGGCGGGCGAATCGGTGTTCGCGGTGGGCGACATTGTGCCCGGCGCGAAGGGCTGTGAGGTTCGTGGGGTAGCCGGGCTGTGGGGTCAGCCGGACGGCTGGACCGCGGCACATGATGCGTAAACGTCGGGTCGCCGTGCTCCTGTCGGGGCGCGGCACCAATATGCTGGCGCTGGCCGAAGCCGCGCGCGCGCCGGATTATCCGGGCGAAATCGTGCTGGCGCTTTCCAACCGCGCCGCCGCGCCGGGGCTGGAGGCGGCGCGCGCCATGGGAATTCCCGCCGAAGCGCTGCCGGGCAAGCCGTTCGCGGATCGCGAAGCCTATGATTCGGCGCTGACCGCCATTCTGGAAACGCATGATGTGGAAGCAATCGCGCTGGCGGGCTTCATGCGCATCCTCTCCCCCCAATTCGTGCGGCGCTGGGCCGGGCGAATGGTGAACATCCACCCTTCCCTGCTGCCGCTCTATCCGGGGCTGGACACGCACGCCCGCGCGCTGGCCGCCGGAGACGCTGAAGCAGGTTGCACCGTGCATCTGGTGACGGAGGAGCTGGATGCGGGGCCGGTGCTGGGGCAGGCGCGGGTGGCGGTGCAGCCGGGCGATACGGCCGAAACGCTGGCCGCGCGGGTGCTGATCGCCGAGCATCGGCTTTACCCGCAGGCGCTGGCGGCTTTTTTGCGCGGGCTGGATTGACGCCGCCCAGCCAACCGCCAAACTCTGCGCAGGGCAACAGCTGAGGAGGGCGGCATGAGAGTTCCGGCACTGGTGGTGGCGTTGGCGTTTGCATCCGCAGCCCATGCGCAGGGCGTGGTGCCCGAACCAATAAAGGCGCGGGTGAACGAACTGGTGGCCCGCTGCGTGCAGGCGGGCGGAACGCTGGGCAGCATGCAGGGGCAGGGCCGGTTCGTGATTCCAGCGGACTTTACCGGCGACGGGCGAACCGATTTCCTGATCTCCGAAGGCAATGTGCCCTGTGTGGGCAAACCCAATTTGTTCAGGCCGGACGGCAACGCGCGGCTGGAGCTGTGGCTGGGAAATGGCAGCGACGCCCGGCTGGCCTTCGCAGACAAGGTGATGGGATTCCGCGTGCTGAATGGCCCGCCCGCAAAATTGCAGATCGCGCGGCAAGGCGTGGTGTGCAGTGGCCCGGCCCGCTGCGGAGACGAGCTTCGCTGGAACGCCGCCGCAGGCCGGTTCGAGGAAGTGGCGACAGACGGCCGCAAGGTCGCCGCGCGCCCGGCGACGGGCGCAATGGCAGGCACAGCCCCGGCTGTTTCGGCCGCAGCGGCCCCGGCCGGCCCCGCAGCCCCGGCCGGGGCTGTGCCGCCCGTGCTGGCCGATGCCGCAGCGCGCTTCAAAGCCAGCTGCCGCAAGGCGATTCTTGCTGAAAAGCCCGCCAAGACAGATTGGATCGACGGCGAGTGCACCGAACAATGGAGCCGGGTGGCCGCCAGCCAGCCCGCCGCTGAAATGCTGATTCTGGCCACCCCCGGCGGGCCGGGCGGTGCACCCTCTGTCGCGGAACTGCGCCAGCGTCTGGCCAAGGTGCGCTGGCTGCCGCGGGCAGAGCAAGGCAGCCTCGCAAATGGCCAGATCGGCAAATTCGACTTCGCCATCGCAGGCAAGGGGCGTCCGGAAACCGCCAGCGTCAACTGGACGGAGGAAGGGGCAATGCTGCCGCTGGACATGCAATCCGCCTTTGCCGCGCGCGGGGCGACCGTCACACTGATGCGTTGCGAAAAGCTGGGTGTGGGCGAAGGCGAACGCAGCTGGTCCGTCGCCTTCCCCGGCCGGCCGCCGTTCGAACTGGTGGTTTCCGAGCGCTCGGCACCCACTGCCAGCGCCTGGAGCTTCTATTCCGCATCCGTGCGGCTGGACGGCGCGCCGGCGAAGAAGGGGCCGGTGAACTGCGAGCGCTTCTGGTAGCGTTGCGGTTTGCGGCAGGAGTTGCGGTTGAGGGAGCTCTGCTCCCTCAAACTCCCTCGGCAGGGGCGTGACGCCCCTGCACCCCCGACGTTTTTGTAGCCCCTCCCGCTGACGCTTCGCGTCAGCTTCGCTTCGAGGGGTTGGGGTGGTGAGGAGTATAGCCTGCGGCGCTTCCGTAGTGCTTGTTGTGGTGCAGTGGTTCAGGCCAACCGGTGACACCCCCTCTCGTACTCTCCCCCTTGCAGGGGGAGAGAGCTGCGGTGCGCCGCAGCAATCGAATCTGATACGTCCGCAACGTATAAGTTGGCCCGCTCAGCCAACTTTGAGGGTGCAGGGACATCATGTCCCTGCTGGGTTCCAAGGGCAAAGCCCTTGGCCGCCGGAGGCGCCCCCTTCCGCAACCACCCCCGCCCTAGCGGTAATCCACCGGCGGCTGCCATGCGTTCAGGGCGGATTCCAGTTTTGCGCCCAGCGCCAGCAAGCTTTCGTCCTCCCCTGCCCGGCCGATGAGTTGCACGCCGACGGGCAAGCCATGGGATGTCCAGCCCGCCGGAAGCGCGAGGGCGGGCAGGCCGGCGAAGTTGGCGAGGGCGGTGAAATCGGCGAGTGTCACCGGGCCGTGGGTGCCGTGGGCGAAGGCGGGACCGGGGGTGACGGGGATGAGGATAGCGTCTGCCAGTTGCAGTTGGGCGCGCAGTTCGGTGGCGGCGGCTTCAATCGCCTTTTGGCCCTGGGCGCGGGTGGCGGGTTCGATCCCGGCGGCGAAATCCAGATAGGTGCGGAACGCTGGCGAGAAGCCTTGGGGGGCGGCTGTGGCGGCTGCGCCGAAGCGGGTTCGGGCTTCGGCGGAAGCTTCCATGAATCCGGCGAGACGGACTCGTTCGAAGTCGATGCGCAGCCGGGGCTCGTCTACCCTGAGGCCCAGCCCTTCCAGCAGACGGGCGGAGAGGCGCACGGCGGCGTCCACCGCATGATCGGTTTCGATCTGCGGGCGGCCGGACCATGCGGCGATTCGCTGCGCCGGGCGGGCTTCGCGCGGCGCCGAGAGGACGGCGAACAGCGCCGCGCAATCCTCCACGGAGCGGGCGAGCGGGCCGATGACATCCCAACGCTCGACGAGGTGGATCAGGCCGCCGTTCGGCACCCGGCCCGGCGCCGGTTTCAGCCCGCTGATGCCGCACCAGCCTGCCGGGATGCGGATGGAGCCAAGCGTATCCGAGCCAAGCGCCGCCGCGCACAGCCCGGCCGCGACGGCTGCCGCCGAACCGCCCGACGAACCGCCGGGGGTGAAGCCGCTGCGGTGGGGGTTTTGCGTCTGCCCGTAGAAGGGGTTGTCCGTCGTGGCGCCCAGTGCGCCTTCGTGCATGTTGGTGAGGCCCAGCGGGATCGCGCCCGCGTCTTTCAGCAGCCGCACGGCCTGTGCATCCGTGGTGGGGCGGCGATCCCGCCATGCGGCGATGCCGCCGGTGACGGGCCAGCCCGCGACATCGATATTGGCCTTGATGGCGATGGGCACGCCCTCCAGCGGGCGGGCTGTGCCGGATTCGAAGCGTTCGGCGCTGATGCGGGCGGTGGTACGCGCGCCTTCGGGATCGACGAAGGTGAAGGCCTTCAGCGTGGGATCGAAGCGTTCGATGCGGGCGAGATAATGATCGACGGCGGCGGCCACGCTGATCCGGCCCGCCTGATAGCCGGCCCTCAGCGAGGCGACCCCCAAGGTGTGAATTCCTGCCGCCAACCCAGCGTCCTTCCGGCCCGATGTTGCCCCGATGCTCCCTTGGCTTCGCCGATGCGCTTGTCACCGGTCAAGCGCAACTGTTGCGGCAAGGTCAGGAGCGGTTCATACGGGGTGAGGCTTGATGGGCCCGGGCGGCCCTTTGGTAAGGATTAGGATTGATGCGCTGGTTCCTCGCACTCGCACTGGCGACAGCGCCGCTCGCGGCCGTTCCCGCTGCCGCACAGGATGGCAATTACCGCTCCCGCACAGTGCAGGTGTTCGGCGACGATCCCTGCCCCAAGGCCAGCAACCCGGACGAGATCATCGTCTGCGCCCGCAGGCCCGAGGAGGAGCGTTACCGCATCCCGAAGGACATCCGCGAGGCGGAGAAGGCCGCGCAGATCGCCCGTGAAGATCAGGTGGCGGCGAACCGCGCCGCCATCGTGTCGGGCCGCACCGCCGCCAGCGGAATCGGCAGCTGCTCCACGGCGGGCGCGGGCGGGATCACCGGCTGCACCCAGGGGCTGAACGTGGTCGGCGCGGCCAAGACGGTGGTGGAAGGCGTCAAGACCGCGACCGAGCCTGTCGACGATTGAGAGAGGTTTTCGCCTAGAAGCAGGTGGTGATGGCGTCGATGACGGTGAGATCGTCATCGACGATGAAGATCGTCCGCCATTTGTCGAACGTGGTGCAGGGGTGGGAAATCCCGAAACTGATCATGTCCCCGGCTTGCAACGGCGAATCGGCGGGGATGTCCAGATAGGCGTGCTGATCGTCCAGCCGGACCACCTTGTGCCCGTGCAGCGGCTGCACGGTTTCGCCCAGTTCCGGGCGGCACCAGCCAAGCGGGGTCGGCGGCCTCACATCGTCTGAGGTGTCGCGCTTGCCCAGCCCGGCCAGCAGGCGCGTCGGCTCCGGCCGGGAGAGCACATGCGCCCAGATTTCCAGCGCCGGGCGCAGCCCTTCGCCAAGGCTGGCGGCGGCGGGGGAGCGGCGGATCAGCCGCTCGACCAGATCGCGGTAGAAGTGGCTGTCGTGCACGAGGTAGCAGCCGCTGCGCAGCACGACATCGAAGGCCGGGGCGGACAGGTCCCCCGCGACGAGATCGAAAAAGGAGGAGCCGCCCGCCGAGAGGATGGGGCGGCCTTCGAACAGCCCTTCCGCCAGCACCGCTTCGCCCAGCGCGCGGATGCGGTGCAGCAGGCCGCCGACCAGTGTTTCGGCTTCGTCGCGGGATTGCACAATGCCTTCGAATGCCTCGATCCCGCGCAGCGACAGCAGCGGCGAAGCGGCGATGCGGCGCGCCAGTTGCAGCGCCTCGGCATCGTCTCGCAGGCCCGAGCGGCCGCCCGCATAGCCCAGCTCGATCAGCACTTGCAGCGGCCGCCCGGCGGGTGTGCGGGACAGGCCCGCTTCCAATATTTCCACACCGCGCACGGAATCCACGAGGCAGTAGAAATCGAACCCGGCGTCGCGCGCCAGTTCGCCCGCAACATAGGCGATGGCCTGCCGCCCGACCAGTTGGTTGGCGAGCAGGATGCGCTGCAGGCCGAATTCGCGATAGATGCGCACATGGCCGGGGGTGGCCGCGGTCATGCCCCACGCCCCGTCCGCCATCTGCATGGCGAACAGCTCGGGGCTCATCGTCGTCTTGCCGTGCGGGGCGAGGCGCACGCCCGTCAGCGCGGTGAAGCGGCGCATCCAGTCACTGTTGTGCAGCAGCGCCGATTTCCGCAGCAGCGCGACCGGCAGCATCAGATCTTCGCGGGTAACGCGCCATTGCCGCGCCGCGAGTTCGCCCGCCGTGATCGGCGCGCCGCCTGCCGGGATGCCCTTGGTGCGCCAGTCGAAGCTGTTCGACGTCAACCCGTTCCCCATTCGCCACCTGTCCGCTGAACTGGTTTCAGCTGTGACACGAGATCAGGATATTTTCAATAATTGAAATTTTTCTCCAATCGCGACATGTGAAGTTTCAGTCGTCTGTCTCGTCGATCGGATGCAGGGCGGATTTCAGTTCCTCGTCGCGGGCAGAGCAGACCGACAGGATTCGGCACGGGCCATCGCCCGTGGCAACATAACCATGGCCCATCGCGCCATCGAAATAGATGGAATCGCCCGTTTCCAGCCGGACCGGGGCATAAAGGTCACAATAGAAATCCGCAGAACCTTCCAGAACCAGCGCGAATTCTTCGCCGGGATGGCGCATCAATTCCCCGAATTCCTCGATAGAACGCACCTGCACGTCGATGATCATCGGATTCAGCGATTTTTTCAGCAACTCCGCCGCCGGATAGACATAGGCGTAGGTGGAGGTGCGGATCGTCGGCCCCTCGCGGGCGCGGGTGATGCTGCGGCGGCCGGTGAAGCGAGCGGCCGGCTCGGGCGCTTCCCGCATGAACAGGCGGGCGATATCGATGTTAAGGCCCCGGCTGATCTTCAGTAATTTATCGTAACTGAGCGACATCTTGCCCGTCTCGACCTTCGACAAGGTCGAAACCGGAAGACCAACCTTCTGGCTGACTTGCGCGAGTGTCCAGTCATTCTCGGTCCGGATCTGCCGAAGAACCTGCCCGGGATTGTTGGAACCGTCCATCACCACAGCCGTTTCCCCGCGCAGCACCTCAACCGGGGCCTTTCCCTCTGAAGCGGTGCGCAAGGCAGGATTTCTGCCCATCTTATTCTCCTGCCCTGCCGTGGCGATTTCCTGCGCCGATCATGCGGGCTTTGTTGATCCCATCCCGGACTGCAACCGAAGTTATGGGCAGACCTTGGAGATAGCAACTGGCAGACACGACAAAGTTTCTCGACTGGTCGAATATCGGAAATTTGTGACGAAATTTGCCATTTTGGAAATTTCCGCACCTGCGGCGCAAGAATCAGCACTCCACCATGCGGTGCGTAAAACAGGCGCTTCCAATCGATCCAGACCGTAGACAAATGCAGCTGCTGCTGGCTCGTTGATGATCCGCCCGACTTTCAGCCCCTCAAGCGCGCCGGCCCACTTGGTCCCCTTGCGCCGGCGCTCTTTGAAGCAGGCCACTGCGCAGGACGATCACGAAACGGCTGCCGGTTGCCATGGGCTCGAGCCGGATCGAGGCGCTCGCTGCTTCGAGCAAGGAGCGGGCGATGGGCAGGCCAAGGCCAGTGCCGCCGCCTGCCCGCCTGCTGGTAAAGAAGGGCTCGAACACCCGTTGCCTGTCGGCCTCGGGGATGCCCGGGCCGTTGTCGTCGCAGATCAGTTCGACCTGTTCGGCTTTGGGGGACGCATGGGAGAAACGGACGCGCGAGGCACCCGCGAGGCGGGCGTTGTCGATGAGGATGGTGGCGATCGTTTCGAGGCTTGCAGCGGGGCAGATGACCGGAACTGCGGCATCGAACCCCGACATCTCGACAGTGAAACCTTCGGAACTGAGCGAATCGGCCGATTGTCGCAGAATCGTGCGCAGGTCGGCGCGCTCGTCGCGTGCGGGCTGCATATCGGCGCGGGCGAGATCGAGGAGGCGACTGACAAGCAGGTTCAGCCGGTTGGCATCTGCCGCGATGTTGGCAAGAAAGCGCACTCGCTCGGCCTCACTCATGTCGCCATGGTCCTGCAGCAGTTCGACGCTGCCGCGAATGGAGGTGAGCGGTGTCTTGAACTCGTGGCTGACCGCAGTGGCGAAATCGCGCAGGTAGCGCGAGCGGTGGCCGATGGCTTCGGCCATCTGGGCGAAGTTGCGGTAGAGGTCGCGGATTTCGATTGCCGCGGTTGCAGGCGGTTCGGGCACGTCTCCGCCACCGGCCGCGACCGATCTTGTGGCGGACGCCAGCCTGTCGATCGGCCGCGCAATGCCCCGCGAGAGCAAGCCTGCCAGCACGACCAGCGCACTGAAAATGAGGGCAACGCCGAGGGCGATCTTGCCACGATCCTCGTAGATGCCGCGGAACAGCGCGCGGGGCGAGCGCGAGAGAAGGATGGCACCGGCAACTTTTCCATCCACGATCACCGGCCGGGCATGATGCAGGCGGACGGCGGCCGCGCGGCTCAGCCATTCCATCGAATAGCGTGGGCTATAGGCACCGTTGCGCCGAAGCACGGTAGAGGGCCGGCCGCCGAGCGCCGCCTGCAGTTCGACGACGCCGACGAGTTGCCGCCCGGCTTCAGGGCCGCCGACGACGACACCGGAGCGGTCGATCAGCCTGAGTGATGCGAGCGTTGTGCGGGCTGTTTCCGCCATCACAGGCTGCAGCATTGCCGCGACAGTCTCGGCCGCCGGATCGGCGGGTCGGGCGGCCGGGACGCTTGCCGGCCGTTCCGGCAGCTGGACCGCGCTGCTGAGATCGATGGCCGGGGGTTCGGGCGCATAGCCCGCTTGCTGGCCGACCGGCTGTTGTCGTCCGGGCCAGAGTTGCGCGGCTGTTGCCGCAAGCGCTGCCCCCTGGCTGACCAGTTCCGCTTCGGTCTGGCGGACGACGGTGTTCTCATAAACGCGCAGGAACAGCGCGCCGAAGCCGGGGAGTGCCGCCACCAGCAGCAACGTTGCGAACAGGATGGTGCGCAGGTGCAGCGCCGGCCAATGGCGCCTGACGATGGCTTTCAGCCGACCGATCAAGCGCAGCCGCTGCCCTTGCAGGCACCCAGCCGATAGCCGATTCCGGCGCGCGTCTCGATGATGTCAGTGCCGCCGAGCGCCGCGAACTTGGCGCGCAGGTTGCGGACGTGGCTGTCTATCGTGCGGTCGGTGACGGCGAAGCCGGGTCCGCGCAGGCTGGCGATGATCGCGTCGCGGCTGAAGATGCGGTTGGGCATCACGATCAGCGCGCGGAGGATTCCGAATTCGCTGACGGTCACCGGGACCGGCACACCGTCCCACGCGGCTTCCCACGCGTCGAGCGTGAGGCCGAGGCGGCCGTGGGCGACCGAACCCGCGGCCTGCACTTTTGGCGGGGAGCCGCCGGTGCGGCGCAGGATCGCCATTGAGCGGGCAACGACCTCGCGCGGGCTGAAGGGTTTCACCACATAATCGTCCGCGCCCAGTTCGATGCCGAGCACGCGGTCGATCTCGTCGTCGCGGGCCGACAGGAAGAGGATCGGCACATCGCCCAGCGCGCGCAACCGGCGGCAGACTTCCAGCCCGTCCATGCGGGGCATGTTGATATCGAGGACGATCAGATCGGGCGGCGTGGCAGCGGCGGTTTCCAGCGCCACCTCGCCATCGGCTGCTTCCACCGTGTCCAGACCGGCCTTCCTGAACGCAAAGACCAGCAGCTCGCGAATGTGCGGATCGTCGTCGGCAATCAGGATGGTGCGAGGCATGGGGCACTGAATCATCGCGCGGGTTCGTTCGTCAACGGAAGATTTGGAGGCGGATTCCGGGTGGGCGTGGGGATTGGTGGCGCAGTCTCTCTGGGGGTGGGAAAGATGATCGCGCCATCGCAGGCACGGAAGGCACCGGCTGGCACGGGGCGTGCGGCGGGGATCGTGGCACTGCCTGCCCGGGCCAGTCGGCGCTGATTCCGCCACGACCAACTGACCTGCTTCTGATTGTCGAGCGTCTGCTCGAGAACCTTTTGCCGGACAAAGCGGACGCGGTTGCCGAAGGCGTCGTCGCGGGTGGTCAGCGCCAGTTCGGTGAGGGGGCGAAGGGCCGAGGGGCCGAGGCGGTTGAGGTAGCAAAGGTCCAGCCACGGTCCGCTGCCGCCGGCTTCACGGGCGTGCCGGACATTCCAGCGGGCAGCGACTTCACCGAGATCGACGATGCTGCAGATGCAGAGTAGCAGGCCGGCGGCCAGCGCGTTGGCGTTGATGAGCCAGCCGGTGCTGCGGCTGCCGAGCAGGCGCAGGCATATCAGCAACAGGCCGATCGCCACGAGCAGCATCCAGAGCAGCGCCGAGAGGCGGAGGACGGTGAGGGAATAGGCCTGAACATAATCGATGGTGCGCAACATCGAGGATGCGACGAGAAGGATGTTCTGGGCAATCCACAGCGAGACAAGTGCCCTGAGGCGCGGGTTCTGCGCCATCGGGGTTCCGGGACGAAGCGCGACGAGCACGAACAGCCCGGCCAGGAGAGCCGTTGCGATCAGGAGGTAGGCACCGCGATGGGCATAGTCGGCGAGTGTCACATCGGCCGGGAGCGGAGCGCCGCTCCAGAGGAAGACGAGATCGAGGCCGTTCTGCAGCGCGAAGAGGGCGTTGAAGACGAGGAGCGAGAGGGTAACGGAACCGACCGAGATTCCCGGCAGGGCCCGGGCAATGGCCGCGTCGGCGCTGCGCATCGTGAGATGAAAACGGGCGGGGCGGATGATGGCCCAGACCATGGTGAAAACCAGCGCCCAAAAAAGGAAACGCAAGACTGTGTCGAAATTCGGCCAGCTAAGGTGAAGATGGCCGAGCGCCCGCCCGATCAGCGGGTTGGCTTCGCTGAAAAACCACAGGAAGAGGGCACCACCGCCCAGCGGGAGAGCCAGCAGGGCAACCCAGTCGGACCATTGGCGGCCCGGCTGACGGCGTTGCAACCGGCCAAGCAGGTGAAGGTCCCTGAAGGGTCCGGCGAGGGCAAGCACCCCGACGAGGAGCAGGCGCAGGAGCCATGACCAGGCGTCGTCGAAGCGACGCATGCGGGGAAGCATGACTCCGGCGGCAAGCATGATTCCGAACAGCAGCCAGGCCAGCAGGCTCGGATCCTCAATGAGCAGCAGGGCGAAGGCGGCGGCCATGCCGATGAGCCAGCGATTCAGGAAACGCTTGTGGAGGATGGCAATGGCGGCCGCCCAACCCAGAGCGAAGATGCCGAAGGCCGGGGTGATGATGTTCCCGTAAACGAGCCAGTCTGCGAGCAGCACCAGCAGCAGGGCACCGACGGCCTTGGCGATGAAGCTGTGGGTAGAGGTTTTCGAAGTCATGCGGTTTCCCCGAAGTTGTCGGAGAACCTTGCGCGCCCGGCTTCAAGCGGTGGCGCGGCTGTTGTCAGGAACGAATTGAGAAGTTGTGCAGAAGTGGTGCAGCACTCTGCGCAAACTGAAAGGAGCGACGCCGCATCAGCGCCAGTTCTTCCTGTGAATGGTAGTGGCCGGACCGCACCACCCCGGTGATGCGTTCGAAGTTGGAAACATCCGACAGCGGGTTTTCGGACAGGAGAACCAGATCGGCGTTTTTGCCGACCGCGACGCTGCCCATGGTTTCGGTCCGGCCCAGAAACCGGGCCGGATCGCGCGTGGTCATCTGAAGTATCTTCAGCGGCGACAGCCCCGCCCGGGCGAGTTCCCGAAACTCCTGCCCCATGCTCAGGCCGGGCGTTTGATAGCTGCCGTCGGTTCCGGTCATCATCGGGACCCCCTCGTCCGCCAGCAGCGCCGTCAGGGCCAGGCTTCGGCCATAGCCCTCCCGAAAGGTCTGGCGCGAGCTTTCCGGCAGCGCCGCGAAGATGTCAGCCACTTCGGTCCATGCGTGATAGGCCCTTGGTTCCAGATAGGGAATCGCAGGATCGATGCGATACTCAGGCAAATCCTGCAGATACTGGGTCCGCAACCTGACGAGGGTCGGGACCATCCAGGTGCCGTTGCGCGCGAGTTCCTGCGCCAGCGCGCGGCATTGCTGTGGATCATAGCTGTCGAAGGCGGCCTGCAGGCGGCGAACATCCTCTTCCTTTTCGAACGCCGCCGGGTTGAGAAGGCGGCGCGCCATCACCCGCGATACCAGCGGTTCCAGCAGTTTTTGTGCGAATTCCGGTATCGGGAAGGGCGGGGCCGGCACCGAGGGATGACGCTCGGCCTCCTCCATCAGCGCTACCTTTTTCTCGGAACAGCCGATCCACATCGTGTCGCCGGGGCCCAGATGTTCGATCGAGTGAATGCCGTTTCGCGAGGCGAGAACGGGATCAATGCCTTCAGGAAGATGGCCGACGACCGGGATGCCCTGCTTTCGCGCGGCTGACAAAATCGCGTAGAGCAAGGGCGGAGTCGTGGCGCCGACCTTGATGAAGTCGGCTCCCTGGCGCTTCTGCGACGTGACGAGCGCCCCGGCGTCGGCGGTGGATGCGATGTTCAGCGGCATCACGAGATCGCCGGGCGTCTCCAGCAGTTCCGGGGTGTTTTCGTTCAGCGGCAGCCGGCCTTCCCGGCGCAGCTTCAACAGGCGTTCCGAACCGCTCATCTGGCGAAAGCCCGTCACGCCTTCGGCCAACATCAGGGCGAGCCCCGCACCGGGATGGTCAGCGCCAAGGATATGGCTGTGCATGTTGTTGTAGCCGGGCACGACATACTGCCCCGCGGCGTCGATCCGGCGCACGCCCGGGACTTCGCCGATCTGATCGACTCCGGCGATCCGGGCGATCTTGCCGTTCACGATCAGGATTGATCTGTGAGGCGTGAGGCCACCTGTTTCGACGTCGACGACCGTGACGTTGTCGATGCGGAGCGGCGGGGCTGCCGCGACCCGTTGGGGCGGCGGCAAGGGGCTCGGCCAGTAAGCGATGGCAACCGCGGCCCCAACGGCGAGGGTCAGCACCCCGCCGACCGAAATGATCACCTTAACGATCCGACGCATGGAGGCCTCCTTCGCGACCGCCTCGTTGCAGGCCTGCGCTTTGATTTCCGACAGTTCGCAGGCCCTGCAACCCACTTTCCGTGGACGTGCCAGATGATACGCATTAAACATTTAATGATTGTATTGGACATAAATGTCCAATCTTATCGATCAATGCGTGGCCCCTTCGAGGGGGCTGATTGGCCGGTCTCGGCGCGACCTGACGCGCGTCGTCGTGCACCTCCCACAGCCGCAGGTGCTCAAATCCCTGCCGGTTTGACCAAATAATCTGGACATTATGAGAATATTTGATCATATATGTTCAAATTAATATCGATCATCAGATCGACTGTCGAACAGAGGAAGGGTTGGCGTCGGCTTGCCGATGGCGTCGAAACCATGATTGAGATGACAACTGCCCAGCCCGTGCGGCATCCGTCCCCGACGGTGAAGGCCGAGCGGCTGGCGTTTTTGATCTTCGAGCGCCCGGATCTCGATCGGGCCGTCCGATTCCTCGTCGATTTCGGACTGCAAGTCTGTTTTCGAAGCGAGGAAATGGTCCTGCTGCGGGGTGCCATGCAGGCACCCTATTGCTACCGCCTGCAGCGCGGCCGCACGGCGCGGTTCATAGGTTTCGGGTTCGAAGTCAGTTCGAGCGACCAGCTCCGGCTTCTGGCGGACACGGTTCCGGGCGCTTCGGCGGTGGAGCCGATACCGGACCCGGCCGGTGGGCGACGGGTCGTCCTGACCGACCCGTCTGGCTTTCGGGTCGAGGTCGTGCATGGGCAGGCACTGGAACCGGCTCTGGCCCATCGCAACCCCCTGCCGCTGAATTTCAACGGCGAGGCAGTCCGTATCGATCAGACGCAAAGGCCGCCGGTCCAGCCGCCGGAGGTGCTGCGGTTGGGGCATGTCGTGCTTGAGGTCGCTGATTACCAGCAGACAAGCGGTTGGTATTGCGCGCATCTGGGCCTGATACCAAGCGACGTGCTGCTGTTGCCGGACGGTTCACCGGCGGTGGCGTTCCTGCGGCTCGATCTCGGTGATCAGCCGGCCGATCACCACACGCTGGCGCTCGCGCAGGGGTTCGCGCCGCTTTACAGCCACAGTGCCTTTGAAGTCGTGGATACCGACGCCATCGGCATGGGCCAGCGGGTGCTCCACGAGCGGGGCTGGCGGCACGCCTGGGGCGTTGGCCGCCACATCCTTGGCAGCCAGATCTTCGATTATTGGCAAGATGCGTGGGGCGACAAGCACGAGCATTATTGCGACGGCGACCTGTTCACCAGCGACAGGCCGACCGGCTTCCACCCGGCGACGCGCGAGGCGATGTCCCAGTGGGGCCAGAAGATGCCGGCCAGCTTCACCCGGCCCAAAATGGATTTGCCCGCCGTGGCCGCGCTCGTCCGCAATGTGCGCCGCAGTCCCGACCTGTCGGTCCGCAAGCTGATCACGCTCGCCCGGCTGTTCGGCTGAAGGCCATCCCCCTCTCTCACACGGAAAGACCTTATGGCCGTCACCATCGTTCGGTATCTGTTTGAGCAAAAGACCTGCTGGGGCGTCGTGGACGGCCGGGACATCATCCCCGTGCCGCAGGACTTCGAGACGACCGGAGACTTCCTGCGCGGAACGACGCTGGACGGGCTGAAAGCGCTGGACGGGCCTCGCATCCCGCTCGACCGGGTGGCCATCCTCTCACCCGTCACGCGCAACCAGCGCTTCGTTTGTCAGGGCGCCAACTACCGCCAGCACATGATCGAATCCGGCCTCGACCCGGACACCAAACACTACAACATGATCTTCACCAAGGCCCCGAGCTGCATCGTCCCGGCCGACACCGACGTCGTGCGCCCCCGCCGGGTCCGCTTCCTCGATTATGAAGTGGAGCTGGGCCTGATCCTGCGGCGCGACATCAGCGGCCCGGTGACAGTAACGCCGGACAATCTGTTCGACTTCGTCGCGGGCGCGGTCATCGTCAACGACTATTCCGCGCGCGACATCCAGATCCCCGAAATGCAGTTCCACAAGGGCAAGAGCTTCCGCACCTTCGGGCCGGTCGGCCCGTTCCTGTGCCTGTTCGAGCGCGACGACATGCCGACCCTCGGGGATCTGGAACTGACGTTGTGCGTCAACGGCCAGGTCCGCCAGCAGGATAACAGCCGAAATCTGGTGTTCGGCCCCGAGGAGACGCTGACGGAACTCTCCGCCGTCCACGACTTCGCCACGGGCGACCTGCTGGCCACGGGCACTCCGGCCGGTTGTGCGCTGGCCGTGCCGTCGCCGGCCCGCCAGCGTCTGGGCGCCCTGCTGCCGGAAGCGATGAAGTGGAAAGCCTTCTTCAAAATCCAGTCGAAGCGAACCCAGTATCTGCAGCCGGGTGATGTGGTCGAGACGCGGATCCGCAGCGCCGACGGGCGCATCGATCTGGGCGTCCAGCGCAATCGCATCGTCGCGGAGGAACAGGCGTGACGGGCGTTGCGTCCATCGATGACGTTCGGGCCATCGAAGCCGAGGGCCCGCCTGCGGCATGGCCGCAAAGCACCTATGATCTTCTGCGGCAGGGCGCGGCGCTCGATCCCGATGCGCCCGCGCTGAGCTTTTTCCTGACAGTGCAGGACCATGTAAGGCCGGAAACCTGGACCTACCGGCAGCTGATGGCAGAGATCAGCCGGACCGCGAACGCCTTTCATGCGCTGGGGGCGACGCGCGACACGGTCATCGCCTTCCTCCTGCCCAATCTGCCCGAAACGCACTTCGTGCTCTGGGGAGGGGAAGCCACGGGCATTGTCCTGGCGATCAATCCGCTGCTGGAGCCCGAGGCGATCGCCGACATCCTGAATGCGGCGGGTGCGGCCATATTGGTCAGTCTTGCGCCGTTTCCGGATGTCGATCTTTGGGACAAGGTGCGGGCCGTGGCACCGAACGTGCCCACGTTGCGCCACGTCGTGCTCGTCAATCTGGCCGACCGCGTCAGAGGCCTGAAAGGGTTCGGCGCGCGCCTCCTGCAACGACGCACGATCCGCGAGGCCTGCGGCCCCGGAGGCTTGCGGGGCGCAGTGCCGTCCGCTGTCCGGGTTCACGATTTCCGTGCGCTGACGCGACAGCAGCCAGCCGACCATCTGGTCAGCGGCAGGCGGATCTCCGCGACCGACGCGTCCTCTTTCTTCTGCACCGGCGGAACGACGGGCGCGCCGAAGATCGCCATGCGACGCCACGGTGCCGAAACGGCCAATGCCCGGGCGATCGCGCGATTCATGGGCAACGGGATCGGACGCGGCAAGACGGTCTTCTGTGGCTTGCCGCTGTTTCACGTCAACGGCGTCATGGTCACAGGGCTCGTCCCCTTCTCGCAGGGCGCGCATGTCGTCTTGGGGACGCCGCAGGGCTATCGCGGCGAAGGCGTGGTGCCGCGCTTCTGGGAGATCGTCGAACGGCATCGCATCAACTTCTTCAGCGGCGTGCCGACGCTCTACGCCTCGCTTTTGCAGACGCCGATCGATGGGCGAAACATCGATTGCCTTGAGTATGGCCTGTGCGGTGCTGCGCCCATGCCGGTGCAGTTGATGCAGGATTTCGAGGCGCTTACGGGCCTCAGGATTCTGGAGGGCTATGGCCTGACTGAGGCCACCTGCGTTTCCAGCGTCAACCCGCCCGCCGGCGAACGGCGGGCAGGCTCCATCGGCCTGAGCCTTCCCGGCCAGCGAATGAAAGCGGTGATTCTGGACGAGGCCGGTGGCTATGTCCGTGACTGCGCGGTCGACGAAGTCGGGGTGCTGGTCCTCAGCGGCCCCAACGTCTTCAATGGTTATCGGCTCGACGCGCAGAACGCGGGCCTGTGGATCGACGCGGGGGACGGCCGGACGTGGCTGAACAGCGGCGATCTCGGACGGCAGGACGCGGAGGGCTATTTCTGGCTGACGGGCCGGAAGAAAGAGCTGATCATCCGCGGCGGGCACAATATCGACCCGGCGGCGATCGAA
Organism: Sandaracinobacter neustonicus; assembly: GCF_006385875.1. Lineage (GTDB taxonomy): Bacteria > Pseudomonadota > Alphaproteobacteria > Sphingomonadales > Sphingomonadaceae > Sandaracinobacteroides > Sandaracinobacteroides neustonicus. Next base: position 157,721 of record NZ_VFSU01000034.1, on the reverse strand, counting down.
GAACCGCTGCACCGCCACCCCGCCGTGCAGATCGTTGCGGCGATCGGGCGTCCAGACCCCCGCGTCGGTGAGTTGCCGGTCGCCTATGTCCAGCTGAAGCCGGGAGCGGTGGCGAGCGAAAGCCAGTTGCTGCAATTTGCGCAAGCGCAGATCAGCGAACGCGCCGCTGTGCCCAAGGCGATCCACATCATCGATCAGATGCCGCTCACGCCGGTGGGCAAGGTGTTCAAGCCCGCGCTGAAACGCCACGCGATCCGTGAAGCGGCACTGTCGGAGCTTTCCGAAGCCGGGCTGCTGTTGCCCGAGCTGGAGGTCGTCGACGATCCGACGCGCGGGATGATGATCATGGCCGTCGCAGCAAGTGGATCGCAGGCCGAGACGGCCCGGCGCAGCCTCGGTCGCCTGCCGTTCAACCACGAAGTGCGACTGAGCGCATGACCGGCGACAAGGCCGTCAAGCCCGCTGTGCGGATCGCGGTGGTCAGCGGCGGCTCCTCGGGCATCGGCCGGGCCTTCGTCGCGCAACTGTTGGGCGAGGGCTACGCGGTCTATGCCTGCGGGCGCGACACCGGACGCCTCGGGCAATTGAAGGATGCGCTTCCGAAGGTGGAGGCCATCCCGTGCGACGTGACGGATCGCCCCTCTGTGCAGGCGTTCGCCACGATGGTGCGTGAAGCCCATGGCCGCATCGATCTGCTCGTCAGCAACGCCGGCGGCTCCCGCGAGGTCGATCTGGCGGGTCTGGACATGTGCGCCGACCTGACCGGCGAAATCAGGGTCAACTACGAAGGCGCGGTCAACCTCATCGCCGAGTTTCTTCCGCTCCTGAAGGCGGGCGCGCCCTCCTGTCTCATCGTTGTCGGGTCGGGCTATGGGCTGGTGCCGTCTGCACGCGTGCCCCTCTATTCGGCGTCCAAGGCCGCGCTGCACAGCCTGACCACGACCCTTCGGCGCACCCTTGCCCCGCTCGAAATCTCGGTGACGGAGGTCTGCCCCCCCGTCGTCGACACACCTTCCGTCCGGCATCGGAGCGTGCCGAAGATGCCGCCGCAGGACGTGGTCGCCCAGACACTGGCCGGCGCGCGCAAGGGCAAGCCCACCATATACCCCGGCAAGGTGAAGTTCCTTCCCCTGCTGAACCGGATCGCCCCGGCGCTGGCCGAGCGCATCGTGGCCGGAAGCTGAGCAACCGATGACCAATCTCACCGAAATCGAGACGGCGGTGCTCGTCGTCGGCTATGGCCCCGTCGGTGCTGCCGTGGCGTGCCTGCTCGGGCGCTATGGGATCGAGACGATCATCATCGACAAGGCCGAGGCGATGAGCCTGCAGCCGCGCGCCATCGCCCTCGACAACGAGGCGCTGCGCATCCTGCAGATGGCGGGCCTCAGCGACGACTCCTTTCCGCGCCTCGCCATTCCCTATGTGAAGATGCATTCGCCGTTCGTGGGGCAGTTCGGTCAGGTGAACACCGCCGGCGCCATCGACGGCCATCCAAAGCTCGTCACCTTCGCCCAGCCGGACCTGGAAGCCGCCCTGCGCAAGCGGGTCGACACCCTTGCAACGGTGCGTGTCCTGACCGGGTGCGAGGCGACGGCGATTACGGAAACTGAGGACGGCGTCGTCACGATGGTGCGCGACGGTCAGGGCCGGGCAACGCGCATTCGCAGCGCCTATCTCGTCGGGGCCGATGGCGCTACGTCGTTCGTGCGCGGCGTGATCGGGCAGAATTTCACGGGCCAGACCTATGCCGAGGACTGGCTGATCGTCGATGCGCTCGATGTGCCGTCGCCCATCGATCACATCGAGTTTATCTGTGATCCCAGACGTCCGACGCCGCATATGCCTGCGCCCGTCGGACGCGAGCGCTGGGAGTTCATGCTGAGGCCCGGCGAAACCCGCGAGATGATGGAAAGCGACGCGCGCGTCGCCGAGCTGTTGCGGCCGTGGCTCAGGCCCGATGAGTTGAAGATCGAACGGCGGGCCGTCTATCGCTTCCACGCCCGCTGCTGCGAGGCCTTTGCCCGCGGGCGGATCGTGCTGGCGGGCGATGCGGCGCACATCACGCCCCCCTTTGTCGGTCAGGGTCTGGTCGCCGGCCTGCGGGACGCGGCGAACCTGTCGTGGAAGCTTGCGGCAATCGTCAAAGGTGAGGCTCTCCCGCAGATCCTGACCAGCTATGACACCGAACGCCGCCCGCACGCGCGGGCGATGATTGGTCTCGCCAAGTTCATGGGCGGGCTGGTCATGCCCCGCAGTGCCCTGCAGGCCATCGCGGCGCACGGCCTGATGCGCGGGCTGCGCGGAGTTCCGATGCTGCGCCGGTTCCTCGACGAACTGGGCGTGAAGCCGCAGAACCGCTTTCGCGATGGCCTGTTTGTGAAGGGGCGCGGGGGCGGGCTGCTGGTGCGGGGCGCGCAAATCCCGCAAGGCTGGGTCCGGTTGCAGACGGGTGCGCTCGTGCGCAGTGACGAGGCGCTCGGGTCTTCCTTCTGTCTGGTGGGGTTCGGCGTCGACCCCGGAACGATGCTTCCGCCCGATCTGCGGCGGCTCTGGTCTGCGCGCGGCTATGGCCTCGTCCATTTCTGTCACGCGGGCCGCCCATGCGCAGGCCCCGGCACCTTCGAGGATGTCGACGGAACCTTGACCCCGAAGGCCGCGCCGATCGGTTGGGCGGCGATCGTGCGGCCCGACCGCGTGGTTCTTGTCGACGGACCGGCAAACACTGCTGCCGAACTGGTAGACGCTGCCCTGAATCTGCTCGGCGACACGCGGACGCACCCGGCCCGACCGGAGGATGCCGCAGTGTCAGGCCGCGGCGACGTCGCCCTTGCGTGAGCGTGTGGGCGGCGAAGGAAGCTCTCGCAACGGTGGCAGATCGCTGATCGCCTGTTCTCGCGCGGCCTCGCCGGGGACGCCGATTGCCCTGAGGACAAACTCCACCGCGTCCTGCCCCGCGTCACGCCAGGTTCTGTGGCCATCCAGCACCAGCAGTATTGCGCCCAGCACGCTGCCCGCGATGAAGCTGATGGCCGAGGGTATCTGGTCCGGCCGGAAGTGAAAGGCGCCACTTTGCTGACCGTTGGCCAGATCCTGCACCGGTTGCCCAAGCCAGAAGGCCTGAAGGGCCTGTTCGCTGATTGCAAAGCGCAGAAGGAAGCGGCCCCAATCGGGCTCTTCGTGCGCGCGGCGGATGTAGAAACGAATGGCCAGCGCGAGGCGGCGGGTGGGATCGCTGACGCCCTCGGAACTGATGGTGATGCGATCATTCATCTCGTCGGCCAGTTCGCTGGCGATCTCCCGAAAGAAGGCGTCCGTCGATTCCAGATTGTTGTGCGCCGTGCCGCGCGCGACCCCGGCGGCCTGCGCCAGTTCGCTCATGGAGACCTGGGTCGATCCCTTTTCGGCGAACAGACGAATTGCAGCCTCGCGCATTCGGCGGCGTGCTGAGGTCATCGCGCGTCTGGGTTGGGGTGTCATCAGTCGGGATTATTAAGCGGATGGCAATGTGACGCGCTATTGATATTTTTGATCATATCTGTCTAAACATAACATAATTAGTCTAATGCAAGATTTTGGGGAGAAAATGGCTTTTTCACCGACGCGCACCGCGTTTCCCGCGCCCGTCGACGTCGGCTGGCCGCTTCGGTTCCGCGCGCGGGCGGATGGAGGCCGTGATCGACCCGCAACGGGTGACGGAGGAAAGCCATGAGGCTCTGGTCGCGCCGAAAGCTGCTCGCGGGCGCGGGTGCGCTGACAGTCGCAAGCGCCGCGGCGGTGTGGATGGCGACCCGCCCGGCCGGTCAGCCCAATCTTCGGCTGCCTGTCGCAAAGGGCGCGAAACCCTATAATATCCTTCTGGTGACCACCGATCAGGAACAGGCCTGGTCGCTGCTGCCCAAGGGGTTCATCGAGCGCCACTGCCCCGGTCGTGCCCGGTTGCTGCGGGAATCTCTCTCGTTCACCCGCGCCTTCACGCCGTCGCCGGTCTGTGCGACCGCGCGGGCGATCCTCTACACCGGCCAGCATTCCCAGCGGAACGGCGTGTGGGAGAATATGCCGCTGCCCTATGCGCCGGAGTTGAAGACGGACGTGCCGACACTGGGCACGCTGATGCGCGCGGCCGGTTATCACGCCGCCTATTTCGGCAAGTGGCATCTGAGCAAGCTCCATGGCCCCCGCCGCAAGGCGCTGTCCGAGGCGGAGGTTCAGGCCGAAATCCTCAGCTATGGCTTCGATGAGACGGGGACCGGCCACGAGATCGACGGCCCCCTTGGAGGGCATGACGAGGACGGCCAGACGACCGACAAGGCCGTCGCCTTTCTGGAGCGGCAGAAGTCGGCGCAGACGCCATGGTTCGCCGCCGTCAACATCCTGAACCCGCACGACATCATGTACTACACGTCCGGCCCGAAAATGACCGCGACGCGCAAGATCCTCTACCCCGATGCGCTTTCGCGTCCGCCGGATACGCCGCTCTACCGGGAAGCGCTCGGCTATCCGCCGCCCGCCAACTTCGGGCCAGTCGCGCCCGGTAGCCAACTGCCTGCCGCAGCGGAGTATGCGCTGACGGACGAGTATGCGCTGGGCCAACTGGATATGCAGGACAGCGCAGCCGCCGCAGAGTTCGTGAACTACTACTACAACTGCATTCGCGAGAGCGATGCCCACATCGTGCGCCTGCTGGATGCGCTGGACGCCAGCGGACAGGCCGACCGCACCATCGTGGTCCTCACCGCCGATCATGGCGAGATGCTGGGCGTGCACGGAATCAGGGGGAAGGGCGTTCTTCCCTATCGGGAGGCGACGCAAATCCCGCTGCTGGTGCGGCACCCGTCGCGGCCGGGCGGGGTTTCCACCCCCACGCTCGCCAGCCATATCGACATGGTTCCGACATTGCTGGGGCTGGCCGGCGTTGCGCCGGCAGCGGTCCGGCAGGACGTTCCCGAACTCGTCGGGCGTGACCTCAGCACCGTGATTCTCGATCCGGCGCAGGAGGACCCGCGCCAGACGGGCGACGGGCTTCTGCTGCACTGGACCAGCCTGATCTATCAGGACCATCTGGCGTCCCTCGCCTTCGAGGAAGCGCGCAAGCGCGGGCAGGCGCTCAGCCTGACAGCGCTGGTCAAGCCGGAGTTTCGCGGTGTTTTATCCAAGCGGGGCCAGATGCGCGGGGTTTTCGACGGGCGATACAAGTTCGCGCGCTACTTTGCGCCGACTGGTCACAACACCCCGCTTGCGTGGGAAGACCTTGTCGCGCGCAACGATCTGGAACTTTACGATACCGAAACGGACCCGGGCGAAACCCGCAATCTCGCGGCGAACCCGGAAGCGGCCCGTGATCTGATCCTGCTGATGAACGCCAAGCTCAATCGGCTGATCGCGCGGGAGATCGGCATCGACGACGGCCGGCATATGCCCGGCCCGGACTTCATCTGGCGCGCCTGACGCCGCCCATGACACGGACAAACGCATGAGCCCTTCCCCACCAAAGGCTTCCGGGCGGATCGACGTCCACCATCACCTGCTGCCCCCTGCCCTGCTGGAGGCGCTGGCCCGGCACGGCATCTCCGACATGGCCGGAGGGCCGGTTCCCAAATGGAGCCCGCAGCAGTCGCTGGACATCATGGACCTGCATGGCATCGGAACGGCGATCACCTCCGTCTCCGCGCCCGGCGTCCGCTTCGCCGACGAGGCCGCAGCCCGGTCTCTGGCGCGCGCCTGCAACGAGTTTTCCGCCGACATGGCCGCGCGCCATCCGGGCCGCTTCGGATCGTTCGCCATCCTTCCCATGCCGTTCACCGCCGCCGCGTGCGCAGAGGCCATCCATGCGCTGGATGTACTGGGCGCAGACGGCGTGGTGCTTCTGGGCAGCGTGGACGGCGTCTTTCTGGGCGATCCACGCTTCGAGGAACTGATGGCAGAGCTGGATCGGCGCTCCGCAGTGGTCTTCATCCACCCGAACCTCCATCCGAGCAGCGAGACGCTGGGCCTCAACATGCCCGGATTCCTGATGGAGTTCCTGTGCGACACCACGCGGGCCTCGCTCAACCTGATCCTGATGGGCGTGCCGGAGCGCTATCCGCGAATCCGCTGGATTCTGGCCCATGCCGGCGGCTTCCTGCCCTATGCGGCGTGGCGACTGTCGCTGGCCAATATGATGCCGGCCTTCGCCGAACGCGCGCCGCAAGGCGTGCTGACCTATATGCGCCGTTTCTACTTCGACACGGCGCTCTCGCCGTCTCCATTCGCGATGGCGGCGCTCGGGCAACTGGTCGATCACAGCCACATCCTGTTCGGCAGCGACTTTCCCTTCGCCCCTGCGCCTGTCACGGCCCTTCAGGTCAAGGAGGTCGACACTCTGCCCCTGTGGGACTCGCAGCAGCGGAGCGCAGTCTGTCGGGCGAACGCACTGTCGCTGTTTCCCCGCTTCGCCGCACCGGGAGAGACCCCATCGGCCCCGGAGGTGCATCGGCCACAGACGTTGAAGCAGCGTGTCCGAGGTGCGGCTCTGCGGCCGATCCTGCGTTTCGTAGACCGAACGCGAAACCGCTGATCAACACGCCGCCCCGGCCCCCGGACCGCTGAGGCACCAAGAAATCGGGATGAAACAATAGGCACGCGGCTGCTGGCCTCTCATCGACGGCCTTGCCGGTGCATATAGCAGTGGCGACGGCAACACCGTCATCCAGATCAGGAGAAGTCCTTATGAAGACATGGTTCATCACCGGCGTAAGCTCCGGCTTTGGCCGGGCGATTGCCGATGCGGCGCTGGCGGCTGGCGACCGGGTGGTCGGAACGCTGCGCGGCGAGGAGCAGCAGGCGGCCTTCACGGCACTGGTCCCCGGCCGGTCGTTCGGCATCATTCTGGATGTGACCGACGAGCCCGCCATCCGGCCGGCGATCGACCGGGTGGAACGCGAGGTCGGCCCGATCGACGTTCTGGTGAACAACGCGGGCTACGGCCATGAAGGCACGTTCGAGGAATCGACGATGGCAGACCTGCGCCGCCAGTTCGAGGTGAATGTCTTTGGTGCCGTCGCGGTGGCGCAGGCGGTGCTGCCCGCCATGCGCAAGCGTCGCGCAGGGCATATCATCAACATCACTTCGATGGGTGGCCTGATCACGCTGCCCGGCCTCAGCTTCTACCATGGCTCCAAATTCGCGCTGGAGGGGCTTTCCGAAGCGCTGGGCAAGGAAGTGAAGGGGCTGGGCATCCATGTGACGGCGGTAGCGCCGGGTTCGTTCCGCACCGACTGGGCCGGGCGCTCCATGAACCGCGCCCCGCGAGCTATCGCCGATTATGATGCGCTGATGGACCCGATCCGCGAAAAGCGGCTTGCCATGAGCGGCAAGCAGATCGGCAATCCCGCAAAGCTGGGCGAGGCGGTGGTGAAGCTGGTGAGCAGCGACAACCCGCCTGCGCACCTGCTGCTGGGCTCGGACGCCCGCACGCTGGTGGACCGCAAGCTGGCCGAACTCGCGGCGGAATATGACGCCTGGGATGCGCTGACCCGCTCCACCGATTTCGGCGACGAAAGCGCCGCCGCCAACAGCTGGGCCTGACCTTCATCCTGAAAGAGGATCGACCATGACCCAGCCTGATGCAAGTTTACGAAGGCCACGTGCGATCTTCGAGGCGTGCAAATCCTGCTCGGCCATACCAATATCGAAATGCCGTCAGATACCTCGGCGTAGATGTCGATGACGCCCTGACACCGTCCGAGCGAACCGAAATTTGAAAACTCCGGCTTCCCAATATCTCCGGGAAGCCGGTTTACCCGTATGAACGACCGGAGGGTATCAGCGAGCGAGTGCAAAAGCGGAAACGGCGGCGATGTCGGCGGCGAATACCGCGACGCCGATTTCAAACTCGCTGACGCGGTCGGGAGATCCTTACGCCAAGCGCTCGAACCAGCTCGATCGGCTGCTTCAGTTCGCTCGAGAATCATGCTGCCACGCAGTACGATCGCCCACGAGTTTATCGTGAGCACTATAAGCGGGTTTTCGAGTCAGTTTAAACCGGTCTCGACAATAAGGGTGGTGGTCCCGACTGGAGTCCAAGATGTCTTTGTTATCAACAGGTTGGGTTGGCTAATTTTGCCTTCTCGCTCGTTGAAATCGTTAGAGAATTTTGCGGACTGTCTATCGCGGCAGCCGGCAGAATATGAGCATTCGTCTCATGAACATCGCGTGGGAAAGCGAGATGTCGGGGAACGACAAGCTCGTGCTGCTGGCGCTGGCCGACTGGGCGAACGATGATGGCTATTGCTGGCCGTCGATCCCGAAGCTCTGTTTCAAAACGCGAGCCAGCGAACGGACGGTGCAGTCGATCATCAAGCGTCTTGTCGACGCCGGCCATGTCACCCGCCAGGAACGCCCGGGGCGGGGCTGCATGTACCTCGTCCACCCCCGCAATAGTTGCACCCCCGCAGATTCTGCACCCCCGCAGGTTTTGCCGCCGACCCCCGCAGAAGTTGCGGGCAATACATTTAAGAACCACCATAGAATCCCCCTTACCCCCTTTCCGGCGGCGGAACGCCGATCACGGCAGGAACGGGCAAAGCCGCCACCTGACGAGCCCATCTGCACCGAAGTGGCGGGCGAGAGCGCTGAGGCCGCCGAGTTCAGACGTCAGGCCCTGACGGTGATCGGAGAGGGTGCCTACCGCAACCTGCTCCAGCCCTGCCAGGCCATGCGCGTGGGGGAGCATCTGTTGTTGCTGGTGCCCTCCGAGACGTTGCGGAGGGTCATTCTCAATCGACAGCAGGAACTGGGCCGGATCGCGATCGCCACCGGCTTCGCAGGGCTTCGCGCGCAAACCCTGCCGTCTGGCACCCAAGCCGTAACCCATTCTCGAGCCGCTTCTGACGGCAGCTTCGCAGGAGGTCCGCTGTGACGCTGTGCACTCATCAGCGGGCATGAGCCCCCTGGGCAACGGTGCTATTGCAGCCATGTTCGAAAGGGCCGGGCGATGCCGCCTTTCGAGAGGAGGGAGCCGTGCCAGCATCCGCTTTCCCAAGCCCGATACGCATCTTCCCTCCATCAACTGGTGCGTAGAAAATGCACACACCACGCTACCCATGAGTGGCAAGGGTTATGAGGCAACTCGTTGTAATTGCTCGCATCTAGTCTCTACGTCGAGTTCTAGGCACGGAGGAGAAGCTGGGTGCAAGCTTTGCACACGGCCGGCAGCTTCACTAGAAGCCTTCTATATCAAACAGATAGCGTGTGTTCGTCTCCGTGGTCTTCGCATGTCGCCCTCCCGTTCCGCGCCCTGCGCGTCAGGTGCTCAGGCGGGAGAATCCTGATGGCACAGATCAACGTGAGCTACGATGATCGGCTCGTCGCCGGCATCGACCGCGTGGCGGCGGCACGCCGTCAATCCCGCGCGGACCTCCTGCGCGCAGCCGCACAAGAGGTTGTGGAGGCACATGATGCAGGCCGGCTTGCGTTCCAGGCCGACGACGGGCCGCGTATCGATACGAGCCTGAGCACATTGGTGATCCAGGTCCGTGAGTTGATCATGGAACTGGATCGATCTCAGCGTGCAAATCAGCGGCACGATAAGCGGCGTCTTGAAGAGTTTGTGGCCAGCGAACAGGCAATACAGGCGGCACGGGAGCATCTTACTGCCCGCATCAACGAGATGAATCGCCAATCTTACCAACCCTTCGTCGAGAAGGTGAGGGAGGTTCGCGCAGAGGTCGAGGCAGCAAATGACCGCCTGATTGAGGCGCAGAAACCAGTGCTGGATCAGGTCAGCGAGCAGCTTGAAGCCGTTCGCGTGGCTGCGACTGCGCCGCGTGTTCAGCACAACCTGATTCTGGGCGATGATCGTGTGCTGTCGCTCCGCTTTCTGTCAGTCTGCGCGGCGATGGTTGGCGTCGTGTCGACGTTGGTGTTCCTGCTTCTGGCTGGTCAGGTCCAGCCTTTGGCGGTGCCAGTGGCGAACCGGCTGATTGCGGACGACGAACATGTCTGCCGGATGATCAACCGGAGGTTTGGCGTTGATGATTGCACGATGCCCAAAGAACGGCGGCAGAGCGCTCTTCGCGCGATCAAGGCAGCGGACCGGTGATCAACGTCACCGCCCTGCGATCCGCTGCTGCAGCTTCCAGCTACTATCGAGCCGACAACTACTACAGCACAGGGGAGGCAATCGACGCCAGCGCATGGTATGGGGCCGGTGCGCAGAAGCTCGGCCTTGTTGGAAGAGTGGACGAACAGGTGTTCGCTGAGGTGCTGGAAGGCCGACTGCCCAATGGCGCGGTGATCGCCGCCCCGAGAGGTGATCACCGGCCCGGCACTGACATCACCTTCTCCGCGCCAAAATCTCTGTCGCTGCTGGCGCTCTTGGCAAAGGATGAGCGGCTGACGATCGCCTTCCGGGAATCGGTGTCTGCAACACTGACATGGGCTGAGAAAAGCCTGATCGAGGCACGGGTCTGGAACTCCGACATGCAGGCTCAGCAGGTGGAGAAGACCGGCAATCTGGTCGCCGCCACATTCCTGCACACGGTCAACCGCAATCAGGAACCGCAGCTGCATGTGCATGTCGTGCTGGCGAACGCCACGCTCGCGTCGGACCAGAAGTGGCATGCTATCCGGAATGACGAGCTCTACAAGAACCAGCATCAGTTGGGCGCCATCCACAATGCGGAGCTGCGCAGCCGCGTGGAGGCGCTGGGCTATGAGACGGTCCCGGCAAAAAATCCTGTCGGTGGCGCGTTCGAGGTCAAGGGTGTCTCCCGCGAGGTGGTTGAAGCCTTCTCCACCCGCCGCAGTGAAATCCTCGAGGCTCTCGCCAAGGGCGACCGAGGTAGCCCGCGCGAACGGGAACTCGCGGCCCTCGCGACCCGGCAAGCGAAAAACCCGGAGTTCAGTCCGGAGCAACGGCAGGCGCAATGGCTGGAGACAGCGGAGCGCGTCGGGTTCGATGGCCGTGATTTGATCGCCGATGCTATTGTCCGTAGCGCCCGCCAGCAAACCATCTGGTCAAAGGCATTGGAAAATGCGCGTGGTATCGGAGTGCGAGGCTTGGCGATCGTGTCCGCCATGGGCCTGACGCCGAGGGATGGCGATCCGCTGGTGCCGGAACGGTTGGGTCGGCTTGACCCTCGCGCTTATGCTGCGGCGCAGGCGGTTGCATCCGCCGCGCGCGAACTTGGTGAGCGCGAAGCGGCGTTCGATCGCAGTGATCTCATCCGCGCGGCATTGGAACGTGGCGGGCCAGTGACCGTAGCGGATGTAGAAGCACGCATTGCGCACCTGACCGGGCGTGGGCTGCTGTTAGGTGGCGAGCGGCTCATGACCACGGAATCGGCATTGTCGCTGGAACAGCGGGTGATCACCTTGGCGCATGCGGGCCGTGATGCCGTTCCACCGCTGGCGACGGGGGTTGAGACCGGGCCGCGCCTGCAGCAGGCGGCGCGCGACTTGGGTCTGCGTCGGCTCAACCCGGGGCAGGAGCAGGCGGGGGTGGATATCCTGCAGTCCACCGATCGGGTGGTGCTGGTGCAGGGCGGCGCCGGCGTCGGCAAATCCGCTGCGCTGATATCGGTCGCGCACCTGCTGAAGGCGGAAGGACGAAGCGTGTTCGCGTTGGCCCATGCCGGCCGCACCGCCCGGGATCTTGGTGCGAAGCTCGATGCGCCCACCTCCACGGTTGACAGCTTCCTTGGCAAGTTCAGTCGCGTGCTCGATGGCTCGGCAAGCACCGAGCAGATGGCCAGAGGTCACGATACGTTGTCCGGGTCCGTCATCATCGTCGACGAGGCGTCGCAAATCGGCAATGAGCGCCTTGCCCGCCTGATCGATCTGTCCAACCGGGCGGAGGTGGCGCGGTTGATCCTGGCCGGCGACGTGAAGCAGTTGCCAGCCATTGAAGCCGGAAAGCCGTTCGAGCTGTTGCAGACGCATGCGGTGTTCACTTCTACCATCACCGAGAACCTGCGCGCCCGGTCACCGCAAATGTTGGCGCTAAACGCCGCGCTGGAGAACGCGGATATGGCGCGGGCGTTCGAGGTGCTGAAACCGGATACCCGTGAAGTACCGTTCGCGAAGGGGCCGGAGACAGCCGCGAGGCTATGGGCTGGATTGTCAGCAGAGCAGAGAGACAAGACGCTGTTGCTCGCCTCCGGCAGGGCCATGCGAACGGCCGCCAATGTGGCGGTCCAGCAAGAGCGCATCGCACGTGGGGAACTGGGAGGACAAGGTCAGCGGTTCGACACACTCGACCGCGTGACCATCACCCGAGAAGGCGCCCGGCAGATGAAGGGCTATCAGCCGGGCCGGACCGTTGAGTTCCGCACCAGCCTGCCGAGCCAGGGGTTCGCGCGCGGGGATCGCGGCGAGGTGTACGGGGCGGACGATGGCAAGGTTCAGCTCCGCATGGCCGATGGAACCGTTCGGCAGTACCAGCCCGACCGGCTGCCCCGCAACCTTGCCCATGATGCGGTCTCGATCTTCGAGCCAAAGACCATCACGCTGTTTGAAGGCGACCGCATCCGCTGGACCGACAATGACCGGGAGCGCGGCCTGTTGAATGGCGATATCGCGAACATCGAGAAGCTGGATCGGAACATGGTGTCAGTGCGCACCGTCAATGGCGACCGTCACACCCTCGCCCGAACCGACCCGATGCTGGAACGGCTCGATCTGGCCTATGCCGTGAACGTGCATGTTGCGCAGGGTATGACCGCCGAACGCGGCATCATCCTGATGAGCGAGCGGGAGAAGATGTTGAACTCCACCCGTTCATTCCTGGTCGCCATCACCCGGATCGCCGAACATGCGACGCTGGTGGTTGATAGTGCCAGAGGGCTGGAACGCTCGGTGGCCGGCAACGCTGGTGACAAGACGTCGGCGATCGAGGCGGTCAATAGCACTGTCCTCCGGAAATCACCGGAACGGGAACCCGATATCACCAGTTCACTGGGACAGACGAGGCAACGGGACGTTGAGCGGTAGCATCTCACTTTGGAATTATCGCGCATCTGAGATGCGAGATAATTCTTGCATTTCACGGCCCGACAATGAAATTATCACGCATCTGAGATACGGGATATGCCGATGACCATCCATCTGGTTGGCGAAACGATCGATGCCAAGCGCGCGCACCAACGGGCGCAGGCGGGCGAACTCGTTCAGCTCGTGCGAGGCATCTATGTCGACAGGCAGGCCGATGCCGATGCCGCGATTCTGGGCCATGCGGTCCGCATCGCGCACTATCTCTATCCCAACGCCTATCTGTCGTCGGCAAGCGCTGTACTTCTCGCGCCGACGCCGGACGGACGGCTGTTCATCAGCGGTCGCCGCAACCAGCGGACCCGGCTGCGCAGCCTGGAGATCGTCCAGAACGAAGCGCCCCCGCATCCCTCGACGGCGACAGCGGCGGTTGGCGATGAGCTGGGAGAACTCCGCATCAACGTGTCGTCACCACGACAGCGGTTTCTGGAAGCCTTTCGCCTGCGCAGCGAACATGCCAGCGCGATCACGGCGCAGATGCGTGTGCAGATGGCCGCGCGCTTGGTCGAAGAGCACGGCACGCCGAAGCAGGCGGCCGATGCAGTCTGGGCACTGGCGCGCGAGAATGGCTGGTATCGAGAGGGTGAAGGGGCCGAACGCTTTCTTCTGGTGCAGCCGGGAGCGGCCAAGGTGCCCGCCAACAAGGCCGCGCTCGATCTGCTGATTGCCTGGCATGGCGAGCCTCTGGGTCGCCTGATGCATGATGGCTTTGAGTGGCGCTGGAAGCCGGCCCGGCGCTCAGGCCCGGCCCTGGTCCGCGAGACCACACCGGGCAAACTCCCGGCCTTTATCGAATCGCTGCTGCCGGAAGGCTGGCTGGCACAGGTGCTGCATGAGCGCGACGACCGCGAGGCGCTGAAGCGCGGGCGGCGCTACATGTCCAATGTCACCGTGGTTGAGGCGCGCGATGAACTGGCAGGCCTGCCGGCGGATATCCTGACGACCAGACTGGCGGGTTTCGTCGAGGGGGGGCGCTTCACCGGCCGCTATGAGGGGCCGACGCGCGGTGTGATCGAGGAGAGTTTCGAGCAGAACCTCGCGCGCATCTTTGCCCGGGCCGAAACGCCTCGGCTGTCGGGCGTCCAGATCAAGGGGCCGATGCACCTTGCGGCCGATGGCGCCCTCTTGCCGGCGATCGACCTGCCATTCACGCATATCCTGAAGCCCGCAGGCGCCGCCGGCTTCGAGATGCTGCCAATCGTCGAATGGCTCTGTCTGGAACTGGGCCGCGCCGCCGACTTTGCCGTGCCGGAGGTCGCGCTGACGCCGATGCCGGACGGCATGTCGCCCGCGCTCGTGGTTGAGCGCTTCGATATTCGCCATGGCCCGGACGACCAACGGCGGCTTGCACTGGAAGATTTCTGCTCCGTCCTCGATCTCCCGGCCTCGGCAAAATATGACGGCACCATCGAGCGCATGGCGCGCGGATTGCGGCCTCTCTCCACCGATCCTGCAGCAGATCTCGAGATCCTGTTCCGCCGCGCAGTGTTCGCCTGGCTGATCGCCGATGGCGATATGCACCTCAAGAACCTCGCGCTGCTCAAGATCGCCGAGCCGGGTGGGAGGGCGTTCACCTCGGTTCGGTTCGCGCCGCTCTATGATGCGGTTACCACGCGGGTCTTCCCTGGCCTGGGCGGAGACCGCATGGCGCTGAAGCTCAACGGCAAGGATGATCGCCTGACGCGGGGGGATTTTCTGGCAGCAGCGCGGACCATCGGGCTGGCCGAGGGGAAGGCAGATGTGGCCATGACCGAGCTCGTTGAACTGGTCGCGGCAGCCGCGCCCGCCCTACGTCTGCCCGCGTTCGCGGCTGAGTTGGAGAGTGTGCGGACAGTTCGGGACAAGATGACGACGCTCATCGCAGATCGCTGCGCGGGGTTGGAGATCAAACCGTAAACGGACGGTCCAAACGTAGCCATCCGGCGAAGGCCGCGGAACGGCGATATTTTGTGGTTAGCCGCCAGTCGCCGGTGATCGGTTTACCCATGCTCGTACCTGGTCTGTGGCTTCATCGAGCATCGTGGAAAGGGTCTCGGTTGCGCCTTCCCAGCACTGTTTGAATTCGCTTTCATCGTCAGTATCGACGGATCGAGCGAGCACAGCGACATGACCACCAAGAGGAGGATTAATCGAGATTTGGAAGCATTCGAATGGGCGCAAACCAGGCAAATAGGCAAACCTAGCAGGTCGGCCTGCCCATTCTGTGAAGAGCTTTTTCACTGTCGCCGCTGCCCAAACGTCAATGATCGGATCCACTTCGGCATAGGGTGACATGGCATGAGTTTGCTGCATCTAACGAGTGTCCGCAAGTGGGGCTTGCCGCGATGCTTCTGACTGGAGCTTGGGCGCCTTGCCCGGAGTTGCCGAAGTTCAGCGACTGAAGATCAGACTTTTGAGGTTCGCCAGTTCCAAGGCAGCAGCTCGCCAAGCTTGCTGACCGGGCAATCCGCGATCCGCGCCAGCACATCGGCAAGCCACGCCAGCGGATCGACATCGTTGAGCCGGGCGGTCTGGATCAGCGTGTAGAGCACCGCCGCCCGCTGGCCACCGCGGTCGGACCCGCAGAACAACCAAGCCTTCCGCCCCAGCGGCACGCAGCGCAGCGCGCGTTCGGCCGCGTTGTTGGTGAGGCAGATACGGCCATCGTCTAGGAAGCGGGTAAAGGCGTCCCAGCGCCGCAGCATGTAGTTGATGGCCTTGGCGAGATCATGGTTGCGCGACAGCTTGGCGAGCTGGCTGGTCAGCCAGGCGTGAAGCTCGGCCATCAACGGCGCGCTCAGCTCCTGGCGGACCGCGAGCCGGTCGGCAGCGGACTTGCCGTTGATACCGCGCTCGATATCGAACAGCGCATCGATCCGCTGCACCGCCTCCAGCGCGATCGGGTAGATCATGCCGGTCCGCTCGTTGCGGCTCCTGCGCCGGGCCGCGGCCGCGACATCGGCCAGCTCGAAGAACTTGCGCCGCGCATGGGCGAAGCAGCCCGCCTCGAGCACGGGGCCGGGCTGGCGCCCCTCCGCATAGAGTTCGCTGTACCCGCCGTAGGCATCGGCCTGCAGGATCCCTGACCACGACGCGAGATGCGCCCGGGGATGCTCGCCTCTTCGGTCGCGCGAGTAATGGAACAATGCCGCCGGCGGATCGGATCCGGCGAAGGGCCGATCATCGCGGACGTAGGTCCAGAGCCTTGCCGTATCGGTCTTGCCCTTGGCCATCACCGGCACCGTCGTATCGTCGCCGTGCAGTCGCTCGGCGGCCAGCACATGGGCCTCGATCAGCCGGTAGAGCGGCATGAGGGCAAACGTTGCCGCGCCGACCTGGTCGGCCAGGGTCGAGGTGCTGAGCGGCACGCCCTCGCGGGCGAAGCGCTCGGCTTGGCGGTTGAGGGGCTGGTGCTGGCCGTACTTCTCGAACAGCAGCATGGCGAGGAAGCTGGGGCCCGCCCATCCGCGCGGGACCACGTGGAAGGGAGCGGGTGGCTGGGTGATCGTCTCGCAGTCCCGGCACGAGAACCGCTCGCGCACGGTCTGAATCACCTTCCATGAGCGGGGGATCACCTCGAGCGTCTCGGTCACGTCCTCGCCGAGCTTGGACAGCCGCTCGCCGCCACAGGCGGGGCATGCACAGGGCGCCGGGATGACGACCCGCTCACGTGGCAGATGATCGGGGAATGGCTTGCGCGAGGGGCGCTTGCGCTCGAACGCGGTCACGCTGGTCGCCTTCGCTATGGCGGCCTCGGCAGCCAGGTCATCCTCGGTCGCATCGGCCTCGAGGTCTTCGAGTTGCAGTTCCATCTGCTCGAGCAGGTGGCGGGTACGTTCGGCGCTGGTGCCGTATTGCGCCCGCTTCAGCTTGGCGATCTGGAGCTTGAGGTGGGCGATCACCGCCTCGGTGGCGCTCTCGCGGGCCTGGGCATGGGCGAGCCGGGCCTCGGCATCATCCGCCCGCCGGGTCGCCGCCGCCAGCAGCGCCTTGAGCGCTGCGACGTCGTCCGGAAGGGGCGTGAGGGTGGCTTCCACACCGGAGAGTGAATCACCGCCGGGCCCCCGAAGCAAGCCGGAAATGCTGAGCTTTGCGCCTATCCGGCGCTGGCCGGGCGCCACGAGTACTGCGGGTTGCGCCAGTCGATGCCCTCGAGCAGGCAGGCCAGCTGCGAGCCGGTCAGCGAGACCATCCCGTCCTTCGCCGAGGGCCAGACGAAGCGGCCCTTCTCGAGCCGCTTGGCGTAGAGCGACATGCCGATCCCGTCATGCCAGATGATCTTCACCAGCGATCCGGCCCGGCCGCGGAAGACGAAGAGGTCCCCGCCATGGGGATTGCGCTCGAGCGCCTGCTGCACCAGCAGCGCCAGGCCCTGCATGCCCTTCCGCATATCGGTGTGCCCCATCGCCAGCCACACCCGCGCCCCGGCAGGGATCACCGCAGAGCCTTCAGCACGGCGACCACTTGCGCCGGCAACGCCGAAGGAAACACGCTGATCCGCTTGCCACGGGCCAGGTCGATGACCATCGCCGGTGCTGTTCCGGCACAGGACCCAGCACCCTCATCGACGACCACGGCCTCGGCAAAGGCTGGCACGGGCGGCTCGCTGGCCTCCGCCTCGGCATGGGCCTGCCGCAGCTTGCTCCGCCAAGTGTAGATCAGCGAGGTGGAGATATCATGCCGCCGGCAGACCTCCGCAACGCAAGCCCCCGGCGAGAACGCCTCGGCCAGCACACGCAGCCGTTCCTCCTCGCTCCACCGCCGGCGCCGTTCCGGCCCCGCGAACACCGTGATCTGGCTCATCCACCGCTCCTAAGCGCACGCACAAGAGCACGCTTAACAGCGCTCACTCAGCGGTCGGGCAAGGCGGGGCTCGCCGGATGGGTACGTCCAAACGAGACCGCACCTGCCAGAACACAGGACCATGACGTCGGGTGCGGGCGGCCTGCCAGCAGGCCGAGAGGAGAGAGGGGGGCTTCGTGGCTGATCATCATCAGCCGGAAGGAGGCTCGTCATGGCCGGAATGCGCAAAAAACACACGAGGCCCGGACTTCATACGATCATCGAGGATATGGCGGAGCGCGTCGGTCAGCAGGCGGACGGTGCAACCCATGTCGTCTACGTCATCCTCGATCCCACACAGCCTGATCCGTTGGGCCAGTTCAAGGCGTTGCCAATCTATGTCGGGGTCTCAAGGCGGATCCGTCGCCGGGTAAAGCAGCATTTTCGATGCGCGGCTTACAACGAGTTTGGCAACAAGGTGATCTACCGGCGGCTGAGAAATTTGCTGCTGCAGAACGTCGTGGCGGAGATCGAGGTCATCGAGCGTTTTGATACCAAGCTCGATGCGATGATCGCCGAGACCGTGCACGCCCAGCGTCTGCTGAAGGCCGGATACATACTCTGCAATCGCTGGTTCTTTCAGCGCTACATACTGACCGAGCGCGAGATGGAGAAGGTCGTCGACCGGATCCGATATGCCGCTGCCATGGAGGCGGCAGGATGGGATTAGCGGCGGCCTCGTCGGACACCGCGTAATTGATCTAGCCACCCTCCTGGATGGTGCGGAAGTTGCCTTGGCGCTTCAACGCAGGAGGGTGGCCGGATGGTTCGGTTACAAAGCGGGAATGAGGCGAGATCGCCGGCTAAGAATCAACCGAAAGAGCTCGGCTTGGTACAGTGCATCGTGGAGTGCATCGTGATCACCGTCGAGTTGGGGATGAATTTCTTCCGCGATGCGGCTTGAGCGGGTGTCCGCCCAAGTGCAGCCCGACAAGCCCATCCAGAGCGCTTTGATGTCCAGGGCGGTGAATCCGAACGGGTTTTCGCCGGTGAACTTGTGGAAGTAGTAGTTCACGAACGACCAGTCGAACGGCGCGTTGAACCCGACGAAGACCGGCGTGCTGTCGCCCGCGACCTCATCGATCCAAGCGCGGAATCGATGCATGGCCGCCTCGGGTTTCGTTCCCTCCCGCTGAAGCCGGTCCAGTGACATCCCCGACACCTCCAGCGCCTCCGGCACGAACCTAGCGTTGATCGGCTTCAGCTCACACGCGAACGTCGCAGACGGGTCGGCCACGACGCAGGCTCCGATCGAGAGCATGCTGTATTCGCCTGGAATGGGGCCCGCCGTCTCTACGTCGATCGAGATGAAGGTTTCCTGCTTGGACGTGCTCACGCGATCAATTCCTCCACGGTGACGAGCGGCGGACGGTTGCGGACCGCCTCCCAGTGCTCGCGGAACGCCTTGCGGCGGTCTTCGGCGGTACCGTCGGTCTTCCAGTGGTGCCCCGCAAGCGTCTTGATGTCGAATGGCGTGTCGGAGCCGTCACGCGCAGTGACGATCGTAGGGATGGACCGCCCAAGCGCGTAGCCGAGTTCGAGGAAGCAGTTGGGCCGCGACCCGGTGATGTCGGCGACCACGACGCTTGCCCGGTGGAGCTTGGCGAAGATCTCGTCGTCGATGCGCGCGTGATCGTACGCCTGGCGACCGTCGATAACGGTTAGGCGGTAGCCGAGATCGCCCTCGATCACCGGCTGCACGACGGTGTCGAAGAACCCTTGGACAGCCGCGAACTCGTTGTGGTCGGGCGCCAAGAGGCGGACCGCGAACGCCCTCGGCCGCTCCAAGCTCTCGAGCAAGCCGACCAGGACGGTGACCCTGTCCTGCACCGACTGACGGGCCGGGAAGCGGATGCGGTTGATCCAGTCGTGCGAATCCCCGCCGTTCGCGATCTGGAACAACTTGCGGCTGTTGCCGCTCGCTTCACCGAAGGAATAGAGGCGGCGGCTGCCCTCGTTTTCCGACGTGATCGGCAGGTTCAGCGGGATCACCGGCTTGCCTGCGGCATGATAGAGGTCGGCGAGGAACCGCACCCCCTCATTGCCACCGAGCGCGATCAGGATGTCGCCGTACCGCGCCTGCACCTCCATGCGCTTGCTGTTCATGTTCCAGCGCGCGGCGCTCTCCATCCGGACCACGGGCGAATCCCGCATCTCGTCCCACAGCGCATGGAACTCCTCCGGAATCTGGTCCTCGTTCTTGTGGTGCTGGACCGCGACCGCGAGTGGTACCGGAGCGCTGGCTGGGCGGGTCGAGATCGTGTCCCTGATCGTCTGCCAGACGAGCCAGTCGAAGCAGATCGGCTGTCCGTCGTCGCGCTTCGGCTCGGCGTCGACCGGGACGACGAACGTCGCGCCCAGCTTCATGAGGGCGCGCACCAGCCCGGACACCATCTCGCGCGCCACGGCGACGTCGTCCAGGGACGCGAAAGAGGGATCCTTGGAGATGCTGCCGGCAATGTGGATGCGGCGGCCAAGAAGGGGGGAGCGGGCCATCAGCGGTCGTCCATCACGCGCGACCCGGCCATCTCGGTGGCGGCGGCGCGCAGATGTTCGTAGCGGAGCGGGCCGTCGGGGAAGGCCTTCGCCATTGCGGCGGGGTAAAAGCGGGTGCGGAAGTCCGAATAGGTCCAGCCGGGCTTCGCCTGGATCGGGCCCGTCAGCTCGACCAGTTCGCCGATCTGCGCCGGAGTGATGTCGAGGCCGTCGAGGTCCATTTCGAGCAGCGCGCGGCGTTCCACGTCGGTCGGCCGGTCGAACCGGTCGACGATGGCGGCGCGGCGCAGCAGCGCCGGATCGAGGACGCTCAACCGGTTGGTGCAGAGGATCACGACGATGCGCCCCTTGTAGCGGCGCAAGTCGTCGATGCCCTGGATCAGGGTGTTCACCGCGACCTTGTCCTCGTGATGGCTGTGCTCCTGCGTGCGGGCCGCGGCGATGCTGTCGCCCTCGTCGATGACGAGGACGGCGCGCCGCGTCTTGCCGACCGACGTAGTGACGCGCTTGAGGGCCTCGGCGAGCAGTGTGGTCATCTCGCCGACCTTGCCGCTGCCGCGCACGCGGTTGGACAGCCGGAAGATCGTCGCGTCCTCGGAACGGGCCTCGGAGAGCAGGCGGTTGGCAATGCACTCGGCCATCGCCGTCTTGCCGGTGCCGACGTCGCCGTGGAACACGACCAGCGGATACTGGTCGGCGACGAGGTGGGTAATCGCGAGCGGCCGGCTGTGGTGGCGCTGGCTCCAGTCGCCGAGCTTGTCGGCGGCGAGGAGCAGTCGCAGCTGATCGTGCACGCGGGCGTAGCGTTCTTGGAACCCGAGAAGCGTCCCGGCGCGCTGCGCAAGGCCCGCGTCCGGCACGACGGTCTCGCTGTCGAAGATATCGGTCTGGTTCACTTCGTCCAATCCTTACGCTTCAGCCCGTACGAGCCGCTGGTATAGTTGCGCCCGCCGCCATCGTTGAGGCTGGCATGGCTGGTGTCGTCGTAGTTGGTGGACCAGGTGAAGTGGAGCTTGCTGCCCATCGCCTGGCGCGCATCAGGGTCGTAGGTACTCGTGTAGTAAACCACGATGCGGAGCGTCGGGGATGTCACCCGAGGCCACATTACATTGCCCGGCCGGCTTGAGACGAGCCCGCCCGCGTCCGTGTCGACGGTGTAGCGCGCGGCGCAAACCTCTGTTGCAAAGTCGAGCAGAGTCACGTCGACGGAGGCCAGGTATCCCTTCTTGGCCAGCAGTTCGATGTCGTGAACGTAGTTCGCCACGTCCTCGCTCGAGATGGCCCCGGTGCTGTCGGCGATCATCTTGAGGTCGGCCTGGAAGCGCCGCACGACGTTCTGGATGTCGGTGGTGCTGTAGGTCTCGGTGGTGGTGGTCGTGTTCATCACTGGTCCTCCGTCCGGAACTTGGGGCCGAAGAGTTCCTTCCACACCGCGTCATCGTTCTCGATTGACGCGAAGTTGGCAGTTTCCCAGGCTTCGTGGGCCGCTTTGACGATTGCCTTGCGCTCGGCCTCGGAGATCCGGCTGGCGACGTTGTTGGTGTTGCACACCGGATCAATGATCACGACTGGATGGCTGAAGGAGGGAATTGACGAGCCGTTCTCCGGGAAGGTGATGACCTGCTTGAGCTCCGACTGCGCGATGTAGAGGAGGAAGTCGCGGAAGCGCTGCTCGATGCTCGTCGGCTTGCCCAGGGTGTCCTGCAGGTGCGCCATGATCAGCTCGACGTGGAACGACTTGAGGCCCTTCACCTCGGCCCGGCGGCTCCAGCGCTTGCCCAGCCGGACCAAGGTGCGGAAGTCGGGATCTGTCTGCTTGCGCTTGTAGACGAAGTTCACCTGACACGGCGCGCAGGTGTGGGTCTTGCTGCCGTCGCGGATGTCGTACTGCCAGCCATATTCGGAGGCCTCATCGTCTTGGATCACCGGCACGATGTCGACCGACAGTCCCGAGCCCACGAACGCGACGGTCGCCGCCTTCGACTGGATGGTGAAGTCCTCCACCGACTTATTGGGATATTGCGCCTCCAGCAGCTTCGTGATGTCGGCCGTCAGCGTCTCGATCGTCTCGACCGTCGCGTCCTTACCCGAGATGTAGAACACCACATCCACGTCGACTGGATCCTCGGTCGTCTTGCGCAGGATGGTGTGCTTGGCGAACGAGCCCGCCTTGACCACCTTCGTGATCTTGATCTCGGTCTTGTCCCGGACATTCTTGCGCAGGTTTTCGATCAGGCGATCGACCTGCGCATTGTATTCGGTCCGCTTGTCCTTGGGCAGGCGGAGCACGTTATAGTCGTAGTATCGCAGCTGTGTATTGTTCAGCGGCATTGAAGGCCCTTTCGCGTTTCCCTGTGCGATCCCGCCAGACACGATTCCTCGTTCCCGGAAGCGGGGTGCCGCCGGGTGAGGAATCGATTGACACGATTCGCCTATGGGGATAGAAATTACACGGGACTTATAACGTTGTCCATATACTTTCTATCCCTATCCGGAGCGTAGTTCATTGGGACCTGCAAGTAAGATCAAGTGGGGCGTCGAGCGACGGCTCGAGTTCATCGAATTCCGCCTATTTTGGGAAGGCGGCGTGCGTCGTTCCGACATAATGACGACGTTTGGCGTGTCAGAACCGCAGGCCTCGAAAGACCTGACACTGTATCAGGAGCGTGCGCCAGAAAACGCCGTTTACGACAAAACCTCTAAGCGGTACGTGGCTGGTCCTCACTTCAGCTCCGTGTTTCTCACGGAGGGACCGTCGGAATATTTGGTTCGGCTCCGATCGTTCGGAGAGGGCTTGATGGAGCCGGCCGAGACTTGGCTTGGCTCGCCACCCGAAATAGATATCGTGCTCAATCCAGCTCGTGACGTCGATGCTGGTTGTCTGCAGTCCGTTTTAAACGCCGTGCGGGAGAAGCGTTCGCTGGAAGTTCGATACCAATCCATGAGCGCGCCTGATCCCGGTTGGCGGCGGATAACTCCGCACGCATTCGGATTCGATGGCTTCCGCTGGCATGTGCGAGCATACTGCCACAAAAGCGAACGTTTTAAGGACTTCCTCATTCCACGCATAACCGGAGCGCGCGATTTCGACGGGCCGGGTCTCGGTGGCGACAGCGACAAGATGTGGAACGACCGGTTCGTTGTCGTAATTGGCCCACACCCTGGACTGAGCCAGAATCAGCGGACTGGTGTTGAAAAAGACTATGGAATGGAAGGTGGGACGAAAGCACTCGAAGTCCGATACGCGATGTTGTTCTATGTGCTGAAACGACTTGGGCTTCTCGACAATCCGGCGGGCAAACCAGCGAGAACGCAGCACATTATTACGATCAACGCAGAGCAGACCGCCGAGGCTATGCGCAAGGCTGATTGGGCGCTCTAGCTCTTGAGCCAGCAATTTCGAAGGTTCCTGCCATAGGAAAAATGAACTTATACATGCTGGGAAAGTGCGCGAAGAAATAGAAATCGGCCGGGCGGAGATGAGCGACCAAACGCTCGCCGAAAGGATAGTGATCCGCTATCAGGATCGCGCTCTCGCTTCCCAATATGAAGCCTGAGCAAGGGGGCGCGGGTGACGAATAGCTTTTACGAACGACCAATCTTGAACTCGCCTTATGCGCCACCGTCCCTTTATCACCCGCTGGACGATAACGGCCAGCCTATCGAGGGCGAGCCGATCACGGGGCGTCGCCCGTCGAAGTTCGTCGTGCCGGTGCCAGCGTCGCGGAAGAAAGCCGCCGTGGCGCAGGCATCGCTTGACCTCGAGACCTATACCGAGAACGCCAAGATCAACGAGATCCGCAGCTATGTCGATGCGTGGCGCGTGATTCCCAACCCCGGCGACTGGGGCATTACGCCTGCAACCCAGCGATTGCTCGAGCATTGGCGTCGTCCCGGAGATCAGTGGGCGGGCCCTCACCCCTTTTTCTGCCAGATCGAAGCCGTCGAAACGATGATCTGGCTGACCGAAGTCGCGCCGCGGCGGGCTGCGACCCGCGGGCTGCTCGACCAGATCGCCAAGGACAACGAGGAAGCCAATCCGGCGTTGTTCCGGCTTGCGATGAAAATGGCCACCGGCAGCGGCAAGACAACCGTCATGGCGATGCTGATTGCCTGGCAGGCTATCAACGCTGCGCGCAAGGAAACCAGGGATTTCTCGCGCGCTTTCCTGATCGTCGCGCCGGGCATCACGATCAAGGACCGGCTGCGAGTGCTCTTGCCGAGCGAATCGGGCAATTATTACGACACGCGGGAGATCGTGCCACCAGAGATGCTGCCCGAGATCCGCCGCGCCGAGATCGTCATCACCAACTACCACAGCTTCCAGCACCGTGAGACGCTTGCGATGCCCAAGGCGGCGCGCAGCTTCCTGCAGGGCAACGACCCCGAGCCGGTCCGGACGATCGAAACCGATGCACAGATGCTGGACCGGGCGTGCGGCAAGCTGCTGCGGTTCGAGCGCGTCAACGTCATCAACGACGAGGCGCACCATTGCTATCGTCACAAGGTCGGCGGCGATACCGAGGGCGCGCTGACCGGTGACGAGAAGAAGGAAGCCGAGCAGAACGAAGAAGCTGCGCGGCTGTGGATCAACGGCATTGAGGCGCTCGACCGGCAGCTGAAGAAGGGCAAGCGTAGCGGCGGCGTCCGCGCGGTCTATGATTTGTCGGCGACGCCGTTCTTCCTGCGTGGCTCCGGCTATCAGGAAGGCACGCTGTTCCCCTGGGTCGTGTCCGACTTCAGCCTGATGGACGCGATCGAGAGCGGCATCGTTAAGCTACCGCGTGTGCCGGTCACCGACAATCTCGTCCAGACTGACACAGTCGTTTATCGCGACCTGTGGAAGCACATCGGCAAGTCGATGCCGAAATCGACTGCGAGCGCCAACAAGCTCAGCCCGTTCGACCTCAACCCACTGTTGCTCACAGCGCTCAACTCGCTCTACAGTCATTATGCCGGCGAATTCGAGCGGTGGCAGCGGGCGGGCATTGGCGTGCCGCCAGTGTTCATCGTCGTATGCCAAAACACCGCTATCTCGAAACTGGTGTTCGAGTGGATCGCAGGGTTTGAACGCGGCGACGCCGAGGTGGGCGAGCGCGCCGCTTTCCATGCCGGCCATCTCGAATTGTTCCGCAACTATGATGAGCATGGCGGTCGACTTCCACGCCCCCGGACACTGCTAATCGACTCTCGCCAGCTTGAAGCCGGAGAGGCGCTCGACAAGGGCTTCAAGGAGGCTGCGTCGGCCGAGATCGAGCAGTTCAAGCGCGAACTGGCCGCGCGCGAAGGTGCCGGCAGCGTCAAGGGCGAGATCAACGAAAGCGACCTGCTGCGCGAGGTGATGAACACCGTGGGCCGCCCGGACCGGCTCGGCGAGCAGATTCGCTGCGTTGTTTCGGTGTCGATGCTCACCGAGGGCTGGGACACTAACACTGTCACCCACATCCTCGGCGTTCGCGCATTTGGCACGCAGTTGCTATGCGAACAGGTTGTCGGTCGTGGTCTCCGCAGGCAGTCATACGAGCTAAACAAGGACGGTCTGTTCGACGTCGAATATGCCGACATCATGGGCATTCCGTTCGACTTTGCGCGTTCGCCGCAGAAGGTCGACCCCAAGCCGCCCAAGCCGGTAACCCGAGTCCATGCGATCCAGGAGCGCGCGGAACTGGAAATCCGCTTCCCGCGTGTCAGCGGCTACCGACGTGAGCTTCCGTCCGACCGGCTGCACGCTGAATTCGACGAAGACAGCCGCCTTGTCATTACGCCCGAGGACATCGGTCCGACCTCGGTGACGATGGAGGGCATCGTCGGCGCTGGCGTCACCATCACGCCTGAGGTGCTGGCGCAGCTACGCCCCTCGGAGATTAGCTTCAACCTCGCCAAGCATCTGCTCTACACGCACTTCCGCGACGAAGACGGCTTTCCCAAACAGCATCTGTTCCCTCAGATTCAGCGGCTCGCAAGACGTTGGATCGACGAAGGGTACTTGGTCACCAAGGGTGTGCCCATCGGCGCGATCCTCTATCAGGAGCAACTCGCCCGTGCTGCGGAGAAGATTGATATCGCCTGCACTCGCGGCGGTGGCGGCCACATCGTCGCGGTGCTCGATCCCTACAATCCGAGCGGATCGACACGGCACGTCAACTTCATCACCTCCAAGGAGTGCTGGAAGACCGGTGCTCAGCCGCCCCGATCGCAGATCAGTCACGTCGTCCGGGATTCAAGCTGGGAGGTTGCGTTGGCTCAGGCGCTGGAAGGGCACGACCGCGTACTTTCCTATGCCAAGAACCAGGCGCTCGGCTTCGAGATCCCCTATCTCGATGGCGGCGCGATGCGGCGCTACCTGCCCGACTTCCTCGTTCGTTTGGACACTGGAGCCGAGCCGCTCAATCTGGTGGTCGAAATGAAAGGCCAGCGCGACGAAAGCGACAAGGCCAAGGCGCAAACCGCGCGCGAACTGTGGGTGCCCGGCGTCAACGCGCTCGGCGGCTACGGGCGCTGGGCATTCGCTGAGTTCACCGATCCCTACACCACCGAGGAAGAGTTCAAGGCTTTGGTCACCAAGCTCATCGACGGGGCGGCCGTCTGATGGCCCGCAAGCCCGGCACCCCGAAACAGGTCGGCGCGCTGCGTCACGACGAGGCAATGCGGCGGAATATCCCGACGGCGGAGATGGAGAGCTTCTTCCGCCGGGTGGAGGACACCGATCCACTGCCGCCCAAACATTATCCCCGCGCCCGGCCGCTGGCCGAGGGCGAGACCCGAACCGAAGAGGAACCGAGCGTGCCCGAGATTATCTGGAACGGGGCGCGAATCACGATCACGCCGGAACAGCAGGCGACTCTCGCCGAAACTGGCACGCTGACACTGGCCGACGCGCAACTCGTCTGGCGCGGCAAGGACCGGCAGGATTGGTCGGACCTGATCGTCAACGTGCCACCGCTCTACATCCAGGAGAAGATCCACCCCAAGGCGATCATCGATGACCTGAAGCGCCGCACCACCGAGGTGCGCGAGGCGACCACCGATGCGCCCGATCTGTTCGCTGACTTCAACGGCGTCGAACCCGACCAGCGCGCCGAATTCTACCAGCACGACCAGCATTGGTCGAACCGCATGATTCTGGGCGACAGCCTGCAGGTGATGGCCAGCCTGTCCGAGCGCGAAAGCCTGAAGGGCAAGGTCCAGTGCATCTATTTCGACCCGCCCTACGGCATCAAGTTTAGTTCGAACTGGCAGGTGTCGACACGATCGCGCGAAGTGAACGACCGTAAGCAAGCGGACATCAGTCGTGAGCCCGAACAGGTGAAGGCATTCCGCGACACCTGGAAGGACGGCATCCACAGCTATCTGACTTATCTGCGCGACCGGCTCACAGCGATGCGCGATCTGATGACTGACAGCGGCTCAATCTTTGTGCAGATGGGCGAGGAAAACGTCCATCTCGTTCGCAACCTTCTAGACGAGATTTTTGGAGCCGATAACTTCAGATCTCTGATCACCTTCCGCACGGCTGTTAGCACCAATACCATCTTTGGAATATCTGATTACCTTCTCTGGTATGCGAAGGATCGCCGCCGTCAGAAGGTGCGGGCGCTCTTCCCCGCGAAAACCGAAGCTAAATTGGACTCAACCTATAACTATCAGGGCGCCGACGGGGTCCGGTTCAAGGCAACCGATGAGATCTGGGGGACGGGCCGGGAGGCGCATTTTGGTCCGGTCCGAGCCGAGGGGACAGACCTCGTCGCGCCCAACAACAAGGGCTACAAGTGGGGCAAGATCGCAACCGAAAATCTGGTCCGTGCCGGCCGCACAGCGATCATTGCCAATCGCCTCTATGGCAAGAAGTTTGCGACTGACTTTTCGATTACAACTCTAACTAATCTTTGGGAGGATACAGCTACCAGCACATTCTCGGCCGATAAGGTTTATGTGGTGCAGACGAACACAAAGGTGATTGAACGCTGTCTGCAGATGACGACCGATCCGGGCGATCTCGTGCTCGACCCCACCTGCGGCTCCGGCAGCACCGCCTATGTCGCCGAACAATGGGGCCGGCGCTGGATCACGATGGACACCAGCCGCGTTGCGCTGGCGCTCGCCCGCACGCGGCTGATGGCGGCGCGCTACCCGTGGTATCTGCTCGCCGACAGCCGCGAGGGGCGCGCCAAGGAAGCCGCGCTCACGCAAACGTTGCCGCCCGAGACGCCGGTGCACGACGATATCCGACAGGGCTTCGTCTATGAGCGCGTGCCGCACATTACGCTCAAATCGATCGCCAACAATCCGCTGATCGACGACATTTGGAAGAAGTGGCAAGCGGTGCTCGAACCACTGCGCGCTGAACTGAACGCCGCGAC
Organism: Sandaracinobacter neustonicus; assembly: GCF_006385875.1. Taxonomy (GTDB): domain Bacteria; phylum Pseudomonadota; class Alphaproteobacteria; order Sphingomonadales; family Sphingomonadaceae; genus Sandaracinobacteroides; species Sandaracinobacteroides neustonicus. The sequence continues at coordinate 129,018 of NZ_VFSU01000034.1, read as the reverse complement.
GGGCGAGGCATGGGAGGAATGGCAGATTCTGCACGAACTGCCTGCCGCCGCGCCGTCCGCTGCTGCCGACCCGCACGCCAAATGGTGGGAAGCGCGCATCGCCCGCCAGTGCGAGATCGACGCCAGTATCGCCGCGCGCGCCGACGTGGAATATCTCTACGACAAGCCTTACGCCGACAGCGCCCGCGTTCGCGTTGCTGGCCCGTTCACGGTCGAGAGCCTGTCGCCGCACCGCGTCCTCCCCGCCAGCGAGGAGGAACTGAGCGAGACGATCGACGCCGCCCGCTCGGCCGCCGACGCCGATCTTGCCGGTGGCGATTTCGCCGCGATCGTCATCGACTATCTCAAGGCCGAGGGCGTCAAGCAGCAGGCCAGGGGCGACCGCATCACCTTCGAGAGTATCGCACCCTGGCCCGGCGACTTCATCGGTGCCGCCGCGACGTTTATCGAAGGGCGGGGCATCGAAGGCGAGGATGGCCCAGAACGCCGCGCCGCGATCCTGATCGGCCCCGAATATGGCACCGTCGGCCGGCAGGACTTGGTCGCTGCCGCACGCGAGGCGGTGGACAACCGCTTCGACGTGCTGATCGCCTGCGCCTTCAACTTCGACGCGCATTCGTCAGAGCTCGACAAGCTCGGCAGCCTCACCATCCTAAAGGCGCGGATTAACCCCGACATGCATATGTCGGAAGAACTGAAGAACACCGGCCGCGGCAACATGTTCGTCGTATTCGGGGAACCAGATGTGAAGGTGCTAGATGATGGCGGCGCGACGATCCGGGTGAAAGTGAACGGCGTCGACGTGTTCGACCCCAACACCGGCGACATCCGCTCCAGCGACACCAAGGGCATCGCGGCCTGGTTCATCGACACCGATTACAACGAAGAGAGCTTCTTCGTCCGCCACGCCTATTTCCTGGGCGCGAACGACCCCTACAAGAGCCTCAAGACCGCGCTGCGGGCCGAAATCGACGAGGATGCCTGGGCTACATTGTATTCCGATACTTCACGCCCGTTCGAGCGACCGGCAGGCGGGCGCATCGCGGTGAAGGTCATCAACCACTTCGGCGACGAGGTGATGAAGGTGTTTGGGGTGTAAGCGGGAGGCAGATATGGCTGTAGATCTTGAAGCGGCAATCAAGGCCCAAGTCGATGAGAGTATCAAAAGACTTACTGACCAACATGCCGGGCGGATGGAGAAACTTGAAGCCGAGTTTCAAGACGCTGTCGAAACTCGCGCCAAGGAACTGACCAAGAGAATTCTGTATGTCGCGATAGCCGTAGTCGCGGTAACATTGGGCGCTGCAGCCTTATCTCTGTACGGATCGATGAAAGAAGTAAATGGTCAAGTATTTACCTTGCAGAGCGCAATAATATCTGCGCAGAGTACGATCCGAGAGTCCGACAAAGAACTGAATAATCAAACCGCAAAACTCGCCGCAGCCAATGCTGCGATTGCTAGCGCCACGCGAGCCATCGAAGATAAGACTAAGGATCTTGAAAAGCAGCGTGCTCGCATGGTGTCAAAACCGTAACCATGAACTTCCTTATCGCCGATACTTTCACCGCTGCATTCAGCCGCCTTTCCACGCAGGATCAGAAGGCGGTAAAGGCCAGCGTGTTCGATCTGCAGGTGGACGCGACCGGCAACGGCCTCCAGCTTCACCGCATCGAAAAAAGCAAGGATCAGAATTTCTGGTCAGCGCGGGTAAGCCGCGACGTGCGGTTGATCATCCACAAGACAGGCGATTCGATGCTGGTCGCCTATGTTGATCATCATGACGGTGCCTATGCTTGGGCCGAGCGCCGCCGGATCGAGGCGCATCCGCGCACCGGCGCGGTGCAGATCGTGGAGGTGCGGGAGCGGGTCGAGGATATCGCGCCGCCGGCTACCTTCGACTTCGTCATGCCCGAAACGACAGCCACCACAACGCTGCAACCGCAGTTGTTTGCCTCGCTTGGCGACGACGCCCTGCTGTCGATCGGCGTGCCCATGGACTGGCTTGCCGATGTCCGTGCGGCAACCGAGGAAAAGTTCTTTGCACTAGCCGAGCATCTACCGGGCGAAGCATCCGAGGCGCTGCTGGAATACGCCGCGACGGGCGCGCTGCCGGTTCCCACTCCCGCGCCCGCCGCGACCAATCCTTTCACGCATCCTGATGCGCTGCGCCGTATCCGCCCGATCGCCGACCAAGACGAACTCGAGCAGGCTTTGGCCTTTCCTTGGGAAAAATGGGGGGTGTTCCTTCATCCGTCGCAGCGCGACCTTGTCGACCGCAGCTTTGCTGGCTCCGCGCGGTTGCGGGCTCTGCCGGCACGGGCAAGACGATCGTCGCGATTCACCGCGCAGTGCGGCTTGCGCGCGAGAATCCTCAAGCCCGTATTCTGCTCGCCAGCTTCTCGCAACCGCTCGCCGAAGCGATGGCGAAGAAGCTGCTGGTGCTGGCGCCCGAGACTGGCGGCATCGTGCCGCGCATCACCACGGCCTCGTTCCGCGGCATCGCCGAGCAAATGTATCAGCTCGAACACGGCGTGCGGCCGCGCATTGCTTCTGATGTCCTGCTGCGCGAACGGCTGAGCGAGGCCGCGAACGCCGCACAACTGAAGGGCTTTTCCGACCGATTTCTGCTGTCCGAATGGACTAACGTCATCGACGCATGGGGCATCACGACGTTCGACGCCTATTCGACCGTTCAGCGCATGGGCCGGAAGAGCCGGCTTGGCCCGAACCAGCGCGAAAGGCTTTGGCCGGTATTCGATGCGGTGCGGTCTGCCTTGGCGGCGGAGCGCTACACCACCTGGGCGCAAGTGTTCACTGGGCTGGCGCAGGCGCTGGCCGACCGGTCGCGCAAGCCGTTCGACCACATCATCCTCGACGAAGCGCAGGATCTGGCGCCGGCTGAGCTTCGTTTCTTCGCCGCACTGGCGCCCGCCTCATCGGACGCGCTCTTCTTGGCCGGCGACGTAGGACAGCGGATTTTTCAGCATCCCTATTCGTGGTCGAGTCTAGGCGTCGAGGTGCGCGGCCGATCGCATACGCTTAAGGTCTGTTACCGCACATCGCAGCAGATACGGCAAGCTGCCGACCATCTGCTGCCCGTCGTTTTGCGGGACGTTGATGGTTTGGAGGATGAGCGGCGCGGCATCGTGTCAGTGTTCGACGGACCGTCGCCGCAAGTCGAAACGTTTGCCTCCGGCACTGACGAAGCTACCGTGGTGCGTGAGACAATTGCCGGATGGATCGCTGATGGTGTAGCCGCTCACGAGGTCGGCATCTTCGTCCGCACCTCAGACCTCGTTGTCCGTGCTCGTGTGGCGTTGGCGGGCTTAGCGGAAGGGGGTGCTATCACAGCGGCGCCGATGCATCTTGCCAAAGGGCTTGAATTTCGCGCTGTAGTGGTGATGGCCTGCGATCAGGGCATCCTGCCGCTGGATGAACGTGTTGCCGACGCGGCGGACGAGGCAGAACTCGACGAAATATACGAGACCGAGCGGCGACTGCTTTACGTTGCCTGCACACGAGCCCGCGAACATCTTCTGCTGACTGGCGTGCGGCCTGCCTCCGAATACTTAGATGATTTTGGAACTGGTGTTAGGCACTGAAACTCGCCCGGTAGCTCGTGAGCACCGCGCTGATTAGGGATCGGACTCCGCGCTATCTGCGAACTTTACACGCCGAGATGAGTGTACGGCAGGTTTCAGGCCGACAGATTGTTAGGTCGGATGGCAGTTATGCCGACGGATCCAGAAACCGGCGACGAGGCCGACGGTTATACCCTCCAACAGCAACCAAGACCGGTGATATGTTGCGCGTGCGCCGGCCACTGCAATCGCACGTTGAACGTCGCGCGCCTGTTCCATATGTGCAGACGAGCGCGGATGACGAAGCCGTGAACGTGGCAGCGGAAATCGCCAAATTGCAGATGCTGATCGCCAAGCGCGACGAGGCCGAGGCAGTGATGTTCGACCATCTGAAAAGGCTTGGCTATGTCGGGTGAAATGATCCTCTACAACACTGAGGACGGCCAGGCCGTTATCCAGTTGAAGGCGCAGGACGGGTCCGCCTGGCTGTCGCAGATACAGATGGCGGAACTGTTTGAGACGACGGTCTCCAACATCAACAAGCATATCAAGGCGATACTCGAGGAGGGTGAGCAGCCGGAGGCAACTATTGAGCAATTCTCAATAGTTCAGATTGAGGGCGAACGCAGCGTCGCGCGGCAGGTGGCGCATTACAGCCTGCCCATGATCCTCGCCGTCGGCTTTCGCGTACGCTCCCTCAGGGGCAGCCAGTTCCGGCGCTGGGCGTCCACCACCCTTTCCGAGTATCTGGTGAAGGGCTTCGCGATGGACGACGTCCGGCTGAAGGAGCCGGACGCTGACTATTTCGAAGAGCTGCTGTCCCGCATCCGCGATATCCGATCCTCGGAAAAGCTGTTCTACAAGAAGGTGCTGGATATCTATGCCACCAGCGTGGACTATGACGGCAGCGCAGAGGCCAGCCAGCTGTTCTTCCAGACGGTACAGAACAAGATGCACTGGGCAGCCCACGGCCATACGGCGGCGGAGATCATCGCCAAGCGGGCGGACGCCAGCAAGGAGCATATGGGGCTGACCAGTTGGGCCAACCAGACGAAGGGTAGCCCGCCGCGCAAGGCGGATGCGCAAGTCGCCAAAAACTATCTGGAAGCAGACGAGATCGAGGCGCTGAACCGCATCGTGACTGCCTATCTGGAGTTTGCCGAATTGCAGGCGATGGCGCGCAAGCCGATGACGATGCAGGGCTGGATATCCAAGCTGGACGATTTCCTGAAGCTGGGCGACCGCGAAGTGCTGCCCCATGCCGGCAAGATTTCCGCCGATGTCGCGAAGGCCAAGGCGGTTGCGCAATATGACAAGTGGCATGAGCGGCAGTTGGAAGCCCCCAGCGCGGTGGAACGGCATTTCATCGAGGCGACTGCGAAGGCAAAGCAGATTGGCGCGGCGCGGCCTAAGTCCAGCGCTAAGGACAAGGGCAAATGAACGCTGTTGCTGAACTCGACAGGGAGATTGGCCCTTAGCTCTTCATTGCGCGCCTTCTCCGCCGACGCCCGCCGCAGGCACTTCCCACGGCTTACCGGCGATCTCAGGCTGCCCTTCAACATAGCTGACCGTCGCCCCGGTCTTTGCTTGAATCTCCCGGACGACGTCGAGGATGGTCTTCTCCGTCCACCCGTCGGGCTTTCCAACCACCTGTTCGGCCAGGGCCAGGCCAAGACGCGCGGAAATCCCCCCGCCTTGTTCCTTCACGTCGATCCCATAGACGTTCAGCTGATAGCCCTGCTGATAGGGGAACAGGCACAGCGTCAGACGCAGGTTCTGCGAACCCCGGACCTTGCGCAGCGCATTCGCGATCCAGACCGCGCCATCGCACGAGGCCTGCTTGAACTGGGCCAATTGCGAGGCAGGGATCATCGCCGCAATCCCGCTCATGCTGGCGCTGCCTTCCAGCGGGTTGCGGATGGTAAAGCGGCCGGGTGTTTCGGGAGGCGCGCCCATCACGATTGGCGTCATCGTCTGCGCATCGCTGGTGTTGCGCTTCAGGCCGGCACCGGCTGCGGCGATTACATCCCGCTTGGGAGCAGCCGTCTTCAGGTCGAAAATGTGATAGAGTTCGTTGGACTGGTTGCGGTCCTGCGCGATGGCCGGATTCTGGACGGCGAAGACGGCCAGCATTCCAGCGACGGCCAGTATTTTGCTTGGATGGAAACGGTGGCGGGCCTTTGCCGCCGGATACGCGAGCGGATTTTTCATATGTCGGGCCATCACCTGTCTCCGTTTGCATCCGGAGGCGGCCCGAGCCGGGTGTTCAGAACCCTGCATAGCACAAGGCGCCGCCACCTTTAGGCGGACCCTGGACATGCGTGACGGCCACCCGGCCGACATCTGTGTCGACCGGCTGCTATGCCAAGAGGTTCTGAAGCCTCCCCGCCGGGACGTACCGGACAGTCCCTCCAGCATAGCTGGAATGGACGAACGCGCAATCGCTGCGGCGAAGGAAATGATCCTATTCTGCTGGAGGGGGCGGCCGTGTGCGCCCCTACATCTTCCGTCCCCCACGTCAGCACCTCCACCTCCCAAATCTCGATCTTCGTTTGATCAATTTTGGACGCCGAAAGGTGGCGCGACATGGGGTGTAGAATGCAGACCGAATTTTAACATGTTCGGTCTTACATGTTAAAGGATTGGTCGAAACGCTAACATGTTGGGTCGACACATCCGCGACGTGGTGGAGGCGTTAGCATGGGGTTGGCACAGCACCTGCTCTCAGAAGCTGTCTCGGGCTTATACGACTTCAAATGATTGCAGGCTTCCAGAATCCGCCAGATGCAGCCACGCGGGGTTCAATCTTTAAATTTCGGTATTGTCACAGGTGGCGGCTCCATCGAACCAAAGCCGACAAGCTTGCGAACCATTAATTGTCCGCAGACAAGCAAGGTGCAACCAATCGCCAACATGATCGCGAGAACAAATGAAAGTAGATCGAAGGGCCAGTCATCTCCGCGAGGGTCGAATATAAAAGCCAAGGCGGCGATCAGAACAAGCGCCATGCCCACAAAGCGAAATTTGTTCGCCAGGTCGGCTAGCTTGGCCTCAAGTGTCGGTCGTCCGCCCATCACTTTTCACCTCCTCACGTATCATTCAACATATCGAAGATCGGCCCAGCTTCAGCTTGGGGGCTCGTGCCCTTTTGGGTGGAGTTGCGGAAAATGTACGTGCCGATTTTTGCAGCCCGATTCGGGCTAAGAGACAACTTGCGCTCCTGCGCCTCCGAAAAAAGCGCCTCGATGGTTTCCGAGACAAGCGCGACACTCTTCTCCCCAGCATTCGCCTGCAACCCGACCAGCCACTCCAGATCAACTTCGAAGGCTTCGCAAAACACAATGGCAGTCGACAATGGGATTTCTCGCTTCTCTAATTCGTAGTTCTTATAGGTTTTGTCGGAAATCTCGAGCATTGCCGCGGCCTTAACCTGCGATACCTGCTTGTTCGCGCGCGCAGACGCCAGCCGACTGCCAATACCCTGCATCCCCGTCATGTTGACAATTGTTCCCCAATGGTGTTCATTCGTTCCCTGAAACGAATCATGTGCCAAGTCATACCCCATCTGGCTCGTTTTTGGGAGAAAATAGCAATGCAAGGCATTTCAGGCGATCTGTTGACCCCTCGACAGCTCGCTCAACGCTCTGGCTGGTCGGTTAAGACGATACGCAAGCTGCTAGCTGAGCGCCGCATTCGTCATTTGAAGCGCGGCAATCGCTACCTGATCCCCCAGAATGCCATTCAAGAATTCTTGGACACGAATATGGTGGAACCGGAGGTAAGCCATGGGTGAGTTTAGTCACATTGAAATTCAAACGCCCTTTCCCGCTTCAGAAGGCCGTGTAGCTGGTAAGAAGCGCGTCAATGCTTTCACGCAAAGTGAACTGACGGCCGCTTTCAAGGCCGGCACCTCCGCAGGTGTGCGCGTCGTTTTGAACTTCTCTCCCGATGGGAGAAAAAGAGTTGAAACCTTTCCGCTGACCTCGGGTGAATCAATTTCTCCAAGCGATATTGATGACGCAATCGAAGTCGGCAAGTGGTGAAGCAAGTTCGTCTCCCACGCTACGTCAGCTTCTTTCGAGATGGTGGCGGTATTGCACGCTATCGCTTCCGTTGCGCGAAGAAGGGCATCGATACCTATATGAAGGCGCAACTATTCTCTCCAGAATGGGAAACAGAATATCATGCGCTCATGGCTGGCACGGTCACGCCGACAACAATTGGAGCCCATCGCTACTTGCCGGGTACTATTGGTGACATGGTGGGGCGGTACCGGGCTTCGGACGAATGGTCACGTAAGGGGCCAGCCACGCGCAAAGCCTGGAACACTTCGCTCGGACGATTGACTGAAGCGATAGGGGGGCATCCAGTTTCGAGCCTTGACGCTGACGGAGCACGCCGGATTCTTGCCAAAATGGCGGACCGCCCGTTTGCAGCCGATAATTTTCGGAAGCGGATGAAGACGTTGTGGTCATGGTCCATTCCGAACCTCGCCAAGACCAATCCTTGGCGGGAAACCAAACCTTACGCTCGCAAGACCGACGGCCACAGAGCGTGGACTGAGGAAGAAATCGTCAGTTTCAATCGGTGTTTTCCGTTAGGCTCAAAAGAGCATTTGGCTATGCATCTGATGTTGGGCACCTTCGCTCGCCGGAGTGACGCCATTCGACTGGGACCACAGCATGTAAAGCGTGATCGACTGCAATTCCGGGCGCGCAAGAATGGTGAAGATCTGGATATCCCGATCATGCGAGATCTCCGCGCTGCGCTGAACAAGCACAAAGCGGATAGTCTTTGCTTTTTGGTCACAGAGTTCGGTCGCCCCTTTTCCGATGCCGGGTTTGGCAACTGGTTCGGAGATCGATGCCGGACGGCCGGAGTTCCCGGCCGTGCCCACGGCTTGCGGAAGTTGGCGGCGATCCGAATGGCGCTCGCCGGCGCTACGGTGCCAGAGTTGATGGCGTGGGGTGGATGGAAAACCGAACGTGAGCCGATCCGCTACATTCAGCAGGCCAATAAAGCGAAACTCGCAGACGCAGGTGCTGCAAAATTGTCTAGGCATCGTGCGAAGCTAGACAAATCTTCAGCCAAGGCATTGAAAGAAGACAAGAAATGAAAAAGGGTGGTGGTCCCGACTGGATTCGAACCAGTGGCCTACGGTTTAGGAAACCGCCGCTCTATCCTGCTGAGCTACGGGACCATGGCGCGCCCTTGCGGCATCGGCCGGGAATTCGCAAGTCTCAGGCGTCTGCGAGGCGGCGGGGGCGGAAGGGGAGTGGGGCGACCGGGATGCCTTCCGAGAGGAGATCGACTGCTTCTGCGAGGCTTGCTTCGCCGTAGATGCCGCGGGCTGGGGCTTGCGCTGTGCTGTCTGCCTCTGCCCCATTCGCTGTTGCCCCGTTCGCGGCCCTTTCCGTTGCTTCGTGGCGGGCGCGGGCTTGGGTGGCGAAATCGCGGCCGACATAGTCGCAATTCGCCTCCACCTCTGCGCGCAACGCTTGCAGTCGGGCCGTTTCGGCCTGACGTTCCGCCGCCGTCACCACGCGGTTGCCCTTGGGAGAGACCGCCGGGGCCATCACGGCCTTGTCCACTTCGGCCGAGCCGCAGATCGGGCAGGAGACGAGGCCGCGCGCCTGTTGCGCCTCATAATCGGCGCTGCTGCCGAACCAGCCCTCGAAGATGTGGGACTGGCCGCATTTCAGATCGAACAGGATCATCGGGCGTCTGCCACCTGCGGCGCGGCCAGCGGGCGGGCGTGGACAAGGTTGGGGATGCGGGCATGGGCGTCCGCCACTTCGCCCAGATCGATATCGACCGTGGCGATGCCCGGTTCCGTGCCCATATCCAGCAGCACCCGGCCCCAGGGGCTGATCACCAGCGAATGGCCATAGGTTTCGCGGCCGTCCTCATGCTGGCCCGCCTGCGCCGCCGCCACGATGAAGGCTCCGGTTTCGATGGCACGGGCGCGCAGCAGCACATGCCAATGCGCTTCGCCGGTGGGGACGGTGAAGGCGGCAGGCTGGGCGATCAGCTGCGCGCCGGCCAGCGCCAGCGCGTTGTGCAACTGCGGGAAGCGCACATCATAGCAGATGGTGAGGCCGAGCCGGCCCCATGCGAGGTCCGCCAGTTGCACCTGCTGGCCCGACACGAAGCTGGCCGATTCGCGATAGCGATCTCCGTTGGGGAGATCGACGTCGAACAGGTGCATCTTGTCGTAGCGGGCGGCGATGCGGCCGTCCGGCGCGATCAGGAAGCTGCGGTTGGCGAGGCGGCCTTCGGGCGACACCTGTGTATCGCGGATCGCGAGCGAGCCGATGGCGATGGCGACGCCGTGCCGCCGGGCGGCATCGCGCAGTGCGTTGAGCGACGGATCGTCCGCTTCCGTGCGGGAGGCTGCGATCAGCCGCTTGGTATTGCGATCCAGCAGGCCCGACATTTCGGGCGTGAAGATGATCTCCGCGCCTTCTGCCGCCAGTTGTTCAGCGGATCGGGCGAGTTCGGCTGCGTTCCTGTCCGGATCGAGGCCTGTGCGGGTCTGGATCAGCCCGAGCTTCGTCATGCTGCCAGCAGCGGATCCAGCCCGCCTGCACGGTCCAGCTCGGCGAGATCGTCTGACCCGCCGATGTGGCGGCCGTCGATGAAAATCTGCGGGACCGTGGTGCGGCCGCCCGCGCGCTCGATCATTTCCGCCCGCTGCGGGCCGCCCATGCTGATATCATATTCCTCAATCTCCACCCCCTTCGATGCCAGCAGCGCCTTCGCGCGCGTGCAATAGGGGCAGTAGAATTTGGTGTAGACTTCAACTCTGGCCATGATCGTCCTGACTGCGTGCACCTTCAACATATGGAGCCATGTCTGTCGCTGCAACCCGCGCGTGGACCAGCACGGAGACGCGGGCCGCGCCGCCGCGCTTCAGAACGCCCGCCGCGGCAGAGGCGGTGGCCCCGCTCGTCATCACATCGTCGATCAGCAGGATGTCACGCCCGGAGATCCGATCTTTCGCGCCGTCGGCCAGCCGGAACGCGCCTTGCACATTGCGCTGTCGTTGCGGCCGGGTAAGCCCGCGTGTGCTGCGCGTGGCCTTCACCCTGAGGAGCAGCTCCGGATCGAGCGGCGCACCCGTGGCACTGGCAATGGCGCGGGCCAGCACCAGCGCCTGATTGTAGCCGCGCGAGGCCAGCCGCCAGCGGTGCAGCGGCACGGCTGAGACCAGCGTTTCCGGCCCGGCCCAACCCGGCGCGGCGCGCAGCATGGCGGCGGCCATCGGGGCGGCATAAGCCTCCCGCCCGTTCTTGAAGGCCAGCACCAACTGCCTTGTCGGGCCGTCATACAGGAAGGGGGCCGCCGTGCGATCGAAGCGGGGCGGTTCGCTGAGGCAACCGAGGCAGTGGGTTTCCGTCTGCCATTTCAGCGGCAGCGGGACGGCGCATTGCAGGCAGCGCGCGCCGGAAATCGGCTTCAGCGCGGCATAGCAATCGCCGCAGAAGCTGATCGGCGTTGCAACCGGGGCCTTGCAGGCCATACAGGCGGGCGGCATCAGCAGATCGAACAGCGCGCGCGTCGCCGAGCGGGCGGAAGCAAGGATCAGACTGTCAGCGGCCATCCCGGCTAGCTAGCATGAAATGAGGGCAGGCGCGCCATGGCGCAGATGGAGCCATTCGACAGAAAGGCGCGGCAGCGCGCGCGGGACCGGGCCGCCGGGCTGATCGCCGGGCGCGAGCAGATGCTGTGGCATGTGGCCGACGAACTGGCGGAGCGACGGCAACTGCGGGGCGCTGCGCCGCAAGGCCCGGAGCTTTGGATCGGCCTGATGTTGCCGCCGCCGGGCGTGACCGGTCTGGACCCGTCGCCCCGGCTGGCCGCTGCCCATGGCGGTGTTGCGGGCGAGGAAGATCAGCGCCACTTCGCCGACGGGCAATTCGCCAGCATCACCGCCTTCATGACGCTGCACGGCGTGAACGACCTGCCCGGCGCGCTGCTGCTGTGCCGCCGGGCGCTGAGGCCCGGCGGGCGCTTTCAGGCGGCCTTCCCCGCTGGATTTTCGCTGGGCGCGGTGCGCGACGCCTTTCTGGAGGCCGATGTAGCGGCGGGCGGCGGGGTTTCTCCGCGTGTGGGGCCGACGGTGGATCCGGCCGAAGCCGCCGGGCTGCTGCAACGCGCCGGGTTTGTGGAGCCGGTGGCCGAAGTGGACACGCTGACGCTGCGCTACCAGTCCCTCACCGATCTGGCGCGGGACGTGCGCGCCCATGGTGACAGCGGCTGGCTGGCCAGCCGAGGGCGCGGGCTGACGACGCCCCGACGCTGGGCGGCCGCCGAAGCGGCCTTCGCGCGGGAGGCGGCGGCGGATGGGCGCGTGGGGGTTGAGGTGCAGATATTGTATTTGTCGGCTGTGGCGCCTTGAGGGCTAGGTGGGTTTTTTGCCTCCGGCAGGCAGGGATATGATTTCCCTGCACCCTCTAAATTTCCGTTGCAGCCCAACTGCCACGCCGTGCGAGTGATCAGATTCGATCGCCTGCGGCGCTACGGAGCACTCTCCCCCTGCAAGGGGGAGAGATGGAGAGGGGGTGTCGCCGGTTGGCCCGAACCATTGACATCCCCACAAATACAACCGTCACCCCGGACTTGATCCGGGGTCAAGCTTTCACCCGCAACGTTGGAGAAGAACAGCTAGACTCCGGATCGAGTCCGGGGTGACGGGTGGGGAGGTAGGTGGGACACGCTCCAAAGCGCCGCAGGCACCAAATCTCTAACCTTGCGCCCTGTGGACAGCCCCCACCCCAACCCCTCCCCTGCAGGGGAGGGGCTAAATACTTCGGGGGTGCAGGGGAATCATTCCCCTGCCGGGGGAGTTTGAGGGGGCAGAGCCTCCTCAACTCCAACGCTGCCGCCGAACAATGACCGAGGCGTCAGACCAAGGCGGCGAGGTGGGGGCGGATCAGGTCCGGGTGGGTGACGGGGAGGAAGTGGCCGGTGTTGGGGACACGTTGCACCATGGCGTTGCGCACATGGGCGCGAATCCAGTCTTCCTCGTGCGCGGGGACGGTGCTGCCGTGGCTGGCTGCGAGGAGGGAGAGGGGGACATTGACCGTTGTGACGCTGCTCTGGAAGCTGCTGGTGACGCCGCGGAAGCTGGTGGCTTCCCATGCGGGGGTGCAGGCAAGGCGGACGCCGGTTTCGTCTGGCAGGAGGCCGCCTTCGATATAATCGTCCAGCGCGCGGTCTGGCCAACCGGTGAAGACGCCGCGGTTGTGGTAGGCGGTGCGGGCGGCTTCGCGGCTGGCGAAGTGGCTGCGGCGGCGTTCGGCCTGATCCGCCATATGGTTGGGCATCGCGGTGCCGGCATCGCGGGCGGTGCGATAGGCTTCGGCCTGCGCGAAGGGGATGAAGGGCGGGTCGATCAGGCAGAGCGAGGTGGCGAGGCCGGGGTTGTCGGCTGCGGTCTCCAGCGAGACGCTGGCGCCGAAGCTGTGGCCCGCGAGGCGGACCGGGCCGCCGCCGAGCGCTTCAATCAGGTTGCGCAGGTCTTGCCGGTAGAGAACCCAATCCGTGGGAATCTGGCCGGGGATGGCCTCCAGTTCGGTGCGGCCGTGGCCGCGCGCGTCATAGGCGATGATGTGGAAGCGGTCTGCCAGCGGTTCCAGCAGTTCGGAATAGACGCGCGCGCACATGCCGGTGGCGTGGGTGAACAGCAGCAGCGGGCCTTCGCCCCATTCCAGCGCGAAAATGCGACCGCCGGGGACTGGGATATAGGATTCGCGGGGCCTCATGAGAGCAGGACATGCGCTCCTTCGGCGTGCCAGCCGAGCCAGACGTCTTCATCCCAGCTGAAATCCTCCTGATCCCAGCGGGTGAGGTTGGGGCGGATCACGCGCACGCGTTTGCCGCCTTCCAGCATCACATCATAGACGGATTCGGAGCCGAGATAGGCGATGTCCATGATCCGGCCCTTCACCACATTATGACCGGGCGGTGTCCCCTCCATCGTGGGAGGGCCTTCGCCGTTCATGCGCTTGTGCAGTTCGACCTTTTCCGGGCGCAGCGCGAGCCATATCTGCACCGTTTCGGACGCCCCGGTGCCATGATCCAGCCACGCCTTGATACCGATTTCGGGCAAGTGGATGATGGCATGATCGCTTTCATCTTCTTCCACCCGGCCTTCGAACAGGTTCACGCTGCCGATGAAATCGGCGACGAGGCGGGTGGCGGGGAATTCGTAAAGGTCGGCCGGGGTCGCCACCTGCATGAGGGACCCCTTGTTCATCACCGCGCAGCGGCTGGCGAGCGCCAGCGCCTCGTCCTGATCGTGGGTGACCATGACGAAGGTGATGCCGAGCCTGTCTTGCAGGGCAGACATTTCGAAGCGCAGTTCTTCCCGCAGTTTGGCGTCCAGCGCGGAGAGGGGTTCATCCAGCAGCAGCACGCGTGGGCGTTTGACGATGGCGCGGGCCAGCGCCACACGTTGGCGTTGCCCGCCCGACAGCTGATCGGGCATGCGCTCGCCATAGCCTTCCAACTGCACGACGGCGAGGGCGGCTTCGGCGCGTTCGCGGCGTTCGACGGCGGGCACCCCCTCCATCTTCAGGCCATATTCGATGTTTTTGATGACCGAGAGGTGCGGGAAAACGGCGTAGCTTTGGAACACCATGTTCACCGGCCGCTTGTTGGGCGGCACCTTGGTGACATCCTGCCCGTCAATGAGGATCTGGCCCGAGGTGGGGGTTTCGAAGCCTGCGAGCATGCGCAGCAGCGTGGTCTTGCCGCAGCCGGACGGACCGAGCAGGGCGAAGAATTCGCCCTCCTGAATGGTGAGGGAGACATTGTCCACCGCGGTCACCGGACCGAAGCGCTTGGTGATGTTCCGGAATTCGATGATGGTCCGTTTTGGAGCCGGATCTGGCATCAGCTGGTCTTTTCGGCTTCAGCTCGGGCCTGGAGCCGGAGCGCGATGAAGGTGAGGAGGACGGTGAACAGCAGCAGCAGGGTGGAGATGGCGTTGACCTTCGGCGTGACCGAGAAGCGCACCATCGAATAGACCTTCACCGGGAAGGTGACGGTATCCGGCCCGGCCGTGAAGAAGGTGATGACGAAATCATCGAGGCTAAGAGTGAAGGCCAGCAGCGCGCCTGCGAGCAGCGCCGGGCGCAGGTGCGGGATCACTACATCCCACAGGGCGCGCCAGTCACTGGCGCCCAGATCGCGGGCTGCTTCTTCCTGCGAGCGATCGAAGCTGTGTAGCCGGGCACGCACGACGACGGCGACGAAGGGGAAGCTGAAGGCGACATGGGCGATGACGATCGCGCCCAGAGACAAGGGCCATGGCAGGCCCGACGGCCATGGCATGACGCGGGCGAAGAAGATGAGCATGGCGACGCCCATGCAGATTTCCGGCACCACGATGGGCAGCGAAAAGGCCCCATCCACCAGCGGTTTGCCGGGAAAGCGGAAGCGCCAGAGCGCGATGGCCGCCAGCGTTCCAAGGGCCAGACTGATGACGGTGGAGAGGGCGGCGATGGTGAGCGAATTGATGAGCGACTGCACCAGCTCGGTGTCTTCGAACACCTTGCGATACCAATCGAAGGTGAAGCCCTGCCATTTGGTGGTGCGGCGGCTGTCGTTGAAGCTCATCACCACGAGCACGACGAGGGGGGCGTAGAGGAAGATGAAGACCAGCCCCATCCACAGCCGGAGCGGCCAGCGGCGGGCGTAGTCGAGCAGGCCGGGTTTCTCGCTCATTCGGGCCTCTCCCGCCGTTTCAGCAGGGACTGGAGCGCGATGCCGAACAAAGTGAGATACATCAGCATGAAGGCGAGTGCGGCACCGAAGGGCCAGTCATTCGCTCGCTTGAACTGGCGTTCGATCACGTTGGCGATCATCTGGCTATCTGGCCCGCCCAGCAGATCGGGCTGGAGATAGCTGCCCAGCACCGGGATGAAGGTGAGGAGGACGGCCGAGATGATGCCCGGCCCGGCCAGCGGCAGCACGATGTTCCAGATGGTGCGCAAATGCCCGGCACCGAGATCGAAGCTGGCCTCCAGCAGGGACCGGTCCAGCCTGTCCAGCGCGGCGTAGAGCGGCAGCACGGTGAAGGGCAGATGGACATAGACGAGCCCCACCATCACCGCGAAATTGTTGTTCATGAGGCTCAGGCGTTCGAACCCGGCCCAGCCGAAGGCCAGTTCGAGGCCCGAATTGATCAACCCTTCATCGCGCAGCAGGGCGATCAGCGCATAAGTGCGGATCAGCAGGTTTGTCCAGAAGGGCAGCATCACGCCGATCAGCAGCCATGTTTTCAGATTGGGCGGCGCGAAGCTGATGGCGAGCGCGACGGGGAAGCCGACGATCAGGCAGATCAGGGTGGCGAGCGCCGCGAAGGCCAGCGACTTCCCCATGATGCCCAGATAGAGCGGCTCCAGCGCGCGGGCGTAATTGGCGAAGGTGCCGGAAATCTCGATGTCGGAAATGCCGACATTGGTGCCGAAGCTGTAAGCCCAGACAACCGCCATCGGCACCGCGAAGAACAGCAGGAACCAGCCCAGCGGCGGCCCAAGCAGCGCCGCAAAGCCGGTTTTGGCCCGCTTCCAGTCGGTTTCACCCCCGCTCATCGCCCGCCCCCGGTTTCAGTGATCAGGCGCGGACGCGGGTAATGGCTTCCTCGAACAGGCGCTGCTGTTCCGGGCCTTCGAATTTGCCCCATTCGCTGTTGTCCATGCCTGTGCCCGAAGGGAAGATGATGGGGTTTTCGCGATAGGATTCCGGCATCAGCGCCTTCGCAGCCGAATTGGGCGTGGGATAGAGGATGGTTTCGGCGATATGCTTTCCAGCCTCTGCATCCAGCAGGAAGTTGATGAACTTGTGCGCCAATTCCGGGCGTGGCGCGCCCTTGGGGATAGCCAGCGTGTCTGCGTTCAGCAGCGAGCCTTCCTTCGGCACGACGAAGCCGATGTCCGGATCTTCGGCGGCGATCTGCGCGATGTCTCCGTTGAATTCCATCACCAGATCGACATCGCCCGCCAGCAGCAGGTCCTGCCCATTGTCTTCGTGGAAGGTCTTGATGTTGGGCTTCTGGCGGATCAGCATTTCCTCCACCTGCTTGATGGTGGCGGCGTCGATCCCGTTCAGGGATTTGCCCAGATATTTGGCGCCCAGTCGGATCAGGTCCGCCGCTTCGGAGAGCAGGGCGATCCGGCCCTTGTAAAGATCGGAATCATACAGCCATTTCCAGCTATCCGGCGTGCCGTTCACGCGCGACTTGCGATAGCCGATGCCGGTGACGAGCCAAGTGTAGGGCACGCTGTGCTTGGGCGCGGGATCATAATCCTGCCCGAGGAATTCCGGGGCGATATTCTTCAGATTGGGAATCTGCGCGAGATCGAGCGGCATCAGCATATCGGCCTGCCGCATCCGGGTGACGAATTCGTTGGAGGGCACGATCACGTCATAGCCGGGATTTCCGGCCTTCAGCTTGGCGAACAGCTCGTCATTGGTGGAGAAATAGCTGGTCTGCACCTTGACGCCGCTGGCTTTGTTGAAATCCGCCAGCGTGGTTTCGCCGATATAGGTATCCCAAGTGTAGAAGTTCAGCTTGTCGCCATCTCCGCCCTTGCCGCCGCCGCAGGCCTGCAGCGAGAAGCCGACTGCGGCCACACCCATTGCCGAGACGAGACTGCGCCGGGACAGGCGCAGCGGCGAACGCGCGCCGGAGCTGCCGGAACCAGAGCCGCCGTCCGAACCAGAGCCATTTTCGAAAGCCGTCATGTCTGCCCTCCTGCCCCAGCGATGCTGATGAACAGCTTGGTAGAACAGGCGGATTGCGAAATGTAGCCCTTATTGTGCGTTGCGGCGCAAAGACTGCGATTTTACCGGGCAGGCCAGTTTAGCGGCGGCTTCTAGCGGCGACGGGGCGGCGGGTCTCCACTGCCTTGTTCAACCAGTTGCCGCAGCGTTTCGTCATTAAGATCGCCCGGCTCAGCCAGAAGATCCGCGACCTGAACAGTCTGCCCGCGATCCCGTGCGGACAGCACCGCGAATCCGGCCGAGAGCAGGCTTTCCACATTGCTGTCCCGCGCGACGCGGGAGGGACCGCCCAGCACCACCGCGATCAGTCGACGGCCATCGCGCACGGCGGATGCGGCGAGCGTGAAGCCGGCGGCGTTGGTAAAGCCTGTCTTGATACCGTCCACACCGGGCATCGTGCGTAGCAAATGGTTGTGGTTCGGCAGCACCTGGTTGCCGAACACGAACTGCTGCTGCTGATAATAGCTGTAATATTGCGGGAAGCTGCGGATCGTCGCCTGCGACAGGATGAAAATATCGCGTGCAGTGGTGACCTGCCGAGAATCCGGCAGCCCGTTCGGATTCACGAAATAGCTGTTCGACATTCCCAGTTGCTTCGCGCGCAGCGTCATCCGGCGCGCGAACTCCTCGGAACTGCCCGCGATATGCTCGGCTAGCGCGACGGAGACATCGTTGGCGGATTTGGTGGCAAGGCTTCTGATCGCCTGATCGACGGTGAGGCTTTCGCCCGCCTTCAAGCCCAGCTTCGAAGGGCGCTGGCCAGCGGCAAAACGGCTCATCACCACGCGGTCATCCAGTTTCAGCGTGCCGGCGGCCAGCTGCTCGAACACCATATACAGCGTCATCACCTTGGTAATGGAGGCCGGGAAGCGCTGCATGTCGGCCCGGCGGGAATAGAGCACTTCGCCGGTGTTCGCGTCGGCCACAAAGGCGGCATATTTCTGCTGATCGAACAGGCTGAGGGCCTGCACCGGCGCTGGGAGCGACAGTGTTGCGGCACCAAAGAGGACGGCAACCGCGCAGTCGCGAAGCGCTTTCATCGGATGTGATTTCGTCTGATACATGGGCATTGCCGGATAGTTACCATAGCGGGGACTCCGGCGGCTAGAGTCTAAGAGCGCCAATTCGGTGGCAATGGCGCAATTGAAGCCCTATCTGGCGCAACAATGGAGACTTTGCCCGATCCGATCTGGCGCCCGTTCCCGGGACTGTCCGATTATGCCGAAACGGTTTCAGCGATGGAGGCGCATGTCTCAGCGATGATGTCGGGCAACGTGGGCGAGGAAATTTGGCTGGTTGAGCACCCGCCGGTTCTGACAGCGGGCACCAGCACCACGGCGGGAGATCTGCTGCAACCGGGGCGGTTCCCGATCCACGACGTCGGCCGTGGCGGGCGGATTACTTATCATGGGCCGGGCCAGCGCGTGGTGTATCCGATGCTCGATCTGGGGAAGCGCGGGCGCGACGTGCGACGTTATGTCGCCGGGCTGGAAGCCTGGGCAATTGCCGCCTTGGGGGAGCTGGGCATCGAGGCTGGCATTAGCGATGCCGGAACCGGCATCTGGGTGCAGACCCGCACGGGACTTGCTAAGATCGGCGCGATCGGGGTGCGTGTGCGGCGATGGATCAGCTTTCACGGCCTGTCGTTGAACGTCTCGACCGATCTGGGGCATTTTTCCGCGATCGTGCCGTGCGGGATTGCTGGACATGGTGTCGCGCGGGTTGTGGATCTGGCACCGTTGGCCACGATGCAGGCACTGGATGAGGCACTGTCACACAATCTGCCGGTTTTGATGCACTCTTTGTCGGCATCCGCTCCTCCGCGAATCAAGACGCTTGAGGCTGCCTCGGATTGCCGCTAGGTTTTGTGCCGGTTCGGGGTCGGCTGAGACCGGGAACTCCAGAACTTTTGCAAAAGACCAATCAGGAGTCAGATAATGGGTGAAGTTCTCCAGAAGGTGAAGGCTGCCGCGCTCGTGTCCGGTGCCGCTCTGTTCGTTGTTGCTTGCGGTGGCGCCAAGCCGGCTGAAGAGGCTGCTGCCCCGACCGAAGCTGCTGCTGTTGAAGCCGCCCCGGCCGACGCCGCTCCTGTTGACGCCGCCCCGGTTGCGGAAGCTGCGACCGACGCCGCTGCTGCTGCCACTGATGCCGCCGCGACTGCGACCGACGCCGCCGCTGCTGCGACCGACGCTGCTGCCGCTGCTGCCCCGGCGGAAGCGCCGGCCAAGTAGTCTGGCTTACATCGATCGAATGATCGAATGGTTCCGGAAAGGCCGCCCCAGAAAGGCGGCCTTTCTTACAAGTGGAGGGAGAGAAAAATGAGCCTCACAGAAATTACCCAAGGCATGTCGGATCGTGTTGCCAAGAATGGGGGCATTGCCGGCAAGGTTGTGACTTTTGATTTTGGGGACGATGGTGCCGTTCGAATCGACGGCACTGCGACGCCTGCCGTTGTAGACAATGACAATGGACCCGCGGATTGTCGGGTAAAGGTGTCGATCGCCGATTTCACCGACATTGCTTCTGGCAAGCAAAACCCGCAAATGGCCTTCATGATGGGCAAACTGAAGGTTGAAGGCGACATGGGTATTGCAATGCAACTGGGCAAGATTCTGGGCTGATGGATCACATCCGGAAGGCTCCGCCCGCCAGATTTCTGCTGGCGACCACCTGCGCACTGCTGGGCGGAATCGCGTTCGGAGGCCACGAGGCCGGGGCGATGACTGCCCCGGCCCCGCTGGCCGGCTTGAACACGAAGGAAGACAGGGCAGACAAGGTCTGGGCCTTGCGCGCTGGGTTGAACGTCGCGGCGCTGCAATGCCAGTTCTCGCCGTTTTTGGGTACAGTGCCCAATTACAACGCACTGTTGCGGCAACATTCTGACGAAATGGCTGAGTCATTCAAGCTGATGACGGGGTATTTCGTCCGCACGCAGGGCCCGCGCATCGGGCAACGGGCGTTCGATACTTATGCGACGCGCGCAAACCAAAGCTGGGCTAGTTTCGACGGACAGATCAGCTTCTGCAACAAGGCCGCCATCGTCGGGCGTAAGGCCCTTGCAATTCCAAAGGGCCAGTTCGCGGAATTCGCGGCAACAGAATTGCCTGCACTAAGGGAAAGCGTGAACCAACGGCAAGAGCCGATCTTGCTCCCCAAATATGAATGGGCAGTGGTTCCGGTGCTGACGGATCCCTGCCAAGGAAAGCGCCGCTGTCGCTGAATTGGCGGAGGGGATAAGCAACCACATTCCGAACTCGCGGCAACGTCTTATGAATTCCCCTTCATGAGATCCGTTGTCTGATTAAGCTGGCTCGGAAACGACAAATTAGAAGAAGCCGAAATAAAAAAGGACCCGCACATTAGCTGTACGGGTCCTAATTTTATGGTTGGCGGAGGCCTAAACCCCCGCCAGCCATTTATCAGTTCGTCGGCTGACCGAAGATGATTTCGGCGCGGCGGTTCTGCGGCTCGCGCACACCCAGCGGCGTGTCGACCAGCAGACGGTTGAAGCCGAAACCACGCGTCGTCATCTGCGCTTCGGGGATACCCTTGCCAGCCATATAGGCCTTCACGGCATTTGCCCGACGCTCCGACAGAGCCTGGTTGTAGGCAGCCGGACCCGACGTATCGGTGTGACCATCAATCACCACCGACGACTGGCCGGTTTGAACATAGGCTTCCGCGGCGCGATCGAGGATCGCAGCAGCTTCCGGCGTGATGTTGTACTTATCCCAGTCGAAGAAGACCAGGAACGGCCCGGGCACAACCACCGAAGGCGGCGGAGGCGGAGGCGGAGGCGGCGGAGGCGGCGGAGGCGGCGGAGGCGGCGGAGGCGGCGGAGCTTCTTCGTACAGGTTGAAGCTCAGGCCCAGCAGCAGGCTGTGGCTACGCCAATTGCCCGAAAGATCGTGGCCATTGGTCGTCTGAAGGTCAACACCGTTCATGTTGAAGAAACGGTACTTCAGCGACAGGTCAATCTTGTCGGACAGCGCGTAACGAACGCCCGCAATGGCCTGCCAAGAGAAGCCGGTGTCGCTGTCATCAGAGAACGCGGCACCATATTTCTGGAGTTGCCAGATGTGCGCCTTGAAGCGCGACACACCGACACCACCGCCGACGAAGCCACCAAACGGCGAACCCTCTTCGGCACCGAAGTCGAACATGCCATTCAGCATGAACGACAGAATCTGAGCATTGCCGTCAGCACTGTCATAGCGACCGGCGGGCGGAACGCCCACACCACCCAGGCCGCCCCACGCCGGGTTGCCCCAAGCGATGGGCGGGATCCCGCCCGCAACGGTGATCGCATCAAGATTGGCGTTCTTGTACGAAACTTCGAATTCGCTCCGGAAAGCGCCGAAGTCATAACCAAGCACGCCGCCGACTTCCCAGCCGGGTTCATACTTGTTGCGCAACGCGCTCGAAACACCAACGCCAGCGGCGGTTTCGATATCCCAGCTCTTGGTTTCAGCAACGAAACCACCAGCCTCGAGCCCAATATACCAGGAGTTATCGCGCGCTTGCGCGGCTCCTGCCAGCACCGTGGTCGCCAGCGCGACCGCAACGGCGAACTTGCCCATGACTATCCCCTTCAACGTAATGACGCACTAAGGCGCAGCCATCTAAACGAGGGCATATGGGCTTAGCAAGGGGTCGCGAGACCAAAACTGTGTTACAAGAGCAACATGTTGGGCGCAATGGAGAGACCAATTCAGCCTAGCTTGCAAGCAGCCCAACCGCCACGAGCCTTTGGGTTAACTGATTGATCGCAGAGCGTGCCTGACCGTCAATCACGCTTCCCCCCGATGGAGACGGAACCGAAGCACCGACAACCCCGGCCCAATGCTCGTCGGCCCAACCCCCAGCATATCTGCGCATCAGTTTTCCCGTTGATTTCACATAGACTGCGGTTCCTACAGGCAGATCGAAAAAGCGCCATCCCCCCTCGGTCCACACAGCCAGCCTGCCTGCTTCACCGGCCCAGGCCGCCAAAGGGGCAGCAGGCAGCAGCCAGCACTGGCCGAAAACGGGCGTCAAAGGCGGCTCAATCAAATCCGCCCGTTCGGCAACCGGCGAAAGCAGCGCATCCACCTGCAACAGCGCCTCATTGTGCGTGATATCCTTTTGGCCTTGGCCCGCCACCAGAAGCGGCATGCGATGCCGCGCCGTCAATTCAACCATGTCCCACTCCCATTCAGAAATTCACCCAAGGCGAACAACGAACCCATTCAGGCCCATCGCCGACAGCCTCCAATCGGCACTCCCCCAACGACCAGGGCGTACCCAACAACGCCAACCGCTGCTGCGCATCCAGAAGCAACTGCGATCCGCTCACAGCCAGATTTCGCACCTCTCCCCCCGGAGCACGCAACCACCAGACGAACTGCTGAGCCGGCAATACCCCTTCGTCCGACCAAATCCACGCCGAGCGTCGCCGCTCCACCCAGCGGCACTCGAACACCCCATCGGCCCGAATCCGCGCAGACACATGAACAGGCGCAAGAGGTGCCAGCCCCCGCCCCTCCACATGATAGGAAAACTCCGTGCCGCCCGGCGGATCCCCGCGCCCTTCGGCCAGAATCAATTGTTCGCGACCAATCATCTCAGCGGAAATCGAAAGGCTCGGAACGCCCGAAGCCGGCAATTCCACCATCGGCGTTCCAATCGGCCACCCGGTATCAGGCCCACGCGTTCCAAACCGATTGCGCAACAACCCCGAAAGCCGCAGCGCCCCATCCCCCTGCCGCTGAACGTCCCGAACCTGAATCAGTTCGTTGCCAACTCGAATCAGCCCCGCGCCAGACAGAACCGCAATTCCGTCACGGCTCAACAGACTCTCGCTGCCAGGCACATCTACCAGAATGACATTCCGCTCGTCCCATATGGTGTCCGGCCCCATCGGCAATGGCGACAGCAAGGTCCCAAACGCCCTGCCAGCCTCCAGTCGTCCGATGCTCTTCACTTCTCCATTGGTCATCACACCAATGTCAGCACCACGCCACGAGGCATCTCCGCCGCCGGCCACCATCACCGTCGATCCATCGCCAAACACGGGAACAGGCGTTTCAAACACAGTCAGGCTCGTAGGCCCCACTGGCATCACCGGAAGCGGCAGACTCCTCCCCGGATCGGATGAGGCGGGCGGCAAACTACCCACGACAACATTACGCTCAGCTTCCACCGTCACAACAAAGTTGCGGATATCCCGCCGAATGATCCGCCACCGCCCGCCATCCTCCAGCAGAATCTCATCGCCAACAGACAGATGAAGCCAGCGCGGCGGAAGCTGAAGGCTGATGCGATCGCACCCCGCCTCTTCCCGCAGCAGCAGTCGACGGCTCAACTCCATCGCTCCCGCGGCGGACGAACTCATTGCCCAGCTCAACTGCACCTGCCGCCCGGCCCGGTCCCGTGCCGCACGCTGAAGCCCCCGTTGATATTCCCGATCGGGATCGATGTAGATCAGACTCACGGCCGTGGGGGGCTCGGTCCTCACCGACTGCTGCTCTAAATCCGTATCGCCTCCGGGCTGGAGCCGCTCGTCAAACGGCACGTCAAACTCACGCGCCGCCCCGCCCAGCCTCAAGCGACCATCAACCAGTGCAAGCTCCGCGCCCGACATCCGGGCAAGCCGTTGCAGATCGTCCGATCGCGCCGCCCCCGAAGACACGAATCCGGTCGCGGCAATGGGCGAGGCCCCCTGCCCAACGGAAATGCCTGCGTCGGCCGCAACCACCCCAAGCCAGGCATCCGGCGTATCCCGGTCCGCCACCAACTCGAAGCTCAGGCTCGGAATGCGATTGCCGAACGAGCCAAGCGGAAAACCCTCGAAAACAACATGGCTCAAACCACGCAAAGCCGGTGCCCCACCAGCTCCCTCCGCCGCAACAATCAGCGGATCCGGCCGTGCAACAGGTGCGCTATGCAAGCGCATGGTCACATCGAACGCGAACACGCCGTCCGCAGACCGGATTTCCCGGCCGTCCGCCCATATGCGCCCGATCTCCAGCACCGGCCCGGTCGAAACTGCGATCGCAAAACTTGCATCTGCTTCCCGCCGTCCGTCGCCCTTGCGTCCCCCGCCGGCGGCAGGCGGCAATGCCCATACCAGATGGCCCGCACTTCGGGTCGTACCAAACAGCGCCCGCACTTCCTCGCCATAGGCGGATTGCTGAACATAGCTGTCGTCAGCGCTCCCGCGACGCGTCAGCGCCGAATCCAGGCTCGCCCCCACCGTAGCACCGATTCCGGCAGCAAAGGGCCCGCCCACGGCCTGCCCGATGGTTGAAAACAACACCGACGCCATCACTCACCTCCTTCGGGTAAGCGCCAGACCGAACGCCACAGCGCACCGTCCAGCCCGGGCCTCTCCACAACCCGACGCAACCGCGCGCAGGCCTCCACAACGCCCAGCTCGGTGCGAACCGCTAAGTGAACCTGCCGCACCGCCGGATTGCACAGCAACACGTCTCCGGGCTGCATCGCCGCCAGCGGCAACTCCCTGCAACCGACCTCGCGAAGCATGTCCCGTGCAGACTCCATCGTATGCCCGCGCAGCAATTGCGGCCCGATTCCAGCCTCGACCCCGGCTTGCGCCGCCGCGCGAAGCACAAGCCCCAGACAGTCCAGCCCTCCAATGCCCCTGCCCTGAGGGCGGAAAGCAGTGCCAATCGCAGATCGCGCGCCCGCCACGATTGCATCGGCGTTAGGGTGCCGCTCAGGGGTCGACATAGCGCACCAGTGTATCGGCACCCGGCACGTGCGGCTCGCCATCAAACGCCTCGGCATTCTGGAACCGATCCCGGCAGGTCGCGAAACGCTTGTCACAACCTTCGCTCAACCGAACCCGCGTCCCCGGCTCAATCGCTGCGGGCAACAGCGAATCCAGCCGGACCACCGCCCCCGCCACCTCGATCACACCAAAATCCAGCCCGGCCAGCATGCCGTCCAGCACCCGCACTCGACCGCCGGAAAAATCTGCCGCATCAGCCAGTTCCGCCTGCAACAGCAACTCCGACCCGCCACCGCCAGACACCGCCAGACGCCGCACGCGACCAGCCATATCCACCCCGCAACGCCCGTCGCCCAGTCGCGCCCGGCATGTCGGAGACAGCTCCATCGGCGGCAGCAGATTCAGCGCATAGGCCCCGCTGCGCAAATCCACCCGATAACTTCCGCCGCTAGCCGCAAGGCTCCGGCTCACCTGCCCCAGCGCGCCTCGCAACAATGCCAGCGGCGTATCCGGTTCGCTCCAGTCGCAAGCGAACAACTCGATCCGCGCATTCAACCAACGCCCCGAATCCAGGTCGAACGCCCGGATCGAGCGATCGTCCAGAACGCCCCCGATCTCCATGTTGTCTGGCTCCAACTCGGCGTACTGGCTCACAGACGAAGGTGTCATCCCCGGTCCTGCCCGATACAGAAGGCCGTTCACTCTCAGGTCGCGGTCATGGCTGGTGAATCCCAGAGCCAGCCCATCGGCCCGCACCAGCCGCCAGCACAAGGCGATGCTGGTCAGCGGCCGGTCAAGCCATTGCGGCCCTGCGTTCATTCAAACACCTCCACCAGCGGCACGGCCTGTGCCTCACCGGCCCGCACACCGCTCAGAGAAATCTGCAGCCGATCCACGTCGAACCGCACTGGCACATCGAACTCGAACCCAGCCCGCACCTCGGCTCCCGCGCCCGGCGGATCTTCGAAGCGGATCAACCCGCCGGGTTGCAACGTCCACCCACCATCCGGCTCGACACCCCCCACGGATATCCGCACGCTCCCGTCATACGGCCGACTGATCCTGCGCACCTCGGATCCTGCCTCAGCACCATAGCGCTTGACCAACTGGAAACTCAGCGCTTGTCCGTCGCCAACGCCCAACAGCTGATCCTCTGCCGAAACAGCCTCGCCGAACGGCGCGCTGGTCCAATCCATCGGGTCACGAAAGCGGAACGCGATCGCCCGCCCCCGCCGTGCCCGGAAAAACGCCAGCAGCAACGCCAGATCAGCTTCCGATCGCACCCCCAACCCGGCGTCGTAAGACAGCCGCGCCCCCTGCCACATCGCATTGCGTTGCTCATAGCCAGAGGCCAGCACCGCCACCTGCGTCGAAAACCCCGGTCCGCCCACGGCTTCGAAGCCCGTATCCAGCGGAAAGCGCACATCATGAAATTCGTCCATCACATCCTCCGCCCCGGGCGCAGGCCCAAGCTCAAGCCAGGTGAAACCGTCGCGAGCCACCTGCGGCCACGCCCACAGAAAATGCTCGGCCACCCCCCGATCCCGCGCATGCGCCGCAGCCGCCGCAATCAACGGCCACTGCTTCTGCGCATCCGCCGCGTTCAGCACGAAACCCGCGAGGTAATGCTGAGCCTCAGCCGGATAGCCAAGCCGGGCATCCACCGCCTCAACGCCCCGCGCCATGCCCGCCTCGTTCCCGGCGGTCACAAAGTCATAGTCTTCCAGCTGCAGCACATCCCATGCCGGCCACGCCCAACCCACCGGCATGTTGGCGCGCCAAAGCTCCGGCTTATCCACGTCCAACACCTGCGGCGCATAGAACAGTAGATGGGAGCGATAGCCCGCCCCCGTCACAGATGCCGCCGCCCCACTCAACGCCAGCGTCGCCTCCGCCAGTCGCGCACCCAGCCAATCCAGAAACGCCCGCTCCGCCGCCGTCCGTCCGCCAACCACATCCGCCATCAACGGAGGCGTCGAGCCGGTCTCCACCGTCCATCGACCCACCGTCGCGGCATCATAAAAACAGGGCTTTCCGGCCTGCCCCACCCACCACCAGGGCTCACCCACCTGAAACTGCACAAGCTGGCTGGTCTCCGCCGCCAGCCCGGCAAAGGCTCGTGCAATCCCCTGCAACCACCCCATTGCCTGCCCATTGCAGGGCGAAAGCAATGTCGAAGGCGGAAGCCACCCCGTCAGCGCCCGCTCGCCATCCTTGTCCCGCTGGGCCCAACCCGCAGGCGCATTGGCATCAAACAACTCGAATGACAGCGAAAGGATCAGCTCAAACCCCGCCTCCCCGCCAGCCTGCAGCAACCGCCGGTGCCAGGCCACAGCAGCCCCGCACAACCCACCCGCCACCTCGAACCGCCCTGCCCCTACATGAGACAGCGCATAATAATGGCTCATCCCCACATAATGGTTGGCCAGCGCCCGATACCCCAGCGCCTCCCATTGCTCGATCAGCCGCTCAGGTGCCTGATGATAACTGTCATCATAGCCAGAGGACATGCGAAGCCCATGCGGCGGCAGAAACGCATCCCCCACGGCCAGCATCGTGCGAAGCCCGTCCGCCCGCAGATTGCGAAGCTCCACCCAGCTCGAAACCGGTGCCGCGAGCGCCCCCGAACTTCCATCGAACCCCACAGGCACCATGGAGATGAACATCCGGTCGATATCACCGGCATAAACCGGCTCGCCATCCGTCCCGAACCCAGCCCTCAACTGGTCGAACTCCAGCGAAATCGCTGCAGAAGTCCCGGAAACAACGGCATAATTCCACAGCCGCACATACCAGGTGCGCGCAACACCGGCCGCATCCCGACCCTCCAGCGTCAACACCGGCCCGTTCAGCGCATCCAGCGCCATCACCCCCGGCCCCGAAACCCAGTCGAACCGCAAGCGGCAGCCGCGATAGTCCCGGTCGGTCGCATAAGCGAGCAACGGGTGAGACCAGCGATCCTCGCTCTCCCAGATCAGCCCCGCCAGATCACCCTTCGTCAGAAAGTCCAGATCCAGCCGCACAAGCCCCAGCTGCGGAGCCGTCACAGCAGCCATCATCGGCCGGGCAAAATCGACGGTCCACAGCTGCGGCCGGAATCGCTTCACCCAACCCGTCCGCACCTGATCCTCGCGGCTGGCAAGATAGGCCGGAACCTCAACCATTGGCCCGCTCCAGTGCCCGGCGCACCTCGCGCGCCAGCTGACGTGCAGTCGGCGCCATGAACTCACTATCCTGCCGACTTCCGCCGTTCATGTTCACGGTCAGCCGAACCTGCTGCCCGCCGCCCGATCCGGTTTCGATCCGTCCGCTTGATGTCGGTACGAACCACTCCGGTCCCCGCTCCCCCACCACATAGGCCCGTCCCGGCGCCACCGGCCCGCCGGTCGCCCGCCCCGGCAGCCCGAGCAACCCGGTCCCGGTTTGCCCCAGCAAACCGGACAGCCCGGCCCCATCCAGCTTCAACGCCGCGCCCGCAATCTCGCCCAGCGCCCTCGCCGCCGCCCTGCCCAGATCCTCGAATTCCAGCCGCCCGCTCCGCGCCGCCCGCCGCAAGGATTGCTCGATCCCACGGCTAACACTGTCAGCCTCACGCCCCAGCCCCTCGCGCAGCACGCCGCGCATCTCGCCCACATCGTCGGTAAAGCCACGCGTATCAGCCCGTACCTGAACGGCCAGCGCATCCAGTTCATCGTCCATCGCTTGCTCCCCGCTGCATCCGTTCCAATTCACGCCGGTCCAGCGGCGCAGGCTCTCCCGGCCCCGCCCGGCCCTCGATGGCCAACGCCAGCTCGGCCGCCGTCGACCGCCAGAACTCATCTGGAGACCAACCCAACTGCCCGGTCGCTACCAACGCTGCACGCCGGGCCAAATCGGCAAACAGCTGCATCAGCGCCCGCCGAACACGGCCGACAGCAGGGCGCGATAAACCGGCAGCAAGGCCGCCACCCCTTGCGCCAGCAGCGCCGCCTCGAACGAAGCGCGCCCCTCGCCGTCCTGCCGGTCGCCCAGACAATTCCAGAACAAGGCACTCATGTCAGAAATCCGCGCCTGCCCGCTCGCCGCCCGGTCCAGCATCAGGAACAGGCTCCCGGCCTCTTCCTCCGCCGCAACAAGCGCCGAAAAACTCGGTCGCAATACCCGCGCAACACCGCCCAACGGCAATGCAACCTCGCCCCGCACGGGGTTCGCGCTCACAGGCTCTCCACCTGCCCGGAACTCTCCAGCGAAAGCGTGTAGCTGCGCTCGCCATTGAAATCCCCGGCATAGTCCAGCCGGGTCACCTGAAACGCCCCGCGCAGCCGCTCGCCGCCTTCAAAACTCACCTCAAACCGGTCCAGCGCTCCGTTCAGCAAACGGTTCTTCAACTGCACTTCCGCCTGAGACCCGGTGAACACCCCAGCCCCACTGATCGAAACCGCCCGGATCCCGCCAGAAGGCAGCAACTGCCGCCACCCGCCAGAGCCTTTGTGTGTCACCACCACCGGCTCGGCAGACAGGCTCAACTGCGTCGTGCGCAGGCCTGCCACTGTGCGGAACGTCTCAGGCGTGCCGCCATCGCTGATCTTCAGCAGGAATGCCGCTCCACTCTCAACCGCCATGTCAATTCTCCATCACGCTCAGGGTCCGGAATTCCAGCTGACCCAGCATCCAGTTCTTTGCCGTGCGCCGCACGCTGCCGCGCGCCAGCCGCAATCCGATCAGCCGCAGCCCGGGCCGAAAGGCCGGAATCGCCAGTACCGCCCGCTCCACGTCCGCCAGAACCGCCTTCGCCTCGGCCAGACTGTCGCGATTGTCCCACAGGCTGATCGTGAACCGATGCTCGGTCCCTTCGCCGCCCTGCCAGGCCCGGCTCACCACAGTATCGCCGCCGATCGAAAGATAAGGCGGGCGGGCGTTGGCCGGCGGCCCGTCGAAAACGGCGATGGCGCGCGCCGCAAGATGCGCATCCTCCGCCAGTGCAGACGCCACAAGGCGCTGCAGTTCCAGGCTTGCCTTCATGCTGCCTCCTCAGTCGTTCCAGTCCTCGGCCCAAAGGATGATGCGGCCGGGCTTCGCAGGATCGGTCTCGATGGCGGTCGGCAGCATCAGCTCACCCCGCCAGCGGATCCGCATGTCCAGCGTCGGCCGTACCCCGTCGCGCAATTCCAGCCGCCAGCGCCGCGCAGACTGCCGCGTATCCGCCCGCGGCGTCACACCTTCGAACCGAGACAGCAACTCCACCCGCGCCCAGCGCTCAAAGCGCAAATGCCACCCGCCCTCGCGCTCGCCAGCCGCACCGCGCACGTCATCCCGGCCTTCGAAGCGCACCCGCTCCGAAAGCCTCCCAGCCAGTTCGGCCATGTCTGCCTCCTAACGAATCCGCCGCGCCCGCCAGGGCGTCAGCATGCGGCGCACGGCGGGCGGCACACCCGGCTCGTCGGGGGCATCCCGATGCGCATGGAAATGCGCCGCCGCCCGGATCACCGAAAGCCGCAGCACTTCGGGTACCCAGTTCCAGTCGCTCGCCATCCCCGCGCGATAACGCACCACCAGTTGCTGGCAGTCCGGGAACGCAGGCACGTCCAGCCGTCCCTCGCCATAGCGGCCAACCCGAAACTGCCCCTCGCCGGCCGCCAGAACCCGCCCAGTCCCGTCCGCCGCCACAGCCTCAGCGCTCACCAGACTGCGCGCAGGCTCCGCCACCAGACGCAACGCGCCGTCCCGCACCTCGCCCCGCTCCTCCACCTCGCGCTCGAACAGCAGCAGCCCCAACATGGCCTCCACGGTTTCGGTCGCGGCGCGCAACAGCTGAGACAACAGCGCATCCTCCCCGCTGTCCTCGATCCGCAGATAGGCTTTCAGTTCCGCCAGCGCGGCCGCAGGCGGCGTCTTCTCGATGCTCGGCATCAGCGATCCTCCACCCGCAGCACAAGGCTGCGCTCATCCACCGTCAGGTCGGAAAAGCCCGCGCGATTCCGCACCTCATACACGTGGCCGACAACCCCGCCCCCCAGCCGCACCCGCGCCATCGCGCCGTCCAGCCCGGACTCCAGCACCACCAGCCCGCCGCTCTCCACGGGGGAAACCGCCCAGCTGCTGGCCACCACCGCCTGCCCGCCCGAAATCGCCGCGGCCCAGTCGACCTGATAGTCAAGCACCGCGTCCGGATCCTTCAGGAACATGTCCATCTCCTCCAACCCGCGCTCAGGCCGGTGCCCCAATCTCCACGGTCCAGCCGTCGAAACTCACGCTTCCACCCGCCGCCAGAGAAGTCGCGGGGCAGGTCGTCACATACAAAAGCTTGCCATCCGCCATATCGACGAGCGCAATATGATCGGCGATGCCCGAAC
The DNA here is from genome assembly GCF_006385875.1 of Sandaracinobacter neustonicus. GTDB lineage: Bacteria > Pseudomonadota > Alphaproteobacteria > Sphingomonadales > Sphingomonadaceae > Sandaracinobacteroides > Sandaracinobacteroides neustonicus. The sequence continues at coordinate 97,578 of NZ_VFSU01000034.1, read as the reverse complement.
CGGTCACCGTCGCGCCGGACTTGCCGGCAATCGCAATCCGCCTGCCGGTCCCGGCACCTGACTGCATCGTATAATCAGCCGGAGCCATTGCGGCTTCAGCCAGACCACCCGAAATCGCCGCCTGAAACGACGCCGGCTGACCCGTCAGCGCGATCATCCGATCCGCCATGGCGATCACGCTGAGCGCACCGTCCAGCACATCGCCTGCAACCCATTTGCCCATCAAAATTCTCCCGAATTGTGCTGCCTCATTCGCCCGAAACCGCGATGCCCCTGTCCTCGAACCCCACCACCAGAGTCCGCTGCCCACCACCCGTCTCCGCCGCCGGCGGCACCGCCAGCAACAGCGGAGAAGTCACCAGCTGGGCGTGCGCAGCCGCCGCCGGACCCAGCCCAGCCGTCCATTTCAACACACCCACGCCCGCCGCATGCCCATGCACGGCCGAAACCACCGCAAGCGTCACCTCCGGCACAACGACTTCGTCTGCCTCATAGGCCCCGGCCGCGAAGCTAGCGCCGCGCACCTGTCCGTCGATGTCCCTGTCGATCCCGGCCAGAGTCGCCTTGCCGATCAGCCGGCTGGCCTTCGCAACACTCGGCCGATAATCCCCGCCCCAGGTGCCCGAACCGCTGTTGGTCGCGTCGTTCACCAGCCCATAATAGTCCTTATAGGCCGCCGGATTGGTCTGTACGGCATAGTCTGTGTCCGCTTCAGACCCCATGCCGTCAAAGGCATATTGCCAGTCGAAGGGGCTGTTCACCCCCCGGTTCGCGCGAAACACGCTGGACTGCCCCACTCCGTACAGCAGCTCCCAGCAACCGGTCTGCGTCCCGTCGGCGATCCACTGGTCCTGCTTCGTCGCATTGCGGTCGAACACCACATTGCGAAGGCAATTGCCGTTATGCTCCAAAGACATGCGCACCAGCGGAATCACCGGCCCGCCCGCCACCCGCTTAACCGTGCCACCCTTGTAAGTGGCCATAGCTCCCGGCTCGCTCGCCGCCACATAGGTGAAGCGATTCACATCCGGCACGCTCGCCACCGTGAATGTCCCGTTGTATGCCTCGGGCAACAGCCCGGCGATGCTCACCGCTTCGCCCACCGCAAGCCCATGGTTCAGCACCCCGGCCGTCACCGTCGTCCCGCTCGAAACGAACGGCATCGGCGCTTCATTGTGCCAGTTATAGCGGCTACCCAACAGGGTGCATCCTTCCCAGATGCAGTCCTGCATCTGGATATAGGAATATTCCCCCAACTGGTGCGCTGGGTCGCCGGCCTGCCCTTCCAGCTGCACATTCACCAGAGCAAGCCGGAGCATCGTGGCGGGATTGCCGAATAGCCCTGCCCCCAAAAGCACGGTCATCAAAGAGCCCGGCCATTCATAGACCCGGCAGTTCCAGATCATCTGGTCCGGTGTGTCTTTCGCCAAATAGAATGCGGAGGTGGTCCGCTGCGTGCCGGCTTCCCGGTTGATGGTCACGCCGATCAACGTCGTCCCACCCGCAATCCGGGTGCGCTGCATGTTGCGGATCAACACGCCGCTGGGCTGGTTGCCATGCGCGAAGGAATCGCTGTCAACAATCTGGTTCTGGAAACTCCCGCTCGATCCATAGATTCCGGTCGTGCTGGTCTCGAAACCGGCTCGCCCAGTGAGCGTCACCCGCTCAGTCACCCCCACGCCGCTCGTCGGAGAGCCGCTGAACAGCATGGCACCGCCCAGTTCCAGCCGCAGGTCGCGAAACCACCAGCGCTGATTTTGCACGACATACGCCGTGCTCGCACGCAAGATTGTCGTCGCGCGCGGATTCGCAGCAGCCGGATCGCCACGCACGATGGTCAGCCCCTCGCACGGGTTCAAATGCGGAGCCGCAGAACTGATCGCCCCGCCCACGGTGTGCGCCTGCCCGTCCGTCAGGATGATTTCCCAATAATCGCAGGCCCGCGTTGCGCTGCTCACGCCATTGGCATCGGGGGGGGCCAATGTCGGGCTGGCCACCAGCAGGTTCTTGAACGCCTGCAGCGCCACCATCAGGTTGCCGGCCTTGCTCGCCACCGGTGCCGACCGCGCGGAATCGATGTCGGTGTGCAACACCACGCTCGCCACATCCGCCTGCGCCACTCGCGGAGAATCACTGTCCACAAACACATAGCGCCGCCGGTTACCGTGGCGGCTCCCGGTCGGGTCATAGATCATGTGCAGCGGGGTTTCGTGCGCAGGGCCGACACCGCCGCTCACCGAAGCCACATGCCCCGTCCCGGAAACCCGCGCCTCGCCAATCCACGGATACATCGTGCGATGCACGGTGATCAGGCCGGGGTTCAACCCTGAAAGATCGATCTCCCCGCCCCAACAGCGCAAATTGTCACCATGCGCAGGCGATGTCTGTGGCTCGCTGAACCAATATTCCTTGGTGATCGTCCCATCCGTCGCCGTCAGCTTCACCGCAGCAACCGCCTGGTTGCGCGCCGGGCCGAAATGCTCAGGATGCTCCGCCGCCACGATCAAATCCACACGCCCGATATGATTGGGGCTGTCATCGGTCCCCATCACCGGCAGATAACTCGGCGTCGCCCACCGGCTGATCACCGGGATCACCTGCCGCACAGACTGGTTCGCCACGGCCGTCAGCACCGTAGCCGCCTCGCCCTGCTTCCAGCCCGCCCCGAAACTCGCCTGCACGATGCTCGCCCCGGCGGGCACCCGCTTGCTCAACGCCAGCCGAACGGTCCGCGTCCCGTTGCCATTGTCGGTCTCGTTCAGCAGTTTCGCATCCGGGTACGGCAACCGCATCACCTTGGTGGCGACGATCTGCATCGCCCGCGCGGCATTCGCCACCGCCTGCCCGCCAATCCGGTCATACCCGGCTGTCCGAACCTGCAGCACCACCTTGGGCGAACCCTTGGGATCCAGCGGAAACTGGTCCACGCCGCTCAGCAGGAAGCGGCCATTGGGCCGGTCCGCGCCATTGAACTCCCAGGCACCACCGGTCTGCGGCCAATCGCCGGTCACAGCCAGCACCCAACCGTTCGATTCAACGGCAGTCGAGACAATCGCCATCGCCAGCTCCGGCCAGATCAGGAAAGGAACCGGGGGGCCGAAGCCCCCCGGCAAGTGGGGGTCAGCAAGGGATCAGGTCGCAGAGAAGCGCATCAGCTTCAGCGCCTCGCTGTTCACCAGCGCCCCGCCCACGCGTCGGGTGGCATAGAAGTGAACGAACGGCTTGTTCGAATAGGGATCGCGCAGCACGGCAGTCTCGCCCCGGTCTGCGATCACATAGGCGCTCCTGAACTGGCCAAAACCGATGGACAGGCTGTTCGCCGCAATGTCCGGCATGGCATCCACCTCAACCACCGGATAGCCCAGCAGCGTCGAAGCCTGCCCTTCCAGCAGGCCCGGCTTCCAGATGAAGTCGCCGGTCGAATCCTTGAACTTCCGCACCGTCGCCATGGTGTTGGAATTCATCACCCAGGCCGCGCCCTGCCGGTAAGGTGCCCGCAGCGAATGCACCAGATCGATCAGCTTGTCGTGCGGGTTGGAGGCGACAAACCCTCCGGCCGCACCCGCCGCCACATATTGCAGCGTCCCGAACGGGCGGGTCGCATCCCCGGCCGTCGCCACCGGATAGGTCAGGAACCCCTTCGGCTGCGAAACACCACTGCCAGAGACAAAAGCCACACCCTCGGCACGGGCGAACTCGGTCGCCACTTCCTGCGCCAGCCAGCCTTCCACATCGAACAGCGCATCGTCCAGCATCGCCTGCGTGGCGGCCGGGTTGGCATACAGCTCACCCATCGGTGCCAGCACTTCGGAAAACACCGGGGTCGAGGTCTCGGCCCGCGCCGCCGTCTCGGCCACCCAGCCAGAGGCAAAGCCGCCAGAAGCAACCAGTTTGCGATAGTTGGCCGAACCAATTTTTACCACATCGGCCAGAGCACGGATCGGAGAAATCTGCTTCAGCGTCGTCTCGATGCGCTGGTCGATCTCCAGCGGCACCGCCAGCCCGCCTTCGCCACCCACGCCCACCGACATTCGCTTGCTCTCGAACCCGGCTTCCATGCCCTTGCGCAGATAGGCATCGCCGAACGCAGTCGAGCGCGTCGCCATCGCCCCACCCATCACCGGCGGAGCCGACACCAGCCGGCGCGAAAGCCCGTCCAGATCCTGTTTCAACTCCATGCGCAGCGCATCCAGCTCGCCGCGCAGCGCCTCTGCGCCCGCACCGTCCAGTTGCGCGGCCGCATCCGCCGCGGTCACCACCGCGGCAGCCTTGGTTTCATACCCCATGCTGCATGTCTCCTCACCGGAGCCCAACCATCGGGCCCCTTCCAGCCGGTCGCCCGGCCCCTTCAACCGCGCTTCAGCCCACCGCCGAAACGCGAGCCTCCCCGTGCATCGGCAGCGTCACCACCGAGCATTCGATCAGCTCCAGTTTCAGCAGTTCGCGCCCCCCGCCGGGCCGGGGCCTGGCAGATTTCACGCGATAGCCGAACGACAATCCATCCACCGCGCCGCTGCGCATCAGCGCCAGCGCATCCTCGCCGTCGCGGCAATCCGGGCTCACCCCGGCCAGCATCTTCAGGCCCACACCATCCTCGGTCAGGCTCAGCACCCGCCCGATCGGCCGGGCCGGGTCATGCTGCCACAGCAGCGGCACATCGGCTCGCGCGCCCAGAAACGCCGCCCGCCGCACGATGTCTCCACCGCGGTCCACGCTGTCGAAACGGCTGACATAGCCGCTGATCCGCACCAGTGCGTCCATCAACCGGCCCTCCCCTCACGCGGAGCCCACCCCAGCATCGCCCGCTTCTCATCCTCATCCAGAAACTCGGCAGCCCCCACATGCCGCCACAGCCGCTCCCGATCCGCCCAAAGTGCGGGCACAAGATCCAGATCAGGCTCCAGCATCAGCCCCGGCCACCAGACCGAAAGATGCCGGGAAACCCCGTCCAATATCCGGTTCAACAGCGGCAAGATGGTCAGCCGCCACAAGGCCACATTGGCCTCGGCATAATTGGCATGCGTCGAATCCCCCGGCAGCCCCAGCAGCATCGGCGGCACGCCAAAGGCCAGCGCCACATCCCGCGCCGCCGCCTCGCGCGCCTTCTGGAAATCCATCTCGGCCGGCGTCAGCGAAAGCGATTGCCACTTCAGCCCGCCTTCCAGCAGCATCGGCCGCCCGGCATTGCGATGCCCTTGGAACCCGGCCTCGATCTCCTCGCGCAGCCGCGAGAATTGCTCGGCGGAAAGCGGCCCATCCTCCCCGTCCAGCACCAACGCCCCCGAAGGCCGCGCCGCATTCGCAATCAGGGATCGGTTCCAGCGCCCGGCCGCCTGCAACAGCGCAACACCCTCGCTCGCCGCCCCCACACAGCCCGAACCCAGATGGTCGTCCAGCGGGTCGAACGCCTTCAGATGCAACAGCCCCGGCCGCGCCGCATCGCCCGAAACCGGCAAGCGCTGCACATGCCCGCCCACCCGATAGATCCAGCCCAGCGGCCAGCCGCGCGCATCCGTCTCCAACTGCATCCGTTCAGGCCGCAGCGCCCACAAGGTCGCCGCCCGCCCGCCTGCATCCAGCCCCGTTTCCACATAGGCATTGCCATGCAGCAGCAGATGCGTCGCCAGCTGCTCCAGCAAGGCAGGCGGCAGCAGCTCAACCGCCGGATGCGCCTCACCCGCTGCAGACAGTTTCACACTGGAAAGCCCCTCGGCCACCAGCCGGATCGCCCGCAACGCCACCGGATTGCCCAGCGCCGCCCGCACCTGCCCGGCATAGCCAGACGGCGGCTCGGCCACCCCGCCTTCCGAACCCAGCCAACTCCGGGGCGGTGCCAGCGCCTTCGCTTCCTCCAGCCCCAACAGCTTGCGCGCCCAGCTCACGCATCATCTCCGCGCTTGCCGTCTGGTCCCAGCGTCACCAGCCCTCCACCAATGATCAGCGAAATCGCCTGCGCCAGCCCATGCGCCTGCATCGGATCAGACCCAAGCACCACCGCGATCGTCGCAAAGCCGACCCAGGTCGAACTTTCGGTCAGGCGCAGGCGCGCCCAGCTCAGCGCAGAAGCCCAGGGCTCCTGCGTCCAGAAAGGTTCCATGTTCCAGGTCTCCCGTCAGTCCGCCAGCATCCGCAGGCCGGGCCCCGCGCCCGGCCGCCCCAGCAGCAATTCCGTCAATGCCCAAACCAGCGCATCGGCCCGATCCGGCGAACTCCCCGGCCCCACATAGCCGCCGCCCGAAATCAGCCCGCACATCTCATCTTCCAGCTGCGGAAACGCCCCCGCATGCCGAACCCGGCCCGCGCCATACAAAGCCGCCACCGGCTCCGCCCGGGCCACCTTGCCCTTGGCCGCCCGCACCTGCTTCAACGGCAATTCCCGGCACGCCGCCTTCAGCACCGTTTCCACCATCGCCCCGCCGTTGTTCACTTCCGCCACAACCCGGTCCGCCTCGAACCGCCGATAGGCGCTCGCCACCGCAGCCGCCCACACCTCCGGCGAAACGGCAGACAGGCTGGCATCCGCCACCACATGCGCCACACCGTCGGCATCCAGCCCGGCCACCACGATCCCACACCCGCCCGGCCCGGCGGGCGGGTCCACCCCCACCACCACCCGAACCAGCGACGGCACCTCGGCCTCCCGGCAGCGATCCAGGCCGTCCAGCGTCCACAACGCGCCCTCGCGCGCCTCCAGCAACTCCCCCAGCAGCTCCTGCCGCCCCAAAGAGGTGCCGCCATAATTTAGCGTCACATCCGCCAGATACTGCCCCGGCAGATGCGCCCGGTTGTCGAACGTCGAGCCGCGCGTCACCACGGTGCCCGGCGCCTTCATCAAATCCCGCAGCAGCGGAATCGGCCGGGGCGTCGTCGTCGCGACAATGCGCGGATGGCTGCCCAGCCGCAGCCCCATCCGCAGCATGTCCAGTGTCTCCCTCGCATTCGGCCAGGCCCCCAACTCATCGCACCAGGCGAAATGAAACTGCGGCCCGCGCAACTGGTCCGGCTCCAAGGCCGAAAACAGCGTCGCCCGCGCCCCGTTCGGCCACAACAACGTCCGCCGCCCCGCCTGCCACACCGGCCTGAACCCGCCTCCCCCCACCGCCAGCAAGCCAGACTCGCCCTCGATCATCACCCCAAGCCCGTCCTTGGCCGTCTGCCCCACCAGAGCGATGCGCGCACCAGGGTGGCGGCGCGCCTGCGCCGCCACCCATTCCGCTCCAGCGCGGGTCTTGCCAAAGCCGCGCCCGGCAAGGATCAACCACAGGGACCAGTCCCCGTCAGGTGCCAGCTGCGCCGGTCGCGCCGTCCAGCCCCATGCCCGCATCAGCCCCAGCCGCCGGGAAGTATCCAGATCGGTCAACAGTCCCGCACGCCGGCCAACAGGCAACCGGGCAAAGCGCTCCATCAACGAAAGCCCGCGCATCACCCCGCCCGCCTTTCGCCCCGGAAGCACCAACCCGCCCGCCGCAACCCCTCAGTCGCAATTTCGGAGCATGCCCGAATCTCTAATCCAGACCGTCACGATTGTCAAGATGAATTTTACCATATTGGTTTTCATAGAAAGCCGCCAACCGATCCAATGCCAGTCCCAGCACCAGCTTCCCCGCCCGCACCGGCCACCCCAGCCCCCGCTCCGCATCCGCCAGCCCCTCGCCCTCGCAAGCCACCCGCCACAGAATGTCGGACAATCCCGGCCCAACAGCCGCCAGCGCCGCATCAAACCGCCGCTTCGCATCGATCGCCCCCAGCGATTGCGCATGCGCCCCATCGCGCCAGCCGTCAGACCGCCCGCCCGGCGAAGGGTCCCAGCGCATCGTTACCCGCGCCGCCAGCCCCGCCCGGCCATGATCGGCACGTAGCCGCTCGGCGGCCGCCACCTGCACCGGCGTCAGCATCCCCCGCCGTGCCAACCAGCCAACAGGCGATTCGGTCAGATTCACCGCTACCAGCTGCCGGTCCACCGCGTCCGAAGGCGGCAACACCCGCCGCCCGATCACCCGATTTGGATAGTCAATTGCATCCACCATGGCACCACTCCTCTCGACAGAGCGTCCGAACTGCCATATTGGTCATTCTGTAGGACAGAATCAAACCGGAGACTTTTCAAATGATGAGCCGCCTCAGGGAAATCCGCAAATCGCGCGGGCTTACATTGGCCGAAGTCGCCGCCCTCTGCTCGCCACCAACCACGGCGGTCACAATCGGCCGCCTCGAAACCGGCACCCGCCAACTCACCGTGCCATGGATCGAAAAGCTCGCGGTCGCCCTGCAAGTCGAACCGCGCGAACTCATCGCGCAAGAAGGCGACACCGCCATCGCCGTCGCCGCCCAACTCACGGCCGATGGCGCACAACCGCTCAGCGAACAGCTGCAGATCCACGCCCCCACCCCGCTCGCAGGCACCATCGGCCTCATGGTCCGCGATTCGCAGGGCGATTACCGCGCCGGGGATCAACTCTGGCTCGAACAACTCCCGCCGGATCGCTTCGCAGAGGCCGTCAACACGGATGTCCTCATCCCGCGTCAGGTCGGCCGCTTCATCTTCGGCCGCCTCGTCGCCACCGAAGGCAACCGCCTGCACCTGCTCCCAGCCCGCCCCGGCGCCCGGCAAACCGTCATCGCAGACGCCCCATGGATCGCCCGCGTCCACTCCCTCATCCGCCGCCTCTAACCGCAAAACACCCTACTACAGAGAGGCTTGGCGGCCCCGTATCTCCCACTATGCTTGGGCCATGGGATGGGATTCTGAAATCGAAGAGCTGCGTCAGCGGCAACATCTGGCCCGGCAGATGGGCGGCCCAGACAAACTCGCTCGTCAAGCTGCGGCAGGCCGAATGGATGTTCGCGCCCGAATCGCGGCAGTGGCCGATTCCGGCACCTTCCGTGAAATCGGCGAGCTGTCAGGCTTCGCCAGCTACGGCCCGGAAGGGGAGATGCAGGCATTCCTCCCCGCCAACTTCCTGTTCGGCCGCGCAGAGATAGACGGCCGCCCCGTCGTCGTCACCGCAGACGATTTCACCGTGCGCGGCGGCGCGGCAGACGCCGCCCTCCACCGCAAGCTGCTCGAAGCGGAACGTCTCGCCACCGAATATCGCATGCCGCTCATCCGCATGATCGAGGGCACCGGCGGCGGCGGCTCGGTCAAAACGCTCGAAAACATGGGCCACACCTACATCCCCGAAATCCCCGGCTGGGAAGCAATGGTCGCCAACATGTCGCAAGTGCCGGTGGTGGCGCTCGGCCTGGGCCCGGTCGCCGGTCTGGGGGCCGGGCGCATGGTCATGGCCCACTACAGCCTGCTGGTCGATGGCCTGTCGCAAATGTTCGTCGCTGGTCCGCCGGTCGTCGCCGCCGCAGGCGAAGTCCGCACCAAGGAAGATCTCGGCGGGGCCGCCATCCACGCCCGCAACGGCGCCGTGGATGACAGGGTCGGCTCAGAAGCGGAAGCGTTCGAACGCCTCCGCCGCTTCCTCAGCTATCTGCCCTCCAGCGTCGATAAACTCCCCGCGCGGGTGAAGGGCCGTGATCGCCCTGCCCGCCGCGAATCGTGGCTGAACGACGCCGTCCCGCGCGATTCGCGCCGCCTCTACCCCATCCGCCCCATCGTCGAAGCCATTGTCGATAAAGGCAGCTGGTTCGAAATCGGCCGGGAATGGGGGCTGGGCGTCGTCACCGGCCTCGCCCGGCTCGATGGCTATGCCGTGGCGGTAATCGCCTCCAACCCCGAAGCGCTGGGCGGCCTGTGGACAGCCGCAACCGCCCGCAAGGTCGAACGCATGGTGGACCTCGCCGATACCTTCCACCTGCCCGTCGTGCATCTGGTGGACAACCCCGGCTTCCTGATCGGGCGGCGCGCCGAAGACGAGGCCACCATCCGCTGGGGGAGCCGCACGCTGGCCGCCATCTATCAGGCCAGCGTGCCCTGGGCGACCGTGATCCTGCGCAAGGCCTATGGCATGGCCGGCTCCGCCCACGCCCCGGCAGACCGGTTCCGCTGGCGCATGGCATGGCCCAGCGGAGACTGGGGCAGCCTCCCCATCGCAGGCGGGCTGGAAGCCGCCTACAAAAGCGAACTGGATGCCGCCGAGGATCGAGCTGCGAAACTCGCCGAAATCCGCGCCCGGCTTGAACGCGTGCGCAGCCCCTTCCGAACGGCCGAACGCTTCGGCGTCGAAGCGATCATCGCACCCGAAGAAACGCGGGAAGAATTGTGCGCCTTCGCCGCAACCGCCCAAAGGGCATTAAAGCCCGGCGCAAAGGCCAGAGGCCTGCGCCCCTAAGAATTGTAAGGGATTTTGACAGTGTGGCCTAAACACTGCCAATTCTTTCGTATCAGGATCGCAAACTAACCAACCGCTTAGCGGCGTTAACCCTGTTCGGCACACTTCTTGCTGCACTGCAACGGGTCTTCTTCATCGACAGAGGAAACGAAATGCGCAAGCGACTGACGGCAATCTGCATCATGTCCGCACTTGCGGGCACGTCCGCTCAGGCTGCGGGCCTCATCTACAGCAACCCCGGCGTCGCCATCAGCAAAAGCTACAGCTTCGAAAAGCTCACCGATGGCGATCTGCTCATCAGCTTCGTGGGCAGCACGGCGGGCTACAAAAGCTATCTCGGCGTCGTCGTGAACGGCGTCGATCTCGGCCTCAGCCTCAGCAACAAAGTGGCCCGCGGCACCACATGGAACTATGGTTGGGTCGAGGCAGGCTCCAGCATCTCCTTCTATCTTGATGTCACCAACACCGGAGAGACCTATTTCTCGAACTCCTCGCTGAACTCCGATGGCCTCAACCACCTCTATGCCGACGCCTACAACGGCGGAAACCGTATCGGCGGCAAATGGTTCGCCCGCATCCAATATGCAGCGATCGGCTTCGAAGACATGCAGGGCGGCGGCGACAATGACTATGACGATGCCCGCTTCATCGCACAGGAAGTCGGCTTCATCGAATATGACCCTGCCCTGGAACCGGCAGCCTGGGCCATGATGATCGCTGGCTTCGGCCTCGTCGGCGGCGCAGCCCGCCGTCGCAAACGCCCGGCCTGACCAACTCCGGGCGGGCCGGCAGCCCGCCCCTACTCCCGGCGCACCCGCTCCAGCCGCTCCCGAACATAGGGATAGCCGATCCCCTCAGGAATGCTCAGCCAGCCATCCTCCAATATGTCAGGCTGAACGAACGGCGGCGGAGTCTCATCCGCCAGCAACGCCGCCGCACTGGCAAACTGCCCCAACCGCGCAATGTTGCAGCGGGTGGGAAACAACAGGCTGATCAGCCCCTCGTCCGCTTCCCGCAGCAACAGCGCAGGTGTGGCCCAGCGCGCATGCACGGCCTCATGCCCATCCGCCAGCATCACCTCGCCCTCGGGCAAAGCCGCCACATAAAAGCGCGTGTCGAACCTTTTGTGCAGCCCCATCGGCGGCAACCAGCGCGCAAAAGGCCGCAGCACGGCGGCATCCAGACTGTGCCCGATCTCACCCAGCAATTCCGCAAAGCCGATCGCATGGCTGTCTGAGGCAGGCCGAAGCCGGGTGCGCGTGCCATGATCCACCACCGGCCCGGCGGAAAACAGGATGCCGGATTCCTCAAACGCTTCGCGCGCGGCAGCCACCCGGGCAATCGCGTCATCGGGCGCAAGCCCGGCAAATCCGATAAAGGCCTCCGTGGAAGGCGCATCACCCGGATCGACCTTGCCGCCCGGAAAGGCGATCGCTCCACCGGCGAACCCCATTCCCTTCGCCCGCTCGATCGCCAAAATCTCAAGTCCGTCGGCGCCATCGCGCACAACGATCACGGTGGCGGCGGCAATCGCGCCTGCAGGGTCTGGACTGGTCATTGCCGGATACTATTAGGAAGACCTCCGGCAGGTGTCGCCGCAGATTTTTCGGGGGTTTCAGGTGGAAGAGTCGATTCAGCCAACCGCGCTGCAGTGGGACGGACGCGACGCGCGGGCACTGCTGGCGCTGGAGCGGCTTGATCGGGATCTGTTCCGCAACCGGTTGAACCATCGCAACGCGAATGACGCGCTGTTCGGCGGTCAGGTGCTGGCACAAGCGCTCATGGCCGCCATCGCAACGGTGGGGGAAGGCTCCGGTGCAGGCGGCGCGCGCAGCGTCCACTCGCTGCACGGCTATTTCCTGCGCGCGGGCCGCGCCCATGCCCCCGCCATCTATCAGGTGGACCGCACCCGAGACGGCGGCCGCTTCTCCACCCGCCGCGTCACCGCCGTGCAGGAAGGCGAGCCGATCTTCCACATGGAATGCAGCTTCCACGCAGAGGAACGCGGCTATGATCATCAGGCGCAGCTACCCCCCGGCATCCCCCGTCCGGACGATCTGCTGACCCTGCCCGAACTCGCCGACACCATGGCCGCCGAACTGCCGGACTGGATCCGCGTCCGCTGGCGCGGGCAGTTGGGCACGATCGAAGTCAAACCCGCCAACCCCCGCTCCTTCCTGCAACAGCCCGAAGGCCCCGCCAACCGCGCGATCTGGATGCGCCTGCCCAGCGGCGCAGGCGCAGGCCCGGCCGAACAGGCGGCCCTGCTCGCCTATTTGTCGGATTACTGGCTCGCGGGCACGGCGGCGCTCCCCCACACATTGCCCATGCCCAGCCCCAGCCTGTTCATGGCCAGCCTCGATCATGCGATGTGGTTCCTCCGCCCCGCACGCGCCGATGAATGGCTGCTGTTCGCCTGCGAAAGCCCGTCGGCCCAAGCCGGTCGCGGCCTCTCCCGCGCCCTGATCTACGCCGAAGACGGCACACTGGTCGCCAGCACCGCACAGGAAGCCCTCCTGCGCATCCGGGACGCATGATCGAAGCCGCGATCCGCATCGAAGGCACAGACCTCCTCATCAACGTAAAAGCCCGCCCCGGCGCCCGCACAGACCGCATTCGCGGCATCAAGGGCGGCCTCCTGCAAGTGGATGTGGCGGCCCCGCCAGAGGATGGCAAAGCGACCGAACGCCGCTGGCCTTTCTGGCCGAACGCTGCGGTGTGGCGCGCCGCGACGTGGAACTGGTATCCGGCGGGTTCGCCCGCTTCAAACGGATTCGAATCAAAGGCTTGACGACAGTGCCGGAGGCGCTGTTCACCGCCTGATCATTTCCCGCGCCCGTTCAGCATAGGCAATAATCGGCACATCAGACCGGCGGGTCGGGATGAAGACTGCAAAGGCTGCGAATGGTCGCAAACCCGCGCAGATTTCGAAATCCAAAAGGGCCTGGTGGAGACGAGGGGGATCGAACCCCTGACCTCAGCAGTGCGATTGCTGCGCTCTCCCATCTGAGCTACGTCCCCGTTCATCGCCGAGGGCCCAGGCCTTGGGAAGCCGGGCCTATAACGACGAGTCCGGGCCGATGCAATGGGCTGTTGCGCGCCAGCCGCTTCTCCCGGCGGAACCGGGCCTTGTTAATCCCCATTCCCATGCTAGCTTGGCTGCAAGTGCCTGAAGCCTCATCCGGCTTCCGGCGGGACAGGACGACGACGATGGCGGAGATGCGAGCCGGCACCACGCCCGGCAGCGGTGCCAGCATTGGCACCAATGGCGCGGAACAACCGCGAAACGGGCGGGCACAGGCCGCCGAACGGCGCATGCTGCGGGAACCGGATTCCCGGCTGGATTCACGACAGGGCAACAACCCGCGCGGGCCGTTCGCCGCACTGGATCTCGGCACCAACAATTGCCGCCTTTTGATCGCCCGCCGCATCCCCGGTCCGGCGGGTGAAACCGAATTTCAGGTGATAGATGCCTTCTCCCGAATCGTCCGGCTGGGCGAAGGGCTGATGCAATCGGGCCGCCTGTCCGATGCCGCAATGGACCGCGCCGTCGCCGCGCTGGCCGCCTGCGCCGATAAACTGCAACGGCGCGGCGTCATCCAGGTCCGCAGCGTCGCCACAGAAGCCTGCCGCCGCGCGGAAAATGGCGCGGAATTCGTCCGTCGCGTCTACGAGGAAACCGGCCTCGCGCTGGACGTGATCACCCCGGCGGAAGAAGCCCGGCTGGCCGTGCTCGGCTGCCAGACCCTCATCGATCCAAAAGCCCGCCGCACGCTGGTGTTCGATATCGGCGGCGGCTCCACAGAGGTCGTCCTGCTGGAACGGGTGAACGGCGGCCGCAACCAGCCGCCCTCCATCCGCATGGATTGCTGGATCAGTGTTCCATGGGGCGTCGTTTCGCTGGGGGAAACCGAACCGCTCGATGCCGGCAACCCCACAAGGCGGCTGGAAGCCTATCAGCGCATGAAAGCGCGCGTGGCAGAGCATCTCGCCCCGCTGAAGGCGCGGCTGAAGGGCGAAGTGCAACTGCTCGGCGCATCCGGCACGGTCACCACGCTCGCCAGCCTGAACATGGGCCTCCCGCAATATGATCGCAGGCAGGTGGACGGCTCGCTCGCCACCACCGCCGATCTGGTTGCGCTCAGCCACGACCTCGCCGTAAAAGCCCCGGACGAACGGGCGCTGATCCCCGGCATCGGCACGGATCGCGCCGATCTGGTGGTCGCCGGCGCCGCCATCCTGGAAGCCCTGATCGATCTGGGAAGCGCCCCACAATTGCGCGTCGCAGACCGGGGCATTCGCGAAGGAATCCTCAGAAGCATGATGGCCCGAGACGACAGAGGCAAAACCACCCCCCGGGACAACAGGGCAAGGCAAAACCGCCGCCCAGACAGCGCACGGGCAGCACGGCCATGACAGGGCGCAGCGGCGGCGGCCGCACCGGCGGCCGGTCGCTCGGCGGCCGCACCCGGTTGAAATCCCGGCGCGGACGCTCCAACAGCTCTGCCCGCTGGCTCGAACGGCAACTGAACGACCCTTATGTGAAACGCGCCCAACTCGAAGGCTGGCGCGCCCGCGCCGCCTTCAAGCTGATCGAACTCGATGAACGCTTCGATCTGCTCCAAGGCGCAGACCGCGTCGTAGACCTCGGCGCTGCCCCCGGCAGCTGGAGTCAGGTCGTGCTGAAACGCCGCCCCAAAACCACCGTCGTCGGCATAGACCTGCTCGAAATCGAGCCACTCGCGGGCCTGAATTTCGTTCAGGGCGACTTCCTCGCAGACGGCATGGACGACAAACTCATCGAGCTGATGGGCGGCCAGGCCGACCTCGTGATGTCAGACATGGCCGCAAACACCGTCGGCCACCCCCCCACAGACCATCTGCGCACCATGGCGCTGGTGGAAGCCGCAGCAGACTTCGCCGTCCGCGTCCTCCGCCCCGGCGGCACCTTCGTCGCCAAGGTGCTGGGCGGCGGCGCTGAAGGCCCGCTGGTCGCAGAACTGAAACGCCGCTTCGAAAGCGTCCGCCACGCCAAACCCCCTGCCAGCCGCAAAGAATCCAGCGAAACCTATCTGGTCGCCATGGGCCGCAAGACCGACGCGCAGGGGTAGGCTGATTGCCTCCGGCCGGCAGGGAAATGATTTCCCTGCACCCTCAAAATTCACGTCGCGCCGCAACTCCTGTTCCGTGAGGGTGATCAGATTCGATTGCCTGCGGCGCACCGCAGCCCTCTCCCCCTGTAAGGGGGAGAGTTGGAGAGGGGGTGTCACCGGTTGGCCTGATCCACCAACATCCCAACAACCATCACGCCGGACTTGATCCGGGGTCCAGCTGTTTTTCGACAATGTTGGAGCAGAAAAGCGAGGCCCCGGATCAAGTCCGGGGTAAGAACGAAGGGGCAACAGTGCCCCGCCTCCTCAGGCGATATCGAACCGCCCGGCATAAAGCAGCCGCCCTGGCCCCAGCCGGGCCAGCACTTCGTTCAGGCTGCCATTGCCTTCATCGAAGGCAAAGCAGCCTTCGGATCGGCCGATCTTGCCATGCTGGCGCGCCATCGCGTCAGAGACATACCAGGCCCCGTGGATCACGATGGCGCGGGCTTCGGCATTGTTGTTGCTGGCCTCCAGCCCGATCAGCCGCTGCGAGCGGCCATGCTTGCCGGAATAATAGTCGGCGGTGAGATAGCCGCCCGGCGAGGAGGCGTTAGAGCCGAAATCGTTGGAGAAGCGCTCCACCCAGCCGCTGTGATCGGGGTCGGAGCCACGACCGTGGCTGACGAGATGGCTGCTGGCGCGGCCACTGGCCATGTCCACCAGATAGAAGCGCGGCGACCGCGAGGGCGATGCGAAATCGGCGATTCCGACCAGATCGCGATGCAGGGTGGCGTTGCCGTGCTTCTGCAAACCCTCGCGCGCGACATCGGCGAGGCTGCGCTGCGGGGCAGCAAGCGCGGGGGCCGCGCCGAGGGCAGCGGCGGCACCGAGCAGGGCCCGGCGGGACATGGAGAGATGGCGACCGTTCATTGCCGCCAAGATAAAAGTATGAAGGCGTCCGGGGGCAAGGGCCTGTCGGCAGGCCGTGTGACAGCATCGGCGGGCCGTGCAGTCTTGCTGCTTTTCGCAGGGTCTCCGTATGGGCCGGCCGCGCTAGGCAGGCCTTTTCCGGCAGGAGCAGACCATGCGGGCCATTGTCGCTGAAACTCTCGAGTCCCTCGCCAGCTATGCCGAGCGCGAGGTGCCGGAACCCGAAGCCGGGCCGGGACAGGTGCTGATCCGGGTGGCGGCCTGCGGCGTGGGCTATGTGGATTCGCTGGTGGCGCTGGGGCGCTATCAGGTGAAGCCGCCGCTGCCGCATGTGCCGGGGCAGGAAGTGGCGGGCGTGGTGGCGGCGCTGGGCGAAGGCGTGACGGGCCTTGCCGTCGGCCAGCGCGTGACGGCGATGGCCGGGCGCGGCTTCGCCGAACTGGCCGTCGCGCCTGCGCCGATGGTCTGGCCCATCCCGGACCGGCTGCCTTTCGCGGAAGCCGCCGCGCTGCCGCTGAATTACCTGACGGCGCTGCACGGGCTGAAGGATCGCGCCCGGCTGACCGCCGGGGAAACGCTGCTGGTGCTGGGCGCGGCGGGCGGAGTCGGCTCGGCTGCGGTGCAATTGGGCAAGGCGTTGGGGGCAAAGGTGGTGGCGGCGGCCTCCGCGGCAGACAAGCGCGACTTCGCGCTGGCGCAAGGCGCGGACGCGGTGATCGACACTGCGCAGGACGGCTGGCGGGATCGGCTGAAGGCGGCCTGCGGCGGAAAGGGTCCGGATGTCGTGTTCGATCCCGTGTGCGGCCCACTGTTCGAACTGGCCTTCCGTTCCCTGCACTGGCGCGGGCGGCATCTGGTGGTGGGTTTTGTCGGCGGGCCGATCCCGGCGCTGCCCGCGAACCTCACGCTGATGAAGGGCGCGGCGCTGATCGGCGTGGATGTGCGACAGCACATATTGTTCGACGGCCGCGAAGTGCCGGGGCAGATGGCAGAGCTGCTTGCGATGGCGGCAGACGGGCGCATCCGCCCGGCCGTCGGCACGGTGCATGACTTCGCGGATTTCGGCGCGGCGCTGAACGCCGCCATTTCCGGGCAAGGCTGCGGCAAAGCCGTGCTGCTGGTGGGCGGCGAAGGGCTTGCCTGAACGGCGGCCGGGCGGTAGGAGCGCGTCACCCGTTGGGGAGTAGCATCCGGCGAGACAGCCGGGGTGGTGTCAACAGGCTCGTGGCCGGATCCCGATCCGCCCGCGTGGCACCATCAGCGGACCGGCCCGAAAAGGCAGGCCCGCGTTGCGAGACCATCGCCGTCCACCGCCGCACCGGGCGGAGGTGGGCGCGTGTCTCGCCCGCCCGGAGGAGCCTGCCCTCAATGACCCCGATTGCCATCCTCATCCTGTCGCTCAGCATGTCCACCGATGCCTTCGCCGCCGCCGTGGGGCGTGGCGCGGCGCACCGCCCCACATGGCCCGTCGCGCTGAAATGGGGGCTGGTGTTCGGCATCATCGAAGCGATCACCCCGCTGATCGGCTATGCGCTGGGCTCGTTCGCGGCGAGCTATGTGCAGGCGATCGACCATTGGATCGCCTTCGTGCTGCTGGCGCTGGTGGGCGGCCACATGATCAAGGAATCGTTCGAGGCACCAGACGCAGAGGAAGCGGACACGCCGAAACGCGGTGGGCCGCTGGGGCTGGTGCTGACGGCCATCGGCACCAGCATCGACGCGGCGGCTGTCGGCGTGGGCCTTGCCTTCATCGGCGTGAACATCTGGGTGGTGGCCGCCGCCATCGGCGTCTCCACCTTTGTGCTGACGACCATCGGCATGCTGATCGGCGCGGCCGTGGGCGTGCGCTTCGGCAAAAAGGCGGAACTGTTGGGCGGCATCGCGCTGATCTCTATCGGCCTCATCATTCTGGGCGAGCATATGGGCTGGCTGCCCGGTCTCTGAGATCAGGCTTACTGCCGGATGTCATGAAACTGACTGCAACTGCGCCTGGCGGCGCTGCCCCCTGGCTGATGGCGATCATGACGAATTCCAGAAGATGTCGGCGAATCGCCTGTGGGCGGGCTGGACCGGGCTGCTGGCGCAGGTGGAACGGCTGACGCGCCGGGTGGATTGCGATGATCTGCTGCAAGGGGCCTATGTGAGCCTTGCGGCGGGCGATGTGCGGCCCCGACAATGTGGAAGCCTATCTGTTGCGGACTGCGGAGGCCCGGGGCCGGGATGCCTGGCGGCGGGAAAAGCTGTGGGGCGCGGCCGACGGCGACGAGGGGCTGGAGGCGCTGAGCGACACCGCGCCCATTCAGGACGAGGTGATCATCGCCCGCGCGCGGCTGACGCGTGTGCGCGCAGGGATCGAGCATATGCCGCCCCGCACCCTGCCGTCGCGCCTGCCGCAGTAACGAACCTCAGCCGTTTGCAGGACGCCGCGCGACAAGGTCGATCAGCGCCGACATGCCGTTGTGGGCCGGGCCTTCCGCAAGCGCGCTGTCGTGCACGGCGAGGTGCTCGATCTGCCAGTCCGCGAACAACTCGCGCAGCAGCGCTTCGGTATAGAGATTCTCCACTGCCCCCGGCCCGCCGGTGCCGTAGGAGAGCTGTTCGTTGCGATAGCCCTGCAACAGGATCAGCCCGCCCGGCCGCACGGCGCGCTTCATGCCTTGGAACATGCGGGCGCGCGCATCCGGACCGAAGAACTGGATGAAGATGGCCACCACCGCGTCATAGTCGGCTTCCGGCCAGTCCCATTCGTCGAGGTCCGCGATCACGAAGTCCAGCGTCACGCCGCGCTTTGCGGCCAGCGCACGGGCCTTGGCCTGCCCCACCGGCGAAATGTCGGTCGCGGTCACGCGATGGCCCTGTTCCGCCAGCCAAACGCCATTGCGGCCTTCGCCATCCGCCACGGCCAGCACATCCGAACCGGGCGGCAACAGATGCGCCTGCTGGCTCAGGAACAGGTTCGGCGCTTCGCCGAACACAAGGCACTCGCTGTTGCCGAAGCGCGCGTCCCAGAAGGCCTGTGCGCCGGGGTCGGTTGCGGCCATCGCCTCAGGCCGTGCCATCTGCGGGGGCGAACTGGCGCGTGGCTTCCAGCGCCTTGGCCGCATACATGGCGCTGGGGCCTGCCCCCATGTAAACGGCCAGCCCCAAAGCTTCGGCCACTTCGGCTTCGCTCGCGCCGGATTTCACCGCTGCCTTCGCATGATAGGCCACACACGGGTCGCAGCGCACCGCGACGGAAATGCCCAGTGCGATCAGCTCTTTCGTTTTCGTATCCAGCGCGTTCGTGGTGGTGGCGGCCTGCGCCATCTGCGCGAAGGCCTTCATCACATCGGGCTGCAATCCGCGAAACGCAGCCAGCTGCGGGTTCATCTCCGCGATCAGTCCGGGCCAATCCTGTGCCATGTCTGTCTCTCCTTCTGTCGTTCGAGGGGCGGCTCAGGCCGCATCCGGCAATGGTTGGTGCGTCGGCGGCAGGCCATCATCCCGCAGGATGATGTAGATTGCAGGAATCACAAGCACCGTCAGCAGCGTGGAAGATGCCAGCCCGAACAGCAGACTGATGGCGAGGCCCTGAAAGATCGGGTCCATCAGGATGGTCGCTGCGCCGATCATCGCTGCCAGCGCCGTCAGCAGGATGGGCTTGAAGCGAATCCGCCCGGCCTCCAGCAGCACGTCGCGCATGGGTTTGCCCGGCGCGCGGGCGTGGTTGATGAAATCCACCAGCAGGATGGAATTGCGCACGATGATCCCCGCCAGCGCGATGAAACCGATCATCGAGGTGGCCGTGAAAGGCGCGCGGAACAGCATATGGCCGATCACGATTCCCACCAGAGTCAGCGGAATGGGGGTCAGGATCACCAGCGGCACCTTGAAGTTGCGGAACTGCGCCACGACCAGCACATAAATGCCCAGCAACGCCACCAGGAAGGCCCCGCCCATGTCGCGGAAGGTCACCCAGGTGATCTCCCACTCGCCATCCCATAGCAGGCTGGGCACGCTTTCATCCGTCGGCTGGCCGTTCAGGCGGATCAGCGGCTTCACCAGCCCTGCCTTTGCCCAGTCGAACGCGTCGATGGCGTCGCGCACGGCGATCATGCCGTAAATCGGCGCTTCCTGCGTGCCTGCCAGTTCCGCCATCACCATGTCCGCGGCGCGACCGTTGCGGCGGAACAGCATATGGCTGCCCTCTGCCGTCTGCGCGGTGACCAGTTCGCCCAGTTCCACAAGGCGCGGCCCCGTTGGTGTGGCGGCAACGGCGGCCGGGGTGGCCTGTAACGCGCCGTTCCACTGCTTCGCGGATTGATCCAGCGAGACTTCGATCGGCAGTGGCACCTGCCCGCCGCCGCGCGGGGCATAGCCCGCCACCTGCCGCCCCATCACCGCACTCACGCTATCCAGCAACTGCCGTTCAGACAGGCCCAGATGATCGATCGCAACCCGGTTCGGCAGCAGTTGCAGCTGCGGCGCAGGGGTGCGGAAGCTGTTCTGCACATCGACGATGAAATCCACGCTGCGGAACAGTTTTTCCACCTGCATCGCAGTCGCGCGGCGGCTGGCTTCATCCGGCCCGTAGATTTCCGCCAGCAGCGTCGCCATCACCGGCGGACCGGGTGGCGTTTCCACCACGCCCAGCGTCGCGCCCGGCGGCAGCGGCACCGCCTTCAGAGCGGCGCGCAAGGCAAGCGCGACCTCATGGCTGGACCGCGCCCGGTCAGATCGGTGCTGCAGCGTGATCATCACATCGCCCTGATTGGGATCGCGGCGGAGGAAATAATGGCGGACAAGGCCGTTGAAGTTGAACGGCGCGGCGGTGCCCGCGTTCAGGTCCATCGCCGTCACTTCGCCCTGCCGCCCGGCAATGCCCGCCAGCGCGATCAGCGTGCGCTGCGTGTCTTCAAGGCTGGTGCCGGGCGGCATGTCCAGCACCAGTTGCAGTTCCGACTTGTTGTCGAACGGCAGCAGCTTCACCGTGACGGCGCGAAAATAGAACATGGAACCGGCGACGAGCGTGGCAACGCCCACCACGAGCAGGAAGGCCAGCGCCGTGCCGCGCGTGGCGATCACCCGCTTCGCCACCGCTTCATAGGCCCGCCCCAGCTTGCCGCCATGCGCATCAGCCGCATGATGATCGACACCGAAGATCGTCATCCGCGCAAAGCGCACCATCAGCCAGGGTGCGATGATCACGGCGACGAAGAACGAGAAGATCATCGCTGCAGAGGCGTTCACCGGAATGGGGGCCATATAAGGCCCCATCAGGCCGGAGACGAACAGCATCGGCAGCAGCGCCATCACCACAGTGAGCGTGGCGACGATGGTGGGATTGCCCACTTCCGCGACGCCATCGATGGCGGCCTCGATCCGGCCGCGCCCGTCTCGCATCGCCCAATGGCGGGCGATATTCTCGATGATGACGATGGCGTCATCCACCAATATGCCGATGGAGAAGATCAGCGCGAACAGGCTGACGCGATTGATGGTGTAACCCATCAGCTTGGAGGCAAACATGGTGAGCAGGATGGTGGTGGGGATGACGATGGCTGTCACCGCCGCTTCCCGCCAGCCGACCGCGAAGCCCACCAGAATCACGATGGAGACGGTGGCGAGCGCGAGGTGGAAGATCAGCTCATTCGCCTTTTCGTTCGCCGTCTCGCCATAGTTGCGGGTCACTTCCACCCGCACACCGTCAGGAATCAGGCTGCCTTTCAGGCTCTCCAGCCGGGCGACCGCCGCTTCCGAAACAGTCACCGCGTTCGCACCCGTGCGCTTGGCGATGGCGATGGACACCGCCGGGGCCAGCGTGAAGCTGCCCTGCTCGTCGCGCGTCATGCGCCAGCTGCGGGCCTGATCGTCCGATCCGCCCTGCTCCACCCGCGCCACGTCAGACAACAGCACCGGCGCGCCGGAGACAGAGCGCAGCTGCAACCATTGGAGGTCGGCCGCCGAGCGAACCTGCCCGCCCGCCACCAGCAGGTCGGCCTCTCCCCGGTTGCGGACGGTGCCCGCCGGGAAGCTGCGCGAGGATTGCTGCACCGCTTCGATCACCGCGGACAGCGGCACGCCATGCGCTGCCAGCCGCGCCGGATCGGGCACGATGCGGATCGCCTCCGACCGGCCACCGACAAGGAAGGTCAGCCCGACATCCGGCACCTTCAGCATTTCCGATCGCAGCCGTGCGGCCAGCTGGCGCAACTCCCGGTCCGACCAGCGATCCGCCACGCCCGGTTCGGGCGACAGGGTGAGAACGAGGATCGGCACATCGTCGATCCCGCGCACCGTCACCTTCGGCCACGGCACGCCGGGCGGCGCGCGGTCGGCATTGGCGTCCAGTCGTTCGGAGACGCGGATGGCCGCATCCTCCGGGCGGGAGCCGACTTCGAAACGGGCCGTTACCAGCACGCCATGGTCGCGCGCCTGCACATAGACATGCTCGACGCCGGGGGTCGCCAGCAGGATTTCCTCCAGCGGCTTGCCGACATGCTCCACCGCATCGGCTGCCGACATGCCGGGAACCGACAGTTCCAGATCGACCATCGGCACCGAAATCTGCGGCTCCTCCTCGCGCGGGATGGTCATGATGGCGAGCAGCCCGATGAGCAGGCTCGCCAGCAGCAGCAGCGGCGTGAGGGGGGACTGGATCGTCGCCTTCGTCAGCCGACCAGCCACCCCCAGTGGCACGGCGGGGCGAGTCATTTTCCAGCCCCTGCGTGCGGCGCGAGGATCATGTCTCCGCCATGCAGGCCCGAGAGAATTTCCACCCGGCCATCGGCCAGCGGGCGCACCTCCACCGGCACATCGGCGGCGCGCTTGCCGTCTGCCGACAACAGGCGTACGAAGCGCAGGCCGAAGCGCTGTTCCACGAAGCGGGCGGGAACGGCCAGCCCCTCGCGCGCGCCGGCTTCCACGGCGGCGGCCACGCGCTGGCCAACCAGTTCGGGGCTGAGGCCCGAAACCGTCACGTCGGCGCGGGTCCGCCCATCGCTGACGCCGGGGTAGATTCGGACAATGCGGCCGATCGCCGTTTCACCTGCCGCCTGCCCCGCAAGCCCGCTCACATGCACCTCGGCACCCGCCCGCAGCCGGGCGGCCAGCCCTTCGGGCACGTCCAGCCGCACGATGGGCGGCCCGGCTGTGATGGTGGCGATCAGCATCCCCGGCGCGACGGCCGAGCCTTCCGGCACATCGGCCACGAGAACGGTTCCGGCGGCTGGCGCGCGAACCACGCCTTGCCCCTCCACCGCCTTCACCGCCCCCTGCTGGGCGCGGGCTGCCGCTAGCATGGCATTGGCCGCGCGCGAGGCGGCCTGCGCCTCGTCCAGCTTCGCCTGCGCATAGACGCCTTCGCGGTGCAGGAAACGGATTCGATCCAGATCGGCCTTCGCGCGCGCAGCCTGCGCTTCGGCAGCCGCCGCGCCTGCCCCCTGCGCTGCGGCCTCCTGCGTCAACCGGCTGTCGGTGATGAGGGCGATTGGCTGCCCGGCGGAAACGCGGCTGCCCGCGTGTACGTTCAGAGCCGTCAGTACGCCCGGAATCCGCGCCCGCGCCTCTGCCATATCGCGCGTTGTGACGGTGGCGGGCACCTCGGCCAGATCCGGTAATTGCTGCGGCCGCAGGGTGAAGCGCTCGCCTGTCACGACGGCTTGCGGCGGCACGGCGGCGGGTTCCCCACTGCCGCACGCCGAAAGGGCCAGCGCCAGCGGAGCCGTCAATAGCAGGTGGGCGCGCATGATCAGGCCCCGCGCTCGACGGGCAGCCCGGCCGCCGCCCATGCGGACATGCCGCCTGCCAGATGCCCGTCGACTGCGGCGCGCGCCGAATCGCATGCGGCCATCGCCCGTGCAGAGCGCCCGCCAGCCGCGCAGTTCAGCACCAGCTTGCGGCCCTTTGCATCCGGCAGTTGTGCGGGGGAAAAGCGCGAGAGCGGAAGGTTGATCGCGCCCGGAATATGGCCAGCCGCGAACTCATGCGGCTCGCGCACGTCCACCACCAGCACCTCGCCCGCCGTCACCATGCCGCCCAGCGCCTGTGCGCCGATGTCACGCGGGCTGGCCTTCCTGCCGAATCCGAACATGTTTTCGTCTCCTGAATTCATACTTGCATATATTCTATATTACTAATATATAGTCAAGACACCGGGTCACATTCCGGGCAAAATTCAGGCGCCGACTGGCGGGGAGATCGGGCGAGATGGCACTGCCGAAGATTATCGTTCTGGGCGCCGGACTGGGCGGCACCATTGCCGCTTATGAAGTGGCCGACGCTGTAAAGGGTCGCGCGGAACTGATGGTGGTTTCCAATTCCGATGATTACTGGTTCGTGCCGTCGAACCCGTGGGTCGCGGTGCGCTGGCGGGAGCCGGAGGCGATCCGCGTGCACCTGCCGCCGGTGATGAAGAAAAAGGGCATCGGCTTCACCTCCGTTGGGGCAAAGCGGGTGCATCCGGCCGAAAACCGGCTGGAACTGAACGACGGCACCAGCCTTTCCTATGACTGGCTGGTAATCGCGACGGGGCCGGACCTCGCCTTCGACGAGATTCCGGGCTTCGGGCCGGCAGCCAACACCATTTCCATCTGCCAGACCGATCATGCCGCTGCCGCCGCAGACCTGTTCGACCGGCTGGCCGAAGACCCCAAACCGGTGATCGTGGGGGCGGCGCAGGGCGCGTCCTGCTTCGGCCCGGCCTATGAATTCGCCATGCTGGTGGATACCGAGCTGAAGCGCCGCAAGGTGCGGGACAAGGTGCCGATGACGTTCGTCACCTCTGAACCCTATATCGGCCATCTCGGGCTGGACGGTGTCGGAGATACCAAGGGCCTGCTCGAATCCGAAATGCGGGAACGTCATATCAAATGGCTCACCTCCAGCCGGATCACTTCGGTCGATCCGAACATGATGCATGTGGAGGAAATCGGCGACGACGGGCAGGTGAAGAAGGCGCATGACCTGCCGTTCGGGCTGGCGATGATGATGCCGCCGTTCCGGGGCGTGCCCGCCGTGTTCGGCATCGAAGGGCTGACCAACCCGCGCGGCTTCATTCTGGTGGACAAGCATCAGCGCAACCCCGGCTTCCGCAACGTGTTTGCGCTGGGCGTGTGCGTGGCGATCCCGCCGACCGGCCCCACCCCGGTTCCGGTCGGCGTGCCCAAAACGGGCTTCATGATCGAATCGATGGTCACGGCCGTCGCCCACAACCTGTCCGACCTGCTCGACGGCAAGGAGCCGGAGTTCGAGGCCAGCTGGAACGCCATCTGTCTGGCGGACTTTGGTGATGGTGGCGTTGCGTTCGTGGCCCAGCCGCAGATTCCGCCGCGGAACACCAATTGGTCGTCCAGCGGGAAATGGGTGCATGTGGCGAAAATCGCCTTCGAAAAATATTTCCTGCGCAAGGTTCGCAAAGGGGAATCCGAACCCTTTTACGAAAAGCTCGCCCTCGATGCGATGGGCGTGAAAAAGCTGCGCACCCGCAAGTAACAAGGAGAGATGCGATGAACATTGATCGTGCCGTTCTCGCCTTTGCCGGGGCCGTGGTTCTGGCCGGGCTGGCGCTGGGGCATTTCGTGAACCCGCTGTGGCTCTGGCTGTCGGCCTTTGCCGGGGCGAACATGATTCAGGCCGCTTTCACCGGCTTCTGCCCGGCCGCGATCATCTTCCGCAAACTGGGCCTGCGCCCGGGCAACGCCTTCCGCTGAGCACGCCAATGCGTTCGCCCGCCATCCGCCTGCTGATCACAGGGCTTCTGCTGCTGGGCGCGGCCCGGCCCGCCGCTGCCGTCTCTCTGGACGAGGCGCTGGCGGCGGCGCTCGCCTCCAACCCCACCATCGCCGAAGCCGATGCCAAGCTGGCGGCGGCGCGGGCGCGGGTGTCTCAGGCCGATGGCGCGCTGCTGCCCACGGCCACCCTTTCCGGCACTTATGGCGTGGGTCGGCTGGACCCGAAGGGCTATTTCGGCTTGCAGGCGGCGGATGTGAACCCGCGCGCAGCGCTTGCCAGCCTTGAGCAGCCGTTGTTCGCGGGCGGGCGGATTCTGGCCGGCCGCGAAGCCGCCCGCGCCGCGCGCCGCAGCGCAGAGGCGATGGCCGAACTCTCCCGCGCGCACATTTCCGTGGAAGTCGCCGCCGCCTATGCCGAAGTCGCCACCGCCCGGCGCGAAGCTGATCTGCGCCGCGCCCAGCTGGTGCAGATGCGCGAGATCGAGCGGCAGGCCGGGCTGCGCTACAAGGCGGGCGACGCACCCTCCACCGATCTCAGCCAGGCCCGCGCCCGGCGGGCAGAGGCAGAGGCCGGTCTGGAAGGCGCGGTTGCCGCCGAAGCCGGGGCAGTGGCGCGCTTCAACGCCCTGACAGGGCTGGAGCCGGATGCCCTCGGCCCGCTGCCGCCACCTCCGGCCGCACCGGCCAGCCGCGCGGCGGCTGTTTCCGCCGCGCTGGCCGCGAACCCCGCGCTGGCGGCTTCCGCAGGCGCTGCCCGCGCGGCGCAGGCGCAGGCCAGGGCCGCCACGGCGGATTGGCTGCCCAGCGTCGGTGCCTTCGCCGAGGCCTCCACCGTGCGGGACCAGTTCTTCCCCGATTACCGCGCCGATCAGGCCGTGGTCGGCGTGCGCGCCCGCTGGACCTTGTTCGACGGCGGGCGGCAGGGCCGCATCGCCGAGGCGAAGGCCAACGCCGCCGCAGCGCAGGCCGCAAACGAAGGCGCGCGCCGCGAAATCGAGGCCGAAACCATCGCCGCCTTCGAGGGTGTTTCCGCCGCGCAGCGGATGCTGGAAGCTGCCCGGCAACAGCAGGATGCAGCCGCAGAGGCGCTGCGCGCCACCCGGCTGGAAGTACAGACGGGTATGAAGCCGCAGCTGAGCCTGCTCGACGCCGAACGCGAGGCGCTGGATGCGGGCCTCGCGCTGATCCGCGCGGAAGGGCGTCTGCTGGTGGTGGGCTGGCAGCTGAAGGCGCTGACCGGGGCGTAAGGCCCCGGATGCCCTTCGCTCTTCCCACCCGCCGCAGCGCCCGCTAAGCGCGCCCGATGCCCCGCGCGCGCCACGCCTCCGCCTCTCCCTATGAAGCCAGCATCGGCTTCTCCCGCGCGGTGCGCGTGGGCCGCCGCATCCTCGTCTCGGGCACGGCCCCCGTAGAGGCGGATGGCTCCAGCACGCCCGGCGACGCCGAAGCGCAGGCGGAGCGCTGCCTCCAAATCATCGTGGAGGCGGTGGGGGCACTGGGCGGTCATGCCGCCGACATCGTACGCACGCGCATGTTCCTGCGCGACGCGGCCGACGCAGAGGCCGTCGGCCGCGCCCATGGGCGGCTGTTCGGCGCGATCCGCCCGGCGGCCACCGTGGTGGCGGGGGCCATTTTGCTACGGCCCGAATGGCGGGTCGAAATCGAAGCCGAAGCGGAGTTGCCGGATGACTGAGCCCCTGCCCCCCCTTTCCAGCCGCGCGCGCAGCCTTGCCGCCGTGGGGCAGGCCAGCAGCTGGGCCATCGCCGACGAAGGGCTGCGCCGCGTGGCCGCCGGAGAGGACATCCTGCTGCTGACGCTGGGCGATCCCGTGTGCCCGCCGCACCCGGCCATCGTTGCCGCCACCAAGGCCGGGCTGGACGCCGGGCGCACCCATTACACCCCGCTGCACGGCGAACCCGCGCTGCGCTCGGCCATCGCCCGCACGGAAGGCTGCGAACATGGCCATGTGATGGTGATGCCGGGCGCGCAGCACGCCGGGCTGGCGGTGCTGACGCTGATCGTAGGGGAAGGCGACGAGGTGATCCTGTCAGACCCCTTCTACGCCACCTATCCGGGCGTGGTCGCCGCCACCGGGGCCACCGCCGTGCGCGTGCCCGCCCGCGCGGACCTGTCCACCGACATCGAGGCGATCGCCGCCGCCATCTCCCCGCGCACCCGCTGCCTGTTCCTGAACAGCCCGGCCAACCCCGGCGGCACCGCGCTCTCCCCGGCGGATTATGTCCGGCTGTCGGAACTGTGCGAGCAGCACAATCTGTGGCTGGTGGTGGACGAAGTCTATTCGCATTTCCGCTTCGACGGGCAGGATGTGCGCGCATGGCAGCACGGCCCGCGCGGCCGCACCGTCTCCATCAACAGCCTGTCGAAAAGCCATGCGATGACGGGCTATCGCGTCGGCTGGGCCATCGCGCCTGAGCGGCTGATCGCCGCACTGGGGGACTGGTGCGCAGCCGCGCTGTTCGGCGTCTGCCAGTTCGTGCAGGACGCCGCCGTGGTCGCGCTCTCCCTGCCGGACTCCGAACTGGCGGACTATCGCCTCGCCTTCCGCAACAGGGCCACACATGTCGTCGCCCGCGCCAACGCGCTGCAGGGACTGTCGGCGGCGATGCCCGCTGGCGGCATGTTCGTGATGCTGGATTGCCGCGGCGTGGAGCCGGACGATCAGCGCTTCGCCCGCCGCCTGCTGGATGAAGCGCAGGTGGGGGTGGTGCCCGGCAGCGGCTTCGGCGCAGGCGGACGCGGCCATGTGCGAATCAGCCTGACACCGGAGGTGGAAACGCTGGACCGCGCCTTTGATAGAATTGCCAAGTTCATCCCACAGGCCTGATGGGTTATGATGCGGGCATGTCCACCAACCAGCCCCCCATCCCCACCAGCTTCGCCGAATTCTGGCCCTATTATATGGCCGCGCATCAGGATCAGCGGAACCGCAACATCCATTACCTCGGCTCTGCGGGCGGGCTGGCGGCACTCGCCGCGCTGATCGCCACCGGCAACTGGTGGCTGGTGCTGGCCGGAATCCTGTTCGGCTATGGCTGCGCATGGATCGGCCACTTCCGCTTCGAACATAACAAGCCCGCCAGCTGGGTGAAGCCATGGTGGAGCTTCATGGGCGACTGGCGGATGTTCTGGATGAAGATCAGCGGCAGGGAGGCGCAAGCCGTCGCACTGGGCCGGGGCCTGCCGGATATCGTGGACATGGTGCGCGCCACCCGCTGATCCATTGGCACTCACCGGCAAAGAGTGCTGCCAGTTTCACGTTACAATTCAGCATCTTGCGTAAAATCGCAATCCAATGAACCATGCCCTCCCAACAGGCAGGAGACGGGCATGCGATCCATCGACGACGGGTTCCGGCTGCAAATGTCGGGCTATGGGCTGCTCACGGCGGAAATCAGCTACTGGATGCCGGATCACCCCAGCCTGCTGCAGCAATATATCTGGCAAAGCTGGGATCTCGCCCCATCCTTCCCGGAACTCGCCCGCTTCCTGGAGCATTGGCGGCGCGAAATCGAAGCCACCATCCATGCCATCCGCGTCGCCCACCGCGATTTGATCAGCCCGGCCGAATTCCGGGCTGTGGATGGGGTGCTGACATTGCATTGAGGGATGGGGGCATCGGCGGCTTGGGGTTGCGCTTCTGGAACACGGCCTGCGGGGATTTTTGCCTCCGGCGGGCAGGGCTTTGCCCTGCACCCAGCAGGGAAATGATTTCCCTGCACCCTCAAACTTGGCGCCGCGCCTAAACTCCCAACGCCGCTTCAGTGATCAGATTCGATTGCCTGCGGCGCAACAGGCTCTCTCTCCCCGTTGGGGAGAGAGGTGGAGAGAGGGGAGCGACGTGGGGCCTGATCCACCCCCCTCCCCACCAACCACACCCGTCACCCCGGACTTGATCCGGGTGACGGGTGGTGAGGCGCGTGGAACACACGCCAAAGCGCCGCAGGCACTAAAACACCCACCCTCGCGCCAAGCGGATAGCCCCAACCCCTTCCCTGCAGGGGAGGGGCAAAAAACGTCGGGGGTGCAGGGGCGTCACGCCCCTGCCGGGGGAGTTTGAGGGGGCAGCGCCCCCTCAACTACACCCTCTCCGCCAACCCGCCGCCATCCGCCACCCCATAGCTCAGCAACAGCGGCCCGTTCGCGCGCAGCCAGTTGCGTGCCTTGTCGTGCGGTTCGCCCAGCAATTGCGTCGCCAGCCGCCAGAAGCGGACGGAGTGGTTCATTTCCGCCAGATGCGCGACTTCGTGCGCCACCACGGATCGGCGGACGAAGTCCGGCGCGAGGATCAGCCGCCAGCTGTAGGCGATTCGCCCGTCGGCGGCGCAGCTGCCCCAGCGGCTGCGCGGATCGGCCACGCGCACCTCTTTCACCTCGCGTCCGATCAGCGCGGCGATGCTGCGGGTTTCCGAGTCCAGTAGGCGCAGCGATTCCGCTTTCAGCCAGCGCTGGGTGCGGGCGGCGAACAGCGGGCCTTCGCCCGGCACCAGCAGCGTGTCGCCGTCGCGCCGCGCGATGCGCCCGCTGCCGGGCATCAGCCGCAGCGGTTCGCCTGCCACCGGCAGCAGCGCGCCGGGAACGAAGGGCAAGGGTTGCGGCAGCCGCCGCGCGGCCTGCGCCTCGATCCAGCCCTGATGCGAGGCGACAAACGCACGCGCCTGCGCAAGGCTGGCGCGGGGCGGCAGCGTCAGTTTCACACTGCGGCTGGCGGTGCACAGCCGCAGCGACATGCGCCGCGCGCGCGGGTTCACCCGTGCGATCAGCGGCAGCCGACCCTCGCCCAGCAGCACATGATCGGGCAGCGTTTCCCGCCGCGCCGTGCCCAGAAAAGATCGGAAGGCGGCGATCAAACCGCGTCGTTGGCGGTGGCGAACCTGTCGAGATAGCGGCGCGTGATGCCGTCCACGGGCATCAGCACGAACACGTCCACCGTGTTGAACTGCCTGTCCACGAACGCGCCGTCCCCAACCATGGCCCCGACCCTCAGATAGCCTTTGACGAGCGGCGGCAGCGCGCGCTGCGCCGCCTTCACGTCATAGCTTCCGGCGGTCAGCAGGTCCATGGGCGCATGGGCCAGCGCGCGGGCGCGCAGCTGCGGCGGAGCGAGATGGTGGTGATACAAATAGCTCAGCTCGGCGGCGTGATGCGCCGGATCGGTGCCGTGTAAAGAGGCGCAGCCGAACATGTGGCTGATGCGGTGCTGCGCCAGATAGGTGGCGATGCCGCGCCACAACAGGCTGATGGTGGTGGTGTTGCGATGTTCGGGCGCGACACAGCTGCGGCCCAGTTCTAGCAACTGGCCACCGGCAGACGCCAGAAGCGGGGCCAGATCATATTCCCCGGCCGAATAGAAGCCGCGCTGCCGCTCCGCCACTTGCTGGCGTAGCAGCCGGTAGGTGCCCACCACCTGCGGCCGCCCATCCAGCCCATGGTCGATCACCAGCAGATGGTCGCAGACATGGTCATAATCGTCGATGTCGCGGCGCGCGGCCTGCATGGCCAGCGTCGGCTTCGCGCCCATCTCGTCGTAGAAAATCCGGTAACGCAGCGCCTGCGCGGCGGCGATTTCCTCCTCGCTGGTGGCGATGCGCACGTCCAACTGGCCTTGCCGGTGGATGTGCGGCGCTCGCGCGAGCAACTGGGGGGCGACTGAAGTTGTTGCGATCGATTGATGCAGCATCGAGCGTCTGACCTCCTGCCGGGCCTGTCACCCGGTAGGCGGCCTCTAGCCGCTTATTATGACAATCCGGCGGGGGCTCCTGAACCGGGCTGTGCGCTGGCGGGCGCGGGCGGCTCGCGCTTCATCAAAACCCAGAACAGCAGGATTCCCGGCACCGCCAACAGCGTGGTGAGTAGGTAGAAATTCACGAAGCCCATGGATTCGATCAGCGCGCCAGCCGTCGTCCCCTGCACGAAACGGCCGAGGATGGACGACATGGCAGAGAGCAGCGCGAACTGGGTGGCGGTGAAACGCAAGTCGCACAGCCAGCTGAGATAGGCGACGACGGCCACGCCACCCATGCCGCTGGCGAAATTCTCGAACCCCATGGTGGCGGCCAGCGCCCAGTTCACCGGGCCCATGGTGGCCAGCCAGGCGAACATCAGGTTGGATACGCCCATCAGGATCAGGCTGAGCATCACCGATCGCATCATGCCCATTCGCGCATAGACGATACCGCCCACGAAGATGCCCACCATGAAGGCCACCAGTCCGAAGCCGACATCATAGGCGGCGATGGCATCCTTATCGAAGCCAAGGTCCGCCAGAAGGATGCGCAGCGACAGGTTCGCCAGCGTGTCGCCGATCTTGTGGATCACCACGAACAGCAGCACCAGCCAGGCGTTCGGCCGCGTCAGGAAGTCCGCCAGCGGGGCGACGAAGGTGGATTGCACCCGCTTCAGGAAGGGTTCGGCCTTTTCCTTCGCCAGCACGGCGGTGCGCCGCACCGGCTCGCCCAGCAGCAGGCCGGCGGCGACGGCGGGCAGCGCAAACATTGCCGCCGCCGCATAGGCCGTGTTCCAGCCCGAACGTTCCGCCATCACCAGCGCCAGCGCGCCCGCGCCCGCCGAGCCGAGCCGCCAGCCATATTGGCTCATCCCCGACCCCGCGCCCAGCTGGTCTGGCTTCAGGCTGTCGATGCGGAAGGCGTCGATGATGATGTCGAATGTGGCCCCGAAGAAGGCGACCGTCAGCGCGGCGATCACCATCAGCCGGATATCCGCGACCGGATCCACCTGCCCCATCCAGACAATGGCGGCAATTGTGCAGGCGGCGATCAGGAACAGCCACGCCCGCCGCTGCCCCACGGCGGCGGCAAGGCCGGGAATGCGGATGCGATCGATGAACGGTGCCCAGAGGAATTTGAAGTTATAGAGCAGGAAGGTCAGCGCGAAAGCCGTCACCGTTTTCTTGTCGATGCCGGATTCCGCCAGCCGCGTGGTCAGCGTGGAAGCGATCATGGCGAAGGGTGCGCCAGAGGACAGGCCCAGCAGCAGCGCGCCAATCGGTTCCTTCTCCAGATAGGGGCGGATGGCGGCGACCAGCGAGCGGTCCGGGCGTGCGGTGTCTGTCATGCGGCACCCTGTCTGCCTGCTTTTCCACGCAATTGAAACAGGATTGCGGGGGCTTGCCCGCAGGGCGCACTATGGCCCCCATGAACGCGCCTTACGAACCCCGGCGCCGCGCGCCGACGGATGCGCAGATCGCCCTTGCCGTGCAGTGCCGCGACGGCACGCGGACGCATCCCTTCATCCGCTCCACGGTGGACGCCGCAATCTATACCTGCGCGCAGAATTTCGCCGCCGAACAGGCGAAGCTGTTCCACGCCTTCCCCGTGGTGATCGGCCCTTCGGCCATGCTGCCACAGGCGGGCACGCTGATGACGCATGACGGATTCGGCGCGCCGCTGATCCTGATGCGGGATAAACGCGGCGCGCTGCGCATCTTCCTGAACGCCTGCCGCCATCGCGGCACCCGGCTGATCGACGCGCCGGAGCCGGTGGCCGAACCGCTGGTCATCTGCCCCTATCACGCATGGGCCTATGCGCTGGATGGGCAGCTGAAGGGCCTGCCGCGCCCGGAAACCTTCCCCGGCCTCAACAAGCGCGAAACCGGGCTGGTGCCGGTTCCCTGTGCAGAGGCGGGCGGGCTGATCTGGGCCGCGCCGCAACGGGCCGCAACGGCCAGCTTCGATCTCGCGACCGGCCCGCTCGCCGCCGATTTCGATGCGCTGGGGCTGGCAGAGATGCATCTTTATGCCCGGCGCACGCACCGGGTCAGGTCCAACTGGAAGCTCATCATGGATGCGTTTCTGGAAAGCTATCATGTGCAGCGGCTGCACCAGAACAGCATCGCCAAATTCTTCGAGGACGGGCTGACGGCGGGCGACACCGTCGGTCCGCACGCCCGTTCCGCCGTGGCGCGGCTGGGCGGGCTGGACGGCGTGGATTTCGCGGACTGGCCGGCGCTGCGCCGCATCCTCACCTATGCCTATCAGCTGTTCCCCGGCACCGTGCTGGTCGCCAGCCCGGATTATGTGAATCTGATGGTGCTGATGCCGCAGGCGGTGGGGGAAACGCTGGTCGAGGATTTCATGCTGATCCCGGAAAAGCCGCAGACAGAGAAGGCAGAGGCGCACTGGCAACGCAGCTGGGCGCTGCTTGACGGACAGGTGTTCGGCGTGGAGGATTTTGGTGCCGCCGAAGCCGGGCAGCGCGGGCTGGAATCAGGGGCAATCGCCGAACTGGAACTGGGCGGGCTGGAACAGGGCATCAAGCGCTTCCACGAGGTGGTGGCGCACTATTGCGGGTTAGATCAGGCGATGATGTCGGGAATCAGCAAGTCCTGAATCAGCGCGATTTCATCTTTCAGCCGCAGCTTGCGCTTCTTCAGCCGGGCGATCTGCAGCATGTCCGCCGTGGTAGAGCGGGCGAGCGCTTCGATCGCGGCATCAAGGTCGCGATGCTCCTGCGTCAGCGCGTTCAGCCTGGCCTTCAGCTCCGCTTCGTCCATCGCCGCTCCCTGCCAGGCCATCCGTAAATGCGTCAGTGCACCCGCCGCCATTGGCGGCTTCGCGCCACCCCGTCAACGCCGCTGCCGATTCGCGCCCGCCACGGTGCAGTGGGCGGGCGGATTCGCCCACATCTGGGGCTTCGCCCCGGAATCGCCACACCATATCCAGTCAAATATGGCATATGTGAAACAGCCGTTCCCATGCGCGCCAAGCCGTGATTTACTGCTTGTCCGGCCCGGATGGTCCGGGCCGAACGGACAGCGAAAGGATAGGCTCTATGGCTACCGCGCATCTGCAGGCTCTGAACGCCCGTCATGAACAGATTGACGGGCTGATTGCCGCAGAAATGAATCGTCCGCTTCCAGACCTCACCATGCTCAGCAAGCTGAAACGGCAGAAGCTGAAGCTGAAAGAGGAAATGCAGCGCCAGCCTCACTGAGGCTCGCGCATCCGAACCAGACGGGCCTAGTCGTCCCGGCTCACCCGCTCCTCGCGCTCGTGGCGCTCCTGCGCCTCGAGCGTCATGGTGGCGATGGGCCGGGCTTCCAGCCGCTGCAGCGAAATCGGCTCTCCGGTGATCTCGCAATAGCCATAATCCCCGGCGTCGATCCGCCGCAGCGCCGAATCGATCTTGGAAATCAGCTTGCGCTGCCGGTCCCGCGTGCGCAGTTCCAGCGCCCAGTCGGTTTCGGACGAGGCGCGGTCTGTCTGGTCGGGCTCCTGAATAGGGCCTTCCTTCAGCGTCTCCAGCGTGGCCTTCGCCTCTGCCGAGATATCCGCCTTCCAGCGCAACAGCTTAGCCCGGAAATAGGCCAGCTGCCGTTCGTTCATGAACGGCTCGTCGTCCGTGGGCCGGTAATCTTTGGGAAGCTCCAGCCGTTCGAGCTCGGCAACCAGACCGTCATGCCCGAACACCGTCGCTTCATCCCGTTTCGATTGCACATTCGACACGCCAGCAATCTCCTCGCCGCCCGCAGCCCGTTCACCTGCCCTCCCCAGGGCGCCTGACCGCTCGGCAGCTTCGAAGGCTGTCCTTTTATCTGCGGTCACCCGAAGAATCCGGGGTGAATGGTCATCGGCCGTTCTCCCGGTCGCTTCGTGGGCGCGCCTTAGCCCAGCCATATCGGCCCGGCAAGGCGAAGCAATTCAGATGCGACGAAAATTCACGAAGCGTGACCCGGGGGACTCAGTGGGGGGTGGCGGAGGGTTGGGTTTATGGTCGGCGGCGCTTTTCGTTGCGCATGTTGTGATGTCAGCGGATCAGGCCCGGCGTTGACACCCCCTCTCCATCTCTCCCCCTTGCAGGGGGAGAGGGCTTCGTAGCGCCGCAGGCAATCGAATCCCATCACACGAACGACAGTGGAGCTCGCGTACAACGCCAACTTAGAGGGTGCAGGGAAATCATTTCCCTGCCCGCCGGAGGCAAAAAAACGGCCCCCGACCTCAGGGTCGCCGCACGCGCGGTTCTGCCGGGCCGCCGCCTGCACCGGCGCGGGCGACGACGTCGGCCAGCGGTTCGATTCGGCAGGCCATCCAGTGGGCGTTGGCGTGCAGCAGGGTGTCGCGGTCCAGCAGGATGCCGATATGGCCGGGCCACCAGGCGAGGTCGCCGCGTCGGGCTTCGCCTTGCGGCACGTCTTCAGTCAGGCCGGCGAACTGCATGTCGGTGTCGCGGCGGCAGGGCAGCCCGGCGAGTTGGCGGGAGACCTGCACCAGCCCTGAGCAATCGATGCCGCTGCGGCTGCGCCCGCCCCAGCGGTAGGGCGCACCGACAAAGCGCAGCGCCACCTCCACCCAGTCCAGCGTGGGGTCGCCATCGGCGGGGAGCAGGTGGCGGCGGTGCAGAAACAGCCCATCCATTGCCCCGCCGACGATGCGCACGAAGCGCTCATCATACTCTTGCCAGTGCAGCCGCGATCCCAGCGGCAGGGTGGCGGCGACTTCGGCCTTGATGCCCGGTTCGCGGAACAGCAGCGCGTCGCCCGGGCCGATCAGCCCTTCGGTGGCGGTGCTGCTATCCACCGGCCCCAGCGCGTCCAGCGCGACATGGCCGACATAATGATCGGCGACGGAAAAGCCCCATGCGTGGCCATGGCCGCTGTCCAGCACGGCGAAGCGCTCTCCGGGGAGCAGCTCGGACACGGCGACGGCGCTGCTGCGGTCTGCGCTGAGCACCGGAGTCTGGCGCAGGGCGCGAAACTCCACCGGCCGGGCATAGTGCGGAACCGCGACTCGCCCCGCCAGCGCGATGTCAGCCAGATCGTCGCGCCAGGCATGTTCGCGCGGGTCCAGCGGCCCCAGCGGCTGGGCGTCACGCGGGCCGCTGATACGGCTGAGGGTGCGGGGAAGACTCATGAAAAGCGGCTTTCCAGCAGGCCCAGCGCCGCAAACAGCGACAACGCCGCCGCGCCCTTGGGGCGGCCGGGCTTCGGCGTGCCGTTCCACGCATAGGTGTCCACATGCGCCCAAGGCGTGCCCTTGGGCACGAAGCGTTCAAGGAACAATCCGCCGACGATGGCGCCTGCAAAGCCGCCCTCGGCATTGTTGTTGAGATCGGCAATGTCGGATCGGAACAGCCGAGTGTAGGGCTGCCACAGCGGCAGCCGCCACAGCGGATCGTCAGCCGCCGCGCCCGCCGCCAGCAGGCCGTCCGCCAGCGCATCGTCATTGGCGAACAGCGCGGGCAGATCCGGCCCCAGCGCCACGCGGGCCGCGCCCGTCAGCGTTGCGAAATCGAGGATCAGCGCCGGGTTCGCTTCCGCCGCGAAGGCCAGCGCGTCGGCGAGGACCAGCCGACCCTCCGCGTCTGTGTTGCCCACTTCCACGCTGAGGCCCTTGCGGGTGGAGATGACGTCGCCGGGCCGGATCGAATCGCCGGAGACGGCATTGTCCACGGCGGCCACCACCAGCTTCAGGCGCAGCTTCAGCCGCCGGGCGATCAGCAGCCGCGCCAGCGCGATGGCATGCGCCGCGCCGCCCATGTCCTTCTTCATCAGCGCCATGGAATTACCGGGTTTCAGATTCAGCCCGCCGGTGTCGAAACAGACGCCCTTGCCGACGATGGCGACCAGCGGATGCTGCGGGTCGCCCCAGTCCATCGCGATCAGGCGCGGCTTGCGCGGAGAGGCGCGGCCCACGGCGTGGATGGCGGGGAAATTCTGATCGATCAGCGCCTCGCCGACCACGGCCTGCAACTTGCCGCCGACGCTCTCGGCCAGCGCGCGGATCACCGCCTCCACTTCGCCCGGGCCGAGATCCTCGGCGGGGGTGTCGATCAGGTCGCGCAGCTCCGCCACAGCGTTCGCATCGGCGATGGCGCGGCTGACGGCGGCGGGATCAGCCAGCAGCTGGCGCGGGCCGCGCGCGTCGTCCGGCTTGCGGTATTTGCTGAAGCGATGCTGCGCCATCAGCCAGCCGTGCAACGCTTGTGGCGGCAACGGCCCGCTAAAGCGGTAACGCCCTTCGGGCAGTTGGTTCGCCGCCGCCGCCAATGTCCAACGACCCGGCGCTTCGCTCGCGCCCAGCCCCACGGCCAGGCTCCAGTCCCGGCCGGTGCCGCCGGGCAGGAACAGGGCGGTGTCGGCGCGGCCTTTGAACCCGGCAGCCGCCACCGCTGTGCGCGCCAGTTCGGGCAAGCCGCCCAGAAAGGCGTCGAACCCGGCCTCGCTGACGGGCGTGATGGTTATAGCGTCTGCGCCCTGGTCGGTGGCCAGCAGCCGGTCGAAGTCGGTCATCCGTTCAGCAGCCTCGCGGCATGGGGGGCGTGATAGGTGAGCACGCCAGAGGCCCCGGCGCGGCGGAACGCCGTCAGCAGTTCCAGCACCACCCGGTCCTTGTCGAGCATCCCGGCGGCGACGGCAGCCTCCACCATGGCATATTCGCCGGAGACGCAATAGGCGAACACCGGCACGTCGAAGCGCTCCGCCACGCGGGCGACGATGTCCAGATAGGGCAAGCCCGGCTTCACCATCACCGAATCGGCGCCCTCGGCGATGTCCAGCGCGACTTCGCGCAGCGCCTCGCGGGCGTTGGCGCTGTCCATCTGGTAGCCCTTCTTGTCGCCCTTCAGATAGCCGCCCGCGCCCACCGCGTCGCGGAACGGGCCATAGAATCCGGAGGCATATTTGGCGGAATAGGCCATGATCTGCACATCGTGCAGGCTGTCCGCCTCCAGCGCGGCGCGGATTGCTCCCACCCGCCCGTCCATCATGTCGGACGGGGCGACGATATCGGCCCCGGCACGCGCCTGATTCAGCGCCTGCCCCACCAGCATATCCACCGTTACGTCGTTCAGCACATAGCCGCTGTCGTCCACCAGCCCGTCGTGGCCGTGGCTGGTGTAGGGGTCCAACGCGACGTCTGTCAGCAGGCCCACGTTCGCGCCGGTATCGCGCATGGCGCGCAAGGCGCGGCAGACCAGATTGTCCGGGTTCAGAGCTTCCGCGCCATCGTCGGAGCGGCGCTCGGGCTGGGTATAGGGGAACAGGGCGATGGCCGGGATTCCCAGCGCTTCGGCCTCGCGCATCAGCGCGGGCAGCCTGTCCACCGAATGGCGGAACACGCCCGGCATGGTGGCGATCGGCTCGGCGATGTCGGTGCCGTCGCGCACGAAAATCGGCCAGATCAGGTCAGCGGGCGTCAGCTGCGTTTCGGCCACCAGCGCGCGCGACCATGGCTGCCGCCGCAGCCGCCGCATTCGCGTGGCGGGATATTCACCTATGCTCATCGTCTCCGGCGTGTAGCGCCTGCCTTTGTCATGCGCTAGCCATGCAACATGGCGCTGTTCCCCATCGACGAACTTGAGGCCCTGCTGATCCTGAAGGCGGGCAATGCCGAGCCGATCAGCTATGGCGACGTGTTCCGCTGGTTCGGCCAC
Organism: Sandaracinobacter neustonicus; assembly: GCF_006385875.1. Lineage (GTDB taxonomy): Bacteria > Pseudomonadota > Alphaproteobacteria > Sphingomonadales > Sphingomonadaceae > Sandaracinobacteroides > Sandaracinobacteroides neustonicus. Next base: position 58,157 of record NZ_VFSU01000034.1, on the reverse strand, counting down.
CCGTTCCAGCGCTTTCAGGTGGGCCAGCTGTGCGCCGCGCTGGAAGAGGTGGACAGCCGCCAGCGCGCGCAGGACCGCCCCGGCCTCGCCAGCCTTGTGGTGCGGCAATCGGATGGACTGCCCGGGCAGGGGTGGTGGCTGTCGAAGGATCATGACGAATGGCAGGGCCTGTTCACCGGGCCTGAGGCGGCACGGTTTGTGAAACAGCATCAGCAGCGCTGCTTCGATTACTGGCAGGAGGATCCCGGTGGCGAAGCCACCGCAAGCGCGGCCGCGCGCCCGCAGCGAAGCGGAGGATCAGACAAGCCCGGTGGCGAAGCCACCGCAAGCGCGACTGCGCGCCCGAAGCGAAGCGGAGGAGAAATCAAAAAATGACCCAGTTCGTTCTCGTTCATGGCGCATGGCAGGGTGGCTGGTGCTGGCGGCCGGTGGCGGATTTGCTGCGCGCGCACGGCCATCGCGTATTCACCCCCACGCTGACGGGCCTTGGTGAACGCGCGCATCTGCTGACGCCGGAAACGGGCGTGAAAACCCACGCCACGGACCTTCTGGCGCTCATGGATTGCGAGGAGCTGACGGATGTCGTCCTCGTTGGCCACAGCTATGGCGCACGTCCCACCGCGCTGGCGACGGCGCACCCCGCCGTGCGGCAATGGGTCTCGCTGGATGGCGTGGCGATGGGGGAAGGCACGGCGCTGTTCGATGGCGCGCCACCGCGGGCGATGGAGGCGGCAGAGGCGTCAGCCGTGTATGTGGGCGCGAAGGCACAGCTTCCTTATACGGCCGACATCCTCGGCGTTCCGGCCGATCACTCCGGCTTCGAGTGGGTCAACCGTCGCCAGACGCCGATGCCATGGGCTTGCTTTGCCGAAGCGCAGCCGACGCTGCCGCCCCGCTTCCACACGCTGCCGAAAGCCTATGTGCTGGCGCTGGGCAACAGCCTCGCCGCGCCGCGCAAGGGCGCGGCCGAAGCGCGGGACAATGGCTGGCCGATGCCGGAAATCGACAGCGGCCACATGCTGATGGTGACCGCTGTCGATGAAACCGCAGACGCGCTGCTCGCCTTCGCCTGACGTGCGACGCGCAACCCTTTACGCGCTGCGGGCAGACACGATCTTGCCCGGCGCGCGTGGCGGCTCGCCCTTGGGCAGGGCGTCGATATGCTCCATGCCTTCAATCACTTCGCCCCACACGGTATATTGCCTGTCCAGGAAGCGGGCGTCGTCGAAGCAAATGAAAAACTGGCTGTTGGCGCTGTCCGGGTTGGAGGTGCGCGCCATGGAGCAGGTGCCGCGCACATGCGGCTCGGCAGAAAATTCCTGCTTCAGATCGGGCAGGCTCGATCCGCCGGTGCCGCGCCCGTTGGGGCAGCCGCCCTGCGCCATGAAGCCGGGAATTACGCGGTGGAACACCACGCCGTCATAGAAGCCGCTGTCGGCCAGTTCCACGATCCGCGCGACATGGTTGGGCGCGAGGTCCGGGCGCAGCTTGATCGTCACCTCGCCGGTTTCGGTGGCGAGCTTCAGCGTGTCGGGCATCTTCGGTCCTTTCAGGTCAGAATCGGCTCCCTAGACGGCAAAACGCCCCCTCGCCAGCCCCGCCTGCCGCAAGCCGCAGCCGATTCATGACTGAAATGCTTGCCTTTGCCGCCGGACATGTCTTTGTCGGTCGCGTGAGCCTGAGCCGACTGCCTGTTTCCCGGGGGATGACCGTCATGATGGCGGGGCTGCTGGCTATGGGCTCGCCCGCGCTGGCGCAAAATCCGCCTGCGGATGACGATCTGTTCGCGCCGCTGCCGCCCATTCCGGATGCCGACAAGCCGCTGCCCGAGGAACCGGCGGAACCGCTGGTGCTGCCCCCGGTGGAGGCGATGGACCCGGCGCTGGTCGCGCCGCTGCCGCCGCTCGCCACCTTCGATCCGGCCCCGCGCACGGATATCAGCTTCACCAACGTGGCCAGCGACGGCGTGCGCTATCGCGTGACGGTGGAGGGGTTGCAGCCGACCGGGCTGGAGTCGAATTTCCGCCGCCTGTCGGCGCTCTATCGCGGGCAGAACCGCCCGGCCACCGCCGCCCAGCTCGCCGCGCGCGCCAATGCAGACAAGCAGTTGATGGAACGGCTGCTGTTTTCCGAAGGCTGGTACAGCGCCACCGTCGCCGTGCAGACCGATTTCGAGACGGAGGGCGAAGCGGACATCCGGCTGATCGTGGTGCCCGGCGAACGTTACAGCTGGCGCGAGATCGTGCTGGACCTGATCCCCGCGAACCGGCCCGAACTGGCGCAGGGTTTCGGCCTGCAGGTGGGCGACCCGATCCGCGCCGTCGCCGTGGAAGAAGCCGAAGGCGCGCTGCTGCTGAAGTTGAACAGCAACGGCTATCCCTTTGCGGAAATCGGCGTGCGCGACGTGGTGCTGGATACCGACAAGCCCACCGGCACCTATCTGCTGACGGGCGATATCGGCCCGCAGGGGGTGTTCGGCGACATCAAGTTGACGGGCTATCGCCCGTTCAACGAACAGCATGCGCAGGTGATCGCGCGCTTCCGGCCGGGCCAGCCCTATGACGCGCGGCTGGTGGATGATTTCCGCCGCGCGCTGATCGCCACCCAGCAGTTCGGCGGCGTCACCGTCAGTCCGGTGGATACCGGCATCCGCGACGCCGAGGGGCGCGCCGTGACGGAAATGCAGGTGCTGGGCAATCGCGGCCCGCAGCGGCTGCTCACAGGCCAGATCGGCTATGCGACCGAGGAAGGCTTCCGGCTGGAGGGCAGTTGGCGGCACCGCAACTTCATCGAGCCGGAAGGCATGCTGACGACCCGGGCCGTGCTCGGCACCGAGGAGCAGCGCGCCTCGGCTGCGCTCTCGTTCGGCAACTTCCGCCAGCGCGACCGCACGCTGGATATTTCGGCCGATCTCGCGAACCTCGATCCGGCTGCCTATTCGGCGCAGCAGTTCACGCTGGGCGTGGGCATCGGCCGTGCCTCCACGCCGATCTGGCAGAAGCGCTGGACATGGAATGCCGCCTTCGAACTGGGCATCTCGCGCGAGCGGGGCAAGGGCGTGACGCTGGATCTCGATCCGGACAGCGGACGGCGGGACTTCCTGTTCGCCAGCCTGCCGCTGTGGGTTGGCTATGACCGCTCCAACGATCTGCTGGACCCGACATCGGGCTATCGGCTGCGGGTGGATGTGAACCCGGAGGTGTCCCGCGAAGGCACCAATGTGGAAACCTATGCCCGCCTGTTCCTTGAAGGCAGCGCCTATCAGGGCGTGGCGAAATCCACCGTGCTCGCCGGGCGGGCGCGGGTCGGCGCGATCACCGGGGCGGACCTGTTGAAGATCGCCCCCACCCGCCGCCTCTATGCGGGCGGCGGCGGCTCGGTGCGCGGCTATGATTTCCAGTCGGTCGGCTCGCTGGGCGTAAACGGCCTGCCGGTGGGTGGGCGCGGATTGTTCGAATCCAGCGTGGAAGTGCGCCACCGCTTCGGCGATTTCGGCGCGGTCGCCTTCGTGGATGCCGGTTCCGTGAACAAGGATGTCGGCCCCAGCTTCAGCGACGTGCGCTTCGGCGCAGGTGTGGGCGCGCGCTACTTCACCAGCTTCGGGCCGATCCGCATCGACGTCGCGCGGGCGATCAACCGCAGCAAGCTCGATCCGCCGTTCGCCCTTTACATCTCCATCGGCCAGGCCTTCTGATGGCGGACGAGCCGATCCCCGCACCGGACGAATCTGAGCCAGAGGACCGCGCCGGCCGCAGCTGGTGGGCATGGCTGCTGGGCGCGCTGCTGGCGGTGGTGTTGCTGCTCGCCGCCGCCGTGCCGCTGGGGCTGTGGTGGCTGGCGGAAACGCCGGGCGGCCGCGCTTTCGTCGCCAGCCGGGTGTCGGGCCTGCAGCCCGAATCGGGCATCCGCTATGAGGTGGGGCGGATCGACGGCTCGCTGCTGTCGCAATTCCAGCTGGTCGACGTGGTGGTGCATGATCTGGACGGCCCGCTGGCGCTGATTCCGCGCGCCGATGTCGATTGGGAGCCGATCACCCTTGTCCGCCGTGTCGTCTCCATCAACCGGCTGGACGTGCCCGAAGTGCGGCTGCTGCGGATGTGGAAGCTGAACCCGCGCGACCCGGACGAGCCGATCCTGCCCGATATCGACATCCGCGTGGGGCGCTTCAGCTTCCCGAAAATCGTGCTGGAAAAGCCGCTGCTGGGGCGCGAAGAAGTGCTGGCGGCCACGGGCCGCGCCGACATCCGCTCGGGCCGGTTGCTGCTGGACACGCAAGCTAGCGCCGCCGCCGGAGACCGGCTGCTGCTGCTGCTGGATGCCGAGCCGGATCGCGACAAGTTCCAGCTGGATGCGGATTTGCGCGCGCCGGTGGGCGGCATGGTCACGACGGCGATCAACTTCGACAAGCCGCTGGCGCTGAAGGCGAGCGGCAAGGGCAGCTGGCAGCAATGGCGCGGCCAGCTCGACGCCTCCATGGGCGAAGGCGAGGCGGCGACCGCGCTGGCGGACCTGAAACTCAGCGCAGACGGCGGACGCTTCCGCGCGCAGGGCCAGCTGTTCCCGCTGCCGCTGCTGCCCAAGGGCGCGCTGGCCGATCTGGCCGCCCCGGCCATCGCGATCGACGCCGCCGGAAGCCGCGACGGCGACTGGTTCGATCTGAAACTGATGGCCAACTCGGCCGCGCTGGCGCTGGCGGGTGGCGGCCGCATCAACACAAGCGACAATCTGCTGGACGGCGTACAGATGACGCTGGTGCTGAAGCAGCCGCAGACGGTGTCACCCACCCTTTCCGGCGCGGGCATGCAGGCGACGCTGACGGCGAGCGGCCCGGTGGCAGACCCGGACATCCGCTGGCGCGCCACCGCAGACACGCTGCGCTTCGCGGGCGAACAAGGGCCGATGGGCGCGGACGGGCTGGTGGCCGAAGGGCAGCTTCGCCTCGCCACCGATGCGCGGCCGATGCAGATTGCCTTCACCGCCAGCGCGACCCGGCTGGTGGGCCTGCCGCCGGAAACCGCCGCGCTGATGGAACGGCCGCTCCTGTCCGGCACGGCCAGTTTCGCCAACGGCACCATCACCGCCACCAACGTCAGGCTGCAGACGACCATGGTGGACGCCAGCGGCAGCGGCTCGCTCGCACCCGACGGGCGGGCGACGGCGCAACTGAACGCGGGCGTCACCCGCATCGAACTTCCCGGTGTGGGGCCGATCACGGCGCGGGTGCAGGCCAATGTGCTGCGTCCGGCGAACGGCGCGCTCAGCGTGTCCGGCACTTTTGACGGCCGGGCGCTGGGGCTCGCCAACGCCTCGATGAAGAATTTCCTCGGCGGGCTTCCCGCCATGCGTGGCGGCTTCGCGCTGGCACCGGATGGCACGATCCGCGTCAGCAACGCCACGCTGAGCAGCCCCAATCTGAACGTGTCGGGCGCGAAGGCCAGCTATGATCCGGCCAGCGGCCGCTTCACGCTGGATGCCAAGGGGCAGAGCCGCGCCTATGGTCCGTTCACGCTGGTCGCCTCCGGCACCTCTAAAGCCCCGCACGCCACGCTCACCATGCCCAAACCCGGTTTCGGCTTCGACGTGACGAACCTCGTCGCCGAAATCGCCCCCGCGCCCGGCGGCCTGCTCGTCACCGCGAAGGGAGACAGCCCGCAAGGCCCGCTGGATGGCCGTGTGGTGGTGGGCTTTGGCGAAGGCAAACCGCTCAGCCTCGATATCGAGCGCGCCGCCATCGCCAGCCTTGAAGCGCGCGGGCGGCTGGTGCAGACCCCGGCCGGGCCGTTTGCCGGCCGGCTGATCGTGGACGGGCACGGGCTGGACGCCACCCTCGATTTCGCTGCCTCGGGCGCGATCCAGCAAGTCGATATGGATGCCCGCGCCATCAACGCGCGCATCCCGCTGGCAGAGCCGATCGCCATCAGCAAGGGGGCCGCCCGCGCCACCATCCTGCTGGTGCCGGACAAGCCCGAGATTCGCGGCAGCTTCGCCGCCACCGGCGTACGGCGCGGCACGCTGGTTTTGACGGAGGTGAACGGCGCGGCCAATCTGGCGGGCACCAGCGGCGTGGCCACGGTGAACGCCAGCGGCCGAACCGGCGACGGCCAGCCGTTCAAGGCCACCGGCCGCGTGCAATCCGTGGCGGATGGCTATGTGTTTTTCATGAACGGTCAGGTGGGCCAGTTGCCGATGAAGCTGGAGCGCCCGGCGCGGCTGGTGAAAACGGACGACGGCTGGCGGCTGATGCCGACGCGGCTGCTGCTGCCGCGCGGGCAGGTGGATATGGAGGGCAGCTTCGGCCAGCAGCAGGACCTCCGGCTGGCGCTGCACGATGTTGATCTCTCCATCCTCGATCTTGTGTCGGATCGCTGGGGCTTCGGCGGCAAGGTGAACGGGCAGCTGGCGATCCGGGGCGACGGTAAATCCCGTATCCCGGCGGGAGAGGCCAACCTCACCATCACCGGCCTGCAACGCGCCGGAGTCACCGGGATCACCATCCCCATCGACGTGCGACTGTCCGCGAAATCCGATGGCACCGGCCTGCAAATGGGGGCCAAAATGTCCTACCAGAACAACGATCTGGGGCGGCTGGTGCTGAAGCTGGAACCGGGTCCGGGCGAAACCCCGCAGGAGCGGTTCGAACAGGGCCAGCTGTCCGGCGGCATCCGCTACAACGGCCCGGTGGAACCGCTGTGGGCGCTCGCCGGAATGGAAGGGCAGGAACTCAAAGGCTCCATCGCCATCGGCGCGGATATCTCGGGCACGCCTGCCAACCCGTCGCTCACCGGCATCGCCCGAGGCAAGGGGCTGGTCTATCGCAACGCCATGCTGGGCACGGAAATCGTCGACATGGCGTTCGACGGCGATTTCACCGGCGACCTGCTGAAGCTGAACAGCATCACCGGCCGCGCCAACGGCGGCACCATCTCCGGCTCGGGCTTCGTGCGCTTCGGCCTGAAACAGCAGGTCGATCTGCAGATGGACCTCAGCCGGGCGCGGCTCGCCAACTCGGATATCATGGAATTCACCCTCACCGGCCCGCTGCGGCTGGCGGGCGAGGGCCGCCGCATCACCTTGTCCGGCGATCTGCGTGTCGATTCGGCGCGGGTGCAACTGGTGCAGGTGGAAACCAGCGAGATTCCGCAGCTGCAGGTGCGCCGCGCAGGCGAAGTGCGCATGCCGGAGGCCGAGCCGACGCTGCGCATGTCGGACATCGCGCTGGACGTGCGGGTCCGCGCGGACGACCGCGTCCTCGTGGAGGGCATGGGGCTGGAAAGCACATGGCGCGGCGACATCCGCATTCGTGGTTCCGTGGCCGATCCGCGCTTCATCGGCACCGCCACGCTGGTGCGCGGCGAGTTCAACTTCGCGAGCAGCACCTTCGAGCTGACATCGGGCCGCGTCGGCTTCAATGGCCGCCCGCTGGACAGTTCCATCAACATTCAGGCGCAGACGCAGGCAGCGGAAGTCACCGCCTTCGTCACCATCAGCGGCACGGCGGGCCAGCCGGACATCCGCTTCAGCTCGTCCCCTGCACTGCCGGAGGATGAAATCCTCTCCCGCCTGCTGTTCGGCTCCTCCGTGGCGGACCTCAGCGTGACAGAGGCGGTGCAGCTGGCCACCGCCATTGCCGGGCTGCAATCCGGCGTGGATACGATGGGCAAGGTCCGCCGCTCGGTCGGGGTGGACCGGCTGCGGCTGGTGGGCGACAACGCCCAGACCGACATGGGCACCGGCATCGCCATCGGCAAAAGGCTGTCCCGCAATGTCTATGTGGAAGTGCTGACAGACAGCCAGGGCAACACGCTGACCACCGTGCAACTAACGCTGAGCCGAATCTGGAGCGTGCTGCTGGAAGTCAGCTCGCTGGGTGAATCCAGCGTCAACCTGCGCTATCAGCGGGAGCGGTGAAGCGAGGTTGGGGCGATTGCATGCTCTGTGATCAGGCGTCGCCTGCCGGTTCTCTGTCTGGAGCCTGTCCTCTGTCCCGCTCCAGCTGACCTCTCCCCCGCTCAGGCTGAGCTTGTCGAAGCCCCGGACGTCAAAGCGCAACGGCTGAGCCGGGGCTGGCATCCTCCACGGGCTTCGACAAGCTCAGCCTGAGCGGGCGGAGGGGAGAGGCGGCAAAGGCCGACAGCCCCCGGGGGGGGAGCGTTGGAAAAACGCCCGGAAATCAGCCCCTCAAACGTGCGGCTCCAGTTGCAGCGCCTGCGCCGCCAGCACGGCCTGCGTGCGGTTCATCACGTTCATCTTGCGCATCAGCGCCGTCATATGGCCCTTCACGGTCGCTTCGGAGATATCCAGTTCCCAGGCGATCTGCTTGTTCAGCTTGCCCTTCAGCACCCCCATCAGCACCTTCAGTTGCGTCGGCGTCAGGCTGGCGATGCGCGCGGCCATATCCTCCAGCTCGGCGTCCTGTGCGTCGGACGGTTGCGGGGCAGGGTCCGCCTCTCCGTTCAGCGCCCGGGCGACGGCGGCTTCGATCTCCGGCAGGTCCGTGGATTTGGAGAGGAAGCCGATCGCCCCCCAGGCCCGCACCTGCGGCGCTGCCGCGCGGGCGTCAGCGGCGGAAATCACCAGAATCGGCGTATCCGGCCGCTCCGCATGCACCATGGCGACGCCGGAACAGCCTTCGGCACCGGGCATGCGTAAATCGAGCAGAATCAGGTCCGGCGCGGGCTCCGCCCGCACCGCCTCAAGCGCCTGATCCAGCGTTCCGGCCTCCCGAATCGCTGCAGACGGGGCCACCCCCTGCACCGCGAGCCTGAGGGCCGCGCGAAACATGGGGTGGTCGTCGGCAATGACGACATTGGTCATGCCGCCTTATCGGAGGCTCCCGCGCGATTGGCAACAAGGTCTGCCACAACAGAGGGATCGGCCAGCGTGCTGGTGTCGCCAAGGCTGGAGACGTCATTCTCCGCAATCTTGCGCAGGATGCGGCGCATGATCTTGCCGGACCGCGTTTTCGGCAGGCCCGGCGCGAACTGGATCACGTCCGGCGTGGCGATGGGGCCGATCTCTTTTCGCACCCACTGCACCAGATCGCGGCGCAGCGCTTCAGACGGCACGTCATTCGCGTTCAGCGTGACATAGGCGTAAATGCCCTGCCCCTTCAGATCGTGCGGATAGCCCACCACGGCCGCTTCGGCGACCTTGGCGTGCGCCACCAGCGCGCTTTCCACCTCCGCCGTGCCCATGCGGTGGCCAGACACGTTGATCACATCATCCACCCGGCCGGTGATCCAGTAATAGCCGTCCGCGTCGCGGCGGCAGCCGTCTCCGGTGAAATATTTGCCGCGATAGGTGGTGAAATAGGTTTCGAAGAAGCGGCGGTGATCGCCCCACACGGTGCGCATCTGCCCCGGCCAGCTGCGGGTGAGCACGAGGTTCCCCTCGGTCGCGCCCTCCAGCACATGGCCGTCGCCATCCACCAGTTGCGGTTCCACGCCGAACATCGGGAAGCTGGCAGAGCCGGGCTTCAGGTCCGTCGCGCCGGGCATGGGCGTGATCATCGCCGCGCCGGTTTCCGTCTGCCACCATGTGTCGACGATGGGGCAGCGGCCCTCGCCCACCACGCGGTGATACCATTCCCACGCTTCCGGGTTGATCGGTTCGCCCACCGAACCCAGCAGGCGCAGCGAAGCGCGGCTGGTTTTCGTCACCCAGTCATCACCTTCGCGCATCAGTGCGCGCAGCGCGGTGGGCGCGGCATAGAAAATCTGCACCTGATACTTGTCGATGATCTGCCAGAAGCGGCTGAAATCGGGGAAGTTCGGCACGCCTTCATACATCAGCGTGGTGGCCCCGTTCGCCAGCGAACCATAAACGACATAGGAATGGCCCGTGACCCAGCCCACGTCGGCGGCGCACCAGAAAATCTCGCCGGGGCGGTAATCGAACACATATTCATGCGTCATCGAAGCCCAGGTGAGATAGCCGCCCATGGTGTGCAGCACGCCCTTGGGCTTGCCGGTGGAGCCCGAGGTATAGAGGATGAACAGCGGGTCTTCCGCGTTCAACACGTCCGCCGGGCAGTCGGGCGATTGCGCGGCGACCAGCTCCTCGTAAGAAAGGTCGCGGCCCTCCTCCATCCACACGCCCGCGCCGGTGCGCGTCACCACCACCACCTTTTCCACGGTGGGGCCGTGCAGCAGCTTCAGCGCTTCATCCACATTGGCCTTCAGCGGCACGACCTTGCCGCCGCGCAGCCCTTCGTCTGCGGTGATGATCAGCCGCGAATCGCAATCCTGCACCCGGTTGGCGATGGAATCCGGGGAAAAACCGCCGAACACCACGGAATGGATGGCACCGATCCGCGCGCAGGCCAGCATCGAAATGGCGGCCTCAGGGATCATCGGCAGATAGATGGTGACACGGTCGCCCTTGCGGATACCCAGCGATTTCAGGCCGTTCGCCAACCGGCACACGGCCTCGTGCAGCTGCGCATAAGTGATGATGCGGCCTTCGCCCCCACCCATTTCAGGGGGGCTGTCCGGCTCCCAGATGATGGCGGGCTGGTCGCCGCGCTCGGCCAGATGCCGATCGATGCAATTGGCGGAGACGTTCAGCTGCCCGTCTGAGAACCAGCTGATTCCGAAGGTCGCTTCGTCGAAGCTGCTTTCGGACACTTTGGTGAAGGGCTTCTGCCAGTCCAGCCGCTGCGCTTCGCGCCGCCAGAAGGCGTCCGGATTGCTCAGGCTCTCGCGATACAGCTCCGCGTAGCGCTCCTTGTTGATCTTGGCGCGCTCGGCCCAGTCCGCGGGCACGGGATAGACATGATCGTTCATCCGAAACTCTCCCCAATGCTATTCCCAGATAACGGGGCACCGACTCCCACGGCGCGCACCCGGCATGTTGGCCGCAGGCTAGCGCCAATCGCGCGGGATGGGGAAGCCCCGACCTTTGTCGGGAATCACAGGCAGCCCAAGACCTTTGTCGCACAAGACTTTCGCCGGGCTGTTTCCGCCCCCGGTTCAGCCGCGATGATCCAGCCTGCCCGAAAGCCGCTTGGGAGAAGCGGCGACGGGCGGGGAGAATCGCCATGTCACCACGCCACATCGGCCTTGCGCTGCTGTCTGCGACCGCGCTCTGCGCACCCGCCGCCGCGCAAAGTTCCACTGCCGATATCGAGCAGCGGCTGTCTGCGATGGAAGCCGAGATCGGTCGGCTGAAGGCCGAACTGGCTGCAGCAAAGGCCGCAGCAACGCCCGCCGCCGTAGCCGCTGCCCCGGCAGCCCCGGCGCTGGAAACCCGTGTCGCCGCGCTGGAGGAAAAGGCCGCGAAACCCGCAGCGGATGGCTTCAAATCCGGCAACACCACGCTGAAGATCGGCGGCTATGTGAAGCTGTGGTCTGCGGTATCGCGCTATTCGGCGGGCACCACCTCGTCCGGCCAGTTGCTGCGCGATTTCTATCTGCCGCAGCAGATTCCCATCGGCGGCGAGGCCACCACGCACAGCAATATGCATGTGAAGCAGAGCCGCTTCTGGCTCTCCGGCTCCACCCCGCTGGGGGAACAGACGGTCGGCGTCTATACCGAGATCGACTTCCAGACGGCGCAAGGCTCGCAAGGTTCCGAGCGCACGACCAACGGCTACAATCCGGCGCTGCGCCGGGCCTATTTCACCCTAACCGGCAAATCCGGCCAGCTGCTGATCGGGCAGGACTGGTCCACCTTCCAGAATGTCGGCGTGCTGCCGGAAACCACCGATTTCATCGGCCCCACGGAAGGCTCGGTGTTCGTGCGCCAGCCGCTCATTCGCTACACCGCAACGCTCTCGCCCAAGGTGCAGCTCGCGGTGGCGCTGGAGAATCCCGAATCCGCCACCATCAGCACCACCTCGGCCGCGCTGATCGAGAATGACGATGATCGCCTGCCAGACCTCACGACCAAGCTGGTGGTGAAATCCGGCAAGGCCGAGTTCTCGCTGGCCGGTTTGCTGCACGAAGTTCGCGCGGTGAACGAGTCCGGCGAGGGCGACAGCAAGCTGGGCTTCGGCATCTCCGGCGCGGGGAAAATCCCCTTCGGCCCGGATGGCCGCCACGATCTGCGTTTCATGCTGAACTACGGGCAGGGCATCGGCCATTATCTCGGCCTGAACTTCGCACCCGACGCCGTGCTGGCGGGCACCGATCTTTCCACCGTAAGAACGGTCGCGGGCTTCGCCGCCCTGAAGTTCGGCTGGACGGCGAACGTCCGCTCCACCTTCATGGCGAGCTTTCAGAATGTCGATTACCCCGATCTGCTGATCCCGCCCGCCGCGAACAAATCCGCATGGAGCCTGGCGGGCAACCTGTTCTGGACGCCGGTGAAGGCGCTCGATGTCGGCATCGAATATCGCCACGCCGAGCGGGAGATCGTTTCGGGCGCGACCGGTCGCCTCGATCGTTTCGAGCTTGCCGCGAAATACAGCTTCTGATCAATTGTCACACAAAACAGGGAGAGAGAGATGACACCGCCAACCGCAGACGCTCTCGACGATCCGGGGGCATTGCCGAAACATCATGAGCCAACCCAGAGCGAGCGGAAGGTGATCCTCGCCTCCTCGCTCGGCACGGTCTTCGAATGGTATGATTTCTACCTGTACGGCCTTCTGGCCACCATCATCACCGCCCAGTTCTTCTCGGGCGTGAACGAAACCACCGGCTTCATCTTCGCGCTGGGCGCGTTCGCGGCGGGCTTCGCCGTGCGGCCGTTCGGCGCGCTGGTGTTCGGCCGTCTGGGCGACATGGTGGGGCGGAAATACACCTTCCTCGTCACCATGGGGCTGATGGGCGTCGCCACCTTCTGCGTCGGCGTGCTTCCCAACTATGCTGCCATCGGCGTGGCGGCTCCGCTGATCCTCGTTTTGCTGCGGATGCTGCAGGGCCTTGCGCTGGGCGGCGAATATGGCGGCGCTGCCACCTATGTCGCCGAACATGCGCCCAACAACAAGCGCGGGCTGTACACCAGCTTCATCCAGACCACCGCCACGCTGGGCCTGTTCCTTGCGCTGCTGGTGGTGATCGGCACCCGCTTCATCGTCGGCGAGGATGCCTTCAAGGAATGGGGCTGGCGGATTCCCTTCCTCGTTTCGGTGCTGCTGCTGGGCGTTTCGCTGTGGATCCGCATGCAGCTGGAGGAAAGCCCCGTCTTCAAGAAGATGAAGGAAGAAGGCACCACCTCCAAGCGGCCGCTGACGGAAGCCTTCGGCCAGTGGGCGAACCTGAAGGTCGTGCTGATCGCGCTGTTCGGGGCCGTCACGGGGCAGGCCGTCATCTGGTACACCGGGCAATTCTATGCGCTGTTCTACCTTGAAAAGATGATGCGCGTGGATGGCGCGACCACCAACATCCTGATCGCCATCGCGCTTGCCCTTGCAACGCCCTTCTTCGTGATCTTCGGCTGGCTGTCGGACAAGATCGGCCGCAAGCCGATCATCCTCACCGGGCTTCTGCTCGCCGCGCTCACCTACTTCCCGCTGTTCAGCGCACTGGAACGCTATGCCAACCCCGCGATGTCGCACGCCCGGGCCAGCGCGCCCGTCACCGTGTCGGCCGATCCGGCCAGCTGCTCGGTGCAGTTCGATCCGATCGGCAAGACGAAATATGACACCAGCGGCTGCGACGTTGCCAAAAGCTTCCTCGCCAAGGCCGGCATCTCGTACAACAACATCGAGACTGCGGGCACCGGCAAGGGCGCAACCGTGCAGATCGGCGGCGTGACGCTCTCCATCGCCGATCCGTCGGTGCTGGCCGGGGATGACCGCAAGGCCGCCATCAGCGCCTTCGCAGACGAAGCCAAGGCCGCACTCACCACGGCAGGCTATCCGGACAAGGCCGATCCGGCGGCGATGAACAAGCCGATGGTGGTGCTGATCCTGTTCATCATGGTGCTGTATGTCACCATGGTCTACGGCCCCATCGCCGCGCTGCTGGTGGAATTGTTCCCCACCCGCATCCGCTATTCGGCGATGTCCCTGCCCTATCACATCGGCAACGGCTGGTTCGGCGGCTTCCTGCCCACCATCGCCTTCGCCATGGTGGCGGCAACCGGGGATATCACCTTCGGGCTGTGGTATCCGATCCTCGTCGCGGGCCTCACCTTCGTGATCGGCCTTGTGTTCCTGCCGGAAACCTTCCGGCGCAACATCGACAACTGAGGGTCGGAAACAGGCGGGGGGCCGTTGTGCAACGGCCCCCCGCTTTCTATTCCGGGCGGATGAAACGCCTGCTTCCTGCCCTGATCGCCGCCCTACTGTCGGCCCCGGCACTCGCCGAACCCGCCACCCTCTACTCCGGCGCCACCATCATAGACGGCACCGGCGCGCCCGCCCGCCTGAATCAGGATCTGCTCGTCTCGGGCGAACGCATCCTCGCCATCGGCCCGCGCGGCAGCCTGAACGCTGGCGGCGCAACCCGCGTGGATGTGGCGGGCCGCACCATCATCCCCGGTCTTGTGGACAGCCATGTCCACCTCGCCACCCCACCCAACCGCCAAGAGGCCGAGGCGAAATTGCGCCGCAACCTCTATGGCGGCGTCACCATGGTGCGCAGCATGGCGGACGATGACCGCGCCGTCGCCGAACTGGCGCGCGCCGCGCGCGAAGCGGAAATCCCCGCGCCCGACATCTTCTTCGCCGCCATCACCGCAGGCCCGGATTTCTTCGCAGACCCGCGCGTGGCCGCCGCCAGCCGGGGCTGGAAACCCGGCACCGCGCCATGGATGCAAGCCATCGACGACAGCACGGACCTGAAACAGGCGATGACGCTGGTACGCGGAACCGGGGCCACCGCCATCAAAATCTACGCAGACCTGCCGCCCCACCTCGTCACCGCGCTGACGGCCGAAGCGCATAAACAAGGGCTGATGGTGTGGGCGCACAGCGCCATCTTCCCCACCCGCCCGGCAGACGGCATCGAAGCGGGCGTCGATAGCGTCAGCCACATCTGCTACCTCGCCTATCAGGTGGAGCCGAACATCCACCCCTCCTACGAAGACCGCACCCCCGTCGACGAACGGCTGCTGAAACCAGACGACCCGGTGATGGCCGGGCTGTTCCGGCGAATCCTCGCCCAGCATATCCTCGTCGACGCAACCGGCAGCCTGTTCGTCCGCGAAGACGCCAGCCGCAAGGCAGACCCGAAAGCCAACCCTCTGCGCTGCTCCGGCAAAGCCGTGATCGCCCTCACCCAACAAGCCGTCGCCATGGGCGTGCCCATCTCCACCGGCACCGACTTCACCCTCCCCGCCAGCGAGCCATGGCCCGAAGTGCATGAAGAACTGCTGTTCCTCGCCCGAGACGTGAAAATGCCGCCCATGGCCGTGATCGAAGCCGCCACCCGGCTCGGCGCAGTCGCCGCCGGGCAAGAGAAAGAGCGCGGCACCCTCACCCCCGGCAAACTCGCCGACTTCGTGATCCTTCGCGCAGACCCGCTGGCCGACATCGCCAACATCCGCAGCGTGGAAACCGTGGTGAAACGTGGGCGAGCCTATCCCCGCGCGGCGTATCGGGGGGAATGAGCGGCGGGGGCGTGGTATTTGCCTCCGGCGGCTCGGGCTCTGCCCGAGACCCGGCAGGGGCGTGACGCCCCTGCACCCCCGGACTTTTTTATTTAGCCCCTCCCCTTCAGGGGAGGGGTTGGGGTGGGGGCCATCCGCTTGGCGCGAAGTTGGGGGTTTATGGCCTGCGGCGCTTTTGGGGGAGTCTCCAATTGCCCCTCCTCCCGCTCAGGCTGAGCTTGTCGAAGCCCCATCTGGTGTGACCCGGGCTTAGCCGTTGCGCTTTCGCGTTGAGGGCTTCGACAAGCTCAGCCTGAGCGGGTTGGAAAGTGGGTTGGGATGATAGCGGGTTTGAGGGGATGTTGTGGCTCAGGCCCGGCGGTGACACCCCCTCTCCAACTCTCCCCCTTGCAGGGGGAGAGAGAAGCTTAGCGCCGCAGGCAATGGAATCTGATCACTCACATAGCGTTGGAGCTGGGCCGCAACGCAAAGTCAGAGGGTGCAGGAAAATCATTTCCCTGCCGGGTTCCAAGGGCAGAGCCCTTGGCCGCCGGAGGCAGAAACCCCCGCCCACTCACATCGCCGAAATCCCCCCATCGATGAACAGCTCCGCTCCGGTCACGAAGCGGGCTTCATCCGAGCAGAGGTAGACAGCCCCCCATGCCACGTCGTCGGGTTCGCCGATCACGCCCAGCGGCACCTGGCGGCCGAGTTTGGCTTTCACATCCTCTTTGGTCACGCCCGCGCTTTGGAAATTGTCGAGGATTGGCGTGTCCATGAAGGTGGGGTGGATGGAGTTGCAGGTGATGGCGTCTTTTTTGGAGGCGCAGTGCAGTGCGACGGATTTGGTGAGGTGGCGCACCCCGGCCTTGGCGCTGTTATAGGCCGCCATCCGCCCCGAGGCGATGACGCCTGCGATGGACGAAATGTTGAGGATGGAGCCGCGGCTCCCTTCCGCGCGGGTGGTTTCGCGGATCAGCGGGATGGCGTGTTTGCAGCCGAGGAACACGCCGTCCAGATCGATGGCGTGCACCAGCCGCCAGCTCTCCAGGCTGGTGTCTTCCACGCTGCCGGGGGTGCCGATTCCGGCGTTGTTCACAAGGATGTGCAGCCCACCGAACAGTCGTTTGGCTTCGGCGATCGCGGCGATCCATTGCGCTTCGCTCGTCACATCATGCGCGAACCCGGCGGCGTTGGGGCCGATGGCGGCGGCAGCCGCGACTGCGCCTTCGCCGTTCAGGTCCGTCAGCAGCACGCGCGCGCCTTCGCCTGCGAAGCGTTCCGCCATCCGCTTGCCCAGCCCGGATGCGGCCCCGGTGACGAGCGCGATCTTGCCTTCCAGACGTGCCATAAAGTCCTCCCTTTGCTGGCCGCTCGCTAATGCATTGCCGCAGAGGCTTCCAGCCTCGAAGCTGGGAGGGTAATGGGATGGAAACGCGACTTTCGTCTGAAACTGCGGCGAAACGCCGCGAATAGCGTGGCCCTGTTGCAACAGTGAGGGTCTCAAAGCGAACTTGTGCGGCGCAGCAAAGCTTGACCAGCTTGCGCCAGACGCCTAGCTGACCGGTCAATCAGCGGCCGCTGTGGAGGGCGCCGCATTCACATTACCCTTGGGAGACATCATGCGTTCCACCCTTCTCGCGTCTGTGGCGCTGCTTTGCGCTATGCCCGTCGCTGCTCAGGACAGCCAGGCCGTCGAATCCGAAAGCGATTTCGGCGGCGATATCATCATCACCGCCACCAAGCGCGCGCAGGCGCTCAGCGACGTGCCGATCGCCGTCAGCGCGATCACGGCTGAAAGCCTGCAGAATTCCGGTGCGTCGGATATCCGCCAGCTGAACCAGATCAGCCCGTCGCTGCTCGTCTCCTCCTCCTCGTCGGAATCCGGCGGCGGCGTGGCGCGGATTCGCGGCATCGGCACCGTGGGCGACAACCCCGGCCTCGAATCCTCGGTCGCGGTGTTCATCGATGGCGTCTATCGCTCGCGCTCGGGCGTCGGCCTCACCGAACTGGGCGCGATCGAGCGGATCGAAGTGCTGCGCGGGCCGCAGGGCACGCTGTTCGGCCGCAACGCCTCGGCAGGCCTGATCAACATCGTGACGGCCAAGCCGGAGTTCGAAACCGGCGGCACCGCCGAAGTCTCCTATGGCAATTTCGATTACTGGCGCATCGCCGGCGGCGTGACCGGCCCGCTGATCGCAGACAAGCTGGCCTATCGTGTGGATGGCGTGTTCACCCGCCGCGACGGTTTCGTGACGGACGTGATTTCGGGCCGTTCCGTGAACGATCGCGACCGCTGGCTGCTGCGCGGCCAGCTGCTGTTCACGCCCAACGACGATCTGCAGATCCGCGTGACGGGCGATTACGCCAAGCGCAACGAAGAATGCTGCGCCGCCAGCTACCAGCCGTTCCAGATGGCCACGCGCGATGCGCAGGGCAATGTGAACGTCACCCAGAACAACCCGATCGTCGGCATTCTGCGCGGCCTTGGTGCGGTGATCAGCGATGACACCACGGCGCGCGAAACCTCCATCACCCCGGGCCGCGATTACCGCTCCGACGTGAAGGACTGGGGTCTTTCGGCCGAAGTGAACTGGTCACTCGGCTTCGGCGATCTCACCTCCATCACCGGCTACCGCGACTGGCAGGTCGGCATGGGGCAGGATGCGGATTTCAACAATCTGGACATCCTCGCGCGCGACAACCAGACCCGCCGCTTCCGCACCTTCAGCCAGGAATTGCGCCTGAACGGCCGCGCCTTTGATGATCGGCTGGACTGGCTGGTGGGCGGCTATTTCGCCCATGAAACGCTGGACATGACGGACGACCTGCGCTTCGGCAAGGACGCCACAACCTACACCAACTGCCTCGTGGCCAACAGCCTGTCGGCCACGGCTGCCTCCATCGG
Organism: Sandaracinobacter neustonicus; assembly: GCF_006385875.1. GTDB lineage: Bacteria > Pseudomonadota > Alphaproteobacteria > Sphingomonadales > Sphingomonadaceae > Sandaracinobacteroides > Sandaracinobacteroides neustonicus. Next base: position 39,772 of record NZ_VFSU01000034.1, on the reverse strand, counting down.
CTATGCCGGTCTGCTGGCCCCCGGCTCCAACGGTTGCGTGAACCGCAGCGTCGCCACCGCCATCGTGTCGAACCCGCTGATCCCCGCCGCGCTGCGCTCGCCCGTCGCGCTGTGGAGCGGCCTCGCGATTCCGGGCCTCTACGGCTATGACGCGGTGGCCGCCGCCGTGGGCCGCCCCGGCGACACCATCAACGGCCGTGGCACCGTGGAGGATCGTTTCCACCAGACCAGCCGCAACTTCGCCATCTTCACGCACAATGTGTTCGATCTGGTGCCGGATACGCTGCAGTTGACCGTCGGCGCGCGCTACACCAACGAGAAAAAGACGCTGGACGTCGATCTCGTGGGCGACAACACGCTCTGCACGGCGATCGCCTCCAACCCGGCCTTCGCCTCGCTGGCGGCGGCACCCTGCGCCATCAACCCCATCCTGAACCTGTCCGACAGCACGTCGAAGTCGGAAAGCGAATGGACGGGCACGGCAGTGCTCAGCTGGAAGCCGATCGACCAGCTGATGACCTACGCGAGCTACTCGCTGGGCTATAAGGCCGGTGGCTTCAACCTTGATCGTTCGCCGCTGAACCCGACCACGCCTGATCTGTCCCAGCTGGCGTTCGAGCCGGAGAAGGTGAAGAGCATGGAAATCGGCGCCAAGCTGGACCTGCGCTCGTTCCAGCTGAACGTCGCGGCCTTCCGCGCCGTGTATGATCAGTTCCAGCTGAACACCTTTAACGGCACTTCCTATGTGGTGGAAAACATCCAGTCCTGCCGCGACGCTCTGGCAGCCGACGGCACCTGCGATCCGGACCGGCTGCGCGGCGGCGTCACCTCCACCGGCGTGGAACTGGAAAGCCTGATCTTCCCGGCCCGCAACATCAGCGTGAACCTCGGCCTCACCTACGCCAAGAGCCAGTATCGCGAAAATCTGGTGGGCGCGGGCGGCCGCAAGCTGACGTCCGCGCTGGCGAACCTGCCGGGGCAGCAGATGTCGAACGCGCCGGAACTGGTGCAGACGGGGGCCTTCACCTGGACCCCGCCGGTGACGGATGACATCGGCGCGCTGGTCTATGTCGATTACCGGCTGCAATCCGGCATCAACACCGGGTCTGACCTGTTCCCGGAAAAGGCGCAGGCCCCGGTGATGGTGGTGAACGCGCGGCTGGGCCTGAACGGCAATGATCGCAAGTGGCAGATCGAGGCCTGGGCGCAGAATCTGTTCAACGAACAATATCGGCAAGTGGTGTTCAACGCGCCGCTGCAAGGCTCCGGCAGCATCGCGCAGACGGCCAGCAACGGCACGCCTGCCACCACGCTGTTCGGCAGCTTCATGGCGGAACCGCGCACCTTCGGGCTGACGCTGCGCACGAAGTTCTGACGGCCAACGCCTCAGGCACGAAACGGAAAGGGCGGGGGAAACCCCGCCCTTTTTCGTTGGTCAGACGGCGGTGCCCACCAGCTTGCCGATGCCGAAGGTGACGGCCATGGCGATCGCACCCCAGAAGCTCACGCGCAAAACCGCCCGCGCGGGCGGGGCCTTGCCCGCCCATGCCCCCAGCCAGCCCAGCAGCGCCAGCGCGAGCAGGGTGGTGACGGCGATCACAAAGGCGATCTGCGGCTCCGGCGCGAACCGCACCGCCAGCAGCGGCAGCGCCGCCCCGGCGGAGAATGTCAGCGCAGAGGCCAGCGCCGCCTGCAACGGCCGGGCGACGGTGGCCGCCGTGATGCCCAGTTCGGCCCGCGCATGCGCCGCCAGCGCATCATGCTCGCTCGTCTGCCGCGCGGCCTGCTCGGCGGTGGGCCGGTCCATCCCCCGCTCCATGTAGATGGCGGCCAGTTCGGCCAGCTCCACCTCCGGCTGCGCCGCCAGTTCCGCCGCCTCCCGCTTCAGATCGGCGGTTTCCGCATCTTTCTGCGAACTGACGGAGACATATTCCCCCGCCGCCATCGAAAGCGCGCCAGCCGCCATCCCGGCGATCCCCGCCAGCAGGATGTCGGATCGGCCCGTTCCGGCGCCCGCCACGCCGATCACAAGACCCGCGGTAGACAGGATGCCGTCATTCGCGCCCAGCACCGCCGCCCGCAGCCAGCCGATCCGCTCCACGGCATGCGGTTCGGGATGGGCGGCGCGGCGCATCGGCTCAGGCGGCGGCCTGGCCGGGCGGCGCGCTGTCTGGCGTCACCGGCTCCAGATCGTCCGGGCTGGGGCTGCGCGTCGCCTGCCAATAGTGCACCAGCGCGAAGGGCCAGTTCTGGCTGACGCGACCGCTGGCGTTCTTGTACCAGCTGGTGAAGCCCTGCTGCCCCCATGCCATCATCGCATTTTCCGCATCCACCTTGGCGTTGAAGCTGTCATGCACGTCCTGCCGAACGGTGAAGGGGCCTTGCGCCGCGATCAGGCGCGCAGCTTCCGTAATGTAGTTCACCGCACATTCCGAGAAGAAGATGATCGATCCGTTCACCACGATATTGGTGTTCGGCCCATAAATCATGAAGAAATTGGGGAAGCCGGGCACCATCATTCCCAGATAGGCGCGGGCGTCTCCGGCCCAGCTTTCGTGCAGATCCTTGCCACTCAGCCCCTTCACCGTGAAGCTGCGCAGGAAATCCGATGCGTGGAAGCCGGTGCCATAGATCAGCACATCGGCCGGGTGGCGCTGGCCGTCCGTGGTGATCACCGCGTCGGCCTCCACATGGTCGATCCCGGTCGTCACCAGCTCCACATTGTCGCGCTGCAACGCTTTCAGCCACACGCCATTGTCGCGCAGCGAACGCTTGCCGCCGAACGGATAGCTCGGCACCACATGCGGCAGCAGATGCGGGTTCGCCTCCACCTGCGCGGCGATCTTTTCCACCAGAGCGGCGCGCAACTCGGCATTGGCCGCGCCAATGGTGCCCTCGGGGCCATTCCAACCCTCTTCCGCCGTCACGTTGGGAATGATGCCGTCCGTCAGCATCCAGAACAGCCAGAAGCGATACCATTTGTCGTAGTTGGGGATATGCTCCACCGCCCACTGGAAGGCGTCCGGCACCGGATCGTGATAATTGTCGGTGGGCCCAAGCCATGGCGGGGTGCGCTGGAACACGTCCATATGCGCCACCTCTGGCGCGATTTCCGGCACGAACTGGAAGGCCGACGCCCCCGTGCCGATCACCGCAACCCGCTTGCCCTTCAAATCCACGTCAGGCCGCCAGCGCGCCGAATGGAAGGCCGGGCCGGCGAAGCTGTCGCAGCCGGGAATATCCGGGTAACGCGGCTCGTTCAGCTGCCCCACGGCAGAGATCAGAATGTCGCTTTCCATCGGCCCGGCAGAGGTCCGCACCCGCCATTTGCCGCGTGCACCGTCCCATTCCGCCGCCTCCACCTTTGTGTTGAAGCGGATCAGGTCACGCAAGCCATGCTGGCTGGCGAAGCGCTGGAAATAGCCCAGCAGCACCTCGCCCTGGCTGTAGAATTCCGGCCAGTCATGGTTCGGCTCGAACGAATAGCTATACAGGTGGTTGGGCGTATCCACCCGCACGCCGGGGTAGCGGTTCAGGAACCATGTGCCGCCCACGTCGGAATTCGCCTCAACGATGGTCACCTCCACGCCCGCCTGCCGCAGCCGGTAAGCCGCCAGCAGGCCGGACATGCCCGCGCCCACGATCAGCGCCGTCAGCTTGCGCGGCGCGGCGATGGGGGCGGGGGCCTTGTGGTCCACCCCGTCCAGCGCCAGCTCCTCCTGCAGGAAGGGCAGGTAATGCGCGGGCACTTCGCCGCCCGCGATCCAGCTGATCATGCGGCTGATGCGCGCTTCGGACGGCGCATCGGCCATCTTCGCCTCGCCAGAGAGGATCGGCCACAGCACCCGGTCCGCCTCGGCACGGATTTTCGCCTGCACCTCGGGCGGGAAATCGCCCATGCCATCGCCGAAGAAATCATAAACGGGGATGCCAAGGTCCAGCAGCGAATCATCGCCGCTGGCCTGCACCGCGCACAGGGCGAGCGTCGGCAAATGCGTGGTGACGAGCGCCGCTTCGAAATCGGCGCGCGAAAGCTTGGTCATGATCCTCTCCTCTTTCGGCCCGTTGGACCGCCAGAGGCGCGAGGCGACAAGCTACGCCTTTAGAGCGGTCTCCAGCCGGTTTGGACCACCGGGATCGCCTTCGGCGACCGGAGGCGTGTTTGGGCGAACCAAGGGGGGCGTCGCCGTGTCGGTCACGATGCTCAAGCATCGCTCCCTCCTTGCTCCTACCCCTTGGCCCGCCCAAACACGTCTCGGTGATCCAAACCGGCAGGAGGCCGCTCTAGGGAAGGCTGCGCAATTCGACGGGCAGGCCCAGCGCCTTCAGCTGCGGCTCCAGAGTCGCCTTGTCCCCCACCACGATGAACACCAGATCGGCGGCGGCGGGCAGGGGCGATTGCCGCACCGCCTGCAGCGGCACCGCCTCGATCCGCGCCGGCAGAGTCGCCAGATAATCGTCAGGCCGGTTCAGCACCACCGCGCGCTCCAACGCCCCCAGCATCGCCCCGCCGGTTTCGAAATCGGCAGGCAGGCTGCGGATGGAGGAGGCGCGGGCGCGGTCCACCTCCGCCGCCTCGGGCGGGCGCTTGCCATGAAATTCGTCCAGCAAGCCCCGGATCGCCGCGATGGATTCACCCGCCCGCGCCCGATCCACCGGCGCCGTCAGCAGAAAGGGCATGTTCCCCCGCGTCGGCGCAGCAGAGGAGGACGCGCCATAAGACCAGCCCTTTTCCTCGCGCAGCAATTTGTTCAACCGGCTGGTCGCCAGCCCACCGAACACGTCATTGGCAAGGCCCAGCGGCAGGATGTCGTCACGCCCGGTCAGCGGCAGCGGCGCACCAGCCAGAATGAAGGCCTGCGGCGCACCGGGGCGATCATAAAGCACCACCTTGCCGGGGGCCTGCGGAGCAGGCACCGCCGCCTTCGCCAGCGGCAGCGGCGCGGCGGCGGGCTTCAGCTTGCCGAAACTCTGCTCCAGCAGCGGCAGAACTTCGGCCATGGAGGTATCGCCCACCACGAACAACACCGCGTCCGCCGGTTGCAGCAAGGCCGCGTGGAAGGCCGCCAGATCGGCGCGCGTCACCGCCTTCACGCCATCCGGCGTGCCATTGCCGTTGAAGCTCTGCCCATAGGGATGCGCCGGCCCATAGATCAGCGCGGGCGCGGCGCGGATCGCCACCCCGCCCGGCTCGGTGGCTTCATTGGCAAGGTCCGCCAGCACCTGCCCGCGAATCCGTTCCAGCTGATCCTCCGGAAAGGCGGGGCGGCTGACGATATCGGCGAACAGTTGCAGCGATGGGGCAAGGTTCGGCGTCAGCGTGTTCAGGTTGATGCGCGTGCGATCCAGCGCGGCAGAGGCGGAGACGCTGCTGCCCAGCCGCTCCAGCCGCCGGGCGATTTCCGGCCCGTCCAGCGCGCCCAGCGCGCCGTTGGTTCCTTCACGCAGCAGCCCAAGCATCAACCGTTGCGTGCCCGGCTTCGCCCTGCTGTCAGCCGAAACTCCGCCGTCCAGCGCCAGCTGCATGCGCACCACCGGCACGGCATGATTGGCGACGAACTGCACCTTCATCCCGTTCGAGAGCGTGGCGCGCTCGATCTTCGGCGCGGTCAGTTTCGTGATGTCCCCGGCGGCGGGCGCACCCAAGCTGCGGTCTGCGGGCGTGCCCTGCGGCTGGAAGCCGGGCGTGGCGGGCTTTGCAGCGTCCGTCACCACGCGCTCGGCTTGCGGTGCGTCGATGCTGGTCGGGTTGCGCTCGCCGGGCATCAGCGTCACGCGGTGATCGTTGGGCGTCAGCCAACGCGCGGCGGCGGCTTTCACGGTTTCCGGCGTGGCTCCGGCGATTTCCGCCAGCTGCCGCTTGTAATCAGCCGGATCATTGGAAAACACCGCGCCTTCGGCCAGCGTCTGCCCCTTGCCGCCGAAACCGCCCACCTGCTCCAACGCGCGGATCGTTCCCGCGACGGAGCGGGTGGCGATGCGGTTCAGCTCGTCGGCGCTGGGGCCGGTCTGTTTCCATTCCGCCAGCAACTCGTCGATGCGCTTTTCCACCTGCGCCGGGTCCACGCCGGGGCGCACTTCCGCGCCGATCATGGCGATGCTCGCGCCTTCCCAGCCATACACATCGGCGGACACCCCCACCGCCAGCCGCTCGCGCCGCACCAGCCTGTCATACAACAGAGAGGTCGGGCCGCTGCCGAAGGTCGCCAGCCCCACTTCCAGCGCCGCCATGCCGGGCGTGTCCTCGCCGGGCAGCGGCCATGCGCGCATCAGCTGCACGGTCGCCACCTTGTCCGTCAGCGTCTGCCTTGTGGGTGCGCTGCGTTCGGGCACCGGGCTGGCGAAGCGCGCGGGCGTCGGCCCGGGCGGAATCTGCCCGAACCAATGCTCAACCATTGGCCGCGCCGTTTTGGCGTCGATATCGCCGGCCAGCACCAGCACGGCGTTGTTCGGGCCATAATGGCCCCGGAACCAGTTTTTCGCATCCTCCACACCGGCCGCGCGCAGGTCCGGCTCGCGGCCGATGGCGGGGATCGAATAGGGGTGGCTCGCCGGATAGAGCGCCGCCAGCAGCGCCGGGAACAGCAGCCCGCCCGGCTGGTTCTCGCCGTCGCGCTTCTCGTTCAGCACGATCTCGCGCTCGGAACTCACCACCTTCTCGTCCAGCGCGGGCAGCAGCCAGCCCATGCGATCGGATTCCAGGAACAGGGCCAGATCCAGCGCCGGGGTCGGCACCGTCTGGAAATAGTTGGTGCGGTTGAAATCGGTGGTGCCGTTGAACTGGCTGCCGCCCGCTTCCTCCAGCGGCTTGAAATGATCCACCCGGCTGTGTTCGGAACCCCGGAACATGATGTGCTCGAACAGATGCGCAAAACCGGACCGGCCCTTCGGCTCGTCCACAGAGCCGACATGATACCACACATTCACCGAAACGATGGGTGCCTTGCGGTCGGTATGCACGATCACGCGCAGCCCGTTGGCCAGCGTGAACTGCTCGTAAGGAATGTCCACCTTGGCGACCAGCGCGCTCAGCGGCGCGGGGTTTTGCTGCGCAGCAATCGCAGTGGCGGCAACGGCCGGAACGGCCGAAAGCGGGGTGGCGGCGAGCAGCGCCGCAAGGATCAGCTTTTTCATCATGACAGGCTCGTCGTCACCACTTCGGTCAGGTCTCGTGAAAGGCCGGGCGTGTGCGCGATGCGCTCCAGCTCGGCCCGCATCAGCGGCCTCCATGGCTCGGCCAGCCGCCGCCAGCGCGCCAGCGGCTGCACCAGCCGCGCGGCGGATTGCGGGTTGATGCGGTCCGCCGTCAGCACATGCCCGGCCAGCAGCGCATAGCCCGCGCCGTCGCGATCGTGAAAGCGCGTCTGGTTCATGGCGAAGCCCAGCACCAGCGCGCGCAGCCGGTTCGGGTTGCGCGCATCGAACCGCGGATGCTGCGCCAGCGCCTCCACCACCGCCCGCGTGTCGGGGCGCGTGGAGGAGGATTGGGCGAGGAACCATTTGTCCAGCACCTCGGGCAGCAGGTCATAGCGCGCCGCGAACAGCCGCAACGCATCGTCCCGTTCGGCACCTTGCGAATGCGACAGCGCCGTCAGCGCCGACATCCGGTCCGTCATATTGGCAGCGCCACTGAACTGGCCAAAGGCCGCTGCGGTCGCCTCCGCCCCGTCATCCGCCAACAACAGGGAGAGCAAAATCCCCTTCAGCCGCCGCAGCCCCTTCGCGCGCGGAGCCTGCCCCTCCGGCGCGTCGCAACCGCGCCACGCCGCCCACAACGGCTCACGCAGCGCAGACAATAGGCTGCACCGCAATTCCTCGCGCGCGGCATGGATCGCCTCCGGGTCCACGATCGGCATCCGGTCGCCGATCAGCGCCTCGCTGGGCAGCAGCAGTGTTTCGGCCACGAAGGCCGGATCGTCCCCCGCCTTCGCCAGCAGCGCGCGGGCCGCCTCCACAACTTCGTCATGGCCGATGGCCACACCGCCCGCCGCCGACGCCGTCAAGGCAGACAACATCAATTGCTGCACCGCCTCGTAACGGGCGAACGGGTCATCCTCATGCGCGGCCAGCACCAGCAACTCGTCGCGTCGCGGCGCAGGCTCGATCAGGATCGGGGCCGCAAACCCCCGGTTCAAAGACAGGATCGGCGCTTCGGCGATCCCCTCGATTGACAGCCGCGTCTCCGCATCCGTCAGCAGCAAATCGTCGCGCTCCAGCAGCTTGCGGCCATCCGCTGCGAACAGCGCGAAGCGCAGCGGAATGGGCAGCGGCGCAGCACCGGGCAGCTTCGGGTTGGATTGGCGGATCAGCAGCTCCAGCCGTCCGTCCGCATGCGTCGCCTGCACAGCCACCCGCGGCGTGCCCGGCTGCTCATACCAGCGGCGGAACAGCTCGGATTCCAGCCCTTGCGACTGCATGGCGGCCAGAAAATCCTCCACCGTCGCCGCCGTGCCGTCATTGTCGGCGAAATAGCGATCCGTCGCGGCGCGGAATTTCGCCGCCCCCAGCCGCGTCGCCATCATGCGGATCAGCTCCGCACCCTTGTCATACACGGTCGCGGTGTAGAAATTGCTGATCTCGGCGTAGCTTTCGGGGCGAACGGCGTGCGCCAGCGGCCCCTCATCCTCGGGGAACTGGCTCGCGCGCAGCTGCCGCACCCCCTCGATCCGCTTCACCGCCGCCGAGCCGATGTGGGCAGAAAACTGCTGATCCCGGAACACGGTGAAGCCTTCCTTCAGGCTCAGCTGGAACCAGTCCCGGCAGGTCACGCGGTTGCCGGACCAGTTGTGGAAATATTCATGCGCCACGATCGCCGCGATGGCGTCATAGTCCCAGTCGGTCGCGGTATCCGGATCCGCCAGCACATATTTGGCGTTGAAGATATTGAGGCCCTTATTCTCCATCGCGCCGAAGTTGAAATCATGCACCGCGACGATGTTGAACACATCCAGATCATATTCGCGGCCATAAACCTGTTCATCGAACGCCATGCTGGCCTTCAGGCTCTCCATCGCATGGCGACAACGCGGCACATCGGCCGCGGCGACCCAGATCCCCAGCTTCACCGTGCGGCCGGATAGCGTGACGAACGCATCCTCCAGCGCCTGCAAATCGCCCGCCACCAGCGCGAACAGATAGGAGGGCTTGGGGAAGGGATCGTCCCACTCCGCGAAATGCCGCCCGTCCGGCAGCGCCCCGGCCGCCCCGGGATTGCCGTTCGCCAGCAGCACCGGATAGCGCGCAGCATCCGCCTCCAGCCGAACCTGATAACGGCTCAGCACATCGGGCCGGTCGGGGAAGAAGGTGATGCGGCGAAACCCCTCAGCCTCGCACTGGGTGCACAGGTTTCCGCCCGAGCTATACAGCCCCATCAACCGGCTGTTCGCGGCCGGGCGAATGGCCACCACGGTCTCGATCAGCGCTTCGTCGCCGTCGATCTCCAGCACCAACCCCTCCGGCGCGGCATTCACCGGCCGAACCACGCCATTCACCGCCAGAGACAGCAGCTCCAGCTCCTCGCCGTCCAGCTGCAGCGCCGACGCATGCGCGCCGTTCCGCCGCACCCGCATTCGCGCATGCACCAGTGTCCGCTCCGCATCCAGCTCGAACCGCAGCGCCATTTCGGGCACCAGCCAGTCCGGCGGGCGATAATCCACCAGACGCTTGCGGGCCGGGGCGACAGGTGCGGGCGAGTCCATCCGCCAGACCTAGGGGGCGGCGCGGCCGGGTGCAACCGGGGTGCGGGGGATGTTGGAGGCCTCCGGCGGCCCGGGCTCTGCCCGGGACCCGGCACCCTCCCCTTCAGGGTGGGGGCCATCCGCTTGGCGCGAGGGTCGGCGTGAATGCCTGCGGCGCTTTGGGGTGAGCCGCGCCTCCGTTACCGCAACTGGCTATCCTTGCTCCCCCGCCGGTTGATTGCGGAGAGCGCACGGGCGCCGTCATTTTCTGTCTGGCAGGTCACGCAGGTTCGCACGCCGGGCATGGCGGCGCGGCGGCGTTCGGGGATGGGTTCGCCGCAATCGGCGCAATGGGTAGCGCTTTCGCCGCTGCTGAGGCGGGCGCGAGCCAGCAGCACGGCGTCTGTCACGCTGTCGTCAATCTGATCCTGCACGGCACCGTCGCGCGCCCATCCGCCTGCCATTGGCCTGTCCTTTCGGTAAGCCGAGGATATGGGATGGCGCGGGCGCTGTCCAAGAGGGGTCAGCGGCGGCTGGCGAAGAAGGCCTTCAGCAGAGCGGCGGCTTCGGCTTCGGCGATGCCGCTGATGATTTCCGGTGCGTGGCGGCTGTGGGCGAAGATGCGCGGGCCATGCTCCACGCCGCCGCCCTTCGGGTCGGCTGCGGCATAGACCAGCCGGGCGATGCGGGCTTCGGCGATGGCGGCGGCGCACATCGGGCATGGCTCCAGCGTGACCCACAGGGTGCAGCCGATCAGCCGCTCGCTGCCCAGCCGGGCGGCGGCATCGCGGATGGCGAGGATCTCGGCGTGGGCGGTGGGATCGGGCAGGGTTCGGGTGAGGTTGTGCGCTTCGGCCAAGGTCGATCCGTCGGGCGCGGTCAGCACCGCGCCGACAGGAACTTCCGCTTTCGCGGCGGCTTCCTGCGCAAGCGCGAGGGCGCGGGCCATGTGCGGGCTGGGCGGAAACGGCATGGGCCATAACTGCGCGCGCGCCGCCGCAATGGCAATTGTGGATTGATCTGCACTTGCCTTCGCACGCGCTGGCGGCTTTTTATACAGCACTGAAATGTGAAGGGGGATCAGGGATGGCGAGACAGGCGAAGCTGCTGTGGCAGGTGGTGCGGCCCGGGCAGAAGCCGGTTTCAGAGGCGATCGCGGGCAGCGTGGGCGTGGCGGGCGATCTGGCCAACATGGTGACGGACAGCGTGCAGGCGTGGATGCTGGCAGCGCTGTTCGCGGGCGGGGCGGCCGTTGCGCTGTATTTCTGCCTGAAACAGGTGCAGCCCGCCGCAGTGGCGGAGGGGCCGGATCTGGACGAGAAGATCAAGTGCCTGCCCTGCGACATCGGCCATTTCATGACCCTTTCGGCCGCGGTGTTTTCCATCCTGTGGATGATCGGCGGCGGCGGATCGGGGATCGAGGCCATCGGCCAGCGGCTGGGCGTCATCGAGCAGAAGCTGGACGTGGTGGCCGAAGATGTGGGGGATATTCGCGACGCTTCGCAGATCAACATCCCCATCAAGCGGCCGAAAACGGCGGCGGACCATTACCATAACGCGTTCCTGTTCCACCAATTGCGGGGCGACAGCCAGACGGCGTGGACGGAGGCGCAGGCGATGTATGCCGGCACCGCACCGCGCAAACTGGATGCGGCGCAGCTCTATTATGACGTGGCCTCTGCGGCGCTGGGGCAGGCGCAGGCGCTGGCGAAGCTGCGCGAACTGGCGGCCAGCACGGGCGACCCTTCGCTGACGGTGGTGCTGGCGCGGGCCGAGACGGACCCGGCGCGCAGGCAGGAAATCGTGGCCGGGTTGCAGGCGCAGGCCCCCGATTACCCGTTCAGCTGGTGGGACCCGATGCGCCCCGAGGCAGCCTCTGCCCCCGGCTTTTCCCGGCGCGATATCCAGCAGGTGGCAGATAAGCTGGATTCGCAGATCGCCGGGCTGGTCAAGTTTCGGGAACTCTATGGCGCGCAACCGGCCTCCCACTGGTTTTTCCGGCCCAATTTTCAGGGCAATCTGGTGGACATGGCAGGGCAAATGGAAACCAGCCTGAAAGGCACGCGCGGCACCTACGACCAGATTCTGAGCGGCGAAGTCGCTCGCAAGGCGCGGGAGGATGCGAAGCGGCAGTTCGAAGAAGCCCGGGCGGCGCGGTAAAAGACGGGCGGCGCGGCCCTGTTCAGGGCCGCGCCGACATCGTTGAGTTCCGCTTACCCGGCGTCAGGCCTGAACAGCCGCCCTCCGGCGTCAGACTTGTGCAGCCGCCCTCCGGCGGCGGGCTGCCGCGCCGACGATGCCGAATCCGGCGATCATCAGCGCCCAGCTGGCTGGTTCGGGCACGGCCCCGGCGTCGACCCATGTGCGGAAGCCGCGATCCGCAGCGGCCTGCGTCCAGCTGAGACCATGGTCTTCGCTCAGCCGGTTCACACCACCCGGATAGTCGATGTAGGTGGACGTCACGCCGCCATCGTTCGTCATGCCGAACGTCCAGTTGTAGGTGTTGTTATAGTTCGACGGGCCGATCGAGAGCAGCAGCGAGAATGTCTCGCCGGCGGTCTGGAAAAAGCCGAGACTCGAGACGTCGACGCTGAGATAGTCGCCATCGTTCGCCTGTGCCACCGTCGGCACCAGCAGGTAAGATGTGGAGATGCTGCCTGCAGAGGTCCAGCCGCTGTCCGTCACCTCGCCATGGCCGATGCGCAGCACCAGATCGGCATCGCCCACGACATGCGCGACCTGCAGATCGACTCGCGTGAGTTGCCCCGAAATCCCGGCGGTAACAGACATCGCCTGCCAGCGCTCGTAATTGCCGTTGCGGCGAAGCGTGGACGCGGCGGGCAGATAGCCCGGATCCTGTGGCAGATAAGCCGCCTGATCGACAACAGATGCTGCCAATGCCGGTGTCGTCGCAAAACTGGCAGCCGCCAGCGCGAAGTAAAATATCGTTTTCATAACCCCTCCGTTTTCCCCACGGAGAGGCTATGAAAGTTATTGACGCAACACAAGACAAAAGAAGTTAACGAACCTCAGCCGGTCGCCTTCAGATTGCGGGACAGCCGCTTGCGCTCGTTCGGATCCAGATAGCGTTTGCGCAGGCGGATGTTCTTGGGCGTGACTTCGACCATTTCATCGTCTTCGATATAGGCGATGGCCTGTTCCAGCGTCATGATTTTCGGCGGGGTCAGGCGGATCGAGTCGTCCTTGCCGCTGGCGCGGAAGTTGGTGAGCTGCTTCGACTTCATCGGGTTGACTTCAAGATCGTCGGTCTTGGCGTTTTCGCCGATGATCATCCCTTCATACAGCGCTTCGCCCACACCCACGAACAGGATGCCGCGCTCTTCCAGCGGCCCCAGCGCATAGGCCACGGCTTCGCCCGCGCCGTTGGAGATCAGAACGCCGTTCTTGCGGCCTTCGATCCGACCCTTGTGGGGGCCATATTTCTCGAACAGCCGGTTCATGATGCCGGTGCCGCGCGTGTCGGACAGGAATTCGCCATGATAGCCGATCAGCCCGCGCGACGGCGCGGAGAAGGTGATGCGGGTCTTGCCGCCGCCCGAGGGCCGCATGTCCGTCATCTCGGCCTTGCGGATGTTCATCTTGTCGACGACCGTGCCCGAGAATTCATCGTCCACGTCGATGACGACGGTTTCATAGGGTTCGGTCTTGTTGCCGTCCGCATCCTCGCCGAACAGCACGCGCGGGCGCGAGATGCCCAGTTCGAAGCCTTCGCGGCGCATCGTCTCGATCAGAACGCCCAGCTGAAGTTCGCCGCGCCCGGCGACTTCGAAGCTGTCCTTGTCGGCGCTTTCCGTCACCTTGATGGCGACGTTGGATTCCGCTTCGCGCATCAGGCGGTCGCGGATCATCCGGCTCGTCACCTTGGTGCCTTCGCGGCCGGCCATGGGCGAATCGTTCACTGCAAAGCGCATGGACAGCGTCGGCGGGTCAATCGGCTGCGCCTTGATCGGCTCCGTCACCGAGGTGTCGGCGATGGTGTTCGACACGGTCGCGACGGCAAGGCCGGCAAGGCTGATGATGTCCCCGGCGCGGGCTTCGTCCACCGGCACACGATCGAGGCCGCGGAACGCCAGCACCTTGGAGGCGCGGCCGGTTTCCAGCACCTTGCCGTCGGCGTCGATGGCGTGGATCGCCTGATTGACCTTCAGCGTGCCCGACTGAACGCGCCCGGTCAGCATGCGGCCAAGGAAATTGTCGCGATCCAGCAGCGTCACGAGGAAGCTGAACGGCGCATCGACGTCGAGCGCCGGGGCGGGGACATGATCGACGATCTTCTGGAACAGCGGCTCCAGCGTGCCTTCGCGCTTGGTGGGGTCTTCATTGGCATAGCCATTGCGGCCGGACGCATAGAGAACCGGGAAATCGAGCTGTTCATCGGTGGCGTCCAGCGTCACGAACAGGTCGAACACTTCGTCCAGAACTTCCTGAATCCGCTCGTCCGGGCGGTCGATCTTGTTGACGACGACGATAGGGCGCAGGCCCAGCGCCAGCGCCTTGCCCGTCACGAACTTCGTCTGCGGCATCGCGCCTTCCGACGAATCGACCAGCAGGATCACGCCATCCACCATGGAGAGGATGCGCTCCACCTCGCCGCCGAAGTCGGCGTGGCCGGGAGTGTCGACGATGTTGATGCGGGTGCCGTTCCATTCCACCGACGTCGGCTTCGCGAGGATGGTGATCCCGCGTTCCTTTTCCAGATCGTTGGAATCCATCGCGCGCTCTTCCACACGCTGATTGTCCCGGAAGGTGCCGGACTGGCGGAAAAGCTGATCGACGAGGGTGGTCTTGCCATGGTCGACGTGGGCGATGATCGCCACGTTGCGGAGTTGCATGCGGGGTTCCAGATTGCGGGAGGGAGAAGTTGCGGCGGCGCATACATGAAATGCTGTGCCGCAACAAGCGCGGCGATCCGAAGCTTCCGCACGGCAGGCCGAAACCGCTGCACACAGGGGGTTTAGGGGGATGCGCGCATAGGGCGCGGTTGACTTTGCGAGCGGCCGGAGCCTATCGAATTAACCGTGTCGAACAAGAGGTGTGACGGCCCGGCAAGGGCTTGCTCCACCGCGGGAAACAGGCCCCGCCAAAGGCCTGAAGGGACGTTCTGGTGGACGACGCGAATGTGGACAGCGCGAACGGCGTTCCGCCGCTGCAAGACGGGCCGCCGTTGAATGACGGGCCGGCTGACGACGTGTCCCAGCCCGAAGACGCGCTGACCCCGGCCCGGCCTGCAACGGCGCGCGCCCGCAAGCGGGCCGCCAGCGCCGAAACGACAGTCGAAGTCGCCGCAGACGCACCTGTTGAAATTGTCGCTGAACCGCGCACCATCGGCGAGGCGCTGCGCCGCGCGCGCGAAGCCGCCGGGCTGACGCTGGCGCAGGTGGCCGAACGCACCAAGGTGCGCCCCGGAATCCTTGGCGAAATCGAAGCCGACGATCATGAAAAGCTGCCCGCGCTGACCTATTCGCTGGGCTTTGTGAAGGCCTATGCCCGCACCGTGGGGCTGGACCCGAACGCCGCCGCCGAACGCTATCGGCTGGAGAGTCAGAAGGGCGATCCGATCCCCACAATGGTGGATTTGCAGCCGCTGGAGGAAAAGCGCCTGCCCTCTCCGTTGCTGGTGGCCGGAAGCGTGGCGCTGCTGCTGCTGCTGCTGGGCGGCTTCTGGGCCTGGGGGGCCGGATGGCTGACGCCCGCGCCGCCGCCGGTGCCGGAAACGCATGAGCAGGCCGATGCCCCCGCCGAGCCGGAGGCCGATGAAGCCGCCGGGGCTGATGCCGCCCCCGCCGCCGCCAACCCGGCGGACCCGGTGACGCTGACGGCGAAAGAGGAGGTGTGGCTGCGCATTTCCGACGGGCAGGAAACCTTCTTCATGGGCACGATGAGCCCCGGCCAGACCATGACCCTGCCGCAAGGCCGGGACTGGACGCTGCGCACCGGCCGCGCCGGCGCGCTGGACGTGAAAGTGGGTGCCACCGCGATCCCGCCGCTCGGCGGCGCTGCGGACCATGTGCGCAACCTCTCCCTGAAACCGGCGGATCTGCTGGCCCGGCCCGCGCCCGCCGCCGGGGGCCTGCCCGCCACCCTGCGGCCGGGGATCGCGCCGCCCGCGGCGTCTCCCCCTGCCGCACAGCCTGCTCCAGCGGGCTGATTCAGCTTGCCGCAAGGGCCGGTCTGGCTTTTCTCGGCCCCTATGATGACGGATTCGCGGAGCAACATGATGAAATCTCTTGTCGCGGGCCTTTCGGCGCTGGCGATCGCCGGGCCAGCTCTCGCGCAGAGCACACCCGCAAGTCAGGCGCAGGTCGGCCAGATCGACAAGCGCGTGGGCGTGCTGGAAAGCCAGATGCGCGCGGTGCAGCGGCAGGTGTTCCCCGGCGGTGACAAGCGCTTCTTCGCGCCCGAAGTGGTGGCCGAAGCCCAGCCCGCCGCGCCCGCGCCGGGCACGCCCGCGACCTCGCCGCTGGTCGACCTGACACAGCGCGTCACGGCGCTGGAAACCCAGCAGCGCGCGCTGACAGGGCAGGTGGAAGAGCTTCAGTTCAAGCTGCGGCAGATGGAATCCGCCATGCAGAAGCTGGAAGCGGGCACCATCGCGCGCTTCGATGCGCTGGAAGGCAAGGGCGCGGCCCCCGCAACGCCCGAAACCGCCGCGCCGGTTCCGCCGCCGGTGGTGAAGGCCCCCACGGCCACCCCGCCCGCCAAGCCGCCCGTGGCAACGCCGCCCGCCGCGACCCCGCCCGCCACGCCGCCTGCAACCGCCGGTGCCGATCCGCTCACCGCGCAATATGAGGCGGGCTATGCGCTGTATGAAAAGGGCGATTTCGCCGGGGCGGAAAAGGCGCTGAAAAGCTTCGTGGAGGCCAATCCGAAACACGCCCGCGCCTCCAACGCCGCCTTCTGGGCCGGGCGCGCACAGCTGCAACAGGGCGATCCGGCCAATGCCGCGCGCACCTTCTACGCCGGTTACCAGAACAGCCCCAAGGGCCAGCGCGCGCACAACAGCTTGTTGTGGCTGGCGAAATCGCTTCTGGAAACCAAGGGCCCGAAATCGGTGAAGGCCGCCTGCGATACGCTGGACCAGCTGGGGAAATCCTTCCCGGATCGGATGACCGGCCAGTTCGCAGCCGATGTCGCCGCCACCCGCGCGCAGGCGAAATGCACGCCCTGATGCCCCGATGGGGCCGCTGACCGCCGACAGCTTCGCAGCCGAAGTGCTGCGGCTTGCCCCCGAATCCTCTGGGGCGAACCTCGCCATCGCCGTGTCCGGCGGGCCGGATTCGCTGGCGCTGATGGCGCTGGCAGCCGACAGTTTCGGCCCCCGCGCGCATGTGCTGAGCGTGGATCATGGCCTGCGTGGCGAGGCGGCTGGCGAATGCGCGATGGTCGCCACCCTCGCCGCCGGGCTGGGGTTGCCGCACGCCACGCTGACAGTCTCGGTTGCCTCCGGCGGAGACTTGCAGGCCCGCGCGCGAACCGCCCGCTATGCAGCGCTTGCCGGCTGGTGCCGCGCCCGGCAAATCGGCGTGCTGATGACGGCGCATCACGCCGACGATCAGGCCGAAACCCTGCTGTTGCGGCTCGCGCGCGGCAGCGGCCTCTCCGGGCTGGCCGCCATCCGCGCCCGTAGCGAACGCGATGCGGTCACGCTGATCCGCCCCTTGCTCGGCTGGCGGCGCGCCGATCTCGCCGCCCTCGTGGCGGCGCGGGGCTGGACGCCCGCAGACGACCCCTCCAACCGCAACCCCCGCTTCGATCGCACACAGGCGCGCGCCGCGCTCACCGCTCTGCCATGGCTGAACCCAGATCGGCTGGCCGCCAGCACCGCCCACCTCGCCGAAGCCGAAGCCGCACTCGCATGGGCCGCCGCCCGCGCCTTCGCCACCCGCAGCGAACCGCGCGGCGACGCCCTGCTGCTGGACCCGGACGGTCTCCCCGCCGAACTCCGCCGCCGCCTGCTGGCCGATGGCTTGCGCAGCTTCGGCGTCGAAGCCGACGGCCCGGCACTGGCCCGGCTGCTGGCCCGGCTGGAAGCGGGCGGCTCCGGCACGCTGGGGGCGGTGCAGGCGCGGGGGGCGGGGGGGCGGTGGACGCTGAAGGTTGCGCCTGCGCGGCGGCTGGGTTGAGGCGGATAGGGTGGAGGCCTCCGGCGGCTCGGGCTCTGCCCGAGACCCGGCAGGGGCGTGACGCCCCTGCACCCCCGGACTTTTTCTTAGCCCCTCCCCTTGAGGGGAGGGGTTGGGGTGGGGGCCATCCGCTTGGCGTGAGGTTGGAGTTTATTGCCTGCGGCGCTTAGGAATTTTGTCCCGATATCCCTCCCCCCCGCTCAGGCTGAGCTTGTCGAAGCCTCATGTGGAATGACCCCGGCCTCAACCGTTGCGCTTTTGCTTCGGGGGCTTCGACAAGCTCAGCCTGAGCGGGTTGGAAAGCGGGTTGGGGTAAACGGCGGGTTTTGGGGTGAGTTTGTGGGGATGGTGGTGGATCAGGCCAACCGGTGACACCCCCTCTCCATCTCTCCCCCTTGCAGGGGGAGAGGGCTTCGTCGCGCCGCAGGCAATCGAATCTGATCACTCGCACGACGCTGGAGCTTGAGCACAACGCCAACTTTGAGGGTGCAGGGAAATCATTTCCCTGCCCGCCGGAGGCAAAAAACGGACTGCCGGATTCCAACGGCAAAGCCCTTGGTCGCCGGAGGCTCAAAACCCCAGCCGCCCCCACTACTCCAGCGCTGCCGCCACCTCTTTCGCCAACGCCATGAACTGGAAGTCCGTGCCCGGCGGATCGAAGGCGCGGCGGATGATGACGAGTTTGCGCGACGGCACGATCAGCGCGAACTGGCCCTGGTTGCCGATGAAGGCGTAGCTGCCTTCGGGCAGGCCCTGCGCCGGGCCGAGCAGCCAGATGGCGCGGCCATAGCCTTCGCCGTTGCGCCCGGCGGGTTGCGGGCCTGTCGGGGTGGTGGCCTCTCGCACCCAGTTCTCGGGCAGCAGCTGCTGCCCGTTCCACGCGCCATTGTTCAGGTGCAGCAGGGCGAGCCGGGCCATGTCGCGCGCGGTCATCCACACTTGCGAGGAGAGGATGGGGTTGCCCTGCCAGTCGCTTTCGATGGTGGTGCGGGTCATGCCCAGCGGCCAGAGCAGGTGGGTGTAGGCGAAGCTGGGCGCGGCTTCGCCCAGATCGGTATCCAGCGCGCGGGCGGCCAGCAGGGTGTCGTTGTTGGCATAGTTGAAGCGGCTGGCGGGCCGCACTTCCAGCGGCGCGGCACCGGCGGTTTCCGGCACGGTGGAGCCGCCGAAATAGAGCGAATCCGTGCGGTTGCCGGGGCCGTTGGTCCACAGGCCCGATTGCATGCGCAGCAGTTGATCGACGGTGATGACGGCGCGTGGATCTCCGGCGGCGGCCCATTCCGGCACATGCGCGGGGGCCATCACGTCGATCACCCCCAGCGCGACGGCGCGGCCGATCAGCGCGGCGGCGAGCGACTTGGCGACGGAGAAGGTGCGTTGCGGCGTGTGCATGCCGATGCCGCGCGCATAGCGTTCAGAGACGATCTTGCCATCCTGCACCACCAGCAGCGCCGAGGTGCGGCCGTTCGCGCCGAAACGGGTGCCCGTGAAGGCATCCGCCACCGCGAGGTCCAGCGCGCGGCGTTTTGCGGCGGGCAGGCTGGCGGTGGCCAGCCGGTCGCCCTGCGGCCAGATGCGGGCGTCCATCGCCTTCACGTCCGGCCCGCCGATCAGCGAGGGCGGCATCGGCACCTGCCCGGCCCCGCCGCCGGATGGCGGCTGAGAAAGGCCTGCGCCGATGGGCAATTGCACGCAGCCACGCCCTTCCACGAACTGTGCGACGCGGGGCGGGGCGGCATCCCCGGCCCCCACTTCCACCCGCTTCGCCGTGCGGTCGATGCGCGCGGGCAGCCCGGCGATATGCGGCGCGAGATCGGTGTAGGCGGCCTGCAGATCATTGGCCGTCACAGTGGCTTCATCCAGCCCGGCGACGAACAGGCCGGAGCAGAGGAACCCTGCCTTCCAGCCCGCCGCGAGCGCCAGCGTGCGCGCGTTCGGCGCGACCTGCGCGAACGAGGGGGCAGCCAGCGCGAACGCCGTCAGCGCGGCTAGAACAGGCTTCCATCCGGCATGATGTCGCGCCCGGTCAGCTTCCGGTGTTGCCGGATGGCGAACCTGTCCGTCATGCCCGCCACATAATCCCCCACGATCCGCGCCCGCCATGGTTCCTCCTCTGTCTTGCATCGGTCCCGCCAGCCTTCCGGCAGTTCGCCCGGGCTGGCGTGCCAGGCGGCGAACAAGTCCTCCACCATCTGCTCTGCCGGGGCGCGGATGCGCTTTACGGAGGCATGGGTGTACATGGTGCGCATCAGATAGGCGCGCAGCGGCCCCAGTTCGGCCAGCAGCGCCGGGGTGAAGCCCGCGATGGGGCGGCCCGCCGCGCGCACGTCCGCCACGCGTTGCGGCTGCACGGTCGCCAGATTGGCGCGGGTTTCGGCGAGCAGGCTGTCCACCATCGCCCCGATCAGGTCCCGCACCAGTTGCGGTCGCAGCCGCCGCAGCCGGGTTTCGCCGGGCCAGCGCGCCTTCACTTCGCGCCACAGCGTATCGACCAGCGGCACCGCCTCGCACACGGCGTCCAGTTCCAGCAGCCCGGCGCGCAGGCCATCGTCCAGATCATGCGCGTTATAGGCGATGTCGTCCGCCAGCGCCGCCACCTGCGCTTCCAGCCCGGCGAAGCTGGAGAGGTCCAGCGGCCAGACCTCCTCCTGCGCGGCCAGCGCCCAGCCGGGGTTCGCAACCGGGCCATTGTGCTTCGCCAGCCCCTCCAGCACCTCCCAGCTGAGGTTCAGCCCGTCATAGGCGGGGGTGCGGCTTTCCAGCAGCGTCAGGATGCGGATGGCGTGGCCATTGTGATCGAAGCCGCCATAGGGGGCCATCACCCGTTGCAGCGCGTCTTCGCCGCTGTGGCCGAACGGCGGGTGGCCCAGATCATGGCCCAGCGCCACCACTTCGGCCAGATCCTCGTCGATCTTCAGCACGCGGGCGATGGTGCGGGCAATCTGCGCCACTTCCAGGCTGTGCGTCAGCCGCACGCGGAAATGATCTCCATCCGGGGCGACGAATACTTGCGTTTTGTAGCGCAGGCGGCGGAAGGCGGTGGAGTGGATCAGCCTGTCCCGATCGCGCGCAAACGCCGTGCGGATGGGGCTTTCATCCTCGGCGAACAGGCGCCCGCGCGACCGGGTGGGATCGGTGGCGAAGGGCGCGCGCGGCATGGCGGATGCGGTCGCCTCGTGGCCCGTGCAAGTCAATCAGAATCCGAACTGAACGGCGAGGCGCGGGCCGATCACGAAGTTGGTGAAGCACCAATCGGGATCGTTGGAGCGGTAACGCATGGCCTCCGCGGCCAGTTGCAGCGTCAGCGCCTTCGTCACCGGCAGTTCGGCAGAGGCTGCCACATGGGCACGGTTCACGCTGCGATGCCGCCCGAATTCGGGATCATAATCATAGAATCGCTGTTCCACATCGCCGGAAACGACGATCCCCACCGGCCCCGCCTGCCAGCCCTGTTGCAACGACAGCCCGATCACGTTGCGATCCGCCACGCCGCCACTGGTGGGGGAACGGGTGGCGAAGGCTTCCAGCGCGGTATCGCCGAAGCTGCGCGACACCCCCACGCTGAAGCCGTGGCGGGTGAGGTCGTGGGTGTCGAACCGGTCCAGATAGACGGCGACAACATCATAGCGCAGCCATGGCGCAAACTGCTCCGTGGCGTCGCCCAGCGTGAGCGTGGCCGTGCCGAACCAGCCGCTGCTGTCATAGCCGCTGAGTGACATGTCCGACAGGAACAGCCCGCCCTCCACCGCCACTTCCAGCGATCCGGCTTGCCAGACGCGCCCCAGCGCCACTTCCGGGGCCAGATCGGTGCCGGTGCGCGGGTTGGACGGGGCAGACGCCGGGTTGCTCTGCCATACGAAGGGCAGCAGCACGCCCAATGTCCATGGCTTGCCTGCGTCAAAAGCGGCAGCCCCTTCGCCGCCCAGCGGAAAGCCATGCGGCTTATCCGTGCGGGAATCAGACGACACGCCCTGCGCATGGCCGCCCACGGCGGACAGCAGCAACGGCAGGGCCGCAAGGATCGGCAGGCCGCGCATGTCAGAAACTGACGCGGGCGAGAATCGTCGGGCCGATGATCAGGTTGGTGAAGCTGTGGCCTTCCAAATTGCTGTCGGTGCGGTGCAGGTCCGCCGTCAGCTGCATGTCCACGGCGCTCGCCAGCGGGATGATGGCGCGGGCGCGCAGCCGGGTGCGCAGCTGCTTTTCGCGCCCGCCCGGCTGCCAGTCGAAGCGGCGGCCCTCGATTTCGCCGCGCAGGTTCAGCACGCCCTGCCCCAACGGGAAGTTGTGGAACGCCGTGAGGCCAAGGCTGCTGCGCTCGGCGATGTCGATGGTGGCTTCCTGCCTGCGCAGATACAGATCGACGAAGGTCGGCCCCCAGCTGCGGCGAAAACCGGCGGAAAAAGTGTGGAACGTAACGATGTGGGACTGGAAGGTGCCGCCATAGGCGCGCCACGGCTCCCACGCGGCATAGGGCACCAGCCCCTCGCCCGGCGTGCCGCCCTCCAGCTCTACGGTGGCGAACAGGGCCGAACTGTCCAGCGCGCCATCCGACATGGAGGTGGGGGCGATCGCCCCCGCTTCCGTGAACAGGCGCAGCCCGCCGAGGTTCCAGCGCCGCCACAGCGAGAGATCGGGTGCCAGCACCACGCCGGGCTGCCTGTTCGCGGCGAACACATCACGGTTGGTGCGCCAGTCCCCGGCCAGCCGCATCTGGAACGTCCAGGGCGGGCGCGGGCCGACGCGAAGATCTTCATCCTCCGTCTCAGGCCCGTCCTGGCCATATTCGTCGCGATAATCCTCGATCAGGCCCAGATCCTGCGCGATGGCAGGAGCTGCGGCCCCGGCCGCCAGCAAGCCGATCAGAAGAGTGTGCATGCTACGCGTCACAATGTTGGCCATGGCTGCCCTTCTGACTCCCTCCAGCCATGGCCGTCAATGCGACATTTGCAGCGCTCAGCGCCCGAACGCGCCCGCCGCCTTCAGCGCCTCGATCTTCGCCGC
Source organism: Sandaracinobacter neustonicus (assembly GCF_006385875.1). Classification (GTDB taxonomy): domain Bacteria; phylum Pseudomonadota; class Alphaproteobacteria; order Sphingomonadales; family Sphingomonadaceae; genus Sandaracinobacteroides; species Sandaracinobacteroides neustonicus. The sequence continues at coordinate 16,947 of NZ_VFSU01000034.1, read as the reverse complement.
ATCATAGCCCAGCCCGGCCAGCAGTTCGGCGCTGTGCGCCCCATTCGCCGGTGGCGCGACCGGCGTGGCGGTCGGCGTGCCGGAATAGCGCGGCGCGGGCATCGGCTGCGTCATGCCGCCGATTTCCGCGAAGCTGCCGCGCGCCTTGTTGTGCGGATGCTCGGGCGCTTCCGCCATGGAGAGCACCGGCGCGAAGCAGACGTCCGTCGTTTCCATCAGCTCGCACCAGTGATCGCGCGGTTTGGATTTGAACAGCGCGGTCAGCTTCGCCTTCAGCGGGCCCCACTGGCGCTGATCCATCTGCGCGTCAAACTCCGGGTCTGCATCCAGCCCCGTCAGTTTGCGCAGCAGGGCATAGAATTGCGGCTCGATAGAGCCGATGGAGACGAACTTGCCATCGGCGCATTCGAACGTGTCATAGAAATGCGCGCCGGTATCCAGCATATTCACGCCCCGCTCGTCGGCCCAGGCACCCAGTCCGCGGAAGCCCCAGATCATGCCCATCAGCACGGCGGCCCCTTCCGTCATGGCGCAATCGATCACCTGACCTTTGCCGGTGGCGCGGGCGCTGAGAATGGCGGAGACCATGCCGAACGCCAGCATCATGCCGCCGCCGCCGAAATCGCCCACCATGTTGATGGGTGGCGTGGGCTTTTCGCCCGCGCGGCCATAGGTGTGCAGCGCGCCCGCCAGCGCGATATAGTTGATGTCGTGGCCCGCGGCGGGCGCATAAGGCCCCGTCTGCCCCCAGCCCGTCATCCGCCCGTAAACCAGCTTCGGATTGTCCGCCAGCAACACGTCCGGCCCCAGCCCCAGCCGTTCCATCACGCCGGGGCGCAGGCCTTCGAAGAAGCCGTCCGCCGATTTCGCCAGATCGCGCACCACGGCGATCCCCTCGGGCGATTTCAGATCCACCACGATGGATTTGCGGCTGCGGCCCAGCACCGGTTCCGGTGCCTGCGCGCCAGGGCGATCGATGCGGATCACCTCTGCGCCATGATCGGCCAGCATCATGCCCGCGAAGGGTCCGGGGCCGATCCCGGCCATTTCGATGATGCGAACGCCCTGAAGCGGCCCTGCCATGATTGTCTCTCCCTGAGTGTCGGTTCGCCCGTTGCGTGGCGCGACGGGCCGGGGGAATCAACCTGACGGATGGGCGGGGTGCGCTAGCCTCTGCCGCGATAGGGCGGCACGCCCTGATCGGGCAGCCAAAGCCCTTCTGGCGGCGGGCCGGATTGCCAGAACACGTCGATGGGGATGCCGCCGCGCGGATACCAATAGCCGCCGATGCGCAGCCATTTGGGCTTCATCTCGTCGAACAGCCGCCGGCCGATTCCCACCGTGCAGGCTTCGTGGAACCCGGCATGGTTGCGGAAACTGCCCAGAAACAGCTTCAGCGATTTCGATTCGACGATGGTCTCGCCCGGCGCGTAATCGATCACCAGATGCGCGAAATCCGGCTGGCCCGTAACCGGGCACAAAGAGGTAAACTCCGGCGCGACAAAGCGGATCAGGTAAAGCGCATCGGGATGCGGGTTGGGCGGATAATCCAGCACGGCCGCATCCGGAGAGGCGGGAAGGCCGGAGGACTGGCCCAGATGGGTGGGTTCGAAGGACATGCGCCCCAGATGGCGTGCCCGCGCGTCGAATGGAAGTGCCCCCCGCATCTGCACCGCCATATGGATAGAGCCTTGAAGCCCCGCCATCATGCTGCTAAGGCCGCGCCCCTGCTGGTTTCGCCGCTTTAGCTCAGCCGGTAGAGCACATCATTCGTAATGATGGGGTCAGGTGTTCGAGTCACCTAAGCGGCACCAGTTTTTCACTGTTAAATCAGTGAGTTGAGATTAGAGGTTCCGAATTTGCCATGCTTACATTTTGGAATTTCCGAAAAATGTAAGCATAATGTAAGCAATCGGGGACGTAATTCCGGCTGTTCCGGCGTGCATTCGTCGGTGTGGCGCCTCCTCTGAGGCCAGAAGCCAGCCCCAAATCGAAAATTGATGGTTAATCGCGACAGATTCGGCAGCGGCCGTGCAGAATGTTGCTTGAGGCTTTTTTCCCACTGCTCCAGATTAAATTCGGGTCGGCCCGATGGGTGCAGGTGTTGCGTAATGTCGATGCAATTGCGTCAGATCGAGTTTGTCATCGCGGCCGCCGAAAACGGCAGCTTTCGCAAGGCCGCTGCTGTCCTTCGTGTCCAGGAATCCGCAATCAGCAGGCAAATCCGTGAGCTGGAGCTTTCACTTGGCGCGCCGCTCTTCGACCGAAGCCCATCTGGCGTTCGCCTGAACGCTGCGGGAAGAGATTTTGTTACTCGGACAAGGCGGGCATTATCCCACATTGAACTGGCAAGGAACGTGGTTGGCAGACGCAGTGCCGCAAATGAAGGTGAACTACGCATCGGAATTTTTTCATCGATGGCTTCCGGCTATCTGCCAAGTCTGATCAGCGAGTTCCGGTCCAGGCACGCTGGCGTCGACCTTGTTTTCATTGAATGCAACCCTGCGGAGCACGTTGCCGCGATCAGGAAGCACACAACTGACATTGCATTTCTTACCGGCACAAAGGGGTGGGCAGACTGTGAAAGCAGGCAATTATGGACTGAGCGCGTGTTCGCTGCCCTTTCCACCGCACATAAGCTGGCTGAGGCAGCGGAGATTGAACTTGGCCTATTGTCCCACGAACGCTTTCTGGTGAGCGAGGCGCCGCCGGGCGAAGAAATTCATGACTTTCTCATTCAACAGCTCGCCGATCTTGGACATCACCCCGATATCCATCAGCAAAGCGTGGGCCGGGACAATCTCCTGCAGTTGGTGCGTCTGGAAATGGGAGTGACGCTAACGAGCGAGGCCACGACATCGATTTCAGTTCCCGGTATCGCATATGTCCCGCTGTCTTCCATAACGCTGCCCTTCTGCGCGGCCTGGTCATCTGGAAATACGAATCCAGCCCTTCACCGATTGCTCGAACTCATGCGGCCTGAATTGGTTGAATGAGAAACCACGCACCTTGAAAATCCTGCAACGCATTCAGGCTAAGCCTCCCACAAATCCGCTGGTCTGGTGAGGCCGTGGCAGGGCCATACGCATGAGCCCGCGACATCCCCGGGCGCGGCAGCGGGAACGGGCTTCCACCTCGCGGAGATAGAGCTGCCGGTGCAGCGGGTGCGCCTGAAGCCTGGTGACCTCGATGTAGCGAAGGTGACCGCAGCGGCGGCATGTCATTTCCAGCCGATCGCCCGGATCGAGGTCCAGCACCTGAAGGGTGTCAGCCCAGCTCATGCGAAGTCCTCGGCAGACGGAATGCGGGTGAAGCTGATCTTTCCGCCGACATTGCCGCCTTTGGGCGGATCCCATGGACCGACGCTGACGAGCGTGCGCCCAAACTTCGCATTGGCGCCATCGATGGCACGCCCCAGCCGTTCCCAGCGCTGACGGTCATCGTCGTCATCGTCGAGAAGGTCCAGCTGGCGCTCGCCTGCCGGGGTTAGTGCGCCAAGGGTGACGCCTACGCGGAAGATCTGGCGGCTTTTGCCGGCTGTGGTCTGAAGTTCTGACCATAAAAGCAGGAGTGACTGCAGAACGGCGGCATCATCCTGCACCTGCCGCATCACGCGTTCCCGGCCCCACCAGCCATCCTTCAGGCTGGCATGCAGCATCAGCAGGCTGCTGGTGTAGCCTTCCCGCCGCATGCGTCTGGCTGCCTTCACGGCCAGTAGGCGCGCGATGTCCCGCGCGGCTGGCAAGGTACGGCCTTCGGGTGGTAGCACGCGCATATGGCCGAACATGCCGCGCTGGCTGGGCGGTGCCTCTATGGCATAGCCGTGGAGCGCGTACCAAAGCCGTTCGCCCGACACATTGCGCCAAAGCGCACGCGCCTCTTTCGGGGCAAGGCGTAACAGGCCTTCGGTTGTCTCGACGCCGGCAATGGCCAGCCGCTGGGCCATGCGGCGGCCAACGCCTGGCACATCCTCCAGCGGGATGCGTATCAACGGCCCGGGCATGTCCTGCGGGCGCCACACGGTGCAGCCGTCCGGCTTGCCGACGGCGCATGCGATCTTGGCCAGATGCCGATTGGCGGCGAACCCCATGGAGCAGGTGATACTGGCGCCGATGCCATAGCGGATTGCGCGCTTGATCCGCTGGGCCAGCGTATAGGGGTCGGCGATGTCGTCGGCGCCAAGGCGGCAGGCCAGTTCGTCGATGGATTTCACGGTATCGATGGGAATTACGGCGTGGATCTCCGCCACCAGCGCATTGTGTGCGCGGCGGTACATCTCCGGCTTCTGCGGTACCAGGATGAGGTCGGGGCAGATCGACTTTGCTTCATCCACGGGCATGATGTTCTTGACGCCACGCGCCTTTGCCTCGCGCGAGCAGGCAATCAGGATCGCGCGCGTCCCGCCGACATAGGGGATGACCCCCACCGGCCGCCCACGCAGCCGCGAATCGATCTGCTGTTCGACGGACGCAAAAAAGCCGTCAAAATCCAGATACATATGTTCGATGGTGTCGGGGCGTCGCATGCGCGAAGCATATTGGACGAAACGGAACAAATAAAGAACATGAGTCTGGATGACAGCGCAGATTGGTGATGGCAGGGTGCGGCCATGTGCAATTTGTATAGCGCCACCACCAATCAGGAGGCTGTCCGTCGCCTGTTTCCGAAGATTGCGGATCGCGTCGGCAACCTGCCTGCCCTGGCGACAATTTATCCGGACCAGGAGGCGCCGATCGTCCGCAATGGATCGGCGGGTGATCTGGAACTGGTGATGGCACGCTGGGGTATGCCGTCACCGGCATTCGCGCTGGAGGGCAAGAAGACCGATCGCGGCGTCACCAACATCCGCAACACCGCATCCCCGCACTGGCGGCGCTGGCTGGGTGTGGAGAACCGCTGCCTCGTTCCCGTCACCGCCTTTACCGAACCGGCCCGTGCCGCAGACGGCAAGAGCCGCAACCAGTGGTTTGCGGCAGTGGATTCCGATCAGCCCATGTTCTTCGCCGGGTTATGGACGAGGTGGACGTCAGTGCGGAAGCTGGCGGAGGGCGAAATAACGGTGGATCTCTATGGGTTTTTGACGACCGAGCCGAACGATCTTGTCCGGCAGGTCCACCCCAAGGCCATGCCGGTGATCCTGACCGAACCGATGGAATGGGACATCTGGATGGCCGCCCCTTGGGCGGATGCCAGGGCGATGCAACGGCCTTTGGCTGACAGCGTGTTGGGCGCGGTAGACCGGTAACGCCGACATTCCAGACGTTGGACTTCCGTAACGAAGATCCTGAAACCTGCCGTTCGTTTGCCGGGAGTAAAGGGGCTCCCCGCCGGAGCGGAGAGCCATGATAGTTAAATCTCAGTTCGCTCGGAGAGCGTAAGGGCGTCGTCGACATCGACACCCAGATAGCGAACGGTGTTCTCGATCCTGCTGTGGCCCAAAAGGATTTGCACAGCTCGCAGGTTGCCGGTCGCCTTGTAGATCATCGAGGCCTTGGTTCTCCGCAACGAATGCGTGCCGTACTGTCGAACATCAAGGCCAACGGCCGTCACCCACTCGTCAACGAGACGAGCATACTGTCTTGTGCTCAGATGCCCGAGATAATCCACACGGCTCGGAAACACGAAGTCGTCGGTGTAACCGCCTCGACGCTCCAGCCAGGCCAGCAGGCTCTTGCGTGCATCGGCCATCAGTTCGAACTGCACTGGCTTGCCAGTCTTTTGCTGGACGATGGTGGCGCGGTTGCGGATGGATCCTCCGACGGCAATGTCACCGATCTTCATTTTGACTATGTCGCAACCACGCAGCTTGCTGTCGATCGCGAGGTCGAACATCGCCTTGTCCCGTAGTCGTCGATGCTCGTCCAAGTAGAAGCGGATCGCCCAGACGTCTCTGGGCTTCAGTGGTCGTTTCGCGCCGACAATCGTTCCCGCGTTCCACGGACGACGCTCTCGCACAGCGGGATCCAGATCAGAATGTCCCATGACACTTCTCCAATGGCCGGAATGGCCAATGGCAAAATACCGCTCTTTGAATGGCAGGCGTGAAGTGTTAGAACCGCAGTATGAACGCAAGCCTGAAGATCACCAAGATTGGCAATTCCGCCGGCGTTGTTCTGCCAAAGGAGCTGCTGGCAAAGCTGCGCGCAGGTGTCGGCGATACGCTGTACGTGTCCGAAACGCCTGAGGGCATTCGGATCACTGCCGCCAATCCGGATTTTGCGGAGAAGATGGCTGTGGCCGAGCGGATCATGCGCGAAGATCGGGACATCCTGCGCGTTCTGGCGAAATAGCCATGACAGCGTCTGTCGAGCCGGTGTGGCTCGAGCTTGAGCTTGCCCTTGCCGTTCACGACCGACAATTGGCTGAGCACGGTGGACCAGTTGGTGTGCGCGATCCTTCGGCCCTGGAATCGGCGCTCGCCCGCCCGCGCAACCAATGGGCTTACGGAGAGACCGATCTGTGTGCGCTTGCGGCCGCCTATGCTTTCGGCATCGCGCGCAACCATCCGTTTACGGACGGCAACAAGCGGACGGCATGGGTGCTGGCTCGCCTTTTTCTGGCGCTGAATGATGTCCCTTTAGCCTTCCGGCCCGAAGACGCCATCGAAATGGCCCTGCGACTGGCGGCCGGAGAATTGACCGAAGACGAGGTTGCGGCCTGGTTCGCCGCAAGACGGGCATGATCCGCCGACGAAGCCGACATCCCCGGCCTAGACCGAGTGCCCGATAACCGAAGGCGGTTCAGGCATGCTGGCGTGGCGGGAAAAGATTCCAAAGCGGAATGGCAGGTTGTGGTTGGCTTACCTGTCGAATTCGCTGTCAGCGTGGATCAGCGTCCGCTGCTTCAGCTTGGGGCGATTTGGCGCCGTCGCCGTCTGCGGTGCGATACTGTTCGAAGAAGGCGAGCGTGCGCACGATCATGTCCGGGGCGTTCAGCGTCATCGAGTGGGTGTCGCCCTCGTAGATGTGGAGCGCAAATGGCGTGCCGGCCTTGTTCAGCCCCCGCGCCACGTCGAGCGCGTCCTTGACCGGCACGCGCCAGTCGGCAGTGCCATGAAACAGGATAGTGGGCACCTTGATCTCATCCGCCCACAAGATGGCAGAGCGGCGGTCGAGCGCGGCCTCCGGGTCTGCGGCATAGTCCGTCATCATGCGGGCCTGCATCGGCATCAACTTCGGCCGGTTCGCGTCGCGAACACTGCCGGCGCCGGCGCGGATGGCCATGGCGCGCATCGGAAACCCCTCCCGCGCCAGCATATAGGCCTGCATCCCTCCGCGGGAGCCGCCGAACACGAAGGTCTGCGACGTATCGACATAGCCTAGCGCTTGCGCCAGCGGCACAAGGTTCCGGACATCGTCAAGGTCGCCCCGGCTGCCAAAGCCATCAGCGCCGTCGCTGCCCGGCCCGCCGCGATACTGCGTGGCAAGCACCACATAGCCGGCCTTCAGAATGGCGTACCAGCCCTGGTACATCCATGGCTGCATCGGGCCGAACTTGTTGTTGCCGCCGCGCAGCGCAATCAGCAGCGGCAGGCGCTTGCCTTCGGTCTCGATAGGCTTCCACAAGAGGCCGGCGATCCGCAAGCCGCCACTTGCGTAGCTGATGACCCGGCATTCGAAGCCCCGATAGGCTAGCCCCTCCTCGACCCGCGCCCGATCCGAGAGCGCCGCCGTCAACTGTGCGTCGCTGATCGGCGGCATGACCAGGTTTTCCGCACGCGCCGCCTCCACCTCGCTGTCGAGGTTCGTGCGCATCATTCGGACGACGTCCTCGTAGGAGCGGTTCGGATTGGGCGGACAGGGTTTGGACGACAACAGCGTGCCATCCGGGGCATCAGTATGCGCCAGTGCGGGACCCGCGGTGAGGCAAAGCAGGCTGAAAAGCAGAAGCAGGTTTCGGCTCATGCCGGCACCCTCCACCGTATCAATCGGCCGACAGGCGACCGCCGGGTCCTGATGGAACAGGAAATGAAGATGTGGCTCATATGCACCCCCGATTGCAGTGGTGACACAAGCAGAAACCGGACGCCAGAGTGAGTAGCGGGCTGCATTCCGGAAGCTGCGCGACCCGTTTGAACGACTGAATTCGTCGCAAAAGCAGCCATTCGCGCTTGCGCGTGCGCCTGGCATGATCCGCCGACTTTCCGGACATTGCGTGATCGCGATTCAAGGCACGAAAGCAGCCGCTAGACTAACGGGCATTCAGCAAAGTTTGCAAGCGCATCAGCCGCTGACAGCTACCAGCGCAAGAAGCGTGGCAGCAGCAGCCGGCCGACCAAGGCGGCGATCACTACGGGCACTGAGTGACCCAGCCCAAGATGTGCGAACCCGTCGATCGGGCAATGCAGCGAAAAGGCGAAGATGCCGATGCTGCCCGATGCGATACCCACCAGCGCCCCCGCCCTCTCGGGCGAGACGGGTGCCGCCCGCCTCAGCCAGAGGATCAGCGGGACGGCCGTCACCAGGCTGAGGGCGAGCGCATCGCCGACGCAAGCCCACTCCACCGTTCCCGATGGAATCCGGCCATCGGGGGCATTGAGCAGGATCGTCAAAAGCGCGCCGGCCGGCAGCAGCGCCGCCATCGCCAGCGTCCACCGCCAGCCGGAGGACCGCCGCCCGACTTCGGGGGTGCCCAGCGCAATGGCGCTGGAGGCCGTCGCCAGCCCCAGCAGCAGCCACAGCCCGCTTGCCAGCGGAACCAGCGGCGGCGCGGCGCCCGCCATCAGGTCGGCGCGGATGCCGAACCAGAGGGCCGTCACCGCCAGCGTTGCCAGCACGGCGGCCGCAAGCCAGCCCAGCCCGGTTCGGCGGCGCATCGGGCGCACCGGGGTCAGTTCTGCCGCCAGCGCTGCAATCAGTGTGTCGCTATCCTTGGCCATCTTCAGTCCATCTGCTCGACGATCAGGGAGAGCTTACGCAAACCCCTGTGTATGTTCACCTTTACCAGCGGCTCGCTCTGCCCGGTGGCGCGCGAGGCTTCCGCAATCGACAGCCCCTCGATCTTCACAAGCTCGATGGCGCGCGCCTGCGCCGGCGGCAGATGCGCCAGCAGCCCGTCCAGGCTCATGCGGGCAACCACATCGGCCTCGTCGTCCTGAAGCGCCGCCATGTCGCTGTCGATTTCCACCTCGTTGCGGCGATAGCTGCGGCGCAGCTGATCGACCCAGCGATAGCGGGCGATGGCGGCCAGCCATGGCAGGAAGGGGCGCGCAGGATCATAGGTTGCGCGCTTGCCATGCACCGACATCAGCGTCTCCTGGATCAGGTCATCGATCTGGCAGGGCGGAACGCGGCGGCCATAGAAGCGCTTCAGCCAGCCGGCGCATTCCTGCAGCAGCTGTGCATAGGCGCGACGGTCGCCACGCTGGGCTTCGGCCATCAGCCGGCCAAGCGTGACGCCGTCGGCCCTCATGCTGGGCTGAGCCGGGCCGCCAGCAGATGGTCTACCGAAAGCCGCCCGCCGCCGCGCACGATCAGCACCAGCGCCAGCGCCGCCCACAGCGAATGTACCGGCCACCAGGCCTGCGGGTAGACGAAGATCTGGATCACCATGGTCATCCCCAGCAGACCCAGCGCCGACAGCCGGGTGGCAAGCCCCAGCACCAGCAGCACGGGCAACACATGCTCGGCCGTCGTCGCCAGGATGGCGGCGAGGTCCGATGGCAGCGGAACGCCCCCATATTCCTCGGCGAACAGATAGTAGGTGCTGTCGCTGATCGTGAACAGGCTGCCGTCGGCGATCTTGGCGCGGCCGGATCGCCAGAAGACGCCTGCAAGCGACAGCCGCGCCAGCAGCAGCGCCAGCGCCTCGGGCCAGGCGCTGCTCACGCCATCACGCGCCCGGCCCGCCAGTCTCCAGAGCGCCGTCACCGCCGCCTCACTTCTTCTCGGTCAGGGAACCGGGCCCCTTCGGCGTCTGCATCTTCAGGCAGCTGCCTTTCGGAACCAGCTTCCAGGCATTGCCCTGATAATCCGTCGTGGAGGTGCCTGCGCAGCTGGTTCCGGGTCCGGCGGCGCAGTCATTCTGCCCGGCCTTCGATACGCCATAACATTTTTCCATGGCCGGCTTGCTCTGGGCGTGGGCGGCCCCTGCGATCCCGGCGGCGACTGCCGCCGCCAGCAGGGTGCCTGTGCGTGTGATATTGCGCATGTCCTGTCTCCCTCCGGGTCGGCCGAACGCCGCCCTCTGCTGACCTGTTCGATGGCACCTGCCCGGAAGTTACAGGCGGTCCGCGGATTGTCGGATATTGCCCGGTGTAACCAGCCGCACCCTTCGTGCGTATCCCGGATAGCCACTTCGGCTGAATCAGATGGGAGCAATTTCATGACCCAACACACCACAGGTATCGCCATCGCATCGGCCGCTGCGCTGTTCGCCCTTTCCGGCATGGCGCTGGCCGCCCCGTCGCCGCAGGGCAGCAATGGCCGCGCGCTCACCACCACCGACACCGTGCATTGCTATGGCCTGCACAGCTGCAAGGGCAATTCCGACTGCAAGACGGCGGAACATGCCTGCAAGGGGCAGAACGCCTGCAAGGGCCATGGCTTCAAGGCGATGCAGGCGGGCGAATGCCTGAAGGCTGGCGGCACCATCGGCGACCTCGGCTGACAGGCGCGCCGCCCGGCCGTTTCCCCCTGCGGCCGGGCGGCGAAACCGCTGAAAGAAGCTGACATGCAGCCTCTCATCCCGCCCTTTACCGGCTTCGGCCTGGGCCTGCGCCGGGAGCATTATGCGGCATTCCTCGACGCGCCGATGCCCGATGTGGATTTCGTGGAGATCATCTCCGAGAATTTCATGGTCGAGGGCGGACGGCCGCTCGTTGTGCTGGATGCCGTGCGCCGGACGCTTCCGGTCGCCATGCACGGCGTCTCGCTCAACATCGGCTCGGCGAGCGGGCTCGACCGCGACTATCTTGCGCGGCTGCGAGCGCTGGCGGACCGGCTGGATCCGCTCTGGGTTTCGGATCATCTGTGCTGGACCGGCGTCGATGGCGGCAACAGCCATGACCTGCTGCCGCTGCCCCTGACGGCGCAGGCGCTGGAGATCGTCTGCGAGAATATCCATCAGGCACAGGATGCGCTTGGCCGGCCCATGCTGTTCGAAAACCCCTCCAGCTATGTGCAGTTTCCCGGGGACGAGATGCCCGAATGGGCGTTCCTGTCGGAAATCTGTTCGCGGACGGGCTGTTGCCTGCTGCTGGACATCAACAATGTGTTCGTCAGCTGCACGAACCATGGCCTCGATCCGCGCGCCTGGCTGGCAGGAATCCCGGCCGACCGGGTGCGGCAGGTGCATCTGGCGGGCCATAGCCAGGGCTCCGACATGCTGATCGATACGCACGACGCGCCCGTTGCCGATCCGGTCTGGGCGCTGCTCGCCGAAACCCTGCCCCGGCTGGGGCCGGTGGCGGTGATGATCGAGCGCGACGATCATATCCCGCCGCTGCCGGAGATTCTGGCGGAACTCGCTATCGCCCGCGCGATTGCAGCCGGTGCAGGCGGGCTCGCCCGATGCGCCTGATCGAGATGCAGCGCGGCTTCCTGGGAACCGTCTCCAGCGCGGGAGAGCCTGACGATGGCGGCTGGCCGCCGTCGATGCACGCGGGGCTTCAGGTCTATCGCAACGCCTATCGCGCGCGGCTGATTGGCTGCCTGCAGGAAAGCTTCCCCAAATGCCGCGCATGGGCCGGAGACGCTGCCTTTGATGCAGCGGCCAGCCACCATTGCATCCGCCAGCCACCGACCAGCTGGACGCTGGACGCGCTGGGCGCGGGCTTCGACGCTACGCTCGCCGAGCTGTTTCCCGACAACCCCGAGCTTGCCGAATTGTGCTGGCTGGAATGGCAGATGGCGAGGCTGTTCACCGCACCGGATGGGGCGCGGCTGGATGCAGGCAGCTTCACGGAAGCCACCGCCCGTTTTTCCGAACGGGATTGGGAGGAAATGCGCCTCGTCATCGCGCCCGAACTGGTGACGAGGCCGCTATTCTACGACGTCACGCCCATGTGGACGGCAATCGGCGCGGACATACCGCCTTTGCCCAACGCACGCCTACCGGTGCCCGGAACGGTTGCAGTCTGGCGGGCGGGGCTTGAGCCCTGCTTCCGCCTACTCCCCGATGACGAGGGAGCGGCGCTTGCAGATGCGGCCAACGGCGTGGCTTTCGGCGAGATCTGCCGTAGGCATGCGGAATCAGTAGAGCACGAAGGCGCCGCAGCCCGCTGCGGGCAATGGCTGGGCCGCTGGACGATGGACGGCCTGATTGCCGGACTTCGGTAGCCGCCGACAAATCCGACCTTCGGCGAAAATGTCGAACGCCCGATAGCGGTCTGCCATTCAGACGACCCGAAACAGCGAGATTTGATCCAACCTCTTTGGCCGCTTGGGAAGTCACCGACTGCTCAGCTTGCCGGCGCCTTCAGATGCTGAACGAAGAAGTCCACGATCTCGGTGGTGGAACGCACGCGGTTCACCGTCTTGCGCCAGCCATGGCCTTCATCCGGGAACAGGGTGTAGCGAACCGGCACGCCACGCGCCTTCAGGCTGGCGACGATCTGCTCGGCCTCCACCACCGGCACGTTTGTGTCGTTGGCGCCGTGCAGCACGAACAGCGGTGTGGTGATACGGTCCAGCTTGTGGATGGGAGACAACTGCTTCAGCATTTCGGCCTGAGTTTTCGGATCGCCATATTCGGTGGTGGAGATCGCCGCCATCCAGGGTTCGGTTTCGCGGAAGAAGCTCTCGAAGTTCACGACCCCGAAAAGATTGACGCCGGCTGCAAACATGTCGGGGAATTCGGTGACGCCGGCCATCACCATATAGCCGCCATAGCTGCCGCCCATGATGCCCAGACGCTTGGGATCGGCAATGCCCATCCGCACCAGCGCGTCGGTTGTTGCCTTGATGTCCTGCACGCCGTCCACGCGCTTGGCGCCATCGTCCATCGCCATGAACGCCTTGCCGAAGCCGGACGAGCCGCGGACGTTGGGTGCGAACACCGCGATACCGTTGGCGACCAGCGCCTGCGCGTCGGGGTTCATCGTGGGGCGGGCCTGCCCTTCCGGGCCGCCATGATAGTTGAACACCAGCGGCAGCGGCCCCTTGGCGCCCGGCGGACGGTACAGCCAGCCAGACAGTTTCACCCCATCGGCCGCCTGATATTCGATCAGCTCGGGGCGAACCAGCTTGCCCAGATCGACGCCGTCATGGCGGCTCTGCGTGAGCCGGGTCAGCGCGCCGCTTGGGCGATCAATGCTGTAGATGTCACCCGTGCGGTTTGCGGAGAAGCCGGTGAGCAGGAGTGTCTTGCCGTCCTGCGACAGCTCATAGGGGGAGACAATGTCCAGTGGCAGCTCCGGCCCGGGCGTGATCCCGCCGCTCGCGGTGTCCAGCCAGTCCAGCTTGCTGCGGCCGTTGGCGTTCCACACCAGCGCGGCGGTCTTGCCGTCGTCGCTAAGCAAGGCGCTGTCGGCCACGGCATCGTCGCGGGTAGCGAGATAGCGGATCGGCGAAGGGGTGCCGTCGGCCGCCATATCGATATAGCCGAAAGCCTGCCGGTCGCGCCCGATATTGGAGCTGACCCAGAGCCGCCTGCCGTCGGGAGACAGCTCGCCCCAGCCCGTCTGCGCCTTCCCGTCGTGCGGGGTCAGCAGCAGCTCCCTGCCCGATTTCAGGTCAATGAGATGGAGGTTGTTGTCGCCCCGGCCGACCAGACGAGTGACGATGGCGCGGTCGCCGCGCACGTCGGTGATGCTGTTCAGCCCGGTGTTGGAGGTGAGGAAGCGCCATTCCCCGCTGGCGGCGTTGATCAGCGCGGCATCGCGGGACGATGGGTTTCGCGCATTGTTCTCTGCCAGCAGGTAGCGGCCGTCACGCGTCCAGCCGTCCAGCCCGTTGTTTTCCTTGCCGCCCGGAGACAGCCTTCGGGCACTGGTGCCGTCGGGCTTCACGACCCAGATCTGCGTGTTCAACCCGCCGCCGGGCAGCACCTGATAGGCAAGCTCGTCTGCCGTCGGGGACCAGATGACAAAACCGACGGGATCGGTGAGGTTGGTGATCTGACGGGCAGGCGCGTTGCCACCGACATCCTGCACCCATATCTGCGGCACGCCGCTGCTGTTCGACACATAGGCGAGCCGCTTGCCGTCGGGCGAGAGCGTTGGGGAAGTGGCCGAATTGATCCGGCCCAGCGCGCCGACGAGCGCGGCAACGCCCGTGCCGTCAGCTGTGGCCGGCTGAGTCATGGCTGGAACACTCATCAACGACAGTCCGGCCAACAGCACCAGCTTCATTCGCATCACTCATCCCCGTTTTGGCAAATTCCTGAACTGGGAGCGTGCGATAGGAAAGCGGGCAAGTAAACTGTGCAGAGCGAACGCTCAGCATAGGCGTGCATGGCTTTTGAATTTCCGATGCTGCACCTCGTGCAATCCAGGTTACTAGGCCGATCTGTCGCTTTGCAAACCTACCGCAACTGGCGTTTGGGGCGGCAATCGCCGACATTTCTGACATTCCCGACCTTCATCGCATGCCCCGAGAGCTGCCGTCCGTTCATCGTATCGCAGACCGGCGACGCTGCAATGTTTGGCCGGGTGCGAACTGTCAGCGACAGCTACGAACGAACCAATCCCGCAAACTCGACCGGCGTCTCCACCGGCTCGTTCCGATCCTTGCGCTCGGAGTATCGGTCGACCAGTTGATCGGTGTGGGGACGTAGCAAAACGGTGAACCGCACCAGCTCCTCCATGACATCGACAATCCGGTCGTAATAGCTCGACGGTTTCATGCGCCCATTGTCGTCGAACTCATCGTAGGCCTTGGCGACGCTGGACTGGTTGGGGATGGTGATCATCCGCATCCAGCGGCCGAGGATGCGCAAGGTGTTTACGCTGTTGAACGACTGCGAGCCAGCGTTGACCTGCATCACCGCGAGCGTGCGGCCCTGCGTTGGGCGAACCCCCTTCATGGCCAGTGGCAGATGGTCGATCTGCGCCTTCATAATGCCGGTGATCTGCCCGTGCCTTTCAGGGCTGCACCAAACCTGCCCTTCTGACCAGATCGAGTGCTCGCGTAGTTCATGGACTGCTGGATGGTCGTCGTAAGGAAACAGGTCGGGCGGCGGGAGATCGGATGGGTCGAAGATGCGCGTCTCGCAACCAAACAGCTGCAACAGCCTTGCAGCCTCCTCCGTCGCCAAACGCGAGAAAGAACGATCCCGCAACGAGCCGTAGAGCAGCAGGATGCGCGGCGGCGGGTCGAGTTCGCCGAGATCCAGCGCAGGTAGACGATGCAGATACTCGGGCCTCAGCGCCGGAAAATGTTCGGGGTCTGGAAGAGTGCGCAAACGGCTCATGTATTATCCTTGGTGGCAACGTTGGGCGTGGTGGCAGGAAACCATCGGCGGCCCAGCCAGAAGGCAACATTCACCAACAGGATCAGCACCGGCACCTCGACCAGCGGGCCAATCACGGCTGCGAAGGCGACCGGCGATGCAAGGCCAAAGGCCGCGATGGCAACGGCAATTGCCAGCTCAAAATTGTTGCCGGCTGCCGTGAACGCCACCGCCGTGGTGCGGGGATAATCCGCCTCGATCAGCTTCCCCATCCAGAAGCTGATGAGGAACTGGACAACGAAGTAGATGACGAGCGGGATGGCGATGCGGATCGCGTCGCCCGGCAACGTCAGGATGTCCTGCCCCTTCAGGCTGAACATGGCCAGGATGGTAAACAGCAGCGCCAGCAGAGTGACGGGGCCGATCTTTGGCAGGAAGCGCTGTTCATACCAGTCGGCGCCCTTGCGTGCGACCAGCAGGCGCCGGGTGAGGAAGCCTGCCGCAAACGGGACGCCGAGATAGATGAGGACGGCCTGTGCGATGGTCCAGAAGCTGACGTTGATTACGCTGCCTCCCAGCCCCAGCAGCGGCGGAAGGAACATGAGGAAGAACCAGGCGTAGACGCTGAAGAACAGGATCTGGAACAGCGAGTTGAACGCGACCAAGGCCGCAACATACTGGTTGTCGCCCTTCGCCAGCTGGTTCCAGACGATCACCATGGCGATGCAGCGGGCAAGGCCGATGAGGATCAGGCCGGTCATGTATTCGGGATGGTCGCGCAGGAAGATGACAGCGAGCGCGAACATCAGCACCGGACCGATAATCCAGTTCTGCACGAGCGAGATGGCAAGGATGCGCTTGTCGCGGAACACCAGAGGCAGTTCCTCATAGCGGACTCGGGCGAGCGGCGGATACATCATCAGGATGAGCCCGACCGCGATAGGCAGGTTGGTGGTGCCGATGCTGTAGCTGTCGATGGCGGCGGGCAGGCTCGGGAACAGCGCGCCGAGGCCAACTCCGATTGCCATCGCGATGAATATCCAGAGCGTCAGGTATCGATCAAGGAAAGATAGGCGTGGGCGTGCGGGGCTGTTCATGGGTCTTCAGGCGCCCACGCGTTTGCCGCTGGCGTCGATGACCTGCTCGCCGTCTTCCTTCGTGAATGCGCCCTGTTGTGCCGTTGGCAGCAAGCTGAGCACTTCCTCGGACGGACGGCAGAGCTTGACGCCCAATGGTGACACGACGAGCGGGCGGTTGATGAGGACCGGGTGCGCCATCATGGCGTCGATCAACTGCGTGTTGGTCAACTCTGGGTTGCCGAGATTGAGGTTGGCATAGGGCGTGCCCTTTTCCCGCAGCAGGTCGCGGGGCGAAATGCCGGCCCTTTCGATCAGGCTTTCCAGCATCGCCCTCGACGGCGGCGTCTTCAGATACTCGATGACATGCGGCTCAAGCCCCGCGTTGCGGATGAGGCCGAGCGTGTTGCGCGAAGTTCCGCACTCCGGGTTGTGATAGACGATGATATCGGTGGGCATTGGCGAGCCTCTCAGCAGCAGGCGAGTTCGGAGATCAGCGGCGCGCACAGTTCCGGGCTTCCCGCGCAGCAGTCCTTTACGA
>NZ_VFSU01000033.1 GCF_006385875.1 Sandaracinobacter neustonicus | reverse complement strand
GCTTCAGGGTGGATGCCATCAACTTTTCCATGCACGACCCGCTGCTCAGGGATAATCCGCCTGCGCCGCCGGGGCCGCGCACGCGGCCGTTCGACTATCAACTCAGGCGTTACAACCAGTCCCACCCGGACATTCCCGGTTTCCTGGCGCGTTTACGGGTGTTGCTGGACAGTTATGGCGCAACCTTCAGCGTTGCTGAGGTGGGTGGCGACGATCCCATCCCGGAAATGCGCGTCTTCACAGCCGGGAACAGCCATCTGAACTCAGCCTACAGCTTCGCCTTTCTGTATGCACAGAAACTGACGCCGCAGGTGGTGGCCCGGGCGCTGGCCGACTGGCCGGACGAGCCTGGGCTCGGCTGGCCGGGCTGGGCGTTGACCAACCATGACTCCCCGCGCGGCCTGTCACGTTGGGCGGAACCAGCGCACCGGCTGGCCTTTGCCCGAATGACGATGCTGCTGCTGATGAGCCTGCGCGGCAATCCTTTCCTGTATTATGGCGAGGAGCTGGGGCTGACACAGGTGGAGATTCCGTTCGACGAACTTCAGGATCCGGAAGCCATTGCCAACTGGCCGCTGACGCTTTCCCGCGATGGCGCGCGGACCCCAATGCCCTGGAAGGCAGACGCGCCGAGCCTGGGCTTCTCTTCGGGACGTCCCTGGTTGCGGGTAGGCGATGACCATTCCGCGCTGGCTGTGGATGTGCAGGAAGCCGACCCCCATTCCCTGCTTCACCTGACGCGGCGGCTGGTGGCGTTGCGCAAGGCCGAACCGGTGTTGAGACTGGGGCGGCTGGAGCGGATCGCGGCAGACGGCGATTTGCTGAGCTTCGAACGCTGGCACGACAATCGACGTATCCGGCTCGCATTCAACTTCGGCGCCGAGCCCGCCGAAATTGCGCTGGAAGGCGCGGTGTGGGCCGAAGTGAATGGCGCAACACCCGATCTGTTGCCGCCGCTCGGTGCAATCGCAGTGGAGGGGTAGGATGCGCAACCTGATCTGGCTGGCGGCCGGACTGTTCATACTGGGCGCTGCCCGCGCCGAGGCAACGCCGGAAACGCTGCAATCGCCCTCCGGGGCGTTGCGCTTCACCATCGACACGGATGCCGACGGCCGGCCCTTCTGGTCGCTCAGTCGGGAAGGCGGAGCTGTCGTGAACCCGTCGCGGCTTGGGTTCATCCTGGGCGATGCGCCTAAGCTGGAACGCAACTTCGAGATCGTCGACGTGGCACGCAGCAGCGCGTCCGGCCGCTGGGAGCAGCCCTGGGGCGAGCGGCGCTTCGTAACGGATCGCCACAACGAGTTGCTCGTGACGCTGCGGGAGAAAACACCCTTGAAGCGGCAGCTTCGGGTGCGGGTACGGCTGTTCGACGACGGATTGGGATTTCGCATCGAGTTTCCCGAACAGTCGAACCTGAAAACCGTCGGGATTGTCGAGGAACTGACCGAGTTCGATCTCGCGCAGCCGGGCACGGCCTGGTGGATTCGGGTGGGGAATGGAACCGCTACGAATATCTCTACAATCGCACGCCCATCGCCGAAGTCGGGCAGGCGCATACGCCGATCACGTTCCGTACGGATCAAGGGCTGCACCTCTCTATCCATGAGGCCGCGCTCGTCGACTATGCCGGCATGTGGCTGCGCCGGGTAGAAGGGCAGCGCTTCAAGGCCCGTCTTTCGCCATCGGGCACCGGCCCGAGCGTCGTGCGGGATCTGCCGTTCGCGACGCCCTGGCGGGTGATGCTGGTGGCCCCGGACGCCGCAAGACTCTATGCGGCGTCCGACATCATCCTGAACCTGAACGAACCCTCCAGATTGCCGGACATCAGCACCTGGTTCACGCCGCACAAATATGTCGGTGTCTGGTGGGAAATGCACATCGACAAATCCACCTGGGCGACGGGGCCGAAGCTGGGGGCGACCACCGAAAACACCCGGCGCTACATCGATTTCGCGGCCGCCAACGGCTTCCGTAGTGTGCTGGTGGAGGGCTGGAATCCGGGCTGGGACGGCGACTGGTTTGGCACCGGAGACGCGTTCATCTTCACCCGGCCCACGCCCTGGTTCGATCTGGAAGGGCTTTCGGCCTACGCCCGCCGCAAGGGCGTGCGGATCATGGGCCATCACGAAACGGCGGGGAACATCAAAGTGTATGAAGCGCAGCTGGCACCTGCGCTGGATCTCTATGCCCGGCTGGGGGTGGACAGCGTGAAAACCGGATATGTCGCCGATGCGGGCGGGGTACAAGCGCCGGACGGCAGCTTCCAGTGGCATGACGGGCAGGTGCAGAGCCGCCATCATCTGAAGGTGGTAGAGGAAGCCGCCAAGCGCCATATCGCCGTGAATCCGCATGAACCGATCAAGGACACTGGGTTGCGCCGCACTTGGCCCAATTGGGTCTCCCGTGAAGGTGCGCGGGGGATGGAATATAATGCCTGGGGCGAGCCGAAGAATCCGCCCAGCCACGAGATCAATCTGATCTATACCCGGATGCTGGCGGGTCCCATGGACTATACGCCCGGAATTCTAAGCCTGACAGGCAAGGGCGGAACCCCGATCCCCAGCACCATGGCGCGCCAGCTGGCGCTCTATGTTCTGATCTACTCTCCGATCCAGATGGCTGCGGACCTGCCGGAGACCTACGTCCGCTATCCCGGCCCGTTCCAATTCATCAAGGATGTTCCGACCGACTGGGACGACACGAGGCTGCTCGCAGGTGAGGTCGGCGCCTATGCGCTAATCGCCCGCAAGGATCGCAACAGCCGGGACTGGTATGTAGGCGGGGGCACGGATGAATCCGCGCGCGAACTGGATCTGTCTCTGGACTTCCTGGAAAAGGGACGCCGGTATGAGGCTCAAATCTATGCCGATGGCCAGGCAGCGGATTTTCGGACTGACAGACGCTCTGACATTGCCATTTCGAAGCGAGTGGTGACCTCGGCAGACCGGATTGCAGTGCGTATGGGACCGGGCGGCGGTCTCGCCGTCCGCTTCCGCGCATTGTAGCAGCTTTCCACGATCAGGGCATTGGTTTCGTAAACCTGGCATGAAGCTGAGCGGCGTGACCACATCGACGACTTCGTCTTTCCAGCCTTGCCCGCTGTCCGGGACATGTTCGCATTCGACAATTGCGCATCTTGTCGACGAGTGGGCGACAGCCACCTTCCGGTCTCGAAAGCACTTTATCTTGGTGTTCACCAAACCAGCAGCAGGCCGGAGATCGCTCGGCAAAGGAGCTCATCTTCTCATGGCGGCCACAGAGGGTGAAGAAATTCCCATGATTCAACCTATGCATTCAGAAAATAATCAAAAATATGATAAATCCGGCATGAATAGTTCGGAGAATTCGCAACTTCAGATATTTGTCATGGGGTTATTTTTCATTTTCGGCGGCATCACGAGCCTGAATGATGTGCTGATCCCGAAATTGAAGGATCTGTTTACGCTGAATTATACCCAGGCGATGCTGATCCAGTCCTGCTTTTTTGCGGCGTATCTTCTGATCGGCATCCCTGGCGCGAACCTCGTGAAGAAAATCGGTTATATGCGTGGCGCCGTCGCCGGGCTCTTGACGATGCTGGCCGGCTGTCTACTGTTCATTCCGGCATCTCAGAAAGCTGTCTACGCGCTGTTCCTGCTGGCGCTGTTCGTGCTGGCGAGCGGGGTGGTGATCGTGCAGGTCGTCGCCAATCCACTCATTTCTCTGCTGGGCAAACCGGAAACGGCGCATAGCCGTCTGACCTTCGCCCAGGCCTTCAATTCGCTGGGGACGACAGTTTTCCCCATCGTGGGCTCGATCCTCATCCTTGGCAGCCTCGCGACCGTCGATCCTGCGCTGCTCTCGGCCGAACGGCTGAAAGACTATCGAACAGCAGAAAGCCGGATGATTGTGCACGGCTATCTCGGCATCGCGGCGGCTCTCGCGGTTGTCGCCGCGGTGGTCTGGCTCTTCCGCGATCGATTGAAGGGTGAAACGCATGAGGGCGGCAGCCCGCTGGCAGGACTGGGCCTCCTGAAGCGTCCGCGCTTCGGTTTCGGAGCGCTGTGCATCTTTCTCTATGTGGGGGCAGAGGTTTCAATCGGATCGTTGATCGTCAGCTATCTGAAGCAATCCGCAGTCATGGGCCTCGATGAGCAATCGGCTGGCAAGCTGATCGGCCTTTATTGGGGTGGCGCAATGGTGGGCCGCTTCATCGGTTCCGGGCTGATGCGGTTCGTCAGCCCCGGCAAGCTGCTTGCGATGGTGGCTGTTGGGGCGATCACGCTGATCCTTATCTCGATCAATAGCGCCGGCGTGGTATCAGGCTACAGCCTGCTGGCGATCGGCCTGATGAACGCCATTATGTTCCCCACCATCTTCAGCCTGGCGTCCGAGAAGCTTGGTTCGCGTGCGGCTGATGGCTCGGGCATCATCAACGTCGCCATCTTCGGCGGCGCGGTTCTACCACTCGCCACTGGCGCAATCGCCGATATGACTGGGAATCTTGGCCTGGCGCTGCTGGTCCCCGCTGCCTGCTATGCCGTCATCGCGACGTTCGGGGTCTATGCGCGTCACCCTGCCACTTGATGGGCCAGCCCGAACTAGCCGTGATTAAGCCTGCCAAAGTCTTTTTTATGGGGAGGAGCAGCGCGCCTAAGGGAAGCTTTCCGTTGTCCATCTCGCGGGCGCGGTGCGTCACTATGGAGAACATCGACCCGCCAAATGAACAAGCGATAGCTTCCGAGAATGCTTCACTCTGGCCAATCAGTCAGCCAAGTCGGCGATCAAAGGTGGTCCACATTAGGTCCGAAAATCGAGATTGAAGGTAAATTTCATCCGGCGATGATTTTCGCAGAATGGTAAAGTCGCCAGCACCATCTTCGAAATCGCGGGCTCCACCCCGGGGTGATGCCGTCCGCGCTTTCTTCCAGCACAGACGGGATCACCGGGCGAATGCTATTTCGCAACCAGCCCAAACTCTCCGAGCAGTTCGGCGATCTGGGTTCCCTCCAGCTTCTTCATCAGCATCTTGCGCACGAAGGACGGGCCGGGAATGTCGATCGCCTTGCCGTCGCGCAGCCGGCCGGTCGCGGCCAGCAGACTGCGGATGTCGTAGGTAGAATTGAACACTTCGGGGACACCACGCTCCACGTTCAGCAGGGTATAGACCGCCTCCATCGGGGTGCGCACGGAATATTCAGTGGTAAAGATGCAGTCCCTCTGCTTCGATTCCGCGAACTGGCCAATGAAGGCGAAGTTCAGCGCGTCCCTTGGCACCACATCCGGCCGGTCACCGGCCTGGCGCGGCATGAAGAAAGAGGTGATATAGGGCATCATGACCGGCACCGTCTTTGCGCCGGTCGCTGCCATGTCGGGGATATCCTCCACCGGAACGCCGATGTGATAGAGCCATTCCTGCGTGATTTCCTCACCCGTGCACGCCTGCATCGATTTCTTCACATAGTTTCCGGGCGTGTCCACGAACAGCGCGTAGACCCAGACGACAACCTGATCCTTCGGCTGCTTCTTGAAATGCGGTTGGCGGTTCACGGTCCAGCTCATCAGCCAGCTGGAATCTTTCGCCGTCACGATACCGCCCGTCACGACCTTGCCGCTCAGCGGGTCGCGCTTTGCGATTCTGTGAATATATTCGGGGATACGGGCATCCAGCGTCGTGACCGTCGCAGATTCCCACTTGGTCTCGGGAATATGCGCGCCGAACACATCGGGACGGCCGAAATCATCGGCCTTTGCCGCGATCCGCCGCCACAGATCCCAGGCCGGCGCCGGGCCTTCGTTCAGCTTAGCCGGCGTCTTGTGGTCGCCATTGTCCGAATTTTCCGTCAATGATCCGATCGTCAGGAAAACAAGATCGTTCCGGGTCAGATCGACTCCGCCTTCGGCACCATTCTCGATCCAGTGAATCCGCGTCGCCTGCCGGGCGCCGGGACGGATATCGAAATCGACATCCGTCACCTCGACGCCATAGCGGAATTGAACGCCATGGTCCTCCAGCCATTTCACCAGCGGCAAAACCAGTGATTCATACTGGTTATACTTCGTGAACATCAGCGCGGAGAAATCCGGCAGCCCACCAATATGGTGGATGAAGCGGTGCAGGTACAGCTTCATCTCCAGCGCGGAATGCCATTCCTCGAAGGCAAACATCGTGCGCCAGTAGAGCCAGAAATTGCTCTTCAGGAAATCGGCGCCGAAAACCTCGTTGATCCGCTTGTTCTCCATCTCCTCGCGCGTGGCGAGGAAGATGGCGATAATCTCTTTCTGGGCAGTGTCTGTCAGCGTGAACAGACCGTTGGTCTCGGCATCCTTGCCTTGCTCGACCGTCGCGCGGCACAGGGAATAGTTGGGATCATCCTTGTTCAACCAGAAGAATTCGTCGAGCACGCTGGCGCCCTCGATTTCCAGCGAGGGGATCGACCGATAGAGATCCCACAGGCACTCAAAATGGTTTTCCATCTCGCGGCCGCCGCGGATGACGAACCCTTTCTCCGGCTCTTCGATGCCGTCGAGGGCGCCGCCGGGCAACAGTTGCTGCTCCAGAATGGTGATCCTATCGCCAGCCATCTGCCCATCGCGGATCAGGAACGCCGCCCCGGCGAGGGCGGCAAGACCGGAACCGACAAACCAAGCCGTCTTTCCCTCCACGCCTTCGGGTTTGCGCGGGCGGGCGAAGGCCGCAAAATTTCCACTGGTATAGTCCATGCCGTTTCTCCCTGTGCTCAGGATCAGTTTGCGGGCTTGTAATGGTAGAAGCCCTCACCGGCGGCGATGCCGAGTTTGCCTTTGTCGATGTAATTTTCCTTCAGCCAGGCCGCGAGTGCGCGGGCGCTCTCATCCCCCTGCGAAAGGATATTGTAAGGGGTGGTAAGCCCGATGATGTCGTAGATTTGGAACGGCCCCATCGGCGCTCCCGTCGCGATCCGCCAGACCTTATCGATATCCTCCGGCTCGGCATAGCCGCCCGCCGCGAGACCGGCAGCGGCGTTCAGGAACGGAACCAGCAGGGAATTGAGGACATAGCCCGCCTTTTCCCTGTGCATCGGGATGGGCACCATGCCGATGGCGGCGGCAAATGCCACCACCGCATCAAACACCGCCGCGGCGGTCTCATCCGTGCCCATCACCTCGGCCGTGTTGAACTTCCAGATATTGTTGGCGAAATGCAGCGCCAGAAAGCGGTCGGGACGGCCGGTGAAGTCTTTCAGGTCGCTGGGCAGAAGGGTGGAGGAATTGGTGGCGAAGATGGTCTTCGCAGGGGCGAGTGAGGCCAGCTTCTGGTAAGTCTGCTGCTTGATCGCCTGAACTTCTGGAACCGCCTCGATCACGAGATCCGCGTCCACCACAGCCGCCGCCAGATCGGAGGTCAGCAGGATGCGCGACACGGCATCGGCGGCCTTGCCGTCGGGGGCACCTTCGACCTCCCGGCTGTAGGTTTCGACCAACGCACCGAACCGCCCGCGGGCCTGTGCCAGCGCGGCCTCGCCGATGTCATAGACGGTCACGTTGAAACCACTATAGGCTGTCTGGAACGCGATCTGGCTTCCCAGCACACCGGTGCCAAGCACGGCGACATTGCGGATGTTTGTCATTCAGGAACACTCCCTTGTCCGTCGTGATCCAGAAAGGGCGCTGACACCTCCGGGAGAATGCGGACCGGTTTCAGGCTTGCCCGATCGAGCAGCGCCCAGCGAGAGTGCGCGGAGACAATGACCCGACTGTCTGCCGCGAGAAACGCCACGCTGCGCTGATAACGGGCGCCGCGCGGGGCCCCATCCAACCAGGTGATTGCGCTGATTTCGTCTCCGGCTGCGATATTTCCGCGATAGTCGATTTCGTGCCGCATTACGACGGCAACGAAACGGTCGCGATCCTGCATTCGCGCCGCGACCAGCCAGTGCGCAACGGAAACCTCCTGGATCCATTTCACCCACACCGCGTTGTTGACATGTCCGAGTTCGTCGATGTCCTCGTCCTGGGCGCGGAAACGGGCGTGAAACCGACGATTGTCATCGATATGCCCGGCCCAGGGCTCGCCGTTCTCGTCGCAGCCGATACGCCGGCGATGTCCGAACGCCGCGTTCACAACCTGTCTCGTCCCGCTTGCGGGGCCGGAAGGCCGGACAGCGCGCGGAAGAAAACCGTCAGCATCTGCTCGCGCGGAACGGCATCCGCCGTATATCCCTGCACGGAAAGGCCCGCCCATAGCGCATAAAGCGCGATGCCCGCCTGCATCGGCGGCAGCGCGGGGGTGAGTCCGAAGCGCTGCACGAGATCCGCGATCAGGTCGGCGAACGCGCGGTAGCAGGCGGCCTTGCCCTCGCGATGCCGCGCAGCGAAATCGGGATTCCGCCGCGCGTGCAATTGGAGTTCGATCGACAGCAGCGACCATTGCGGTTCATCGGCCAGCATCGCCAGCCGGTCGACCAGCATCCGCAGGATGTCTTCGATGTCGTCGCTGGCCGTGTGCGTGACCAGATTGCGCAAGAGCGCGACCTCATCCCGGATATGGGCGTGAAGGATATCGACGAGAAGGTCATCCTTGCTCGCGAAATTCGAATAGAAGGCCCCCTGTGAATGGCCCGCTGCGCTGCAGATGTTGCGGATCGACATAGCGGCAACGCCCTCCTCGACGATCGAGGCATGGGCGGCCGCGATGAGCCGGTCGCGGGTCTGGCGCTGCGCGTCTTTTCGCGTCGGCCGCATGGAGTCATCCTTCACAAATCGGGTACACGGATTGCAATCGCCGCATTTCAAATATCGCATGATATTTGAAATGCGGCAAGGTTATGCAACCAAAAATGACGACACTCTCACGAGCCTGATAAGACAGATCCGAATGCACGTTGGTGATTGGCCTCCTTCATTTGCCGCTCGGTCTACAGGCATGAAAAAAACCAGCGCGCTGTGCAGGTTGCGCTTGGCCACAGCAGGTCCACGAATATGCTTCGCCATCTTGGTATCGAGGTCCACGACGCACCGATGGGTTCGGAACGCACAGAAATCCGGTAACTGGGTTCCTCGCTCCCGTAAGAAGTTATCTCAACGAACGGCAGGTCCAGGTCGACCTTAGCCAAGCGGGAACGTCAGGAAAGTCGGCGGGCGTTGCCGCGCAGTACCCTTGCCAGGAAAATGGCTGCTTCATGCTGCATTTCCGTCGCTCAATGCCACAGCCGATTGCTCCCAACCGGCCATCATGCGACCAATCAGCCTACAGCGGTGTCGTGCGAGACAGTACATGCCGCCTCAATTCGTGCGCGTATGGGCAGGCAGATTGCCAACATTGAAGAATTTGGCCATCGCTCGGAGTATGGCTGCAACGCTAACCGAAATCCTTATTCCATTGGTTGCGTCGCTCGGCGCAGCGCTGATTGCAGGGGTCGCGAGCTATTTCGCAGGGCGCGGTATGCGGTCCCACGAATGGAAGCTGGGGCTGGTACGAGAGCGTTTGCTTGAGCGCCAGAAGCTATATGCCACGTTCTTGAGCGAGGTGGATCGAAACTTGCTGCTGGTAGTAGTCAACGAAGAAAAGTCGATCGATAACCTTATGTCGCTTCTTGCGGCTTTCGCTGAAATTTCGCTGCTCTCCTCCCAAGCTGTAACTGAAAGTGCTCGACAGCTTTGCGACATCGCGATTTCATCGATCGGCCGAGATACGGCCGGGCTGCCTGATGGTCACTTCGTGGCAAAGACCGAATTTCTTGAGACTGCGCGCGCAGAGCTGGAGGCGTTGGAGGCGGGAGCGGGCAAATCCGCGCCCTAGTCCTGAGACTTCACCCAAAAATACGACTGTCCACAGTCGCCCTATTCCGGTCAATTCGGGGCTCCAGCACAGTGACTAACAGAGGGCGGCTTTCGACGAACTCATGCGGACTCGGGACGACCATTATGTCAGCTTTTCAGCCATCAACGTCCTGCCTTGTCGAGCTAGAAACTTGCCTCTGCCATAGAGCCTCAGCAGACAGTTCAGTAAAGTATGCTGCACTTGGGATTCTCAAAGCTGCTATAGCCCGTCTTCGTCGCCGCTGAACCCGATCCAAACTCACGGAAGCTGTGAGGGACAGAAAATGGCCTACGCATTTCCCGCATTTCTTTTTGCAATGCTAACCCTGACCGGCTTTTGGAGTTTGCGCTGGACCAAGCTCGATCCACAGTATCCGGTGCCGCCCCACCCCTGGCGCATCATTGCCACGAGCGCCGGCGCGGCCGCCCTCGTGCTACTATCCCATACCGGAGCCCCGCTAGCGACGATAACCGCGGCCGGTGCGGTGGGGATGATAACCAAGACTGCTATCATTCCGCCTGTCAAAATTACTGCCCAGGAGGTGCCCGATTGGCGATCCCGCGCGTGGCGCAGATTCTCTTCTGCAGCACTCGGAGGGGTGGTTCTTAGCCTTCTCTTAGGTGTCGGCTTTTCGATCTCCTCTTGGCTGCCTTTTTCCAACCAGCTGCCGGGCTGGCTCGGCGCCTATGCGATACTCTGTGCGATTTCGATCGGGACTCGGCCAGTATCGCACACCGTTGAACCGCAGCGGGTGCACCGCCTTGCGGTCACCGATCTCGATACGAGTCCGCATATGATAAGACTGCGGTTCATAGCCCTTGGGTCTGTCCTTCTCTGGCTGCTGTTGGCCTATCCCGCGATCGAATTCACATTCGACCGGGACGCCGAGAAGCTCTCGCTGCTGGCAGCCGTCTTCGGCGGCGCATTGCTGGCCGATTTGACGTGGAATCGCCGGAGCGCGCCTAGTCCCTATGCAACTCGTTGCCGCTATGATCGCGGGGAGGCGCGGCCAATTTCAATTTACGTCCAACCGCTGCGAGCTTCGGTTCCGTTGGCGAGAGAGCGGCAGCCATTGCTGCGGTAAGGCAAGCCGATCACCAATCGGCCAAATCTTAAGGTATGCGGGTTGTGAACGG
Source organism: Sandaracinobacter neustonicus (assembly GCF_006385875.1). GTDB lineage: Bacteria > Pseudomonadota > Alphaproteobacteria > Sphingomonadales > Sphingomonadaceae > Sandaracinobacteroides > Sandaracinobacteroides neustonicus. The sequence goes on along the minus strand of NZ_VFSU01000033.1, from coordinate 405 downwards.
ATGGCCGCTTTCAGGGAGCTGGTTTTGACCTTGCGACGTCAGCTTTGTCGGCGGTCTTCGTCAACCTCTCCCCACCGTTGCACCCAAACATACATTTCGATATATCTCGAATTATGGACTCAGAAAACGCCCTAAGCGCTTTGGCCGCCCTCTCCCAGCAAACAAGGCTGGACGCGTTCCGCTTGCTCGTCCGCCACGAACCCGAAGGCCTGCCTGCAGGCGACATCGCGCGTCACCTGGATGTGCCTGCCAACACACTTTCCACACACCTCGCCATTCTGGCGCGGGCAGGCTTGGTGACGTCCGAACGGCACGGCCGCGTCATCCAGTACCGCGCCGATGTCGACGGCCTCCGCGCGCTGATGCTGTTCCTCGTAAAGGACTGCTGCGCGGGAAGCCCGGAAC
>NZ_VFSU01000032.1 GCF_006385875.1 Sandaracinobacter neustonicus | reverse complement strand
TATGGACCCACTCTATGCCGGCGGGGAGGGCGTACCGCAGCAGTTGCCGACCTTCCTTGGCAATCACGACATCGGCCGCTTTTCAACTTTCGTGCGCAAGGCCAACCCGGACGCCAGCGACGCCGAACAGCTGGCACGGGTGAAACTGGCCCATTCCATGTTGCTGTTGTTGCGTGGCGTTCCCACCATCTATTCCGGTGACGAGCAGGGGTTCGTGGGTGATGGCCATGATCAGGACGCGCGCGAACCGCTGTTTCCCAGCCAGGTCGCGGTCTATAACGACAATCGGCTGTTGGGGACCGCTGCGACGACGGCAAGCGCCAATTTCGACACCGCGCATCCGCTCTATCGCCATATCGCGGCGCTGGCGAAGCTGCGCGCGATCGAACCTTCGCTTCGGGGTGGCGTGCAACGGGTGCTGAACGCAGATGAGGAGCCGGGCCTGTTCGCAGTGGCGCGCCGATTGCCGGAAGGGAACCGGGGGCCGTTTATCGACACCATCATTGCCTTCAACACCTCGTCAAAGCCGCTGAAGGCCAATGTGATGATCGACCCGCGCATCGAGGTGACAAAGTCGCTGTGGGGAAATTGCGCCCAGCCGTCCGCACCTGGAACGCTGCCGGTGGAGATCGAGCCGTTCGGAACGTTGGTATGCGCCGGCGCGGTGGCTGTGCAATGAGCAACGAAATGCCCTGGTGGAAGGGCGCGGTAATCTACCAGATATATCCGCGCAGTTTTCAGGATTCGAACGGAGACGGTATCGGAGACCTGCCCGGGATCACGCGCCGGCTGGAATATGTCGCCAGCCTTGGCGTGGATGCGATCTGGTTGTCGCCCTTCTTTAGATCCCCAATGAGGGATTTCGGATACGACATCGAGGACTATTGCGATGTCGACCCAACATTCGGAACTCTGGCGGATTTCGATGCGCTGGTTGCGCGGGCCCATGCGCTTGGGCTGAAGGTGATCATCGATCAGGTTTATGCACACAGCTCTGATCGCCATGCATGGTTCCAATCAAGCCGGGAAGGGCGACATGGGACGCATGCGGACTGGTATGTGTGGGTTGACCCCAAGCCGGACGGCAGCCCGCCCAACAACTGGCAGTCCGTGTTTGGTGGCCCTGCCTGGACATGGGATGCGCGCCGCCGCCAATATTATATGCACAATTTCCTGCGCGAGCAGCCACAGCTCAACCTGCACAACCCGCAGGTGCAGGACGCCCTGCTGGCCACCGCGCAATTCTGGCTGGATCGCGGCGTGGACGGCTTTCGCGTGGATGCCATCAACTTCGCCATGCACGATCCGCTGCTCAGGGATAATCCGCCTGCGCCGCCGGGGCCGCGCACGCGGCCGTTCGACTATCAACTCAGGCGTTACAACCAGTCCCACCCGGACATTCCCGGTTTCCTCGCGCGTTTACGGGTGTTGCTGGACCGTTATGGCGCAACCTTCAGCGTTGCTGAGGTGGGTGGCGACGATCCCATCCCGGAAATGCGCGTCTTCACAGCCGGGAACAGCCATCTGAACTCAGCCTACAGCTTCGCCTTTCTCTATGCACAGGTGCTGACGCCGCAGCTGGTGGCGCATGCGCTGGGCGAATGGCCGGATGAGCCGGGGCTGGGCTGGCCCGGCTGGGCGCTGACCAACCATGATTCCCCGCGCGGGCTGTCCCGTTGGGCGGAACCGGCGCACCGCACCGCCTTTGCCCGCATGGCGATGCTGTTGCTGATGAGCCTGCGCGGCAATCCTTTCCTCTATTATGGCGAGGAACTGGGGCTGACGCAGGTGGAGATTCCCTTCGAGGAGCTTCAGGACCCGGAGGCGATCGCCAACTGGCCGCTGACGCTGTCCCGCGATGGCGCGCGCACGCCGATGCCGTGGGAAGCGGGCGCGCCAAACCTCGGTTTTTCTCCAGCGCGGCCATGGCTGCGGGTGGGGCCGGATCATGCCGCGCTGGCGGTGGACGTGCAGGAGGCGGACCCGCATTCGCTGCTGCACCTGACGCGGCGGCTGGTGGCGCTGCGCAAGGCGGAACCGGCGCTGCGGCTGGGGCGGCTGGAACGGATCGAGGCGGCGGGCGAGCTGCTGCGCTTCGAGCGCTGGCACGACAATCGCCGCATCCGGCTGGCCTTCAACTTCGGTGCGACGCCGCTGCCCATCGCGCTGGAGGGCGCTGTGCTGGCGGAGGTGAACGGCGCGACGCCCGACCTGCTGCCGCCGTTCGGGGCCATCGCGGTGGAGGGATAGGATGCGAAACCTGATCTGGCTGCTGGCCGGGCTGTTCCTGCTGGGGGCGGCCCGCGCGGAGGCGACGCCGGAGACGCTGCTTTCACCATCCGGGCATTTGAGCTTCACGATCGACACCGATGGCGACGGGCGGCCGCTCTGGTCTCTGGCGAGGGAGGGCGGGGCGGTGGTGAACCCCTCCCGCCTTGGCTTCATCCTTGGCGACGCGCCGAAGCTGGAGCGGAATTTCGAGATCGTGGAAGCCGTGCGCAGCAGCGCCGACAGCCGCTGGGAACAGCCGTGGGGCGAGCGGCGCTTCGTGACGGACCGGCACAATGAGCTGCTGGTGATGCTGCGCGAAAAGACCCCGCTGAAGCGGTTGCTGCGGCTGCGGGTGCGGCTGTTCGACGACGGGCTGGGCTTCCGCATCGAGTTCCCCGAACAGCCGAACCTGAAGACGGCGCGCATTGTGGAGGAACTGACCGAGTTCGATCTGGCGCAGCCGGGCACGGCGTGGTGGATTCCGGGCGGGCAGTGGAACCGCTACGAGTATCTCTATAACCGCACGCCCATCGCCGAGGTGGGGCAGGCGCACACGCCGATCACCTTCCGCGACAACGCCGGGCTGCACCTCGCCATCCATGAAGCGGCGCTGCTGGATTATGCGGGCATGTGGCTGCAACGGGTGGAAGGGCAGCGCTTCCGCTCGCAGCTGTCGCCATCGGGCACCGGGCCTGCGGTGGTGCGCGACCTGCCGTTCGCGACCCCGTGGCGGGTGATGCTGGTGGCTCCGGATGCGGCGAAGCTGTATGCCGCATCAGACCTCATCCTGAACCTGAACGAGCCTTCAAAGCTGCCGGATATCGGCCGCTGGTTCACGCCGCACAAATATGTGGGCGTGTGGTGGGAAATGCATCTGGACAAATCCAGCTGGGCTACAGGCCCAAAGCTGGGGGCGACCACGGAAAACACCCGTCGCTACATTGACTTCGCCGCCGCCAACGGCTTCCGCAGCGTGCTGGTGGAGGGCTGGAATCCGGGCTGGGACGGCGACTGGTTTGGCACCGGAGACGCGTTCATCTTCACCCGGCCCACGCCCTGGTTCGATCTGGAAGGGCTTTCGGCCTACGCCCGCCGCAAGGGCGTGCGGATCATGGGCCATCACGAAACGGCGGGGAACATCAAAGTGTATGAAGCGCAGCTGGCACCTGCGCTGGATCTCTATGCCCGGCTGGGGGTGGATAGCGTGAAGACCGGCTATGTGGCGGACGCAGGCGGGATTCAGGCGGCGGATGGCAGCTTCCAGTGGCATGACGGGCAGGTGATGAGCCGCCATCATCTGAAGGTGGTGGAAGAAGCCGCGACGCGCCGCATCGCCGTGAACCCGCACGAGCCGATCAAGGACACGGGCCTGCGCCGCACATGGCCGAACTGGGTGAGCCGCGAAGGCGCGCGGGGCATGGAATATAATGCGTGGGGCGATCCGAAGAATCCGCCGGACCACGAGATCAACCTGATCTTCACCCGGATGTTGTCCGGCCCGATGGATTACACGCCCGGCATCCTCAGCCTGAAGGGGAAGGGCGGCACCCCCATTCCCAGCACCATGGCGCGGCAGCTGGCGCTGTATGTGCTGATCTATTCGCCGATCCAGATGGCGGCCGATCTGCCGGAAAACTATGCCCGCCATCCGGGGCCGTTCCGCTTCATCAGGGATGTGCCCGCCGATTGGGACGAAACGCGGATGCTGGCGGGCGAGGTGGGGGAGTATGCGCTGATCGCCCGCAAGGATCGCAACAGCCAGGACTGGTATGTGGGCGGCGGCACCGATGAACAGCCGCACGAGCTGGAACTGCCGCTGGGCTTTCTGAAGGACGGGCGGCGTTACGAGGCGCAGATCTATGCTGACGGCCCGGCTGCGGATTTCCGCACCGAGGGGCGCTCAGACATCGCCATTTCGAAACGGGTGGTAACCTCTGCCGACCGGATCGCGGTTCGCATGGGCGCAGGCGGCGGGGTTGCCATTCGCTTCCGGGCACTGTGAAGTAGCGGGGAGATGGCGGCGGCCGGGCGGGAATACGAATTCACCTCTGGCCTCTGCCCAAAGCCTTGCTAGGACATCTGCCCATGACTGCGGTTCTTCTGTTCGGTGCCACCGGCGACCTTTCGCGGCGCATGCTGCTGCCGTCGCTCTATGGCCTGTCGGTGGATGGGCTGCTGCCGCCGGATGTGCGGATCGTGGGCACCGCACGATCGAAGCTGGACGACGAGGCGTTCCGCGCCATGGCGGCCGAGGCGCTGGCCCCGTACATCGCCAACGGGCTGGGTGATCAGGCGAAGGCAGACGCCTTCCTGAAGCAGCTGGCCTATGTGCCGCTGGATGCGACCGACATGTCCGGTTACCAGCGGCTGGCCGATGCCACCTGCGCGGCGGACGGCGGTTGCGAGAGCCAGTCCATCTCCATCTTCCTCTCCACTGCGCCATCGCTGTTCAAGCCCACCATCGAAGGGCTGGCGGGCGCGGGGCTGACGGGGCCGAACGTGCGGATCGGGCTGGAAAAACCGCTGGGCACCGATCTCGGCAGTTCGGCCGAGATCAATGATGCCGTGGCGGCGGCCTTCAGCGAAAGCCAGATTTTCCGCATCGACCATTATCTGGGCAAGGAAACCGTCCAGAATTTGATGGCGCTGCGCTTCGCCAATGTGATGTTCGAGCCTTTGTGGCGATCCGAATGGATATCGCATGTGCAGATCACGGTGGCGGAAACCGTGGGGCTGGAAGGCCGGGTGGACTTCTACGATGGCGCGGGGGCGCTGCGCGACATGGTGCAGAACCATATGCTGCAGCTGCTGGCGCTGGTGGCGATGGAGCCGCCGGGCCATTTCAGCGCCTCTGCCATCCGCGATGAAAAGGTGAAGGTGCTGCACGCGCTGCGCCCCATCGACGGGCGAACGGCCGCCAGCCACAGCGTGACGGGGCAATATGCAGCGGGCGCGGTGGGCGGCCAGCCGGTGAAGGGCTATGCCGAGGAACTGGGCCGCCCCAGCAGCACCGAGACTTTCGTGGCGCTGAAGGCGCATGTGGACAATTGGCGCTGGAAGGGCGTGCCCTTCTACCTGCGCACGGGCAAGCGGCTGGGCGCGCGCAAGTCCGAAATCCTGATCGCGTTCAAGGATGTGCCGTACAATATTTTCGGTGAGGGCGTGAAGGGCATGCAGCCCAACCGGCTGCTGATCAGCCTGCAACCGCAGGAAAATATCCAGCTGCAGCTGATGTCCAAGGTGCCGGGGCTGTCTCGTGGTGGCATTTCCATGCGGCCGGTGGCGCTGGATATCGGCCGCAAGGACGCCTTTGCCGATACCCGCCGCCGCATCGCCTATGAGCAGCTGCTGCTGGACCTGATCGAGGGGCGGCAGACGCTGTTCGTGCGCCGCGACGAGGTGGAGGCGCAATGGGCCTTCATCGACGGAATCCGAAAAGGCTGGGCCGAAAACGGCATGGAACCTCGGCCGTACACCGCCGGAAGCTGGGGCCCATCCGCCGCAATCGCGCTGATCGAGCGCGACAATGCGAGCTGGAACGACTAGCCGCGTGTGATCACAGCGATGACGAAATCGGAGATTCGAATGATCGACGCGGAATGGTGGGACTATGACTCGGCCGAGGAACTGGCCGAGGCCGTGGCAGGCGACGCGCAGTTCGTGATCGAAAGCGCGCTGGATGCGCGCGGCGACGCCGTGGTGGCGTTCGCGGGCGGCCGCACCCCGGATGCGGCGCAGGCGCTGCTGGCGAAGGCGAAGCTGAAGTGGAAGAGCGTGACGATCGTTCCGACGGATGACCGGCTGGTGCCCGTGCAGGATAAGGCTTCCAACGTGCGCGGGCTCGCGGAACGCTTCCTGCCGCTGGGCGCGCGGGTGCTGCCGCTGACGGGCGGGGATCTGCCGGTGGAGGCAGCCGGCAAGGCGGCGGACGCGCGGTTGCAGGCGATCCACTGGCCGCTGGATTTCGTGTGGCTGGGCATGGGTGAAGACGGGCATACCGCTTCGATCTTCCCCGGAGCGGATCTGGAAACGGCGCTGTCCGCGCCGCACCGCGCCATCGGCGTAACCCCCGATCCGCTGCCCGCCGAAGCGCCGTTCGCGCGCGTGACGCTGACGAAATCCGCCATTCTTGGCGCGCGCGCCATCCTGATCCACATCACAGGCGAGAAAAAGCGCAAGGTGCTGGAAAAGGCGCTGAAAGACGGTGCCGGTTCGCAATATCCCATCGGTCGGTTGCTGGCGGACGCCACGCAGGCGATCGATATCCACTGGTGCCCCTGAGATGATGGGGCGGCCGAAAGGGTAAACGCGCATGACCCTGAACCCGACAGTCGAGGCCGTGACGGCCCGGATTATCGAACGCTCGCGCGGCAGCCGCGGGCGCTATCTGGAGCTTGTGGCGCGGGAGGCGGACAAGGGCCTCAACCGCCACAACCTCGCCTGTTCGAACCTTGCCCATGCCTTCGCGGCCGCCGAGGGCGATAAGCCCGCGATCCGCGCGGGCAAGGCGTTCAACATCGGCATCGTCACCGCCTATAATGACATGCTCTCGGCGCATCAGCCCTATGGCCGCTATCCCGAGCAGATGAAGATTTTCGCGCGCGAGGTGGGCGCGACTGCGCAGGTGGCGGGCGGCGTGCCCGCCATGTGCGACGGCGTGACCCAAGGGCAGAGCAGCATGGAGCTGAGCCTGTTCAGCCGCGACACCATCGCGTTGTCCACGGCCGTTGCGCTCAGCCACGCCATGTATGACGGCGTGGCGATGCTGGGCATCTGCGACAAGATCGTGCCGGGCCTGCTGATCGGCGCGCTGCGTTTCGGGCATCTGCCCACCGTGCTGATCCCGGCAGGGCCGATGCCGTCTGGCCTACCCAATAAGGAAAAGCAGCGCATCCGCCAGCTGTTCGTGGAAGGCAAGGTGGGGCAGGAGGAACTGCTGGACGCGGAATCGGCGAGCTATCACAGCCCCGGCACCTGCACCTTTTACGGCACCGCCAACTCCAACCAGATGATGATGGAGATGATGGGGCTGCATGTGCCCAACGCAGCCTTCGCGCATCCGGGCACCAAGCTTCGGCAGCAACTGACGCGCGCCGCGGTGCATCGGCTGACGGAAATCGGACATGGCAGCAATGATTTCCGGCCAATTGGTCATGTGGTGGATGAAAGGGCCATTGTGAACGCGGTGGTGGGCCTGCTGGCCACGGGAGGCTCCACCAACCATGCGTTGCACCTGCCTGCCATCGCGCGGGCGGCGGGAATCCTGCTCGATTGGGAGGATATGGACCAGCTGAGCGGCGCGGTGCCGCTGATCGCCAATGTCTATCCGGCGGGGCAGGCCGATGTGAACCAGTTCCACGAAGCGGGCGGCATGGCCTTTACCATCCGCGAACTGCTGGGCGCAGGGCTGGTGCATGGCGATATCCTGACGGTGGCGGGCGAAACGCTGGGCGATTACGCGGCGGAGCCGGGGCTGGACGGCGATGCGCTGGTGTGGACCCCCGCGCCGGAGCAAAGCCGCGATGAAAGCATCCTGCGCCCGGTGAGCGCGCCGTTCCGCGCCGATGGCGGGATGCGGCTGGTGAAGGGCAATCTGGGGCGCGGCACTTTCAAGACCAGTGCGGTCGACCCTTCGCGCTGGACCATCGAAGCCCCGGCGCGGGTGTTCGAGGATCAGGCAGAGGTGAACGCCGCCTTCAAGGCGGGCGAACTGGACCGCGACGTAGTGGTGGTGGTGCGCTTTCAGGGCCCGCGCGCCAACGGCATGCCGGAACTGCACAAGCTGACCCCGCCGCTGGGGGTGTTGCAGGACAAGGGCTTTAAGGTGGCGCTGGTGACGGACGGGCGGATGTCCGGCGCGTCTGGCAAGGTGCCTGCCGCCATCCATATGAGCCCGGAGGCGCTGGGCGGCGGGCCCCTGGCGCGCGTGCGCGATGGCGACAGGATCCGGCTGTGCGCGGTGAACGGCACCATCGACGTGCTGATGAACCACGCCGAATTCATGGCGCGCGAACCGGCGCAGCCGCCGGTGGAGGCCGACGGCACCGGGCGGGAATTGTTCGCGCTGTTCCGGCAGGCGGCGGGCACGGCGGAATCCGGCGCGTCGCCCATCCTTGAGGCAGCGGGACTGTGATGGAACTGATCACGGCCGACATCGGCGGCACGCATTGCCGCTTCGCCATCGCCACCCGGCAAGCCGATGGCGCGATCAGCCTGAGCGAGATCGCCAAGCTGAAGGTGGCGGAGCATGCCAGCCTGCAAAGCGCCTTCGAAACCTATCGCGCCGGGCTGGGGCGCGAGGTGCCGGCGCACGCGGCAATCGCGCTGGCGGCCCCGACCGATGTGGAGCTGATCACGCTCGCCAACAACCCGTGGGTGATCCGCCCGGCTTTGGCGGCGGAGCGGCTGGGGCTGAAATCTGTGATGTTCATCAATGATTTCGCAGCCGTGGCGCATGCCGTGGCGAAATGCGGGACGGATGAACTTGAATGGATCGCCGGGCCGCATGAGGGGCTGCCGGACGAGGGCGTCGTCAGCGTGATCGGCCCGGGAACCGGCCTTGGCGTGGCCATCCTGCTGACGGGTGCGCAGCCGCGTGTGATCGCGACCGAAGGCGGGCATGTGGATTATGCCCCGCTGGACAGTCTGGAAGACCAGATTCTGCAGCAGTTGCGCAAACGCTTCCGCCGGGTTTCGGTGGAGCGGATCGTCTCTGGCTCGGGCTTTGCCAATGTCCATTCCGCGCTGGCCGCCATCGAGGGGCGCGCGGTGCCGCATCGCGACGATAGCGCGCTGTGGAAAGCGGCGCTGGAGGATAAGGACGCGTTGGCGCAATCCGCCTTCGATCGCTGGTGTTTGGCACTGGGTGCCGTGGTGGGCGATCTGGCGCTGGCCCAAGGAGCGGAAGCCGTGGTGCTGGCGGGGGGGATGCTGCCGCGCGTGCGCCATCTGCTTGGCCCCTCCGGCTTCCATTCGCGTTTCACCGCCAAAGGCCGGTTCGAGGCGCGGATGACGGCCATCCCGATCCTGCACATCACCCATCCGGAGCCGGGCCTGCTGGGCGCGGCGGCGGCCCGCTTCGCGAAGGAACAGCTATGAGCGCGATTGAACCCATCATGCGGCTTGCGCCGGTGATCCCGGTGCTGGTGATCGACGAGCCGAGCCATGGCGTGGCCATCGCCGAGGCACTGGTGGCGGGCGGGCTTCGCGTGCTGGAAGTGACGTTGCGCACGGCGGGTGCGCTGGAGGTGATCCGCGCGATGAAGCAGGTGCCCGGCGCGGTGGTGGGGGCAGGCACGGTGCTGAACGCGCGCGATCTGGATGCGGCGATCGCGGCGGGTGCGGAGTTCATCGTCTCTCCGGGCCTGACGGAAATGCTGGCCCATGCCGCGCTGGACCGGGAGATTCCCTTCCTGCCCGGCGTCGCCAATGCCGGAGACATCATGCGCGGGCTGGATCTGGGGCTGGATCGTTTCAAATTCTTCCCGGCCGAAGCCGCGGGCGGGCTGAAGGCGTTGAAAGCGCTGGCCGCGCCGTTCCGCAATGTGCGCTTCTGTCCCACTGGCGGCATCACGCAGGCGAGCGCGCCGGACTGGCTGGCGGAAGACGCTGTCCTGTGTGTGGGCGGAAGCTGGCTGGTGGGGAAGGGCGCGCCGGACGTTCAGGCGATCCACGCCGCCGCCGAAGCCGCAGCCGCATTGGCGTGAGCAGCGAGATCAAGCTGGAGGAGAGCTGGCGCCACGCGCTGGCGGAGGAATTTGAGCAGCCCTACATGCGCGACTTGCGTGCTTTCCTTGTGGCGGAGCGCGAAGCGGGCAAGCGGATTTACCCGCGCGCCTCGAACTGGTTTCGCGCGCTGGACCTGACTCCGCTGAACAAGGTGCGCGTGGTGATATTGGGGCAAGACCCTTACCATGGGCCGGGGCAGGCGCATGGGTTGTGCTTTTCCGTGCAGCCCGGCGTGAAGATTCCGCCGTCTCTGGTGAACATCTACAAGGAACTGAAGGGCGATCTGGGTATCGAACCGGCACGCCACGGTTTTCTGGAAAGCTGGGCAGAGCAGGGCGTGCTGCTGCTGAACAGTGTGCTGACAGTGGAGGATGGCAAGGCCGCCTCTCACGCCGGGCGGGGGTGGGAGCGATTCACTGACGCGGTGGTGCGCCGCGTGGCCGAACGGCCCGATCCGGCGGTGTTCATGCTGTGGGGGAGCCACGCCCAGCGCAAGGCGGGTTTCGTGGACGGCTCGCGGCATCTGGTGCTGAAATCGGTACACCCCTCGCCACTGTCCGCACATGGCGGCTTTTTCGGTTCGAAGCACTTTTCGCGCGCGAACGTGTTTCTGGAGTCGTCCGGGCTTGGCCCTGTGGACTGGCGCTTGCCAGCCCTGACCTGACGTCGGCGGCCCGAGCGGCCGCATTCAGCCGACCCATCTTCACATTTTAAGCGAAATCCAAAACGGCTTTTCGTTGATGATTGATTAATTAATGTAAAATATCAGTAAAATAATAAAATCAATATAAAACAATATGTTATATCAATTATTAAATTGATGTAAAAAGTGAATACGCGTTAAAATGACGCGCAAAAGGCAGTGCTACCAGAGCGTCCGCGGGGCGGCTTTTGCGAATGGTTTGGGAAGCGCGCGGGAGGAAAACTGGAGGCCCGAGCCGGAATCGAACCGGCGTGCACGGATTTGCAGTCCGCTACGTCACCACTCCGCCATCGGGCCTCGACGCGCGGAAGCGGGCGTCTAGCAGGGGTGCAATGGCAATGGAACCCCCCGTGGGCTCAATATGCCTTCAAGGATTTGATTTCAGATGCGCGCCGATCTCGTCGAAAAATCGCTCCAGCTGGTGCAGCACGTTCAGCTTGAAGGCGTAATTCACATCGGCCGAATTGCTTTCGATGATGGTCGATTCGTCCACCTTTTCCGCATAGGCGTTCGCCAGATTCTGCACATAGCTGGGCGTCAGCTCGATATGGCCGCCATCGGCCAGCAGGCGCAGCTGCACCACCATCATCTGCCGCACCAGCATCTCCAGCGTGGTAATCCGCGCGACGACCACCACGGGATCCAGCTCGATCTGTTCCTGCGGCTGTTCGTCGGACATCATTCGGCTCCTGCAAGGTCGGCGGGCGGCCGCCCCATCGGCGAAACCTAGCGAGGCGGGGCCGCTGGGCGCAAGCCGCCGAAACGCCTGCGCAGGTAATCAGGACGGGCAGGTTGATGTTTAACGAAGGGCAGGGCGACGCTGCCGGAGGTTGAACTTTGCCCGTGCGGCTGTAAGCGACCGTGGACCGATTGAATCGCACCAACCGAGCAACAGGGAGCCCCCATGACAGCGATCGCCGACCTCATCGCCCGAGAGATCCTCGACAGCCGCGGCAACCCCACGGTGGAAGTGGATTGCATATTGGAGGACGGCAGCTTCGGCCGTGCCGCCGTACCATCGGGCGCGTCGACCGGTGCGCATGAAGCGGTGGAGAAGCGCGACGGGGACAAGGCGCGCTATCTGGGGAAGGGCGTGCGCGAGGCGGTGGCGGCCGTGCATGGCGATATTTCCGATGCGCTGATCGGGCTGGACGCCGAAGAGCAGGAGCATGTGGACGCGGTGATGCTGCAGCTGGACGGCACGCCGAACAAGGCGCGGCTGGGCGCGAACGCGATTCTGGGCGTGAGCCTGGCCGTGGCGCGCGCCGCGGCCGAGGCGCGGGGGCTGCCGCTCTATCGTTATGTCGGCGGCACGGCGGCGCGGATACTGCCGGTGCCGATGATGAACATCATCAATGGCGGCGCGCATGCCGATAACCCCATCGATTTTCAGGAATTCATGATCATGCCGACTGGCGCGGAAACCTTCTCTGAAGGGCTGCGCTGGGGGGCGGAGATTTTCCACACGCTGAAGAAGATCCTGCACGATCGCGGGCTTTCGACCGCCGTGGGGGACGAGGGCGGCTTTGCGCCGAACCTGTCCAGCGCGACTGAAGCGCTGGACGTGATCCTGCAGGCGATTGAGAAGGCGGGGTACAAGCCGGGTGAGGATGTGAAGCTGGCGCTGGATTGCGCCTCTACTGAATTCTACAAGAACGACTCTTATCTTATGGAAGGAGAAGGAAAAATTCTTTCTTCAGACGAGATGTCAACATTCCTCGCAGAGCTGGTTTCGCGCTATCCCATCGTTTCCATCGAGGACGGCATGGCTGAAGATGACTGGGCCGGCTGGAAGATGTTGACGGACAAGGTCGGCGCGACGACGCAGCTGGTGGGCGATGACCTGTTCGTGACCAATGCCGTGCGGCTGCGCGAGGGAATCGCCAAGGGCGTTGCCAATTCGATTCTGGTGAAGGTGAACCAGATTGGCACCCTGTCTGAAACGCTGGAGGCGGTGAACACGGCGCACCGTGCGCGCTATACGGCGGTGATGAGCCATCGCTCTGGCGAGACCGAGGATTCGACCATCGCCGATCTCGCGGTTGCGACAAACTGCGGGCAGATCAAAACAGGGTCCCTCAGCCGCTCTGACCGGTTGGCGAAATACAATCAGTTGCTTCGCATCGAAGGTGAGCTGGGCGATACGGCCATCTATGCAGGACGCATTATCAATCTGTAATCACAGCATTATCTGATTGGGGCGCGGGATGTTTCTCCGCGCCCTTTTTCATGTGCCGTGCAAGCAAAATTAGAAAGGGGCCCGGCTTCATATGAAGCCGGGCCCCCAGGATTTTTATTACTCTAGGGTTGGAAGTTTGCGATCAGGCAGCGACCTTACGCCTGCTCGCTGCAACGCCGGCCAGGCAGATGCCCGTGATCAGCATTGCAAGATTGCCGGTGTTCGGCAGTGGCGGCAGTTGACTGCCGCTCGGTTGTTTGAAAGCGACTCGATCTGGTTCTGATTGAATAAAAGCGACTTTTTCTGGTGTCGTCTTAACCGTGACGATCTGTGTTGCGGTCATTGCACTTGCCCCCGGGACTTCTGCCTGGGTTTGCGCGAGTGCCGGAAATCCTCCGACCGAGAGGATCACGAGCGCGGCGCCTGCCTTCATACGTTGGCTGAACATGGCGTCTCTCCGTTTATCAGGGCGACCCGTTATTGTTTTCCGCCCGTTAACGATGGGATATCCGGTTACGAACGAGTGTTAAAGATAAGAAATCACCCGTTTACATTTATTCACGATCGGAATGGGTGCGGTGCGGCAAATTTGCAACACTCGTGCCACGAGTCCGTGATCTTCATATGGTGTGTGAACATAATCTTCACGTAGCGTGTTAACAAATTGACCTACAAGATATTGGGTTCATAGGATTGTTTGCCGGCAAGCGATGGGCTGGGCGGCTTTTGCGGATTCACCCGCGCCGGGCTGTTTCCGGGAGCGCCGGGTTGGCTGGAATCATGTCAATTTGTGATTCGCGGGGACCGCCCTTGACTGATTCGGGCGCGCGTGATTCTGTGAATTATGCACCCCGCCTCTCTTGTCGATCTGATGAAGCGCGCTGCGCTTCCGGCGCTGTGCCTGCTTGTGATTCTCTATTTCGGAACCCACGCGCTGTTCGGCTCGTCGGGCTATTTCGCGCTGGATGATATCCGCCGTTCCAAGCATGAGCTTTCCGAACAGCATGCTGCGCTGGCTGCGCGCAAGGCTGCGCTGGGGCGAAATATCGACCTGTTGAATCCGAAAGGCGCAGATCCCGACTATGCGGACGAACTGGTGCGTCGCCATCTGGGCGTGATTCGGCCCGATGAAGTGATCGTCCCGTTGGATGCGCCGCGCGGAGCCGCGCGCAACTGAACTTACGCGGAGCCGTGCGCAATTGGGGCGTCGCTGGCCCGGGCAGGGCAAATGTCGCACTGGAATTCGTATTCTGAGATAGGAGATAGGCCGGGACCGGCGGTTGAAACTTGGGGCATCCCCGGTAGAACGGCGCAATGGCATTTTTGCCGAAGGGGCGGCCGTTGATCGACCGCGATGAGGATTGAGGGGACTGCCAGTGGCAAAGGCAAAGGGTGCGGCAAGCGCCGGGGCCGGAACGTCGGGCGCACACACGCCCGCAAGGAAGTCGGGCGCGCACACGCCCGCAATGAAGTCGGGCGCGAAGACGCCTGCCGTGAAGGGGCATATGGAATTGCTCCCCAACATGACGCGCCATGAGCCGACGGCGGACGAGTATCGCGACTATTACCGCATGATGCTGCTGATCCGCCGCTTCGAGGAGAAGGCCGGGCAGCTCTATGGCATGGGGCTGATCGGCGGCTTCTGTCACCTGTATATCGGCCAGGAAGCGGTGGTGACCGGCCTGCAATCGGCGATCGTGCCGGGCAAGGACAGCGTTGTCACCGGCTATCGCGACCATGGGCATATGCTGGCCTGCCACATCGATCCGAAGGAAATCATGGCCGAACTGACGGGCCGCGCCGCCGGGATCAGCCGGGGGAAGGGCGGCTCCATGCACATGTTCTCTGTGGAGCAGGGCTTTTACGGCGGGCACGGCATCGTCGGCGCGCAGGTGCCGATCGGCGCGGGGCTGGGCTTTGCGCACAAATATAAGGGCGATGGCGGCGTGGCGCTGGCCTATTTCGGCGATGGGGCTGCCAATCAGGGGCAGGTCTATGAGGCCTTCAACATGGCCGAGCTGTGGAAGCTGCCGGTGATCTTCGTGATCGAGAACAACCAATATGCCATGGGCACTTCGGTGAACCGTGCCTCTGCCGAGGACCAATTGTATCGCCGGGGCGAGAGTTTCCGCATTCCGGGCATGCAGGTGGACGGTATGGACGTGCTGGCGGTGCGTGGTGCTGCGGCCGTGGCGCTGGAGTGGGTGAATGGCGGCCATGGGCCGATCCTGCTGGAGATGAAGACCTACCGCTATCGCGGCCACTCCATGTCTGACCCCGCGAAGTATCGCAGCCGCGAGGAGGTGCAGACGATGCGCGAAAATCGCGATCCCATCGATCACGCCAAGCGGGAAATGCTGGAGCGAGGCGACGCCGACGAGGCCTGGTTCAAGGCCATCGAGCAGGAAATCAAGAAGATCGTGGCGGAAGCTGCGGACTTTGCGGAACAAGCGCCGGAGCCGGAATTGTCCGAGCTTTATACGGACGTTCTGGTGGGGACTTACTGATGGAACTGAAGCTGCCTGCGATGTCCCCCACGATGGAGGAGGGGACGCTCGCCGCCTGGCATGTGAAGCCGGGCGATGTGGTGAAGCCGGGACAGGTGATCGCCGAGATCGAGACCGATAAGGCGACGATGGAGCTGGAAGCCGATGAGGCCGGCACAATTGTGTCTCTGGATGTCGCAGCTGGAACCGATGGCGTGAAGGTGGGGACGACCATCGCCGTGATCGCGCTGGAGGGCGAAGATGCGCCTTCTGCCACGGTGGCGCCGAAAGTGACGGCGCCTGAGCCGACCGAGGCCCCGGAGAAGGATGCTGCGGTGAAGGTGGATGCGCCTGCGCCCGCACCGGTGGAACTGACCCCGGCGACGGCGGCGGTGTTCGATGGCGCGACCCGCAAGCAGACGGTGCGCGAAGCGCTGCGCGACGCGATGGCCGAGGAAATGCGCGCCGACGAATCGGTGTTCGTGATGGGCGAGGAAGTCGCCCAGTATCAGGGCGCCTACAAGGTGACGCAGGGCTTGCTGGACGAGTTCGGCGACAAGCGCGTGGTGGATACGCCGATCACCGAATATGGCTTTGCCGGGCTTGGCGTTGGCGCGGCGATGGGCGGGTTGAAGCCTGTTGTGGAGTTCATGACGTTTAACTTTGCCATGCAGGCCATTGATCATATTATCAATTCTGCTGCGAAAACCAATTATATGTCGGGCGGGCAGATGCGCTGCCCCATCGTGTTTCGCGGGCCGAACGGCGCGGCTTCGCGCGTTGCTGCGCAGCATAGCCAGAATTACGGGCCGTGGTATGCCAGCGTTCCGGGGCTTATCGTGCTGTCTCCTTATGATGCGGCGGATGCCAAGGGCTTGCTGAAATCGGCAATCCGCTCGCCCGATCCGGTGGTGTTTCTGGAGAATGAGCTGCTTTACGGGCACAGCTTCGAGGTGCCGGAGGGCGAGCATGTGGTGCCGATCGGTAAGGCCCGGCTTTACCGCGAGGGCGGCCATGTGACGCTGGTCTCCTATTCCATCGGTGTTGGAATTGCGCTGGAGGCGGCCGCGACGCTGGCGGCCGAGGGGATCGAGGCCGAAGTGCTGGATCTGCGCTCTCTGAGGCCGCTGGACGAAGCGGCGGTGCTGGCCAGCCTGAAGAAAACCAACCGCATGGTGGTGGTGGAGGAGGGCTGGCCGGTGTGCAGCATTTCCTCTGAGATCATTGCCATCGCCATGACGAAGGGCTTCGACGATCTGGATGCGCCGGTGCTGCGGGTGACGAACAAGGACGTGCCGCTGCCCTATGCCAATAATCTGGAAAAGGCGGCGTTGGTGAAGGCGGCCGATGTTGTGGCCGCTGTGAAATCCATTCTGTAAGGGGCTGAAAACATGGCAATCGATATCACCATGCCGGCCCTTTCGCCCACGATGGAAACGGGCACGCTGGCGAAATGGCATGTGAAGGTTGGCGATGCCGTAAAGCCCGGCGACGTCATTGCAGAAATCGAAACCGACAAGGCGACCATGGAAGTGGAAGCCGTGGACGAGGGCGTTGTCACCGAGATTCTGGTGCCGGAAGGCACGGAAGAGGTGAAGGTGAACGCAGTGATCGCGCGGCTGCAAGGGGAGGGTGAAGAGGCGTCTCCGCCGCCAGCTGCCAAGCCGGTTGCTGCTCCGGTTGCGGCTGTTGAAGCTGCGCCCAAGGTGGCCGAACCTGCTCCTGCGCCGCCCGCTCCTGCGCCGGTTGCAGCGCCTGTTTCCTCTGGCACACGCCATATCGCCAGCCCGCTGGCACGCCGCATCGCGCAGCAAATGGGCGTCGATCTGGGTAGTGTGACGGGCAGCGGACCGCATGGGCGGATCGTGAAGGCCGATGTGGAAGCGGCGGCCGGCAAAGTGGCTGCCCCCGTGGCCCAGCCTGTGGCCGCCGCGCCGATTGCTGCGCCTGCCGCGAAGCCATCGGCCGCAGCAGAGGCTGCCGCGCCGTTCGAGGCCGTGAAACTGAGCAACATGCGCAAGACCATCGCGCGGCGGCTGACGGAATCAAAGCAGCAGGTTCCGCATTATTATCTGACCGTGGATGTGCAGCTGGACGCCTTGTTGAAACTGCGAACGGATTTGAACAAGGCGCTGGAAACACAGGGTATCAAGCTCAGCGTGAACGACCTTCTGGTCAAGGCCGAGGCGCTGGCGCTGCTGCAGGTGCCGGATGCCAATGTCAGCTTTGCGGGCGATGTGCTGAAGAAGTTCAGCCGCGCCGATATCTCCGTGGCGGTGGCGATTCCGGGCGGGCTGATCACCCCGGTGATCCGCGATGCCGCCAACAAGCGGCTGAGCCAGATCGCCACCGAGATGAAGGATCTGGCCGCGCGGGCGAAGGACGGCAAGCTGCAGCCATCGGAGTATACCGGCGGCACCGCCAGCATCTCCAACCTGGGCATGTTCGGAATCAAGCAGTTCGATGCGGTGATCAATCCGCCCGAGGCGCTGATTCTGGCCGTGGGAGCCGGAGAGAAGCGACCCTATGTCGTGAATGACGAACTGGCCATCGCGACGGTGATGAGCGCGACGGGCAGCTTCGATCACCGTGCCATCGATGGCGCGGTGGGCGCGGAATTCATGGCGGCCTTCAAGCGACTGGTGGAAGCCCCGCTGGGGATGCTGGCCTAGCCCGGCGAGGAGAAGCGGACGCTTGCCCAGTTCGATTTCCTTCAGCGATTTTCTGCTGGTTGTCGGCGTTGTCGGCGGCCTGATGCTGATCGCCGGGGCGACGCTGCGGCCCTGGCTGGAGGATGTGATGGACCGGGCCGGTCGGCGGCTGCGGGTAGAAGTGCATGATGATCGTAAGATCACCATCTATGTGCCCGAAGGCGTGGAACTGAGCTGGCAGGGCAGGCAATATCCGCGCGTGGTCCAGCAGGAGGTCGTGCTGGAGAACAACACGCGCAGCGTGTTCCACGAGGTGGAATTGCGGCTGCGTTATCGGCCGTTCAACAATATCCCCACCGATGAGCCGCTGCTGCTGGGCATGGTGGTGCCGCCCACGCCCAATGCCGTGGCAGTGGCGCGCCCCCCTGCCGTTCGCGGAGAGCGGGTGATCGAGTTTGAATATATCTCGCCGCAGTCTCAGGTGACGATGCTGGTGTTTTCGAACCATGATGGCGAGATCAGTTTCGAAACGCTGTGCGACCGCGAGATCGTGCTGCGCCATGTGGGCGTGCTGTTTTCGGAAAATGTGCAGAAGGTCATGCCCGCGTGGATGGAGGTGCTGAAGCCGATTGTGCTTCCGTTCACCATCGTCACCGTCGTGCGGGAACGCCTCCGCAGGAGAAAGAGACAATGAGCGAGCAGTTTGATCTGGTGATCGTGGGATCCGGCCCCGGTGGTTATGTGGCGGCGATCCGCGCCGCGCAGCTTGGGCTGAACACCGCCATTGTGGAGCGGGAGCGGCTGGGCGGCATCTGCCTGAACTGGGGCTGCATCCCGACGAAGGCGCTGCTGCGCTCGGCGGAAATCAAGCATTATCTGGACCATGCGAGCGTTTATGGATTGAGCGCAGGAACTGTCGGCTTCGATCTGGCCAAGGTGACGGAGCGCAGCCGCAAGGTCGCGAACCAGCTGAATGCCGGTGTGAAGGGGCTGATGAAGAAGAACAAGGTGACGGTGGTGGAAGGTGTCGCCACGCTGACTGGCGCGACAACGGTGAAGGTGGGCGAGCGGACGTTGCAGGCGAAGAATGTGATCGTGGCGACCGGCGCGCGGGCGCGGGAGTTGCCGCATCTGAAGGCCGATGGCGAGCGGGTGTGGACCTATCGCCACGCCATGGTGCCGCCTGCCATGCCGACGGAATTGCTGGTAATCGGTTCCGGCGCGATTGGAGTGGAATTCGCCAGCTTCTACAGCGATATGGGCGCGAAAGTGACCATCGTGGAAGCCTTGGATCGCATCCTGCCGGTGGAGGACGCCGAAGTCTCTGCCTTTGTGGAAAAGGCGCTGGTGAAGCAGGGCATGATCATCCGCACCAAGGCGACGGTGGACAAGCTGGACGTGAAGCCGGACGGGGTGATCGCCACCATCAGCGGCGAAGCGAAGGCGTTCAGCCATGTGATCGTGGCCATCGGCATTTCCCCCAACACCGAAAATCTGGGGCTGGAGGCGCTGGGTGTGGCGCTGGATCGCGGCCATATCATCACCAACGAATGGGGGCAGACCAATGTGCCCGGCCTGTGGGCCATCGGCGACGTGGCGGGCGCGCCATGGCTGGCGCACAAGGCGAGCCATGAGGGCATCGTGGCGGTGGAGAAGATCGCCGGTGAACCGCATGCGCACCCGATGGACAAATCCAACATCGCGGGCTGCACCTACAGCCGGCCGCAAGTGGCGAGCGTGGGGCTGACGGAAGCCAAGGCGAAAGAGGCCGGTTACGAGGTGAAGGTGGGCAAATTCCCCTTTATCGGCAACGGCAAGGCCATCGCGCTGGGCGAGGCGGAGGGCTTTGTGAAGACGGTGTTCGACGCCAAGACCGGGGCGCTGCTGGGCGCGCATATGGTGGGCGCGGAAGTGACGGAACTGATTCAGGGCTATGTGATCGCTCGCCAGTGCGAGGCGACCGAAGCCGAACTGATCCAGACCATCTTCCCGCACCCGACGTTGAGCGAGATGATGCACGAAAGCGTGCTGGACGCTTACGGGCGGGTTCTGCACATTTAAAACATGGGGTTACAGGTCGACCTTCACAGGTTCGAACTGGCCGGTTTTGGCATCCAGAATCTTCAGCACGCCTTCGGCGATATCGAACAGCACGCCGTGCAGCTTCACGGTCCCCTTGGCCACCGCGTCGGCGACGAAGGGGTAGCTGCGCAGATTTTCCAGCCCCAGCCGGATGTTGGCGAGTTCCAGCGCGCGCTGGGCGTCGATATCCGGGGATAGCTGGCACGCCGCCTTCACGGCATCGCGCGCCGGGGCGATGAATTCCATCCACGCATGCACATGCTTGCCCGCGACAGGATTGTCGAAATCGCCCGCCAGCGCCGCCGAGACGCCGCCGCAGCGGGCGTGGCCGAATATCACGATGTGGTGCACATGAATTCCGGTAACGGCATATTCCAGCGCGGCTGCGACTGAGGACTGGCCGGAAATCGCGGAATAGGGCGGTACCAGATTGGCGATGTTCCGCAGCACGAACAGCTGGCCGGGGCTGGCATCGAACACGCGGGTGGGATCGACGCGGCTGTCTGAGCAGGCGATCACCATGATCTTGGGCGACTGCCCCTGCGCGAGCTGATCATAGCGCTCGCGCTGTTCGCGATAGGAACCGAGGCGGAAGCGGCGGTATCCGTCGATGAGGTCTTCGAATGCAGGCATGCGGGCGTCATGCCGGAGACGGGCGGCAAGGGGAAGGGGGCACTCAGCCCTTATGCTGCTCCGCGCGGCGCTCGGCGGCGGATTTCAGCACTTCGTAGGCGGCCTGCGCGGCCTGAAAACGCTGGGCAGCTTCGGCGTTGTTGGGGTGGAGATCGGGGTGATTCTCCTTCGCCATGCGGCGGTGCGCGGCCTTGATGGCGGCTTCGTCGGCGTCCGGATCCAGCTCGAACAGGCGCAGCGCGTCCAGTTCGGCGCGGCTGCGGCTGCCGTCTCCATCGCCCCAGTCCCAGTGGCGGGCGCGCTGATAGCTGCGCTGGCCCCGCTGTTCCTTCGCCTCCTGCTCAGCGGCCTCTTCTTCGCTCAGCGCGCCGAAATAGTTCCAGCCCTTGTTGTATTCGGCGGCATGGGCTTCGCAGAAATACCAGCGGTCGGGCCGGTTCGGGGCCTTGGGGGCAGGGCAGTTGCCGGGGTTGGTGCAGCCTTCGCGGTCGCACAGGCGTTGCGCTTCGGGCGTTTTGCCTGCGCCATCATAGTCCCGCCAGCGCGGGAAGCCCCAGTCAGAGCTTCGGCGCGGGCGCGGCATCTGGCATGTCCCAATCGAATCGCATCAGGTCCGGTTCCACCAGATGGCGACGGGCTTCAACCGAAAAGAGGCGTTCGCGGCTGTAATAGCGAAGCGGCGCGTCCCGGCGGCCCCTTGGCGACAGGATGAAGGCGTTCACCTGATCGAGCAGCGACCCAGCCGGATTCGCGGCCAGATGCGCGCGGGCGTTGGCGATCCAGAATTGCGTGAGGGTTTCGTGATAGCCTTGGGCGTCGTCATTCACTCCGCCCACGCTTTCGTTGAAGCGTGAAATAATACCTGGAAGCTGTTGTTCCAGCTGGATTTCGGGATGTTCAACCAGCAACGCGACCACGGTGGCCAGATGCGCCTCGTGAGTCCATGCCGCGCGCGGCAGGGTGAAGGTGAGAAGCCCGGCGGCGATCCGCCGGACTTTCGCCTCCGCCTCGAACAAGCGGGGCGGAAAACCGTCCGCCCCGCTTGTCACCTCAGGCGGCTTTGGGGGCGGCTTCGCGCACGCCCTGTTCCACATGGTCTTCGAACTGGGCGAAGTTTTCGACGAACATCTTCACCAGCCCGCGCGCCTTTTCGTCATACTCTGCCGGGCTGGGCCAGGTGCTACGGGGATCGAGGATGCCCGGTTCCACGCCCGGCACGCTGACGGGCACGTCGAAGCCGAAGAAGGGGTCCTTGCGGAACTCGGCGGTTTTCAGCGAGCCATCCAGCGCGGCGTTCAGCAGCGCGCGCGTCACCTTGATGGGCATGCGGCTACCGGTGCCGCCGGTGCCGGCTCCACCGCCGGTCCAGCCGGTGTTCACCAGCCAGCAGTCCACGCCGCCCTTGGCGATGCGTTCCTTCAGCAGATTGCCATAGACGCTGGGGTGGCGCGGCATGAAGGGCGCGCCGAAGCAGGTGGAGAAGGTGGCGTCCGGCTCGGTCACGCCGATTTCCGTGCCCGCGACGCGCGCGGTGTAGCCAGACAGGAAGTGATACATCGCCTGGTCCGGCGTCAGCTTGGCAATGGGCGGCAGGATGCCGAAGGCGTCAGCCGTCAGCATGATGATGTTCTTCGGCACCGGGCCGAGATTTTCGGCGCTGGCGTTCGGAATGAAATCAATCGGGTAGGAACCCCGGCTGTTTTCGGCCAGCCGGTTGTCGTCCAGATCGATCACACGGGTTTCCGGATCGATCACCACATTTTCCAGCACCGTGCCGAAGCGTTTGGTGGTGGCGTAGATTTCCGGTTCCGCGCTTTCGGACAGGCGGATCATCTTCGCGTAGCAACCGCCTTCGAAGTTGAACACGGCCGTGTCAGACCAGCCATGCTCGTCATCGCCGATCAGCGTGCGGCTGGCGTCTGCGGACAGCGTCGTTTTGCCGGTGCCGGAAAGGCCGAAGAACACGGCAGTGTCGCCCTTGCTGCCGATGTTGGCAGAGCAGTGCATCGGCATCACGCCCTTGGTGGGCAGCAGATAGTTCAGGATGCCGAACACCGATTTCTTCATTTCGCCGGCATATTTGGTGCCGCCGATCAGGATCAGCTTCTCGGTGAAGTTCACCGCCACCACCGTTTCAGACCGGCAGCCGTGGCGGGCCGGATCGGCGCGGAAGCTGGGCAGATCGATGATGGTATATTCGGTCTTGAAAGCCTCCAGCTCAGCCGCCGTCGGCCGCACCAGCAGGGTGCGGATGAACAGCGAGTGCCAGGCGAATTCGGTGACGACGCGGACGTTCACCCGATATTCCGGCTGCGAGCCGCCGAACAGTTCCTGCACGAACAGCGTGTCTTTCTCGCCCACGGCCTTCAGGAAATCATCCTTCAGGGCGGCGAAATGGGCCGGATCCATGGGCTTGTTGCTCTTGCCCCACCAGACACTGTTTTCGGTTTCGGCGTCTTTTACGGTGAACTTGTCGTTGGCGGAACGGCCGGTGTGCTGGCCGGTTTCCACCACGAACGCGCCGTCCTTCGAGAACAGGCCTTCGCCGCGATTGGAGGCGATTTCGAGAAGCGGCGCGGTGCCGAGGTTGCGGTGCACGGTGGCGTCCGCTTTCACACCCAGCGCGCTCAGTCCGTTCGCGATGCTATTGCCCACCTGATCAGTCCCTTCATCTCGGCCCGGCGCACTTGCCGGGAGTTCCCGTTTTCGGCTTTCCGCCGTTCTGTGGCGCCCGGTCGTTTACGGCGACTTCGACCGATGCGCTCTGTTGCTTCGTTGCGCCCTATCGCAGGGTTGCCGCAACTCCGCACATTGGCCGTGAGTCAAAACTGACATCATGCCCGCATACGTATGCACAATCCCTACCGAAGCTCGCACGCCATGTGAAGCGCCTGAAACATGAACCTTTGGAACAAGCAGCGTTAGCAGCTATACACCTTCCGCATGACGAACCGTGCACCAGACCAGCCCGCTGCATGACGGACGAGGCAGCCCCGACCATAGCGCTGGTCGACGATGATCGGAATATTCTTACATCCGTCAGCCTTGCGCTGCAGGCAGAGGGGTTCACAACCCGAGTCTATGCCGATGGCGCGGCCGGGCTGAAGGGTGTGATGGAGAATCCGCCGGACCTTGCCGTGGTGGATATCAAGATGCCGCGCATGGACGGCATGGAAATGCTGCGCCGCCTGCGCGAGAAATCCGACGTGCCAGTGATCTTCCTCACGTCGAAAGACACTGAGATCGACGAGGCGCTGGGGCTGGCGATGGGGGCGGACGATTATATCGGCAAGCCGTTCAGCCAGCGGCTGCTGATCGAGCGGATTCGCGCCGTGCTGCGCCGCACCGCCAACCGCCGCACGCCCGTCGATTCGGACGAAGTGCCATCGGAACCCATCTTGCGCGGGAAACTGGAGATGGACCCGGCCCGCCACCGGGTGCGCTGGGGTGGCCGCGACGTGCCGCTGACGGTGACGGAATTCCTGATTCTGGATGCGCTGGCGCAGCGCCCGGGCTTTGTGAAATCGCGCGATCAGCTGATGGACGTGGCCTATGCGCATGACAGCTACGTGGATGACCGCACCATCGACAGCCATATCAAGCGCTTGCGCAAGAAGTTCCGCGCCGTCGATTCGCAGTTCAAGGCGATCGAGACGCTCTATGGCGTGGGATATCGGTTCGACGAGGAAGACTGATTTGGCGGCTCTGTTCAGGGATGCGCGGTGAACGAGCAGGCGAGCTTCCGCAACGCCCGGCCGGCGGTGCGGCGCAGCGGTGGGACTCTGCGTTTTTCGGGCTGGTCCTCGCTTGTCACGCGAATCCTGATCGTGAATCTCGTGGCGATCCTCGCGCTGGCGGGCGCGCTTTTCTACATTGAGAGCTTCCGCAGCCGCCTGCTGGAAACCCGCGAGCAGGAATTGCTGCGGCAGGGCGAGATCATCGCCCAGTTCCTTTCTGAACAAGGGGTGGAAAAGGGGCGGGCCGATGTGCGCGCAATTTCCAGCCCGCGCGGCACCCGCATCCGGCTGTTCGATTCCGGCGGCAAGCTGATCGCAGACAACTGGAGCAACCCGGCCGTCACCCGCTTTGAACTGGTCGATCCCACGACGGCGGGGTTTCGCCGGGAAAGCGCGATCCTGATCGACCGGATGATTGACTTGCTGACGGGGCAGGCCGAACTGCCGCCGCTGCCAAACCCGGTGCCCGCGCTGGACACGCGCACGGTGTGGAGCGAGGCCGACATCGCGGCCCGCACCGGCAATTCGGTGACGCAGGGGCGGCAGACGGACGACCGGCTGGTGGTGTTGCAGGCGGCCGTGCCGGTGCGAACGGCGGGAATGGGGCCGCCATGGCCGGTGGTGATGCTGTCTGTGGATACGCCGGACGTGGTCGATCTCGTCCGGCGCGAGCGGATGACCTCGTTTCTGGTATTTCTGGTGGTGCTGGCGTTCAGCCTTGCGCTGAGCCTCTATCTGGCGCGTACGGTGGTGGTGCCGCTGAGGCAGCTGGCGCTGGCGGCGCACCGGGTGCGGCTGGGGCGTCAGCGCGACGTGGTGGTACCGCGCCTGCCGCACCGGCGCGACGAGATCGGCGGGCTGGCGCGCGCGCTGGCCGATATGACGGCGGCGCTGCGGCAGCGGATCGACGCGACCGAGGCCTTCGCGGCGGATGTGGCGCATGAACTGAAGAACCCACTGGCCAGCCTGCGCAGCGCTGTGGAGACGCTGGGCAATGTGCGGGACGAAGGCGCGCGCGCCCAATTGTTCGCGGTGATCGAGGAGGATGTGCGCCGCATCGACCGGCTGATCACCGATATCTCCGCTGCCTCGCGGCTGGACGCGGAAATGTCGCGCACGCGGTTGCAGCCGCTGGACGTGGCGCAGCTGGCGGAAACCATTGTATCCACCCAGACGGCGGGCGGACCGCCGCGCCGGGGCGTGCGGGTGCGGCTGGACCTGCCCGCGCCGGGTGCCGCCATGGTGCTGGCCGATGGAGACCGGCTGGCGCAGGTGCTGAACAATCTGATCGACAATGCGATCAGCTTTTCGCCCGACGGCGGGGAGATCATCGTCTCCGCATGGCGCAAGGGCGGCGTGGTGACCATCGCCGTGACGGATGACGGCCCCGGCGTGCCGCCCGAGGCGCGGCAATCCATCTTCGAACGCTTCTATTCAGAGCGAACGGACAATCAGGAATATGGCAAGCACAGTGGGCTGGGGCTTTCCATCGCCAAGGCCATCATCGAAGCGATGGACGGGCAGATCAGCGTGGAGGACCGGCCGGACGGCCTGCCCGGGGCGCTGTTCCGCGTGACTTTGCCTGCGCTGTGACGGCCGCGCTGTGACGGGCACCATTCATGCCACGGCCGTTGCGATCCGGGGGCAGGGGGTGTTGCTGCTGGGGCCGCCGGGCAGCGGCAAATCCGATCTGGCGCTGCGGCTGATCGACAGGGGCGCGCAGCTGATCGCCGATGACCGGGTGGCGGTGGGGGAGGGGACGCTGCTCTCTGTGCCCTCCAGCATCGCCGGGCGGCTGGAGGTGCGCGGGCTGGGGATCATCAGCCTGCCGTTTGTGGTGGGCGTGCCCGCCGCACTCGCCGTGCGGCTGGATGAAGTGCCGGAACGGATGCCCGAGCCGATGCAGTTTCCACTGGGCAACATTGCGGTGCCGCTGATCCATCTGGCCCCGTTCGAAGCGTCTGCGCCGATCAAGGTGGAACTGGCGCTGGCGGATGTGTTGGGGTTGGCGCGCGCGGGCACAAATGGCTAAGGCAACCCCATGCCCGACGCAGTTGCAGCAAACCTGCCGATGAAGGACGAGCCGCCCGCCCCGGTGCTGCTGGTGACGGGCCTGTCCGGCGCGGGCAAGTCCACGGCGCTGAAGGCGTTGGAAGATCTGGGCTATGAAGCGGTGGACAATCTGCCGCTGTCGCTGCTGGGGCCGCTGCTGGCGGTGCCGGGCGGGCACCGGCTGGCGATTGGAATCGACGCCCGCACCCGCGCCTTCAGCCCGGAACTGGTGCTGCAGGCGATGGCCGAGCATGCCAGCCCGGCCCGGCCGATCCGTATCCTCTACCTCGATTGTTCCGGCCCGGAACTGGTGCGGCGCTTTTCCGAAACGCGCCGCCGCCACCCGATGGCGCAGGACCGGCCTGCTGGCGACGGAATCGCGCTGGAACGGGAGATTCTCTCTGAACTGCGGCGGGTGGCGGATGTGGTGATCGACACCACGGATTTTTCCACCAACGATCTGCGCCGCGCGATTTCCACCCGCTTCGGCGCACCCGGCCACAAGGCGCTGACGCTGACGCTGATGAGCTTCGGCTATTCGCGAGGCGTCCCGCGCGACGCCGATCTGGTGTTCGACATGCGCTTCCTGAAGAACCCGCACTGGGATCCGGCGCTGCGCCCGCTCACGGGGCTGGACGCCGCCGTCAGCGAGCATGTGAAATCCGATCCCGCCTACGCGCCCGCCTTCGGGACGATTGTGGGGCTTCTAACGATGCTGCTGCCGGGTTATGCCAAGGAGGGGCGTGCCTATCTGACGGTGGCGTTCGGCTGCACCGGGGGGCGGCACCGCTCTGTCGCGGTGGCGGAAGCCGCCGGGGCGGCGCTGGCGGCGGAGGGATGGGTGAATTCCGTGGTCCACCGGGATCAGGCGGCCGGAGCAGTTGATGACGAGCCTGAGGCCGGGCAAGCGGCTGCGGGCGAAAGGAAAGGTCCTGAATGATCGGGTTGGTTCTGGTGACTCACGGCAGGCTGGCAGCGGAATTCGTGGCCGCGATGGAGCATGTCGTCGGCCCGCAGGCGCAGTGCCAGGCGATCTGCATCGAAGCCAATGATGATATGGAGGAACGCCGCGCCGACATCGCCAGGGCGGCGGCAGAGGTGGACAAGGGCGACGGGGTGATCCTGCTGACGGACATGTTCGGCGGCACGCCTTCCAACCTTGCCATTTCCCTGCTGGGGCGGCCCAATCTGGAAGTGATCGCAGGGATCAACCTGCCGATGCTGATCAAGCTGGCGAGTGTGCGCAAGGCGAAAACGGTGGGAGAAGCCGTGGATCTGGCGCAGGAAGCGGGGAGGAAATATATCAGTGTTGCCAGTCGATTGCTGGGCGAAGCTGCCTGAAGGTCTCAGCACATGAGCGCTGGCCCCATCACCGTTGCGATCACCAACCGGCGGGGGCTGCACGCCCGCGCCAGCGCGAAGTTCGTCACGCTCGCCAGCCAATATGACGCCACCATCACCGTCTCCAAAGACGGGTCAGACGTGCTCGGCACCTCCATCATGGGGCTGATGATGCTGGCCGCCGCCATGGGCGAAAGCATCGAGATCAGGGCCGAAGGTGCACAGGCCAACGCGGCGCTGGCGGCGCTGGTCGATCTTGTTCAGTCGAAATTCGGCGAGGAGTGACGCGGAGCGCTGATCCGCCCCGCGTCCCCTCGCGATCTACCGGTTGTCGGGCTGGCTTCGCACCAGTTCCAGCCCGTGCCGCGTGATGCGATAGGGCTGGCTTCCGGTGGACGAGATCGCCCGCCGACGTTTCAGTTTGCGAAACAAGGCGAGATCGAAGGCGCTCAACTGCCACCCCTCGCGGGTGAAGCATTGCGCCGCGACGATCTGGCCGCGTTCATCCTTGATCGGCGTGATTGATCCGCCTTGAGCGAGCAGGTGCAGAATGCGCTGCTCCGGCCTTGAAATATCCATTGAATCTGTCCGGTGCTGCGGGCCGCACGGCAGCGGCCCAAGCCAAACGGCCCTGCGCGCACGGAGGCGGGCAGGGGGCTTCGGTTTGGCGCCTCACCCCGCAGGGTGAGGCCTCAGCGGGTCTCAGACAGGTTCTTTTGCACGGGGTGGAGATAAGGCTTCGTGTGGGGGGCTACAATGGCTGGCTGCGGTGGGGGCGGCCGCAGGCGAAGCCTGCGAGTCCGCTTGGGGGGAAGAGGAAGGCAGAAAGAGGTCCGGCGAACCCGATGGTCAGCCTCTGGCTGAACGCCGGACTCGTCGGACTGGTCGGCGATAGAGATCGCCGACTCAGCCGGCCGGGTCTGCGGCGAGTCTGCGAGTTAAGGCTGCGCCTTAATCGCAGCCGCCTACGAGCCCGCCGCTTCCGACTGCAATTGAATATAATTCTGCAGCCCCTGATCCTTGATCATCTGCTGCTGCTTCTCGATGAAATCGATATGCTCTTCCTCGGCCTCAAGGATTTCCGTCAGCAGTTCGCGGGTGCCGAAATCGCGGATCGATTCACAATAGGGGATGGCCTCTTTCAGCAGCGTCAGCGCCTCATATTCCAGCTCCAGATCGGCCGCGAGGATTTCGGGCACATTCTCGCCGATGCGCAGGCGGTTCAGCGTTTGCAGATTGGGCAAGCCGTCCAGGAACAGGATGCGTTCCATCAGCTTGTCGGCATGCTTCATTTCGTCAATCGACTCATGATATTCATATTTGGCGAGCTTCAGCACGCCCCAGTTTTCCAGCATGCGATAATGCATGAAATATTGGTTGATCGCAGTCAGTTCGCCTTTCAGCACTGCGTTCAGATAGTCGATCGCCTTCTTGTCGCCCTTCATGGCAGCCTCTCAGATATTCGGGAATTTGCACCATCTTAGATATGTTGAAATAAAAGTCAAGTAAAACCAATTGGTTAGTTGAGAACGAGTTTGCGCAGCATTCTCAAACGCGCCGAGGGTTGCGCGGATGCGCCGATGCTCTAAAGCCTCCCCGCCATGACCGAGCAAATGAAGGCGGCAGATTACCGCCATACCGTGTTCCTGCCCGAAACGGGCTTCCCCATGAAGGCTGGCCTCGCCGCCACCGAGCCGCGCCTGCTGGCGCGCTGGGCAGAGGAGGGCGCGCACCAGAAGCTGCGCGAACTCCGCACCGGCGCGGCGCGCTGGATTCTGCACGATGGCCCGCCCTACGCCAACGGGGACATGCACCTCGGCCATGCGCTGAACCACATCCTGAAGGATTTCGTGGTTCGCAGCCGCACGCAGATGGGCTTTGA
Organism: Sandaracinobacter neustonicus; assembly: GCF_006385875.1. Classification (GTDB taxonomy): domain Bacteria; phylum Pseudomonadota; class Alphaproteobacteria; order Sphingomonadales; family Sphingomonadaceae; genus Sandaracinobacteroides; species Sandaracinobacteroides neustonicus. Next base: position 126,576 of record NZ_VFSU01000032.1, on the reverse strand, counting down.
CAGCCCCTATATCCCCGGCTGGGATTGCCACGGCCTGCCCATCGAATGGCGGGTGGAGGAACTGAACCGCGAAAAGGGCATCAAAAAGGGCGAGATGGATTTCATCGCCTTCCGCCAGCAATGCCGCGATTACGCCGGGCATTGGGTGGGGGTGCAGCGCGAGCAACTGAAGCGGCTGGGCATTTGGGGAGATTGGGAAAATCCCTATCTCACCATGAACTTTTCGTCCGAAGCTGTGATTGCATCCGAACTGATGAGGTTTGCCGAAACGGGCCAGCTGTATCGCGGTGCCAAGCCGGTGATGTGGTCCCCGGTGGAGCAGACCGCGCTGGCCGAGGCGGAAGTGGAATATGAGGACATCATTTCCACGCAGGTGGATGTGGCGTTCGAGATCGTGGAAGCGCCGAACGCGCCGGAACTGGTCGGTGCGCACGCGGTGATCTGGACGACGACCCCATGGACGCTGCCGGTGAACCGGGCTTTGGCGTATGGGGGAGATGTCCTTTACGAGCATTTCGAGATCAAGAGCGGTGAGATCGATGATCGCCCTCATCTTGAATGGTTGCGGGGTAAGCGCTTCATCATAGCGTCAGACTTGCGCGTGGTGTTCTTGAAGCGCCTCGACTCATCACTCCCTGACAACGCTGACTGGAGTCTCGGTGCAGTCCGTGGAGGGCTCGCTGGAGCCATCGCCCGCCACCCATGGCACGCGCTCGGCGGCTTCTTCGCCGAACCCCGCCCGCTTCTGGCCGGCGACTTCGTCACCACCGATGCCGGCACCGGCCTCGTCCACATGGCCCCCGATCATGGCGAGGACGATTTCTACCTGTGCAAGACGAACGGTATCGATCCGAAGTTCGTGGTCGGGCCAGATGGCACCTATCAGGCGGATTGGCCCGTCGTCGGCGGGATGCACGTCTATAAGGTGAACGCGCCCGACGGCCCCGTCTGCACGGCCTTGAAAGAGGCAGGCGGCCTGCTGGCGGCCTCCGCCGATTACAAGCACAGCTACCCGCACTCGTGGCGCTCCAAGGCGAAGCTGATCTACCGCTGCACGCCGCAATGGTTCGTGGCGATGGACCGCGACCTTGGCGACGGCACCACCCTGCGCGGCCGGGCGCTGACGGCGATCGGCGACACCCGCTGGTTCCCCGCGCAAGGCGAAAACCGCATCCGCGCCATGGTGGAGGGCCGCCCGGACTGGGTGCTCAGCCGCCAGCGCGCATGGGGCGTGCCCATCACCCTGTTCGTGAAAAAGGGCACGGGCGACTATCTGGTCGACGCAGAGGTGAACGCCCGGATCAAGGCCGCCTTCGAAACCGACGGCGCGGACGCATGGTGGACGCGCGACCCGCAGGAGTTCCTCGGCAACGCCTATAACGCCGAGGATTATGAGCAGGTGACGGACATCCTCGATGTCTGGTTCGACAGCGGCTCCACCCACGCCTTCGTGACGGAAGCGCGGCTGCATGCCGAACAGGCCGACCTCTATCTGGAAGGCTCGGACCAGCACCGGGGCTGGTTCCAGTCCTCCCTGCTCGAATCCTGCGGCACGCGGGGAAGGGCGCCCTACAAGGGCGTGCTGACGCACGGCTTCACGCTGGACGACAAGGGCCGCAAAATGTCCAAGTCGCTGGGCAATGTGGTCGATCCGCAGAAGATCATCGGCGAATCCGGGGTGGATGTGCTGCGCCTCTGGGTCGCCTCCACCGATACCTCGGAAGATCAGCGCTTCGGCAAGCTCTCCATGCAGACCAGCGTCGACAATTACCGCAAGCTGCGGAATACGCTGCGTTATCTGCTGGGCGCGCTGCAAGGCTACACCGCCGAAGAAGCGCTGCCGGTGGCCGAGATGCCGGAGCTGGAGCGCTATATCCTCTCCCGCCTTGCGGCGCTGGATGCGGAAATCCGCGTGGCGCTGGATTCCCATGGCTATGCGCGGATGATGGCGGCGATCTTCAGCTTCGTGAACGTGGATCTGTCGGCCTTCTTCTTCGATGTCCGCAAAGACAGCCTCTATTGCGACGCCGCCTTCGCGCCCAAGCGCCGCGCCTATCGCACCGTGCTGGCAACCCTGTTCGAAGCGCTGAACCACTGGCTAGCCCCCGTGCTGGTGTTCACCACAGAGGAAGCGCATGAGCATCGCCACGGCGACGGCACCTCCGTGCACCATGGCACCTACGCCCAAATCCCCGCCGACTGGCGCGACGACGCGCTGGAGGCGAAGTTCGAGCGCCTGCGCGACCTTCGCGCGCTCGTCACGCAGGCCATCGAACCGATGCGGCGCGAGAAAGTCGTGGGGTCGTCCAACGAAGTCGCCGTCGCCGTGCACGCCCCCGCCGCGGACGTGGCTCTGCTGCAATCGGTGAACTTCGCCGAACTCTGCATCGTCTCCCATGTGGACGCCGTCGCCGCCGACGGCGAACCCGCCGTCTCAGCCGTCGCCAGCACCGAAGCCCGCTGCGCCCGCTGCTGGCGGCACCTGCCGGATGTTCGCCCGGAAACGGACCTGTGCGAACGCTGCGACGATGTCGTGGCGGAGATGGACGCATGAAGCGCTTCGCCTATGCGCTGGCCGCGCTGGTGTTCCTGCTGGATCAGCTGGTGAAATACTGGATCGTCAATGTGGTGCAGCTGCAAGAGCGCATCACCATCCCCGTGCTGCCCTTCTTCTCCCTGACGTGGGTGGAAAATCGCGGCGTTTCCATGGGGATGATGACGGCCGACACCGAAGTGGGCCGCTGGCTGCTGGTGGGGCTGACGGCGCTGATCGCCACTGTCGTCGCCCTGTGGATTCGCCGCGAACGGCACTGGCCCGAATCCGTCGCGCTGGGGCTGATCCTCGGCGGGGCGCTGGGAAATATCGTGGACCGGGTGCGCTTCGGCTATGTGGTGGACTTTGTGCATTTGCACTGGGGGCCATGGTCCTTCTATGTGTTCAACGTGGCGGATGCGGCCATCACCATCGGTGTGCTCATCCTATTGTTTCGCGCGCTCATCGGCCGTTCAGACGGCAACTCGGAAAGACTGCCCAATGCGTAACCTGCTGATACTCTCCGCCGCGGCCCTTTCGCTGGCCGCCTGCCAGAGCAACGACATCGCGGACCGCAAGCGGCCCGACGAATTCGCCATCGGCAAGCAGGCCCCGCTGGTGATCCCGCCCGATTATTCCATGGCCCCGCCGCGCCCCGGCGCGCCGCGCCCCATCGGCTCAGACAGCCAGCAACAAGCGCTGGAAGCGCTGTTCGGCCCCGGCGCGCAACTGCCGCCCAAGTCGAAAATCGAAAGCCAGCTGCTGTCAGACGCGAAGGCCGACCGCGCCGATTCCGGCATCCGCAACACGGTTGCAGATCTGCCCGGCCATGCCGGCACGCAAACCGTGGACAAAGGCACCTTCCTGCGCGAACTGCTGGACGCCCCCGCTTCCACCCGCAACGCGGATATCGCCCGGGTGACGGTGCCGGGGGCCTGAGAGGCCTTTTAGCCTGACGGTTTTTTGCCTCCGGCGGCCAAGGGCTCTGCCCTTGGAACCCGGCAGGGAAATGATTTCCCTGCACCCTCAAAATTGGCGTCGCGCCTGAACTCCAGCGCCGTGTGAGCGATCAGATTCGATTGCCTGCGGCGCTACAAAGCCCTCTCCCCCTATGAGGGGGAGAGTTGGAGAGGGGGTGTCACCGCCGGGCCTGATCCACAACCTCGCTACAACCACAACCGTCACCCCGGACTTGATCCGGGGTCCAGCTGTTCGTCGGCAACATTGGAGAAGAAAGCTGGGCCCCGGATCAAGTCCGGGGTGACTTGTGGAGAGGCGGCGGGTGGGAGCCTCCCCAAAGCGCCGCAGGCAATCAATCCAACCCCAAACCCAGCCTAACCGTAAGACCTACGAATGTGGGTGCAGGGAGCACGGCTCCCTGCCGGGGTGAAGGGGCAGAGCCCCTTCGAAACACCCCTTAGCGCTTCTTGAACAACCCGCCCAAGATCCCCCGCACAAGGCTGCGGCCTGCCTGCACGGCGACGGCGGTGGCGGTCGCGACGGCGACCTTTTCCATTTTGCCCATGGGCGAGGCCCGATAGGCTCGGTCTGCGGCGGCCTTTTCCTTGGCCTCCTGCACGGCGGCCTTCTTGGCAACGGCGGCTTCCTTCTCGGCAGATTGGGCATCCGCCTGCGCGGCCACCTTGGCGGACAACACTTCGAACGCGGATTCGCGGTCAACAGTTTCCTCATATTTCCCCGCCACGGGGGAGCTGGTGACGATCACCTTGCGCTCGCCGGGGGTCAGCGGTCCGACGCGGGAGGCGGGCGGGCGGATCAGCACGCGTTCCACGGGGGAGGGCGCGCCATCGGCTTGCAGCAGCGAAACCAGCGCCTCACCGGTTTTCAGTTCGAGGATGGCGGTTTCCACGTTGATCGCCGGGTTCTGGCGGAAGGTGGTGGCGGCTGCCTTCACGGCCTTCTGGTCGCGCGGAGTGAAGGCGCGGAGCGCGTGCTGCACGCGGTTGCCCAGCTGGCCGGCGATGCTGTCCGGCACGTCGATGGGGTTCTGGGTGATGAAATAGACGCCCACGCCCTTGGAACGGATCAGGCGGACGACCTGTTCCACCTTGTCCAGCAGGGCCTTGGGGGCTTCATCGAACAGCAGGTGCGCCTCATCGAAGAAGAACACCAGCTTGGGCTTGTCCGGATCGCCGACTTCGGGGAGTTCCTCGAACAGTTCGGAAAGCATCCAGAGCAGGAAGGTGGCGTAGAGCTTCGGGCTGGAGATCAGCTTGTCCGCCGCGAGGATGTTGACCTGCCCGCGGCCATCCTCGCCCACCTTGATCATGTCCGTCATCACCAGCGCAGGCTCGCCGAAGAAACGGTCCCCGCCTTGCGACTCGAGGCTGAGCAGCTGGCGCTGGATGGCGCCGACGGAGGCGCTGGTGACATTGCCGTAATTGGTGGCGAGGTCTTTCGCATTGTCTGCGCACCAGGCCAGCATCTGCTTCAGATCCTTCAGGTCCAGCAGCAGCAGGCCCTGATCATCCGCCACCTTGAAGGCGATGGCGAGAACGCCCTCCTGCGTGTCGTTCAGGCCCAGCAGGCGGGCGAGCAGCAGCGGCCCCATTTCGGAAACGGTGGTGCGAACCGGATGGCCCTGTTCGCCGAACAAATCCCAGAAAACCACGGGATTGTCGTGATATTCATAGGGGTTAAGGCCGATCTGCTGCGCCCGCGCGGTGAAGGCTTCGTGCATCTTCGCGGTGGGGCTGCCGGGCAGTGCCATGCCGGAAAGGTCGCCCTTCACATCGGCCATGAACACGGGCACGCCTGCCTGACTGAGGCCTTCGGCCATCACCTGCAGCGTGACTGTCTTGCCGGTGCCGGTGGCACCCGCGATCAGCCCGTGCCGGTTGGCCCGGCGCAGCACAAGGCTTTGCGCCGCGCTGCCATCGTCCTTCGCGCCGATGAAAAGTGTGCCGTCTGCGTCCGCCATGCCGCCCCCACTTGCCGCCTGTGTCAGTGGAAAGTGGTAGCGGGGATTGGCCGGAAGCTTAAGCGATTATTGGATCTTCAAAGCCGCCAGACGCATTTTCACGCCGGGCTGAAAACCGACCGACGCCGACGCGAGATGGCACCGACCAGACCAAAGCCGGCGATCATCATCGCCCAGCTGGCGGGTTCGGGAACGCCCGGAACGATAGGCGGCTTCGGCGCGATGCTGGCGCCCACAAGGCCCCTGACCTGTTGGCTACCGGCAAAAGTAGCGCGGATATAGGAGACGCTGCTGGATTCCGGCGTGAGCTTTTCGATGGTCTGGCCATAGCCCCAGAGCAGAGACGTCGTCGGCCCTTCAACGACGGTCGCCTTCACGAAACCGGGATCCGTGAACCAGCTGTTGCCCGCGATCAGGCCGAACTGCGCGAGCATCGGGTTCCAGTGCGCTGCTTCGCTGACCGGGTTCCCATATTGGCCGCTGCCGAGCGAGATGTAAGCGCCGCCGCCGCCGTTCACATAGGCGGCGAAATCGGCGGGCGAGGCGACGTACTGCCCGACGTGGAACACTGCATCATAGCCCGATGCGGTGGCGAGATCGAACGTGGCAGAATAGCTCACGGTCTTGCCGAGCGAGGTGAATTGCGCGGCAAGCTTGCTGAGGCTCGCCTGCGGAATGCCGACATTGCCGGTGAGAAGCAGATAGTTGGTGCCGCCGAAGGTGGTGGCGAGGCTGTTCACAAATGCCGTGGTGCCCGCGACATAGTCCGGATCATAGGCGGAGTCCGACAGTTGCCATTCGTCTCCGGAAACGACGAGCGTGCCAGCCGCTGCGATGGACGACAGGCTGGCGGCCATTGCAAAGGCTGCAATCCGGATGATCGATTTCGACATTCTACCCCCTCTTGGTTGCCCGAGGCGGGGATAAAATGGCGATCAGGCAAACAGCAAGCACAGCCGCGCGAAATTAACCAGATTTCGCGGAATTCCAGGAAGATTGTCGGGAATATACAAGCCCGCGGGGCAATGCCCGCGGGCTTGGCACCTAATCATTACTGGACTTTAACACCCACGAATCGGCCGGGCGTGTTGCCCCGCTGCACGAACAGCAGCACGGTGTCGCGGTTGGCCTTGCGGGCGGCTGCGACGACATTGGCGGCTTCCTGCGGGGTTTTCACAGGTTGCTGGTTCACCGAAACGATGATGTCACCGCGTTGCAGCCCTTCTTCGGCTGCGCTGGAAGACTGGTTCACATTGGCAATCACCACGCCCTGCACGGTTTCGGGCAGACGCAGCTGCTGGCGGATTTCCGGCGTGATCGCCTGCAGCGTCAGCCCCAGCGACTTGCGAGCGGCTTCCGCGCCGGGCTGATCCTTCGGGCTGGCGTCGTCACTTTGCGCCTCGCTGTCCTGACCGATGAGTGATGCTTCGGACGGACGCTCGCTGATGGTGGCGGTGAACGTCATGCGCTTGCCGCCGCGCACCACTTCGATCGGCACGCGCGAGCCGATCGGCGTGTTGGCGACGATGTAGGACAGGCTGTTGTCCGGCGTGACCTCTTGCCCGGCCACTTTCACCACCACATCGCCCTGCTGCACGCCGGCTGCGCGCGCCGGGCCAGACGGTTCCACGGCGGCGACGATCTCGCCACGGTCTTTCGGCAGGCCCAGCGACGAGGCGATGGCGGGCGTCAGTTGCTGGATTTGCACGCCCAGATAGCCGCGCTTCACCTTGCCGCCGTTGCGCAGCTGCTCGATCACCGGTTGCGCCAGTTCGGCGGGGATTGCGAAGCCGACGCCGACATTGCCGCCGGTGGGCGAGAAAATGGCGGTGTTCACGCCGATCACATTGCCGTTCAGATCGAACAGCGGCCCGCCGCTGTTGCCCTGGTTGATGGAGGCGTCCGTCTGGATATAGCGGTCATACGCCCCGCCGCCCTGAATGCCCCGGTGCAGCGCGGAGACGATCCCCGCAGTCACAGTGCCGGACAGGCCGAACGGGTTGCCGATGGCGATCGCCCAGTCGCCCGGGCGGATCGTCTGCGAATTGCCGAACTGCACATAGGGCAGGTTCTGGCCGTCGATCTTCAGCAGCGCGAGGTCAGACAGCGGGTCGCGGCCGATCACCCGGGCCGAATATTCGCGCCGGTCAGACATGGTGACTGTGATGGTATCGACCAGCTTCTGGCCGTCGCGGCCGGAAATCACATGGTTGTTGGTGACGATATAGCCATCGGGCGAGATGATGAAGCCTGAACCGAGCGAGTTCGCTTCGCGCGTGACGGGCTTGCCGTCGTCCGTCTGCTGCTCCTGAAAGCGGCGGAACAGGTCTTCAAGGTTGGTGCCGGGGCCAAAGCGCGGGAAGCTGCTGCCCACTTCCACCCGCTGCGTGGTGGAGATGTTGACGACCGCCGGTTGCAGCCGCGCAGTCAGGTCTGCGAAGCTGACGGGCGCGCCGCGCGGGGGCAGGGCGGCGGGCGCTTGCGCAGCAGGGGCCTGCACGGCGGCAGGCGGCGGGGCAGGCGGCGCTTGCACGGCGGTTTGCGCGAGCACGGGAATCGCGGTTGCGACAACGGCTGCGATACCGGCGGAAATACCGGCTGTCAGGAAGCGGCTCTTGTTCGAGCTGTCGGGCACGTGTGGTTCTCCAAAAGGAAGCTCTCTCGCTCCGTTCCTAGCAGCCGGCCGATTGAATGGCGGCTGAACTGTTCAGAATCGAAGTCGAGCCGTAATGGACGCCTTCATCAATTGCTGCGCCGCCCCTGGAATTCCCGCAGGAATTCGTTGCTGGGGCTCAGCACGACATTGCTGTTTCCTTGCGCGAAGCTCTTCCGATAGGCCTCCATCGAGCGATAGAAGGCGTAGAAGTTCGGGTCCTTGCCGAAGCTTTCCGCATACACGCGCGCGGCGTCCGCATCGGCTTCGGCGCGGATGATCTGCGCATTTTTCGCGCCCTGCGCGCGGATCGTCAGCGCTTCCTGCTGCCGTGCCGTGCGCATCCGCTCGAACGCGGCTTCCAGCGGCGTGCCGGAGGGAAGGTCTGCGCGCTTGATGCGCACATCGATGATCTCCGCGCCATAGGCCTGCGCCGAGCGGTTCACCGCCAGCTGGATCGCGTCCATGGATTGGCCGCGTTCCGGTGACAGCATCGCGTCGAAGCGCTGCTTGCCAAGCTCGTTGCGGATTCGCGACGAGAGGATGCGCGACAGTTCCTCCTGCAACCGTTCCTCCGTGCGCACCGTCTGATACATCAGCACCGGGTTGGTGATGCGGAAACGGGCGAAGGCATCCACCACCAGCCGCAGCTGATCGGTGGAGAGCACCGTCTGCGGCGCGATATCCAGAGAGCGGATTCGCTTGTCCACGAACACCGTGTTCTGGAAGAACGGCGTCTTCAGCACCAGCCCGGCCCCGGTTTCCCCGAAGCGCTGATTCGGCTGATAGGTGTTCACCGTCGCTTCCGGGCGGCCGAACTGCAGGATGATCGCCTGCTTGTCCTCGGGCACCCGCACAACGGCGACTGCAGCAAGAATGCCAAGCGCGACGAGGCCGATCCCGCCGAACAGAAGGGCGCGTTGACTGGTCATTTCTGCGCCTCCTGGGCTTCACGATTGGCAGCGGCGCGCCGCTGGACCTCGGGTAGCGGCAGATACGCCTGCACGCCGGGGGCCTCTATGATGGTGGTATCCACCTTGCCCAGGACATTTTCCATCGTTTCCAGATACATACGCTTGCGGGTTACCTCCGGCGCCAGCCGATATTGTTCATACACCTTGTCGAATGCGGCGGTGGCGCCTGCGGCCTGCGCTTGCACCTGCTGGGCATAAGCGCGCGCCTGATTCAGAAACTGCTGCGCATCCTGCTGCGCGGCGGACACATCCTTGAAGGCTTCGTCCACAGCGGCGGGCGGGTCGGCCTTGTTGATATCCACGCCCTGAATCAGCACGCCCGAGCCATAGGAATCGAGGATTTCCTGCACCCGTTCGCGCACCTGTTCGGCAATCGCCGCGCGTTCCGGGCCGATGGCGTTGTTCAGCGTAGAGCGGGCGACGATTTCCCGCATCGCGCTTTCGGTGGCGTCGCGGACGGTCGCCTCCGGATTGGCGATCTGGAACAGGAAATTCTCGGCATTGTTCACGCGCCAGCGCACGGCATAGGCGATGTTGATCACATTGCCGTCGCCGGTGATCATCAGATTTTCCGCGTCGCCATCGGTCGCGCCGATCAGATCGGTGCGGATATCCTCGAACTTCACCTTCGTCACCTGATCGATCGGCGCAGGGAGCTTCAGGTGGAAGCCCGGGCCGCTGGTGGAATTATATTGGCCAAAGCGGGTAATCACGGCACGCTCGCCCGCATCCACGCGATAGGCAGAGGTGGTGGCGATCAGCACCAGCGCCAGCCCGCCCGCCACAAGGCCCCATGGAATGTCCGGCATGCCGCTGCTCCGGCCGCTTCCGCCGCCACTGCCGCCGCCTTGCCCGCCACCCAGGCCGCGCAGCCGTTCCTGGCTGCGGCGGATGAATTCGTCGAAATCGGGAGTGCCACTGCCACGGCCGCGGTCATCATTACCGCGCGGCCGGGGCGGTTCGCCCCAAGGGTTGCGCGGGCCATCGCCCTGACCGGATTTGCCTTGATTGCCCGGTCCGCCAGAGCTTCCCGCCGATCCGCCCCAAGGGCTGCGGCGACCGCCCCCCTTGCCATCCGAACCGTCACCGTCCTCGTTGTTCTGCCAGGGCATGTAGGCCTTTCCCGTCCCCATGTGCTGCAATGTGCTGCGATGTGCTGTCGCGAACTGCTGGCCCGGATTGTATCCGGATTGCAGCATCTCCTGTTGGGGATATAGGGGCAGCCTTCACGGAAAGCGAGGGGCGAGGATGCCGGGCAAGGATGTCGCGGAAGCAACGTTGAAGGCAATCGCCGATCCGGTCCGACCCGGAGACCTGCTGTCCAGCGGCCGGGTCTCGGGCCTCGTCGTGCGCGACGAAGGCGGCGTGGGGCTGGTGCTGGGCGTGGAGGATCTGGCCCGCGCAGCGGCGCAGGCGCTGGAAAGCCGAATCGACAAGGCACTGAAACTGGCCGGTTTCAGCAGCGTGCGGGTTATCCAGACGGCGGATCGCAGCGACGGGCCGGCCCCCAAAGGCAGCGCCGTGCCGGGCGTGGCGCACATCATCGGCGTGGGCGCAGGGAAGGGCGGGGTGGGCAAATCCACCATCGCCGTGGCGCTGGCGCTGGCGCTGAAACGGCGCGGGCTGAAAGTGGGCCTGCTGGATGCGGATATTCAGGGGCCGTCTGTGCATATCCTGCTGGGAATCAAGGAACGGGCACGCGCCACGGCGGATAAACGGCTGATTCCACTGGAAAGCCATGGCCTGAAGATGCTGGGCATGGGCGTGATGGCCGATCCGGACAAGGCCGTCGCATGGCGCGGCCCGATGGTGGCAGGCGCGATGGTGCAGATGGCGACAGTCGCCGATTGGGGCCAGCTGGACGTGCTGGTGGTAGACCTCCCGCCCGGCACCGGAGACATCCACCTGTCGCTGGCGCAGAAACTCGCCCCCTCCGGCGCGCTCGTCGTCACCACGCCACAGGCCCTCGCCCGCGCAGATGCCCGCCGCGCCGTCGCCTTCTTCGAGCAACTGCAAGTGCCGGTGCTGGGCGTGGTGATGAACATGGCCGGCATGGCCATGCCAGACGGCCAGGTGCTGCACCCCTTCGGCCAACCCCCGGCAGACAGCGGACTGGGCGCAGAGGTTATCGCGAACCTGCCACTGGACCCGGCAGTGGTCGCAGCCTCAGACGCGGGCGCGCCGATGGAGACGGGGGCTGTTGCGGCGGGGCTGGACAAGGTTGCGGCACAGATTGTGCGGCAGTTAGGGGTGTAAGCGGAGCTTTGCCTCCGGCGGCCAAGGGCTTTGCCCTTGGAACCCAGCAGGGACATGATGTCCCTGCACCCTCAAGATTGGCAAAGCGGCCCAACTCCAAGCAAGTGGAGCTGATCAGATTCAATTGCCTGCGGCGCAACGCGGCTCTCTCCCCCTGCAAGGGGGAGAGATGGAGAGGGGGTGTCAACGCCGGGCCTGACCCACTGACCTCACCACCAACCATAACCGTCACCCCGGACTTGATCCGGCGTCCAGCTTTCATCCGCAACGCTGCTGAAGAACAGCTGGACCCCGGATCAAGTCCGGGGTGACGTGTGGAGAGGCGAGGGGACTGCCGCCCCGAAGCCCCTCATCGCCCCGCCTATTGCCCTGCCACAGTCAGTCCATCCACGCGGATCGTTGGCGCGTCGGTGGCGTGGCGGAACTCCAGATCGTTGGCGGGGATCAGCGCCTTGAACATGTCGCGCAGGTGCCCGGCGATGGTGGCTTCCGTCACCGGCTCGGCGAGTTGGCCGTTGCGGATGCGGAATCCGCCTGCGCCCCGGCTGTAATCCCCGGTGAGCAGGTTTACGCCCATGCCAATCAATTCATTGATATAGAGGCCATCCTTGATATCCGACATCAGCTGTTCGGGCGAACTGCTGCCCGGCTCCAGCCAGAGGTTGGAGGTGGAGACGCCCGGCGGGCCGCTGCTGCCCCGGCTGCCGTGGCCGGTGGGGGGCAGGCCCAGCTGACGGCCCGACGCGCTGTCCACCAGCCAGCCCGTCAGCATCCCCTTGTCCACGATGGCGCGCGGCGCGGTCGCCAGCCCCTCCGCATCGAACGCACGGGAACGCAGGCCGCGATGGCGGTGCGGATCGTCGCGGATGGTGATTCCGGGGCCGAACAGCGGTTCCTTCTCATGCCCCAGCACAAAGCTGGTTTTCCGCGCGATGCTGCTGCCGGTGATCGCGCCGAGCAGATGGCCAATCAGGCTGGCGGACACGCGCTTGTCGAAGATCACCGGCATCTGCCCGGTTGGGGCCTTGGCGGGGTTCAGCCGCGCCAGTGTGCGCTCGGCGGCCCGGCGGCCCACCAGCGCGGGCGATTCGAGATCGGACAGGTGACGGGCCTGATGCCAGTCATAATCACGCTGCTTGTCCGCCCCCTCTCCGGCGATCACCACGGCGGAGGTGGAGACGGAGGTGCCCCGCGCCGCGCCCCGGAAACCGGCCGACGTGGCGAGCGCCGAAACGCTGGTTCCGGCGCTGGCCGATCCACCCTCGCTGTTGCTGATGCCTTTCACGGCGCGCGCCGTATCCTCGGCCTCCAGCGCCATCAGCTTCAGCTGTTCGGGGCTGAGCAATTCGGCGGCGGGATCGAACAGGTCGAAATCGGCGAACGGGCCGCTGGTCAGCAGCTCTGCCGGGGCGAGGCCCGCGAATTTGTCCTCCGTAGCTTCGCGCGCCATGGCCACGGCGCGCTCCACCGCTTCGGCCAGCGCTGCCTTGGACAAATCCGAAACAGAAACCTGCGCGGACCGCGCACCCAGAAACAGCCGCAGGCCGATCTCCTCGCCCTCTGAACGGCCGATATCTTCCAGCTGCCCCAGCCGCACGCCGATTCCCAGCGAGGATTCACCGAAATAGACGGCATCCGCCGCATCGGCTCCGGCTTTCGCCGCAAGGGAGAGCAGAAAATCGAGGCGTTCGAGCGCGGCGTCAGGTGTCAGCATCTGCCCGGCTTAGGCCGCGCGGATGAGGGCGGCAAGCAGGATGGGCAGCAACAGTAGAAAGCCGCCGAACTGGTTGGCGCGAAAGCGGCGCAGCGCGGAGCCGACATCGGCCGGGTCCAGCGTGAGCGCCTGCCAGCCCAGATGCAGCCCGGCGGGCAGCAGGCCGATCAGCGGCACGACACTGCCCGTCCAGCGCCAGAGCGCCGCCGCCAGCAGGCCGATGGTGAGGGTGTAGAACAGCGCGACTCCGGCCTTCAGCCGGGCCCCGAGCGCCCGCGCGGAGGATTTCACCCCTGCCAGCGCATCATCCTCCACATCCTGCGCGGCGTAGATGCTGTCATAGCCCAGCGTCCAGAAAAAGGCGGCGGCATAGGCGAGCAACATCGTGGGCAGGTCGGCGCGCAGCGCCGGTTCGGCGGCCGCCCAGCCCACCGGCAGGCCCCAGTTGAAGGTGAGGCCCAGCCACGCCTGCGGCCACCATGTGATGCGCTTCATGAAGGGGTAGGCGGCCACCAGCAGCAGAGAGGCGAGCGCCACCAGTTGCGCGGCGAAGGGCAGGGCCAGCAGAACGCCCAGCCCCACCAGAGACAGCGCCAGCAGAAAAGCCCAGGCACTGCGCAGCGAAATCGCTCCGCTGGCGACGGGCCGGTTGGCGGTTCGGGCGACCTGCGCGTCCAGATCGCGATCCACGATGTCGTTGTACACGCAGCCCGCCGCGCGCATGGCGATGCTGCCCAGCAGGAACAGAGGCCACCAGCGCCACCAGCCTGCGGGCGGGGCCAGAAACGCGCCCATCAGGCAGGGCCAGAACAGCAGCCAGATGCCTGCAGGCCGGTCGAATCGGGCCAGCCGCGCATAAAGGGCGGCGCGGGGCGGCAGGCGATCCACCCAGTTTGGAAGCGCATCGGGCGTCATGGTGGCAGCCTTTAGGGGATGCGAGGCCGTCTTGACAGCCGGGGTTTCCGCGCAGAGCCTTGCGCCATGCCATTGCCGGATTATGCCTGCGAGGATTTCACCGACGGCCAGTGGACACGGCCGGTGTATCGGCGTGGGTCTGGACCTGCGGTGATCGTGATCCACGAAATTCCCGGCTTGCACCCGCAGGTGGTGGACTTCGCGGACCGGCTGGTGGCGGCAGGCATGACGGTATTCATGCCCAGCCTGTTCGGCACGCCGGGCCGCCCGCTGAGTTCGGCCTATATGCTTGGCACCGTTGCCGGAATCATCTGCATCCGGCGCGAGTTCGCCATCTGGAACGGCGGGCGCAGCAGCCCCTTCGTGGATTGGTTGCGGGCGCTGGCCCGCCACGCCCATGCGCAATGCGGCGGCCCCGGCGTCGGCGCGGTGGGCATGTGCTTCACCGGTGGCTTCGCGCTGGCGATGGCGACGGACCCGTCTGTCATCGCCCCGGTGCTGTCCCAGCCCTCGCTGCCGTTGCGCAAGAGCAAGGCGGGAGAGATCGACGCCTCACCGGAAGAAGTCGCCTGCGTGCGGGAGCGGTTCCAGCGCGACGATCTGACGGTGCTGGGCCTGCGCTATCGCAGCGACAAGCTGGTGCCGGATGCCCGCTTCGCCCGTTACGCGCAGGATCTGGGCGACCGCTTCGTCGCCATCGAGCTGGACGATGCCGACGCGCGGCAGGGCACCGGCATGGCCCCGCATTCGGTTCTGACGGTGCACCTGCCCGAAAGCGGCCCCGGCAAGGATGCCGAGATACGAACGATCAGCTTCTTCCGGGAACGGCTGGGGCTGTTGCCTCAGGCCGCAACGTCGAACGGAACGATTTCGCCAGACAGATAAAGCTGGCGCGCCTTCACCCGGCTAAGCTTGCCGGACGAGGTGCGGGGCAGGGTGCGCGGCGGCACCAGTTCCACCACGCAGTTCATGCCGGTGATGGCGCGAACCTTGGTGCGGATGGCATCTTTCAGCCGGGCGCGCTCGTCCAGATCGGTGGTGCGGCATTGCACCAGCACGGCAGGAGCTTCCTCGCCCTGCGGCGTGGTGATGGAGAAGGCGGCGATGTCACCGGCCTTAAAGCCTTCCAGCTGCTCGATGGCCCATTCGATATCCTGCGGCCAATGGTTCTTGCCGTTCAGGATGATCATGTCCTTGGCGCGGCCGACGATGAAGATATGGCCGTCCACCAGATAGCCCATGTCGCCGGTGTCCAGCCAGCCATCGGCGGACAGGCAGGCGGCGGTCGCTTCGGGATCGCGGAAATAGCCCTGCATGATCCCTTCGCCCTTCACCAGCACGCGGCCGATCTGGCGATCCGGCAGCACCTTGCCGGCGCTGTCATGGATTTCGATGGTGAGGCCGTGCACCGCCACGCCACAATCGACGACGGCGCGATAGCGGACGGGTTTTCCAGATTCTGAAGAACTGTCTGCAAAACCTTCGCCCGCAAGGCGTTTTTCGTCGATCAGGTCGCAGACGATTCCTTGCCCGGCCGGTGCCACCGAAACTGCAAGCGTGGCTTCGGCCAGCCCATAGCTGGGGGTGAAAGCCTCCGCGCGGAACCCGGCGGGTGCAAAGGCATCGACAAAGGCCTGGCAGATATCGGGGCGGATCATGTCCGCGCCATTGCCCGCGATTTTCCAACGGGACAGGTCGAAGCGGTGCGCCACATCCGTCTGCGTGGAGACGCGGCGGGCGCAGATGTCATAGCCGAAGGTGGGCGAGTAAGAGAGGCTGTTGCCCGGATTGCGGCTGATCAGCGTCAGCCAGCTGAGCGGACGCCGGGCGAAATCGTCGGTGGCGATGAAATCCACCGACAGCTGCACCGCCATCGGCGACAGGAAGGTGCCCACCAGCCCCATGTCATGATACCAGGGCAGCCAGCTGATGCCGCGATCGCCCACGGCCAGCTCCATGCTCAGCGCATGGCCCGTCAGGTTCGCCGTCACCGCGCGGTGCGTTACGGCGACACCATGCGGGAAGCGGGTGGAGCCGCTGCTATATTGCAGATAGGCGATGGCGTCTGGGTTGGCGGCGGGCAGTTCGGCGGCGGGGGCAGGCAGCGCTTCGAACTCGGCCCACCCCAGTGCGAGGGAAAGCCCTTCGGCGGCTTCCGCGAACATTGGCTTCAGGCTGTCCGGCCCCAGCACCAGCACCGGATCGCAGCTGGAAAGCTGCACGCGAATCTGTTCCACATAGGCTTGGCGGCCGCCGAAGCTGGTGGGCAACGGCAGCGGCACCGGCAGCACGCCCGCATAGAGCGCGGCATAGAAGGCGGCTGCGAATTCAGCCCCGGTTTCAGCGATCAGCGCAACCCGGTCTCCGGGCTTCACGCCATGGGCGATCAGCCGCAGCGCATGGGCGCGCGCGGTTTCGCGCAGCTCCGCATAGGGCAGCACGCGCACGAGATTGGCCCGCGCGTCATAGAAATTATAGCCGGTGGCACCCGTGGCGGCATAATCCAGCGCTTCGGTCAGCGTCTGGTAGCGGCCCGTCACGAACGGGATTCCGGACAGAAGGGGGGTCGGCGTCAGCTCGGCGGCAGCCGGGATGGTGTTGGCGTCGTCCACGGTCATTCCAGATCAGGGCCTCTCCAGGGGCAGCAGGCGTGCGACTTGCCGAAATCCGGCCTGGCATCTTCGGCCCATAGCACGGTTAACGGCATCCTGCATGCCGCCAATGAACCCTCTAGTGGTTCAAAACAGGCCCGAACTGTGGCAGCAAGGTGGCAGATGGGCCGGGATACACGCAGCAAAGGGCCGAAAAAGCCCCCGCCCCCGCTGGATCAGGCGGCGCTGGAGGCGATTGCGCTGCGCTATCTGGAGCGATTCCAGACCAGCCGCGCCCGTTTGCTGCGATTGCTGCAGCAGAAAATCCGCGCGCGCGGCTGGAAAGAAGATGCCCCCCCACCAGACCCGGAGGCCATCGCCGAACGGATGGTGACGCTGGGCTATGTGAACGACGCCGCCTTCGCCGAAGCGCGAACGCGAGGGTTAGCCCGGCGCGGCATGGGGGCAGGGCGGGTACAGGCGGCGCTGAGCGCCTATGGAATCGACGCAGACACCCGCAGCACAGCGCTGGAAGGCCATGACCCATGGGCCGCAGCCCTCGATTTCGCCCGCCGCAAAAGGCTGGGGCCATTCGGCCCGCCGATCAACGATCCGAAGCTGCGCAACCGGCAAATGGGGGCCTTTGCTAGAGCAGGGCATCCACACGGGTTGGCGAATCGAATAGTGGCAGCACAGAGCGAGGAGGACTTGGAGAGCGAGTGAGGCGCGCTTTTAATGCTGCCGTCCGAAATCCGGGTCTGCCGTATCCTGTCCGGCGTCGATGATGGCGCGGCGGATGTCTCGGCTGCTGGCGAAGCGCTGGAACAGGGCGTCGCCTTCGCCCCAGCGGATCGCCCGTTGCAGCACGGCGAGATCTTCGCTCACTCGGCCCAGCACTTCCAGCACGGCGTCCTTGTTGGTCAGGAACACGTCGCGCCACATCGTCGGGTCTGATGCGGCGATGCGGGTGAAATCGCGGAAACCGCCTGCGGAATATTTGATCACCTCGCCGCGCGTCACCCCTTCCAGATCGGCGGCGGTGCCGACGATGGAATAGGCGATCAGGTGCGGGATATGGCTGGTGACGGCCAGCACCAGATCATGGTGGCGCGGCTCCATTAGATCGACTTTGGAACCAAGGCGGCTCCAGAATTCCGACAGCCGCGCGAGCGCCGTTTCATCCGCGCCGGGCGGTGGGGTGATGATGCACCAGCGACCCTCGAACAGCGTCGGGAACCCGGCGTCCGGCCCGGAGCGTTCGGTGCCCGCCACCGGGTGCGCGGGGATCAGATGGATCGTTTCGGGCAGCAACGGCCCCAGCGAATCGACGACGATCTGCTTGGCGGATCCCACGTCAGACACCACGGCACCCGCCGCCAGTTCCGGGGCGATCTCTGCGCCCACCGCCGCGAACGCGCCCAGCGGCACGGCCAGCACCACCAGATCGGCATCCACCACAGCCGCACCCGGCGAATCCGCCACATCGTCCAGCAGGCCCAGTTCGCGCACCCGTTCGCGCACGCCCGGATCGGCATCGGTTCCCGTGATGCGAACGGTCGGCATCTTCGCCCGGATCGCGCGCGCCAGGCTGGAGCCGATCAGCCCCAGCCCGATGATGGAGACGCGCGCGAACGGCAGCATCAGGCGCTGGCCGTGATGTCGTTCAGTGCCTCGATCACGCCGCCGGTTTCATCCGCCGTGCCGATGGAAATGCGCACGGCATGGGGAAGCCCTTGCCCCGGCAGCCAGCGGGTCATGAAGCCGCGCGCCGCCAGCCCTTTATACACCGCTTCCGCCGTCAACGGGCCGGTTTCGGGGCAGGTCATCAGGATGAAATTGCCTTCGGAGGGCACGGCAGTGAAGCCCTTGTTGCCCAGCCGGCCGATGGCGGCGGCCAGCCGTTCGCGCTGTTCGCGATTCCATGCGCGGCAACGGGCGACGAAATCCTGATCGTCGATGGCGGCTTCGGCTGCGGCCAGCGCGGGCACGGAAATGGGGAAGGGCGCGCGCACCCGGTTGATCTCGCCGATGATGGCGGCATGGCCGGTCGCCCAGCCCACGCGCAAGCCTCCCAGCCCGTAAATCTTTGAAAAGGTGCGGGTGACCAGCACATTGTTGGCGCTCTGCGCCAGTGCAAGGCCGCCATCCGGATCGGCTTCGTCCAGATACTCGCAATAGGCCTGATCCAGCACCAGCAGGATATCGTGGCGCAGCCCGGCGTGCAGCCGCGCGACTTCGCTGCCCGGAATCATCGTGCCGGTGGGGTTGTTGGGGTTGGCGAGATAGACGATGCGGGTGTCGGGCCGCACGGTGGCCAGAATCGCGTCGATATCGGCGGTGTAATCCACATCCGGCGCGGCCAGCGGCACGGCCCCGGCGCGGCGGGCGGCGATGGGGTAAACCATGAAGCCGTGGTTCACATAGACCACGCTGTCGCCCGGCTTGCAGTAGATTTGCGGCAGCAGCTGCAAAATCTCGTCGGACCCGGTGCCGCACACCACCAGCTCGGGGTTCAGCCCGTGCAGCGTGGCAATCTTGTGGCGCAGCTTTTCCGCCGTGCCGTCCGGGTAGCGGTTGCTGCCGTCGGCGGCCTCGGCCAGCGCCCGCAGCGCCAGCGGACTGGCACCCCACGGGTTTTCGTTGGAGGAGAGCTTCACCGGTTTCACAGCGCCGCTGCCCGCAGAGCCGGGCTTATAGGCTTCGATTTCGGTGATCCATGGATTGGGGGTCGGTCCGTTCATGGGCGTTGCCGTTACGGTGCTGGCGCGCAGGGAGCAAGAGGGCGAGCAAGAGAGCGAGCAAGAGGGTGGGGGCTTTGCCACGCGCCGCTTGCGCTGCTAGGCGCTCGCCTCGTGTCGCCCAAAGTCGCCCATCACAGCCTTCGCCTCCCCGCAGACCTGCCGCTGGACAGCGGGCAGACGCTGCCGCGCCCGGCTGTCGCCTTCGAAACCGTGGGGGAACTGAACGCGGACAAATCCAACGCCATCCTGATCTGCCACGCGCTGACGGGCGATCAATATGTGGCGAGCCAGCATCCGCTGACGGGGAAGCCCGGCTGGTGGCAGCGCATGGTGGGGCCGGGGAAACCCATTGATCCTGAACGGCATTTCATCATCTGTTCCAACGTGATCGGCGGCTGCATGGGCAGTGAAGGCCCCGCCAGCCCCCACCCGGAGGATGGCAAGCCATGGGCGCTGCGCTTCCCGGTGATCACCATCGCCGACATGGTCCGCGCGCAGGCGGGCCTGCTGGATATGCTGGGGGTGGAGAAACTGCTGGCCGTGGTGGGCGGCTCGATGGGCGGGATGCAGGCGATGCAATGGGCCGCCAGCTATCCGCACAGGCTGCGTTCGGTGCTGGTGATCGCCAGCGCGGCGCGGCACAGCGCGCAGAACATCGCTTTCCACGAAGTCGGGCGGCAGGCGATCATGGCCGATCCCAAGTGGAAGAACGGGGCCTATGGCGCGGGCGAAGGTCCGGCCAAGGGGCTGGCGGTCGCACGGATGGCGGCGCACATCACCTATTTGTCGGAAGCGGGGCTGACGGCGAAGTTCGGGCGACATCTGCAACAGGGCGATGTGAAAAGCTTCGGCTTCGATGCGGATTTCCAGATCGAAAGCTACCTCCGGCATCAGGGGATGAGCTTTGTCGACCGGTTCGACGCCAACGCCTATCTCTATATCACCCGCGCGCTGGATTATTTCGATCTGGCAGAGGGTTATAGCGGCCAGTTGGCGCATGCTTTCAAGGCGACATCGGCGCGATTCTGCGTGATTTCCTTTGACAGCGACTGGCTTTACCCCACTGCCGAATCGCGCCGCATCGTGCAGGCACTGGTGGCGGCGGGGCGGCACGCCAGCTTCGTGGAACTGAACAGCCCGTTCGGCCATGACGCCTTCCTGCTGGAAACGCCCGGCCTTACCGAAGTGGTGGATGGCTTCCTGAAGGCGGTGGAGCAGGAACCATGAGCGGCCTTCCCATCCGCCTGCAACAGGTGGCGGATCAGATTCCCACAGGTGCCTCCGTGCTGGACGTCGGCTGTTCAGACGGGCGGCTGCTGGCATGGCTGCGCGATATGCGGCAGGTGGACGGGCGCGGCATCGAGATCGACGCCGAACGGGTCGCCGCAGCCGTGGCGCGCGGTCTGTCCGTGGTGCAGGGCGATGCGACGCATGATCTGGCCGCCTTCCCCGGCGGCTCGGTGGATTATGCCGTTCTTTCGGAAACGCTGCAGGCAATGGAGGCGCCGCACAAGGTGCTGGCCGAACTGGTGCGGATCGGGCGGCGAGCTGTGGTGGCCTTCCCCAATTTCGGCTTTTGGCGGGTGCGGGCGCATCTGGCGCTGCACGGCCGCATGCCGGTTACGCGCAGCCTGCCCGTCAGCTGGTATGAAAGCGAGAATATCCACTTCTGCACCATCGCCGATTTCAAGGCTTTAGCGACGGAGATGGGGCTGACGATCGAACGAGAGGCCTATCTGAGCGGCGATCAGCGGGTCAGCAGCTGGCCCAACCTGCGCGCCGATCACGCGCTGTTCGTACTTTCAAAGTAACGAGCGCACCTGATCCGCACACAGGATCAGGAACAGCAGCGCCGCTGCGCCCAGCAACGCGTTGGAGAGCCAGCCGGAGCGCCATTCGCGCGGCGTCCGCGATGAATTCAGCAGCCAGATCAGCGTGATGGCAAGAAAGGGCATGAAAAAAGCCCCGAACGCGCCATAGGCGATGATCAGCGCGAAAGGCTGCCCCAGCAGCAACAGCAGCATCGGCGGAAACGTCAGCCAGAACAGATAGAAGCGGAACGGCGCGGTGGTTTCCAGATCATGTGCCAGTCCTGCGTCCGCGCCCCCGCGCAGGTTGCGCACGAAATCGGCGAACAGCAACGAAACCCCGTGCCAGACGCCCAGAATCGACGAGAATGTGGTGGCGAAAAAGCCGAACAGGAACATGGTGGCGACAGGCCCGCCAAAGCGCTGCCGCAGCACATCGGCAAGGTCCAGCAAGCCGCGATCCCCGCCGGACAGGGCGATATGGGCGCTGTGCAACAGCTCCGCACCCACGATCAGCATGGCGACGACGAAGATGCCGGTGGCGATATAGGCCACGCGATTGTCCAGCCGCATCATCGGAATCCACGCCGGGCCGCGCCAGCCCTTGGCATTCACCCAATAGCCATAGGCCGCCAGCGTGATGGTGCCGCCCACGCCGCCGATCAGCCCCAGCGTGTAAATGGCGGAGCCATCCGGCAGGCTGGGCACAAGGCCCGACAGCGCCGCGCCGAGGTCGGGCGCGACCAGAAAGGCAAGGCTGACGACTGTGATGAACATCAGCGCGATGAAGATCTTCATCACCGCTTCGAACATGGCATAGCGGTTGAACAGCACGAACACCGCCCCGGCGATGCCAGACATCGCCCCCCACGCCCAAAAGGGCAGCACATCCGGGAACAGCGCGGCCAGCGGCAGGGCCGTCGCGCTCATGGCGGTGCCGCCATACACAAAGCCCCACAGCAGGATGTAGATGCCGAAATACCAGCTGGTCCAGCGGCCCAGCGAGCGCCAGCCTTCCAGCATGGTGGAGCCGGTGGCGAGGTGGTAGCGCCCCGTGGCCTCCGCCAGCGCGATCTTCAGGATGCAGCCGATCACGGCCGCCCACAGCAGGGCATAGCCATAACGCGCCCCGGCGACGAGCGTCGCAACAAGATCGCCCGCGCCGACCCCGGTGACGGCCACGACGATTCCGGGGCCGACCATGCGCCAGCGGGACGTGCCGGTGGGCGGAGATTCAGGGGCGGACATCAGCGGAGATCCCAAGAAGTTCCTGCAAATTTAGAACTATTTCGATCAACCCATTGGTTCCAAAGAAAAAGGCCGCGGGCGGTTTCCCGCCCGCGACCCGTTTCAAGCCATCCGGCTATGATCACGCCTTGGCTTCGCCAAGCTTCGCCATCACCGCCTTGTGTAGCCAGATGTTCATTTCGGCGCTGCCGTCCAGCGCGCCGGTGTAGCCCAGTTCCTGCGCCATTTCCTTGCGGTTCGCCAGCGACGAATCCATGCCCACAAGCTTCATCAGATCGACGATGGACGTCTTATAGTTGGAGGGCTGGCCGCGCTTTTCCGCCATATAGGCCAGCGTTTCGTCCAGATCGACCGGCTGCAGCACCGGCGGTGGCGGCGCAACGGCGGCGGGCGGCGGCGGAGGCGCCTTCTTCACGGCCACTTCCTTCGCCTCGGCGCTGCCGAAGATTGCATCCTTCAAACTCGAAAACAGACCCATGTGATCCTCCTGTTGGGTGGTGCTCTGGCATGACTTTGCCCCGCCAGCCGCCGGTTGCAAGCTCTATCCGCCAAACGGCATGAAATCAGCGCCGGATCAGCACTGTTGCGGGTATGAAATATTTGAGTTATTAAGCGGTTGGCCTTCGGAGAGGGGAGGCCAGAACATGAGCCAAGGTCGCCACAGGCGCAGCTATCCGGCCGTTCATGGCGTTGGAAAACTGGCGTCGGACATCTTCAGCCGCATTGCAGGCGGCCACAACCAGCCGGGGGCGGCCACCAGTTTCGACTGGCTTGCCGGGCATGTCGATGCCCCGGCCCCCGATATTCTGGCGGCCCTTGCCGAACTGGAACAGGCGCACGCGCTGGTGCGCTGCCCGGATGGCTGGGAACTGGCGGGCTGCTGCCTCGAACCGCGCAATCCCGTGCTGGCGCGTCATCGCCCCGGCCTCGAATCACTGCTGGCGGCAGCGGTGGCCGGCATCACGCCGGGGCAGGCGGCAGGGCTGTTTTCCGCCTATGACAGGCTGGCGGGGCTGGCCGGAGACGGCTCGGCCGCAACCCGCGCGGCGGCCTATGGGCTTTACCTGCGGCGGCTGGCCGAAGCCACGCCGGACGCCGGATTCGCGCCCTTGGTGGAGCTGTTTCTGGCTGAAGCAGGTGAAACCGTCAGCGCCTTCACGGCGCTACAGATCGAACGCCGACCGCCCGATCCGGACGAACCGCTGGCCCGGCTGGCCCGCGCGTTGATGGCGGGGAGAGCTGAGGAAGCGGCTGCAGCATTCGCGGCCCATCTGGACGAACTGGCGGCGGCCTGAGCCCTCAATGGCTGCGCGACAATTCCCGCGTCGCGCGCTCCAGCCCGTCCAGCGTCAGCGGGAACATGCGGCCTTCCATCAGCGTCTTGATCATCTGGATGGACTGGCTGTGCCCCCAATGCTGCTCCGGAATCGGGTTCAGCCAGGCGGCCGAGTGATACACACCCGTCAGCCGCTTCATCCATGTGTCGCCCGGCTCTTCGTTCCAATGCTCCACGGAACCGCCCGCATAATTGATCTCATAAGGGCTCATCGAGGCGTCGCCTACGAACAGCAGCTTGTAATCATGCGGGAATTTGTGGAGCACATCGAAGGTCGGCGTGCGTTCGGACCAGCGGCGCTTATTGTCTTTCCATACCGCCTCGTAAGGGCAGTTGTGGAAATAGAAATATTCCAGATGCTTGAACTCGCTGCGGGCGGCGGAGAACAATTCCTCCATCACCTTGATGTGCGGGTCCATCGATCCGCCGACATCCAGAAACAGCAGCAATTTCACCGCATTGTGCCGTTCGGGGCGCATCACGATATCCAGATAGGCCTTGCGCGCGGTTCCCTTGATGGTGGCGTCCAGATCCAGCTCGTCGGCCGCCCCTTCGCGCGCGAACTTCCGCAACCGCCGAAGCGCGACCTTGATGTTGCGGGTGCCCAGCTCAACCGTGGAATCCAGATTCTTGAAATCGCGCTTGTCCCAGACTTTCAGCGCCTTGCCCTGACGATTCTTGTCCTGCCCGATGCGCACGCCTTCGGGGTTGTAGCCGTTCGCGCCAAAGGGGGATTTGCCCGCCGTGCCGATCCACTTGTTGCCGCCTTCGTGGCGCTTCTGCTGTTCCTCCAGACGCTTCTTCAGCGTCTCCATAATCTCGTCCCAGCTGCTCAGCGACTTGATCTCGGCCATTTCCTCCGGCGTCAGATACAGCTCCGCCAGCTTCCGTAGCCATTCTTCCGGAATTTCCGCCGTCTGTGTTTCAACATCGGTTTCCAGACCCTTGAAAACCTTACCGAACACCTGATCGAAGCGATCCAGCAGCCCTTCGTCTTTCACATAGATCGCGCGGGAGAGGTAATAGAAATCCTCCACCCGGTTCTCGATCACGCCCACCTGCATCGCTTCCAGCAGCATCAGATGCTCCTTCAGCGAGGCGGGGATTTTCGCGGCGCGCAGTTCATCGAGAAAGTGCAGGAACATGAATGCAGTCTAGGCGAGCGAAGGGCCGACGACCAGCCCGCCAAAAGCGGGGGGCTTACTGAAGGCGGACAGGCCGTGCGGTGTCGCGCCAGCCATCCTTATGCTCTTCCATGCTCTTGATCTGGGAGTCGGCCATTCCGGCAGTGATGACGATGTCCGTCGCCTTACCTTCGTCAGAGCGGGAGATGGCGACGAGCGCGCCGCCTT
Source organism: Sandaracinobacter neustonicus (assembly GCF_006385875.1). GTDB lineage: Bacteria > Pseudomonadota > Alphaproteobacteria > Sphingomonadales > Sphingomonadaceae > Sandaracinobacteroides > Sandaracinobacteroides neustonicus. The sequence continues at coordinate 101,514 of NZ_VFSU01000032.1, read as the reverse complement.
TTCCGGCCCCAGCCTTCCCGGCGAACATCCGCACGGCGCTGTCCGGCTCGTTCACCACCATCACGGCCTTCACGCCCTGTTCCTTCGCGCGGGCATCATAGAAGGCGGCGACCTTTTCAATGGAATCGGCGGTTTCGAACACCACCAGCCCACCCTTCGAGCTGTTCGCGGCATCCGCCAGCTGGGTGCGCACGCGGGCACCGGGATAGGCGGGCGCGAACGCGGGAAGCTCGGTGGACAGCTCCAGACTCTCTCCGGCGGAGGCGCTTTCAACGGTCGCCCCATCAGACGAGGTGATGAAGGCGGTTTTGCCATCGGTCTGCACCACGGCTTTCGGCTCATCCTTGCAGGCGGCCAGCAAAAGCGCGCCGCCAAGCGCCATCACAGCCACGGATTGCACGCGGAACGGGGAACGAGAGAGCATCCAGAAAACTCCATGCCTGGGCCGGACACAGCCAGCCATCCAACATTCCCCTCGCGGCGGTTCATGCGGAAATGATGCGGCGCGGCAACCGGCAAGATGGGCCATGCTGAACATGGGCCTTGCACTGCTGGGCAGGGTTGCCCGCCGTCCGGGCGGCGGACTTACACCGGCAGCAGGCAGGGCAAGTGGTGCAGAAAAAGGCCACACCACCTTGTTTTTCAAGCCATATTCAGGCCTTCCCCTTTCTTTTGCCCGGTTGCCATAAGGCGACGATGGCGCTCCCTTGCCTGCACGAACTGGCCGCGCGGCTTTGCTGCGGCCTTGATTGGGGAGGGATTCGAATGAGCAACCCATGGCCGGAATTCAAAGGCAAACGCGTGCTAGTCACGGGTGGCAGCCAAGGCATTGGGCTGGCCGCCGCGCAGGCGTTTAAGGCCAATGGTGCCACCGTGCTGATCACCGGCACGCGGGGCTCGGCGGCCGATTATGCGGATGATCTGTCTGGGTTCGCATATATCGCTGCCGATTTCACCCGGCCTGAGGCTGCCGCCCAAGTGGCCGCCGCTGCCGGGGCGATCGACGTTCTGGTGAACAATGCGGGCACCGGTCGCGCCGATGAATATAGCGATTCCGGCTTCCGCGCCGTGATCGATGTGAATCTGAACGCAGTCATGGCGCTCAGCGTGGCGCTGCATCCCGCACTGGCGGAGCGGAACGGATCGGTGGTGAACATTGGTTCGCTCGCGAGCTTCCTCGCACTTAGGGAAACGCCCGCTTACACCGCGTCGAAGGCTGGGCTACTGGGACTGACCCGCGCTCTGGCGGACAAATGGGCACCTGACGGCATCCGGGTGAACATGGTGGCCCCCGGATTCATCCGCACCCGGATGACGGAGATTCAGCGCACCGACGCCGACTATGAAAAGCGGCTGCTGAAGGCAGTTCCCATGCGCCGCTGGGGTGAACCGGAGGAAGTGGCGGAAACGGTCCTGTTTCTCGCCTCGACCCGCGCGCCCTACATCACGGGCCAGTCGCTGGCGATCGACGGTGGGCTGATGCTGCGCTGAAAGCCCGCTTGGGAAATCGGCAGTTGAGGGGCTGCTAGGGATTTTTCGGGTTGGTGAGGAGCGAATGCGGTTCGATGCGGAGCCATCGGGCCGTGTTTCGGGACAAAGCCAGCGCGGAAAAGACCCGCAGAAGCGACCCGCCAAATTCCCAAACGGGCTCTGAGCCCCCGCCTCAGCGTGCGGCGGTGTCTGCCGGTTCAGAAGGCGCTGGCGCTGCCGCAGGGGGCGTTGCGACCGGTTCCGCGGGCGCTTCGGCAACCGCTTCTCTGGGCGCGGCGACAGCCTTTTTCGGCGTGGGCTTGTCACGTTCGTCCTTGCCCGAATTGCCAGCGAGTTCAGCGACGGAGCGGTTGACGGTGACGGGCGCACGGGTGGCGGCTTCGGCGGCGCGGATATCGGCATTGGCCCGTGCCACGCCGTCTGCGGTGCTGCCGTCGCCGGTTTCGCCGGAGCTGCCGCACGCGGCCAATAGCGCCGCCAGCAGGATCAGGGGCAGTTTGCGGCCTGTCATTGCGGTTGCTCCGGGCTTTCCGGCGTTTCGGGTGCCAGCTGCGGATCGTCCGGCGGGGGAGGGATGTCATCTTCCTCATCGTCGGGCAGGTTGCCGTCGAAAATCTGGTAGCGCCGCAGTTGCAGCCAGGCTGAGCGGGTTGTGGCGTAAGGGTCCGCGGCACCAGCCAGCAGTTGCTCGCCCTGATCGCGCAGGCTGGATCGGATATCCAGCACCCGCACGCCCAGCGTCGCCAGCCGCTCTTGCTGCGACATCAGCCGATTCTGCACCAGATCCACGGGATCGAACAGGAAGTCCACGAAGAAGCCGACACTGTCCCGCGCGGTGTTGGGGCCAAGGAAAGGCAGCATCACAAACGGGCCGGATGGAACGCCCCACACCGCCATCGTCTGGCCGAAATCATGCGATTGTGATACCAGCCCCATGTCGCTGGCATGATCCGCCACGCCAAGGCCCAGGAAGCTGTTGATCAGAATGCGATCAAAGGCGCGGAAGGCGCTTTTCACCTTACCCTGCGCCACCGCATTGCCGAGATTCGTCGGCTCCTGCAGCAGATTATAGGCGTTGGAAATGCCATGGCGCGGGGCATCCGGGACAACAGTGCGGTACACATTGGTCACCGGCTTCAGCGCGTAACGGTCCAGCTTCATCGAAAGTTCGAAGACGTGCCGGTTGGTCTTTTCCCACGGGTCGCGATGGGCGACATCGGTGATGGCGACCTTGTCCAGTTTTTCCCCGCTATGAGCGCAAGCGCCCAGAAGGGGCAGGCAGAGCAGCAGGAACAGCGTGAAGCGCGGCATGCAATTGCGGTAAGGCCAGTTCTCTGCGCACACAAGAGGGGGCGGCTCGTTGCTCGTCTTGACCGGATATAAAGACATGTTTAAGTCTTTACCCGATGGATAAGGTTCAGGACGTTTTCGCCGCATTGGCCGACCCGACACGGGCGCGGATTCTGCTGCTGGTGCGCGACCTGCAATTGTCTGTTGGGGAATTGGCCGACATTCTGGATCAAAGCCAGCCGCGCGTGTCTCGCCATGTGCGGATACTGGCTGAAGCCGGGCTGGTGCGGCGGCAGAAAGAAGGCGCATGGGTGTTCGTGGGCGGCGGCGACCCGGCGTTGATCGAGCGAATTCATGACTTGATTTCAAATCTTTGCGACGGCGTTGATCCGATCGGGGCAGAACGGGCGCGGCTGGCGCAGGTGCGCGCCGAACGGCAGCGCCGGATCGACGGCTGGTTCGAGGCGAACGCCGGGGAGTGGGATTTGCTGCGCCGTCTGGGCGGGCAGGATGCAGCGGTAGAGGCTGCGCTGGTGGCGGCAGCCGGTCCGAATGTTGGGCGGCTGCTGGATATCGGCACCGGCACCGGCCGGGTGCTGGAACTGCTGGCCGGGCAGACCGAGAGCGCGACAGGGATTGATCGGTCGCCGGAAATGCTGCGGCTGGCGCGCGGAAAACTGGCGGGCCGCGGCAACCAGTCCGCCGAACTGCGGCAATCCGATATGGGGGCGCTGCCCTTTGCCGATGCCAGCTTCGAGACCGTGACGCTGCACCATGTGCTGCATTTCGCCGACGAACCGGCAGCCGTGATCGCGGAAGCGGCGCGGCTGGTTGTGCCGGGCGGGCGGCTGCTGGTGGCGGATTATGCGGCGCACGAACTGGAAGAGCTTCGCACCCGCTTCCATCACAGCCGCCTTGGGTTCGAGGACGAGGCTCTCGCCGACTATATGCAGGCGGCGGGGCTGTCGCCCCGGCTGCTCTCCAGTCACCCGGGGCCGGAACTGACTGTCAATTTGTGGGAGGGGCGGCGATGACGGCCGAAGACCTGGCCGCTGGCGCCCCGCTTTACGCGGATTTGCCCGGCGATATTGAAGTTTCGTTTGAATTTTTCCCGCCAAAGACCGAGAAAATGGCGGAAACATTGTGGAGCAGTGTGCAGACGCTGGCGCCGCTGAAGCCGCGCTTCGTCTCCGTCACTTATGGCGCGGGCGGCACCACGCGCGAACGCACCCACGCCACCGTGGCGCGGATCGTGGCGGAAACGGATATTCCGGCCGCCGCGCACCTCACCTGCGTAGACGCCAGCAAAGACGAGATCGCCGCCGTCGCAGATGCCTATTGGGAGGCCGGAGTTCGCCATATCGTGGCGCTGCGCGGCGATCCGCCCGTGAAAGACGGCCAGTTTCAAAAGTTCGTCGCCCATCCGCAAGGCTATCGCGACGCAGCCGATCTGGTGGCCGGGCTGGCCGCGCGCCACCCCTTCGAACTGAGCGTGGGCGCCTATCCCGAAACCCACCCGGAAGCCGCCAGCGCGGAAGCCGATCTCGCGCATCTGAAGCGCAAGCTGGATGCAGGCGCCAGCCGCGCGATCAGCCAGTTCTTCTTCGAACCCGAAGCCTTCTTCCGCTTCCGGGACCGGGCCGCCGCCGCCGGAATCACCGCCGATCTGGTGCCGGGCATCCTGCCGGTGGCCAGCTTCGCCAATGTGCAGCGCATGGCCGGGCAGTGCGGCACGCACATCCCGGATTGGATGGCGCGGCTGTTCGGAGGGCTGGACGACAAGCCGGAGGCGCGCCAACTGGTCGCCGCCACCATCGCCGCCGAAATGGTGCGCCGCCTCTATGCCGGCGGCGTCCGCCACTTCCACTTCTACACGCTCAACCGCGCGGAACTGGCTTATGCCATCTGCCACCTGCTTGGGGTTCGCCCACAATGATTGCGCCTTCCGCGGCCGAAGCCGCCTTCCGTGCCGCCTCCAAAGAGAGAATCCTTGTGAAGGATGGCCCCTATGGCACTGCGATTCAAAAGCTTGGACTTCAGGAATCCGATTATCGTGGGAATCTCACGGTCAACCATGACCAGAAGGGCAATAACGATATCCTGAACCTCACCCTGCCGGATGCGATTGCCGCAGTTGGGCGCAGCTATATCGACTCCGGCGCGGACCTGCTGGCCACGAACACGTTCAACGCCAACAGCATCAGCCAGGCCGATTATGGCACGGAAGGGCTGGTCCGCGAGATCAACCTCGCCGCCGCCCGCATCCTGCGCGCCGAGGCCGACGCCGCCACCGCGCGCGACGGCAGGCCGCGCTTCGTGGCGGGCGCGCTGGGGCCGACCAACAAGACGCTCTCGCTCAGCCCGCGCGTGGAAGATCCGGGCTATCGCGAAGTCGATTTCGATGGCGTGAAGGCCGTTTACCGCGAGCAGATCGACGCGCTGCTGGATGGCGGCGTGGATTTCATCCTCATTGAAACCGTGTTCGACACGCTGAACGCCAAGGCCGCTGCCTTCGCCGCGATGGAGGCGGAAGAGGCGCGCCAGCAACGCGTGCCGGTGATGATTTCCATGACGCTGACAGACCTCGCCGGGCGCAACCTCTCCGGGCAAACCGTGGAGGCCTTCTGGGTCTCCCTCGCGCATGTCCGTCCGCTGACGATCGGGCTGAACTGCAGCTTCGGCGCGACTGAACTGCGCCCGCATGTGCAGATTCTGGCGCGGCAGGCTGATACGCTGCTGATGGTCTATCCCAACGCCGGGCTGCCCAACGCGTTTGGCGGCTATGACGAGTTGCCGGAAACCACCGGCCAATTGATCCATCAATGGGCCGAAGCGGGCCTGATCAACGTGGTGGGCGGCTGCTGCGGCACCACGCCCGGCCATATCGCCGCCATGGCGGGGGCGGTCGCCGCGCTGCCGCCGCGCCCGCTGCCGCATGTGCAACCGGCGCTTCGTCTCTCGGGTCTTGAGGCTTCGGTTTTCGCATGAGCGCCACTGCATTCATCAACGTCGGCGAACGCACCAACGTCACCGGCTCCGCGCGCTTCCGCAAGCTGATCGTCGCGGGCGATTACACCGCCGCGCTGGACGTCGCGCGCGAACAGGTCGTCAATGGCGCGCAGGTGATCGACATCAACATGGACGAAGGCCTGCTGGACAGCGAGGCGGCCATGGTGACCTTCCTGAAGCTGCTGGCGGCCGAGCCGGACATCGCACGCGTGCCGCTGATGATCGACAGCAGCAAATGGAGCGTGATCGAAGCCGGGCTGAAGTGCGTCGCGGGCAAGGCCATCGTCAACTCGATCAGCCTGAAGGAAGGGGAGGAGCCCTTCCTCGCCCATGCCCGCACGCTCAGGCGCTATGGCGCGGCAGCCGTGGTGATGGCGTTCGACGAAACGGGGCAGGCCGACACGGCCGCGCGCAAGCTGGAAATCTGCGCCCGCGCCTATGATCTTCTCACGGCGAACGGCTTCCCGGCCGAGGATATCATCTTCGATCCCAACATCTTCGCGGTGGCAACCGGCATCGAGGAGCATGACCGCTACGCGCTGGATTTCATCGAGGCCTGCACCGCCATCAAGGCACGCTGCCCCGGCGTGCGCATTTCCGGCGGCCTGTCCAACCTCAGCTTCGCCTTCCGCGGCAACGAGGCCGTGCGCCGGGCGATGCACTCGGTGTTCCTCTATCACGCCATCCCCGCCGGATTCGACATGGCCATCGTCAACGCCGGGCAGCTGGACGTGTATGAAAGCCTCGATCCGGACCTGCGCGAGGCGTGCGAGGATGTGATCCTGATGCGTCGGCCAGACGCGACAGACCGGCTGATCGCGCTGGCGTCGCGCTTCAGTAATCAAACGCAATCCATTGAAAAACAGACGGAAGAATGGCGAAATCTGCCCGTCGAAGAAAGGCTGGCGCATGCGCTGGTAAACGGGCTGGACGCGCATGTGGTGGCCGACACCGAAGAGGCCCGGCTGAAAGCGGCGCGCCCCATCGAAGTGATCGAAGGCCCGTTGATGGACGGCATGAACAAGGTTGGGGATTTGTTCGCCACCGGGAAGATGTTCCTGCCGCAGGTGGTGAAATCCGCACGGGTCATGAAGAAGGCCGTCGCTCACCTGATTCCCTTCATCGAGGATGAGAAGGACGAAGGCGCGGCCCCCAAAGCGAAGATCGTGATGGCGACTGTGAAGGGCGACGTTCACGATATCGGCAAGAATATCGTCGGCGTTGTGTTGCAGTGCAACAATTACGAAGTGATTGATCTGGGCGTGATGGTGCCATGGCCGAAAATCCTTGAGGCCGCGAAGGCGGAGAAGGCCGATATCATTGGCCTCTCTGGCCTGATCACGCCCTCGCTGGACGAAATGGTGACGGTCGCCGCCGAGATGGAGCGCGCCGGCTTCGTGATGCCGCTGCTGATCGGCGGCGCGACGACGTCGAAGGTGCACACCGCGCTCAGGATCGCGCCCGCCTATTCCGGGCCGACCATCCATGTGCTGGATGCCAGCCGCGCGGTGGGCGTCGCCTCCAATTTGATGTCGGACACGCTGGCAGCACCCTATGTCGCGGAAATCGCCAATGATTATGCCGATATTCGCGCCAAGCGGCAGGGCGGTCAATCGGCGCTGGCCGGGATCGAGGCAGCGCGCGCCAACGCGCTGGCGATCGACTTCGCGGCCGAGCCGCCGGTGCGGCCCGCGCAAACCGGGCAATGGAATTACGAAGACTGGCCGCTCGCCGATCTGGTTCCCTTCATCGATTGGACGCCCTTCTTCCGCGCGTGGGAACTGCACGGCACTTACCCGCAGATTCTCGATGACAAGGTGGTGGGAGAGGCCGCGCGGACGCTGTGGCACGATGCGCAGGCGATGCTGGAGCGCATTATCGCGGAAAAATGGCTGACAGCGAAAGCCACTGCGGCGATCTGGCCCGCCCGGCGCGAGGGAGACGATATCCTTGTGTTCGCCGATGAAACGCGGGGCGAGCCGATTGCCCGGCTGCCGATGCTGCGCCAGCAGGTGGTGAAGCGCGAGGGCAGGGCGAATGAATGCCTCGCCGATGTGGTGTCACCTGAGGGCGACTGGATCGGCGGCTTCGCGGTGACGGCGGGGCATGGGATCGAAGCGAAGCTGGCCGAGTTCAAGGCCGCGCACGATGATTTCTCCGACATCCTGCTGAAGGCGCTGGCAGATCGCTTCGCCGAAGCGCTGGCGGAAGCGCTGCACTTCAAGCTGCGCACCGAACTCTGGGGCTATGAGGCGAAGGCCGAGCCGGATTATCCCGGCCTGATACGCGAGCAATATCAGGGCATTCGCCCGGCACCCGGCTATCCCGCCTGCCCGGATCACAGCCTGAAGCCCTTGCTGTTCGATCTGCTGGACGCGCCCGCGAAAACCGGGATCACGCTGACGGAAAGCTTCGCGATGCTGCCGACGGCAGCCGTCTCGGGCTTTTACTTCGCCCATCCGCGCAGCCATTATTTCGGCGTGGCGCGCATCGGCGAGGATCAACTGGCGGATTATGCGGAAAGAAGGGGCGTCAGCCCCGATCAGGCGCGGCAATGGCTGCGCCCGAATCTGGACTGACGCCCCCAAGGTTGTCGCTTAAGGATGCGTCGCTTAGGACTTCGGGGTTAGAATTTCGGCTGGGCCTGCTCAGGCTCCGGAATTCGCGCGTCCCCCGTTTTCGGCTTGCCGTCCGGCGTCAGTTCGCCCGGTGGGGGCGCGGGCGTGCCTTCGGTCGGCGGCGTGTCGCCGGGTTGAGGGGCAGGTGCGGGGGCTGGCTCCGCCGGCGGCGGCGGAGGTGTTTGTTGGCTGAAAGCGGGCACGGCCAGCAGCAGGCCGGCTCCGGCCATAAGGCCGGTCCAGAGATTTTTCATAACATAATCCAATCGGTTGCTGGCGGACTCTCAATCGCCGCCATCATTAATATCTGCGAAGGAATCGCGCCTGTCGCCCCTCAGGCGATGATCCGGGCAAAGATGTCGATGAAAATCAGCGCGCGTCGACGAGCCGATCCGAACCGGCCGGTGAGCCGTTGCGCCAGCGGCTAGATTGCCGATTCGGGGCTTTGCCGGGTCCAGTGCCAGAAGGGGCGCTCCACGGCGCGGCCATCCAGATGGCCTTCCACCACGTCCAGCACCGCGCGCGTGACGATCGGCAGATCCAGCTCGCGGCATTCGCCAAGGCCGAACCAGGCCACATCGCCCAGTTCGCGGCTGTCGCTCGGTTCCAATGATTGCAGCTGTTCGGCATCGGCCATCAGGAAACGCGCATCGAAGCGCTTGTGCCGGGCAGGCGGGGTGATCGCCCGCGCGACATAGCTGAGGCCGGAGAGGTCCGCCTCCAGCCGGTCCGAGTGGCGGCCGATCACCAGCCCGGTTTCCTCGAACGTCTCGCGGATGGCGGTGCGGGCCAGCGCACGGGCCAGCCGCGCGCCATCCTGCCGTTTCAGCCGCACGGACGCCGCGAGATCGGCGGCCACATCGGGCGCAAGGTCCTTCAGGATGGGGCCGTGATAATCGGCGCGGTCGATCCGCCCGCCGGGAAACACCCATTTGCCGGGCATGAAATCATGCCCTCCCGAACGCCGCCCCATCAGGATGCGGGGCTGCGGCCCGTCACGGCGGACAAGGATGAGTGTGGCAGCGTCACGAGGGCGGGCAACCGGCATGCAAACAGCGGTGCCGGGAAATGGCCGCAAAGCCAAGCTGAATGATTAGGGAAGGGCTGGCATCGCAACCGGTTCATTCCGTTGATGAACTGTATGCACCCGGATTGCCGGAATTTCCTGCATACGCATGCAGTTTACCAGAAAGCTTCATATGGCTTGACAAGAAAGCCGCCAAGGTTACCATACCAAACTTCTGAAGCCACGGGGGAAACCATGGCAATGACGGACGATCAACGCCCGCACCGGCCCAACTGGAAAGCCCTGCTTTCCGGGGCGCTCACCGGCTATGTGCTGCTGATGGGGGTCTATTTCATCTTCCTGCGCTGAATTGTGCGGCAGCTCGCTGAAGCTGCTCCATTGCCGGGCCTTTGCCGAGCGCCTATGGCAGACAGCGATGGCCATTCACTTTCATGAAGGCGACTTGCCCGGCGACCCGTTTGCGCCCGGCCCGATCGCTGTCGATACGGAAACGATGGGGCTGAACCCGCATCGCGACCGGCTCTGCCTCGTGCAAATTTCCGATGGCGGGGGCGACGAACATCTCGTCCGCCTCTCCGGCGATTACAGCGCGCCAAACCTGAAGCGCGTGCTGGCCGATCCGGCGCGGCTGAAGCTCTATCATTTCGCCCGCTTCGACCTTGCGGTGATCCGGCAATATCTGGGTGTCGTCGCGGCCCCCGTCTATTGCACGAAAACCGCGAGCCGGCTGATCCGCACCTACACGGATCGCCACGGCCTGAAGGATCTGGTGCGCGAACTGCTGGGCGCGGAAATCTCCAAACAGCAGCAATCCAGTGACTGGGGTGCCGCCGTGCTCAGCGACGCGCAAAAGGATTATGCAGCCTCAGACGTGCGCTTCCTGCACCGGATGATGCCCATTTTGAACGAACGTCTGGCGCGCGAAGGCCGCACCGAACTGGCGCAGGCCTGCTTCGATTTCCTGCCGCACCGGGCCGATCTCGATCTGCAGGGCTGGCCGGAAATCGATATCTTCGCCCATGTTTGAAAAAGCCCATGTCTGAACTGGCGGACCGCCAGCGGGAAGCGCGGCGGCGGGCGATGCTGCCCGGCGGGCCGCGCGACGCGGTGATCGCGGCCGCCAAATGGGTGCTGCCGCTCGCCTCCGTCGCGCTGTTCGCCGTGCTGGTGATCCTGCCGATGACGGCGACACAGGAATTCAGCTTCCTTCTGTCGAAAGACAGCGCCGCCCGCGCCGGGGAGCGCATGCGCATGCAGGAAGCCACCTATCGCGGCGAAACCGCGAACGGCGAATCCTTCGAGATCGTGGCGGAATCCGGCGTGCAGAAAACCAGCGCCGTGCCAGTGGTGATGCTCTCCGGCCTGTCGGCCCGGCTCGATCAGCAGCAGGGGCCAGCCACCGTCACGGCACCAGCCGGGGAATTCTTCATCGAGGAAAACCGCCTCGTGGTGGATGGCCCCGTCATCGCCCGCTCCGCCTCCGGCTTCAGTCTGGACGGCAACGCCATTGAGGTGGACATCAACAAAAATCAGGTCCGCACCAGCGAGCCGGTTTCCGGCACGCTGCCCATGGGCCAGTTCAGCGCCAACGCCTTTGCCGCCGATCTTCAGGGCCGCACCGTCAGCATGACGGGCGGCGTGAAGCTGCGCATCACCCCCAACCGGACAGTCGGATGATGAAACCCAGCTATTTTCTGATCACCGCAGCCCTGCTCGCGCCGCTGGCCGCCGCCCCGGCCATGGCGCAGGGCATCACCACCTCGGCGCTGCGCGGGCTGGACAATAAAGCCCCCATCGATGTCGACGCAGACCGCATCGACGTGCTGGACCAGCAGAATCAAGCCATTTTCACCGGCAACGTCCGCGTGCGGCAGGGCAATCTCACGCTGGAGGCAGACCGCATCAAGGTCGCCTACAGCCGCCCGGCAAAAGGCGATCCGGTGATCCAGCGGCTGGACGCAGACGGCAATGTCCGCCTCGCCACGCCCTCAGAACGCGCCACCAGCCGCTTCGGCATCTATGATGTGGACAAGCGCATCCTCACCCTCATCGGCAATGTCGTGCTGACGCAGGGCACGACCAAGGTGCAGGGCAACCGCCTGACCATCGACCTCGCCTCCGGCCGTTCCACGCTGGACGGCAAGACGTCGACTGGCCAGCCCGGCAGCCGGGTGAGCGGGCGGTTCGCGGTGCCGGATCGGAAGTAAACCGGAGCTCGGAGCTAAGTAAGGCCAAGGGGCTTTGCCCCCTGGACCCCCAGCAGGAGGGCGACCCTCCTGCACCTCCAAAATTTCATGCGATTGAAATCGTTGCAGACAGGCAGCGGTTGCTTGCCCTGTGTCCTGATCTTCCCACCCGCTCAGGCTGAGCTTGTCGAAGCCCCCCGGGCGTGAGAGCTTAATGGCTGAGCCAGGCGGATGCTCATGGGGGCTTCGACAAGCTCAGCCTGAGCGGAGGAGGGAAACGGCGGTAAAGGCCGAGAGGCCGCTGGACTCGCAACGAATATAAGCGCCTCTTTTCAAGGGCACTCAACTCCACCACGCACGCAATAAAAATCTTGAGGGGTCAAGGGGTTGATACCCCTTGCGGGGTGCAGGGGCGGAGCCCCTGCGTTCTCAAACCCGCACAGCCGTGCCGATATAAGTGATGCTGACATCATCCGAAATGTGGAACCCCTTCGCCGGGGACCAGTTCAGCCCTTTCAGCGTTTCCACCTTCAGTCCCGCTTCCGCGAGATAGCGGGTGAGTTCGTCGGGGGTGAGGAATTTGTGCCAGTCGTGTCCGCCGTCGGGGATCATGCGGGTGATCTTTTCCGCGCCCGCGATCAGCACAGCCCAGCTGAGCGGGGTGCGGTTGGGGGTGGAGAAGATCAGCAGGCCGCCGGGTTTCAGCAGGCTGGCGAGCGCGGCGAGGAAGGCGGGGATGTCGGCCACATGCTCGACGACTTCGAGGCAGGTGACGATGTCGAACCGGCCTTTGTGGGCGGGGGCGAAATCGGTGATGTCGGCGGCGGTGTAGCGGATCGGCAGTTGCTGCGCGGCGGCGTGGGCGCGGGCGGCTTCGATCAGGTCTGCCCCGGCGTCGAGGCCCTGCGTGTCTGCGCCCATGCGCGCGAGCGGCTCGGTGACGAGGCCCGCGCCGCAGCCGATATCGAGTGCGGAGAGGCCTTCGAGAGCGCGGCGCTTGCGCGGGTCCAGTCCGAAATGATGGACTAGCGAGTCGCGGATGAAGCCAAGGCGGGTGGGGTTGATCCGGTGCAGCAGCCGGGACGAGCCTTCGGGATTCCACCAGTCGGCGGCCAGCCCGGCAAACAGGGCGATATTCTCGGCGTTCTGCGTGGTCTGCTGCATCGGGGATGGATAGCCCGCCGCGCGGGCTGCGTCGACTGCTCTCAGCCGATGGTCACGCGCCGGTCCACAGGCTGGCTGTCCAGCCGCGGCATCATCCGCCAGCCGTGCGGTGTCAGCATTTCCAGCGGGGCGAAGCGGCGCTTGTAGTCCATGCGCGGGCTGCCCTTCACCCAATAGCCGAGGTAGACATAGCGCATGCCCACCTGCGCGGCGCGTGTGACATGATCGAGGATGATATAGGTGCCAAGGCCGGGCCGGGCGTTCGGCCCGGTATCATAGAAGCTGTAGACCATCGACAGCCCGTCCGACTGCTTGTCCGTCAGGCAGGCGCCGATCAGGCGGCCGGGCTTTCCGTTCACGGATGGCTCGCGATACTCCACGATCACCGTATCCACCGGCGAGGTTTCGATCATTTCGGCGAAATCATAGCCGTCCATGCTGGCCATGCCGCCCTGCGGGTGGCGATCCTTCAGATAGCGGCGGAGCAGATCATATTGTTCTTCCGTCGCCCACGGGTCGCAGGCGGCGATATCCAGATCGGCGTTGCGTTTCAGCAGCTTGCGCTGGGAGGTGGAGGGCTCGAACTGGTTGGCGACAATCCGCACGGAGACACAGGCGCTGCAGCCGTCGCAACTGGGGCGATAGACGACATTCTGGCTGCGGCGGAAGCCGATGCGGCCCAGCCCCTCGCTCATGCGCTGGGCGTCCGTTCCGCGCAGTTCGGCGAACACCTTGCGCTCGGTGCGGCCCGGCAGATAGGGGCAGGGGCTTTCCGCAGTCACGAAAAAGCGTGGAAATCGAGTTGGTTGCTCTGTCATGCGGCAACCATCATGCAACGGACCGGGCCGGGCGACATCAATTCCACGCGCAACATCGGTGCTGGCCCGATCAGAGCCTTGTTGCTGCTTTTCATGTCAAAGCCGACCGTCACAACTGGCTGATCCCGACTCCATCCATCCGCTCCCGAACCGGCTGATGATGCACATTGGCTGGAGTGGAGGCAACGGAGAAGCTGCACGGAAATGGTTGCCGAGGCCCCCATTAACCCTGCATTACATGGATCCTGCCGTTTCCGACGCGGCACGATCCTGCCTGTTCCGGTGCGGCCCCATCCGCCGCGATATCCATCCAGCTTGCCGGTGCGGACCCTGCGCGGCAAGCCGGGCAGGGCGCAGATACATCCAGATCGGTTCAGGCTGTCAGCCCAACTCCACCTTGGTCACTTCATAGCCCGCGCCGCGCAGCGCTTCGATCAGCCGGTCCAGATGGTCGCCGCCGCGCGTTTCGCACTCAATCTCTGTCATCAGGCCCTTGGCGGGCAGGTTGGTGAAGATGCGGTGGTGCGAAACCTCCAATATGTTCACCTGCTGCTGATCGAAGATGCGCGCCACGCCATAAAGCTGGCCATGGCGATCCTTCAGCCGGATGCGCAGCCGCGCCAGCCGCCCGTTGCGGGCCAGATCGCGCAGCAGCACGTTCGCCAGCAGGCGGGTGTCGATGTTGCCGCCCGTCATCACCAGCCCAACGGTGCGGCCGCGGAAGCGGCGCGGATGCGCCAGCAGAGCGGCAAGCCCGGCCGCGCCCGCGCCTTCCACCACCGTCTTTTCGATGGCGAGCAGCATGGAAACTGCCCGCTCCAGATCACGTTCGCCCACCAGCAGCACGTCGGACACCAGCTTGCGCACCACGGGAACCGTGTTCTGGCCGGGGAATTTCACCGCGATGCCCTCGGCCAGCGTGTCGCCGTCGGCCACCACCGGCTCGCCCATCAGCGTCGCCTTCATGGAAGGATAGAGTTCCGCCTGCACGCCGACGATGTCGCACTTGGGCGCGACCTTCGATGCGATCACGGAGCAGCCGGAGATCAACCCGCCGCCGCCCACCGGCACCACCAGCGTGTCGATATCCGGCGCATCCTGAAACATTTCCAGCGCCACCGTGCCTTGCCCGGCCATCACCAGCGGATCGTCGAACGGGTGCACGAACACCAGCCCGCGCCGCTCGGCGATCATATGCGCATGGGCGCTGGATTCCTCCAGCTTCTCGCCGTGCAGCACCACCTCGGCGTCATGGCCTTCCGTCTGCTGCACCTTCACCATCGGCGTGAAGCGCGGCATCACGATGGTGGCCGGAATCCCCAGCCGCCGGGCGTGATAGGCAAGGCCCTGCGCATGATTGCCCGCGCTCATCGCGATCACGCCGCGCTTGCGCTCCTCCGGCGTCAGCGCCAGCAGCCGGTTCAGCGCGCCGCGTTCCTTATAGGCGGCTGTAAACTGCAGATTTTCGAACTTCAGATAGACTTTCGCCCCCGTCAGCTCGCCCAGCGTGCGGCTTTCCAGCGTGGGGGTGCGCACGATCTGCCCGGCAATACGCGCGGCGGCGGCCTCCACATCATCCGGCGTGATGGCGAGCGGTTCGGCGAGATCGGCTGCGGCAGGCGAGGCGTTCATTGCGGTTCCTGACAATTGAAGCAGGCCGCATAGACCTGCCGTCCCCAAGGGGCAACAGCCTGAGGCGGGCTGTTCCGAATCACCCGCGCGCGATAACGCCATGGGCCATGGCACATATTGCATTTGTGGGGCTGGGGGTGATGGGCTGGCCCATGGCCCGGCACCTGACCGCCGCCGGGCACGAGGTCCGGGTTTTCAACCGCACGGCCGAGAAAGCCGCGCGCTTCGCCGCCGCCTATGGCGCGACGCCCTGCACCACCGTGGCGCAAGCCGCAGAGGGCGTGGACGCGCTCATCACCTGTGTCGGCAATGATGATGATGTGCGGCAGGTGACGGAAGGGGCGGACGGCGGCTTCACCACCCTGCCGGACGGTGCGCTGTTCATCGATCACAGCACCGCCTCTGCCGCGTTGGCCAAGGCACTGGCTGCGCGCCACCCGCGCCTCAACTGCATCGACGCACCGGTTTCCGGCGGGCAGGCGGGCGCGGAGGCCGGGCAACTGGCGATCATGTGCGGCGGTGACGCTGACGCCATCGAGGCGGCGCGGCCGATCCTCGATTGCTATGGCCGCCGCGTGGTGCGGATCGGGCCTTCGGGCCATGGCCAGCTGGCGAAGATGTCGAACCAGATCGCCATCGCGGGGCTGGTGCAGGCACTGGCGGAATCGCTGCACTTTGCGAAAAAGGCCGGGCTGGATACGGCGGCGCTGCTGGATGCGATCGGGCAGGGGGCCGCGCAAAGCTGGCAGATGGACAATCGCGCCCGCACCATGGTGGAAGGCCGCTTCGATTTCGGCTTCGCGGTGGACCTGATGCGCAAGGATCTGGGCCTCGTGCTGGAGGAAGCGCGCAGCAATGGTGCCAGCCTGCCAGTCGCCGCGCTGGTGGACCAATTCTATGCCGATGTGCAGAAGATGGGCGGCAACCGCGACGACACATCGTCCCTGATCCGGAGGCTGTCATGATCTGCCGCCTGCTTGCCGCAACGGCGCTGCTGCTGGCCGCGATCCCGGCGGACGCCGCCAAGACGCTGATCGTGAACGCCAATGGCTACACCATGGATTCGGCGGGCAATCTGCGGCGCTTTTCCACCCTGTTCGTGGGCGACGACGGCAAGGTGCTGGCGATCATGCCGCGCGGCACGGTGGAGCCGAAGCTGGTGGCGGGCGATTTCCGGCTGGATGCCAAGGGCCGCACGCTGATCCCCGGCCTGATCGACGCGCATGGCCATATCATGGCGCTGGGGCTGCAGCTTCGCAGCCTTGATCTCACGGCCACCACCAGCCTTGCAGATGCGCAGACCAAGATCGCCGCCTATGCCGCGAAGGATACGTCGGCGGGCTGGATTCGCGGCGGCGGCTGGAATCAGGTGAGCTGGGGGCTGGGCCGCATGCCCACGGCGGCCGAACTGGATGCCGCCTATGCTGCGCGGCCGGTGTGGCTGTCGCGCGTGGATGGCCATGCCGGATGGGCGAACACGGCGGCGCTGAAGGTGGCCGGAATCACGAAGGCGACGAAAGACCCGGCGGGCGGGCGCATCCTGCGCGATGCGGCGGGCAACCCAACCGGCGTGCTGATCGACGCGGCGATGGATCTGGTGGAGAAGGCCGCCCCGCCACCATCCGCCGGGGAGCGGGAGAAGGCGCTGGAAGCCGCGCTGGCGCATCTCGCCTCCGTCGGCCTCACGGGTGTGCACGACATGGGCAGCAGCGCGGAGGACTGGGCGCTGTTCCGCACCTTCGGCGACGAAGGGCGGCTGACCTTGCGCATCACCGCCTATGCCGCCGGCATGCCCGCGATGGAGGCGATCAGCCCGCTGCGCCCCACGCCATGGCTCTACAACGGGCGGCTGAAGTTGCAGGGCATCAAGCTGATGGCCGATGGCGCGCTGGGCAGCCGCGGCGCGTGGCTGCTGAAACCCTATAGCGACGAGCCGGGCACGCGCGGGCTGCAGTTCCTCGACGATGCGAAGATGAAAAACCTGTTCAGCCGGGCCAATTACCTCGGCTATCAGGTGGCGGTGCATGCGATCGGCGACGCCGCCAACCGGCAGGCGCTGGACGCCTTCACCGAAATCCGACCGGCCTATAGCGACAAGTTCCGCAACCGCATCGAACATGCGCAGGTGATCGACCCGGCCGACATCCCCCGCTTTGCCGAGCTGAACATCATCGCCTCCGTGCAGCCCACCCACGCCACCTCAGACAAAGCGATGGCGGCGGATCGGCTGGGCGAAGCGCGGCTGACGGGGGCCTATGCCTGGGCGACGCTGCGCAAGGCGGGTGTGAAGCTGGCGCTGGGTTCCGATTTCCCGGTGGAACCGGCCAACCCCTTCTATGGCCTGCACGCCGCCGTCACCCGGCAAGACAGGCAGAACCAGCCGCCGGGCGGCTGGCGGCCGGAGGACGCACTGACGCTGCAGCAGGCCTTCGCGGGCTTCACCACCGATGCCGCATGGGCAGGCGGGCAGGACGGGAAGGCCGGGCAACTGACGGAAGGCAGCTTCGCCGATTTCCTGCTGCTGGATCGCGACCCCTTCACCATCGGCCCGGCCGAACTGCCGCAGGTGGTGGTGGAGGAAACATGGCTGGACGGCAAACGGGTGTATGTGAAACCGGCGAAATAGAAGGGCGCGGGGCCATGCAGGTGCTGCTGATCGATGGCCACCCCGGATCGGCCCGGCTGACCAGCCATCTGCTGGATGTCTATGCGTCCGCGCTGCCGCCCGGTTGCACCATTACCCGCATCGCCGTTCGCGATCTGGTGTTCGATCCGGTGCTGCACGATGGCTATGCGAAGCGGCAGGCGTGGGAGCCGGATGTGCGCCGCGTCGCGGAAGCGCTGCTGGCGGCGGATCATCTGGTGATCGCCTTTCCGATGTGGTGGGGGGCAGAGCCTGCGCCGCTCAGCGGGCTGCTCTCCCGCGTGTTGCTGCCGGGATTTGCCTTCGCCTATCATCCGAAAGACCCATGGTGGGATCGGTTGTTAACGGGCCGCTCGGCCGACCTGATCGTCACGATGGATACCCCGCCTATCTGGCTGTGGTTCGCCTTCGGCAATGCGCTGCTCCGGCGCTGGCGTGGGCAGATTCTGCAGTTCGTCGGCCTGAAGCCGGTGCGGACCTTCGCACTTGGCCCGGTGAAGCAGGGCGGGGTGGAGAAGAACCTCGGCAAATGGGAGGCGCGGCTGGCGAAGGCCGCCCGATCCGCCGCCGGGCTGAAGCGGGTGGAAAAGGCGATGCCGCCGCTGCCGGGCGAGCGCACATAGCAGCCATCCTGACCAAAGAGCGGCCGCGGTAAGCCCTCAGGCGTCGGAGCGTTCGGCGGAAGGCGCGGATTGCTGTCGTGCCGCGAAGGGCAGCAGCGGGGCCATTTCGTCGGGCCGGTCGATGCCATAGTTGGGCGGGAAATGATCCGGCAGATGGTGGGTGCCGAAAATTCGATCCATCACGGGCAGCGAGAACATGCTGGAATATTGCGTGTCGTCGCCGAACGTCACCTGCCAGCGCTCCGTGGTCGGGCCGGTGAAGGTGTATGCTGGCCAGCGGCTTGCCAGAAGTTCAATTCATAGGTCTTGCCGACGGTCAGGCCTGAGATGATTTGGTAGGTCGGCGCGCGGAACGGCGGATCGCCATCCGCCAGCACGAAATCGCCACCATCCGGGCTGGTCGTCCTTCTTCATGGATGCCCCCATGTATTAAGGCTCCGGCCCTTTCGGAGGCCTGAAACCGGAATAGGAAGCAGAGGTTTTCGCGCACAACAGATAGTTGGCCGGATCGGTGAGACTTTTGGTTAACGCAATGAAAGTTTGATAGAAATGGCACAATCGCAAAACGGATCGTTCATCTTTATGAACGGCGGGAAATAGAAATCCTAATGGCCGTTAACTGGTTGACAGATGTCCACCATGATGTGTCGGGCGGCTTCACCGGCAAGCACCCGAGTCTCCAGCCTCAGCCCAGCAGCGCCCCGTCGCGCGCGATGGCGATCCGGCTCAGCCCGGGTGGCAGCGAAGCCTGTAATCGCTCGGCGATCCGGTCGGCCACCGCCTCCGGCTCTTTCAGCGTCTGCGGATCCTCTCCGGGAAAAGCCTTCGCACGCATCTGCGTGCGGGTGCCGCCCGGATCGACGATCAGCGCATTTACCCCCAGCGCCTGCATCTCGGCGGCATAGACGCCCACCAGAGACTCCAGCGCCGCTTTGCTGGCGGCATACGGCCCCCAATAGGCTTCCGCCCGGCTCGCCACAGACGAGGTGATGGCCACCACAGTGCCCCGGCCCAGCCGCAGCTGGCCATCGAAGGCGCGGATCAGCCGCCATTGCGCCGTCACGTTCAGCGCCATCACCGCTTCGAATTCCTTCGGGCTGACATGGGCGAGCGGAGACAGCGTGCCCAGCATGGCCGCGTTCAGCACCAGCAGATCCAGCCCGTTCCAGCGACCGGCGATGGCGGCGGCCAGCTTGTCGATATCCTCGCCCTTGGTCAGATCAACCGGCGCGATGGTGGCGCTGCCGCCTTCGGCATGGATCGCATCTTCGGTCGCGATCAGCCCGGATTCGCTGCGGGCCGTCAGGATCACATGATAGCCTTCGCGCCCCAGCCGGATCGCGGTGGCGGCACCGATTCCCCGGCTCGCGCCGGTAACGAGCGCGAGCTTCTGCCGATTTTCCGCCATCAGCCGCGCCGTTCGGCCAGCAGGCCCAGCTGCGTCGGCGCTTCGGCAGCCTCGTGGTCGGTCAGCCGGGTGGGATAATCCCCGGTGAAACAGGCATCGCAGAATTGCGGGGCGTTGGCGATGCGGGCCGTTTCGCCCAGCGCGCGATACAGCCCGTCGATAGAGATGAAGGCGAGGCTGTCGCAACCGATGTAGTTGCGCATCGCTTCCAAATCCATCTGCGCCGCCAGCAGTTTGGAGCGTTCCGGCGTGTCCACGCCATAGAAACAACTGTTGGTGGTGGGCGGGCTGGCGATGCGCAGATGCACTTCGGCCGCGCCCGCATCGCGCAGCATCTGCACGATCTTCACGCTGGTGGTGCCGCGCACCACCGAATCGTCGATCAGCACCAGCTTCTTGCCCTGAATCATCGCCCGATTGGCATTGTGCTTCAGCTTCACGCCCAAGTGGCGAATCTGGTCTCCGGGCTGGATGAAGGTGCGGCCCACATAATGGCTGCGGATGATGCCCAGCTCGAACGGAATGCCCGCCGCCTGCGCATAGCCGATGGCGGCGGGTGTTCCCGAATCGGGCACCGGCACCACCATGTCGGCCACAACCGGGGCTTCCGCCGCCAGTTCCGCACCGATGGATTTGCGCACCTGATACACCGAAAGCCCGTCGGAAAAGCTGTCCGGCCGGGAGAAATAGACCTGCTCGAAGATGCAGGGGCGGGATTTCACCGGGGCGAACGGCTTCAGGCTGCGGATGCCGTCGTCGTTGATCACCACCAGCTCGCCCGGCTCGATGGAGCGGATGAAGCTCGCGCCCACGATATCCAGCGCCACGGTTTCGGAGGCCAGAATCCACGCTTCGCCCAGCTTGCCCAGCACCAGCGGGCGGATCCCCAGCGGATCGCGGCAGGCGATAATGCCCTCTTTCGTCAGGCAGATCAGCGAGTAAGCGCCCTCCACCTGTTTCAGCGCATCGATGAAGCGATCCAGAAGGGTGCGGAAGCTGGAGGTGGCAACCAGATGGATGATCACCTCCGTGTCGGAGGTGGACTGGAAAATCGAGCCGCGCTGGATCAGCTCGGCCTTCAACGTCATCGCGTTGGATAGATTGCCGTTATGCGCCACGGCAAAGCCACCGGCGGCCAGATCGGCATAGAGCGGCTGCACATTGCGCAGCGCGGTGTCGCCGGTGGTGGAATAGCGGTTGTGGCCGATGGCCGCTTCGCCGGGCAGGGCGTCGATCACGTCAGTGCGGTCGAAATTGCCCGCCACATGCCCCATCGCCCGGTGGACATGGAATTCCTCGCCATCGAAGCTGAGGATACCGGCCGCCTCCTGCCCGCGATGTTGCAGGGCGTGCAGCCCCAGCGCCACCATGGCAGACGCCTGCGTGCCGCCCCAGACGCCGAACACGCCGCACTCTTCGCGCAGCTTGTCGTCATCGAAGGGATCGGTTGTAAGCTGGCTTGCCTCGAAAACGTCAGCCGCCTCTGCCATGGAATTCCTGCCTGTCTTGTGAGCCGCTCGCTGCGGGGCCATGTAGGCGGTTCCGCTGCGTTTGTCGCTATATCTGTTGTCATTGAAAGGTCATCAAGGCCCGCATGGCTGACATGTTCGAACCGAAACTGGATGCAAACGGCCTGCTGACGGCCGTAGTGACCCATGCGCAGACCGGCGCGCCGCTGATGGTGGCGCATATGAACGCGCAAGCCATCGCCAAAACGCGGGAGACGGGCAGGGCGCATTTCTGGTCCCGCAGCCGCCAGTCCTTGTGGCTGAAGGGCGAAACATCCGGCCATTTCCTGAACGTGACGGAGATTCTGGTCGATTGCGATCAGGATTGCCTCTGGCTGAAGGCGCTGCCCGAAGGCCCGGCCTGCCACACGGGTGCCGCCAGCTGCTTCTACCGGCGGCTGACGCCAGAGGGGCTGGAACCCGCATGAAGCTGCTGCTGGCCGGGGCGACGGGTCTCGTCGGCAGCCGGCTGCTGCAATTGCTGCTGGCCGATGGGCATGAGGTGGTATCGGTCGGGCGACGACCCAGCAGCGTCTCGCATCCGCTGCTGCACGAGTTGCAGGTGGATTTCGCACAGCTCCCCGCACTGCCCCCGGCCGATGCAGCGATCTCTGCGCTGGGCACCACCATGGCGACGGCCGGAAGCGAAGCGGCTTTCCGTGCCGTGGATCAGCACGCCGTGCTGGCATTTGCCCGCGCCGCCCATGCCGCCGGGTGCGGCCATTTCCTTTCCGTCAGCGCGGTTGGGGCCGACGCAGGCTCGCGCGTCTTTTACAGCCGGGTGAAAGGCGAGGTCGAGCAAGAGCTTGCAACCATCGGCTTCGACAGGATCGACATCGTCCGCCCCGGCTTGATCATCGGCCCACGCGCCGAACGGCGGCCGTTCGAGGCGCTGGCGCAGCGGCTTGCCCCGCTGTTCGATCCGCTGCTGATGGGCGGGTTGAGCCGTTACCGCTCGATTCGCGCAGAGGATGTGGCGGCGGCGCTGGCGCGACTGGCCGGGCGGGGCGGGGCGGGCGTGCATGTCCACGAATATGCCGCACTGGCGGCGCTTGCCGTGGAGCAGGGCTGAAAAGCGGCAAGTCACGATTCGTGACTAAACAAAGTCGTCGCTTTGGCGTATCAGGCCCTCAGTGGTGGCCTGTATGTCGCACAGGCTTTTGCACGTTTCAGGGTCGGTCACCACCGTCCCGCCGCCCATGGCCTGTGCCGGGGCGGCGGGCGGAAGAGGCGCAGTGGCTTCAGGTGACAATGGTTTCATAAGCCAGGTGCGGCATCTTTGCCTGCTGCCGCTCCACGTTCCCGGCTCACAGGCTGATCTCCCCCGCTCAGGCTGAGCCTGTCGAAGCCCCATGGAGCAGCGAGCCCCGGCTCAGCCATTGAGCATTCACGCCCGGGGCTTCGACAGGCTCAGCCTGAGCGGCGGAGAGAGGGTGGGCGCGATGCCTGTGTGCAAAAGATATAAGCGCCAGTTCATCTGCCCGGCAGAACGGATCATCGCGTCAGAATATTGACGTGAACGTAAAGGTGAGGCATCGGAGCGCGCATGGGAACGGGAGGCTTCAATATTCCGGGCGAAGCGCTCGACAGCGCCGGGCCTGCTCCTGCCGGGGGAATCGACCCTGCAGAGAGCGAGGCGCGCTTCACCATCACCGACCTGTCGCGCGAATATGCCGTCACCCCGCGCACCCTTCGCTTTTACGAGGACGAAGGGCTGA
Organism: Sandaracinobacter neustonicus; assembly: GCF_006385875.1. Lineage (GTDB taxonomy): Bacteria > Pseudomonadota > Alphaproteobacteria > Sphingomonadales > Sphingomonadaceae > Sandaracinobacteroides > Sandaracinobacteroides neustonicus. The sequence goes on along the minus strand of NZ_VFSU01000032.1, from coordinate 78,378 downwards.
TTCATCCCACCCGTCGCGGCACCACGCGGCTGTATTCCCGCGCGGATCGCGCCCGGCTTGCGTGGATCTTGCGTGGCCGCTCGGTGGGCTTCAGCCTGGCCGACATCCGCGACCTGTTGGACATGTATGCCCCCGGCCCGGCCCGGCGGCCGCAGATCGAGGCAACGCTGGCAAAAAGCCGCGAGCGTATCACCGCGCTCAACGAACAGCGTGCCGCGCTGGATGCGACCATCGCCGAACTGGAACAATTCTGCAGCACAGTCGAGGCGCAGTTGCTGCGCCCGAATCCCTGAGGAGAAACCCGAATGCCCGCCAGCTATCGCGCCCCCGTGAAAGACAGCCAATATGTGCTGAAGCATGTGGTGGGGCTTGATCGTTACCAGAATCTGCCCGGTTTCGGAGACGCCACGCCGGACATGGTGAACGCGATTCTGGAAGAAGGCGCGAAGTTCGTGGAAGGGGTGATCCACCCGCTGAACCAGAGCGGAGATCAACAGGGCTGCACCCGCCATGCAGATGGCAGCGTCACCGCGCCCGATGGCTTCAAGGCGGCCTACAAGGCTTTCACAGAAGGCGGCTGGGGCACGCTGATGCAGCCGAAGGAATATGGCGGGCAGGGGCTGCCGCATGTGCTCGGGTCCGTGTTCGAGGAGTTCCAGTCGTCCGCGAACATGGCCTTCTCCATGTATCCGGGCCTCACGCAGGGGGCCATCAGCGCCATTCTCGTCACCGGCTCGGATGCGCAGAAGGCGACCTATCTCCCCAACATGATCGCCGGCAGCTGGACCGGCACGATGAACCTGACGGAGCCGCACGCGGGCACCGATCTCGGCCTCATCAAGACCCGCGCCGAACCGCAGGCGGACGGCAGCTTCAAGATCACCGGCACCAAGATTTTCATTTCGGCGGGCGAGCATGACCTGTCAGACAATATCATCCACCTCGTGCTGGCGAAAACGCCGGACGCGCCGGACAGCGTGAAGGGGATCTCCCTGTTCATCGTGCCCAAGTTCCTCGTGAACGAGGATGGCTCTCTGGGTGCGCGCAACAGCCTGTCGTGCGGGTCCATCGAGCATAAGATGGGCATCCACGCCAACGCCACCTGCGTGATGAATTACGACGGCGCGACCGGCTATTTGATCGGCGAGGAAATGAAGGGCCTGCGCGCCATGTTCATCATGATGAACGTGGCCCGGCTGGGCGTGGGCGTGCAGGGGCTCGCGCAATCGGAAATCGCCTATCAGAATGCGGTCGCTTACGCGAAAGACCGGATTCAGGGCCGCTCGCTCACCGGCCCGAAGAACCCGGAGGCCAAGGCCGATCCGATCATCGTCCACCCCGATGTGCGGCGCATGCTGCTGAACGCCAAGGCGTTCAACGAAGGCGGCCGGGCGCTGGCGCTGTGGGCAGCGCTGCAGGCCGATCTCTCGCACAAGGCGGAAACCGCCGAACAGCGCGAACTGGCGGACGATCTGCTCTCTCTGCTGACGCCGGTGATCAAATCCTACCTCACGGACGAAGGCTATGCCAACGCCACCAACGCCCAGCAGGTGTTCGGCGGCCATGGCTATATCGCCGAATGGGGGATGGAGCAGTTCGTGCGCGATGCGCGCATCTCCATGATCTATGAAGGCGCAAACGGCATTCAGGCGCTGGATCTGGTGGGCCGCAAGCTGGCGCAGAACGGCGGCCGGGGCCTGCGGGCCTTTTTCGCGCTGGTGGATGGCGGCATCGCCGAGGCCCGTGCGGTGGACAGCCTGAAGGCCCATGCCGATGCGCTGGCCGAAGCCAAGGGCGCGCTGGAAGGCGCGACCTTCTGGCTGATGCAAAACGCCATGAGCAACCCGGACAATGCCGGTGCCGGGTCCGCCGCCTATCTGAAGCTGATGGCGCTGGTGGCGCTGGGGCATTTCTGGCTGCTGATGGCAAGGGCCAGCACGGCCGCGCTGGCAGGCGACCCCAGCGATTTCGGCAAGGACTTCCACGAAGCCAAGCTGATGACGGCAGCCCACTTCTTTGCCCGCCAGCTGATCGCTGCCCACACCCATGCCGCCGAAGTGCGGGTGGGCGCGGACACGCTGATGGCGCTGCCCGCCGATTCCTTCTGATGATTGCACCAGCTTGCCCCCATATGGGGCAGGCGTAGGACACACCCGTTCCGACTAGGGAGACTGAAAATGGCCGAAGCCTATATCTACGACGCCGTGCGCACCCCGCGCGGCAAGGGCCGCAAAGACGGCAAGCTGCACGAAATCACCCCGATCCAGCTCGCCACACAGGTGCTGCAGGCGATCCGCGATCGCACCAACATCGACACCGCCGACGTGGACGACGTGATCCTCGGCTGCGTCTCCCCGGTGGGGGAACAGGGCGCGGACATCGCCCGCGTCGCCGTGCTGAACGCCGATTATGCCGAAACGACGGCCGGCGTGCAGGTGAACCGTTTCTGCGCCTCCGGCCTTGAAGCCGTGAACATGGCGGCTGCCAAGGTGATCGCGGGCGAAGCCGAATTCGCCATCGGCGGCGGCGTGGAAAGCATGAGCCGCGTGCCCATGGGCTCCGACGGCGGCGCATGGGCGACCGACCCAGCGGTTGCCATCAAGAATTATTTCGCCCCGCAAGGCATCGGCGCGGACCTGATCGCCACCATCGACGGATTCTCCCGCGACGATGTGGACGCTTACGCCGTGGAATCGCAGCGCCGGGCAGCCAAGGCGTGGGACGAAAAGCGGTTCGCCAAATCCATCATCCCGGTGAAAGACGTGATCGGCGAAATCGTGCTCGGCCATGACGAATATATGCGCCCGCAGACGGATATGCAGTCGCTCGCCAGCCTTGCCCCGGCCTTTCAGGCGCTTGGCGAACAAATGCCCGGCTTCGACGAGATCGCCAAGCTGCGCTATCCGGAAGTGGAGCGTGTGAACCACGTCCACCACGCGGGCAACTCGTCGGGCATCGTCGATGGCGCGTCCGCCGTTCTGGTGGGCAACAAGGAAATCGGCGCGAAATATGGCCTGAAGCCGCGCGCCCGTATCAAGGGCATGGCCTCCATCGGCTCTGAGCCGCTGATCATGCTGACCGGCCCCACCTACGTCACGCAAAAGCTGCTGAAGCGGCTGGGCATGACGGTGGCCGATATCGACCTGTTCGAACTGAACGAGGCCTTTGCGTCGGTGGTGATGCGGATGATGAAGCATCTTGATATCCCGCACGAGAAGATGAACGTGAACGGCGGCGCCATCGCCATGGGCCACCCGCTGGGGGCCACCGGCGGCATGATCCTCGGCACGGTGCTCGATGAGCTCGAGCGCACCGGCAAGCAGACGGCGCTCGTCACCCTGTGCGTCGGCGCCGGGATGGGCACCGCCACCGTCATCGAACGCATCTGATTTTCCGGAGGAACCCATGACAGAACAAGCCATCCGTCAGGATCTGGATGCAGACGGCATCCTCCTGCTCACCATCGATTGCCCCGGGCTGTCGATGAACGTCATCAACGAAGACCTGACGCGCGACCTGATCGCCGCCGTGGAGCGTATCAAGACCGACGACGCCGTGAAGGGTGCCGTCATCACCTCCGGCAAGCCCAGCGGCTTTGTCGCAGGCGCAGACCTGAAAGGCATGAACTTTTCTGGCGGCGGGGCAGGGGCCTCATCCGGCAAATCCCGCATGGCGCAACTGTTCGAGGGCGTGTTCACCCTGAACAAGCTGCTGCGCGATATGGAAACCACCGGCAAGCCGGTCGCCTCCGCTGTGAACGGCCTCGCGCTGGGCGGCGGTCTGGAGATCGTGCTGGCAACGCATTACCGCGTGATCGCCGACAATCCGAAGATCGTGCTGGGCCTTCCTGAAGTGCTGGTGGGCCTGTTCCCCGGCGCGGGCGGCACCCAGCGGCTGCCGCGCCTGATCGGCGTGCAACCCGCGCTGATGTTCCTGCTGCAAGGCAAGAATATGAGCCCGCAGGAAGCGCTGGGCCTCGGCGTCGCGCAGGCCGTGGTGCCGGTGGAGCAAGTCGTGCAAACCGCGAAGGATTGGGTGAAGGCCAACCCCAAGGGCGGCGTGCAGCCGTGGGATCAGAAGAGCTTCAAATTCCCCGGCGGCGTCGGCGCGACCAACCCCAATTTCGTGCAGACCTTCATGGGCGGCACGGCGATGGCGCACAAGCAGACCTTCGGCAACATGAATCAGGTGAAGGCAATCCTGTCCGCCGTCTATGAAGGCACACAGCTGCCGATGGACACGGCGATCCGCCTTGAATCCAAATATTTCGCCAAGGTCGTCGCCGATCCGCAAGCCGGCAACATGATCCGCTCGCTGTTCGTGTCCAAGCAGGCCGCTGAAAAGGGCGCGCGCCGCCCGGCCAATGTCCCGCCAATGAAGACGAAGAAGGTCGGCATGTTGGGCGCAGGCCTGATGGGCGCGGGCATCGCCATGGTTTCGGCGCAGGCCGGGATCGAGGTGGTGCTGCTGGATCGCGATCTGGCGGCGGCTGAAAAGGGCAAGCAATACACCGCAGACCGCCTCGCCAAGAAGCGCACCGCGCCGGAAAAGGCCGCCGAAATCCTCGGTCGCATCCACCCGACCTCGGATTACGCCGATCTGAAGGGCTGTGACCTGATCATCGAGGCGGTGTTCGAAACCCGCGAGATCAAGGCGGACGTGACCAAGGCCACCGAAGCCGTTGTCGGCGCAGACACGATCTTCGGCTCCAACACCTCCACCCTGCCGATCACCGGTCTGGCGGAAGCATGGTCTAAGCCGAGAATTTCGTGGGCATCCACTTCTTCTCGCCAGTCGAGAAGATGCCGCTGGTCGAAATCATCGTCGGCAAGAAAACCGGGCCTGAGGCAATCGCCAAGGCGCTCGATTATGTGGCGCAAATCCGCAAGACGCCGATCGTCGTGAACGACAGCCGCGGTTTCTACACCAGCCGCTGCTTCGGCACCTATGTGCAGGAAGGTCTGACGCTGCTGGGCGAAGGCGCAAAGCCAGCCCTCATCGAAAATATCGGCAAGCAGATGGGCATGCCCGTCGGCGCGCTGGCCGTGAACGATGAAGTCGGCCTCGACCTCAGCTACAAGGTCGCGCAGCAGACGAAGGCCGATCTGGGAGACGCCTACAAGCCCGGCGCGGGCGAGGCCGTCATCGAAAAGATGATGGAACTGGGCCGCCATGGCCGCAAGAACGGCAAGGGCTTCTACGTCTATCCGGAAGACGGCTCGGCGAAATATCTCTGGCCCGAACTCGGCACCTACTTCCCCGTCTCCGCCGTGCAGCCCACCCCGGCAGAGGTGAAAGAGCGGCTGCTCTATCGCCAGCTGGTGGAAACCGCCCGCTGCTTCGCCGAAGGCGTGCTGGAAACGCCGGAAGATGGCGATCTGGGTGCCATCTTCGGCTGGGGCTTCGCGCCCTTCACCGGCGGCCCGTTCAGCGCGATAGACACCATCGGCCTCGAAACCGTGGTGCAGACGCTGGATCGCCTCGCGCAACAATATGGCGAGCGCTTCACCCCGCCGCAGATGCTGCGCGACATGGCCGCCAAAGGCGAAACCTTCTACGGCAACGCCGCGAAGAAAAAGGCCGCCTGATCCCCGATCAGGCCTGAACCGGGGCGGGTGCCTGTTCGCAGGCGCCCGCCCTATTCATATGCGCATCCTCCCAAAAGCCTAGGTTGTTCCGGCACGCGCGACATGGCTTTCCTGTCAGCAACAATGCAGACATCTTTGAGGGAGCAGCCATGATCAAAACCCCCCTGTGCGACATGCTCGGCGTCGAGCATCCCATCATGCTCGCCGGGATGGGCGGCGTGTCCTATGCGGAAGTGGTCGCCGCCGTCTCCAACGCAGGCGGCTTCGGCACGTTGGGCATGGCAGGCACCAGCGCCAAGTTCATCGAAGCGCAGATGCAGCAGGTGCGCGCCCTGACCGACAAGCCCTTCGGTGTCGACCTGCTGTCCGCCCAGCCGGAAACGCTCACCGCCGCCATCGATGTCATCATCGCCAACGGCGCCAAGGCGTTCGTCGCGGGCCTCGGCGTGCCATATCCCATCGTCAAGCAACTGAAGGATGCGGGCGTCCTTGTGTTCGCCGTGGTCGGCAAGGTCGATCATGCCGTGAAGGCGGAACAGGCGGGCTGCGACGGCGTTATCGCGCAGGGCACCGAAGGCGGCGGCCATACCGGGCAGGTCGCCTCCGTCGCGCTCTGGCCGCAAGTGGTGGACGCCGTGAAGATCCCCGTGGTGGCCGCAGGCGGCCTCTACGATGGCCGCGGCCTCGCCGCCGCCCTCGCCATGGGCTGCCAAGGCGTCTGGATGGGCACTCGCTTCATCGCCTCCAAAGAAGCCCATGCAGGGCAGGCTTACAAAGACGCCATCGTCGAGATGTCAGAGGCAGACACCACCATCTCGCGCGGCTTCACCGGCAAGACGCTCCGCGCGCTCAAGAACGACACCACAGACAAGTTCGAGAAGGAGCAAGCCAAGCCCTTCCCGGCGCAAGTCATGGAATCGGTGCAACTGAACCGCCTTGGGCCGATTGCAGGCATCACCGAAAACATCGACCGCAACTTTCAATGCTTTGCGGTGGGGCAGGGCGGCGGCGGCGTCCGCGAAGTGCTCAGCTGCGCCCAGATCGTGCAAAACACGCTTTCGGAAGCGGAAACAACGCTGAAGCGCATCGGCAAGCTGGCGGGGTAGGGCGGCTTCGTGGCCCGCCGCCCAGACTCACCGGCTATACTCCACACAAGAAAAAAGCCCCGGAACGTCCTCCAACGTTCCGGAGCCAGTGAGTCGCTGTCGTCTTCCTACCCAAAACTCAGTCCTGATCCCATCCCCCAAGATGGTTACGCAGCTTGTCCAGAGCCACTTTCTTGATCTGGCAAACCCGCGCTGCGCCGACGCCCAGCACCTGCCCGATCTCCTCCAGATTCAGCTCCTCCACGAAATAGAGCTGCAGCACCTGCGCCTCCCGCTGCGGCAGGTTGCGGATGGAATCCGCGATGGCCTTGCGCATCCGGCTGGATTGCAGCTGTTCCAGCGCATCCGGCTCCTCGGCGGCGAACCAGATGCTGTGATCGGAATAGACCTCGTCCATCGATTCATGCCGCACCGCCTGCGTGGCGTTCAGCAGATCGTGCAGGTCCGGCAGCTCCAGCCCCATTTCCTCGGCCAGTTCGGCATGGCTCGGTGCGCGGCCCAGACGGTTGTTCAGCCGCGATTGCGCCGCCCCCAGTTCACGCCGCTTGCGGAGCGCCGAGCGGCACAGCGTCGCCTGCTTGCGCAGCAGATCGATCATCGCCCCGCGAATGCGCACGCTGGCATAGGTGCTGAAGGCCGCCTGCCCGCGATCCTCGAAGGTGCGCGCCGCTTCGATCAGCGCGACCATCCCCGTCTGCACCAGCTCCTCGATATCCAGCGCGGAGGAGACGCGGGCGTGGGTGTGCCAGGCGATCTTGCGCACCAGCGCCATGTTCATCCGCACCAGCCGATCCGGATCGGGCCGAGCAACGGCGTCTGGCGAATAAAGCCCGAGCAGCGCAGCGCCGCCGGAGTGCATAAGGCGAGCGTCCATCAGGCTGGCTCCATAGTGGCGGGTTTCGGGGCCGGGTTATTGGCAAGGTCCCCACTGACGACGGCGACCACTTCGACGGCGCGGTGATCCTGCAATTCCGGGAAGCCCAGCACCGGGATCAGGATATGCGGGCGAAGCAGCCGCCACAGCGCCCGACGCGGTCCGGGCTGGGTGACGAGGATGACGGGTGTGCCAGCCGCCACCAGCGGACCAGCAGCGGACAGAACCGCCTCCATGATGCGGTTGCCAAGGCCGGGTTCGAAGGGAAAATCGCTCGCCGGGGCCGCGCGGTGGGCTGCGACCAGCAGCGATTCCAACTCCGGTGCAAGCGCGATCAGCTTCAGCGCGCCGCCGCCCGGCGCAATGCCGGACAGGATCAGCCCGCCGATGCGGCCCCGCACCGCCTCCACCAGCAACGCCGGATCCTGCACACTGCCCACATGCTGCGACAGGGCCGCCGCAATGCGCGGGAAGCCCTTAAGCGAAACACCTTCCTCCAGCAGCGATTGCGCCACCTGCGTTGTCAGCGCCAGCGGCACGGTGCGCGGGGAAAGGCTGGCGGCCAGCTGCGGCTGGCGGTTGCCCAGCGCATCCAGAAGGCCCTGCATATCATCCTGCGTGAACAGGATATGTGCATGTTCCTTCAACAGCTTGTAGATATGCGTTCCCACCACGGTGGCGCTGTCCACCACCGTATATCCGGCATCCAGCGCCTGCGGCTCCATCGACGGATCAATCCAGCGCGCCGTCATCCCGAACGCCGGATCGCGCACCGCCCGGCCGGGGATTTCGCCCGTCACCGCCTCCGCCTCCAGCGCCAGCAGGTCGGCGGGCCAGGCCTCGCCTTCGCCGGCCAGTTCCTCGGCAATGCTGATGCGATAGGATTGCGGCGCAAGGCCCAGATTGTCGCGAACGCGGGCCATCGGCAGCACAAAACCCAGTTCTTGCGACAGCTGGCGGCGGATGCCGGTGATCCGCGTCATCAGCGGGCCTTCCGCATCCACCAGCGGGATCAGCCCATAGCCGATCTCGATCAGGATCGGCGCGCTGTCTGTCACTTCGGCCCAATCGAGCTGGGCCGGTGGGGCGGCGTTGGCGATGGGCTCGACCACCGGTTCGGGGCGTTTGCGCAGCCGCCATGCCACCGTTCCGGCGAGCGCGGCGGCCGGGGCCAGCAGCATCGCAGGCAGGCCGGGCACCAGCGCCATCGCCCCCAGCACGCCCGCCGTCGGCCACCATGCGCTGGCGGACGCCACCTGCCGCCCGAGCTGGCTGGACAGGCCATGATCGTCCGCGCTGCGCGTCACCAAAATCGCTGCGCCGATGGAGAGTAGCAGCGCGGGCACCTGCGCCACCAGCGCGTCGCCGATGGAGAGGATGATGTAAGCGTCCGCCGCTTCGCCGAAGGAGAGGCCATGGCTGAGCATGCCGATGGCCAGCCCGCCGAAGATATTCACCAACAGGATCAGGATGCCCGCAACCGCATCCCCTTTCACGAACTTGGATGCGCCATCCATCGAGCCGTAGAAATCGGCCTCTGCCGCCACATCGGCGCGCCGCGCGCGGGCTTCGTCCGGCGTGAGCATTCCGGCGCTGAGGTCCGCGTCGATGGCCATCTGCTTGCCGGGCAGGGCGTCCAGCGTGAAGCGGGCGGACACTTCAGAGACGCGGCCTGCGCCCTTGGCGATCACAGAAAGGTTCACGATCATCAGGATCACGAAGACCATCAGGCCCACCACGAAATTGCCGCCGATCAGCGCATGGCCGAACGCCTCGATCACATGGCCGGCGGCGGCGGGGCCTTCATGGCCATGCACCAGCACCACGCGGGTGGAGGCGACGTTCAGCGCCAGCCGGAACAGCGTGGCCACCAGCAACAGGGTGGGGAAGGTGGAGAAATCCAGCGGCCGCTTCGCCTCCAGCACCAGCATCAGCATCAGCAGCGACAGCAGGATGTTGCCGATGAAGAAGATGTCCAGCATCCAGCTGGAGATCGGCACCACCATCAGCAGCACGATCGCCAGCATGGCCACCGGCAGCAACGCCCGGCCGCTGGCGAAGGGCAGGGTAGAGAGCGACAGGCGGGATATCAGGGCGGGCATGGGACGGGCCTAAACGCCGAGATCGGCGAGCAGGAGGTAGGCGAGGCGGGCGGCCTCCGCAGCGCGCAGCGGGGTTTCCGGCAGTGCCGCCGCTGTCTCTACCGTTCCAGCCGTTGCCGCCACCGCGACGGGCGCAGACTCCACGCCCAACCGCTGGCTGAACAGCGCGTGCACCTCCGCCAATGAGCGCGGCTGGCCATCCTGAAAGAAAATAGACGGGTTGGCGCGCGCTGCCGATGGCATCAGCGCTGCCGCCGATTGATCGGGCGAAGCGGAGAGCGCCTCCAGAAAGCGCGCCGCGCCGCCCGCGCCCAGAAAATGCGCGAGATAGAGATCGACAGGCCCGGCTTCGCGCCCCAGCCGCGATTCCAGCAGTTCGGCATTGTCTGCCATATGCTCGGCCGCCATCAGGCTTGCCGCGCGCGGATCGTTGCGCAGCGCCAGCGCATCCGCCTTCGAAGCCGCAGATAAGCCATGCCGCGCACCATGTTTGGCCAGCACGTTCAGCCAGCTGCTGTCGATGAACTGGAACAGGCCTGTCGCGGAGGAGGTGCGCGCCTTCGCATCGGGGTTGAAACCGGATTCGAGCCGGGCGGTATGGTAAAGCGCCGAAAAATCGACCCCTGTCCGCTGCGCAGCTTCTACCAACGCCGGAAGCACAGCGGCTGCGGCGCTGCTGGAACCACTACCGGAAACGGACCCGGAAAGAGGGCTGGCGGACATGCTTGCCCAATAGCAAGGACGTTGCCCGGGCGGCGCGGAGTTGGCACCAGAACGGACATATCGAGCCACTGTTCCGAAAAGAAACAGCCGGGGCTTGACGGGCGGCGGGTGACGCCCGACTTAGGCTCATATGGACCGCGATCAGTTCCTGATGGACCCCGCCGCCGCGCTTCGCGCAAACCTCATCCCGTCGACTGGCCCGCAGGCTGGCCTCGTCCCCATCGTGATCGAGCAATCGAGCCGGGGCGAGCGCAGCTTCGACATCTTCTCGCGGCTGCTGCGCGAACGCATCGTGTTCGTGAACGGCCCGATTGAGGACAATATGGCCTCGCTGATCGTGGCGCAGCTGCTGTTTCTTGAGGCCGAAAACCCCAAGAAAGACATCTTCATGTACATCAACTCGCCGGGCGGGGTGATCACCAGCGGCATGGCGATCTATGACACCATGCAATATATCCGCCCCAAGGTGGGAACGGTGTGCATCGGGCAGGCGGCTTCCATGGGCAGCTTCCTGCTGGCCGCCGGGGAACCGGGGATGCGAATCAGCCTGGCGAACGCGCGGATCATGGTGCACCAGCCGTCTGGTGGCGCGCAGGGTCAGGCGACCGACATCGAAATTCAGGCCCGCGAGATCATCCGCATCCGCGCGCACATGAACAGCCTGTACGCGAAATTCACCGGCAAGCCGCTGGAGGAAATCGAAAACGCGATGGAGCGCGACAAGTTCATGTCCGCGCTGGAAGCCAAGGACTTCGGCCTTGTGGACGAAGTGATGGATCGCCGCCCGACACCCGCCGACAGCGAGCTGAAGGCCGCCTGATCCAGCCTGCCAGTCGCATGATCGACGAACGATTTCACGGGCGGCCCGGTGCCGCCCGTGTGCGTTTCAGGGGTCGGTTTTCACCGCAACGAGGTTGTTTCCCGGCTTTGGCAGGCCCGATGTCTGCCATGCAGGCGGCTTTCGCACTTGCGGGAGAGGGAAACTGCGCTAACTTAAGTTGCTGCCGTCGCCCTCACGGCGCGCGGCTGAAAGAGAGACTATGACAAAGGCATCCAGCGGCGACGGGAAGAATATCCTCTACTGCTCTTTCTGCGGAAAGAGCCAGCATGAGGTGAAGAAGCTGATCGCCGGACCGACAGTCTTCATCTGCGACGAATGTGTCGAGCTGTGCAACGACATCATCCGTGAAGAGACGAAGAACGCGCTGGTGAAAACCCGCGATGGGGTTCCCACCCCGCGTGAGATCATGGGCGTGCTGGACAGTTATGTGATCGGCCAGCTGCATGCCAAGCGGGTTCTTTCCGTGGCGGTGCACAACCATTACAAGCGCCTCGCCCATGGGGTGAAGGGCGCAGAGGTGGAGCTGGCGAAGTCCAACATCCTGCTCGTCGGCCCCACCGGCTGCGGCAAGACGCTGCTGGCGCAGACGCTGGCGCGCATTCTCGACGTGCCTTTCACGATGGCAGACGCCACCACGCTGACGGAAGCGGGCTATGTCGGTGAGGATGTGGAGAACATCATCCTGAAGCTGCTGCAGGCGAGCGACTATAATGTCGAGCGCGCGCAGAAAGGCATCGTCTACATCGACGAAATCGACAAGATTTCCCGCAAGGCCGACAATCCCTCCATCACCCGCGACGTGAGCGGGGAGGGCGTGCAACAGGCCCTGCTGAAGATCATGGAAGGCACCACCGCGAGCGTGCCGCCGCAGGGCGGTCGCAAGCATCCGCAGCAGGAATTCCTGCAGGTGGATACCACCAACATCCTGTTCATCTGCGGCGGCGCATTCGCCGGGCTGGACCGGATCATTGCGGACAGATTGCAGGGCAAATCCATTGGCTTCGGCGCGCATGTTGCTGCGCCGGATGAACGGCGCACGGGCGAAGTGCTTCGCCAGTGCGAGCCCGAGGATCTGCTGAAGTTCGGCCTGATCCCCGAGTTCGTCGGTCGTCTGCCGGTGATCGCAACGCTGGAGGATCTGGACGAGGCCGCGCTCATCAAGATCCTGACAGAGCCGAAGAACGCGCTGTCGAAGCAATATTCGCGCCTGTTCGAACTGGAAGGCGTGAAGCTGTCCTTCACCGAGGATGCGCTGTCGGAAATCGCCAAGCGCGCCATTGAGCGTCGCACCGGCGCGCGCGGCCTGCGCTCCATTCTGGAGGGCATCCTGCTCGACACCATGTTCGAGCTTCCGGGCATGGACACGGTGGAGGAAGTCTCCATCGACGGCGAAGTGGTGAAAGGGCTGAAGCCGCCCGTGCAACTGCTGCGGGCCGATAAGGCCGCCTGAGAAGGGGCTGCCTGAAGCCGGGCGCCCTCGAACAGCCGAAACAGGAAGGCCCGTCAGCCGGTGGCGACGGGCCTTTCCTTTGCCTGCGCCACATCTTCCGCTTCCGGCACCGGGGCAGGGGCCAGCGCGTCGATCCGCACCGACCGGGCGGCTACCAACCCCTCTTCGCGTTCCAGCGCAGCGTCCGCCGCAACCGGGGCGGCTTGCTCCACAACCAGTCCGCGCGCTTCCAGCGCCGCCGCCACGGCTTGCCCACGCGCCACGGCCCGCGCCATCGGCTCTCCGGACAGTCGGCGGGGCGTCAGGCGCACGCTGTTGGTGCCGCGCCGCGACAAGGCCCAGACAAGCGCATCCAGCCCGCTGTCATCGGCCTTCGTCAGCCCGGCTTCGGGCACGGGCAGGTCTGGCAAAGGGCCTGCGATGGGCAGAATGCGGACAGACCAGCCCGGTGAGTCCTCGGTCAGCCGCTGTTCGGCCTGCATCAGTTCCACGAGCGGCCGCGCTGTCGTGACCTGCGCCGTGGCAAGGCGCGCGACCGGATCGACCAGCACGGCCTCCACCGGCACATTTGCGACCAGCGACAGCCGCGCCGCCATGTCCGCGCGCGCCAGTTGATCGGCGCGTGCGCTGTCGCTGCTGCGGGGGCGGTTCAGTTCGGCCTGCGCCGCGCTCTGGTTCACCAGCACCTGGCTCAGTTGCAGCTGCACCGGGCGGTTCAGCAGCTTCGTCAACCGCCGTTCCAGATCGTCCGTTGCCTTGCCGTGCATGCGATCCGTCAGCACTGTCGCCCGGATCACCAGCTTCTGGCCGGAGAAATCCGGGTCCAGCGCGACGATGCGGCTATGGTCCCCGAATTCCCGCGTGACATGGCCGCGAATGGTGCGTGTGGCCCATGCCTCCCACGCGATCTGCTTCAAAGACAGGCCCAGCGGCACCGCCAACGCCACGAACAGCAGCACCAACGCGACCGCTTGCCGCCGGGTCTGCCGGGGGGACAGGAACGAGCCGAAGCCGTAAAAGCGCCCCACCAGCGCCACGCTGAGCGCGATGGCGATGAAGTTGGTGAGGAACAACGCGAAACCGCCCGCCGCCACCGGCATGTTCAGGGTGGCAAGGCCATAACCCACCGCCGCCAGCGGCGGCATCAAGGATGTCGCCAACGCCACGCCGACGATGGTTTCGCCGCGCCCCTTGATGGTGGCATAGCCGCCTGCCAGCGCCGAAAACACCGCGACCAGCAGATCGAACAGATTGGGCCGCGTGCGGGAGAGGATTTCCGACGTCATGTCCTGCAAGGGGGACATCAGCACCAGCCCGCCCGTCACCGCGATGGCCAGCAGCGTGCCGACCGCCAGCGCGATCAGGCTTTTGCGCACCTCCGGCCAATCGAAGGTGGCCAGCGCAAAGCCCAGCCCGACGATGGGGGCCATCAGCGGGGAAATCAGCATCGCCCCGGTGACAATGGCGGGCGAGGACAGCAGCATCCCCATGATCGCGATGCCAGCCGACATCGCGATCATGAAGGCATAGCGCGCCGACCAGCTGGCTTCAGCCTGCACCCGCGAAAGGATGCCCGCATGATCCACCGGCGCGACGATGGAGCGGCGATGCCACGCCCGCAGCTTGCGAATCATGCGGGGCGATTGCGTGTCGGCCCGGTCCTCAATCCGGGTTGCGGCAGGGGCGTTGAGATCAGCGTCGGCCATGGCAAGGCGGACTAGCATGCCCTCGCGCAGACCGGAACCGCTGCGCCGCACCGGGCGCGATGGGCCGAGAGCAGCCCCCGTCCGGACTCAGTCGCCCGGCTTCAGGGCTCGCACGCCTGATCTTCGCCCTTTTTCTTCTTGCCGCCCATCAGGCCGCCGATTGCGCCGCCCATGGCGCGACCAATGCTGCCGCCCACGCCACCGCCGGCCGCTTTGCCCGCTTCCGTGGCGGCATCGGGCTTGCATTTCGGCTTGCCACTGGCCGTTGTGGCACCACCGGCTGCGGCCATATCCTCCATGCCCAATATGCCGCCAGAGCGGGACACGAAGCGGGCTTTCACCGCCCATTCCTGCACCCAATCCACCTTCGGATCCTTGGGGCGCGGCGGATAGATGATGTTCTGTTCCGGCCCATGCGAGACGAGCATGAATATCCCCGATTCCGCGACCTTCACGGCTTCCTTTGGAATAGTGCAACTGCTCTGGGAAGGCGGCATCAGCATCTTGCGCCCCACCAGTCGCTGCGCCTCAGACGGCGAGACGAAATCGGACATGCCCGAATAGAAGGTCTGCACCTCGCTGGAGGCCCAGAAGACGATGGTGGGCGCGCCGCCTTCCTCCTTCGCGCTCACCATCTGGGCGAAGTGGCCGGTGGCCCCGGGCACCACATTCCATTGCAGCGTCACCGCGCCGGACGGCAGCTTCTGCTGCTTGGTAGAGATGCCGGGCAGCCAGTCTTGCTGAAGCGTGAACTGCATGTCAGGGGCGAAGTTCCCCGCCACCTTGTGCTCGCCCAGCAGCGATGCGTTGGACGGCACCGGCTTGCTGCCACCCTGCCGATCGGCATTGGGCCAATAGACATAGGTGGGCCATGTGGAGGCGCTGGGTGGTCGCGCAACGCGCACCCGTTCGCCGCCGAACAGATTGGCCGGAATTTCCCCCGCCGCGACCTTGGCGAAATCAATGACGATGGGCTGGCCGGGCCGCGCATTTTCGCCGCAACCCCAGAACAGCAACAGCTTGCCCTTGGGCCGCTCAAACTCATCGGCTGGCGGGCCGGGCGTCCCTTTCTTCGGCGCGCGTAGCGGCAGGCTGGTGCCCATGTTCATCGTTGGCGGGATGCCATGTTCAGCCGTGGCCGGCGCGGGGGAGGGCGGCAGTTTCGACCCGAGATCGAGCGCCAGTTGCCGAACGGGGCCGCTGCTGCCCCCGCCCATCGCCATGCGCATCATGTCTGATGCGGAAGGCGCGCTGCCCAATCCGAAGCCGGACTGGGTCGCGGCGGACATCCAGTAAACCGTCTTTGGCGGGATGACCTTCTGCGCCTGCTGCGCCGTCGTCGAGGTTGTCAGCACGGCTGCAAGGCCGCAACATCCCAATATCTGCCACTTCATAATGACTTGCCCCTTCCACCCCCAAGCCCGCAAAGAATAAGGCCAGCGCGACAGAGGAGCAAGCCAGCATGACGGGCGGGGTGTTGATCGAACAACTGGGACTTCAGCCGCACCCGGAAGGCGGCTGGTTCCGCGAGACATGGCGCAGCCCGGCGGCGGATGGCGAACGCGCGGCCTGCACCGCGATCCACTTCCTGCTGCAATCCGGAGAGCGGTCGCACTGGCACCGGGTAGATGCCGACGAAATCTGGTGCTGGCATTCCGGCGCGCCGCTGACGCTGCGAATTGAGGGCGAGGCGGGCGTTCAAACGCACCGGCTGGGGCCAGATGTGGCGGCAGGCGAGCAACCGCAGCTGATCGTGCCCGCAGGGCGCTGGCAGGCGGCCGAGGCAGACGAGGGCTGGGCGCTGATGACCTGCGTCGTCGCGCCCGGCTTCCGGTTCGAAGGGTTCGAACTGGCCCCTGCGGGATGGACCCCGCCGGGATGAACCCGGCGGGTGCGCGTCAATCCACGGCGGGCAGGTAAAGCTCGCTACCCTTCGCGCGGAAGGTTTCGCTCATTTCAGCCATACCTTGTTCCGCGGTTTCGGCGGCGATGAATCCATCTGCCGGTTGATTCTGTTTCGCTGCGAAATCACGCACTTCCTGCGTGATCTTCATGCTGCAGAATTTCGGCCCGCACATGGAGCAGAAATGCGCCGTCTTCGCGCCTTCGGCCGGAAGCGTGGCGTCGTGGAACTTCTCCGCCGTTTCCGGATCGAGGCTGAGGTTGAACTGGTCGCGCCAGCGGAATTCGAAGCGCGCGCGGGACAGCGCGTCGTCGCGAAGCTGCGCGGCCGGATGCCCCTTGGCGAGATCGGCGGCATGGGCGGCGAGCTTGTAGGTGATGACGCCCACCTTCACATCGTCGCGGTCGGGCAGGCCCAGATGCTCTTTCGGGGTGACGTAGCAGAGCATCGCCGTTCCGAACCAGCCAATCATCGCCGCGCCGATGCCGGAGGTGATATGATCGTAGCCGGGCGCGATATCGGTGGTGAGCGGCCCCAGCGTGTAGAAGGGGGCTTCGCCGCAGCTTGCCAGCTGCTTGTCCATATTGGCCTTGATCTTGTGCATCGGCACATGGCCGGGGCCTTCGATCATCACCTGACAGTCCATTTCCCACGCGGTCTTCGTCAGCTCACCCAGCGTGTAGAGTTCAGCGAATTGCGCTTCATCATTCGCATCGGCGATGGAACCGGGGCGCAACCCGTCACCAAGGCTGAAGCTGACATCATAGGCGCGCATGATTTCGCAGATTTCGGCGAAGCGCGTGTAGAGGAAATTCTCCTGATGGTGGGCAAGGCACCATTTGGCCAAAATTGATCCGCCACGTGAAACAATCCCGGTAACCCGCTTTGCTGTCATCGGAATATAGGGCAGCCGAACGCCCGCATGGATGGTGAAATAATCCACGCCTTGCTCGGCCTGCTCTATCAACGTGTCGCGGAAGATGTCCCACGTCAGGTCTTCGGCGATGCCGCCCACCTTTTCCAGTGCCTGATAGATGGGCACGGTGCCGATCGGCACGGGCGAGTTGCGCAGGATCCATTCGCGGGTGTCGTGAATGTTGCGGCCGGTGGAAAGGTCCATCACCGTGTCCGCGCCCCAGCGGATCGCCCAGACCATCTTTTCGACTTCTTCGGCCACGGAAGAAGCGACCGCCGAATTGCCGATGTTGGCGTTGATCTTCACAAGGAAGTTGCGGCCGATGATCATCGGCTCCACTTCGGAGTGGTTGATGTTGGCCGGGATGATGGCGCGGCCGCGCGCGATCTCGTCACGGACGAATTCCGGGGTGACGAAATCGGGGATTTCCGCGCCGAAGCTTTCGCCGCCACTGGCCGCCTTCAGCGCCTCGGCCCGGCCCAGATTTTCGCGGATGGCGACAAATTCCATCTCCGGCGTGATGATGCCGCGCCGGGCATAGGCCATTTGCGTGACGGCCTGTCCGGGTTTGGCGCGCAGCGGGCGCAGGTTCGGGGCAGGGAAGGGCTTCACCTCGCGCTTGCCGGCGCGGGTCAGGCCATTGTCCTCCGGCTTCACCTGCCGCCCGTCGTAGCGTTCCACGTCTCCGCGCGCTTCGATCCAGCTGGTGCGCAGCTTGCTCAGCCCGGCGTTGATGTCGATCTGCATGTTCGGATCGGTGTAGGGGCCGGTCGTGTCATACACGCGCACGGGCGGCTCGTTGGCGCTGGCTTCCAGCGCGATTTCGCGCAGCGGAACGCGGATGTCCGGGTGCAGCAGGCCCGCCACATGAATCTTGCGCGACGCAGGCAGCGGCCCGGTCGTCACGTTCGCGGTTTCCAGATGCGAAGGGATGTCGGCCATGTGCGTTCCTCCAGTCAATTCGGACGGAAGGCGGGCCACTCTCTTGCCGCGCCCTCCCTCCGCCGGTGTCAGCCGGATCAGGTTCAACGGGTCGAAGGCTGCCGCCTCCCTCTCAGCCGCGCATCAGCGGCCCCCCGGGGTCTGTCGCCGATGTAAACTGCATTGGGCGGCTTGGCAAACGCGCGGCGGGATGCGACGGCAGGGGCGATGCTGATCGGCCACCTTCCCGCACGAGAGATGTTTCTGGACGCGCTGGCGGCCGGGCGGCTGCACCATGCCTGGCTGCTCGCGGGGCCGCGCGGGATCGGCAAGCGCGCCTTTGCCGATTGGGCGGCGCTGAAACTGCTGAGCGGCGGCAGCGGGCCGGGCGACACGCCTGCGGACGATCCGGCAGCGCAACTGGTCGCGGCCGGATCTCACCCGGATCATCGCGTGCTGGCCCCGCCCACCGAAGGCAAGGGCAGCGCCACCGAATCCATCGTGGTGGATCAGGTGCGGGAGATGGCGGATTTCCTGCACAGCTACCCCGCAATCGCGGGATGGCGGACGTTGATCGTCGATTCCATCGACGACATGAATCCCAACACCGCCAATGCCTTCCTGAAGGAACTTGAGGAGCCACGGCAGAAAACCGTCTATCTGCTCGTCAGCCATGCGCCTGCGCGACTGCTGCCCACCATCCGCTCGCGCTGCCGCATGCTGCGGCTGTTTCCGCTGAGCGATGCCGAGGTGCGCCGGGTGCTGGAAGAGGGCGAGACGGGCATCAGCGCCGCGGAGATCGACTCCATGGTGACGCTGGCGCGCGGCGCGCCGGGGGCGGTCGCGGCGCTGGCCGGGGCCGATGTGGCCGGGCTGGGCCGCACGCTGGACAGGATCGCGGCGGGCGGAGACGCGGCCTCTCTGGCGCGCAGCGTGGCCCCGCAGGCCGCAGCGCCCAAACTGCAGGCGCTGCTGGCGCTGGTGCCGCAGCGGCTGGCGGCAGCGGCGCGCAGCAACCCCGATCCGCGCCTGCTGGACCTGTATTCAGAGGCAGAGGGCCTCGCCAAAGACGCCGTGCGCCTTGCCTATGACCGGGCACAGGTGGCAATGGCGCTCGCCGATATCACCGCCCGGGCCGGGCGCATTCAGGACAAGAGATGAGCCGCTACTTCGTCACCACTGCCATTTCCTATCCGAACGGGCGGCCGCACATCGGCCACGCCTATGAAGTGATCGCGACCGACTGGCTGGCCCGTTTCGCCCGTCTGGACGGCCGCGACACCTATTTCATGACCGGTACAGACGAGCATGGGCTGAAAATCGCGCAAGCCGCCCGCGAGGAAGGCGTGGAGCCGCAGGCGTTCGTGGACGGCATGGTGCAGCATTTCGTCGCCATGTGCGACCGGCTGAACATCAGCCGCGACCGCTTCATCCGCACGACGGACCCGGATCACAAGGCCGTGGTGCAGGCGCTGTGGACGAAGCTGGTGGAAGCCGGAGACATCTATCTCGACCGCTATGAGGGTTGGTATTCCGTCCGCGACGAAGCCTATTATGACGAGGACGAGCTTTCCACCTCAGACGACGGCACGAAGCTGGCGCCCACTGGCACGGAAGTGGCGTGGACGGTGGAGGAAAGCTGGTTCTTCCGCCTCTCCCGCTTTCAGGAGCCGCTGCTGAAGCTGTATGCGGAGCAGCCGAATTTCGTGCAGCCCACCAATCGTCTGAATGAGATGAAGGCGTTTGTTGAGAGGGGATTGAAAGACCTCTCTATCAGCCGCACCAGTTTCGACTGGGGCGTACCGGTGCCGGAGTCTCCGGGCCATGTGATGTATGTGTGGCTGGACGCGCTGACCAATTACCTGACGCCGTCGGGCTGGCCCGCCGCCGGGTGGGAAGCCCGCTGGCCAGCCGACCTGCATGTGATCGGCAAGGATGTGGTGCGCTTCCACGCGATCTATTGGCCGGCCTTCCTGATGTCGGCCGACCTGCCGCTGCCGCGCAAGATCTTCGGCCATGGCTTCGTGCTGAACCGGGGCGCGAAAATGTCCAAATCGCTGGGCAATATTGTCGAGCCGATGAGCCTCGCCGACACTTTCGGGGTGGATCCGCTGCGCTATTATCTGCTGCGCGCGATCCAGTTCGGGCAGGATGGCGAATGGAGCCATGAAGCCATCGGCCGGCGCATCAACGCCGATCTGGCCAATGATCTGGGCAATCTGGCCCAGCGCACGCTGAGCATGATCGCCAAGAACTGCGACAACGCCGTCCCGCCGGACGGCCCCGCGACCGAGGCCGACACCACGCTGCTCGCCGAAGTCTCCACCATGCTGGCGGATGCCCGCGCCGCGCACGAACAGGTGCGCCCCGATCTCGCGCTGGACGCCATCTGGGCGCGCGTGAGCGCGGTGAACCTCTACCTCAACGAAATGGTGCCCTGGACCCTGCGCAAGACAGACCCGGCGCGGGCCGACATCGTGCTCTACCATGCCGCCGAAGCCATCCGCCGCATCGCCCTGCTGGTGCAGCCCGCGATGCCGGAAAGCGCCGCAAAGCTGCTGGACCAGTTGGCAATCGCGGCAGACGCGCGCAGCTTCGCCAGCTTTGATGCAAAGCTGATGCCGGGCACGCCGCTGCCCGCGCCGCAAGGGGTGTTTCCGCGCTGGGTTGAACCTGAGGTTGAGTGAGCCGTGAAGGTTTTTTTGCCTCCGGCGGGCAGGGCTCTGCCCTGCACCCGGCAGGGAAATGATTTCCCTGCACCCTCAATATTTGCGTTCTGGCCCCGTTCCAATGCCGTGCGAGTGATCAGATTCGATTGCCTGCGGCGCTACGAAGCCCTCTCCCCCTTCAAGGGGGAGAGATGGAGAGGGGGTGTCACCGCCGGCCCTGATCCACAACCTCGCTACAACCACAACCGTCACCCCGGACTTGATCCGGGGTCCAGCTATTCTTTACCAACGCTGGAGCAGAAGGCGGGGCCCCGGATCAAGTCCGGGGCGACGTGTGGAGAAGTGGGCGAGACACGCCCCCAAAGCGCCGCAGGCAATCAAACCAACCCCCAACCCAACCTACCCGATGAGCCTACAAATGTGGGTGCAGGGAGCACAGCTCCCTGCCGGGCCCCGGGCACAGAGCCCGGGCCGCCGGAGGCCTCAACGGAAGTGCGAAGAATCCCCGCCGCCGGTAAAGATATCGGCCTCGTCGGCATCTCGCACCGGCTCTCGGTGGACGAAGGCCAGAATGCCCAGCCCGATCAGGGCTGATAGCAGCGAACCGCCGTAAACGCCCATTTTCACGGCCAGTTCCACGCCCCCTCCGTGGAAAGCGAGCTTGCCGATAAACAGGCTCATAGTGAAGCCGATCCCGGCCACAAAGCCCATGCCGATGATGGAGGGCAGGCTGCCCGGCCGCTTCGCCTTCAGCAGCAGGCTGCCCAGCAGCGTGCCCAGCGTAATGCCGATGGGCTTCCCCAGCAGCAGCCCCAGCCCGATCCCGATGCTGACGGGGTGGGTAACTGCGGCGGCGAAGCCGGTTCCCACTGCTGCCCCGGCGCTGGCGAGGGCGAAGGCGGGCATCACGCCATAATGCACATAGGGGCGCATGCTGTGTTCCAGATCGATCAGCAGGGAACGGCCTTCGGCGTTGCGCATGGGAATGGCGAGCGCCGCCAGCACGCCCGCGATGGTGGGGTTCACGCCCGACATCTGCATGCACACCCACATCGGCATCGCCAGCAGCATGTATAGGCCGTGCCAGTTGCGGCGGTATCGTCCAAGGATCAGCATCGGCACATAAAAGACGGCGACGCCCGCCAGCCAGCCAGGGTGCAGCGTATCGGTGTAGAAGAAGGCGATCACCAATATGGCGATCAGATCGTCCACCACGGCGATCGCCAGCAGGAAAATCTTCATGGCAGGCGGCACCCGGCTGCCCAGCAGCGCCACCACGCCCAGCGCGAAGGCGATGTCGGTTGCAGTGGGGATGGCCCAGCCATGCTGGAAGCCGTTGCTATGGTTGAGTGCCAGATAGATGAGGGCAGGGCAGATCACCCCGCCCAGCGCGGCGATCAGCGGCAGCATCGCAGTTGAGACGCTGGACAGCGCGCCTTCCATCAGTTCGCGTTTCAGTTCCAGCCCGACATAGAAGAAAAACACGGCCATCAGCAGGTTCTTCACCCATTCCGCCAGCGTCATGGAGATGATGAGGCTGCGGAAGCTGACTGTGCCGACGCTTTGCAGGAAATCGGATTGCAGCGGTGCCCAGACAGAGTTCGCGAGGACCATCGCCACCACCGCAGACAGGAGCAGGACGATGCCGGGCCAGGCTTCGGTGGGGATTTTGCGGAACATGCGCCTTTCTAACCTGCTGTGGCCGGATTGAAAGCAGATGCAGCACGCGCCAAATGGGGCACATGCTGATCGATTCCCATTGTCATCTGAATTACCCCGGCCTTGTCGAGGATGAGGCGGGCGTTATCGCCCGTGCGCGCGAAGCCGGGTTGTCGGCGATGATCTCCATCTCCACGCGGGAGGAGGAATGGGCGGACGTGATCGCCGGGGCGGAGCGCAACGAAGGCGTGTTCGCGACCGTAGGCATCCACCCGCACGAGGCGGATCAGCACCCGGACATCGACACCGCCCGGCTGGTCGCGGCGACAGCGCATCCGAAGGTGGTGGGGATCGGGGAAACCGGCCTCGATTATTTCTATGACAAGTCTGACCGGGAGCGGCAGCGGCGGTCGTTCCTGTCGCACATCATGGCTTCGCGGCAGACGCAGTTGCCGATGGTGGTGCACACGCGCGATGCCGAGGATGACACGATCGGGATGCTGGCACGGGAAACCGCGGCCGGGGCGTTTCCGATGGTGATCCACTGCTTCACCGGATCACAGCGACTGGCCGAAGCCTGCCTTGAGCTGGGGGCCTATATCTCGCTGTCTGGAATCGTGACGTTCAAGAACGCGAAGGCGCTGCAGGAAACGGCAAAGACGATCCCGGCCGATCGGCTGCTGATCGAGACGGATTCGCCCTTCCTTGCGCCCGTGCCGATGCGCGGGAAGGTCTGCGAGCCAGCCTATGTGGCGCACACGGCGAAATTCCTGGCCGATCTGCGTGGGGAATCTGTTGAAGATTTGATGGAAACAACGCGCCGCAATACATTGAACCTGTTTACCAAGATGGATGGGTGATGAAACTCACCATGCTCGGTTCCGGCACCTCGTCGGGTGTGCCGCGCATTGGCAATGACTGGGGGCGTTGCGATCCGGCCAATCCGAAGAACCGGAGGCGGCGGGTGTCCATCCTGGTGGAATCCGGCCCTGCGCGGCTGCTGGTTGATACCGGGCCCGACTTGCGCGAGCAGTTGCTGGACGCCGATGTCAGCTGGCTGACGGCCGTTCTCTACACCCACGACCATGCCGATCATTGCCATGGAATCGACGATCTGCGGGCGCTGTTCCATGCCTCCGGCACGGAGATCGACTGTTACATGGACGAGCCGACGCGGGCCGGGCTTCGCACACGCTTTCAATATGTGTTCGCCGGGCGCGAAGGCTATGCCGCCACCGCGAAGGCGCATCTGATCCGCGACGAGATGCAGTTCGGGCCGATCATCGTGCGCCCGTTCCGGCAGCAGCATGGGCCGATCCACTCCATCGGCTATCGCTTTGAAGCGGATGGCGTTTCGGTGGCCTACTCCACCGATGTCAGCGCCATTCCGGCGGAAAGCTGGCCGTTGCTGGAGGGCCTCGACCTGTGGGTGGTGGATGCCCTGCGGCGCGCGCCGCACCCCACGCACAGCCATCTGGAGCAGACGTTGGGCTGGATCGCTGAAGCCCACCCGCGCGAGGCGTGGTTGACTCATATGGACCAGAGCATGGACCATGCGGACCTGTCCGCTGAACTGCCGCCGGGTGTCAGCCCCGGCTGGGACGGACGCATCTGGGAGAGCCAGCCATGACCTTCGCCATCGTCAGCCTGATCGCCACTCTTGCCCTGATTCTGGCGCTGAACTGGCAGCGGTTGAACGCACTTGGGGCCGCGAAAGTGACGCAATGGCTGGCGATCTGGACGGCGATTATCGGCGGGGTGTTTTTGCTGGTTCGGCTGTTTGGGTATTGAGATGAGAACGGAAGGGGCTCTGCCCCTTCACCCCGGCAGAGAGTTGTGCTCCCTGCACCCGCATTTGCAGGCTTGTCGGTGAGGTTGGGTTGAGGTGGGGATTTTTGCCTGCGGCGCTTTTGGGGTGTGTTCCACCGACCTCTCCCAACGTCACCCCGGACTTGATCCGGGGTCTGGTTGTTCTTCGACAACGTTGGAGCAGAAAAGCTGGACCCCGGATCAAGTCCGGGGTGACGATTGTGGTTAGGGGGCTGTTGGTGGATCTGGCCCGGCGGTGACACCCCCTCTCCATCTCTCCCCCTTGCAGGGGGAGAGAGCCTCGTGGCACCGCAGGCAATCGAATCTGATCACATCCACGGCGCTGGAGGTTCGGGCAAAACGCAAAGTTTGAGGGTGCAGGGAAATCATTTCCCTGCCGGGTTCCAAGGGCAGAGCCCTTGGCCGCCGGAGGCCCCCTTACATGAGGCCCATCTCACATGTTGAAGATCGAAGGATCGCCCCCCGTCGCTGCGATGTTCACGGTCAGTGTGCGCTCCACGGCGTAGCGGATCAGGGCTTGTGGGCCGCCTGCCTTGGGGCCGGTGCCGGAGAGGCCTTCGCCGCCGAAAGGTTGCACGCCGACGACGGCACCCGTCATGGAGCGGTTGACGTAGCAATTGCCTGCCGGGACGAGCGCGCGCACGCGTTCCACGAAGCGGTCTGTGCGGCTGTGGATGCCGAGCGTGAGGCCATAGCCGCGCGCGGCGAGGCGCTTGCCGATTTCGTCCAGCTCGCCCGCCTTGTAGCGGTAGATGTGCAGGATCGGGCCGAACACTTCGCGTTCGAGGTAGTCGGCGGTGGGGACTTCGGCGATGACGGGGCCGAAGAAGCTGCCTTGGGCGGCCAATGCCCCGGGATCGAGGCGGCCGAGGATGGTCGCGTCTTTGGCAAGACGTTTAAAGTGACTGTCCAACGCGGCGCGGGCTTCGGCGTCGATCACCGGGCCGACATCGGTGCGGGCGTCCGCCGGATCGCCCAGCACCAGCTCGTCCATCGCGCCCAGCAGGGTTTCGATCAGCATGTCGGCCGACTCTTCGGGCAGGTAGAGCAGCCGCAGCGCCGAGCAGCGCTGCCCCGCCGAGCCGAAGGCGGAGAGGAGGACATCGTCCACCACCTGCTCTTTCAGGGCGGAGGTGTCGACGAACATGGCGTTCAGCCCGCCGGTTTCGGCGATGAAGGGCAGGATTGGCCCCGGCCGGGCGGCGATGGAACGGTTGATCGCCCACGCCGTTTCGGTGCCGCCGGTGAATGCGACGCCATCGATCAGCGGGTGAGAGACGAGCGCTGCGCCCACGGTCGCGCCGTCTCCGGGCAGCAGCGCCAGCAGGCGCGGATCGAGGCCTGCCTTGTGGAAGGCGCGCACGGCTTCGGCTGCGACCAGCGGCGTCTGTTCGGCGGGCTTGGCCAGCACGGCGTTTCCGGCGGCCAGCGCGGCCGCGACTTGCCCGGTGAAGATGGCCAGCGGGAAGTTCCATGGTGAAATACAGGCGAAAGTGCCGCGCCCGGCGAGTGCCAGCGAATTGGTTTCGCCCACGGGGCCGGGCAGGGGCTTGGCGTCGCCGAACTGCCGCTCGGCGAGGCGGGCGTAATAGCGGCAGAAATCGGCCGCCTCGCGCACTTCGGCGACGCCATCCGTCAGCGTTTTGCCGCCTTCGCGGGAGAGTAGGGCAACAAGCCGATCCATGTCGGCTTCCAGCAGATCGGCGGTGCGGCGCAGGATTTCGGCGCGGGCCGGGCCACCGGCTTCGTCCCACGCGGGGAAGGCCTGTTTCGCGAGTTCGGCGGCGCGATCGATGTCGGCGTGGCTAGCGTTGTGCACCAGCCCGGCGAGGACGCTGCTGTCTGTGGGGCTGGCGACCGGCGTGGAAGGCGCGCTGGTGACAAGCTTGCCACCGATGATCGGCCCGGAGACCACCGGGTTCAGCGCGGTCAGCGCCTTGTCGGCCTGCTCCCGCGCGGACTTGATGCTGTAATCGCGGCCCAGCGGATTCAGCCGGTGCGGGCCGTAAAGGTCTCGAGGCGCGGGGATCTTCGGGTGGCGATCGGGCGCGGCTTCCACGGCCGTGATCGGGTCCGCCACGACCATGCCCGCGGGCACGCGTTCATCCAGCAGCGCGTGCACGAAGCTGGAGTTCGCGCCATTTTCCAGCAGCCGCCGCACCAGATAGGGCAGCAGTTCCTCATGGCTGCCGACGGGGGCATAGGCGCGCACCTTGCGGGCAAGGCCGCCCGCTTCATACAGGGCTTCACCCATGCCGTGCAGACGTTGGTGCTCTATGCGCACCTCCCGCCGCTCGGCCATATGCCGCACGGCGACCAGCGTGTGGGCGTTGTGCGTGGCGAACTGTGGATAGAGGTTGGGCGCGGCCGCGATCAGCGCTTCGGCTGCCACCAGATAGTTGAGATCGGTCGCGGGCTTGGTGGTGAACAGCGGATAATCCGGCCGCCCGTTCATCTGCGCCAGCTTGATCTCGGTATCCCAATAGGCCCCCTTCACCAGCCGCACCATCAGGCGACGGCCGCTGGAAACAGAGAGTGCCTTCAGCGCCGCGATCACATCGACGGCCCGCTTCTGATAGGCCTGCACCACCACACCAAGGCCGGTCCACGCACCCAGCGAGGGATCGCGCGCCAGCCGCTCGATCAGTTTCATGGAAAGGACGAGGCGGTCCGCCTCCTCGGCATCGATGGCGAGGTTCAGATTATGTTCGGCCCCCAGCCGGGCGAGCCGCAGCATGCGCGGATAGAGGGTTTCCCAGACGCGATCCTCCTGCACCGCCTGATAGCGGGGGCAGAGCGCGGAGAGTTTCACCGAGACGCCATGGCCGTCTTCCGGCGAAAGGTCGCGCCCGCGCGCCTTGCCCACCGCGACGATGGCGTCGGCATAGATGCGTTCGTAGCGTTCGGCATCGGCCTCTGTGCGGGCGCCTTCGCCCAGCATGTCGAACGAGCAGAGCGTCTTTTCCTTCTCGGCGCGCTTCAGCGCATCCTCGATGGTGCGGCCCATCACGAACTGCTCGCCCATGATGCGAACCGCCGTGCCGACGGCCTTGCGGACCACGGGCTGGCCCAGTTCGCCGGTGATGCGGCGCATCCAGCCGACGGGGTCTTTCTTGCCTTCCGGATCCACATCGACGAAGCGCTGCGTCAGCATCAGCCCCCAGGTGGAGGCGTTGACGAACAGGCTTTCGGACTGGCCGAGGTGCGCCTCCCAGTCTCCGGCCGAAATCTTCTCGGAAATCAGCAGGCTCTGTGTTTCCGCATCCGGAATGCGCAACAGCGCTTCGGCGAGGCACATCAGCGCCAGCCCTTCCTGCGTGCCCAGCGAGAATTGCTGCAGGAAGCTTTCGACAACGCCCTGCTTCTTGTTGGACTTGCGCGCTTCCTCGACCATTTCCGTGGCCCGCGCGACGATCTCCCGCCGCTCCCGGGGGGACAAGGGGCTGGAGGCCAGCAGATCGCGGACGACGCGCTGCTCGTCGGCATATTTGCCGTCATCGAGCAGATCCCAATTCAGGGGAGTTGGAACAGGGGAAGCAGGCATCAGAATCTCCGGCACAGAACATCCTGCATATAATGCGCAGTAAACCGAATGTCTTTGCGCATATTTTTTCAGAATTCGAATTCTATTCGGATATTTTGGCTAGAGCCGAAAAATTCCTCTATTTTGCGACTGTCCGGCGATGGCCGAACAGCAGGTAAATGCCCAAGCCGATCAGATTCCACATCAGGAAGTAAAGCTGGGTTGTGCCCGGCAAGCTGATGAAAAGATAGATGCAGCCCAGAATGGCGATCCCGCCCACCAGCGGCGCGGCCGGGGTGCGGAACAGCCGGTGCGCATCCGGCGCGCGGCGGCGCATGATCAGCATGCAGATGGCGACAGCCACGAAGGCGGCCAATGTGCCGGCATTGGCCAGAGCCGCGATTTCCGCGAGCGGGAAGGCGCCCGCGATCACCGCCACGATCACCGCAGTGAACAGGGTGATGCGCACAGGCGTGCCGCGCTTCGACACCTTCGCCATGCCGCGCGGCAGCAAGCCGTCGCGCGCCATGACGAAGAAGATGCGGCTTTGACCATAAAAAAAGGCGAGGATCACGGTGGGGAGCGCGATCACCGCCGAGCCGGCGAGATAGGTGGCAGCCCATGGCTTTTGCAGTTCGCGCAGGATGAGCGCGAGCGGTTCCGGGCTGTTGGCGAATGTCGTGAAGGGCAGGGCGCCCACGGCGACTGCGGCCACCGCCATGTAGATCAGGATGCAGGCGACCATGGAGCCGACGATGCCGCGCGGCAGGTTGCGGCCGGGATCCTTGGTTTCCTCGGCGGCGGTGGCGATCGCATCAAAGCCGTAAAAGGCGAAGAAGATGATGGCCGCGGCCGCCATCACGCCGCGTTCCACACCGTCTGCGCCCATGGTCTTACCGAAGCCGAAGGGCATGAAGGGGTGGAGATTCTGGCCGTTGAAAGCGGGCAGGGCGACTGCGACGAACACGATCAGCGCCACGATCTTCACCACCACGAGGATGGCGTTCAGATTGGCGCTTTCCCTGGTGCCCACCATCAGCAGCCCGGCAACCACGGCAATGATGAAAATAGCGGGCAGGTTGACGATTCCGCCCAGTTCCGGGGCCTGCATCAGCGACATCGGGATGCCGAATGTCGCTTCCAGCAAGGGCGCGGCATAGCCGGACCAGCCGACCGCCACGGCGCTGACGACAAGACTGTATTCCAGGATCAGGCTCCAGCCGATGATCCATGCGAACAGCTCGCCGATCACCACATAGCTGTAGGTATAGGCACTGCCCGAGGCCGGGATCATCACCGCCATTTCGGCGTAGCAGAGCGCGGCGCAGGCGCAGATCAGCCCGGCGATCACGAAGGAAAGGATGACGGACGGACCGGCCTTGTCTGCCCCCACGCCGATCAGCGTGAGGATGCCGGTGCCGACGATGGCCCCAACGCCCAGACCGACGAGATGCGGCCAGCTGAGTGTGGGTGTCAGGCGATGATGTTCGTGCAGATCATCGACCGAGCCGATGCTTTTCCGGCTGTTCCAGCTCATTCCGCTCTCCCCTTCGTCACAATAGGGCTTCCCCCGATATCCGTCCGCCTATACAGTCCTGACCCGGAGGATCTTCGATGCTTGATACGATTGACCGGAATATTCTTCGCACGCTGCAAGCAGACGGGCGCATCACTTATCAGGAACTGGCCGCCAATTCCGGCATTTCCCCTTCCGCCTGCTTCGATCGGCTGCGCAAGCTGAGAGAGCAGGGCTATGTGAAGGGAATCGTCGCCCTGCTGGACCCGACGCTCCTGAACCGCGCGCTGCTGGTATTCATCGAAGTGCATCTGGATCGCACCACCAACAATGTGTTCGAGCAGTTCGCTGACGCCATGAAGGGCATGCCCGAGATCATCGAATGCCATATGGTGGCCGGCGGGTTCGACTATCTGCTGAAGGTGCGGGTGGCCGACATGGCCGCCTATCGCCGCTTCCTCGGGGATTCGCTCACCACCATGCCGGGCGTGCGTGAAACCCGCACCTATGCGGTGCTGGAGGAAGTGAAGGCCAGCACGGCCATCCCGATCTGAGCCAGCCCGATCTGGCCGGGGCTTCCGGCCAGATCGCATCCCCCGCATCGGCATCAGGGCTGCGGTGCGTTCGGAATGGGCGCGCCGAGCCGGGCCCGCTCCGCCTTCACCATGGCTTCCACCTGCTTCAGCAGGATCGGCGCATCATAGATGATGCCATCCTTGATGGTGTAGCGAACGCCGCCCACACGCTCCAGCTTGCCCGTCTTGTCGTCGAGGCGGAGCGCCTTGGTGCCATAGAGCGTCTTCAGATTCTGCAGCGGGTTTTCCGTGGTGATCACCAGATCCGCCAGCATCCCCGGCCGCACCACGCCCATCGGCGCATTGCCACCCCGATGCTTGTAGAGATTGTCCGCGCCCCACATCGTAGCCGAGCGGATGATTTCCAACGGCGAGAACCCGGCTTCGCGCAGCAGTTCCAGTTCTTCCACATAGGCGAAACCGTAGGTTTTGAAGATGAAGCCGCTGTCGGTGCCCACCGTCACATGGCCGCCGATGTTCTTGTAATCATTCACGACCTGGAAGAAGCGGCCATAGAAGCGCTTCCATGCGAACTCATTTTCCGTCGACCAGTCGAAGAAATAGCTGCCGTGATTGTCCCGCGAGGACTGGAAGTAGTTCCACATCTGCGGGGTGGTATAGGTGCTGTGCCATTCCGCCGTGCGCGCCCGCATCAGGTCGCGGGAGGCGGCGTAGATGTTGAACGTCGGGTCGAACACCACGCCGGTTGCCTTCTGGGCTTCCAGATAATCCTTCCACTCGGGCGTGCCGGGTTCGTAAACCTGATTCCAGATCTCAGCAACCTCACCGAAGCGATGCTGTTCATTGTTGTAATCATAGTTCGGCGGGAATGACTGGATCGTGCGATCCTTCAGCAGCGATTCCATATGCCCATAGAAGTGGGTGATGGTGTCCAGCCCGGCGGCGGCGGCTTGCCGCGCGTTGAAGTTGGCGACCCCCATCTGCGACAGGTGGGCGGTGGTACCCATGCCGTTCTTGTGCGCTTCATCGATCAGTGCCTTGAACACCTCGGGCGTTTCATTCGGGGCGTTGAAGAATTTGATGCCATCCACACCGTTCTTCGCGGCCCATTGCACCCAGGCGCGCGCCTTTTCCGGCGTGTCCACCGTGCCGCCGGACCAGCCCGAACCGGGAGTCTGGTAGTTGAAGATGCGGGGCGCGGCGATCTCGTTGCGGGCCGAGCGGGCCTTTTCCGAAACGGCGTCTGCGTTCGCGGCCAGCGGCACGCCGCGCACGGTCGTCACGCCATGCGCCAGCCACAGCTTATAGGCATAGGAAGCATCGGGGGCCTTGTCCGGCCCGGGCAGGTGGACGTGCATGTCGGTGAAGCCGGGCATCACGAACATGCCGGTGCCGTCGATCTCGCGTTCAGCGTCGCCCGGCTCGCGGTTGGGTTTGGAGGGCAGGCCGGGCCATCCCGATTGCTTCACCGAGGTGATGCGGTTGCCCTCGATCACGATGTCGAAGCGGCTGCGCGGCGGCGCGCCGGTGCCGTCGATCAGGGTCACGTTGCGGATGACGAGCTTGCGGTAAGGCCCGGCGCTTTCCTCGGAGGTACGTGCCGGTGCCCCCTGCAGTTTCGGGAACATCTGCGCAGCGGCAGGTCCATTTGCCATCTGCATCGCCACCAGCGCACCGGCCAGCAAGGCTCCACGCCGCCACTTCGTCATCCGCATATGATCCCCTTCATTATATCGTTCACCGGTGCAGCAGGCCGGCCGCCCTCACATGGTACCGGCGCATGGCCGGCAGCGACCCAACAGGCGGCCGGCCTGCGCCGGCGGTTGTTCAGTCGCGCGGCACGCCCTGTTCAGGCCAGCCTCGCTTGCGCTTTTAGCTTTCACCTGTTCGGCCACGTCCGCCAGCAGTTTCTTGGCGTCGTAAACGATGCCGTCCTTCACGGTGTAGGAAACCCCGCCCACACGTTCCAGCTTCTGCGTCTGCTCGTTCAGGCGCAGCGTGCCCGTGCCATAGAGCGTCTTGAAGTTCTGCAGCGGGTTTTCCTTTACGATCACCAGATCGGCGAGCTTACCAACCCGGACCTGACCGATCGGCGGATCAGCCATGCCCTTGGTTTCATAAAGGGTCAGCGCCCCGTTCAGCGTCGCCGCCTGAATGACTTCGTGCGGATTGAACCCGGCTTCCTGCAGCAGTTCCAGTTCCTCGGGATAGCCGAAGCCATAGGTTTTGAAGATGAAGCCGCTGTCGGTGCCAACCGTCACCCGGCCGCCCATATTTTTGTAATCGTTGATCAGGCGGAAGAATTTCTGGTAGAAATTGCGCCATTGAACTTCGGTGCGCGTCGTCCAGTCAAAGAAATAGCTGCCGTGGTTCACCCGGCTGGACTGGAAGAATTCCCACAGCTGCGGCATCGTATAGGTATCGTGCCAATCCGCGTTGCGGGCGCGCATCAGATCCCGGCTGGCCAGATAGATGGTCATTGTGGGATCGAAGGTGACATTATGTTCCTTCTGGAACTTCAGATAATCCAGCCATTCGGTCGAACCCGGCTCGTAAATCTCGTTCCAGATATCCGCGACTTCACCAAAGCGATACTGCTCGTCGTTGAAGTTGTAAGTCGGGCTGACGGGCTGAATCTTGTAATTCTTCAGCAGCGATTCAAAATGCCCGTAATAGTGGGTGACAGTGCCAAGCCCCGCCTCGCCGGATTGCCGGGCGTTCATGCGCGGCACCCCGATCTGGCTGTGGTGCGTCACCGTGCCGATGCCCAGCTTTTTCGCTTCATCGAGCGCGGCCTTATAGGCTTCCGGCCCCTGATCCACGCCGATGCCGAACTTGATGCAATCCATCCCGGCCTTCGCCCCGAACCGCACCCATGCGCGCATCGCTTCCGGCGTGTCGGTCGGCTTCTTGCCCCAGCCCGCACCTTCGCCGGGGCGTGCGCAGGTAAAGATGCGCGGCGCGACGATCTCGTTGGCGGCCGAACGGCGCTGTTCCGACAGCGAGATGTCCATCGGCGCCAAGCCGACGCCGCGAACCGTCGTCACGCCATGGGCCAGCCACAGTTTATAGGCATAGCCCATGTTGGGGGCTTTATCGTCGCCCGAGGCATGGACGTGCATGTCGATGAAGCCCGGCATCACATACATGCCGGTCGCATCCAGTTCATAATCGAAGTTGCGCGGCTCGCGATCCGGCTTCAGCGGCAGGCCGGGGGTGCCAGCCTGCTTGATTTCCACGATCTTGTTGCGCTCGACAACGATATCCACCGGCCCGCGCGGCGGGGCGCCCGATCCGTCGATCAGGATGGCCCCGCGGATCACCATGCGGTTGAAAGGCCCCGCGCCCTCACCAGCCTGACGCGGCGGGGCAGGGACGTTGGTGGCCGCCAGAACGGGGGCCACCACAACAGACGCCAACACTGACGCGGCACATAGAAGTTTCGTTACACGCATCATCTTCACCTCCCAATGAAAGTCCTCTGGCCAACAAAAGTCAGCTGGAATGAGGGCAGGGGGGCAAGCGCTAGAAGCGCTTGCCCAGCGTCAGGCCGATGGTGCGCGGCGAAAGGCTTTGCACCGTGGTGAGGCCGCCCGTGTTGGAGCTGGAGCCGATGCTGTTGATCGCCACCACGTCGAACACATTGTTCACGAACAGGGCTGCGGACCACGCATTGTCCTGCCCTTGCAGGCCGATGCGGCCGTTCACCATCTGGTAGGGAGGGTTTTCCCGGCGATAGGTGTCGGTCGCAGACAGGGTCGAGTAGCTGTTGCCCACATGGGCAAAATCGACCCGGCCCAGGAAGTCCATCGTGTCGCCGACCGGCTTGATATATTCCAGCGACGCACCGGCGGTCCAACGCGGCACTGCGACAAGCCTGTCGCCCTTGCGGCCCGAAGCGACGACGATCTCGCTGACCTGATCTTCCGCCAGCTTGGCGTCGGTGAAGCCCAGATTGCCGTTGAAGCTGAGTTCCGGCGTGATCCGCACGGAAAGCTCGGCTTCTGCCCCATAGATGCGCGCGGAACCGACGTTGGAGATCAGCCCGAACACCGAACCGGTGCCGGAGGTGCGGGCAGAGACCTGCATGTCCGTCCAGTCGATCCGGTAACCGGCGAGGTTCAGGTAAACGCCGGGGGCCAGAGTCGTCTTGGCGCCGAGTTCATAGTTCCACAGGCTGTCCGAGCTGTATCCGGCCAGAGCGGCCGGAAGGCCGATCACCTGGTTCACGCCGCCGGGGCGGAAGCCCTGCGCGGCCTGAGCATAAAGCATCAGCCCGTCAGTCGCTTTCCACGATGCATTGAACTTATAGATGAAGCCGTTTTCCTTGCTCGTCGCTTCGGTGTAGGCGGTTGGCCGCGAGCTGTAGTGGATCTGCCCCACGTCGATGCGGCCGCCCACCGTCTTCTTGAAGTTGTAGTAACGCGTGCCAGCCGTCAGCGTCAGCTGATCGAACAGCTCATAGCTGAGTTCCGCGAACACAGCCGTCTGCCGAAGGTAATCGTTGATCGTCCGGTCATAACGGATGTTGTAGGGATCGTCCGGGCTGAGCAGCCAGCCGGTGTTCGGATCGGCCAGCAGCAGGGTAGAGCGCACCACCGTGTCGCGCTTTTCGTGGAACGCGCCGACCGTCCACTGGAACGGGCTGTCGTTCGTGGAGTTGAAGCGCAGTTCCGAAACCCAGTTCTTCACCGTCTGCGGCTGCCACAGGCTGGATGTCAGGATTTCACGCGTCGACGTCAGATAACCCGACAATTCTGTGGGCGTGCAGGCGCGGGCGTTGGCCAGAAGATAGCGCTGGCAACCGGCAGCCGTGTCGCGGCCGTTGAAGGTGTCGGACACGTCCGACACGGCGGTGCGCTTCCGATCAAACCAGGCGGTCATCGCCGTCATTGCGACGGGGCCGAAATCATATTTCAGCGTGCCGGAATAGACCTTGTTCTCGTCATAGTTGCCGGATTCCGAGCGGCCGTTCGTCACATAGGGAATGCCGACTTCCTGAATCCAGCGCGCGCTGTCCGTCTCCACCTTTTCATAGAAGGCGGCGAGGTCGATCGTCAGATCCTCAACCGGGGTCCAGCGCACCATCGCGCGGCCGCCATAGCTGTGGCCGTCGTTGATGTTGCGATAGCCATAATGGTTATTGTCCACATAGCGGCGAACTGGTTGAAGCTGCCGACAACGCGCACGGCGAGCTTGTCGCTCACGATCGGCACGTTCACCATCGAATCGATGGACATGCCGACATTGCCGCCCTTCACACTGGACATGGTGCTGGACACCTGCGCGGCGAACTGGGTGGAATCCGGCTTCTTGAAGATGATGCGCAGCGTGCCGCCCATTGAGCCTGAGCCGAACAGCGTGCCTTGCGGGCCGCGCAGCACTTCGGCGCGCTCCACGTCGAACAGGCGGAAATCGGGCGTGGTGCCGGCGGCATCAGACGAAGTCGAGACCGAACCGGAGACCGGCACTTCATCATAATAGACGCCCACCGTGGGCTCGCCAGACGACTGGATGCCCCGGATCAGCACGCGGCGCTGGCCGGGGCCGGAATCGACGATCCGCAGCGAAGGCGCGGTGCGCGTGAGATCGGTGAAGCTGGTGGAACCGCTGCGTTCCAGCACGGCACCGGTCGACACGGAGATCGCGATCGGCGTGTCTTGCAGGTTGGTGTCGCGACGCAGAGCCGTCACGATGATTTCATCCTCTGGCAGCGCAGCCGCCGTGCCCACCTGCGCCAAGGCGGCAGGGGAGGCGATAGTTGAGATCAGCGCCGTGCCACCAAGCAGCGCAAGGCTGCGGACCCGGCACAGATTACGTTGAAACCCCCTTTGCATCGTAGATTCTCCTGACCCTTTCGTTGAGTTCGGCAGGATGTTCTTTTTTTCCCTGCATCCGACGCGGTTTCTGCGGACGCTTCAGTCTAGACTTGGAATGGGGCGGGATTGTTTCGAAAGTTTGCGCCAATGTCAGAATATTTCGTCCAATTTTGGAAATTTGGAGAATATTTATCAGCGAACTTGCCCGGTTTTCCGGCGAATGCGGCGTTATCCCGCATGGAAAATCGCCGCATAAGGCGACAGGGCACAACTGGCGCAGCGCGGGAAAAATGACAGAGTCGTTAAGGAATCAACATGTTGCGCCGCACAATTTTCACAGACCTGCAGAGCGGCAATGCGCGAGATGCTCGTCAGGAGCACCAAAGCGAGCGGGAGATTCGTTGATTCGGCAAGTTTCGACCGAAGCGAGCGCGGTCGGAGCGGCGAAAGTCCAATAATGAATTAACATAATATAGATTATCGGACTATGTGCGCCCTTGTCACGAAACAGCGAAAGGAGCGCACAGTGGCTAGACGACCGAAAACCGCCCTCACCCCCGAGGGCCTTTCCGAACCAGAGGCACGCAGCCTGCGGGTTGCCATGGATCAGCGGACAATCACCTTGCAGGATGGCGAGCGGCGCGACGTGTGGCGCATCAACCACCTGCGGCGCGCGAGCCAGCACTACGGCCGAACATGGCTGATCGTGTTCGACGACGCGGCCGAGGCGGTTTCCCGCTGCCGCATGTCGGCCCCGACCGCTCGCGTGCTGCAATGGGCCATCGGCCACTTGGACGCGCGGCAGTATCGGTTCGTTAGCGCGCAGGCCGTGGGCGAGTTGCTTGAGATCGACCGCACGGCGATCAGCCGGGCGCTTGTCGAACTGGAGCGCCGGGGCATCATCCAGCGCAACGCGCGCGAAGCGCGGTTGAGCATCTGGCTTTGTTGGCGCGGCACAGCGCGCGCGTATCGGGACGAGCGCAAGTTGCGCGGGCCGGAGATCGCCAAAGCGGCCGACTGGCACGCGGCGAACCGCCGCGATGGCGTGTCAACTGACGTGCTTAAGCCTTGGCATTGGGGGGCAAAATGAGCAGAACCACAGATGCTTTCGCGCGGTGGATCAGGCCGTTTCAGGGGTGGACCAACGATAGGTCAGCACCACTGCCGCTTCCCCCCTCCCCTGCCCCTGACGGGCGCTGCGACCACTGCGATTTGGCCGAACAGGCCGCCGCAGAGTGGGCGGCCGGGTATCAGGACTGCGCCGACGAGGCGGCCACTCTGCGCGCAGAACTGCAAATTGCGGCCGATGCGTATCGGAAACTGGAGAGATCGCGCAACGCATGGCGCGCTTTGGCGCGCTCATGGGAACAGGAGTGCAAGCGGCTGGACCGGCTGGAGCCTCGCACGCGTGTGCGCGTGCATAATGCGCGCGCGACCCCCAGCGCGAAGCGCGCGCGTTGGTGGCAGCCGTGAGAAAGCGGCGCATGAGGCTTCGCCGGGCGCTTCAGCGCGAGCACCGGGCCACGGCGGCGCTGCGCAAGGCGAGGGCGCTGCCCTGCCCCACCGGCTTCTCCCACCTGCTGGAAGTGTTGCAGCGGGAGGAGGCGGTGCAGCAGGCCACGGCCGAGTATCAGGCGGCCACCATGGCGGCTCACCACCTGATCATGGCCGAGTGGCAGCGCAGCGAGGCGAGGAGGGCGCGGCGTGCGAACGCGCCTCCCCTGCCCTCCGCGCCAGCCGCCGGGGCGGCCGTGTCAAGCCCCGAAGCCCCGAAGGGGGCCGAAGGCGGGCTTGACGCGGCCGAGCCGGGGGCGAACCCTGCGAAAGGCGGACCCCGGCCGCATGGCAAGCAGGGGCGGCGCGGCCGCGCACCAAAGGGTGAGGGAGAGCGCAATGGCGATGAGCGTGGTGAGACCGCCGAGGGAACCGAGCAGCACGAGGCCGCCGCGCCCACCCTCTTCCCCGCGCCCACCACGATAGAGGGGGCCACAGCGTAGCGGAGAGGGGGGGCGAAGCCCCACCCCCGCGAAGCCTCGGGGGGGCTCGACGGGGCCACGCGCGCGGCGTGCGGGGGGCGCGCGACGGGGCCACGCGCACCCCGCCGCGCCGAACACGGGTGGCGCGAGCGCGAGCCGCGCCCGGGCGGCGGCGGCAGCCGCCCGGAGGCCGAAGGCCCAGCGGCGCGCGCGCAGCGCGGCGCGGTGGGGTGCCGGGGGTGGCGGCCCCCGGAGAGACGCGCAGGGGGGCCGGGCGGCCCCGGGAGCGAAGCGAACACGGGGGGCGACCGGGCGCGCCCCCCGGAGCGGCCCCGGGGGCCCGGCGCAGCGGAGCGAAGCGGAGCGGTGCGCGCCGGGCGGGCGTCAGCCCGCCGCCACGGGCGGCAAAAGACAGCCGGTAGCCCGGCGCGACCCTTGCAGCCGTGCAGCCGCCGTGCCAGCCGCCCTGGAGCGCAGCGAACAGGGGGCGGCTGGCGCGGCGGGTGCGGGGCGGCTGCAAGGGGCGTGACGGGGTGCCGACCGCAGACAGCGCAGCAGAACGGCGGCGGCAGCCGCCACCGGCCGGGACGGCCGGGGGGCCAGACGCGCGCTCCCACGCCGGGCCAGCAAGCGCCGTGACAACCCCCCGCCGCCCCAGCCGAAGGCGACGGGGCATGGCGGCGGGGGGTTGGCGCGGCGGTTGCGCTGCGCGCCTCGGGCGGGGCAGGTCCGGGGCCAGCACCACACCAGACGGCGCGAGAGGGGGGCACAGCCGGACGCACGCTTGAGGCAAGCGAAGCGCAGCCGTGGTGGCCGGAGAGAGGGGGGAAAGACCCCGAGGCCATCCCGCCAGCGGAGCGACCGAAGGGCGCGAACGCCGGGGCGCAGCGAAGCGCGCCCCGCCCCCGGCCCGTCGACCGAAGGGCGCGGGCCGTTCGACGCAGACCGAAGGGCTGCGGCGCTCTTGAGACAGCGCGCGGCCGCAGGCCGCACCACATCAACTGAAAGGGGAAAAGGACCACCGGCTTACAGGCTGGCATAGAGGCGCTTGGGGCACCCCAACCATCGGCACATGCGGCGGGCCTGACGCAGCGGTCCTGTCACGAAACAGCAGCGCTGCGAGTCGGCTACCACGACCGTTGCCTATCGACAATAGGCAGGTGCCTATGCAAAGATCGTGCCACCCACCAAGGCCCCTCCCCTCGCTTTTTCGACCCGACGGGAGGAGGGGCCAATATCCCCAGCTTCTCCCCAACATATCCACAGGATATGCACAGGTTATCCACAGGCTAAGTCCCTGACCTTTCGAAGTAATTACGAAAGTTGTGGATAAGTCCTAAGGCGGAAGCACAACTACAGCCTGTTTAATATGTGCATCAGGACGCCTGCGGCGGCATGATGCACATGAGGCACCACCCTCTTGCAGGAGTATAGATTATCGGATTCTCAGCAGAAGCTGACTGACCCTCCTCTTTGCCAGTCCCCTGCGCGCTCGGGATCGTTTATCGTCGCCGCATGGCAGACACATCCAAGACCCGCGCCGCGCTCGATCGCTGGCACGACTATATTCTGAAGTCCCACGACAAGCAGATGCTGTGGGACATGCTCCACCCCGATGTGGTGTTCGAAAGCCCGGTGGTGCACACGCCCCAGCGTGGGCGGGACATCACCTTCAAATATCTCGCCAGTGCCGACAAGGTGCTCGGCGGCGAAGGCTTTCGCTACCTCGGCGAATGGCTGAGCGCGGATGGTGCAATCCTGGAATTCACCAACACGCTGGACGGCATCGAGGTGAACGGCGTGGACATGATCCGCTTCGACGATGACGGAAAAATTATCAATTTCAAGGTGATGGTTCGCCCCTTGAAGGCTGTTAACCATGTGCATCAGCTGATGAAGGCCCAGCTGGAAGCGATGATGTCGGCAAAGGCAGGCTAACTCGCCTCCACCGGCCAGCGCCGGGCCAGCGCGCCCAGCCCGGCCGTGATAATTTCGCCGAGAACCTCCTCGTCTGCATCTGACAAACGCTTCAGATACAAGCAGGATTTCCCGACCTTGTGCTTGCCCAGCCGGGCCAGCGCCTCTGTCAAATCCTCATCCTGTGGCAGGACATACAGCACCAGCTCTGCCTTTCGCGGTGAGAATCCGGTTGCGCAGGTCACCCCGGAATGCCCGCTGTCATAGCGGTAGCTGTAACGGCCATAGCCGATGATCGAAGGCCCCCACATTCGCGGCGTCCAGCCCGTCACGCGCCGGAACAGCGCATCCAGTGCCCTCCCCTCCGCGCGCCGTTCCGGCGGCGCGACCGAATCCAGATAGGTTTCGACGGAAATTTCCGTTGGCTTCGTCTTCGCTTCTGGCATGACTGCGCCTCCCCCGTTGCAGCAGGATGCCACAACCGTGAACGACAAGGAACAGGCGCTTGCAGCCATCGGCCGACTGGCCGACATCATGGACAGGCTGCGCGATCCCGGCGGTTGCGAATGGGATCGCGCCCAGACCTTCGCGACGATTGCGCCCTATACCCTTGAAGAAGCGTATGAAGTGTCCGACGCAATCGCCCGAAACGACATGCCGGACCTGTGCGAGGAACTGGGCGATCTGCTGCTGCAAGTGGTGTTCCACGCCCGCATGGCCGCCGAGGCCGGGCATTTCACGCTGACGGACGTAGCCAATGCGATCTGCGCCAAGATGGAACGGCGGCACCCGCATATTTTCGGCGCAGACGCCGGGCCGGCCAGCGCCGACGAGGTGCGGGCCACATGGGAGGATATCAAGGCCGCGGAAAAGCCCCGCGACTCCGTGCTCGACGGGGTGGCGCTGGCCCTCCCTGCCCTCACGCGCGCGGAAAAGCTGGCCAACCGCGCGGCGCGCAAGGGGTTCGACTGGCCGGACGCCTCAGGCCCGCTCGCAAAAATCCACGAGGAGCTGGCGGAAGTGGCCGCCGCCACGACCGACGCCGAGCGGACGGAGGAAGCCGGAGATCTGTTGTTCGCCACAGCCAACTATGCCCGCAAGCTGGGCGTGGACCCGGAGCAGGCGCTTCGCGGGGCGAACGATAAGTTCGAACAGCGTTTCAGGAAAATCGAAAAAGTGTCTGGTTTTGAAGATATGTCACTCGATCAGCAGGAGCATCTCTGGCAATCCGCCAAGCGCCTTCCCTGATCGCTTACAGTGCCCGGAACCGGCGCTCTTTCTCGGCATCCAGCCGCACCTGAAGATGGATGGCCCCGCCATCGTCGCGCTGGCTGATCACTTCGCCATTGGCGTGCAGCCAGGCGAGCCGCTTGCCGTCTGACGGGTGCAGGCGAATCTCGTGAATCTCGCCCGGCGATTGCAGCCGTTCCGCCAGCAGGGCTTTCAGCTCCTCGATCCCCTCCCCTGTCAGCGCGGAGACGAGAATCACGTCCGGGTCGCGGGAGGTGCGCTCAATCGCGGCCTCATGGGTGTCGGCGTCCAGCTTGTCGGCCTTGTTCAGCGCCTCGATCATCGGCACCCGTCCGGCACCCTCCAGCACGCCCAAAGAGCCGAGGATCGCCTTCACATCGGCCGCCTGCGCCTCCGTATCGGGGTGCGACAGGTCACGCACATGCACCAGCAGGTCCGCTTCGATCACTTCCTCCAGCGTCGCGCGGAAGGCCGCGACCAGTTCGGTCGGCAGGTCGGAGATAAAACCGACGGTGTCGGACAGGATCACCTTGGTGCCCTGCGGCCCCGCACCGGGCAGGTGAATGGCGCGCATCGTCGGGTCCAGCGTGGCGAACAGCAGATTCTCCGCCATCACGTCCGCGCCCGTCAATCGATTGAAAAGCGTGGATTTCCCCGCGTTCGTATAGCCCACCAGCGCGATCACCGGGTTGGGCGCGCGCTGCCTGCGGGAGCGGTGCAGCGTGCGCGTGCGGCGAACCGATTCCAGTTCCTTCTTCAGCCGGGCGATCCTGTCCCGCAGCAGCCGCCTGTCGGTTTCGATCTGGGTTTCGCCGGGGCCGCCCAGGAATCCGAAGCCACCGCGCTGCCGTTCAAGGTGGGTCCAGCTGCGCACGAGCCGCCCGGCCTGATACTCCAGATGCGCCAGTTCCACCTGCAACCGCCCTTCGGCGGTGGCAGCGCGTTCGCCGAAAATCTCCAGAATCAGGCCCGTGCGGTCGATCACTTTCGCCTTCAGCGCGGTTTCCAGATTCTTCTGCTGGATCGGCGTGATCGCGGCATCCATGATCACCACTTCGGCGTCATGCGCCTGCACATCGGCGGCGACGCGCTCCAGCTGGCCCTTCCCCAGCAGCGTCGCCGGGGACATCGTGCGCAGGCGCACCAGCTCGCGGCCGCGAACATCCAGACGGATGGCGGCTGCAAGCCCTTCGATTTCGTCCAGCTTGGCTTCCGGGGATCGGCTTTCCGCCGATGGCCGTCCGGGCAGCACCGGATGCACCACGATCGCCGGGGCCCCGAAACTGGTCCCCAGCGCCTGATCAAAGCCGCGCCGGTCGATCTCCGGCGCGCCGGTCGTTTCCATCAATCCTCGTCGTCCGCCTTTTCGGCTTCAAACAACTGCACCGGAGCGGCCGGCATCACGGTGGAAATCGCATGCTTGTACACAAGTTGCGAATGCCCGTCGCGCCGAAGCAGGACCGAGAAGTTGTCGAACCAGGTAATGACCCCCTGCAGCTTCACGCCGTTCACAAGGAACATGGTCACCGGGATCTTCTGCTTGCGAACCGCGTTCAGGAACACATCCTGCAGGTTGTTCGCCTTGTCGTTCGCCTTCGCCTTCTCGGCCATCGCTGTTTTGCCTTCTTGCAGTCTTGGCGGGCAGTGGCACCCGCACCCGCTCCGTTGCCCGGGGTCGGCCGGCGCGCGTCAGCACGCCTGCGGGTTATGTATGCCGCCTTGCCGCGCCGCACAACCCGGCGCTTCAGTGAAACTTGCAAAGAATGTGCCGGGTTCGCCGCTGCTTAGCTGCCTTCCGGTTCCTCCCTGTCCGTTTCCGCGATACCCAGCGCCTTCAGCTTGCGGTGCAAGGCCGAACGTTCCATGCCAATGAAGGCAGCAGTGCGACTGATATTGCCGGAAAAACGCCGAATTTGCACCTTCAGATACTCGCGCTCGAACGCCTCGCGGGCCTCACGCAATGGTGTGCCCATGATGGATCGCGCTGCCTGATCCGGCAGCAGCCTTGCGGGCTCGGCCGTTAGCTCCGGCGGAAGATGTTCAAGATCAATATCTTCCGTGCTGTTTGCGGGGGCCAGAATCAACGTCCGCTCCACGATGTTGCGAAGCTGGCGCACATTCCCCGGCCAGCCGAAGGCCTGCAACGCCGCCAGCGCATCGGCGGTGAAGCTGGGCGTCTTCACCCGCCGCTCCGCCGCGAGCCGCGCGAGGAAATATTCCGCCAGCAAGGGAATATCTTCCCGCCGTTCAGACAAGGCGGGTAACCGGACGGGCACCACGTTCAGCCGATAATAGAGATCCTCGCGGAACCGCCCGGCGGTGATTTCGGCGGACAAATCCCGCGCGGTGGCGGACACCACCCGCACATCCACCTTGACCGCCCGAGTTCCACCCACCCGCTGAAAGCTCTGATCCGTCAGAACACGCAGGATTTTTGCCTGTGTCGTCAATGGCATGTCAGAGACTTCGTCGATGAACAAGGTGCCGCCATCGGCCACTTCCAGCAGCCCCGGGCGCAGCAGTTCGCCGCCATGCTCCTCGCCGAACAGCTCCTCCTCAACCCGGTCCGGCTCCATCCGGGCTGCCGCGACCACCACGAAGGGGCGATCCGCCCGGTTGGACCAGCGGTGCAGCAGCCGCGCCGCGACTTCCTTGCCCGATCCCGCCGGCCCCTGAATCAGCACCCGGCTGCCGGTTGCACCGACGCGCTTGATGGTGGCCCGCACCGCGTTGATATGCTGGCTGGAGCCGGTCAGTTCATTTTCGAGGCCCGCGAGGCTGCGCAGTTCATCCACTTCTCGCCGAAGTCGTTCCGTTTCAGTCGCGCGCGCAACAGAGAGAAGCAACTGGTCCGCCTGAAAGGGTTTTTCAATGAAATCCCACGCTCCGCGCTTGATCGCTGCGACTGCCGTATCAAGATTGCCGTGGCCCGATATAATCAGCACCGGCAGGCCCGGATCCTTGGCTTTCACCGCATCCAGCAGTTCCAGCCCGTCCATGCGGGAGCCTTGCAGCCAGATGTCCAGAATCAGCAGCGCCGGGCGGCGTTCCGCCAGCGCAGCCAGCGTCGCATCACTGTCCGCGGCGGTGCGGGGGCGGTAGCCCTCATCTTCGAGCACGCCTGCGATCAGGCTGCGGATATCGGCTTCGTCGTCGACGACGAGAATGTCGAGCGGCATCTAGCTTGTCACCTGTTCCGGGTCTGGGGTTGAAGAATCTGGGGTCGGGGTAAGGGCGTGATTGGTCGAAAGATCGAATTCCATGCGGGCCAGCGCGCCGCCTTCGGGCCGGTTGGAAAGGTCGAGCCGACCATGATGATCCTCGATGATGCGCTTCACGATGGCGAGGCCGAGGCCCGTGCCGCGCGGTCGCGTCGTCACATAAGGCTCGAACAGGCGGGAGCGCAGTTCCGGCGGCACGCCGCAGCCATCGTCGGCCACGTCCACGGTCAGCATATCGCCCCGGCGCGTGAGCGTGATGGCAATCGATCCGTTTTCGCTTTCACCTTTGGAAGCAATCGCTTCTGCAGCATTTTTGATTAGATTGGTAAAGGCCTGCCCCAACTGCCGCCGGTCGCACACGAACAGCGGCAGATCCGGGTCCGCATGGAAACTGAAGCGCACATGCGGGGTTGCCACCTCGGCCAGGAACATGGACTGGCGGGCGATTTCCGCCAGATTCTCCGGCCGGAACGTCGGCGAGGGCATGCGCGCGAAGGCAGAAAACTCGTCCACCATCCGCCTCAGGTCGCCCACCTGCCGGATAATGGTGTCGGTCAGTTCGTCGAAGGTGTCGC
The DNA here is from genome assembly GCF_006385875.1 of Sandaracinobacter neustonicus. Lineage (GTDB taxonomy): Bacteria > Pseudomonadota > Alphaproteobacteria > Sphingomonadales > Sphingomonadaceae > Sandaracinobacteroides > Sandaracinobacteroides neustonicus. The sequence continues at coordinate 33,756 of NZ_VFSU01000032.1, read as the reverse complement.
GGCCATCGCCCACATTCGGCCCGAAGCGCCGCTTCAGCCGTTCGGCCGAGAGGATGATCGGTGTCAACGGGTTCTTGATCTCGTGCGCGATCCGGCGCGCCACGTCTGACCATGCCGCACGCCGCTGATCGGCGACTTGCTGGGAGATATCGTCGAAGGTCAGGATATAGTTGCTGCGCCCCTGCCCGGCATCCGCCGTCAGCCTCACCGCCAGCGTCTGCGTTTCCGCAGCTGACCGGCCATGCGGGCGCTGGCGGCTGATTTCGGCAGAGGCGATCCCCTCGGCCCGCGCGGTATCCAGCAATTCGGCGAATTCCGGCACGGCATCGGCCAGCGGCCGCCCCGCCAGACCCTGCGGCCCGCAATCCAGCAGCGATTCCGCCCGCGCATTGGCAAGCCGGATCACGCCCAGGGAATCGATGGAGAGAATCCCCGCCGACACGCCCGACAGCACCGCCTCCATAAACCGCCGCCGCTGTTCGGACTGGCTGTTGGCGCTGATCAGCGCCTGCTGCTGCGCTTTCAGTTGCGCCGTCATCCGGTTGAAACTGCGAGCTAATTCTCCGATCTCGTCGCCGGTGCCCTGCGGGTTCACTCGCGCGTCCAGATCACCCTCCCCCACCCGCTCGGCGGCTTCGGCCAGTTCGCCGATGGGGGCGACGATGCGCTGCGCAAGCAGGATGGCGAACCACACCGCCGCCGCCACCACCAGCAAAGACACCACCAGCAGGATCAGGTTAAACCGCCATTGCAGCGCGCGCGAGCGATCCGTCAGCGCCTTGTAATCCGTCAGCGCCGTCTGGGTGCGCGCCACCTGCTCCAGCACACGCGGCTCCACCTTGCGGCTGGTGTAAACGAACAGTGGTTGCGGCGTGTTGAGGCGAACGATGGCCTCCACCCTGTCCCGCGCGGAGGCCACGACGAGTGCGTCCCCCGGGCGGATCGCATCCAGGTTGATCGCCGCCGTGCGAACAGAAAGTGGCGGCGAATCAAGACTTTCAGAGGCCACGATCTGCGGGCCAGACGCGCCCGGCCGGAACACCGCCGCTTCGGACAGGCCCCGTGCCGCGACCTGAAAGGCCAACCCCTCACGGAAAGCCTGCGTGCCGATGCCGAAATCGACCGTGTAGTTGGAAAGATCGCCGCCCATCGCCACGATATCGGCGAGAATCCGGCTCTTATTCTCCTCCACATAGGCTTGCGCGACGCGATCGGCGTTGTCGAGCACGGTCTTGGCGCGATCCGAGAACCAGAATTGCACCCCGAACTGGAACAGCAGCGACGCGAACACCACCACAAGGATCGTGGGTGCCGCCGCCAGCGCCGCGAACAGCGCCACCAGCCGCACATGCAGTTGCGCGCCGGCACGCCCGGCGCGGCGATTGGCGATCAGGATGGCCACACGCCGCCCGATCAGCAGCAAAAGTGCCAGCAATGGCAGAAGGTTGGCCAGCAACAACAAGGTGACGAGCTGCGGGGAAAAGCCCTCCGCAGGCGCACGCTGCCCCGTCAAGAAGGCATAGGAGGCCAGCCCCAGCACCACCGCCACGGCAGCGAAGACGATTTCCAGAACGGGAAACTGATCAGGATTGGCAGCCCAGCGCCCAAACCGCCGACGTGCGAGACGGAACCGCACTGCGGCACGCTGGCTGAGGGATCCGCCGGCTGAAGCCATTTGTGGCTGTTAGCAGAGCATCGTGGCGCAAGGAACACAGTTTTTCGCCACAGTGCGACGAATGGGCGACTCTATCCGTCGCAAACGCAGGGTCAGCCGTTGCGGCCTCGACCAGTATGCGGCTCCACGCCGCGGCCCGTCTGCGGTTCCACGCCGCGATCCGTCAGCATCTTGCGCAGGGTGTTGCGGTTCACGCCCAGCAGTTTGGCGGCCTTCAACTGGTTGCCGCGGGTCAGCAGCAGCGCGGTTTCCAGCAGCGGGCGCTCGAATTCGGCCAGCAGTCGATCATACAGCCCGTCCTCCGGCGGGCGCGCGCCATCCGCCACGTTGCGCTGAAGCCATTGCGCCACCAGCGCTTCCAGCGATCCGCCTGCCGCCACCGCCTGATCCGGCGCGGGCGCACGCTCGGCGGGCAAATCCGCGCGCGCGATCCACAGTTCGGCGACGGCGGCGCTGATCTGTTCGTCCCGCGCGAGCGCTGCCAGCCTGCGCATGGCGTTTTCCAGTTCCCGCACATTGCCCGGCCAGCTTTGCTCCATCAGCCAGGCGACGGCAGAGGCATCCAATGTCTTGCGCGGAAGCCCTTCGGCGGTCGCTCGATCCAGAAAATGCCGGGCCAGTTCGGGAATATCCTCGCGGCGGCCACGCAGAGGCGGCAGGCGGATCGGCACCACGTTCAGCCGGTAATAGAGATCCTCACGGAACATGCCCGCGTCGATCAGCCGTCGCAGATCCTTGTGGGTGGCCGCAACGATCCGCACATCGGCTTTCAGCGCCCGCGCGCCGCCCACCGTCATGAACTCGCCGGATTGCAGCACGCGCAGCAGCCGCGTCTGCGCGTCCATCGGCATGTCCCCGATCTCATCGAGGAACAAAGTCCCCCCCTGCGCCTGCTCAAAGCGGCCGGTGGAACGCGCCGCCGCCCCGGTGAAGGCCCCGCGCTCATGCCCGAACAGCTCGGTTTCGATCAGCTCGCGCGGGATCGCCGCCATGTTGATGGCCACGAACGGCCCCGTGCGGCGCGGCCCCAGATCGTGCAGCGCGCGCGCCACCAGTTCCTTGCCGGTGCCGCTTTCGCCCAGCACCATCACCGTCAGGTCTGTCGGGATCACACGGGCGAGCGTGCGATACACCTCCTGCATCGCCGCCGAGCGGCCGATCATCGGCAACGCTTCGCCATCATCTGCGTGGCTCTGCGAGCGATTGCTGGCACCCTTGCTTTCGAAAGCACTCTGAACTGTCCGTGTCAGTTCATTGAGATCGAACGGTTTTGGCAGATAGTCAAACGCCCCCTGCTCCGTCGCCCGCACGGCAGTGGAAAGGGTGTTCTGCGCGCTCATCACGATCACCGGCAGATCGGGCCGCCGCGCCGTCACCAGCGGGATCATGTCCAGCCCATTGGCATCCGGCAGCAGCACATCGGTGACGAGAACGTCGCCCACGCCCTCCTCGATCAGCTTCCACATGCCGGTCGCATTGTCGGTGGTGCGCACCAGATGCCCCGCGCGTTGCAGTGCCTGCCGCACCACGGTGCGAATTCCGGCGTCGTCATCGACGACGATGATGGTGGCGGGCGTGCTCATTTATCCTCCGGCGCCAGCGGCAGCAGTACCCGGAACACGGTACGGCCCTCCCGCCGATCATATTCGACGATGCCACCATGATCGCCCACCACCTTGGCGACCAGCGCCAGCCCAAGGCCGGTGCCGCCGCGCTTTTCGCTGACGAACGGCTCGAACAGATGGTCCGCGATATGGGGCGGCGCACCCTCCCCTTCGTCGATCACGCACACCTCCAGCGGCAGGGAAATGCGCGCGCCGGTGCCATGCGCCCGCACACGAAAGCCCTGCCGAAAGGCGGTGGTGAGGGTGACGGTGCCGCCCGGCGCAGACGCCTCCACCGCGTTCTTCACCAGATTGAGGAAGGCCTGCACCAGCGCATCGCGGTTCCCCAACACCGGCGGCAGGGATGGGTCATAGCGCTCGCGGAACTGCACATGGTGCCCGAACCCGGCTTCGGCGAGCATCCGCACATGCCCCAGCACGGCGTGGATATTCTCCTCCGCCAGCGCGGGCGGGCGGGTATCGGTGAAGCCCTCCATCCGGTCGATCAGGGCGCGCACCCGGTCCACCTCGGAAATGATCAGGCCTGTCAGTTCCTGCCCGTCCTGATCCAGCGATTCGCCCAGCAGTTGCGCCGCGCCGCGAATGCCGGAGAGCGGATTTTTGATTTCATGCGCCAGCATCGCCGCCACACCCGTGGCCGAGCGCGCCGCCCCCTGCTGGCCCTTTTGCCGATCCACCAGAGACGTCACCGCGCGCGGCTGAAAGCTGAGCGCCAGCCAGCCATCGCGATCCGGCAGACGGCCCACCAGCACATCCGCCCGCACCCGGCGGCCGCCGATGAATTCTATGGACAAATCATAAGCGGCGATATCGGTGCTGATCTCCCGCGCTTCGGCTACAAGTGCTCGAACGGGGCTGTCGTCCGGGAACAGATGTGCCCAGCCTTTGCCGATCAGCTGCGCCTGAGAGACGTTGAAGAAAGTTTCCGCCGCCGAATTGGCGATCGCTACACCATCATCCGGCCCCAGCAGCAGGATCGGCGCGGGCAGCGCGTTCCAGATATCGGTGGGATGCGGCAACAGCGCGGCGCGCGGCCGCACAGCCGCCGCGGACGCCTTTTTCACGCAGCGAGACCGAGCGGCTGCCCGGCGCGATCCAACTGCGCCGCGTAGAAATCGCGCAGCATCGGAAGCACCTGATCCGCATCCGCGATCATATTGACCTTGTTGCGGAATTCGGCCGAGGATGGCAGACCCTTGGTGTACCAGCCCAGATGCTTGCGGGCGATGCCCACGCCATGCTCACGGCCATATAGCTCCAGCATCGCCTCATAATGGCCCAGCACCAGATCGCGCTGTTCAGACAGCGTGGGCGCGTCCGGCACGGCTTCGCCATCCAGCGCCGCCATCACCTGCGCCAGCAGCCACGGCTTGCCATAGGCCCCGCGCCCCACCATCACCCCGTCCGCCCCGGATTGGCGCAGCGCCTCCAGCGCGTCCTCCGGCGAGTTGATATCGCCGTTCACGATCACCGGCAGCGAAACCGCCTGCTTCACCTTCGCCACAAAGGCCCAGTCCGCCGTTCCGGAATAAAGCTGGTTACGCGTGCGGCCGTGCACGGTGATCAGCTTCACGCCCAGATCTTCGGCGATGCGGGCCAGTTCCGGCGCGTTCAGGCTTTCGTGGCACCAACCCATCCGCATTTTCAGCGTGACGGGGACGGAAACCGCTTTCACCGTAGATTCAATCAATTGCGCGGCCAAGGGAAGATCGCGCATCAAGTGAGAACCGGCATGGCCGTTCACGATCTTCTTCACCGGGCAGCCCATATTGATGTCGATGATGGCCGCCCCGCGCTGCTCGTTCAGCTTGGCGGCTTCGGCCATCACGCGCGGTTCGCACCCGGCCAACTGCATGGAAACCGGCTCTTCGCTGGGGTCCCATGCCGCTTTCTGCAAGGATTGGCGGGTTTCCCGCACCATCGCTTCAGAGGCGATCATCTCCGTCACCGTCAGCCCCGCGCCATAGCGCTTCACGAGCGTGCGGAACGGCCGATCGGTCACGCCCGTCATGGGCGCGAGGACAACCGGGCTGTCGATCCGCACGGGGCCGATCTGGAGAGGGGCGAGCTTCGTCATGGTCTGCCTAAAAATGAGGCACGCACATAGGCGAACCACCCCTTTTCGGCAAGAGCGGGAGCGCCTATGGCGGCGCGATGAGTTCGAATGCCTCACCCGGTGCCGCCGCTGCCCTGATCGTGGCGGCCGGGCGCAGCCAGCGCGCCGGCGGCGATGTGCCGAAACAATATCGCACGCTGGGCGGCAAGCCCATCCTGCGCTGGTCTGCCGAAGCCTTCGCGCGCCATGCCGCCATCGGCCCGATCCATGTGGTGGTGGCCGAGGGCGAGGAAGCGCGCGCCGAAGCGCTGCTGGCGGGCCTTCCTGTGACGGTGGGGCGCGGCGGTGCGACCCGGCAGCAGTCCGTGCGGCTGGGGCTGGAGCAGTTGGCGGCGAGCAACCCGGCGCGGGTGCTGATCCATGATGCCGCTCGGCCGATGCTGGCGGCCGACCTGATCGACCGTGTGCTGGGCGGTCTCAACGAAGCGCCGGGAAGCTGCCCTGCTCTGCCCGTGGTGGACAGCCTGCGGCGCGGCGGCGACAGCATCGAAGGCGAAGTCCCGCGCGAGGGGCTGTGGCGGGTGCAGACCCCGCAAGGCTTTGATTTCCTGCTGATCCGCGCCGCGCATGCGTCGGCGGCGGAAGGGGCCACAGACGATGCCGAGGTGCTGCGCGCGGCGGGCCATCAGGTTCGGCTGGTGCCCGGCGACGAGAAAGCGATGAAGGTGACCTTGCCACAGGATTTCGAAACGGCCGAGCGGCTGCTGGACTGGGTGACGCTGAGCGGCTCCGGCTATGACGTGCACAAATTCGGCCCCGGAGACCATGTGTGGCTGTGCGGCGTGCCGGTGCCGCATTCGCACGGGCTGATCGGCCATAGCGATGCCGATGTGGGGCTGCACGCGCTGACGGACGCTGTTTTGGGGGCGCTGGGCGACGGCGATATCGGCACGCATTTCCCGCCGTCCGACCCGCAGTGGAAGGGCGCGAGTTCCGACCGCTTTCTGGCCCATGCCGCCAGCCTTGTGGCGGCGGCAGGCGGCCGCATCCTGCATGTGGATGTGACGCTGATCTGCGAAGCGCCCAAAGTGGGGCCGCACCGGCCCGCCATGCTGGCGCGGCTGGCGGACATCCTGCACGATCACGCCCCGCGCCTCAGCGTAAAGGCCACCACCACCGAGGGGCTGGGCTTCACCGGACGGCGCGAGGGGCTGGCGGCGCAGGCAATGGCGACGATCCGACTGCCCGGCTGGAGCAAAATATGAGTATCGACCCCGAACTGGTTGCCCTTGCACAGAAAGTTGTGGAGGAAAACCGCGCAGCAGGCCGCCGCGTCGCAACCGCCGAAAGCTGCACGGGCGGGCTGGTGGCCGCCGCGCTGACAGAGATTCCGGGCGCGTCGGACGTGGTGGACCGCGCCTATGTCACCTATTCCAACGAGGCCAAGACGGAGATGCTGGGCGTTTCCGACGACATCCTGACCACTCTGGGCGCGGTTTCAGAGGCGACGGCATGGGCGATGGCGCAGGGCGCGCTGGCGAAAAGCCATGCCGATGTCGCGGTCGCCATTTCCGGTATCGCCGGGCCGGGCGGCGGCACCGAGAAGAAGCCGGTCGGCACGGTCGTGTTCGCCCGCGCCATCAAGGATCAGAAGGCGGGGCCGGTGGTGGCCGACACGCATCATTTCGGCGATCTGGGGCGGACGGAGATCCGCCGTCAGGCGGCGCTGGTGGCGCTGAGGCTGCTGCTGCCGTAGAGCTTGGCCGCCCGCGCTTCGAAGCTGCTCACCATATGTTTGAAGGCTTCGTGGAAGAAAGCGCCTGCAAGTTTTTCGAATATCTTCGATTTGAATTCGAAATCGACGCTGAATTCCAGCCGCGTCGCGCCATCGGGCGCGGGATGAAAAAACCAGTCATTGTGCAGATGCTTTAGCGGGCCTGAGACATAATCCACATCGATATGCCCCGGCTGCCCGCGGTTCAGCTTCACCCGGCTGGTGAAGGTTTCCCTGAGACTCTTGAAGCCGACGGACATGTCCCACACCGTCAATTCGTCCGCCTTCTGGCGCGGCCGCACGGCCGCCACCCATGGCAGGAATTCGGGGTAGCGCTGCACATCCGCCACCAGCTCGAACATCTGCTCAGGCGACCATGGCAGCAGCCTCGTTTCGCTATGCCGTGGCAAGCGCGCCTTCCTTCGGCGCATGCTTGGCGCGCCGCGCGGCCTGCAGTTTCGCGAAATCGTCACCTGCATGATAGCTGGAACGCGTGAGCGGGCTGGAGGCGACCAGCAGGAAGCCCTTGGCGCGGCCAATCGCGGCATAGCTGGCGAAGGCCTTCGGCTCCACGAACTCCACCACCTTCGCGTGGCGCGGGGTGGGTTGCAGATATTGGCCGATGGTCAGGAAATCGATGTCGGCGGTGCGCATGTCGTCCATCACCTGATGCAGTTCCATGCGTTCCTCGCCCAGCCCAACCATCAGGCCGGACTTGGTGAAGATCGTCGGGTCCAGCCGCTTTACCTGCTCCAGCAGTCGCAGCGAGTGATAGTAACGCGCGCCGGGGCGGATCGTGGGGTAAAGCCTTGGAACCGTTTCCAGATTATGGTTGTACACATCCGGCCGGGCATCGACGATGCGGGCCACCGCCTCGTTCGCCTTGTTGCGGAAATCCGGGGTCAGGATCTCGATCGTGGTGTTCGGCGCGCGCTTGCGCAGCTCTGTGATCACCCGCACGAATTGCGTTGCGCCGCCGTCCGCCAGATCGTCCCGGTCCACCGAGGTGATGACGATGTGCGACAGGCCCATTTCGCCTGCGGCTTCCGCCACATGCACCGGCTCCAGCGGGTCCACCTTGTTGGGCATCCCCGTTTTCACGTTGCAGAAAGCGCAGGCACGCGTGCAGGTATCGCCCAGAATCATCACTGTCGCATGCTTCTGCTGCCAGCATTCGCCCAGATTGGGGCAGGCGGCTTCCTCGCACACGGTGTTCAGCTTCAGCCGGCGCATCAGCTGCCGCGTTTCGGCAATGGCGGCGGAGGTGGGCGCGCGCACGCGCAGCCAATCCGGCTTGCGCACGCGGGGCGTTGCTGCGGGCTGTTCGCTCATGTCATCGCACATAGGCTGTCACGCGCCGTGCGGCAACGCGTGCCCGTGCATGGCTGCCTAAAGCGGCGTTTTGCGCAGGCGCAGCGCATTGCCCACTACGCTGACAGAGGACAGCGCCATAGCGGCTGCCGCCGCCACCGGCGACAGCAGGATGCCGAACTGCGGATAGAGCAGCCCCGCGGCAATCGGCACGCCCGCCGCGTTATACAGGAAGGCGAACAGCAGATTCTGCCGGATGTTGGACATGGTGGCGCGCGACAGCCGCCGCGCCCGGACGATCCCCGTCAGATCACCCTTCAACAGCGTGATCCCGGCGCTTTCGATGGCGACATCAGTGCCGGTGCCCATGGCGATGCCGACATCGGCCGCCGCCAGCGCCGGGGCGTCGTTCACCCCGTCTCCGGCCATCGCCACCACCCGGCCTTGCGCCTTCAACCGGGCGATCACGGCGCTTTTGCCGTCCGGCAGCACTTCGGCCTCCACCTCGTCAATGCCCAGCTTCGCCGCGACGGCCTGCGCTGTGGTGCGGTTGTCGCCCGTCAGCATGACGATGCGTACGCCCTCTGCACGCAGCGCCTTCAGCGCTTCGGGCGTGCTGGCCTTCACCGGATCGGCGATGGCGAACACAGCGGCAGCCTTGCCGTCGACGGCCATATAGATCGCCGTCGCGCCATCCTTGCGCAGCGCCTCCGCCGCCTCGGCCAGCGCGGAGGTGTCGATGCCCTCCCCTGCCAGAAACGACGCATTGCCCAGCCGGATTACATGGCCCTCCACCGTGCCCGTCACGCCCCGCCCGATGGGCGAATCGAAATCGCTGACAGTCGGCAGCGCCAGTCCGCGCGCGTTCGCGGTCTGCACAATCGCCAGCGCAAGCGGGTGTTCAGAGGCGGCCTCCACCGCGGCGGCAAGGCGCAGCAGCTCCGCTTCGTCGAAACCGGGCGCGGGCCTCAGCGCCACCAGCGCCGGGCGGCCTTCCGTCAGCGTGCCGGTCTTGTCGACGACCAGCGTATCCACCTTCTCCATCCGTTCCAGCGCTTCAGCGTTGCGCACCAGCACGCCCAGCTGCGCCCCGCGCCCCACGCCGACCATGATCGACATCGGAGTGGCCAGACCCAGCGCACAGGGGCAGGCGATGATCAGGACCGCCACCGCCGCCACCAGCCCATGGGCAAAGCGCGGTTCCGGCCCCCAGATTCCCCATGCCGCGAACGCCAGCAGCGCGATCAGGATCACCAGCGGCACGAACCAACCCGCCACTTGGTCCGCCAGCCGCTGAATCGGCGCGCGCGATCGCTGCGCGTCCGCCACCATCTGCACGATGCGCGAGAGCATGGTGTCCGCCCCCACGCCCTCCGCGCGGATCAGCAGCGCGCCCGTCTGGTTCAGCGTGCCCGCAATCACTTTTTCGCCGACGGCGCGGCTGACCGGCATGGATTCGCCCGTGATCAGCGATTCGTCCAGCGTGGAGCGGCCTTCCTCCACCACGCCGTCCACCGGCACCTTCTCTCCCGGCCGCACCCTCAGCCTGTCACCTGCGAGCAACTCGCCCAGCGGCACGTCGGCTTCGCTGCCGTCAGCTGCGATGCGGCGCGCGGTTTTCGGCGCGAGATCCAGCAGCGCCCGGATCGCGCCGCTGGTCTGGTCCCGCGCGCGCAACTCCAGCACCTGCCCCAGCAGCACCAGAACGGTGATCACCGCCGCCGCTTCGAAATAGACGGCGACGCTGCCATCCGCTGCCCGGAATGTCTCCGGGAAAAGGCCGGGCAGGAACAGCGCGACCACGCTGTAGCTCCATGCCACGCCGGTGCCCATGGCGATCAGCGTGAACATGTTGAGATTGCGCGTTTTCACCGATTGCCAGCCGCGCTGGAAGAAGGGCCAGCCCGCCCACAGAACCACCGGAGTCGCCAGCAGGAACTGCACCCAGCCAGAGATGCGCGGCGGCAGCAGATGGTGCAGCGCCGGAATCAGATGCCCGCCCATTTCCAGCAGGAAAACCGGCAACGCCAGCGCCAGTGCGATGCGGAAGCGGCGCGTCATGTCCGCCAGTTCGGGGTTCGGACCGCTGTCGGCCGAGATCAGCAATGGTTCCAGCGCCATGCCGCAGATGGGGCAGCTTCCGGCATGATCCTGCCGGATTTCCGGGTGCATCGGGCAGGTCCAGATGGCACCTGGGGGCGCATCCTGCGCCAGCGGCGTCCTCGCCAGATACTTGCTCGGATCGGCAATGAACTTTGTTCGGCAACCCGCTCCGCAAAAATGATAATCCTGCCCCTCATACCGAGCATGGTGCGGCGTTTTAGCCGGGTCCACGGTCATGCCGCAGACAGGGTCTTTCACGGTCGCGTCGGCGTCCGGGTCGGGGTGGTGATGCTGCGCGTGCGTCATGGCTGAAGCAGAGATAGGCCCTGCTTCAACCCCCGGCAATTGCGCCGGATTGTCCTAAATGCCGTGGAAGGTCGCGAACGCGTCCAGCGGGGCGCGCTTTGCCTTGAACTTGTTGGCCGGGTCCGCCTCGTCCGCATAGCCGATGGACATGCCGCAGAACAGCATCCGCCCGTCCGGCAGGTTCAGGAACTGGCTGATCGTTTCCGGGTAGATCGCCCAGCATTCCTGCGCGCAGCTATCCAGCCCCTCTTCGCGCAGCAGCAGCATCAGCGTTTGCAGATACATGCCAAGGTCAGACCATTGCGGCGGCCCCATGGTGCGCTGAACCGAGCAGAACAGCGCCAGCGGCGCGCCGAAGAACTGGTAGTTGCGGGCGAACCACATCAGCCGCGCCAGCTTGTCTTCGCGCGGGATACCGAGGCTGGCATACATATCCTCGCCCAATTCAAAGCGGTAATCGCGATAGGGCGCAGGCAACTCCTTGGGGTAGATATCATAATCCGTCGGCTCGCCCTTGGGCGCTTCCGCCACCCGCGCGGCCATGATGGTCTTCAGCTCGTCCAGCTTCGGCCCGGCTACCACATCGATATGCCATGGCTGCACATTGCCGCCCGACGGCGCGCGCGCCGCTTTTTCCACCACGCGGCGGATCGCATCAGCCTCCACAGGCGTGGACAGGAAGCCACGCACAGAGCGGCGGCTGGCCACGGCTTCGGATACGCTTGTTGCAGCTGTCATCTCGGCATCCCCATGGTTGTTTGCTCGCTCTGGATTGCCTAAGGGTGGGCCATGCTGTCCAGCCTCCCCAATCTGCTGACCCTCAGCCGAATCTTCGCGGTTCCGCTGTTCGTGATCCTGATGTGGAACGCCAGCTGGGTGGGCTATACGGCGGCCTTTCTGCTCTACTGTCTGGCGGGCATCACCGATTACATCGACGGCTATCTGGCCCGCGCGCAAGGCACGGTTTCCAAATTGGGCGTGTTTCTGGACCCGGTGGCAGACAAAATCATGGTCGCCGCCGTGATCGTGATGCTGATCCACAATGACAATATCGTTGGCTGGCATGTGATTCCGGCGCTGGTGATCATCCTGCGCGAGATCACGGTTTCGGGCCTGCGCGAATTTCTGGCGACGGCGCGTGTCAGCCTGCCTGTCAGCCAGCTGGCCAAGTGGAAAACCACCTTCCAGATGGTGTCGCTGGGCGCGTTGATCCTTGCACCCGCCAGTGCGCACTGGTGGCCTGCCCTGCCCGCCCAGCCCGTGGGCATCGTCACCCTGTGGCTGGCGGGCGTTCTGACGCTGGTGACGGGCTGGGATTATCTGCGCATCGGCCTGAAGCATATGACGTCTGAGGTTCCGGGCACCTCCGGGTGAGCGTGAGGCTGGTCTATTTCGCCTGGGTCCGTGAACGGATCGGGCTTTCCGGGGAAGAGTATCCGCTGACACAGTCGCTGCCCGCCGGGGAGTTGGCGGCGAAGTTACGCGCCCTGTCCGCAGGCCATGCCGAGGCGCTGACCGACCTGTCGCGGCTGCGGCTGGCGCTGAACCAGCAGCAAGTCGGTTGGGACGCGCTGGTGTCGCCGGGCGACGAACTGGCGCTGTTCCCGCCGGTGACGGGCGGATGAGCCTGTTCGAGGTTCGGGTGCAGGCCGGGCCGTTCGAGATCGGCGCGGAGCAGGCGCGGCTGTCGGCTCTCACCCCGGAAGTCGGCGCGGTCGTCAGTTTCACCGGGCAGGTGCGCGATGCGCCACTGCTGCTGGAACATTATCCCGGCATGGCCGAGCGGGAGATGGAGGCGCTGCTGGCGGATGCCCGCGCCCGTTGGCCGCTGATCGGCGCGATCATCGTCCACCGCCATGGGCCGCTGGCCGTGGGGGAGCCGATCGTGCTCGTCCTCACCGCCAGCAGCCACCGCCGCGCAGCGTTCGAGGCGTGCGAGTTTCTGATGGACTGGCTGAAAACCCGCGCGCCCTTCTGGAAGAAAGACGCGCTCGGCTGGGTGGACGCGCGCGACAGCGACGAACAGGCCGCCGCGCGCTGGGATTGAGGCCATTTCCGACGGTACGCCGCAAGCGCGACTGCACGCCGGCCGAGAAGCCGAACTCGATGAGTCTTCCTCATCGATCCTCGATCACGCCGTCAGGATCACCTTGCCCTTGGCCTTGCGGTCCATCAACAAACGAATGCCCTCCGCACCGCGCTCCAGCGGCAGGTGCGCGGAGACATGCGGCTTCAGCTTGCCTTCACCGAACCATGTCAGCAGTTCGGCCATGTTCGCTTCGTGCACCTTCGGCTCATGCTGGGTGAAAGCCCCCCAGAACACGCCGACGATGGAGGAGCCCTTGATCAGCGGCAGGTTCAGCGGCAGCTTCGGAATCTCCCCGGCGGCGAAGCCCACCACCAGATAACGGCCGTTCCACGCGATGGAGCGGAAGGCGGGTTCGGCATATTTGTCGCCGACGGGATCATAGATCACGTCCACGCCCTTGCCGCCCGTCAGTTCCTTCACCCGATCCTTCAGATCCTCGGTTGAATAGTTGATCGTCTCGTCCGCGCCATAGTCGCGGGTGAGCGCAAGCTTGTCGTCCGACGAAGCCGCCGCGATCACCTTCGCGCCCATCAGCTTGCCCAGTTCCACCGCCGCCAGCCCCACGCCGCCCGCCGCGCCCAGCACCAGCAGCGTCTCGCCCGGTTGCAAGCGCGCCCGCTGCTTCAGGGCGTGGTGGGAGGTGCCGTAGGTCATGGTGAAACCGGCCGCGACATCGAAGGGCATATCGCCTGCCATCGGGATCGTCTGCCGCTCATGCGCGAGGAACTTCTCGCGGAAGGCACCATTGCCCGTCATCGCGATCACCTTGTCGCCCACCTTGAAGCGCGTCACGCCCTCGCCCACGGCATCGATCACGCCCGCGGCTTCCCCGCCGGGGCTGAACGGCAGCGGCGGTTTGAACTGGTAGAGATTCTGGATGATCAGCACGTCCGGGAAATTCACGCCCGCCGCCTTCATCACGATGCGGACTTCGCCCTTGCCGGGTTCAGGCTCTGCGATCTCCTGCACCACCAGTTTCTCCGGCGGCCCATGTTCCACACACAGCAGCGCTTTCATCAGCTTCTCCCTCGCGTCAATGCCGGGCAAATAGGCATGGCAATGCGGGAGAGGCAATGGTGAGCGAGCAGGCAAAAGTCGCAGTTTTCGGGGCGGGGATGATCGGCATCTATGTCGGCGGCCTGCTGGCGCGCGATGCGGATGTCGCGCTGATCGGGCGGCCTTCGATGCTGGATGCGCTGGCCGATGGCGTGCGGCTGACGGACGTGGACGGGCTGGACGAAACGATCAGCGGCTTCACCCGCACCGCCGATCCGGCCGCGCTGGCCGGGGCCGATCTGGTACTCGTCACGGTGAAAAGCATGCAGACGGCAGACGCCGCTGCCGCAATCGCAGCGCATGCGCCGCCGGGCGCGCTGATCATCAGCCTGCAAAACGGCGTTTCCAACCCGGACGTGCTGCGCGCCGCCCTACCCGGCCGCACAGTGCTGGCCGGGATGGTGCCCTTCAACGTGGCGCAGCGCGGCCCGGCGCATTTCCACCGCGGCACCGGCGGTGGGCTGGTGGTGGAGGACAGCCCGGCGCTGGCCCCGTTCGAGCCGCTGATCGGCCGTTCGTTCCCGCTGACGAAAAGCTCCAACATCGTCGGCGTGCAGTGGGGCAAGCTGCTGGTGAACCTGAACAATGCGGTGAACGCGCTCTCCGGCGTCAGCCTTGCCGAGCAATTGCGGCAGCGGGATTATCGCCGCTCATGGGCGCTTTCCGTGGCCGAAGGGCTGAAGCTGGTGGAGGCCGCCGGAATCACCCCGGTGGATGCCATCGCCATGCCGCTGAAGCTGATGCCACAAATCATGAGCCTGCCGGACGCGCTCTATGGCTATGTGATGGCGGCAGCCGGGGGCGGCAAGGTGCGGGTCGATCCGCACGCCCGTTCCTCCATGGCGGATGATCTGGCACGCGGCCGCCCGACGGAAGTGGATTATCTGCAAGGCGAAGTGGTGCGGCTGGCGCAGCGGCTGGGCCGGAAAGCGCCGGTGAGCGCGCGGATGGTGCAACTGGTGAAGGCCGCCGAGCAGGGCGCGCCGCCGATCCCGGCGAAGGCGCTGTATGCGGAGCTGAAGGCGGCGAAGCGGGGTTGAAGTCGGGCTGGGGATGTTGTGGATCACACCCGGCGGTGACACCCCCTCTCCAACTCTCCCCCTTGCAGGGGGAGAGGGCTGCGGTGCGCCGCAGGCAATCAAAGTTGATCACACGCACATCGTTGGGGTTTCGGCGCGACACAAATATCGAGGGTGCAGGGAAATCATTTCCCTGCTGGGTTCCAAGGGCGAAGCCCTTGGCCGCCGGAGGCATAAAAGCCGTAACGCGCTACCCCACCCGCGCCTCCTTCAGCGCCTGCGCGAACAACCGATACTCCTCCGCGCGCGGGCTGGAGGGCCGCCATGCCAGTGCGATGGTGCGTTTGGCGTCCGGGCTGGCCAGTGGGCGGGTTTGGATGGCGGTGTTGCTGAGGATTCCGGCGTCGATGGCCATTTGCGGCAGCAGGGTCATGCCGATGCGGTTTTCCACCATTTGCACCAGCGTGTGCAGCGAGGTGCCCAGCACGGACTGGTCCGGGCGGAAGGTGGCGCGGCTGCAGGCGGCGAGGGCATGGTCTTTCAGGCAGTGGCCGTCTTCCAGCAGCAGCAGGCGGGCTTCGTCGATGCCGTCCGGCGCGATGCTGGCGGGCGGGTCGGGCAGGTCGTCGGGGTGGAAGGCGAAGCGGATGGGATCGTCGAACAGCGGTTCATATTCGATCTCGCCGCAGCTGTAGGGCAGCGCCAGCAACAGGCAATCCAGCTGGCCGCGCCCCAGCGCCTCGCAGGCGGGGCCGGATTGCTCTTCGCGCAGGTAGAGCTTCAGTTCGGGCCATTGCGCGCGTAAGCCCGGCAGCAGCGCGGGCAGCAGGAAGGGCGCGATGGTGGGGATGACGCCGAGGCGCAGCTCGCTGGCCAGCGGCTGCCCGGCGGCGCGGGCGAGTTCGGCGATGGAATCGGCTTCGGCCAGCAAGCGCCATGCGCGCTGCACCACGGCCTCGCCCAGCGGGGTGAAGCGCACCACGCGGCGGTTGCGCTCCACCAGCGTGACGCCCAGCAGCGTTTCCAGTTCGCGCAGGCCTGCCGAGAGGGTGGATTGGGTGACGTAGCAATCCTCCGCCGCCTTGCCGAAATGGCGGGTGCGGTGCAGCGCGACCAGATATTGCAGCTGCTTGATGGTGGGCAGGTAGATCATGCCCACATGATTAAGTTGCCCATTCGATGAATTCAACGCCTGCGACAAAGTGTTTCGATCACCGGGCGCTGGCGGAACGGCTCTGGCGATGGCAGGTTGCGGGCATGAAACGCCTCGCACTCGCCGCCCTGCTGGCCGCCTCGTCCGCCCTTGCCCAGCCTGCAAGCCCGCCCTCCCCCGGCGAGATTGCCGCAGACGCCCCGGCGGCGGACTGGCAGGCGATTTCCCCGGCGGACGTGCTGCTGCTGGAGTTCGCAGGCGGGCGGAAGGTGGCGATCCAGCTCGCCCCGGCCTTTGCGCCCACGCATGTGGCGAACATCCGCGCGCTGGTGAAGGACGGCTGGTTCCCGCGCAACGCGCAGATCGTGCGGGTGCAGGAAAATTATGTCGTGCAATGGGGCGATCCGACGGAAAAGGCCGGGCTTCCGGCCGGAATCGTGGCGCGCCCGGCGGATGGCTATGAACGCCCCGGAACGCCGCCGGGGTTCATCGCCCTGCCCTATGCCGATGCCTATGGCGCAACCGTGGGCTATTCGGGCGGCTGGCCGGTGGCGACGGACGACAAGGTGCATTGGCTGCCGCATTGCCCTGCGATGGTGGGCGTGGGGCGGAACATGCCGCCGGATACCGGCACCGGCGCGGAGCTGTATGTGGTGATCGGCCATGGGCCGCGCCATCTGGATCGCAACATCGCCACTGTCGGCCGGGTTCTCCAGGGGCAGGAGGCGCTTTCCAGCCTGCCGCGCGGCACGGGCGGGCTTGGCATGTATGAAAAGCCTGAGGAGCGGGTGCCGCTGCTCTCGGCGCGGATGGCGAGTGATCTGCCATCGGCGGAACAGCCGCAGTTTCAGGTGCTTGGCGGCTCCAGCCTTGCGAAATGGGCGGATTCGCGCGCCAACCGGCGGGACAGTTTCTTCATCCGCCCCGCAGGCGGCGCGGATATCTGCAATCTGATGCCGCCGGTGCGCCTCAAGCCGTAAGGAAGCGCCAGATTCCGAAGGCGCTCGTCAGCATCAATACCGCGCCCACCAGGATCATCAGAGTGTCCGCGCGCAATTTCTTGGCCAGAATCGCGCCGAACGGGGCCGCGATCACGCCGCCCGCCAATATGCCCAGAGTCGCCGTCGTCACCACTTCCCAGCCCAGATGGTAGATGAAGGTGATGGCCGCGCTGGTCGTCACGAAGAATTCAGCCGCGTTCACGGTGCCGATGGTGTGGCGCGGGGATTTGCCCTGCACGATCAGGTTCGAAGTGACGATCGGCCCCCAGCCGCCGCCGCCTGCCGCATCCAGAAAGCCGCCCGCCAGCCCCAGCGGCTCCACCACTTTGGGTTCGCGCTCCACATGGATGTGGCGGAAACCCCGCCAGAACAGCCACAGCCCCAACAGCCCCAGATAGGCCTGAATCAGCGGCTTCGCCTTATCCGCCGGGATACTGGTAAGCACATAGGCCCCCGCCACCGCGCCGACCACGCCGGGAACGGCGATGCGCGCGAACAGCTTCCAGTCCACATTGCGGGCAATCGCATGGCTGGTGCCGGAAACGGCGGTCGTCACCGTTTCCACGGTGTGCACACCGGCAGATGCCGCAGCCGGGGGCACGCCAAGGGCCACCAATGCGCTGGTGGAGATCACGCCGAAGGCCATGCCCAGCGCGCCATCGACGAGCTGCGCCAGAAAACCCACGGCCATGAAGGTGAAAAAGTCCGGTCCGAATTCCATAGCGTGCGCTGACTGACAGGCTGGGGCCGATAGGGCAAGATAGATGGGCTGGTGCGGGCAGAACCGGGGCTTTGCCGAACCTGTTGTTTTCAGGCATCTGGAATTGAGCCGCGCTTGGGATTATGTCACGCAGAGATAGAGACAAGGCGCGCACGAATGTTTGACACCCTCACCAGCTTCCTGTCGAGCATCCGTGCCCGCGATCCGGCACCGCGTTCGCGCTGGGAAATCCTGACCTATCCCGGCGTGTGGGCCGTTGGATTCCACCGCATCGCCCATGCGCTGTATCGGGCGGATTTCTTTCTGCTGGCACGGATGGTCAATCATTTCAGCCGCTTCCTGACGGCGATTGACATTCATCCGGGCGCGAAGATCGGCCGTAACCTGTTTATCGACCATGGCTTTGTGGTGATCGGCGAAACCTCTGAAATCGGCGACAATGTGACGATCTATCAGGGCGCAACGCTGGGCGGCACCAACCCCACCAACGGAATCGCGGGCAAGCGCCACCCCACCATCGGCGACAATGTCATCATTTCCCTGCACGCTGCCGTGCTGGGGCCGATCATGGTGGGCGAGGGATCGAAGATCGGCGCGAATGCCGTCGTCACCAAGGATGTCCCGGCCGGCGCGACGATGATCGGCATCCCGGCCAAGCCCGTGCCGATGCTGGTGAAAGAAGAGCCCGCGTTCGTGCCCTATGGCACCCCCTGTTCCGACAAGTTTGATCCCGTCACGCAGAAGTATGAGATTTTGAAGTGCGAGATCGAAACGCTGCGCGCCCGGCTGGATGCCTATGAGCGTGAAACCCGCAAGTCAGGCGGCGAGGCGGCTTGAACGTCATCCCGCTTCCGACAAGCGGGCAAACGCTCTTCGATCGGGCGGAAATCGACCGCATCATGCAGCTTTATGGGCAGATGGTCGCGGCAGGCGAATGGCGCGACTATGCCATTGATTTCAGCGGCCGCACCGCGACCTTCTCCGCCTTCCGCCGCGCCAGCGAGCGGCCGGAATTCCGGCTGGTGAAAGACCCTTCGCTGCGGTTGAAGCAGGGGCAATATTGCCTGTTCGGGGAAGCCGGGCAGGCGCTGAAGCGCGGAAATGATCTGGGGTCCGTGCTGGCACCTGCCGCGCGGCGGTTGCTGAAGATCGCGGATTAGACGCGCGCAAAATAAGGGCGGAAGGATTACCCCTTCCGCCCAAGTTTCCTGACCGACTTCCTGAGTTTTTTGGCTTCCCTTGGTTATTACCGCAGCAGTTGCAGCACGCCCTGCTGGCTCTGGTTGGCTTGCGCCAGCATCGCCTGTGCGGCCTGTGTCAGGATCTGGCCGCGCGCCAGCGAAGTGGTCTCTGCCGCGAAATCCGCATCCTGAATGCGCGAGCGCGAGGCGACCGTATTGTTGCTGGCGCTGGTGAGGTTGCTGATCGTCGCCTCCAGCCGGTTCTGCACGGCACCCAGTTCCGCGCGGTTCACGGAGATGGATTTCAGCGCTTCGTCGATGGAGTTCAGCGCCGCCGTTGCGCCCGCCTGCGTGGAGATATTCACGTCCTTGATCTTCAGGCCGCCGAGGTCTGCGCCATAGCGGTTTTCCTCGAAGCCCAGTGCGGAGAAGTTGGAGGCCGGGCCGAAGCCCTGGCTGCCTGCGCGCAGATCGATGGTGGAGGCGCTTTCAGAACCACCTGAGCATAGGCCGTGTTCACCGTGGCGGCCGAGACGTCCGTGGGATCTGTGACGCCTGTTACCGTGTAGCTGGTGCCGGTGCCCGCGATCGTCATGCCGCCAAGGCCGAAATTGGCGGCGGTGGCTTCATCGCTGTCCAGCCAGACGGCGACGTTGCGGCCGTCTGCTGCGGTGAGGCTGAGGCCGCCAAGGCCGTTGTCCACCGCCGTCACGCCGGTGGTGCCGCTGTTGTTGTTGATGGCGCTGGCGACGGTTTCGCGGGTTTCCTGCGCCGTTGCGCTGGCGGACAGGGCGATATCCATCGACACGCCGTTGATGACGAGCGTGGCCGTTGCATCCGCGCCGATCACCGTTGTGGTGGAGCCGACGAGGGTGAGCGAGGCGGCCTTGGCCGTAACCCCGGTTTGCGCGGAGGATTCGTTGATCGCCGCGGCGATGGCGATAGCGCTTGCGGCCTTGGTGCTGGAGCCGGCGGTGGTATCCGAATAGGTATCATCCGCCGCGCGGGAGGCGCGGATGGAGACGCCGTTCAGCACCAGATCGCCAGTGTTCAGCACCCGCGCGTCTGCCCCGGTGGCCGAGGTGGCGACAGCGCGGGCATCGGTGGAGAGGGTGGAGACGCCGCGATCATAGCTGCCCGCCGCGAGGCCCGAGCGGGAGAGGCGGCCAGTGCCGACCGAATCGATCACGATGGGACCGCCCTGATCGGACACCAGCGAGTAAGTGCCGGATTGCACGCCCGCCTTCAGGCCGGTGGAGGCTGCCGTGAGGGTATCGAAGGCGACTTCAATGTTGCGGCCGTCTGCTGCTTCCAGCCGGATGCCGAGGTTGGAATCGCCGGTGTCGATGGCGCGGACGCCCGTTTGCCCGGAGATGAGGTTGATGGCGTCCACCACGGCCGTGCGCGAAGCGGCGGCGTTGGTGCTGGTGGTGATGGAGCCGGTGGTGACGCCGTTGATGGTGACGGTGCCCGTCAGCGCGGCGGCCGTCATCGCGGTGCCCGTCATCGTGGTGGTGCCCACCACGGCGCGGACGCCGGTTTGCGCGGTCGCGCGGTTGATGGCCGCGGCCTTGGAGATAGCGCTCGCTTCCTTGGCCGAGCTGGACAGCGAATCGTCGGTGCTGCGCGAGCTGCCGATCACCACGCCGTTGATGCGCAGATCATTGCCTTGCAGCGCCTGAGACGAGGCCATCAGTGCAGCGGAGGTGGCGAAGGCACCCGTGGCGGTGAGGCCGGGAACGCTGCCCGTGCCCAGATCGCCGGTGCGGGCCGAGCCGATCGACATCGTCACGGTTTCGCCCGCGCGGGAGCCGGTTTGCAGCGCCAGATTCTTCGACGAGCCATCCAGCAGACTGATGCCGTTGAAGCTGGTGCGCTTGGCGACATTGTCGATCTCGGAGACGAGCTGGGTGACTTCCACCTGAAGGGCTTCGCGGTCCACGTCTGCGATGGTGCCGTTGGCGGCCTGCACGGACAGTTCGCGCATCCGTTGCAGCATGTTGGTGACTTCGCCCATCGCGGTTTCCGCCGTCTGGGCGAGCGAAATGCCGTCTCCGGCGTTGCGGATGGCGACGGCGAGGCCGCGCACATCTGCCGTCATCCGTTGCGAAATGGCGAGGCCGGCGGCATCGTCTTTCGCGCTGTTGATGCGAAGGCCTGTCGACAGCCGTTCCATGGCCGTATCGAGGCCGGCTTGCGCCACCCTGTTGCCGTTCTGCGCCTTCAGGGCCGCGAGATTGGTGTTGATGATCGTCATCGTGCCTGTTCCTCTTTCAAGCGCAGGGGAAAGGCCCCGGCTGCTTTTTGCTGGGAAGCCTCTGCGACGAAGCCTCAGGCCGCCTTCACGGCAGCGGGCGGATCGGGTTAAACGGCAGCAGCCATGGCGACATCCCCTCCCCTTCCCGCCCATTCTCTTCCGGTTCAGCTGGCCAGCGGCAAGACCTGGCTGGTGATCGACAAGCCCGCCGGGCTGGCCGTGCATCCGGGGCCCCGCACGCCGGAGAGTCTGGAGGATTTGCTGCCCGGCCTTGCGCAGCATGGGGTGGTGCCGCAACCGGTGCACCGGCTGGACCGGGATACCTCCGGTTGCCTGCTGCTGGCGCGGCGGGCGAGTGCGCTGAGGACACTCTCCCGCGCGTTTGCGGACGGGATGGTGGAAAAAACCTATCTGGCAATCGTGGAGGGCGAGGTTCCGGGGGATGCGGGGCGGATCGATCAGCCGCTTCTGAAGCACAGCGACCGCAAGACGGGGTGGCGGATGCTGGCGGATGCCGCCGGGCAGAGCGCGCGGACGGACTGGCGGGTGCTGACGCGGCTCGGCGGGCTGGCGTTGCTGGAGTTCCGGCCAAAAACCGGGCGCACGCACCAGATTCGGGTGCATGCCACCTTGCTGGGGCCGGGGACGGTGATCGTCGGAGACCCGGTGTATGGGCGTGGTGGGGATGATGGGCTGATGCTGCACGCCAGCGCCATCGCTTTTGCCGAGCCGCAGACGGGGGAGCGGATCGAAGTGCACGCACCAAACCCCCGGCGCTTTACGCAGCTGGGGTTCGGGTAGGTCGCGGGATGGCGCGCGGTCAGGCGGTGGAGCCGGGCAGTTCCGAACGGATCATGGCCGAGGCGATGCTGTCTGCGTCGATCTGGTAGCGGCCTTCGGCGATGGCGCTTCGCAGCGATTGCACCTTGGCGCTATCGACAGGCGGGCTGGCGGACATCTCCCGCGCGGCGGCGGAAATCTGCGCCTTTGCCGGGGCGTTTTCGGCGGCACGCGGGGCCGTGCCGGAGATGGAGGCCGTATCCACGCGGGCCTTCCCGCTGGAAAGCTGAAGCGCGGCCCGCGAGGGGATGTTGCCGCCACCTGAAACCTGATCGACCATAGCCTAGTCCTGCCTGCAATTTGCCGCCTGAGAGTTCCAGAGCGCGTTTAAGCGCCCTGATCGCCCGTAACGGCACCCTTGCAGGCTTGTTTAGCGGTTGTTGAGATCGTCCCCAAGGCGCAGGCGGCCATCCTGATCCAGAACGGCCGCAATCGTGCGGCCGCTCCGCGCGTTGCGCAGCAGCACCCGGCCGTCTCGCTCCACCCGCTCCGCGACGGCATCCAGCTGAATGCGGAAGCCCTCCCCCGCGATATCGGCGGAGATGCGGTCCCCCCGGCGGAGCGTGGGTTGCTGGGCGGCGGTGCGCTGCGCTTGTAACGGCAGCACCAGCGCCGGGTTATTGGGGCCGCAGCGGGCGACCACCGCTGCGCCGCTGCTGGCCCAGTTAAAGCGATGGCCGCCGGGGCAACTGCGACTGGCGAGGCGCGGGTCTATGGAGAGCGATGCGCCTGCGAAGGCCTCGGCCGCTTGTTGCAGTGTCTCTGCCTTCGCAGGGGCAGCGGCGAGCAGCAGCCCGATCAACAATTTCCTTCGCATGGGCGCGTTCCCCTCAATGAATCCGGCCGGATGCCGTGATCTCGGAACGTGCAACCCCCATGCCATGCCCGCACCGTGGCTGATACGGTGCGGCAGCGGCACATCTGTGCCGCTTGCGGCCCTGCACAGCGGCACAGGCGTGCCGCTTTCCTGCCCTTCCCCCGCCCTGCCCCCTGAATTGCCGGTTTGGCACGGCGCTTGCTGCTCCCCCTGTTGCAACAAGGCCCGCAACAGGGTGGAACCATGATGGCAGACAGGCTCGATCAATATTTCGGCGTTCATGGCACGGCACTGCGCCTGCGCAGTGAGCGGATGGGTGTGATCGCCTCCAACATCGCCAATGCCGCGACGCCGGGTTACAAGGCGCGCGATCTGGATTTCACCTCCGCCTTCGCAAGCAGCGGCTCTGAACTGGCGATGGCGCGGACATCCTCCGCACATTTGCAGGCGAGCGAAACCGAAGGCGAAGCGCGGCTGGCCTATCGCCAACCGGTGCAGCCTTCGCTGGACGGCAACACCGTGGAACTGGCGACGGAGCAGGTGCAGTTCGCGGAAACCGCGCTGCGTTATCGCGGCACGCTGGGGATGCTGAACGGACGCATCCAGTCCCTCACCAGCGCGCTGAAGGGCGAGCAATCATGACGATGGGCATTTTCGACATCGCGGGGCGGGCCATGTCCGCCCAGCTGGTGCGGCTGAACAGCAGCGCCTCCAACCTTGCCAATGCCGGGGCCGTTTCGGCCAGCGCCGAAACCGCATACCGGCCGCTGAAGCCAGTGTTCGCCACCGAATATGAAGGGGCGACGGGGCGGGCCACCGTGTCAGTGCTGGGCGTGGTGCAGGCCGATGCTGCGCCGCAAAAGCGCTATGAACCGGGCCATCCGCTCGCCGATGCGGACGGTTATATCCATGTCTCCGGCGTCGATCCCAACGCGGAACTGGTCGAGATCGTGGAAACCGCGCGCCAGTATCGCAACTCGATCGAGGTGCTCGAGACCGCGAAATCCCTGACACTTGAAACATATAGGTTGGGCCGATGAGCACTGTTTTCGATCCCGCCGCGCTGGGGCTTCGCGCCGCATCCACCAGCGTGAACACGCCCAGCGACACGCTCACGCAAGGCGATTTCCTGACGCTGCTGATCACCCAGCTGAAGAATCAGGACCCTCTCAGCCCGCTCGATAACGAGGCGTTCGTGGCGCAGCTGGCGCAATTCTCCACCGTCTCCGGAATCACCAGCACCAACGACAAGCTGGACTCGCTGGCGCAGCTGACGGCCTCCAACGTGCGCACAGGCGCGCTGCAATGGATCGGTCGTTCGGTCGAAGGCACAGACGGCAGCGGCGGCACGGTCGCCTCTGTCAGCATCGGCGACGATTCCAGCCTCACTCTCACCCTCGACACCGGCGCGACGCTCGCGGCCGGCACCGTCAAGCGCATGTCCTGAAAGGCCTGACCGCACATGACCTTCTTCATCTCGCTCACCGGCCTCAACGCCTCGCAGACGGAATTGTCAGTTCTGTCCAACAACATCGCCAATGTGGGCACATCGGGGTTCAAGAAATCCCGCGTCAGCTTCGGCGATATCGTCAGCCGCTCCCCCGGGCAGGCCCCCAATGGCGCGAACGGTGCGGGGGTTTCCGTAAAGGGCGTCGGCCAGCAGTTCGGACAGGGCGGCTACCAGACGAGTAGCAACGCGCTGGACATGTCCATCGAGGGGCAGGGATTTTTCCTTGTGAAGAATGGCGAAGCCGGATCGGCGACACTGGCGCTGAGCCGCAATGGAGCCTTTTCCGTGGATGCGGACCGCTGGGTTGTCGACAATGAGGGGCGGCGCTTGCAGGTATTGCCGACCACGGCCGACGGCGCGGTGACGGGCACGGGGGCCAGTTCGCTGCAATCGCTGCGGCTGCCCACGGCCTCTGGCGAGGCGCGGGAGACGACGGCGGTGCGATTCGTCGCCAACCTGCCCGCCACCGCCACCGCGCCCACCGCCGCCTTCAACCGCGACGATCCGACGAGCTATAACAATGCCACATCCACAACGGTTTATGATGCGAACGGCAATGCCTCCACGCTGACGCTCTATTACCGGCGTATCGAAGGCGGGGAGCCGAACAAGCTGTGGGAGGTGCGCGCCTTTCAGGGCGATTCCGAAGTCACGCCGACCACGCCGCCCGATCCGCAGGTGCTGACGTTCGATCCGGACGGGGTGCTGACGGACCCGACGACGCCCACCGCCTTCAGCAGCGGCTTCACCCTGAACCATGCCGACAGCGTGATGGAAAACCAGCCCTTTTCCGTGAGTTTCACCGAGCAGGACGGCTATTCCCCCGGCAGGCTGGAAAGTGTGGCGGTGGACCGGGACGGGCTGATTCAAGCGACCTTTTCCAACGGCGAAACCTTCGCGCTGGGCAAGCTGGCGTTGGGCAATGTGACCAACCCGCAAGGGTTGCGGCAGATCGGCAATGTCAGCTGGACGGTTTCCGCCACGTCGGGCGACCTCACGGTGGGCGAGCCGAATATGGAGGGGCTTGGCGGCGTCGCCTCCGGCTCCCTCGAACGCTCCAACGTGGACCTGACGGACGAGTTGGTGGGGCTGATTTCCGCGCAGCGCAACTTTCAGGCGAACGCCCGCGCGATCGACACCGCCTCCACCTTGCTGCAGACCATCATCCAGCTGAAGAGCTGATGGACCGGCTTGTCTATACCGCCCTCACCGGGTTGCAGCGGGCGCAGGAATCGCAATCGGTTACCGCGCACAATCTCGCAAATGCGGCGACGCCAGGTTTCCGGCGCGAGATGGCGGCGCTGGGGGCCGGATTCCTCACGCCTTCGGGTGCGGCGCTGACGGCGCGGGCGCAATCGGGCGGGGAATCCCCGCACGATCTGCTGAACCCCGGGCGAGTGGAAAGCACCGGCAATGCGCTGGACGTGGCCATGGACGGCGGGGCCTGGCTGGCAGTCGCGGACAGCGGCGGCGGCGAGGCGCTGACACGGCGCGGCGATTTGCGGATCGACCCGGAGGGGCGGCTGCTGACGGGCGACGGCCATGCGGTGATGGGCGAGGACGGGCCGATTGCCATTGCCACGGGCTTCCAATCGCTGCGGATCGGCCGCGACGGCGCGCTGGAAACGCGGGCTTCGGACGATGCGCCCTTCGTGGAAGTGGCGCGGCTGAAGCTGGTGACGCCGGACCCGGCGACACTGGCGCGCGGGGCGGACGGCCTATTCCGCGCCCCCGCGATGGAGACGGACGAGACCGCGACCGTGACGGTGGGGGCCATCGAGCGTTCCAATGTGGAGACGGCGGCGGCGCTGGTGGAACTGGTGGAGCAATCCCGCCGCTTTGAATTGCAGACCAAGCTGATCACCACCGCACGCGACATGGACGAAGCCTCCGCGTCGCTGATGCGCGTGCAGTAGGAGAGAGGATTTGCCCAGCGCCCTTGCCATCGCACGGTCCGGACTGGAGGCGCTGGACGCCCGGTTGCGCACCATTTCCAACAATCTGGCCAATTCCGGCACGGTGGGTTTCAAGCGAGACCGCGCCGCGTTCGAAACACTGATGTATCAGACGACGCGCCCGGCAGGTGCCCCGCAAGGGGCCGATGCGCGCTTTGGCATGGGGCTTTCCACCGGCTCCGGCGTGCGGGTGGCAGGCAGTGAGCGGGTGCATACGCAGGGCAATTTCACCGTGACGGACAATGCGCTGGACCTCGCCGTCGATGGGCAGGGCCTGTTCGAAGTGACGCTGCCGGACGGGCGGGCGGCCTATACCCGCGCCGGGGCGTTCACCAGCGACGCGGGGGGGCGGATCGTGACGCCGCAGGGCTATCCGGTTGCGCCCGGAATCCAGATTCCGCAGGGTGCAACCGCCGTGACCATCGGCGCGGACGGGACGGTTTCCGCCCAACTGGCCGGGGAAAGCGCACCGACGGAGATCGGGCAGATTACGCTGACCAGCTTCATCAACCCGGCCGGGCTGGAACCGGTGGGGGAGAATCTGTTTCTGGAATCGGCGGCTTCAGGCGCGCCACAGCAGGGCGTGGGCGGCGAAGCCGGGTTCGGGAAAATCCGGCAGGGGTCATTGGAAGGCTCCAACGTGTCCACCGTGCAGGAACTGGTCGACATGATCGAAACCCAGCGGGCCTATGAGATCAATTCCAAGGTGATTTCCGCCGCAGACGAAATGA
This sequence comes from Sandaracinobacter neustonicus, assembly GCF_006385875.1. Classification (GTDB taxonomy): domain Bacteria; phylum Pseudomonadota; class Alphaproteobacteria; order Sphingomonadales; family Sphingomonadaceae; genus Sandaracinobacteroides; species Sandaracinobacteroides neustonicus. The sequence continues at coordinate 6,576 of NZ_VFSU01000032.1, read as the reverse complement.
TGAGATATGTCAACCAAGCTGTCTAAGCTGCTGCCTTTCCTGTTTCTTCTGAACGGATGCAGCGCCGCTCGACACCTGTCCGATGCCGTGCCGCCGGTGCCCGTGGCGCTGGCCGAAGCGCCTGCGCCTGCTGCACCTACGGGCGGAATCTGGCAGGCCTCTGCCGGGGGGCTGGCGCTGGCGGAGGACCGGCGGGCGCGGCGAATGGGCGATCTGCTGACGATCCGGCTGGTGGAGCGCATCCGCGCGGAAAAGAGCGTGGAGCAGGATAGCAGCCGCACGAGCAACCGATCACTGGACCTGCCGAACGCATGGCCGCTGAACAAGATCGACGAGGGGCTGTTTTCCGGTGGGACTTCCAGCAGTTTCGCCGGCTCCGGCGGCGCGAGTCAGGCGAACAGCCTGTCCGGCGAGTTCACGGTGACGGTGGTGCGGGTGCTGCCGAACGGCGCGCTGATGGTGGCGGGAGACCGCCGCATCCGGTTGGTGCGCGGCGAGGAGCAGGTGCAGCTGACGGGGATCGTGCGGCCGGAGGATATCGGGCCGGACAATCGCGTGCCCTCCACCCGTGTCGCCGATGCGCGGCTGCGCTTCACTGGCACCGGCGAAGTCGCCAATCAGGCGCGGCAGGGCTGGCTCAGCCGCTTTTTCGACGCTGTGACGCCCTTCTGATGCGCACATTGTGGTTCCTGATCGCGCTGGCGCTGTGGTTCGGTGCGCCGCAACTGATGCAGCCCGCGCAAGCGCAGGGCGCGCCGGAGCGGATCAAGGATCTGGCGCGCTATCAGGGCGTGCGGGGCAACAGCCTTGTTGGCTATGGGCTGGTGGTGGGCCTGCCCGGCACCGGGGATGATAATCTGGCCTTCACGGTGCAATCCATGCGCTCGGCGGCGAGTGCGCTGGGGGTGCAGCTGCCGCCCGGCGTGAACCCGGCGCTGAAGAATGCGGCGGCGGTGATGATCACGGCGGAACTGCCGCCCTTCGCCAAGCCGGGGCAGAAGCTGGACGTGACGATTTCCGCGCTGGGCAAGGCGAAATCGCTGCGCGGCGGCACCTTGTTGCTGGCCCCTTTGAAGGGGGCGGATGGGGAGACCTATGCGCTGGCGCAGGGCAATCTGACGGTCGGCGGCTTTGGCGCGGATGGCGCGGACGGCTCGCGGATCGTGGTGAACACCCCCACCTCCGGGCGGATTCCGGGCGGGGCCATGGTGGAACGGCCCGTGCCCAGCCCCTTTGCCGCCGCCGACAAGCTGCGGCTGGATCTTGTCAGCCCCAGCTTTGAAACCGCGCAGGCGATGGCGGATCGTATCAATACGGAACTGAACCGCCCCGCCGCACGGGCGCTGGACGCGGTTTCGGTGGAGATCGACGCGCCGGGCACGGCGATGGATCGGGTAGCGCTGGCGGCGCGGATCGAGGGGCTCACGCTCTCCCCCGCCCTGCCCGCCGCGCGGGTGGTGGTGAATGCGCGCACTGGCACCGTGGTGATCAGCGGCGACGTGCGCGTGCGGCCCGCCGCGGTGGCGCACGGCAATCTTACCCTGTCCGTTTCCGAGGATTGGCAGGTCTCCCAGCCCGCGCCCTTCGCTCGTCGGGGCGATACGGCGATCACGCCGCGATCCGATGTGCAGGCGGATCAGCCCAAGGCGCGCATGGCGATGTTCGCGCCGGGGGCGAAATTGTCTGACATCGTGAACGCTGTGAACGCGCTGGGGGCCGCGCCGGGCGATCTGGTGGCCATCCTTGAAGCCCTGAAGGAAGCGGGCGCGCTGCGCGCCGAACTGGTGGTGATATGATTGAACCGATTTCCGCGACCCCGCGCCCGCAACCTTCTGCCGAGACGAAAGAGGCCGCAAAGGCGTTCGAGGCGATGATGCTGCGGCAATTGCTGCAGCCGGTTCTGCCAAATGACGGGGCCGCCCCGCTGGCGCTGGATACGCTGGCGAAGCAATTGGCGGAAACCGCGCCCTTCGGCTTCGCCCGGCTGATCGGTGACAGCAAATGAGCGACATGCTGTTCATCGGCCAGAGCGGCGTGCGGGCTTACACGCGGGCGATGGAACTGGTGGCGGACAATGTCGCCAACGCCTCCACCCCCGGCCATGTCCGCCGCACGGCGCAATTCTCGCCCGCGGGCAATGGCGGCAAATCGGGCGTGACCGAACTGGATGTGGGCGGCAGCTCCGGCGTGCGGCTGACGGCCGTGAACCGCGCGGTGGACCTGCTGCAACTGGATACGCTGCGCCGCACCGAAGGCGATGTGGCGGCGCTGGATGCCTCCAGCCGCTGGCTGACCTCTATCGAGGCGGCGCTGACCGGGCCGAACGCGCTGGACACCCCGCTGAACGACCTGTTCGGCGCGCTGTCGGACCTCGCCAATGATCCGACCGATCTGGCTGTGCGCGAGACGTTTCTGGCCAAGGCCGATGCGCTGGCAGACCAGTTCAACCGCAGCGCTGATGACCTGACGCGGCTGGATTCCGACCTGCTGAGCGAAGCCCGCATCGAAGGGACGACGCTGAACGATCTGTCCCAGGCGCTGGCCGACGTGAACGGGCGCTTGCGCCGCACGGCGGAGGGCAGCGCGGCGGCGGCTTCGCTGGCAGACGAGCGGGACCGGCTGCTGGCGCAGATGGGTTCCATCAGCACGCTGGATGTGTCGCTGGATCATCTGGGGCAGGCCGAGGTGCGAATACCCGATGCGGGCGGGCCGCTGCTGGTCTCCGGCAGCAACGCGCAGTCTGTTCGGGTATTGCCCTCTGCCACCGGGCTTGAACTGCGGGTGGGGCCGAGCGGCGCGGACGAGCCTGCGCCGCTGCTGTCCGGCAGCATCGCCGGGCTTTCGGATGCGCGGGTGCAACTGACAGAGGCGCGCACGCGGCTGGATACGCTGGCCACGCAAGTCGCCTCGGATTTCAACCGGGTGCATACCGAGGGGGTCGATTCCAACGGGGACGATGGCGGAATCCTGTTCCAGACGACGCGGCCGCTCGCCACGCCTGCCGGAGCGAATGGCGGCTCCGCGCGCGTCACTCTGGCGTTGGAGGAAGGCGCAACGGCGCATCCGATGACGTTGATCTTCAACGGCGCGGACTGGACCTTGTCGCGCGATGACGGACTGGGCAGCGTGACGGGGACGCTGCCGCTGACGCTGGACGGCCTCTCTGTCGAAGGCGCGGGCACGCCGCGCAACGGCGACCTGTTCCGCATTGCCGACAGCAGCGGCGCGGCTGCGATCAGCCTCAGGCCGATGGATGCCGGGCAGATCGCGACGGCGCAGCGCTGGCTATCCGAAGCGGACGCCACCAACAGCGGCAGCGCCGGGCTGAGCCTTCGGGTGGACGATGCGCTGCTGCCCCCTTCTTCCCCGCCCTACACGCTGACGAACAGCGGCGGCACACTGACGCTGACTGACAGCCTTGGCACGGTGTTGGGCAGCGGCGTGGCGGGGGGCTGGATCGAAGGCGACGGCTTCGCAGTGCAACTCACGGGCAGCGTGGGCGAGGGCGACAGCTTCGCCATCCGGCGCAACGGGGCGAATTCCGGCGGCAACGGCAATGCGCTGGCGTTGCTGGCGCTGCGCGACGGCAGCGGCACCGGCACCTCTCCGGGGGCGCAGGCGGATGCACTGGTGAGCCGTGTGGCGGTTGCAGCCGCATCCCGGCAGCAGCGCTTCGAGATCGCGCGGGAAAACCGCAATCAGGCCGCAGAGGCGCTTTCGCTGGCATCCGGCGTGGATCTGAACACCGAGGCGACCGACATGCTGCGCTTGCAGCAGGCGTATAACGCCAACGCCCGCATCATTCAGGCCGCGCGCGAGATTTTCGAGACGCTGCTGCAATCCAGCCGCTGAGGAGACTGAGAGAATGCCCACGCCCGTTTCCGTGAACAGCCGCAGCCCCCTGCTGGCGCAGGCGGATCGCATGCGCGCGCTGGACCGGGAGATCGAAACGCTGGGGAAACAAATCTCGTTGGGGGAGCGGTTTACCACGCCATCCGAAGACCCGGCGGCCGCCAATCGCGCGGCGCAGCTGACGCGGCTGGACACGCGGCTGGCCTCGGACAAGCGCAGCCTGGACCGCGCTTCCAGTCGCCTCTCGCTGGCGGAGACCGCCGTGGACAATGCGAATGCGGCGCTTCTGCGCGCGAAGGAACTGGCGCTGATGGGTGCGAACGGCACCATGACCGCGGAAGACCGGCAGGTGATCGCGCGCGAAGTCGCGGTGCTGCGGCAGCAATTGCTCGATTCCGCCAATGCGAAGGACGAATCCGGGCGATCCCTGTTCGCCGGTTCGGCCAGCGCCACGGATGCCTATACGACATTGCCGGATGGAAGCGTGGAGTGGCAGGGGTTCGACCGGGCGGCCGGGGCCGAAGCCGCCGGGATCGACGGGGCCTCCCCGCCATCCGGGCCGTTGCTGTTCGGATCGGGCGAGACGTCCGCCTTCGCCGCGCTAGAGAAGCTGGCGGCCGCGCTGGAAGAAACGGACCCTGATTTGCGCGCGGCAGCCTTTGCCGACACGCTGACCGGGCTGGAAAGCGCCACCAACCGGCTGATCGACGGACAGGCGCGGATCGGTGCGGGCATGGCGCGGCTGGAGGACGAGACCGACCGGATCGCCGAGGCGCGGTTGCAGATCGCCGAGACGATGAAGGCGGTGAAGGGGCTGGATATGACGGCCGCCATCGCCCGGCTGGACGCGCTGAAAACCACGCTGGAGGCCGCGCAGGCCAGCTTCGTGCACATCTATGACGGAACCCTGTTCGACAGGATCGGCTAAAGCCCGACGGCTGAGGGCCGTTTTCAACCCCGGACGCTTTTGCCCAAGCAGGGGATTTTCACCGCCATGATGGCCATCGCCGGACTCGTCGTGCTTCTGGTGATGGTGTTCGGCGGCTTCGCGATCACCGGCGGCTCGCTGGGGCCGGTGTTCCATGCGCTGCCGCACGAAATGCTGATCATCGGCGGGGCGGCCGTGGGCGCGATCATCGTCGCCAATGATGTGGGCAGCCTGAAGCAACTGGGCGGCGCGTTCGGGCGCATCGTGAAAGGGCCGCGTTTCAAGCGGGCCGATTATCTGGCGGCGATCTTCCTGACGGTGCGGCTGATGCGGCTGTTGAAAACCGAAGGCGCGGTCGCGGTGGAGCCGCATGTGGAAAGCCCGCAATCCTCCTCCCTGTGGGCGGAATATCCGAACCTGAAGGCCGATCATTTCTTCGTGCATCTGGTGACGGATACGCTGCGGCTGCTGGTGGTTTCCACCGGCACCGTGAGTTCGGTCGCCATCGAGGATGTGCTGGATACCGCCATCGAAACCCACCACCATGACGCCATGCGCCCGGCGACTGAGTTGCAGACGCTGGCGGACGCGCTGCCCGCGCTGGGCATCGTGGCGGCCGTGCTGGGCGTGGTGAAAACCATGGGCTCCATCGATCAGCCGCCGGCTGTGCTGGGCGGGATGATCGGCTCCGCGCTGGTGGGCACCTTTCTGGGCGTGTTGCTGGCCTATGGGATCGTGGGGCCGATGGCGGCGCGGCTGAAAACCATCTTGGAGGCAGATGCGGAAATCTACCATGTGGTGCGTCGGGTGATCCTTGCCTCGCTGCGGAACCAGCCGCAGCCCATCGTGCTGGAGGCGGCGCGCACCGCGATCCGCCCGGCCAATCAGCCCGGCTTCACCGAAGTGTTCGAAGGCGTGCGCGGCAAATGACGGCGCTTGGCCCCCTGCCCGAGCCGGAAGTGCTGATCAAAAAGGTGAAGGTGGGCGGCCATGATACGCACCATGGCGGGGCGTGGAAGGTGGCCTATGCCGATTTCGTCACGGCGATGATGGCCTTTTTCCTGCTGATGTGGCTGCTGGGGGCCACCAACGAGGATCAGCGCAAGGGCATCGCCGATTATTTCGCGCCCACGGTGATGGAATCGGAAAAATCCGGTGGCTCCAACGGCTTCATGCAGGGGCGTTCGCTGGAAGATCCGGATGGAGTGGCCCCGCATCAGCGCCGCGCGGGGATGCAGCCCGTCGCGCCCTATCAGGCGGCCAACGGCGCGCGTGCGCCGGCCCGCTCCGACGACGGGCAGTTGCGCAAGGTGGAGAGCGAGATTCGCAAACGGCTGGAGCGCGATCCCGGCCTGAAGGCGCTGGTGGGGCAGATCCGCTTTTCCCACACGCCCGAAGGCTTACGCATCGAGCTGGTGGACAAGGCGGATTATTCCATGTTCGGCAGCGGCGGCACCGCGATGGACCCGCGCGCGCGGCGGCTGCTGGCGGCCGTGGCGGAAACCATCGACGGCCTGCCCAACAAGATCGCCATTCGCGGCCATACCGACGCGCAGCCTTTCAGCGGCGCGACTCGCGGCGCGGCAGAGAACAACTGGACGCTCTCTGCCGGGCGCGCCGAGGCGACCCGCGCGGCGCTGGCCGCCAGCGGCGTGCCGGAGGAACGCTTCTCCCGGCTGGAGGGCGTGGCCGACACCGAGCCGTTCAATCCGGACAATCCGTTCGACCCGCGCAACCGCCGGATGAGCATCACCCTGTTGCGGGGTTGAGCAAGCGCCCATATCGGGGGTGATGGC
>NZ_VFSU01000031.1 GCF_006385875.1 Sandaracinobacter neustonicus | reverse complement strand
TGCCCACCACCCGGCAGGGGCGTGACGCCCCTGCACCCCCGAACTTTTTCTGAGCCCCTCCCCTGTAGGGGAGGGGTTGGGGTGGGGGCTATCCGCTTGGCGCTAGGTTGGAAGTTATTGCCTGCGGCGCTTTGGGGCAGTCTCCCATTACCCCTCCCCCCGCTCAGGCTGAGCTTGTCGAAGCCCCATGTGGCATGACTGCGAGCTTAGCCGTTGCGCTTTTGCTTCGGGGGCTTCGACAAGCTCAGCCTGAGCGGGTTGGAGAGTGGGTTGGGGCGGCGGTGGGTTTGTGGGTGGGGGTGTGGGGACGCTGGCGGATCAGGCCAACCGGTGACACCCCCTCTCCATCTCTCCCCCTTACAGGGGGAGAGGGCTTCGGTGCGCCGCAGGCAATCAAGGTTGATCACCCGCACGGCGTTGGGAGTTCGGGCACAACGCTAATGTTGAGGGTGCAGGGAAATCATTTCCTTGGCACGGGTTCCAAGGGCAAAGCCCTTGGCCGCCGGAGGCAAAAAAACCGCCTCGTTACAGCCCCTAAAGCCCCCCTTAACTCCCCGGCTTGGCCGCCAGATCCAGCACGGCCAGCGTCATCGTCTGCGCGCCCAGTTTCACGGCTGCTTCGCCGTCCACTTTGAACAGCGGCGAGTGGTGGCTGGGAACCGGCGGCCCGCCCGCCTTGGCGGCGTCCAGCGCCGCCTGCGGGGTGCCGCCGACGTTGTAATAGACGCCTTTCACGCCCGGGCCGACGAGGTAGGGGAAGTCTTCCGCGCCCATGCTGTCTCGCGTGACGGTGGTGAAGATTTTGTCGCCATAGGCCTTGGCGTAAAGCGCGTGCAGGCGGCGCGTGAGTTCGGTGTCGTTGATGTTGGGGATGGCGCGTTCGTCTTCGCGGACGGTGACGATGGGCAGCTTGTCTTCGGGCAGGCCCCATTTGCGCCCCGTTTGCACGGAGATGCGCTTGATGCCGTCGATCAGCTTGTTGCGGGTTTCCAGATCGTCCGCGCGGACGGTAACGGACAGTTCAGCCTTGTCCGAGATGATGTTGTGTTTGGACCCGGCGTGGAAGGCACCGACGGTGATGACGGCGGGTTTCAGCGGGGCGATTTCCCGGCCGATGAAGCCTTGCAGCGATTGCACGATGTCGGATGCGATGAAGATCGGATCCTTGCCGCTTTGCGGGCTGGCCCCGTGCGCGCCGATGCCGGGGACGACGATGTCCACGGTATCCGCCGCGGAATAGGTGACGCCTTCGGCGAGGCCGATGGTGCCGGTGGGGAGCGCCGAAGCGACGTGCCAGCCGATGGCGTAATCGGGCTTGCCGAAGCGCTGGTAGAGATTGTCGGCCATCATCTTCTTCGCGCCGCCGACGATTTCCTCGGCGGGTTGGGCGACGAAGATCACCGTGCCGGACCATTTGTCTTTCAGCGCCGCCAACTGGCGGGCGGTGGCGACGAGGCCGGTGATATGCGTGTCATGGCCACAGGCGTGCATCACCGGCTGCTCCACCCCGCTGCGGTCTTTCTGGCGGACCTTGGACGCGTTGGCGAGGCCGGATTTTTCTTCAACCGGCAGGCCGTCCATATCCGCGCGGAGCAGGATGACGGGGCCGGGGCCGTTCTTCAGCACGCCGACGACTCCGGTGCCGCCGACCTTTTCCGTGACCTCCATGCCCTTCACCGCACGCAGTTCCTTCGCCATGCGGGCGGCGGTGTTCACCTCCACGGCGGAGAGTTCGGGGTTGCGGTGGAAATGATCGTAGAGCGGCGCGAGGTAAGTGGACCAATCCTGCGCGACGGCCTTTTCCAGATCGGCGGGCGTCACGTCCGCCGCCATCGCCGAGGCGGATGCCGTCAACAGGATGGCCGAAATCAGTCCCTTCATGCGCGAACTCCCTGAATGTCTGTTCAGGGGACGCTAAAGGGGCGGGCGCATCTAGTCCAGCGAGGCTTCGATTGCGTGCATATCATCGTCAGACAGGCCGAAATGATGGCCCACTTCATGCACCAGCACATGCGTCACCAGCGCGGCCAGTGTGTCTTGCCCGTGCGCCCATTCGTCCAGCATCGGGCGGCGATAGAGATAGATGGTGGGGGGCAGCGCGCCGCTATACTCCGCGCCGGGATTGCCGACATGATGGCCCCAATAGAGGCCCAATATGTCCCACTCGCTCTCCAGCCCCATGGCCTGAATCACATCTTCGTCCGGAAAATCCTGCACTTTCAGGATGACGTTGCCGAGATGGCTGCGGAACAGCTCTGGCAGGCGCTCCACGGCGGCTTGCGCGAGGGCTTCGATGTCGGCGAGAGAGGGGGCATGGCGAAACATGCAGCAGAGATAGGGTGAGGGATGGCGAAGGTCGAGAAGCTGGACGCGGCGGCGCGCGCGGAACTGGGCGCAGCGCTGCCGGAATGGGCGCTGGAGGGCGAGCATCTGAAGCGCACGTTCCGCTTCCGGGATTTTTCCGAAGCGTTCGGATTCATGGCGCGGGTGGCGCTGCTGGCCGAGCAGCAGGAGCATCACCCGGAATGGTTCAACGTGTGGAACCGGGTGGACATCGCGCTGACCACGCATGACGCGGACGGATTGAGCGCGCGGGATGTGCGGATGGCGAAGGCGATTGATGGGATGGTTGGGGTGAGTTTGGGGTGAAAGCGGGGGACCGGCCGGCGGCTAAGCCGCCGAGTCCGGTTGAGGTTAAGGAAGGAAGGAAGACAGAAAGCAAAAGTCCCGGCAAAGCCGGGACTCGTCGGACTGGCGGGCGATAGAGATCGCCCGCTCAGCCGGCCGTGCTTTCGCCGAGTCTGCGAGTTAGCGCTTCGCGCTAATCGCAGCCGGCTTCAGCGCGGTGCCATCCGAATGGACCCATCAATCCGCACATCCTCACCGTTAAAGTAGGAATTCCGGATCATCTCCAGCGCAAGGCTCGCATATTCCTCCGGATTGCCAAGGCGCTTCGGATAGGGAACCGAAGCCGCCAGCGCCGCCTTCACATTATCCGGCGCGGCCGCCAGCAGCGGGGTGTTGAAAATGCCCGGCAGAATCGTGTTCACCCGGATGCCTTCGCTGGAAAGGTCGCGCGCGATCGGCAGCGTCATGCCCACAACCCCGCCCTTCGAAGCGGAGTAGGCAGCCTGCCCGATCTGGCCGTCTTCGGCGGCGACGCTCGCCGTGTTCACGATTGCGCCACGCTCGCCATACTCACCGATGGGCGGCAACGTCATTATGCCCGCCGCCGACTTGGCGATGCAGCGGAAGGTGCCGACAAGGTTGATCTGGATGATCATGTTGAAGGCATCCAGCGGGAAATGCTTGATTTCGCCGGAGTCCTTGGCGCGGCTCGCCGTCTTGATGGCGTTGCCGGTGCCCGCGCAGTTCACCAGAATCCGCTCCTGCCCGTTGGCAGCACGCGCCTTGGCGAAACCGGCATCGACCGACGCGTCATCCGTCACATTCACCTGGCAGAATACGCCGCCCAGCTCGGCCGCCAGCGCCTCGCCCTTCTCCGCGTTCAGATCGAACAGCGCAACCTTCACGCCCTCCGCCGCCAGCCGCCGCGCCGTCGCCGCACCCAGCCCGGACGCGCCGCCCGTAATCACCGCCGACAATCCCTTGATGTCCATGAATCTGTCCCTTCTCGCAAAACGGTTTGGTAGCCTGCCTATGCGCGGACCCGCCCGGCCTTAATCCCCAAACTTGGGAGGGTGGGCTGTTCGTGCAGCGTTGGGTGCTCCGGCCGGAGGTGTTGGAGGCCTCCGGCGGGCCGGGCTCTGCCCGGCACCCGGCAGGGGCGTGACGCCGCTCGCACCCCCGACATTCTTAAGCCCCTCCTCCTTTAGGGGAGGGGTTGGGGTGGGGGCCATCCGCTTGGCGCGTGGTTGGGGTTTGATTGCCTGCGGCGCTTTGGTGAGCCCCCTTAATCCCTCCCCCCGCTCAGGCTGAGCTTGTCGAAGCCCCATGCGGCATGACCCACGACCTCAACCATTGAGCCTTCGCTTCGGGGGCTTCGACAAGCTCAGCCTGAGCGGGTTTGAGAGTGGGCTGGGGGGGTGTGGGGATGGAGCGCATCAGGCCCGGCGGTGACACCCCCTCTCCATCTCTCCCCCTTGCAGGGGGGGAGGGCCACGTAGCGCCGCAGGCAATCGAATCCGATCACCCGCACGGCGCTGGAGTTCAGGCGCAACGCAAATATTGAGGGTGCAGGGAAATCATTTCCCTGCCGGGGTGAAGGGGCAGAGCCCCTTCGAACACGCCCCCAAACGCGAACCCGCGCTTAGTGGTTGAAATGCCGAAGCCCGGTGAATGCCATCGCCAGCCCGCGTTCGTCGGCGGCGGCGATCACTTCGGCGTCGCGCATGGAGCCGCCCGGCTGGATCACGGCGGTTGCGCCTGCGTCGGCGGCGGCGAGCAGGCCGTCCGCGAAGGGGAAGAAGGCGTCGGACGCCACCGCGCTGCCGATGGTGCGGGGCGTTGGCCAGCCCGCGGTTTCGGCGGCTTCCTTGGCCTTCCACGCGGCGATGCGGGCGCTGTCCACCCGGCTCATCTGGCCTGCGCCGATGCCGGCGGTCGCGCTGCCTTTGGCGTAGACGATGGCGTTGGATTTCACATGCTTGGCGACGATCCATGCGAACAGCATGTCGTTCAGTTCCTGCGGGGTCGGCGCGCGCTTCGTCACGATCTTCAGCTCATCCACCAGCCGGTTGTCGCGCGTTTGCAGCAGGAAGCCGCCGGACACGCTTTTCAGCTGGAAGCCGATCCGCGCCGGATCCAACAGCGGTGCGATCAGCAGGCGGAGGTTCTTCTTGCGCGCCACCGCCGCGCGGGCGGCTTCGTCTGCGGCCGGCGCGATGATCACTTCGGTGAACAGCTCGGTGATCGCCTCGGCGGTGGGGCCGTCCAGTTCGCGGTTCAGGGCGATGATGCCGCCGAAGGCAGAGACGGGGTCGGTCGCCTTGGCGGCTTCATAGGCTTCGATCAGCGTCGGCGCGCTGGCGACGCCGCAGGGGTTGGCGTGCTTGATGATGGCAACCGTCGGTTCCTTGTCGCGGAATTCCGAGATCAGGTTGAACGCGCCATCCGCATCGGCGATGTTGTTGTAAGACAGCGCCTTTCCCTGCACCAGTTCGGCGCTGGCGATGCCGCCGGGGCGCGCCTGCGCACCATAGAGCGCGGCTTGCTGATGCGGGTTTTCGCCGTAACGCAGCGTGTCCACCCGGCGCATCACCACCGGGAAAATGGCCGGATACATCTCTTGGCTGTCGGCAAATGAGAACCAGCTGGCGATGGCCGCATCATAGGCGGCGGTGGCCTGAAACGCCTTGGCGGCCAGCTTGCGGCGGGTGGCCAGCGAAAGTCCGCCGTCTGCCAGTTCCGCCGTCAGCGCCGCATAATCCGCCGCATCCGTCACGCAGGCGACGAATTCATGATTCTTCGCGGCAGAGCGCACCATCGAAGGCCCGCCGATATCGATATTCTCGATCACCTCGTCGCGCGCCGCGCCCTTCGCCACCGTCGCTTCGAACGGATAGAGGTTGATCACCACCATATCGATGGGCGGAATGGCATGTTCCGTAGCAGACGCCTGATGCCCGGCGTCATTCCGCAGCGCCAGCAGCCCGCCATGCACCTTCGGATGCAGGGTTTTCACCCGGCCGTCCATCATCTCCGGGAAGCCGGTGTGCTCAGACACGTCCTTCACAGCCAGCCCCGCCTCGCGCAGCGCCTTGGCCGTGCCGCCGGTGCTCAGCAGTTCCGTGCCATGCGCGGCCAGCGCCTGCGCAAATTCGACAAGGCCGGACTTGTCGGAAACGGAGAGCAGGGCGCGGCGAATGGGCAGGCGATCGGTCATGAGGGGGACTCGCTGGAACTGGGGGATAAGGATTGCGCGCCCCGGTGCCCGAGGCGAAGCGATGGTGCAACCATGTTTGCGCGAACACCGCTGACGATGCCGCTGTCAAGGCGGTGCAACATCGGCGTGCAATCGCTCCGGCAGGCGGCTGCCGCATCGGCAGAGTCGCTGCGTTCGGAACAGGGGACATCGCATGAAGCGGATTGCAAAACAGAGCATCGTCGCACTGGGCCTGCTGGCCACGCTGGGGGCCACGCCGGCCGCTGCCGTCACCATTAGCAACCCCACCAACACCCACGACCTCGGCTATCTTTCCGGCAGCCTGACGGGCGGCAACCAGACGCAGTTTCTGGGCCAGACCTTCACCGCGCCCGTGACGGGCGAACTGACCAACTTCCAGTTCACGCTGAACAGCTCCACGCTGCAATCGCTCTATGGCGTCGTCTATGTGTGGAACGGGTCCGCGCCCACCACGGAAGTGTGGCGCAGCGCGATCACCCCGGGCACGGCCGGGCTCGTCAGCTTCAACCCCACCGGCGTCACGCTGACGCAGGGCACAACCTATGTCGCCTTCCTCAGCACCTATGGGCTGGAGGGCAATAGCGGGCTGGCATCGATGGGCACCTGCCTGACGTTCGTCGGCTGCAATTCGAACCTGATCCCGAACCTCGGCACGCTCATCATCGGCAATATTCTGGGCGATGGCCCGGTGTTCAGCCCGATCGTCAACAACTCGCGCGACGCAACCTTCTCGGTGAGCATCGCCGAAGCTGCTGTCCCGGAACCCGCGACTTGGGCGATGCTGATCATCGGCTTCGGCACGGTGGGTATGGCGGCACGCCGCCGCCGGGTCGGCGCGGCGCAATAATCGCCGTCCGCCTGCAGGGAGAGGCCGCCGCTCGAAAGACCGGCAGCCCTTCGTTGCGCTTTGATCGCCGCCAGATCGACGGGCGGGATGATATGGGCGCACAACTGATGTAACGTCATCGCCCGTATCAACCTTCAGCCATATTCCGCACGGAGGCTCGGTTTGGAAACATCGCAACTGCATCGTGGTCGGCTGATCGATCATATCCAACTCGTGGTGGCGGACCTGAAGGCAAGTCAGGATTTCTACACGGCCGTGCTGGGCGTGCTGGAAATCCCCATCGTCAGCACGGGCGATGGCTATTTCTGGGCCGATGAACTCGTCGTCTCCTCGGCAGACAGCCCGGCGGCGCTGAGGGTGCTGACGGGGCGGCATCATCTGGCGTTTCAGGCGAAGGACCGCGCGACGGTGGATACCTTCTATCGCTCGGCGCTGGCCCATGGCGGGCAGGATTTTGGCCCGCCCGGCGAGCGGCCCTATCATCCCGGCTATTATGCGGCGTTCGTGCTCGATCCCGATGGCAACAATATCGAGGCCGTCTATCATGGCGAGGCGAGGCGCAGCGCGGCCTCTGTAGTGGTGGATTTCTAACCCTACTGCCGCTTGAAGCTCCAGCTCACGTCCGCAGGCTTGCCCGGCTCCACCAAAGTCGTCAGCAGCAGTTGCTGGATTTCATGCGTCGCGCCCTCGCTGTCCACCAGCAGGCTGGGTTCGATGGCGACGAGGCCGGGGGCGTTGTTGAAGCTGGCGCGGAAGGCCCATGCGATGGCCGGTTCCCGCCCGTGCGCGGCCAGCCGAATCAGCGCACCTTTTCCATCCTGCGTGGGGGTGGCGCTGGCGTCCGCGCCTAAATGGAAGCGGATGGCGACGGGCAGCGGCGCCTTGTGCCGGGCCAGCGCCAGCGTGCCTTTCACCGGCAGCAGATGGTCTTCGCCGCGCAGGTCCGTGCCGTCCGGGTTCAGCCACAGGCGGCGCAGATGGTCATAGCCGTGGCGGCGGCGATAGCCGTCGTGCCGCCCTTCCAGCCACTGGCCGTCGCGGGTGATGCGGGCTTCCACCAACACTTCCTCCACCCCGCCCAGCCTGCGGGGGCCGCCATCGTGCAGGCGGCTGCTGTTGGTATCGGCCAGCACCAGCGTGCTGTGCCCGGCGGTGGAGCGCAGGCCCATCACCAGTTCGGGCGGGAAGTTGCGCGACCCCGCGCTGCCGCGTTCCGCCCCGCAAGACAGCACCACCGCGCGCGCGCCATCGGTGAAGGCGAAGGCCAGCGTGGAGGCATGGGTGGCGGGGTTCAGCCGCGCTGACGGCGGCGGCCCGGCATCCGCGATCAGCCGCACGCTGCCCGCCGCCAGCCGCTGGAACCCGGAGGAGCGCGGTGGCGGCGCGTCCGCCGGCTTCACCCCCAGCCGCGCCAGTTGAGCCTGATCCGGCTGGCCGCCATGCCATGGCGCGGGCACGCCATCGCCCATCGCCAGCGTGCCCAGCGCGGTGCGCGCCAGCTCCAGCGTGCGGGCGACGGTTTCAGACGGCTTCTGCATGCGCGCGGTGTGAAAGGCAGACAGGACCAGCATCTGGTCCGCGATTTCGGCAAGGTCCAGCGGAGAGCGGGACACGGGCGCGCCATCTTCCGCCATCAGGTCCGCCAGCGTTTCCTCCAGCAGTGCCAGCGCCCTGCCCTGCCGCTCGTCGCCGCCGGGCAGCATCAGCGCGGCGGAGACCAGCCCGCCCGCCGCCTGCAGCTTCGGCAGGCCCGGCTGCATGCGCGGCGCGGCGCGGTCCAGATGCCGCGCCCAGCGGGCGATGCCGTTCAGCACGGCGGACCGGTGGACATGATCCTTGCCGGGCATCACCAGCGGCGCGTGCAGGATCGCCATCTGGATGCGGCTGCCGGTGGCGTCGGGCGCCCATGCGGCTTCGTCATAATCGTGGAAATGCGCCAGCCAGCGCTTCGCCAGCGCCTCTGCACGGGCCGCTTCGCCCGCCGTCAGCTCCACCATGGAAAGGTCGCGCAACCAGCCCCAGCCATGCACCCAGCGCCGCCAGCTGGCGGGCGCGTCCGGGTGATCCAGCCGGGCATCCAGCATGCCCTGCCCATAGCCGCCCCGGAACAGCCGCCCGCCCTTCAGCCGCTGGCCGATGGCGGGATCGCCGGGGATCGGATCCTCGGGGATGGCGATCAGCTTCAGCGGGAAGCGCCCCTTCAGCCGCATGCGATGGAAGGGCGAGGCGAACGACAGCCGATCCAGCCGATCGGACAGCCGCTCTGCCAGAGACGGGCCGCGATCCCCCAGGTTGCGCGTCAGGCGCAGTGCCTCCGGCTCCTGCTCCTCCGGCATGTCCTGCGGTTCCGCGCTGGCCATCAGGCGGCCTTCAGCGCCGCGATGTTGGCGGCATAGCGATCCGGCCCACCCCTGAAGCTGGCGGTGCCCGCCACCAGCATGGTGGCCCCGGCGGCGGCCAGTCGGCCCGCATTGCCGGCATCCACCCCGCCGTCCACTTCCAGCTCGATGGACTTCCCGCTGGCGTCGATGCGCTTGCGGATCGCCTCGATCTTGGGAAGCGCGCTTTCGATGAAGCTCTGCCCGCCAAAGCCGGGGTTCACGCTCATCACCAGCACAAGGTCGATCAGGTCCATCACATGGTCCAGCGCGCTCAGCGGCGTCGCCGGGTTCAGCACCACGCCCGCCTGCTTGCCCAGCGCGCGGATGCGCATCAGCGTGCGGTGCAAATGCGGCCCGGATTCCGGGTGGACAGAGAGGATATCGGCCCCGGCCTCGGCAAAGGCCTCCACCAGCGCGTCGGCGGGCTGCACCATCAGATGCACGTCGAACGGCTTCTGGCTGTGCGGGCGCAGCGCCTTCACAACCATCGGCCCGATGGTGAGATTGGGGACAAAATGATTGTCCATCACGTCCACATGAATCCAGTCTGCCCCGGCGGCATCGATGGCGCGCACCTCCTCCCCCAGCTTGGAAAAGTCGGCAGAGAGGATGGAGGGGGCGATGCGAACGGGGGGCATGTTCCAGTGTTAGCCGTTGCCCGATTCGCCGCCAAGACGCTGATTGCCGTTCAGGCGCGAATTCTGCCCGCCGCGCGCGCCCGAATGGCCAGTTTCACCGCATCCGGCGCGGTGGGCCATGCGGCGATCTCTTCCATGGTGCGGCCGCAGCCGGTGCAAAGCCCACGCTTCAGCCGGCAGATGTTGCGGCAGGGCGATGCGACGGCAGAGGCGGCCAGTTCGGGCATGCGCGCCGTTCTGCTGTCTTCAGCGCGTCATGGGAAGGGGGCATGTGGCGCAGGCGCGATCTTGCGCGAACGGGGCAATCTGCCAATGCAGGCCGCATGACGTTTTTAAGACAATTCCTCGCGCTGGCGCTGCTGCTGGGCATGGCCACCGGCGTGCGCGCCGGTGACGACAATGACGCGCAGGTCTGGCTGTCTCTGGCGGCGACGAAGAAGCTCTCATCCGATTTCGATCTGGTGATGGATATGAACAGTCGCCATTCCGACAATGCCACCCACTTCGGCCATTTTCAGGTGCGCGGCCTGCTGGGCTGGCGGCCGCCGAGCGGCGGGCTGCTGGGTGCCGGCTACAGCTATGTCTGGTCCAAAAGCCTCAGCGGGCAGGTGGAGCATGAACATCGCATCTACCAGCAGGCGAACTACAAGCTGATGTCCATCGGCAAGGCGGAACTGCTGGGCCGCACCCGGCTGGAGGAGCGCTTCTTCAGCGATTCCGACGGGATGGCTGTGCGGGTGCGGCAGCAGTTGCGGCTGAACATCCCGCTGAAGGGGCCGGAGGGGCTGAAGGCGATTGTCCACACGGAATTGCTGGCGCTGCTCTCCAGCCCAGAGGACGACGGGCTGGAAGGCGTGAGCCAGTTCCGCACCTTCGCCGGGCTGGGCATCCCGCTGACAAAGACGGTCGTGCTGGAGGCGGGCTATCTCAATCAGGCCGTCGTCACCGGAGACGACCGCGTCAACCATGCGCTGAGTTTGGGGCTGAACACGAAGTTCTGACCAACCCTCAGCGGCTGACGATCACCTTCGCATCCGTGAATCCCGCCGCCACCAGCGGCATGCGGAAGCTGGTTTCCAGCGCCTGATCGGCGGCATGATCGGCCATTGCCAGCAAATCCTTCGCACCCGCCTGCGCCGCGAACTGGCCGGGGGCCTTTTGCTCATTGTCGCGCTTCAGATTGGCGGACACGCCCGTCAGCGCCGTCTGCCAGCCGCTGTCCTCGAACGTCTGCGCCTGCCCCCAATCGATGCTGGCGGGCATCGGCCGCACCGGCGGACGCTGCACGCGCAGCGTCTCAGTCTCCCGATCCCAGTTCAGGTCAGACGACTTCAACGCGGAGAGATCCACCACATAATTCACCGTGGCGGGCAGGATCGCCGTCTGCCGCGTGGTGGCGACGGTGATGGAGCCAAAGGTGGTATCGCGCGCAGAGGAAACCGGCAGCACCAGCCGCGCCGTCAGCACCAGCAGCTTCTGTTGCTTCTGCACCGATACCAGCATCGCCCCCAGAAAATCCGGCCGCTCGCACAGGCCGATGGAGATGCACGCCTGCTGCCGCCGCTCCGGCCCGGCAGCCAGCCCCAGCGCGACGCCGATCAGCGCCAGCGCGCCGATGATCGAAAGAAGCCGCTTCATGGCCGCATCACCCACATCTCGCCATCCGGCAGCACGCGACCGCGCGCCTGCAAATCGATCAGATGCGCCAGCACGCTGCGCCCGGCCGCCGGCCACAGGCGCGGATCAATCGCCGCATACATCTGCTCCACCAGCGCCGGGATCGCGCGCGGCCCCGCCCCCAGCAGCGCCAGAATCTGGTTCTCCCGCTGGCGGCGGTGGCCGATCATCGCCCGCACCAGCCGCTGCGGCTCCTCCACCGGCGCGCCATGGGTGGGGAAATAGCGCGTGTCCGGCCGCTCCAGCAGCTTTTGCAACGAAGCCATATAGGCCGCCATGTCCCCATCGGGCGGCGCGACCACGCTGGTGGACCAGCCCATCACATGGTCGCCGGAAAACAGCGCGCCCTCCTCCTCCAGCGCGAAACACAGATGGTTGGAGGTATGCCCCGGCGTGTGCACCGCCGTCAGCGTCCAGCCGGGGCCCGACACGCTCTCCCCATCGGCCAGCACCTGATCCGGGGCATAATGCGGATCGAACCCGGCATCCGCACGCGGGCCGTCGTCACTCAGCGCCAGCGGCGCGCACCCGGCGATCACCCCGCCCAGCCGCGCCTGCAACGGCCGCGCGCCGGGCGAATGATCCATATGCGTGTGCGTGACGAGATGGTGCGAAACCACCTCCCCCTCCAGCGCCGCCGCCACCGCATCCAGATGCGCCGGGTCAGCCGGGCCGGGATCGATCACGGCCACAATGCCATTGCCGACGATATAGGTGCCGGTGCCCAGAAAGGTGAACGGCGACGGATTCTGCGCCAACACCCGCCGCACCAACGGAGACAAACGCTCCACCCGGCCATAAGGGGCTTCCGCCACCAGCTTTTCATATTCCGCGTTCATGCCCGCAGACATGTAGGGCGTTCGGAGCCGGGGGCAAAGCCCGCGCATGTTGGGGGGCTGCGGGGCGTGGGGCGTGGGGGCCTCCGGCGGGCAGGGCTCTGCCCTGCACCCGGCAGGGAAATGATTTCCCTGCACCCTCTAAGTTTGCGTTGCGCCCCAACCCCAACGCCGTTCGAGTGATCAGATTCGATTGCCTGCGGCGCACCGCAACTCTCTCCCCCTGTAAGGGGGAGAGTAGGAGAGGGGGTGTCACCGGTAGGCCTGATCCACAACATCCCCACACCCCAACCCGCTCTCTATCCGCTCAGGCTGAGCTTGTCGAAGCCCCATGTGGCATGACCCCCGGCTCGGCCGCCGCAGCTTCGCTCCGGGGGCTTCGACAAGCTCAGCCTGAGCGGGAAATGATAACGTCACACCGCCCCAAAGCGCCGCAGGCAATCAAACCAACCGCAAACCAACCCTATCCGAAAGACCTACAAATGTGGGTGTAGGGAGCACAGCTCCCTGCCGGGTTCCAAGGGCAGAGCCCTTGGTCTTCCACAGCTAGGGACAACGCCCCATCACCGCCGCAGCAACGTCTCCGCCGCCGCCCTTGCCTCGGCCGTCACTTCCGCGCCGGACAGCATGCGCGCCACTTCGTCGCGGCGGGCGTCGGCGTCCAGTGGTTCCACTGTTGTGGCGCCGCTGGCTTTGCTGATGCGCAGATGGTGCGCGCCTTCGGCTGCCACTTGCGGGCTGTGTGTCACCACCAGCACTTGCGCACCGTCTGCCACGCGGGCGAGGCGGCCGCCGATGGCGCTGGCGGTGGCACCGCCCACGCCGCGGTCGATCTCGTCGAAGATCAGCGTGCCGGCGGTGCCGGTGCTGGCCAGCGCCACTTTCAGCGCGAGGATGAAGCGGGAGAGTTCGCCGCCTGAGGCGATCTTCGTGAGGGGGCCGAAGTCTGTGCCGGCGTTGGTGGCGATTTCGAACCGCACCTGATCGCCGCCGGTCGCGCCCAGAGCGGCCGGGGCCACCACCGTGCGGAAGCGCGCGGAGTCCAGCTTCAGCGCGGGCAACTCGGCGTTCACCGCCGCATCCAGCCGGGTGCCTGCGGCCGTGCGTGCGGCGCTCAGCTTCGCGGCCAGCTGCTCCAGCACGGCCAGCGCGGCGGCTTCCGCCTTCGTCAGCGTGCCGATCCGATCGCCCGCCACCTCCAGCGCGGCCAGCCGCGCCAGCAGATCGGCGGCGAGCGCGGGCAGCGCCTCCACCTCCACCCGGTGCTTGCGCGCCATGGCGCGCAGTTCGAACAGCCGCGCTTCGGCGGCCTCCAGCGCATCGGGAGACACCAGAAAGCGTGAGCGCACCCGTTGCAGCGCCGCTTCCACGGAATCGCCTTCCACCAGCGCCCGGTCGATTCCGTCCAGCGCCGCCTGCAAATCCGCGTCGCCCTCGGCGATGCGTTCCAGCCGCCGCGCCGCCTGTCGCAACTGCCCCAACGCACCGTCTGCGGCAGAGACGAGCGCGTCCACGGATTCCAGCGCATCGGCCAGCCGCGCGCCCTTCTGCATATTGCTGCGCGTCTCGGCCAGTTCGGCCTCCTCGCCGGGCAGCGGCTTCAGCGCCTTCAATTCGCCCGCGGCATGCTCCAGCCAGTCCCGGTCTCGCGCGTCTTTCTCGGCGGCGGCCTCGGCGGCTTCGCGCGCATCCTGCGCCGCGCGCCATTCGGCATAGGCGACGGCAACATCGGCCAGCGCCGCCGAATGCCCGGCGAAACCGTCCAGCAACTCCATATGCCCGCGCGGGTTCAGCAGGCCGCGTTCGTCATGCTGGCCATGCACTTCCACCAGCAACTGCCCCAGCTGGCGCAGCAGCGTGGCGGAAACCGGCACGTCATTCACATGCGCGCGGCTGCCACCATCGGCCTTCAGCGTACGGCGCAGCACAATCTCGCCGGGGGTGTCGCTTTCGATTCCGTTTTCCGCCAGCAGCAGTGCGGCGGCATGGCCGGGGGCCACTTCGAAACTGGCGGTGGCGACAGCCTGTGCCGCGCCCTTGCGCACCATGGCGGCGTCAGCGCGCTCGCCCAGCGCCAGCCCAAGGCCATCCAGCAGGATGGATTTCCCCGCCCCCGTCTCGCCCGTCAGCACGGTCAGCCCCGGCTCCAGCTCAAGCGCGACCCGCTCGATCAGCACCAGATCCCGGATCGAAAGCCCCCTGAGCATCCGGGGCGTCAGGCGCCGCCGGGGGTGGCCCCTGCGGCCTTTGGTGCCTCCACGGTGGCGTTGGGGGCATATTTCCGCATCAGCGCATAGGCCCGCTCATACCATTTGGAGCCGGGATAGTTGGCCGACAGCACAGCCGCGTTGCGCAGCGCCTCGTCCTGCAAGCCCAGTGCCAGATTGGCTTCCACCAGCCGGTAAAGCGCTTCGGGCACATGGCTCGTCGTCTGATACTCGTCGATCACGTTGCGATAGCGGACGGCGGCGGAAATCCACTGCCGGTTGCGCGCGTAGAAGCGGCCGACATCCAGTTCCTTGCCGGCCAGATGGTCGTTCACAAGGTCGATCTTCAGCCGCGCGTCTGCGGCATAGCGGCTGTCCGGGAAGCGCCGCACCAGTTCCTGCAACGCCGTCAGCGCCTGTTGCGTGATCTTCTGATCCCGCGCCACATCGGCGATCTGTTCATAATAGCTCAGCGCGATGATGTAATAGGCATAGGGCGCATCGCGGTTGCCGGGGTGCAGGCTGAGGAAGCGCTGCGACGTCATGATCGCTTCGGGATATTGGCGCGATGCGTAATAGCTGAACGCAGACATCAGCTGCGCGCGGCGCGCCCACACCGAATAGGGGTGCTGGCGCTCCACCTCGTCGAACATCATCGCGGCCAGCTTGTAATCGCCCTTCTCCAGCGTATCGCGGGCGATGGAATACAGCGTCTCCACATCGCGGGCGACATAGGCCTGATCCTGCCGGGGCTTGTTGCGGTTGCGCGCGCAACCGGCGGTCAAGGCAAGCGACACGGCCAGAAGGGATGCGGCCAACATGCGGCCAGTGGGCATGCGGCCAGTGGGGCGCACCCGGAAGGCCGGAACGGAGCGGATTGTCATGGCCCCCGCCTTACCGGCGGAAACGGCATGCCACAAGCGGCCTCCAGCACGCCTTGTCGTATTGCCACAGCAGCAGCCCGCAGGCGCGCCACGGTCCTTCCGGCAGCGGCGGCGGCGAATCGGGGCCACCGCACAGGCTGATATGCAGCCGTGGCCGCCCCATATCGGGCGCAGCCAGCAGGCCGTGCCAGCGTGCGGCCAGTTC
Source organism: Sandaracinobacter neustonicus (assembly GCF_006385875.1). Taxonomy (GTDB): domain Bacteria; phylum Pseudomonadota; class Alphaproteobacteria; order Sphingomonadales; family Sphingomonadaceae; genus Sandaracinobacteroides; species Sandaracinobacteroides neustonicus. The sequence goes on along the minus strand of NZ_VFSU01000031.1, from coordinate 84,964 downwards.
GTCGCGCAGGGCGTCCAGCCCCGTTGCCGGGGCCACCCACAGCCTGTCCCACCGCTGCGGCGGCCCCAGCCGGAACGTCGGCGCAGTGCCCGTCGCCATGGCCCGCATGTCCGCCTCGATGATGGCCGCCTGCAACCCCGGCAAATGCCGGAACAGCCCCAGATGCGCGGGCGCATGGGCGGCGGCCTCCGGTGCCAGCCGCCCGCGCAGGGCGTCCGTTGCGCGCTGCAAGGCCTCGGGCAGCGCCAGCGTCAGGATCAGCGGGGCCGCGCCCGCCGCTGCGTCGGGCTGCCGCCAGCCCGCTGGCCAAAGCCCTGCCATGCCGCTAACAGGTGCCCCAAATGCCGCCCGATGGGTGGCCAGTGGTTTCAAGAAGGTCTTTCATGCTCCAGATCCTGCGCAAGTCGGTGTCCTCATGGGTCGGGATTCTCATCCTCCTGCTCGCGCTGGGGGCGCTTGTCGTCACCCTGTTCCATCCCACCGGCCCCGGCGGCGGCTCCGGCCCCAGCGGCAAGGTGATGGCCACGGTTGGCGATTCTCCCATCAGCGAAACCGATTACCAGAAGCTTGTCGATCGCGCCGTGGCGCGCGAACGGCAGCGCACACCTACCATCACCAACCCTGATTTCATCAAGGCCGGTGGCGGCGAGATGGTGCTGCAGCAGATGATCTCGGGCAAGGCGATGCAGGCCTTCGCCGGCAAGAACGGCATGGCGATCTCCCGCCGGATGATCGACGGTGAAATCGCCTCTGTCCCGGCTTTCCACGTGAACGGCAAGTTCGACGAGCCGACCTTCCGCCGCCTGCTGGCGGATCAGCGCCTGTCTGAGCAGGAACTGCGCGATTCGGTGGAGCAGGACCTGCTGCGCCGCCAGCTGCTGCAACCGGTGGTGGCAGGCACCAGCGTGCCGCGCGGCATGGCGGAACCCTTCGCGGCGCTGCTGCTGGAAGTGCGGCGCGGCAGCATCCTGCCGATCCCCTCGGCCGCGATGCCCGATCCGGGCAAGCCGAGCGACGCGCAGCTGAAGGCCTTCCATGATGAAAACAAGGCCGCCTACACCCTGCCGGAACGCCGCGCCTTCCGCTTCGCAGAAATCGACAGCTTCGCGCTGGCCGAAAAGGCCCGCCCCACGGCGGCCGAGGTGCGCAAATATTATGACGAGCATCAGCAGGAATTCGGCGGCGTGGAGCAGCGCGAAGTCCGGCAAGTGGTGATTCGCGACGAAGCGGCGGCAAAGGCCTTCGTCAGCGCCGTTCGCGGCGGCAAGCCCTTCCTCGAAGCGGCGGCGGGCGAAGGCTATGCCGATGTCGACACCGTGCTGGGCGTGCACAGCGCCGCAGACCTCGCCAAAACGGTGAACGAAGGCGTCTCCAAGGCGGCCTTCGCGCTGAAATCCGGTGGCGTGTCCGATCCGGTGCAGTCGCCGCTGGGCTGGCATGTGCTGATGGTGGACCGCATCCTCCCGGCTGCCGCCCGCCCCTTCCCGTCCGTCAGCGCAGAGATTGAGAAGAAGCTGACAGACGAAAAGACGACGGACCTTCTGTCTGACACGGTCGCCAAGGTGGAAGATCGCCTGCAGGGCGGCGAATCGCTGGGCGATGTCGCGAAATCGCTGGGAATCGCGGTGCAGACCTCCCCCGCGCTCGCGGCGGACGGCCGCCTGTTCGATGCCAATTATCAGGTCACCCGTGTGGAGCAGCCGCTGCTGCCCAAGGCCTTCGATGCTGATCCCGGCGAAGGCCCGCAGGTGGTGGAGCTGGAAAACGGCCGCTACGCCCTGCTGGAAGTGACGGACGTGATCGCCCCCGCGGTGGTGCCGGTGGACAAGATCCGCGCCGACGTGGAAATGGCGTGGGGCATCAAGGCCCGGTCAGACGCCGCCAAGGCAGAGGCGGAGCGCATTGCCGCCGCCGTCAGCAAGGGCGAAACGCTGGCGCAGGCGGGCGCAGGCAAGGCGCTGCCGCCCGCCCAGTCGCTGTCGGTGCGCCGCCTCGAACTCACGCAGATGGCGCAACAGGGCCAGCAGGTGCCGCCGCCGGTGGTGTTGCTGCTCAGCACCCCCAAGGGGCAGGCCCGCGTGCTGGCCGCACCGGGCGGTCAGGGCTGGTTCGTGGTGAAGGTGGATGACGTGACGCCGGGCAACCTCGCCGAAGCGCCGCAACTGGTGGACGCCGTGCGCCAGAGCCTGCTGCGCGACGCGGGCAATGAAATGGCCGAAAGCTTCGTGCGCACCATCGAGCGCGACGTGGGCGTGCGCCGCAACCCCGAAGCCATCAAGCAGGTGAACAGCCGCCTGACCGGCGCGATCGCCCAATAAGCGATGGCGGCGGCGGGGGCAGATTTCGCGGGCGCGCTCGCGCGCCTGAAGGCCGGGCAGCACGCCTGCCGCCACCTCATACTGGGGGCTGATACGGAAACCCCGGTGTCGGCATGGCTGAAGCTGGCGCAGGAAGGCCGGGGCGACTTCCTGCTGGAATCGGTGGAGGGCGGCCGCACGCGCGGGCGTTATTCGCTGATCGGGCTCGATCCCGATCTCGCCTTCCGCGCACAGGGTCACGCCGCCGAACTGAACCGCCACTGGCGCACAGACAGGGCCGCCTTCTCCCCCGCGCCGGCCCCCACGCTTCAGGCACTGCGTGAACTGGTCGCCTCCATCCGCATGGAGGTGCCCGCCGGGCTGCCGCCGGCGCTGCCCTTCCTCGTCGGCTATTTCGGCTATGAAACCGCCGGTCTCGTCGAAAAACTGCCCGTGCCCACGGCAGACCCGCTGGGCGTGCCGGACATGGTCTTCGTCCGCCCCGGCCTGCTGCTGGTGTTCGACAGGCTGGCCGACACCCTCACCCTCGTCGCCCCCGTCTATGCCGATGGCGCGACGGACCCGGAACAGGCGCTCGCCGCAGCCGATGACCGGCTGCACGCGGCCGCCGCCCGCCTGTCGCAGCCGCTGCCGCCGCGCGCCGCCACGCCCGATCTGCCCGCCGCCACCACGCCGACACCCGCCGTGCCGCCCGGCCGCTACGCCGACATGGTCGCCGCCGCGAAAGACTATATCGCCGCCGGAGACATTTTTCAGGTCGTGCTGGCCCAACGCTTTTCGCTGCCGTTCCCGCTGCCGCCGTTCCAGCTCTATCGCGCGCTCAGGCGGGTGAACCCCTCGCCTTTCCTCTATCACCTCGATCTCCCCGGCTTCGCGGTGATCGGCTCCAGCCCGGAAATCCTCGTCCGCGCGCGTGACGGAGACGTCACCATCCGTCCCATCGCCGGCACACGGCCAAGGGGCGCGACAGAGGCGGAGGATGAAGCCAACCGCCAGTCGCTGCTGGCGGACCCGAAGGAACTGGCCGAACATCTGATGCTGCTCGATCTCGGCCGCAACGATGTCGGCCGGGTGGCAGAAGCGGGCAGCGTGCAGGTGACGGAACGCTTCACCATCGAACGCTACAGCCATGTGATGCACATCGTGTCCAACGTGGTCGGCCGCCAGAAGCCGGGCACGGACGCCATCGACGCGCTGCTGGCGGGCTTCCCGGCGGGCACCGTGTCCGGCGCGCCCAAGGTGCGGGCGATGCAGATCATCGCCGAACTGGAAGGCGAAAAGCGCGGCCCCTACGCAGGCGGTGTCGGCTATTTCGCGCCGGACGGCGGGATGGACAGCTGCATCATCCTGCGCACCGCAGTGGTGAAGGACGGGGTGATGCACGTAACGGCAGGCGCGGGCATCGTCGCCGATTCCGATCCGGCCGCCGAACAGCGCGAATGCGAGCATAAATCCGGCGCGCTGATGGCCGCCGCCCGCGCCGCACTGGCAGCCGCCGCCGAACCGGGCTTCGGGCAGTAAAAGCCCCTTTGCGGCACCGTCAAACGATGCTCTAACCCCCCGGTCTCAAAAGGGGGTCCGATCATGCTGTTCCGCGCATTTGCCTGCCTGCTTCTCGCAACGCCCGCCGCCGCCAACCCGGCCCTCAACAGCGCGATCGACAGCTACAGCCAGTTCAGCGCTCAAAGAGACGTCGCCGCGCGCATCCACGCCGGTCTGGCCGTCCCCGCCCTCCCCTCCAGCAGTCCCGCCAGCCTGAAATCGAACAGGCAATTCGCCGAACGGCTGCTGGCGACGATTGCGGCCATCGATCCCGCCACACTCAGCGAATCCGAACGGCTCGATCTCGGCGCGCTCCGCCACCAGTTGCGCACGCTTGCGCATGAAGAGGCCGATTACGCCTATAGCATCCCCGGCCCCTATTCGCTGTGGCCGCTGGACATCGCCGGGCTGGCGCTGGCCTCCAACCCGCTGAAAACGCCTGCAGATGCTGCCGCCTATGTCTCGATGATCCAGTCGCTGGAGCAGGAACTCGGCCATATCAACGCCCGGCTGGCGGTGCAGGCCGAACGCGGCATCCGCGTGCCGCGCGCACAAATCCCCCGCGCGCTGACCAAGCTGGACGGAATCGCAACCCAATCCGCCAACTGGGCCAACCTGCCAGACGAGCGGCTGGCCGCCCTCTCCCCGGCAGAGCGCGACCGCCTGCGCACAGAGGCGAAAGCCGCCGCCGCCCGCATCCCGGAGGCCGTGGCCGCCATCCGCACCAGCTTCTCCCCCGCCTATCTCGCCGCCGCGCCGCTGAATGTCGGCCTTGCGCAATATCCGGGCGGCAAGGCGCATTATGAAGCCGTCGCCGCCCTCGTCACCACGCTGCCCGCCACCCCGGCCGAACTCGCCGCAATCGGCCGGGACGGCCTTGCCCGCACCAACGCCGAACTGGAAGCGGTCGCCACCGCGCTGGGCGTCCCGGGCGGCAGCGCAGGCATCCGCCGCTATGCGAGGGAAGATGCGCAATTCCGGGATGCAACGGCGGAAAAGGTGGTGGAGCGCTACAACCGCTGCCTCGCGCTGATCGAGCCAAATGTCCCGAAATTCTTCGCCACCGCGCCAAAGGCCCCTTATCGCGCCGTTCCCGCCGACACGCCGGGCATGACCTTCGGCTATTATCAGCAACCCTCGCCCACGAACGCCGCGGGCGAATATCGCTTCCCGGCCTCCAACGTGGAAAGCCGCAGCCAGGCCAACGCCTGCGCGCTGATCTACCACGAGCTGATCCCCGGCCATCATTTCCAGCGCGCGGGCGCACTGGAAAACAACGCCCTCCCGGAATTCCGCCGTCTCGCCCCCGTCACCGCCTATGTGGAAGGCTGGGGCGAATATGCCTCCCGGCTGGCAGGGCGCATGGGCGGATACGCAGACCCGAAAGACCGCCTGAGCCGCCTGATGCTGGACAGCATGATCTACACACGCCTCGTGGTGGACACCGGCCTGAACCACGAAGGCTGGAGCTTCGATCAGGCCCGCAGCTTCATGCAGCAGAACACCTTCCTGACAGACGCCGAAATCGAATCCGAAGTCTTCCGCTATGGTGCGGACATCCCCGCGCAGGCACTGGCCTATGGCGCGGGCTCCGCCGCGCTGGAGCAAATGCGCAGCGAAGCCGAACAGGCATTGGGCAGCCGCTTCGACATCCGCAAATTCCATGCCCTCGTGCTGGACGGCGGCCAGCTGCCGATGGACGTGCTGCGCGGGCACGTCCGCCGGGGGTTGGGGCTGCCGGAGTGAGATTGGGGTGAAGGAAGGCCAAGGGCTCTGCCCTTGGAACCCGGCAGGGGCGTGACGCCACTCGCCCCCCCAAAAAATCCACCTTTGTGCCCCGGCCCCGCAGCGCCTACACAGGCACCATGTCGGCACGTCCCCTTATAGACGGTTTCGGACGGCGCATTTCCTATGTGCGCCTCTCTGTGACGGACAGGTGCGATTTTCGCTGCACTTACTGCATGCCGGACAGCATGACGTTCCTGCCCAAGCGCGAGGTGCTCACGCTGGAGGAGCTGGACGCGATCGGCTCGGCCTTTGTCGCACGCGGGGTCTCCCGCATCCGGCTGACGGGGGGCGAGCCGTTGGTGCGCCGGGGGCTGATCGGCCTTGTGCAATCGCTGTCGCGGCATCTGGGGGCCGGGCTGGATGAACTCACGCTCACCACCAACGCCAGTCAGCTGGCCAGCTTTGCAGAGCCGCTGCGCGCGGCTGGCATCCGCCGTGTGAATGTCAGTCTGGACAGCCTCGACCCCGGCCGTTTCCGCCAGATCACCCGGCGCGGCGAACTGGCCCCGGTGCTGGAGGGGATCGCCGCCGCGAAGGCGGCCGGGCTTCGGGTGAAGATCAACATGGTGGCGCTGAAGGGCCTGAACGAAGACGAGATTTTGCCCATGGCCGCATGGTGTGCGGGCCATGGCTTCGATCTCAGCTTCATCGAAACCATGCCGCTAGGCCTTGTGGAGGAGGACCGCACGGATCGCTACCTGCCCCTCACCGATGTGCGCCGCGCGCTGCAACAGCGGCTGACGCTGGTGGACAGCCCGGAACGCACCGGCGGCCCGGCGCGCTATGTCCGGGTGGCGGAAACCGGGCAGCGGCTGGGCTTCATCACCCCGCTCACCCACAATTTCTGCGAAAGCTGCAACCGTGTGCGCGTGACGGCCACCGGCACATTGTTCATGTGTCTGGGGCAAGAGAGCAAGGTGGAACTGCGCGATATCCTGCGGCACGAAGGCCCGGCGGCGCTGGACGCCGCGCTGGATCGCGCCATGCAATTGAAACCAAAGGGCCATGATTTCAGGATCGACCGCCGCGCCGCGCCCCCCGCCGTTCCCCGCCACATGTCGATGACGGGCGGCTGAGCCGATGCGTGGGGAGAACAGCCTGTGGGTGCATGAAGCGCCCAAGCTGGGCCTGCTGGTGTCCGACACCCCGCAGGCGGAGGAAGCCGCGCGTGAACTGCGCGCCGCGCATCGCTTCGTCGCCGTGCCGGATTCGGATGCAGTCGTGGTGGTCGGCGGGGACGGCTTCATGCTCTCCGTGCTGCACCGGGTGCTGACGGTGGAAAAACCCAAGCCCGTGTTCGGCATGAACCGGGGCACGGTGGGCTTCCTGATGAACGATTACCGGGCCGGGGATCTGGAAGAGCGCGTCCGCCGCGCCACCAGCTTCTTCCTCTCCCCCCTCACCATGGAGGCGACGACGACATCGGGGCAGACCATCGTTTCGCCTGCCATCAACGAGGTCTCGCTGCTGCGTGAAACAAGGCAGGCCTCCAAGATCGAGATCAGCATAGACGGCAAGGTGCGGCTGGAGGAACTGGCCTGCGACGGCGTGCTGGTCTCCACGCCCGCCGGTTCCACCGCCTATAATCTCTCTGCGGGCGGGCCGATCCTGCCGCTCGACGCCGATCTGCTCGCCCTCACCGCGCTCAGCCCGTTCCGCCCCCGCCGCTGGAAGGGCGCGCTGGTGAAGAACAATTCCACCATCGAGTTCCGCATCCTTGAGGCCGGGCGCAGGCCGGTGTCCGCCGTGGCGGATCAGCTGGAGGTGCGCGACGTCCGGCATGTGAAGATCATATCCAACCTCAGCCACCGGCTCGAACTGCTGTTCGATCCCGATTATGCGCTGGATGATCGCATATTGATGGAACAATTTATCGCCTGAAAACAGGCAAATCGGGGAGAGAGAGATGACCTACGTGCGCGACGATGTGAAGAATCTGCTGGGCATGATGGCGGCGGTGGAAGGCCCGCAAATGCACGAGGTGGATGCCGAAACCGCCCGGCAAATGTATCTGCAAATGGGCGCCATCGCCGAGCGTCCGGCCCCCGCAGACGTCGCCACCGCGAATTTTGAAATCCCCCGTCCTGCTAATTCTGGCCCGGCAGGCGCGATCAAGGCCCGCAGCTATCGCCCCGCCAACGCAGCGGCAGATGGACCCACCATCTGCTTCTTCCACGGCGGCGGCTGGGTGATCGGCGATCTGGACAGCCACAACAGCCTTGTCGCGGAAATCGCCAAGCTCACCGGCTTCAACGCCGTCGCCGTCGATTACCGCCTCGCCCCCGAAGCGCCATGGCCCGCCGCCGTGGACGATGCGCTGGCCGCCGCCCGCTGGATCGCCTCCTCGCCGGCCTCCCTCGGCTTCAAGGTCTCGCGGTTGATCTTCGCGGGCGATTCGGCGGGCGGCAACCTCTCCGCCATCTCCGCCCGCGCCCTGCGCCGCGAGCTGCCCGTCGCCGCGCAATGGCTGATCTACCCCGGCACAGACATGGCGGCAGACAGTGGCTCCATGGTGGAATTCGCCGAAGGCTATCTGCTCACCGCCGCCGGAATGGCGTGGTTCGGCACCCATTACGCCCCCGATCCCGCGCACGAACTGGCCTCGCCCATCCTCTCCGCCGATTGGGCCGATCTGCCGCCCGCGCTCGTCTTTACCTGCGGTCTCGATCCGCTGCGCGATCAGGGCCGCGCCTATGCCGCCAAGCTTGCCGCCGCAGGCACCCGCCTCATCACCCGCGAAGCCGCCGGGCAGGTGCATGGCTCCGCCCAGTTGCGCGCTGCGATCCCCTCCGCCCAGGCAGACCTCGAAGCGCAGGTCGCCGATTTGAAAGCCCTGCTCGCGTGAAGCCGCATCTGAAACACAGCCTGCCCTACCGTCCCGGCGTCGGCGTCATGCTCGTCAACGCCGACAACCGCATCTTCGTCGGCCAGCGCTTCGATTCCACCGTCGAGGCCTGGCAGATGCCGCAAGGCGGCATCGACGATGGCGAAGACCCCTACACCGCCGCGCTGCGCGAACTGGAAGAGGAAACCGGCGTGCTGGCCCACCTCACCAGCCTGATCGCCGAAACGCCGGACTGCTGAGCTACGACCTGCCGGACAACCTCGTCGGCACGATCTGGAAAGGCAAATATCGCGGCCAGCGGCAAAAATGGTACGCCCTGCGCTTCCATGGCACAGACGCAGACGTGAACCTGCTGGCCCACGAAGCGGGAGGCCACGCCGAGTTCAAAGCATGGCAATGGGCCAGCCTCACCCAACTCGCAGAGCTGATCGTGCCGTTCAAACGCGAACTGTACACGCAGATCGTCGCGGAGCTTGGGCCGAAGCTGTAGGGGCTTTTTTTGCCTCCGGCGGGCAGGGCTCTGCCCTGCACCCGGCAGGGAAATGATTTCCCTGCACCCTCTAAGTTGGCGTTGCGCCCCAATTCCAACGTCGTGTGAGTGATCAGATTCGATTGCCTGCGGCGCTGCGTGACTCTCTCCCCCTGCAAGGGGGAGAGTTGGAGAGGGGGTGTCAGCGGTTGGCCTGATCCACTGTCTTCACAACAAGTGCAACGGAAGCGCCGCAGGCCATAACCCCAACCTCGCGCTAGGCGGACAGCCCCCACCCCAACCCCTCCCCTAAAGGAGGAGGGGCTAAAAAGCTCGGGGGTGCAGGGGCGTCACGCTCCTGCCGGGTCTCGGGCAGCGCCCGAGCCGCCGGAGGCCTCCAACCTCACCGCCCCCAAAGAATCACCGCGCCTCTCCCAACCCGGTCGCAGTCCACCAGATCCCCCCCATCAACTGCTCCAGATAGTGCGGGTCGCGATACGCCTCCACATCATGCCCCAGCGTCGTCACGAACACCCGGCTTTTCCCCGGCCGGTGATACCAGGCCACCGGATGCTCCCGCCCCATCGGTTTCGCCACCTGCCCCGGCCAGATTTTGGTGGGGTCATAGCTTGTCTCGTCCACGTTCAGCACCGGGGTGATGCGCACGCCATAGGGGTTGGTGGTCACATAATATTCGTCGCTCCACAGCCAGCGCTCGGGCAGGCCCCACACCGCGGGGAAGCCCCGGTCCGCCACCGTCACCGCGGCCGTCTGCAACATCGGGTGCACCCCCACCGTCCGCCCCACCAGCCGTTCGTACCAGGGCCAGCTGTTCGCGGGCAGCGCGATGGCCGCGCGGTGCACGATCATCACATTGCCGCCGCCGTTCACATAGGCTTCGAACCCGGCGCGCTGGGCGGGGTTCAGATCCTCCACCGGGGTGTTCAGCAGCAGGATCGCGGCATAGCCGCCAAGATCGCCCTCCAGCACCTGCGGGCTGCCCGCCCACTCCATGTCGAACGCATGCTGTCGCGCCATCCGCTGCAACCCTTCGCGCGCAACTGGCACATATTCATAATGATATTTGCTGGGCATCGCGATCACCAGCAACCGGTACTGGCTCTCCGCCCGCACAGGCCCGCCGGACAGCAACAGCCCCAGAACGGCCCCCAGCATCAGCAACAACTGTCTCATCGCCTCTCCTCATTCATCGCCACAGGCAGCAGTTGCAACAAGCCGCTTCCCCGCCCCCTTGCTTGCTGTATAGAAGATGGAAAAATCTTCTGGCAGGGAATCCGTCACGCATGAAGCTGGTTGTCGAACGCGCCGCACTCCTGAAGGCGCTGGGCCATGTGCAATCGGTGGTGGAGCGGCGGAACACCATCCCGATCCTCTCCAACGTGCTCCTCGCGGCGGATGGCCAGTCGTTGAAGCTGATGGCGACCGATCTTGATCTGCAGATCGTGGAGGAAGTGCCCGCCACGGTGGAAACCGCCGGTGCCACCACCGTCTCCGCCCACACCCTGTTCGATATCGTCCGCAAGCTGCCCGATGGCGCGCAGGTCACGCTGGACGCCGCCGCCTCCAAGATGGCCGTCACCGCCGGGCGCGCGCGCTTCTCGCTGCAAACCCTCCCGCGTGAAGATTTCCCGGTGATCGGCGAAAGCGACCTGCCCGTCTCCTTCAGCCTGCCCGCAGACACGCTGGTGATGCTGGTGGATAAAACCCGCTTCGCCATCTCCACCGAAGAAACCCGTTACTATCTGAACGGCATCTTCGTCCACGCCCCCGCACAGGGCAGTCAGGGCGCCCCCGGCGGCACCCTTCGCGCCGTCGCGACAGACGGCCACCGCCTCGCCCGCGTGGAAATCCCCCTGCCTGAAGGCGCGGCCGGGATGCCGGACATCATCATCCCCCGCAAGTGCGTGGCCGAAGTCCGCAAACTGCTGGATGAACGCGGCGGAGACGTCGGCATTTCGCTCAGCCAGTCGAAAATCCGCTTCGCCATCGGCCAGGCCGTGCTCACCTCCAAGCTGATCGACGGCACCTTCCCCGATTACAGCCGGGTGATCCCCACCGCGAACGACAAGCTGCTGAAGATCGACCCGGCGACGCTCGCCGAAGGCGTGGACCGCGTCACGGCAATCGCCAGCGAAAAAACCCGCGCCGTGAAGCTCAGCCTCGATCGCGACCGCGTCACCCTCTCCGTCACCAGCCCGGAAAACGGCACCGCCAGCGAGGATGTCCCCGCCGATTACGCCGCCGCCGGGTTCGATGTCGGCTTCAACAGCCGCTACCTGCTGGATATCCTCTCGCAGGTTGAAGGCGATCTGGTCGAAGTCCATATGGCGGATGCCGCCGCCCCCACGCTCATCCGCGAATCCGAGGACTCTCAGGCCCTCTATGTGCTGATGCCGATGCGGGTCTGACACGCGGCGCACAGGATCGCCCGCCCATGCTGAAAAAGCCCAAAGCCGTCAAAATGCCGCAACCCTTCGCCGACCAGCACGCGTCGGAGGATGACGACGCGCGCCGCCGCGCCGTGCTGATGAAGCGCGAGCTGGACGAAGCCGAAGGCTTCAGCTGGAACATGCCGCAACAGGGCCTGATCGCCCGCTGGCGCGAACAACCGCTCTACAAAACCGTCTTCGGCGTCGGCGCGCTCGCCATGGGCGCGCTCATCGTCGGCAGCTTCCTCATCGCCATGGACAGCGGCATCGAAGTGCCGGACCGCATCGTCTATTTCGAAAGCTGGAGCGGACAGCGAACCTCGGAAGACGCCATCTCCGAACGCGAAGCCGCCATGGACAAGCTGCGCGCGCAAGTGGAAGCCAACCGCCGCGCCTACGAAGCCCAGCAAGCCCGGCAAAAAGCGCTGGAAGCCGAACGCGCCGCCGCACAGCAAGCGAGCAGTTGATGCCCGTCCGGCCCGCTTGGGGGGAGAGCGGGCAGGTGTTTTTGCCTCCGGCGGGCAGGGCTCTGCCCTGCACCCGGCAGGGAAATGATTTCTCTGCACCCTCAAAATTGGTGTCGCGCACCAACTCCAACGCCGTTTGGATGACCAGATTCAATTGCCTGCGGCGCACCGCAGCCCTCTCCCCCTGCAAGGGGGAGAGATGGAGAGGGGGTGTCACCTCCGGGCCTGATCCACAACGCAAACACCTCCCACCCGCCACCCCAGACCAAGTCCGGGCTGACGAGCGGAAAAACCGGCAAAACACCCCCCAAAGCGCCGCAGGCAATCACCCAATCCCCCGGCACACCCCATTCGCTCACCCAACAAATGAGGGTGCAGGGAACATAGTTCCCTGCTGGGGGAGCTTGAGGGGGCAAAGCCCCCTCAACCCCAACGCCCGAACATGACCCCAACCGACCAACAATGGATGGCCGCCGCGCTCACCCTCGCCAAACGAGGACGCGGCCGCACAGCCGCCAACCCAAACGTCGGCTGCCTGATCATCCACAACAACCGCGTCATCGGCCGGGGCTGGACGCAGGACGGCGGCCGCCCGCACGCGGAGGCCATGGCGCTGCAGCAGGCGGGCACGGCCGCGCGCGGGGCCACCGCCTATGTCACGCTGGAACCTTGCGCTCACCTCTCCCCGCGCGGCGCGGCTTGCGCGGACAGCCTTGTGGCCGCCGGGATCGCCCGCTGCGTGGTGGCGATGCAGGATCCGGACCCACGCACGGCGGGCAAGGGGCTCGCCCTGCTGCGGGCGGCAGGCATCGAAACCACCACCGGCGTGCTGGCGGCGGAAGCCCAAGCCGAATTGCGCGGCTTCAGCAAGCGGCTGGCGGGCCGGGGCGCAGAGCTCACCCTGAAACTGGCGCTCTCGCTGGACGGCCGCCTCGCCATGGCAGACGGCCGCAGCCAATGGATCACAAGCGAACCGGCCCGCGCCTACGCCCACGCGCTCAGGGCCGAATCCGATCTCGTGCTGGTCGGCGGCGGCACGCTCCGCGCGGACGCGCCGCAACTCACCGCCCGCCTGCCCGGCGGCAGCGCGCCGCAACCGCTGCGCGCCGCGCTCACCACTGGCCCGGTGCCCGATGGCTTCATCGCCTTGCCCTCGCTCGCCGCGCTGGATGCGCTGGTGGCGGAGAGGCAACTGAACCGCATCCTGTGCGAAGGCGGCGGTGGTCTTGCCGCCACGCTGCTGGCGGCGGGCCGGGTGGACCGGCTGGCGATCCTGCGCGCCCCCATCCTGATCGGCGCGGGCATCGGGCTGGAAGGGTTGTACCCCGCCGATCTCGCGGAAACCCATGGCAGATGGCGCTTGCAGGACAGCCGGATGCTCGGCCCGGACAGGCTGGACCTCTACGCCTCATCCTCCTCGTCGAACGCCGCCGCCACCCGGCCGTAACGCCCGCGCCGGGTCGCCGGGTCGCGCCGCACCTTGCCCACCCACCACAGCGCCGCGCCGATCAGCGCCATCGGCAGGCTGGTCAGCAACAACCCCATCGCAGACAGCCGCAATTCCCGCCCCGGCGCAATCGCCTCCAGCAGCGCCGGGTTGCCCACCGTGGCGCTCAGGATCAGCGTCAGCGCCACCCCGCCCGCGCCTGCGCCCATCAGGATCAGCCCGGCCGGAATCATCCGCCCGTCCGGCTCCGTCAACAGCCCCAGCAGCAGCGGGATCAGCGCGATCAGCCCATACAGCAGCAGCGCCATCCGCGTCTGCACCGTGCCGCCATCATGAAAGGCCATCGCCCCGAACAGCGGCGTCAGCGCGAGCATCAGGATCGCCAGCAGATACAGCAGCACCGCAACAATCTTGCGCACGCGAGCCCTCCTTCGCGCCGAGGACGCTAGCGCCGCCGCCAACGCTGTTCCAGCCCTTTCATGCTGAACGCGGCGCGCCTACACAGGCCCATGTTCACCGGAATCATCACAGACATCGGCGAAATCACCGCCGTCACCCGCAAGCCCGGCGCAGACCTGCGGCTGACCATCCGCGCCACCGCCGATCTGTCGAGCGTCGCCATCGGCGCCTCCATCGCCTGCTCCGGCGTCTGCCTCACCGTCACCTCCAAATCGGCGGACAGCTTTAGCGTGGATGTCTCGGGCGAAACCGTTTCCCGCACCGCCGCCGCGCTTTGGGCCGAAGGCGCGCGGCTGAACCTCGAACGCGCGCTGAAGCTGGGCGACGAACTGGGCGGCCATATCGTCACCGGCCATGTCGACGCCATCGGCACGGTGGAACGGGTAGAGGCGGTGGATGGCTCCACCCACATCGCCATCCGCGCGCCAGCCGCGCTCGCGCCGATGCTCGCCCCCAAAGGCTCGATCACGGTCGACGGCGTCTCGCTCACCGTGAACGCCGTGGAGGATTTGCCCGGCGGCGACGCGCTGTTCCACCTCAACATCATCCCCCACACCGCGCTTCACACCACGCTGGGCAGCGCCACCGCCGGGCGGCAGGTGAATCTGGAGGCGGACGTGCTCGCCCGCTATCTGCAACGCATGACGAGCACCCGATTCACAGCCTGATGTGATGTGCGGGGTTGCGCATCACATTTTGATGTGACACTGCGCGCCCATGCCGCAACATATCCTCGACCGCATCCGCGCCCATCTCGCCGAAACCGGCCTCAGCCGCTCCGGGCTGGCGCGCGCCGCCGGGCTGCACGCCAACACCCTGCGCGATCTGGACACCCCCGGCTGGAACCCCACGGCGGAAACCCTGAAGAAGCTGGAGAGCTTCCTCTCCGGCAGCGGCCCCTCCCCGCTCGTCCCCATCGAGGAGATCATCGCCGAAGCCCGCAACGGCCGCATGTATATCCTCGTGGACGATGAAGACCGTGAGAATGAAGGCGACCTCATCATCCCCGCGCAGATGGCAACGCCCGACGCCATCAACTTCATGGCCACCCACGGGCGCGGCCTCATCTGCCTGTCGCTCAGCAAGGCACGGGTGGATCAGCTCGGCCTGCCGCTGATGTCCGCCATGAACCGCACCCGGCACGAAACCGCCTTCACCGTCTCCATCGAGGCGAAAGACGGCGTCACCACCGGCATTTCCGCCGCAGACCGCGCCCGCACCGTCGCGGTCGCCATAGACGCGTCCAAAAGCGCCGCTTCCATCGTCACCCCCGGCCATGTCTTCCCGCTCGTTGCCCGCGACGGCGGCGTGCTGGTGCGCGCGGGCCACACCGAAGCCGCCGTGGACGTCTCCCGCCTCGCCGGGCTGAATCCGTCCGGCGTCATCTGCGAGATCATGAACGAAGACGGCTCCATGGCCCGGCTGGATGATCTGATCCCGTTTGCCCGCCGCCACGGCCTGAAAATCGGCACCATCCGCGACCTGATCGCCTATCGCATGCGCCACGATCATCTGGTCGCCAAGGTCGCCGAGGTCGAGATCGACAGCGAATATGGCGGCCGCTGGACGGCGATCACCTACGCCAACACCGCCGAATACACCGAGCATCTGGTGCTGATGAAGGGCCGCATAGAGCCGGGAAAACCCACCCTCGTCCGCGTGCACAGCCTGAACCCCTTCGCAGACCTGCTGGGCGAAACCGGCGGCCGCGCCGGGCTGATCGGCCACGCCATGCAGGCCATCGCCACCGAAGGCGCGGGCATCCTGATCCTCATCCGCGACAGCCGCGCAGATGGCCTCTCCCAGCAAATGAAAGCGCGCGGGATGGGCGATTTCAGCCATGTGCGCGAACTCGGCGTCGGCTCGCAAATCCTCGTCGATCTGGGCGTGACGGATATGGTCCTTCTCTCCACCGGACATCGCGCCTATGTCGGCCTCGAAGGCTATGGCCTGAAAATGGTGGCGGAACGTCCGCTGATCGGTTGAAGGAACAGTCCATGGCCAAAATTCTGATCGTCGGCGCCGGTTTCTACCGCCATATCTATGAGTTGCAGCTGCAAGGCGCGAAAGCCGCGCTGGAAGCCGGCGGCCACAAATATGACGTGCTCGAAGTCCCCGGCGCACTCGAAATCCCCGCCGCCATCTCCATGGCCGCAGACACCGCCGCCTACGACGGTTTCGTCGCGCTGGGCTGCGTCATCCGTGGCGAAACCTTCCATTTCGAAGTGGTCGCCACCGAAAGCGCCCGGGGCCTCATGGCCCTCACGCTGGACGGCCTCCCCATCGGCAACGGCATCCTCACAGTGGAAAATGAAGCGCAGGCCCTGACGCGAGCCGACCCGGCGCAGAAGAACAAGGCCGGCGAAGCCGTGGGTGCGGCGCTGGCGCTGCTGACCCTGAAACGCCAGTTCGAACAAGGCTGAACGGGGAGGGCCGGCCTGCCACGAGACAGGTTTTCGCCTCCGGCGGGCAGGGCTCTGCCCTGCACCCGGCAGGGAAATGATTTCCCTGCACCCTCTACATTTGCGTCGCGCCAAAACTCCAGCCCCGTGGACGTGACCGGATTCGATTGCCTGCGGCGCTCCGCAGCCCTCTCCCCCTGCAAGGGGGAGAGATGGAGAGGGGGTGTCACCGCCGGGCCTGAGCCACTGCCCTCCTCAAAACCGTCACCCCGGACTTGATCCGGGTCCAGCTGCCCTTCGGCAACGTCGGAGTAGAGAGCTGGCCCCCGGATCAAGTCCCGGGTGACGAACGAAGGGGTAAGCAGCCCCCCCACACTACCCCAGCAACATCTCCACCAGCCCCTTCACCTTCGCCCCCTTCCACTGCGGCGCAGGCGCACAAATCCAATAACCATCCTCCGTCGGCACCCGCTCGCCCCGTTCCTCCAGCAACCCTGCGGCCAGCGCATCCGCCGCCAGCGTCAGCGGCACCTGCGCTTCGCCCAGCCCCGCCAACGCCCAGTCCAGTGCCTGCCCCGCATCCGGCAACGCCACCGCCGGGCCATCCATGCTGCGCCAACCCAGACTTCGCTGAACGGGGGCCCGCGCAGGGTTCCCCGGCGCGGCCACCGTCACCAGCAGTTCATCCGCCAGCTTGCGCCCGAACACCCCTTCAGCATCCGGAGCGGGGCCGAAACTCAGGGCGAGGTCCAGATTGGCCTGCGCGAAATCCACCGGCCCATCCAGCGCCAGCACCTGCACATGCGCGTCCGGATTCGCTTCCAGCCAGCGCGCCAGCCGCGGCATCAGCCAGTGGCGGATCGCCCCCCGCGCACAGCCGATGGAAAGCCGCGCCGCCGCCTGCCCTTCCTGCAAGGCCGCCACCGATTCCTCGAACGCGGAAAAACCTTGCCGCAAATGCGGCAACGCCCGCAACGCCTCCGGCGTCAGTTCCAGCCCGCGCGCGGTCCGGCGGAACAGGATCACCCCCAGCGTTTCCTCCAGCGCCCGAATCTGCTGCCCCACGGCGGCCGGCGTCACCGCCAGCTCGTCCGCCGCGCGCGTGAAAGACAAGGATCGCGCCGCCGCATCGAACACCCGCAACGCGTTCAGCGGCAACAGGGAGCGCTTCATCAATTCGCAGCCCCCTTCGCATCCGGGGAGAGCAGGTCAAACCCCGGAATCGCCACTTCGAACCGGCGTCCGCCGCCGTCCACCATGCCGAATCGCCCCACCATATACCCCATCGGCGTCGCCAGCGGGCAGCCGGAGACATAATCGTAACTGCCCCCCGGCGCGATCACCGGCTGCTCCCCCACGACGCCTTCGCCCATCACATCCTTGCGCACGCCATGGCCGTCGGTGATGATCCAGTGCCGGTCGATCAGCTGCACCTCCATCCCCGAACCATTTTCCACGCGGATATGATAATGCCACACCCAATGCCCGTTCGCCGGGTCCGACTGGTCAGCCGCATAGCGCGGCTGCACGCGCACGCTGATCCCCTCCGTCGTCGCCACCGCCGAAAAGAGACCCGGCAGGCTCACAGGCCTGCCTCTTTCTGAAAATCGCGCAGGCTCAAAGCCCGATCGCCCGCAACGCCTGATCCAGATCGTCGATCAGATCGTCCGCATCCTCCAGCCCCACCGAAAGCCTGAGAGTCCCCTCCACGATCCCCATTTCCTCGCGCGCCTCCACGCTCATACTGGCATGGGTAGTGGAGGCCGGATGCGTCATCAGCGTCCGGCTGTCCCCCACATTGTTGGAGATATCGATCAGCTGCAGCGCATCCAACAGCCCGTGCGCCTCGGCACGCCCGCCCTCCAGATGCAGCGCGATGATCGTCCCCCCGGCCCGCATCTGGCTCATCGCCAGCGCATGTTGCGGATGGCTTTCCAGCCCCGGATACAGCGTCCCCGGCACCCGCTGGCTCAGGAAGCGCGCCACCTTCAGCGCATTCTCGCAAGCCCGCGTCACCCGCAGCTCCAGCGTCTCAAGGCTTTTCAGCACCACCCACGCATTGAACGCGCTCAAAATCGGCCCGGTATGGCGGGTGAAAGCCAGATAGCTTTTCTCCATCCACTCCTCCGGCCCCAACACCGCCCCGGCCAGCACGCGCCCCTGCCCGTCCATCAGCTTGGTCGCGGAATAAGCGACGATATCCGCCCCCAGCTCCAGCGGCCGCTGTACGATGGGGGAGGCAAAGGCGTTGTCCACCATCACCAGCGCGCCGCCGTTGTGCGCGATGTCGGCCACGGCGCGCAAATCCACGATATCCAGCGTCGGGTTGGCGGGCGTCTCCAGAAACACCGCCCTGGTGTTCGGCCGCATCGCCTTCGCAAACGCCTGCGCATCCCGCGCATCCACCGTGGTCGTCTCGATCCCGAAGCGCGGCAGAATATTATCCACCAGCACCCTGCAAGACCCGAACGCCGCCCGCCCGCCGATCAGATGATCCCCGGCAGACAGCGTGGACATCAACATCCCCGTCATCGCCGCCATGCCGCTGGCGGAAACCCGGCAGGCCTCTGCGCCTTCCAGCAGCGCCAGCCGTTCCTCCAGCATCTCCACCGTGGGGTTCTGCAGCCGCGAATAGGTCATGCCCTTCGCCTCACCCCGGAAGCGCGCAGCGGCTTCCTCGGCATTGTCATAGCAAAAGCCGGACGACAGGAAGATCGCCTCTGACGTTTCGCCATAATTGCTGCGCGCGGTCCCCCCGCGCACCATCTGCGTCGCCGGCCGCCAGCGGGCGGTGATTGCGCGATCCTGTCCTGTGGTTTTCTTCATGGTGCCGCACCCCTAGCGCCAAAGCAGCCAGATGGGAAAGAGTTGGGCGATAGCATCCTCTGCAAACAGGCATGGCTTGCCTGTTCCCCGCCCTCCGTCCCTTGTCCTCTGTCCCGCTACCTCTCCTCCCGCTCAGGCTGAGCCTGTCGAAGCCCCGGACGCGAAAGCACAACATGCCCCACGGGCTTCGACAAGCTCAGCCTGAGCGGGAGGAGGGAGAGGCAGCGAAGCCAACGTGTTCACAAAGAACAGCATCACCAAGACTTGCCGTTGCAGCCGACTCCGCGTTGGAGTAAGCGCAGCGAAATATCCTTAACAAGGGGTCCTCATGCGGATCTGGCTTCCCATTCTCGGTGCCGTCACCCTCCTGTCCGCAGGGGGCATGGTCTTCTCCGCCACCCGCGCGCAGACCCCACCGCCACCTGCCCCGAAGCCTTCCGCTCCGGCCGCGAAATCCGCCTATGATTTCACCCTCACCCGGATTGATGGCAAGCCGCTGCCGCTCTCTGCCTACAAGGGGCAGGTGGTGCTGCTGGTGAACACCGCCAGCTTCTGCGGATTCACCCCGCAATATGAAGGGCTTCAGAAGCTGCAACAGGCCTATCAGGCCAAGGGCTTCACCGTGCTCGGCGTCCCCTCGGGCGATTTCATGAGCCAGGAGTATGACGACAACGGCAAGATCAAGCAGTTCTGCGACACCAAGTTCGGCATCACCTTCCCCATGGCCGAAAAGGCGCATGTGAAGGGCGATCAGGCGATTCCGCTCTACCGCTGGGCCAAAACCCAGATCCCGGTCGAGAATGAGCCGAAATGGAACTTCCACAAATTCCTGATCGGCAAGGATGGCAAGATCATCGCCGGCTTCAACTCCAAGGTCACACCGGAAAGCCCGGAACTCACGGCCGCCATCAACAAGGCACTGAAGGCATGAAGCGCCTCCTCTCCGCCGCCGCGCTGCTAGCTCTGGCCGCCTGCGGCCAGAAAGCCGAAGCCCCGAAGGCAGAGGCCCCCGCCGCCGCGCCGTCACTCGCCAAGGCCAGCCGCACCATCTCTTACACCTGCGAGAAAGACCTGCCGATCACCGCGATCCACGGCACCAACGCCGAAGGCAAGCCAGACCTCGCCCTCATCATCCGCGGAGACGATTTCCGCCTGACGCCCACCGATGCCACCCCGGGCACCCGCTACACCACCGAATATGGCCTCGAACCCGGCCTCGGTCTCGCATGGTGGGAACAGCCGGATGGCACCGTCCTGCTGCAACAATCCAAGTTCAAAACCATCAACGACCCAACCACCGCCGAAACCCTGCGAACCTGCAAAGTCAAAACCGAGCCGGACGGTGCCAAAGCCGCAAAGTAGCGCCCGACGCGCCCGACAGAGCAGCTGACGCCAGACATCCCCGCCGCAGCCAACGCGACCGCCCCACCGCTCAGCCAACGCTACCCACCCGCTCAGCCTGAGCCTGTCGAAGGCCCCTGAGCAAACCCACAAACCTCCCCACAACCGTCACCCCGGACTTGATCCGGGGTCCAGCTTCTCCCCGCCAACCTCAGAGTTGAGGAGGCTCCGCCCCCTCAAACTCCCCCGGCAGGGAAATGATTCCCCTGCACCCCCAACACCTTAAAGCCCCTCCCGTTGACGCTCGCGTCAGCTTCGCTTCCAGGGGAGGGGTTGGGGTGAGGGGAGCGCCACAACCACAAGGCTGGACAAAATAGGGAGACACGATAGATATTCAGCCAACTACTCACTGCAAAGGCTGAATTTTTAAGCATATGATGACGGTGATGAATTATGTATTGCGCCCCGGATTATGCGCAACGCTGGAGGGGCCATGAGCACCAACCTAAAAACCATACTAATCTCACTGACCGTCGCGGTCGCAGCAATATTCACTTATGTCCAAGTAGACAAATACTTGGAGGCCAAGAAAGAAGCTGAAACTGAATTCAAAGACGGGAAGAAATTAGTTTCATCTGCTTCTGCTAATGCTGAAAATGTCCTTCGCGTAGAATACGAAGATAGCAATATTACCTTCAATGAGCTTTTTGATAAGGTGGATGAGGCCGTCAAAGAAGCAGACAAGGCCATCATATTCGTTAGCAGCTCAGAGATAGACGATGGATGGAAGAAGAGCGCCATTGCCTATCTAACGGCATCACAGGACGCTCTGCGGGCGATGAGAAGCAAGTATCAGAAGAGCCTGGATTTTTCTAGTCACCTAGATTTTGTGAAAGATCGGCTAGAGGACTACCGCACCTCACCCTATAATGAGTATTCTGATGCTGCGGACAGGCAGCGGCTAAAGCGCTACAGCGAAGAACTCGACGAGAAGAACGCTGCTGTCAATGCAGCAAATCTAGAGTATTACAACTCGATAAAGAAACTTGAATCCGCCTGGAAAGCCAACAATCAATCCATAGGAAAAGAAATAATGATTAAGAAAGACGTTATTGATAAGGTGGAAAAAAAACTCACGCCCACTCCTGTCAAACCCTAAGCATTAGAATAGAAATTTCGAAAATCAGGGGACACAATGCATATTTCGAATTCCGGGAATGACACACCGCAGCCTTGAGTCCCCCCTTCACTACACCGCAACCAATTGCCAGCCTCCCGCCCGCTCTTTGAACCCCGCATCTCGCCCCCACTGGCCACAACGCCACCCATGCAACCCCGCACGGGCATGACTTTCATGACCTTTCGCGGCCCACCCGCCGCCGAAAAGGAAAGCTTTACAGCAGCACCCGCCACGCTAGGGGTTATGGCACTGTAAGGACCAACAAGGCCAAACCCATGCCGAATATCCTGCTGGTGGATGATGACCCCGGAATCCGCGATCTGGTCTCCGATTTTCTGGGCCGCCACGGCTATTCCGTGACGACAGCCGAAGACGGCATCACCATGGACCGCGCCATTTCCGCTGCCCCTTCGCCCTTCGATCTCGTCGTGCTCGATCTGATGATGCCCGGCGAACATGGGCTGGAAATCGCCCGCCGCATCTCCACCCCCGGCGGCCCCGGCATCATCATGCTCTCGGCCATGGGGGAAGACAGCGATAGGATCGTCGGCCTCGAAGTCGGCGCAGATGATTATCTGCCCAAGCCCTGCAACCCGCGCGAACTGCTGGCCCGCATTCGCGCCGTGCTCCGCCGCAGGCAGGGCAGCAACCCCGAAGCCGGCGGCGTCATCGCCGAATTCGATGGCTGGAAGCTCGATCTCGTCCGCCGCGAACTCACCTCGCCCGATGGTGTGCTGATCGCCCTGTCAGATGGCGAATTCTCCCTGCTGCGCGTATTCGTGGAACGCCCGCAACAGCCGCTGGGCCGCGAGGAACTGCTGGAACTGGCCCGCGGCCGCGATGCAGACAGCTATGATCGCTCCATAGACGTGCAGATCAGCCGCCTGCGCCGCAAGCTGGACGGCGCCGTGAAAAATCGCGAGGAACTGATCCGCACCGTGCGCAACGAAGGTTATATGTTCACGCCGAAGGTCATTCGCCGCTGAGCGAGTCCGGCAAACAGGAAGGCGCGCCGCCCGCCCGGCGGGAGGTTCCCAGCAGCCTGTTCACGCAGATTTTCGCGCTGGTGCTGGCCACCGTTGCCATCGCCCAGCTGATCAATCTGGCGCTGCTCGCTCTGCTGCCGCCCGATCCGCCGCAAACGGTGCCGGTCGCCACGCTCGCCGAAGCGATTCTTGAACGCAACGAACGCGCGCTCACCTTCCGCCCCGTCCCCGCCGCCCCCTTCCGCCCGGAAACCGCCGGCCCCGCCGCCGCCCGCGCCGAAATCGAACTGGCCAACCGGCTGGGCCGCATGCCCGGAGACGTCGCGCTGGACATGACAGACGCGCAAGGCCGCAAGTTCGTGGAGCTTTACCCGCGCGCCGGCGGCCCGCCCGTCACCGCCCTGCAAGGCCATTTCCGCCTGCTGCTGCGCGAACGCGACGGCTGGCTGCTGATCGAACCACGCAACCAGCAGCTGTTCGCCACCCGCGAGCGCCAGTTCCTGCTGCTCTTCCTCCTCTCCGCACTCGCCATGCTGCCCATCGCCTGGATTTTCGCCCGCCGCCTGTCCGAACCGTTCGAGCGCTTCGCAGACGCCGCCGAGGCGCTGGGCCGCGATCCGCGCGCCACCCCGCCCAACGTGGACGGCCCCGCCGAAATCGAACGCGCCGCGCAAGCCTTCCAGCAGATGCAACAACGGCTGAAAGCCTATGTGACAGATCGCACGCAGATGCTGGGCGCCATCGCGCACGATCTGCGCACCCCGCTCACCCGCCTTGCCTTCCGCATGGAATCGCTGCCCGAAGCAGACCGCGCCCGCATGTCCGCCGACGTCGCGGAAATGGAAGCCATGGTCCGCTCCACCCTCAGCCTCGCCCGCACAGACAGCGAGCCGCTGAACCGCCAGCGGCTGGAACTCGGCTCGCTGCTGGAACAGGCTGCAGACGATCTGGCGCTGACGGGCCGCAAGGTCTCCGCCGAGGCAGACGAACCCCTTATCGTCGAAGGCGATCCCGTCGAACTGAAACGCCTGCTCACCAACCTGCTGGAAAACGGCGAAATCTACGGCAAAAAAGCCCACGCCCGCGCATGGAGAGACGGCGGATCAGCCGTGATCGACGTGGACGATGAAGGCCCCGGAATCCCGGTGTCCGAAGCCGAACGGGTGTTCGAACCCTTCTACCGCCTCGAACGCTCGCGCAGCCGCGAAACCGGCGGCACAGGCCTCGGCCTCTCCGTCGCCCGCTCCATCGCCCGCGCCCACGGTGGCGACGTGGTGCTGAGCAACCGTGACAAACGCGGGTTGCGGGCGCGGGTGACGATTCCTCTGGCGCGGTGAGTTTGGGGGTGGGGAGCGTGGGGTTGAAGCGATGAGGTTTTTTGCCTCCGGCGGGCAGGGAGCCGTGCTCCCTGCACCCACATTAATAGGTTCATCGGATGGGTTGGGATGGCGGGTGGTTTGATTGCCTGCGGCGCCTTTCGGGGAGTGGTCCACCCGCTTCTCTACACGTTGCCCCGGATCAAGTTCGGGGTGAGACGGTTGCGGGTGGGGGGAGGGTGCGGGTTTTCCGGGGCCTTCGACAAGCTCAGGCTGAGCGGGTGGGGAGGCTGGTGGGCCATACCCGGCGTTGCTCCCCTCTCTCCAGCTCTCTCCCCAACGGGGAGAGAGAGTCATGTTGCGCCGCAGGCAATGGAATCTGATGACCCGCACGGCGTTGGTGTTTGCGCACAACGCAAATGTTGAGGGTGCAGGGAAATCATTTCCCTGCCGGGTCCGGGCAGAGCCCGGCCGCCGGAGGCCAAAACCCCTCCGTCGCCCCTATCGCAACAGCGCCGCTTCCACCTGCGCCCACAGCCCGGCGAAGGCGCGGGCGGCGGGGCTGTTGGGTTGGAACTGGGCGACGGGGGCGCGGTGGACGGCCATTTGTTCGACGGCGGTGGAATAGGGGATGGCGGGCCAGTCCGGGTGGGTGCTGACGGTTTCGCGGTGCAGTTTGCGGCGGGCGTCCACCATGCTCCAGACGGGGAGGAGGGCCGGGCGGTTGATGCCGCCGCGGGCCAGTTCCTGTCGCAGCTGGCCGGCGGCGCGTTCGCTGAGCGGGGAGGGGATGGTGGGCAGCACGATCAGGTCTGCGGCGCGGAAGATGCGCTCGGCCAGTTCGGAGAGGCCGGGCGGGCAATCGATCAGGATGCGATCATAGCTTTCGGTGAAGCTTTTCAGCTGTTTTTTCAGCTGCTTCGCCTTGTCTGACTGGGCGAGGTCGCCTTCCAGCCGACGCAGCGAGCGGTCTGCGGGGAGGATGTCGAGGTTCGGGAAATCCGTGTGGAGGACGAGGCCGGGCAACGCCTCCTCTCCGGCGAGCGCGGCGCGGGCTTTCTGGCCGGGGGTAGGTTCGCGTTGCAGCAGCCATGTGGCCGCGCCTTGCGAATCGAGATCCCACAGCAGGGTTCGGCGGCCGCCGGTGGTGGCGGCTGCATGGGCAAGGTTCACGGCGCAGGCGGATTTGCCGACGCCCCCCTTGATCGAAAAGACAGCGATGGATTTCACGCCCGGAGTATGCGGGCGGGATATGTCAGCCGCAAGCGTGGAAGGGTTTTAGGCCGCCAGAGCGGAAGCGAGACGGTCCCGCAACACCAGCAGTTCGGTGAGCAGGCTGTGCGACGTAGCGGCAGCCGTGGGCAGCGGGATCGGTGCCGGAGCGGGTTCGGAGGCGATCGGGGTAACCGGCGCGATGGCCGCAGGACGGCCCCGGCCTTTGGCCGCGACGGATTCGCCATTGGCGATGGCGACGAGATTGCCCGCGCCATGATCCGTGATGAGCTTGCGCACGCCCTTCACGGTGTAGCCGTCCTTGTGGAGCAGCTTGTGCAGCGCGGAGGCGAAGGCGACATCGCCGGGGCGGTAATAGCGACGGTTGCCGCCGCGTTGCAGCGGCTTCAGCTCCGGAAAGCGGGTTTCCCAGAAGCGCAGCACATGTTGCGGCACGTCGAGAAGTTCGGAGACTTCGCGAATGGTGCGAAAGGCCGCCGGATCCTTGCCGTCGGCGTCTGCTTCCGGGGGGAGCGCCATCTCAGTCGTTCAGCTTCTGCCGGAGCAGCTGGCTCGGGCGGAAGGTGAGCACGGTGCGCGGCTGGATCGGCACTTCCACGCCGGTTTTCGGATTGCGGCCCACGCGCAGCCCCTTCTTGCGCAGCATGAAGCTGCCGAAGGAGGAGAGCTTCACATTGCCGCCGTCCAGCAGCGCCTCTGTGATGGTGTCCAGCACCTGTTCGACCAGATCCGCCGATTCCGCGCGGGACAGGCCGATGGTCCGGTGCAATTCGTCCGCCAGATCCGCTCGTGTGAGCGTCGGCACCGATTTCTGGGTTTGAACCATTCAGCCCCCCGAAACTGGCAATTCAGCCTGCCGCCAATTCGGCCTGCAGCCCTTGTTGCCATCTGCATTTCTGCCACCTGCAAACCAGCCAACTGCGCACCAGTTGGCGGCCAACCGAATCACACATGGGAAGCGCGCGACTCGGACACAAGCTTTATGAACGGGAAGGCTAATCAAAAGCGTGGCTTGGCGGAAGCCCTTAACAGCAGGGAAATGCTTAATCCGAAAGGATTTTACGCTTGGCCGCCGCATGCGCGCGGCAGAGCGCCCCCGAAACCGGCGAATCAGGCCCTGAGCAGCACCGCGCCCCATGTGAAGCCACCACCCATCGCTTCCAGCAGGCAGAGGTCCCCCGGCTTGATCCGGCCGCTACGCACGGCCGCATCCAGCGCCAGCGGCACGGATGCGGCCGAAGTGTTGGCATGGCCGGACACCGTCATGATCACCCGCTCCATCGGCAGGCCCAGCTTTTTCGCGGTGGCCTCCAATATGCGGGCGTTGGCCTGATGTGGCACGATCCAGTCGATCTCGCTGGCGGAAAGCCCGGCGTCTTCAAGGACTTCGAAGGTAACAGAGGCGAGGTTGGCAACCGCGTGGCGGAACACCTCCCGCCCCTTCATGCGCAACTTGCCGACGGTGCCGGTGCTGCCCGGGCCGCCATCCACATAGAGTAGATCGTTGTGCCGCCCATCCGCATGCAGGCGGGCAGAGAGAATACCGCGCGAATCCGTCTCCTGCGCTTCCAACACGACAGCCCCCGCGCCATCCCCGAACAGCACGGCGGTGGTGCGATCCTCCCAATCGAGGATGCGGCTGAACAGTTCCGCGCCGATCACCAGCGCCCGGCGGTGCGCGCCGGTTTTCAGCATCGCGTCCGCCACCGTCAGCGCATAGACGAAGCCCGAGCAGACGGCGGCGACGTCGAACGCCGCGCCCTGCCGGATGCCCAGCCGCGCCTGCACGGTGGTGGCGGTGGCCGGGAAGGTCTGATCCGGGGTGGCGGTGGCGACGATCACCAGATCGATGTCCGCCGCGCCGACGTTCGCCGCCTGCATCGCCGCCTCCGCCGCCTGCACGGCAAGATCGGAGGTTTTCACCCCCGGCGCAGCGACATGGCGTTCGCGGATGCCGGTGCGCTCGACGATCCACTCGTCAGACGTGTCCAGCCGGTCCGCCAGATCGGCGTTGGTGACGATTTCGGGCGGCAGCGCGCTGCCGGTGCCGATGATGACGCTGCGGCGGGCCATGGGGTTCAGGCTGCTCCCACCGCCGGTTCCGGCGATGGCGGGGCCGGGCGGTGCGCGGCGAAATTCTTCAGATCCAGCTGGATGCGGCTGTTGATATCCTGCGTCACCAGATCGTGCGCGACGCCGATGGCATTGGCGAAGCCCTTGATATTGGCCGCGCCATGGCTTTTCACCACCACCCCGTTCAGGCCCAGGAACACCGCGCCATTGTGGTTGTTCGGGTCCAGCTGATCACGCAGCGCGCGCAGCGCGGGCCTCGAGAACAGATAGCCGATCTTCGTGAGCAAG
The DNA here is from genome assembly GCF_006385875.1 of Sandaracinobacter neustonicus. Classification (GTDB taxonomy): domain Bacteria; phylum Pseudomonadota; class Alphaproteobacteria; order Sphingomonadales; family Sphingomonadaceae; genus Sandaracinobacteroides; species Sandaracinobacteroides neustonicus. Next base: position 57,534 of record NZ_VFSU01000031.1, on the reverse strand, counting down.
GAGGCGCGATAGGCGTTCGCCAGCAGCCCGGTGACGAGCTTGGCCGTGCCTTCCGCCGTTTTCAGCGCGATGTTGCCGGAAAAGCCGTCCGTCACGATCACGTCGGTGTTGCCCTGCGCGATGCCATTGCCTTCGACATTGCCGAGGAATTCCAGCGGCAGGTCCACGGCCGCCGTGCGGATCAGGGCAGCGGCGTCGCGGATCGCTTCCGTACCCTTCATATCTTCCTCGCCGATGTTCAGGAAAGCGACCTTGGGCTTGTCCAGCCCCAGCACGGTGCGGGCGAAGGCCGCGCCCATCACCGCGAACTGCACGAGATTTTCCGCATCGCATTCGGTGTTCGCGCCCAGATCGAGCACCACCGAATCGCTTTTCAGCGTGGGCATCAGCGCGACGAGCGCGGGGCGGTCGATCCCCTGCATGGTGCGCAGCGCCAGCTTCGCCATCGCCATCAGCGCGCCGGTGTTCCCGGCGGACACGGCGGCCTGCGCCTCCCCTGCCTTCACCGCCTCGATCGCAAGGCCCATGGAGGTGGATTTGGCGCGGCGGATGGCCTGACCGGGCTTGTCCGTGCCCAGCACCACGCCCTCTACATGGACGATTTCCGCCTCCGCCGCGATGCGCGGAGCGGCGGCGAGCGCGGCGCGAATCAGCGGTTCCTGCCCATACAGGCGGAAGCGAAGCTCCGGATAGCGCTCTCGCGCGAGTTCGGCCCCGCCGATCACGACTTCGGGGCCGACGTCTCCGCCCATTGCGTCCAGGGCAATGAGCGGGCGTTTCAGGGTTTTGTCAGCAGTCACGCGGCGTGACTAGCCATGGCCGGGCGGGGTATCAAGCGCGGTTTCGCGTGGCCACCCCTCCCCCTTCGATCAGTCTTCCGACGCGATCACTTCGCGGCCGTCGTAAAAGCCGCAGGCCGGGCAGATGTGATGGTTCAGCTTCAGCTCGCCACAGTTGGTGCATTCTTGCGGTTGCACCGCGACCAGCGCGTGGTGGCTGCGCCGCATGTTGCGCCGGGAAGGCGAGGTCTTGCGCTTGGGGACGGCCATGAGGCACCTTCTTCAAATCAAAAGGGCGGGAAGCGCGACAGACGCGCCCGAACCGCCCGGACAGTTGGGAATCGAGCGCGCGGTCTTAGCCAGAATCCGGAAAAAGGCAAGTGGCAAGCGCGAAGGGGAGAGCGGAAACATGCCGGTGACGATGATTTCGGCGGGGATATTGGGCCTGTTGCTTGTGGCTCTGGCGCTGCGCATTTCCATCCGTCGGCGCGCGGCGGGCATATCGCTGGGCGATGGCGGAGACGCGGAGTTGCTGGCCCGGGTGCGGGCGCACGCCAACTGCGCGGAGTGGGTGCCCATCGGCCTGATACTGCTGGCGCTGGCGGAGCGCAGCGCGGGAGCCACCCCGATTGTCATCGCGCTGGCGGCGCTGCTGGTGGGCGCGCGGCTGCTGCACCCGCTGGGGATGAGCCGCCCTGCCCCGAACGCGCCGCGCTTTCTGGGGGCGGTGCTGACCTATCTGGCCGTCGCCGCGCTGGCCCTGCTGGTGATCGCGCGGGGATTCCCGCCCTGCGCGTCTTGCGGCGCGGCATGAGGAGAGGCATGGACGGTCGATGATTCCCGCCTTCTTCGGCCTTGCCGGCACCCATATCACCGATGACGAGCGTGCGCTGTTCCGCGCCTGCGATCCCGCCGGTTACATCCTGTTCAAGCGCAACATCGACACGCCCGATCAGGTGCGGGCGCTCACCGATTCGCTGCGCGCGCTGTCTGGCAACGCGCAGGTTCCGATCCTGATCGATCAGGAAGGCGGCCGGGTGGCGCGGCTGCGGCCGCCGCACTGGCCGGAATTCCCGCCGCCCGCTATGTTCGGCGAAGCATTCGCCAAGGCCCCGCTGACGGCGATGGCCGCCGCGCGAGCCAATGCGCAGGCGCTGGGCGTGATGCTGGCAGAACTGGGCGTGAACGTCGATTGCCTGCCGCTGCTGGACGTAAAAGCCGAAGGCATGCACGAGGTGATCGGCGACCGCAGCTATGGCACCGATCCGGCGATGGTCGCCTCGCTGGGCCGCGCCACGCTGGACGGGCTGAAGTTGGGCGGCTGCGTTGGGGTGGTGAAGCATATTCCCGGCCATGGGCGCGGCACGCTCGATTCGCATCTGGCGCTGCCCACCGTCACGGCGAGCGCCGAGGAACTGGAAACGGACCTGATCCCGTTCCGTCGCCTCGCCGATGCGCCGATGGCGATGACGGCGCATATCCTCTACACCGCGTGGGACGAGACCTTCTGCGCCTCCCTCTCCCCCACGATCATCCGCGACATCATCCGTGGCTCCATCGGCTTTGATAATTTGCTGATGTCAGACGATCTGGGCATGCAGGCGCTGGGGTTGCAGCCGGGCGGCAACACGATGGGCGGCCGCGCCACCGGGGTGATCGAGGCGGGCTGCGACATCGCACTGCACTGTTCCGGCGATTTCGCAGAAATGCGCGAAGTGGCGGATGCGCTGGGGCCGATTTCCGCCACGGCGGCCGAACGGCTGGCGCGGGCGATGGCGTGGCCGGTCGCCCCGGCCGGAACCGTCACCAAACTGGCAGAGCGGCGAGACGCCTTGCTGGCGGCGGCATGAACCAGCCGTTCGCGGAAGACCCGCCGCGGACCCCGCCGCTGCCCGAAACCCTGATCGTCTCGTTCGAAAGCTGGGAAGGCCCGCTGGACCTTCTGCTGAACCTTGCGCGGCACCAGAAGATCGATCTGGCGAAAATCCCCATCCTGCCGCTGGTGGAGCAATATCTGGCCTTCATCCAGAAGGCCCGCGCGCTGAAGCTGGAGATCGCAGCCGATTATCTGGTGATGGCGGCATGGCTCGCCTATCTGAAATCCGCCCTGCTGCTGCCGCGCGAAGAACAGCCCGATCCCGATCCGAACCTGCTGGCCGAACGGCTGCGCTGGCGGCTGCAACGGCTGGAAGCCATGCGCGATGCGGCGGACAGGCTGATGCAGCGAGACCTGCTGGGCCGCGACGTGTTCGCGCGCGGCAAGCCCGAAGGGCTGCGCACCGTGCGCCAGTCGCAATGGGACGCCACGCTCTATGACCTGCTGCAAGCCTATGGCGCGCTGAACCAGCGGCCCAAGCCCGGCCCATGGACCCCCCACAATCGCGGCGCCATCTGCACGCTGGAAGACGCGCTGCAACGCCTCTCCAGCCTGATCGGCACCGCGCTGGACTGGACGGAACTGGCGAAATTCCTGCCCACCACCGAAGACCGGCAACTCGCGCGCTCCACACTGGCGTCCTCGTTCGTGGCGGCGCTGGAACTCACCCGCACCGGGCAAGCGGAACTCACACAGAGCGGCGCATTCGGGCCGCTGATGCTGCGGATGCGGAGCGCAGGGTAGGGGCGGGCTGGCGGGAAAGTTTGCCTCCGGGTCCGGGACAGGCCAAGCAGGGCTCTGCCCTGCACCCGGCAGGGAAATGATTTCCCTGCACCCTCTAAGTTGGCGGGGTGGCCTAATTCCAACGCCGTGTGAGTGATCAACTTTGATTGCCTGCGGCGCAACGCGGCTCTCTCCCCCTGCAAGGGGGAGAGTTGGAGAGGGGGTGTCCACGCCGGGCCTGATCCACCAACCGCCCCACCCGCTCAGCCTGAGTCCTGAGCTTGTCGAAGGGTCGAAGGCCCCCTGAGGAACCCACCACGCTCCCCACACCCACAACCGCCACCCCCGGATCAAGTCCGGGGCGACGGGTGGAGGGGTAGGTGGTGCACGCCCTGAAACGCCGCAGGCACTAAATCCCCAACCTCGCGCCAAGCGGATGGCCCCCACCCCAACCCCTCCCCTGCAGGGGAGGGGCTAAAAAACGGCGATTCTATCCTTTGCAAACCCGCCGACTTTTCGGCTTTTGCTGCTACCCTCTTCCCCCGCTCAGGCTGAGCTTGTCGAAGCCCCATGGGGCGACCCCCGACCTGCTCAGCCGTTGAGCATTCACGTCCGGGGCTTCGACAAGCTCAGCCTGAGCGGAACGGAAGACAGGCAGGCGATTTCGGTTTGCAAAAGATACAATCGCCAAAAAAACTGGGGGCGCGCGAGCGGCGTCACGCCCCTGCCGGGTCCCGGGCAGCGCCCGGGCCGCCGGAGGCCCCCAGCGCCCCCCCTCAAATATGCGGCCGCCGCCCTGCCCACGGCACTTCCGTTTCCAGCTCGGCGGCGATTTGCAGCAGCAGGTCTTCGCGGCCAAAGGGGGCCATCAGCATCACGCCGATGGGCAGGCCGTCGTGGCTGGTGCCCAGCGGCAGGTTGATGGCGGGGCAGCCGCTGATGTTGGCCAGTGAGGCGAAGGGTGAAAAGGCGGAGAATTCCGCACCGAAGCGGGAGGGATCGTCCTGATCCAGATGCAGCACGCCCAGTTCCACCGGAGGTTTGGCAAGCGTGGGGCTGAGCAGCAGGTCGTGGCTTTCGAAGAAGCTGTCCACGGCGATGGCGGCGGCTTCGAAGCTGGCGATGGCGGCTTGCAGCTGTTCGCCGCTGCGGCTGGCGGCGATGTGCCGCCACATGGCGGTGATTTTCTCGATCGACTCCGGCGCGGCTTCATGGCCGACCAGTTCGGCGTGGGTGGCCAGCGTGCGGGCGGTGCAGATGGCGATGTTGGTGACGTTGGCATCCATCATCGCGGCCCAGTCCACATCGGGGCGGGCTTCACGCACGCTGTGGCCAAGGCGGCCCAGCAGCAGGGCCGTGTCATGCACCACGCCATGCACGTCTGGATCGAGGTGATCGCCGCTATAGGGGGTGAGCATCAGGCCGACATCAAGGCGCGGGGCCTTATGCCGGATCGCTTCCAGCCAGCCGCCCTCGGGGGCGGCGGGGCGCACGCGATCGCCGGGCGCAGGGTGGGCGAACACGTCCAGAAAGGCGGCAGCGTCGCGGACGGTGCGGCTGATCGGGCCGATGCCGGACAGGCCGTTCCAGTCCTCCACCTTGCCCGGGCCGAGCGGGATTCGCCCGCGCGAGGTTTTCAGGCCCAGAAGGCCGCAGCAGCTGGCGGGCACCCGCACCGAGCCGCCGCCGTCTGACGCCTGCGCCAGCGGCACGGTTCCCACCGCCACGGCCACGGCGGCCCCGCCAGACGAGCCGCCTGCGGTTCTGCCACTGTTCCACGGATTGCGGGTGAGGCCATTGGCGATCGATTCGGTGGTGACGGTCAGGCCCAGTTCCGGCGTCGCCGTCTTGCCGAAGGTGAGCAGCCCGGCGGCGTCGGCGCGATCGACGAACAGCGAATTGGTGACGGGCAGATGCTCCAGATAGCGGCTGCCGGACCCGGTGCGGACGCCCGCGATATTGATGCCCAGATCCTTCACCAGGAAGGGCACCCCGGCCAGCGGCGATTCCGGCAGCGGCGCGGCCGCCTGCGCCTGCGCGCGATCCAGACAATCCTGCGCCATATAATCCAGCAGCGGGTCCGTCGCGCGGACGCGCTCCACGGCGGCTTCCAGAAGCTCCTCCCGCGTCACATCCCCCTTCTTCACCAGCCGGGCCAGGCCCGTTGCATCAGTGTCGCGATAGAGGGATGCGATGTCGGTCATTCCATGCTCCTCAGCCTGTCCAGTGCGGCGGACAAATCTGCGATGAGATCGTCCGGGTCTTCCAGCCCGATGGACAGCCTGAGGCTCAGGCCGGACGGGGTGAAGCTGTTCAGCCTGCGGATCTTTTCCGGGCTGGTGGGAATGGCGATGCTTTCGAAGCCGCCCCAGCTAAAGCCGATTCCGAACTGTTGCAGCTGATCGAAGAAGCGCGGCGCATCCGCGCGCGAGCCGATGTTCAGCACCACCCCGAACAGGCCGGAGCTGCCCGAGAAATCACGTTTCCAGATCTCGTGCCCCGGGCAATCCGGGAAAGCCGGATGCAGCACGCGGTCCACCAAAGGGTGCGCCTTCAGCCAGTGGGCGACGGTGAGCGCGGATTGCTGATGCCGGGCCATGCGCATGGGCAGGGTGCGGAAGCCGCGCAACGCCAGCGCCGCTTCATCGCCCGAAACGCACTGCCCCAGCTGCCATGCGGTGTTGCGTAGACGCGGGAAATAGGCGGCCGTGGCGGACACACTGCCCATTATCAGGTCCGAATGGCCGCCGACATATTTGGTGAGCGCCTGCACCACCATGTCGCAACCCGCCGCGATTCCCTTGAAGAAGTGGCTGGCGGCCCATGTGTTGTCCAGCAGGGTGGGGATGCCCGCCGCCTTCGCCGCCGCCGCGATGGCGGGCACATCCTGCACTTCGAAGGTGAGGGAGCCGGGCGATTCCAGCAGCACCAGCGCGGTTTCCGGGCGGAACAGTTGCGTGATTCCGGCCCCGATCAGCGGATCATAGGGCTGCGCTTCCACGTTCAGCCGTTTCAGCATTCCCTGCCCGAACAGGCTGGTGGGATCATAGGCGCTGTCCGGCAGCAGGATATGATCGCCGGGCTTCACCACCGACAGGATGGCCCCGGCAATCGCCGCCACGCCGGAGGGGTAGAGCATGGTGCCCGCCGCGCCCGGTTCCAGCCCCGTCAGCGCTTCGCGCAACGCCCATGTGGTGGGGGTGCCCTTGCGGCCATAGAACAGGGTTTCGTCCTGTAGGCCGTTGGCAGCGTCCATCGAGGCGATGTCCGGGTAAAGAATGGTGGAGGCGCGCCACACCGGCGGGTTCACGATCCCGCCGGTGCCTTCGCGATTCTGTGTCCACTCCGGCCGGCGGCCTGCGTGCGCCGCCCAACTATCGGGTTTTTCCGCCAAGCCCCTCTCAGGCCCCCGTGACGACCGGCGTATCCGCCTGCGCGCCCCATTCGGCCCAGCTGCCATCATACAGCGCCGGGCTTTTCGCACCCAGCAGGGTGGCGGCCAGCACGATGCTGGAAGCGGTGATGCCCGAACCGCAAGTGGCGATCAGCGGCTTCGCCGGATCGACTCCGGCAGCGGCGAAGGCGGCATTCAGCCCCTCTGCGTCCTTGATGGTGCCGTCTGCATTATACAGCTCGCTGTAGGGAAGGTTCTTCGCGCCCGGAATATGGCCGGGGCGCACGCCGGGGCGGCTTTCCGGCTCCGCACCGGCAAAGCGCGAGGGCGATCGGGCATCGACCAGTTGCGCCGCGCCGGTTTTCAGATTGTCGCGCACGGCGGCCAGATCGCGCACGGAGGACATATCCGCCCACACCGTGAAGTGGCGGTGGCGCACCACCGGCTTGCCGCTTTCCAGCCCGCCGCCGGCTGCCTTCCACGCCTCCAGCCCGCCATCCAGCACGGCCACCTGATGCGCGCCGAACAAATGGAACATCCACCACGCCCGCGCGGCCGTGCGCAGCGGCGAGTTATCGTAAACGACGATGCGCGAGCCATCGCCCAGCCCCAGCGCCTGCGCGCGGGAGGCGAATTTTTCCGGCTTGGGCAGCATGAACGGCAGGCCGGACGACGTGTCAGCGATTTCCTCGATATCGAAGAACACCGCGCCCGGAATGTGCGCGGCTTCGAATTCGACGCGGGCGTCGCGGCCATGATCGGGCAGGAACAGGGTGGCATCCACCACGCGCACGTCGCTCTTGGAAATCTCGGCCTTCAGCCATTCGGCGCTGACAATCGCGTCCATCAAGTCCCCCGGTCACCATTGGCCAGTCGAAATTCCGGCCATCTGTTTCTGCCGCGCTGGCCTTGGCCAGCTCTCCCTGCGGCTCTTACCGGCCCCCGGTAGCGGGGACAAGTCAGCTATGATGCGCTCACCTGATAGCAGGCACGCAACTTTCGGCGCGGCGGGCCGTGATCTCAGCCGATGCCGAAAGGGATGGAGATGGCCGACACCCCCGTGCTGGGCCCGGAGAAGGGCCTGCACCCCCCGAATCCAACCCAGAATCCATGGGCGACCGCCCGGCGGCGGCGCGGCGCGTTGCAGCCGTTCGACGCCGCCTCTGCCACCGCGCTGGCGGGGGAGGCCCCGCCGTCCGGGATCGAGCGACGGCTGTCCAACAGGGCGCAGGCGCTGTGGATGCGGCTGCGCGGGGAGCGGCGGCTGCCATCGGCCGATGGCGCGACCGCGCTGCTGGCACCGCCGTTTGCCGCGCAGGCGATGCGGGTGGAGCGCAGCCGGGGCGGGCTGGTGACGATCCGCGAGGTGGGTGCAGAGTTGCTGCGGATGCAGTTCGCACATGAGGGCACCGCCATGAACATGGCGGCCTCGTCCGCCAATGCGACGCTGGGCGTGGGCGAGCGCGCCGTGGCGCTGGCGCTGGAAGCGATCGCCGCCGGGCAGCCGCTGCATCTGGACAGCGATTTCGACCCCGACATCGGCGGGCCGCGCCCGGCCATCCTGTTCCGAGCAGTGGCCCTGCCCTTCGCACCGGAGGCCGGGCAGGGGTTGACCGGCGTCGCGGTGGCGCTGATTTCCTGGCGCACCCTGCTCTCGCAGGCGGAAACGGACGATCTGCACCGGGAACTGGGCGCGGCCATCGCCTGGCTGGCGAACAACTCGCGATGAAGCCCATGGATTGCCGCAGAAAATTCGGAAGCCGCCGCAAGATTCCGACGCCCTCGCTGCTTGAAGCCCTGTAAAGGGAGGCGCATAGCTCCGACACGGTTGGGCATTTGATGCCGCCGAGGTGACAGAGAGACGATGCGAATGCCCAGCACGGCGAAAACGGCGGCCCCGCCTACGGATCTGCAGAGGTTTCCAACCGCGCTGAAGCGCCAGTTCCGCGACCTGCTGTTCGGCAGCGCGGCGCTGTCCGAGATCGAGGGGCTTTCGGACCCCGATCTGGACCGGCTGGCGGATTTCGCCTTCCGCACCTTCGCGGTGCGGCTGCCGGGCGCGCACAATGTGGAAGTCGGTTCCGGCGAGGGCGACGCGGGCAACCGCCACATGGCGGTCGCGCTCTCCACCGATGATATGCCCTTCCTCGTCGATTCGGCGACTGCCGTGATGGGCAGTTTCGGGCTGGAGATTCAGCGGCTGTTCCACCCCATCATGGGGGTGCGACGCGACGGTGACGGCCGGGTGGTGGCGCTGGGCGAGCCGGATGCGCCGCGCGAAAGCCTGATCCTGATGGACGTGGAGCGCGCGCCCGCCAAGCGCCGCGCCGACCTCGCGCAGCAGCTGGGGCTTGTCTATGGCGATGTGCGCCGCGCCGTGACGGACTGGCAGCTGATGCTGCGCGAACTGCGCGCCGCCGCGCGGGAGCTGAACGACCGGCCGCCGCCGATTGCCCCGCATGTGCTGGCCGAAACCATCGCCTTCCTTGAATGGCTGGCCTCCGACAATTTCACCCTGCTGGGCTTTGCCGATGGCGAAACGCGGCTGGGGCTGATGCGCGACCGCGAGCGCTGGCCCGCGCCGCAGGATGAGGCCGGGGCGAGCGAGCCGCTGAGCATCCACAAATCGCCGCTGCGCTCCACCGTGCACCGCATCGTGCCGCTGGACGTGATCAGCGTGCGCCGCTTCGATGCCAAGGGCAGCGTGGTGGGGGCGGTGCATTTCCTGGGCCTGTTCGCCAGCGCCGCGCTGCGCGAAAGCCCGCGCCGGGTGCCGCTGGTGCGGCGCAAGGTGGCCGAAGTGGCCGAGCAGCTGGGCTTCACCCCGCGCAGCCACGCGGGCCGCGCGCTGACGCATGTGATCGAGACTTTCCCGCGCGAGGAAATGTTCCAGATCGACACCGACGAACTGCTGGAGATGGCGCGCGGGCTGCTGAGCCTGCTGGACCGCCCCCGCCCGCAGTTGTTTGCGCGGCATGATTCGCGCTCTGCCAAGGCCTCCTTCCTCGTTTACATCCCGCGCGAAACCTATTCGGCGGATTTGCGCGCCCGCATCGGCCGCATGCTGGAAGGCGAAACCGGCGGCAAGCTGGACAAATTCGACGCGGAACTGCGCGCCGAGGGCCTCGCGCGGGTGCATTATGTGGTGGACGGCGTGGCGACCGCGCCCGACGCCGCATCGCTGAACCAGAAGCTCGTGCAGCTGACGCGCGGCTGGGACGACGAGCTGGAGCTCGCCCTGCGCGACCGCGCAGGCGCAATCCGCGCGGCGCGGCTGGCACTCTCCCACGGACGCGCCTTCTCGCCCGGCTACCGATCCGAATTCACCCCCGCCGAAGCGGCGGCCGACATCCTGCGGCTCACGGAACTCTCCACCCCGGATGATCGGCATGTGGCGCTCTATCGCCGCGCCGGAGACCCGGACAGCATCATCCGGCTGAAAATCTACCGGCTGGGGGAGATCATCCCGCTGTCCGATTCGGTGCCGATGCTGGAGAATTTCGGCTTCCGGGTGATCGAGGAAGTCCCCTACGACCTCGCCGGGGGCGAGCTGGGCTGGATCCACGATTTCACGCTGGAAGCCAATGTGCCCGCCGCCGAACTGCCGCCCTTCTGTCAGGTAGTGAACCCGGCGCTCGACGCGGTGCTGACAGGCACGCAGGAAAATGACGGCTTCAACGCGCTGATCCCGGCCTGCGGGCTGACGGCGGAGGAGGCCAACTGGTTGCGCGCATGGTTCCGTTACCTGCGGCAGACGGGCAGCGCCTATTCGTTGCAGACCGTGGTGGACGTGCTGAAGCGCAACAAGCCCGCCACGCTGGCGCTGATCGCGCTGTTCCGCGCGCACCACGCGCCGGACGGCACGAAAAAGGCCGCCGAAGCCGCGAGCGAACGCTTCCGCGAAACGCTGGACGCCGTGCAGGCGATCGACGACGACCGCATCCTGCGGCTGTTCCTGGGGCTGGTGCAGGCGATGCTGCGCACCAATGCCTTCGTCCCCGGCGGGCCTGCCGCGCTGGCCTTCAAGCTGGAATCGGCGCGCGTGCCGGGCCTGCCCAAGCCGCTGCCCTGGCGCGAAATCTGGGTGTATAGCCCGCGCGTGGAAGGCATCCACCTGCGCGGCGGCCCTATCGCGCGAGGCGGGCTCCGCTGGTCTGACCGGCGCGACGATTTCCGCACCGAAGTGCTGGGCCTTGTGAAGGCGCAGATGGTGAAGAACAGCGTGATCGTGCCCACCGGCGCGAAGGGCGGTTTCTTCCCCAAGCAGCTGCCCGATCCCGCCGCCAACCGCGACGCATGGGCGGCGGAGGGCCTTGAAGCCTATAAGCTGTTCATCCGCACCCTGCTCTCCATCACCGACAATCTGGATGCCGAAGGCAAGGTGGTACCGCCGCATCATGTGAAGCGACTGGATGCGGACGACCCCTATCTGGTGGTCGCGGCAGACAAGGGCACGGCCACCTTCTCAGACACCGCCAACGGCCTCGCGCTGGAGGCGGGCTTCTGGCTGGGCGACGCCTTCGCCAGCGGCGGCTCCGTCGGTTACGATCACAAGGCGATGGGCATCACCGCGCGCGGGGCATGGGTTTCCGTGACCCGCCACTTCGCCGAAATGGGCGTGGACGTGCAGGCCGATCCCGTCACCGTGGCGGGCGTGGGCGATATGTCCGGCGACGTGTTCGGCAACGGCATGCTGCTGTCGAAAAGCCTGAAATTGGTGGCGGCGTTCGATCACCGCCACATCTTCCTTGATCCCGCGCCGGACCCTGCCGCCAGCTGGGCCGAACGCGCCCGGCTGTTCGCGCTGCCGCGCTCCAGCTGGGCCGATTATGACGCGAAGCTGATTTCCAATGGCGGCGGGGTGTTCCCGCGCAGCCAGAAATCGATCCCGCTGTCGGCCGAAGTGCGCGCGCTGCTGAATATCGACGCCGAAGCGCTGGCCCCGGCCGAACTGATGACGGCGATCCTGAAGGCCCCGGTGGACCTGATGTGGTTCGGCGGCATCGGCACCTATATCAAGGCGACGTCTGAATCGAACGGCGACGTTGGGGACCGCGCCAACGACGCGCAGCGGGTGAACGGGCAGGATGTGCGCGCGAAGGTGATCGGCGAAGGTGCGAACCTTGGCGTCACACAGGCCGGGCGCATCGAGTTCGCCAGCCATGGCGGGCGTCTGAACACCGACTTCATCGACAATTCGGCGGGCGTCGACACTTCCGACCATGAAGTGAACATCAAGATCGCGCTGGGCGCGGCCACCCGCGCCGGGCGGCTGACGGAGGACGCGCGCGACACGCTGCTGGCCGAGATGACGGACGAAGTGGCGGCCCTCGTGCTCTCCAACAATTCGGCGCAGACGCTGATCCTCTCCGTGGTGGAAGCCAACGCCCGCGAGCGGCTGCAGGCGCATGTGCGGCTGATGGAAATGCTGGAAGCCTCCGGCCGGCTGGACCGGCAGGTGGAAGGTCTGCCCGGCCCGCGCGACATCGAAGAGCGCAAGCGGCTGGGCCGGGGCCTGACGCGGCCGGAACTGGCCGTGCTGCTGTCTTACACCAAGATGGAGCTGAAAGACGCGCTGGTCGAATCCGATCTGGTGACCGACCTGCTGCTGGAAGAGGATCTGTTCCGCGCCTTCCCGCCGATGATGCGCGGCCCTTACGAGGCCGAAATCCGCGGCCACCAGCTGCGCCGCCAGATCATCGCCACCAAGCTCGCCAACTTGCTGGTGAATCGCGGCGGGCTGACGCTGGCGCATGACCTGTCGGCTGAACTGGGGCTGCCGCTGTCCACCATCGCCGCCGCTTTCGTCTCCGCGCGGACCCTGTTCGATCTGGAAAGCCTGTGGGCCGCCATCGACGCCGCAGAGGTGCCGGCAGCGCAAGCGCTGATCTTCCATGGCGAAGCCGCCGGCCTCACCCGCGCGCTGGTGGGCGATCTGGCCGTGCGCACCGGCGCGGAAAACCCCGAGCGGCTCTCCGCCCGCCTCGCCCCCGGCCTGAAGCGACTGCTGCCCCGGCTGGACAAGCTGCTGCGCCCGGAACCGCGCGCGCAGGTGGAAGCCGTGCGCCAGCGCCTCACGCTGGCCGGTGCCCCGGCGAATGTGGTGGACTGGATCGCCACGCTGAATGCGCTGTCCGGCGCAGCAGGCGTGGTGGCGCTGGCCTCAGACCTAGAACTGGACGAAGGCAAGACGGCCGAAGCCTACACAAGGCTGGGCGAAGCGCTGGGGATCGACTGGGCGCACGGTGCCACCCGCGCCCTGCACCCCGCCGACAGCTGGGAACGGCTGCTGGCAGCCACAGCCGCCCGCGCCTTCGAAACCATGCGACTGGACCTGATCGGCCGCCTGACGCCCAAAGGCGGAGACCCGCTGGCGGAAACCAACAGCTGGCTGAAAGCCCATGCAGCACAGGCCGACGCCATCGCCCGCACCATACAAGCCGCCCGCATCACCGGCGCGCCGACGCTGGCGATGCTGGCGCATCTGGCAACAGTGGCAAGGGCTGCGCTGATCGGTTGACGGGTTTGGGGGGAGTAAATGAAGGGGCTCTGCCCCTTCACCCCGGCAGGGAGCCGTGCTCCCTGCACCCTATTTCCTCCGGTTTCCCTGACTTTCGGCCTGCTGCGTGCCCGCATGATGTCGCGAACTTGCGCGACAGTCTTTATCAACTGTTGATAATGCACTATCCGTCGCGGCAGCAGGAGATTGCTGATGATTAGCGCAGATCTGGGGCAGCAGCTTGAGCAGTTCGTGGCCAGCCTTGTGTCGACCGGCCGCTACAACTCGAAAAGCGAGGTTCTCCGCGAAGGGGTGCGACTGATTCAGGATCGGGAAACGCGTTTGGCGGCGCTTGATGCCTCGATCACGCGCGGTCTGGCCGATGCCGACGCCGGGCGAACTGCCGCCGCGGACACCGTGTTTGATCGGCTGGAGGCAAAATATCGTGCGATGGCCGCCCCTGACAGATGATCGTCCATCTGTCGGCCGAAGCCGAATATGATCTTGAGGCGATCGGAGACTATATCGCGCAGGACAACCCGCAGCGCGCGTTGAGCTTCCTGCACGACCTCCGGATTAAATGCACGGAACTGGCGGATATGCCCGAGCGATTCCCGCTCGTTGCACGCTATGAGGCATCCGGCGTACGGCGGCGTATCCATGGCGATTATCTGATTTTCTATCGCGTCGAACCCGGAAAGATCGTGATTCTGCACATCCTGCACGGCGCGCGGAACTACAGCGCGATTCTGTTCCCCTTCTGAACTCTGATCATATGAGTATCGCGCTGAAACGATAGGCTTTTGAGTAACAAGGAGTCATCTGACAATGCGGACAGACCACATCCTATTCACGAGTGTCGCAATTATGGCAGGCATGCCGACCTTGGCATCTTCCGATGCGAAATGGACAGATCATCTCAAACTAAAATGCTCTTTCAGAAGCTCCACGCATTGCAACGAACGCGGGAATTCCTGCACGAAATCGGATACTTCGGAAGGGATAACAGGAAATATTTTGATCGACTTTGACAAAAACACATTCATCCATAGCTCAGAATTTCAAGGAATACCCGCATCAAGTGAGCCAACTTCCGGCAAAATTCTCAATCTCCTATGGTATCCTCCAGAAGAATACAGAGGAACTGTAATTCTATTTTTAGATAGCGGGCGCATGGTCAGCATACATGCGCAATCACTGGACGCAGTCATTCAAAGCGCAGCATTTGCTGAGCCGCATACAGCGCTTTACCATTGCAAGCGTGTTGAGGACATCACACACTCTCTTAAATAAGGTTTGAAAGTGTCCGCCTTGCTCTCGTCACATCAATATCAGGGCAAGCCGTCAGCGTTGCAGGCTATCAACACTGTTCAATGGTACATTTGACCGGATGGCGCACAACGCCAATGTTGAGGGTGCAGGGAAATCATTTCCCTGCCCGCCGGAGGCAAAAAAGCCCCACGCTCAGCCCCCGCCCTTGCCTCGCCGCCGACTTTCCCCTATGGCCCGCCGCTTCAAGATAGCCGGAGGGGCCATGCGCGGAATTCGCCGCGAGGTCAGCGATCGGCAGAGGAAGAGAGACACGCATGCCGTTTTACGAGCATGTCTACCTCGCGCGTCAGGATCTGGCGCCTGCGCAGGTGGAGAGCCTCACAGAGGCGTTTACCAAGGTTGTCACCGACATGGGTGGTGAGGTGAAGGGCACCGAATATTGGGGCCTGCGCACCATTGCCTATCGCATCGCGAAGAACCGCAAGGCGCATTATGTGCTGCTGAACATCGAGGCCCCGGCGCCTGCGATTCAGGAGCTGGAGCGTCAGGTTTCGCTGAACGAAGACGTGATCCGCTATCAGACCATCCGTGTCGACGCGCTGGAAACCGGCCCGTCCGCGATGATGAAGAAGTCTGACCGTGCCGAGCGCGGCGAACGTGGTGAGCGTGGTGACAGGGGCGATCGTGGTGATCGTGGCCCGCGTGGAGATCGCGGCGATCGCGGCCCCCGCCCGGACCGTGCCCCCCGGGTTGAAGAAGGAGCCTGGTAAGCCATGGCACGCCCGTTTTTCCGTCGCCGCAAGAGCTGCCCCTTTTCGGGCAACAATGCGCCGAAGATCGATTACAAGGATATCCGCCTGCTGCAGGGCTTCGTCTCTGAACGCGGCAAGATCGTCCCTTCGCGCATCACGGCGGTTTCCGCCAAGAAGCAGCGCGAACTTTCGCAAGCCATCAAGCGCGCACGCCATCTCGGCCTGCTGCCCTATCTCGTGAAGTAAGGAGCATATTCGATGGATGTGATCCTTCTTGAGCGCGTCGAAAAGCTCGGCCGCATTGGTGATGTTGTGTCTGTGAAGCCCGGCTTCGCGCGCAACTTCCTGCTGCCGCGCGGCAAGGCGCTTCGCGCCACAGACGCCAACAAGGCGAAGTTCGAAGCGCAGCGCGCAACGATCGAAGCCGACAACGCCAAGCGCCGTGAAGCGGCCGAAGCGCAGGCCGCCACCATGACCGAGGTTTCGGTCGTGCTGATCCGCCAGGCTTCGAACGCCGGTGCGCTGTATGGTTCGGTTTCCGCCCGCGACGTGGCGGATGCCGTGACCGAATCCGGCCACAAGGTGCTGAAGAGCGCCGTGGTGCTGGACAAGCCGATCAAGACGCTGGGCATCACCACGGTGAAGCTGGTGCTGCACCCGGAAGTGACGGTTTCCGCCAAGGTGAACGTCGCCCGTTCGCCGGAAGAAGCCGAACTGCAGGCCAAGGGCGTCGACGTGACGGCCGACCTGTTCGAACGGGAAGAAGCCGGCTTCACGGAAGAATTCGACGCCAGCGCCGAACCGGGCACCCTGCCCGAGGACGACGCCACGGCCGAGGAAACGACCGAAGCCTAAGGGTTCTGCCCTTGCGAGGTTTGAGAAGGGGCTTCCGGGAAACCGGGGGCCCTTTCTCGTTGGGGGGCTGTGGGTTCGGGTGGGGCGTTTCTGTTTTATCCGCGGTGGTTTTTCACCGTCACCCCGGACTTGATCCGGGGTCTGGCTTTTCAACTCCAGCCTTGCCGAAGAACAGCTGGACCCCGGATCAAGTCCGGGGTGACGGTTGTGGGCGTGGGAAGGTTGGGGAGTCTCTCAGGGGCCTTCGACCCTTCGACAAGCTCAGGACTCAGGCTGAGCGGGTGGCGAGGTTGGGGGTGGGATGAGGTTGGTTGGTCAGGCCCGGCGGTGACACCCCCTCTCCAACTCTCCCCCTTACAGGAGGGGAGAGTTGCGGTGCGCCGCAGGCAATCGAATCTGATCACTCGAACGGCGTTGGGGTTGGGGCGCAACGCCAACTTAGAGGGTGCAGGGAAATCATTTCCTTGGCACGGGTTCCAAGGGCAAAGCCCTTGGCCGCCGGAGGCACAAAACCCGCCCCGCCCTACCCCCGCGTCGCGGCCTCCGCCACGATCAGCCGCGCTTCGGGCGCGTGGCCGATGGCGACCAATGCGCGGGCGATGCGGCGGAGTTGGTCCGGGTGGACTTCGGCCCAGCTGCCGCGCAGGGCGTTGGTGGCGATCACGATGACTTCGCCGGGGTGGCGGGCGGCGACGGCGCGGTCCAGCGCGCGGGTCCAGTCATTGTCCAGCGGGGCGAGTTCGGGGCCGACCTTGCCGCGCCCCAGCCCTTCCAGCCCGGCGGCGAGCAGTTGCGCGCGATGGGCGGGCACGGTTTTCGCCCAATCGTTGTAGAGGCCGCCTTCCACCGGCACGCGCGGCGAGGCGGCGGCGAGCGGCCCCCATGCGGCGGCGCGGTCATCGCTGTCGGCGCTGGCGAGGACGGGCCACCAGCGTTCGGCGATGGGAACGATTCCGGCCGCGAGCAGGCTGGAGACGAGCGCGGGCGCGTCGGCCGACAAGGCAGCGTCGGGGCTGATGCGGGCGGCCGCGGGCGCGGTGGCGACTTTCCAGCCATAAGCGGCGGCCGAGTTGGCGGGCGCGAGGCCCCACAGCGCCTTCATCGCGGCGATGCGATCAGGCAGCGCGGCGGCGACATTGGCGCTGCGCAGGCGGCCGCCGGGACTTTGGCCGACGGCGGCGGGGTTCAGACCGTCTGCTTCGGCGGCGAGGATGCGGTTGATTTCCGCCGTGCTGATCGCACCGGTGGCGGCGGCATCTGCGGCGAAGCCGGCGCGGCTTTCCAGCGCGGGGCCGGGCAGGCGGACATACCAGGCCTTCATCTGCGGCGAGGCAGCGGTCAGCAGATTTGCGGGGATTTCAAGCCCGGCGGCGCTGGCAAGACCAATGCGCCATGCCGTGAGGCCGGAGGCGGCTTCGTCCCACTCCGGGTTCGCGCCGCGACGGCCCGCGCCGGTGGCAGAGGCGACGCGTTCGGCGAGGCCGATATCGAACGCGGTGATCTGCTGCTTGCGGCGCAGCTGATCGAACTGCGAGGCGGCCCCCACATCGTCGCCCAGAATCGCCAGGCACATGGCGTCTGCCAGCGCCCAGTCCGGGCTTTCGGTGAGGACGCGGGCGAGCGGCGACAGCGGGCACATCGCCATCGGGTCGCCCGCCGCCGCAGAGCTGAGCAGCGCCGCATGATAGAGCGGCACGGTGTAGCGATCCACCGCGATGGACGAGACGAGGCGGTGCGCATCCGCCGCCGAGCCGATGGCGACGAGGGCGCGGGCGCGGGCCGAAACCCAGTCCGCCGGGTTGATCGGGCCGGGGGCATCCGCCGCCGTCAGCAGCGCGCGTTGCAGCAGAATCTGCCCCCAGCGGCTGGCGAGCGGGCGATCAAGCCGGGCGAGCAGCGCGGTGAGGAAGCGCGCATCGGAGCCGGTGAACAGATCGGCGCGATAGCCGCCGTTGCCGATGCTGAGCGGCCCGGCGCGTTCCGGCTGCGCGGTGGGGCCTGCCAGTTCCGCCAGCGGGTCGGTGGGTTCAGGCTCCGGCGGCGGGGGTGGCGGCGGCGCGACCGTGGGCAGCGGCTCGAACCCCGGCAGCGGCGTTGGGGCGGAAGGGGCCATCTGCACGGCGCCTTCCACCGTGCCCGGCTGGGGGGCGGCGGGTTCCGCGATATCATCGGGCAGCAGCGATTTCGGCGCGCCCGCGGGCTGGGCCTGCGCGGCGAGCGGCGCTGTTGGCAGCAGGGCTGCGGCCAGAAGCAGAATCCAGCGGCGCGATCCGGTGGCCGGTGCCGTCACGCGGGGGGCTGTATCACGGGCAATCGGGGCGTTTGCGCAAGCTGGCATCTGGCCCCTATAGCGGGGCCTGTGAAGCCAGTGGAAGCCCCCTCTGACATGCCGCCGAGCGCGCGGGGGCATCGCGGCGTGCGCCGGGTGGACGGCGTGCGCGCGGATTGGCGGCGGCGGCCCATCGTTCTGGTGGGGCTGATGGGCAGCGGCAAGACGACTGTGGGCAAGCGGCTGGCGGCGAAACTGCGCTGGCCCTTCGTGGACGCAGACGCCGAGATCGAGGTGGCGGCGCAAATGCCGATCTCCGAAATCTTCGCGCGCTTTGGCGAATCGCATTTCCGCGACGGCGAGCGGCGGGTGATCGGCCGGCTGATGGAGGGCGGACACAAGATCATCGCCACCGGCGGCGGTGCCTTCGTGGACGCTGAGACGCGGGCGCTGATTCTGAACGAAGGCACCGCGATCTGGCTGGATGCGGCCATCGAAACGCTGGCGGCACGGGTTTCCAAGCGCAATCATCGCCCTTTGCTGATCGGAAAAGACCCGAAACAGGTGCTTGGCGAGTTGATGGAGTTGCGTGCGCCCTGCTACAGGCAGGCGCCAATTCACATCATTTCGGCCGACGGACCGCATGAAGAGACGGTAAATGCCATCCTTCATGCGCTGATTGGCCGGGATTCGAAGGCAGTTTGATGATCGAAGTCCCCGTTGCGTTAAACGACCGAAGCTACCGGATCGCCATCGGCCCCGGCGTGCTGGCCTCCGCCGGGGCGCGGCTGTCCGCGCTGGTGAAAAGCCGCCGGGTGGCAGTGGTGACGGACGAGACGGTGGCAAAGCTGCATCTTGAGCGGCTGACCGCCGGGCTGAGCGGGTTCGAGGTGATCCCCATCATCCTGCCTGCCGGGGAAACGACCAAGGGATTCGCCGCGCTGGAAGCGCTGGTGGACCGGCTGCTGGAACTGGAAGTGACCCGGTCAGACGCGGTGATCGCGCTGGGCGGTGGCGTGATCGGAGACCTGACGGGATTCGCGGCCTCTATCGTGAAGCGCGGCATGGGCTTTGTGCAGGTGCCGACGACGCTGCTGGCGATGGTCGATTCATCTGTCGGCGGGAAAACCGGGATCAACACGAAGGCGGGGAAGAATCTGGTGGGCGCGTTCCACCAGCCGCTGGCGGTGTGGGCCGATCTCGATTGCCTGCAAAGCCTGCCGGAGCGCGAGATGAAGGCGGGCTATGCCGAAATCGTGAAATATGGGCTGATTTCAGACCCGGCCTTTTACGAATGGTGCCTTGCCAATGCGGAACGGCTGCTGGCCAAGGATGCGCAGGTGCTGGCGCATGCGGTGGCGCAAAGCTGCCGCGCCAAGGCGGCCATCGTCGCCGCAGACGAGCGCGAGACCAACGATATCCGCGCGCTGCTGAACCTGGGCCACACCTTCGGCCATGCGCTGGAGGCGGAGACGGGCTTTTCCAGCCGCCTGCTGCACGGCGAGGCCGTGGGTATCGGCATGGCGCAGGCGCTGCGCTTTTCCGCCGCCGCGAAGCTGATGAGAAAGGCGGATGCGGATCGCTTCACCCGCCATCTGCAATCGCTGGGGATGATGGCATGGCCGCGCGAACCGGGCATCGCCGCAGATGCCGCGCCGCGCCTGATCGCGCACATGCGGCAGGATAAAAAGCGCACGGCAGAGGGGCTGCCCTTCATTCTGGCGCGCGGGCCGGGCGACAGCTTTTTGGCCAAGGATGTGTCGCTGCAAAGCGTGGAAGCGTTTCTGGCGGCGGACCTTTCGGTGCAACCGGCGGCGAGGAAAGCGGCATGAGCACTCCCTTTGAACTGACAGACGCCGAATGGCGGGCAAAGCTGACGCCCGAGCAATATCGCATCATGCGCCAGCATGGCACCGAAGCGCCGGGCAGCTGCGGGCTATTGCGGGAAAAGCGCCCCGGCGTGTTCCGCTGCGCCGGTTGCGGCGCGGCGCTGTTCGAAGGCGCGACCAAGTTCGAAAGCGGCACCGGCTGGCCCAGCTTCGACACGCCGGTGGAAGGCGCGCTGGAAACCACGCGCGACACCAGCCACGGCATGATCCGCGTGGAAGTGCATTGCGCCAATTGCGGCAGCCACATGGGGCATGTGTTCCCCGATGGCCCGCCGCCGACAGGCTTGCGTTACTGCATCAACGGCGTGGCGCTGGAGTTTGAGCCTTCAGCCGAAGGGTGATTGGGCGGGGAGTGTTCCCGGTGTGCCTCCGGCGGGCCGGGCTCTGCCCGGCACCCGGCAGGGGCGTGACGCCGCTCGCACCCCCAACGCTTTTAGCCCCTCCTCCTTTAGGGGAGGGGTTGGGGTGGGGGCCAACCGCTTGGCGCGAGGTTAGGGGTTTGTGACCTGCGGCGCATTGGAGCATGTCCCACCCACCTCTCCACACGTCACCCCGGATCAAGTCCGGGGTGACGTGTGGCTGTTGGGATGTCAGCGGATCAGGCCAACCGGTGACACCCCCTCTCCATCTCTCCCCCTTGCAGGGAGAGAGTGCTCCGCAGCGCCGCAGGCAATCGAATCTGATCACTCACACAGCGCTGAAGTTCAGGCGCAACGCAAAGTTTGAGGGTGCAGGGAAATCATTTCCCTGCCCGCCGGAGGCAAAAAATGACCTGCCCGGGCCGGGGGCAGGCCCCCCTCAGATCAGCCCATCCGCGCGGAGGCTGCGGTGGCCGGTTCGGGCGATGATGAGGTGATCATGGACGGCGATGCCCAGCGGTTTGGCGGCGTCTGTGATCGCTCGCGTGAGCTGGATGTCGTCGCGGCTGGGGGTTGGATCGCCTGAGGGGTGGTTGTGGACGAGGATGACGGCGCTGGCTTGCAGTTCGATGGCGCGTTTGACGATTTCGCGCGGGTAGGCGGGGGCCTGATTGACGGTGCCTTCGCCGAATTTCTCGTCGCGGATCAGGCGATTCTTGTTGTCGAGGAACAGCACGCGGAATTCCTCGGTGAGTTCGTGGGCGAGGCGGGCGTGCAGATAATCGGTGACGCTGTCGAAGTTGGAGAGCAGCGGCTTTTCCAGCGCCTTGCGTTGCAGCTGGCGGATGGAGACGGCCTCCACGAATTTCAGCGCGGCGGCGACGGACTCCCCCACGCCTTTCAGCCGGGTGAGTTCGCCGGGCGAGGCGGCGAGCAGGGTGGGCAGATCGCCGAACTGGATGAGCAGTTCCTTGGCGAGCGGCTTCACATCCTGCCGGGGGATGGCGAGCGCGAGCAGATATTCCAGCAGCTCATAATCGTGGAAGCCGTCTGCGCCGCCTTCGAGCAGGCGCTGGCGCATACGATCACGGTGGCCTGCCTTGCGGGCGGGATCCTCGGCTTCGCCGAACAGCCCCGGCTCTTCGCGGACGTGCCGGGGCGGCATCGGATCAGATGGCGTAGGGCGGGTGGCTGAGCCCGGCGGGGGAGGCGGTGAAAATCTCGTGCCCCGTTTCGGTGATGCCGATGGAATGTTCGAACTGCGCGGACAGCGAGCGGTCGCGGGTGACGGCCGTCCAGCCGTCGTCGAGGATTTTCGCGTCCGGGCGGCCGAGGTTCAGCATCGGTTCGATGGTGAAGAACATGCCGGGGCGCAGTTCCGGGCCTTCGCCGGGGCGGCCTGCGTGGACGATGTTGGGGGCCATGTGGAAGCGGCGGCCGAGGCCATGGCCGCAGAAATCGCGCACCACGGAATAGCGGTGCTTTTCCGCATGTTTCTGGATGGCGGCACCGATGTCGCCGACGGTGTTGCCGGGCTTCGCCTGTTCGATGCCGATCAGCAGGCATTCATAGGTGACATCGACGAGGCGGCGCGCCTTCAGCGGCGGATCGCCCACCAGATACATGCGGCTGGTGTCGCCATGCCAGCCGTCCAGCACGACGGTGACATCGATGTTCATGATGTCGCCTGCCTGCAGCGGCTTGGCGTTGGGAATGCCGTGGCAGATCACATGGTTGATGCTGGTGCACAGCGCATGGGCATAGCCGCGATAGAAGATGGTGGCCGAAACCCCGCCGTGCGATACGACATACTCATAAGCGAGTTGGTCCAGCGCCAGCGTGGAGACGCCGGGGCGGACGTGCGGCACCAGCATATCCAGCACTTCGGCCGCAAGGCGGCCCGCGGCGCGCATGCCTGCGAAACCGTCTGCATCGTGAATCACGATGGTGCGTTCGTCTGTGTCGATGTCTGTCATGCGTGTCTCTGGCTTTCTGACCCATGGATTTAGGGCGTGGGCTGCGTTAGGGCAATGCCATGGTGGATGTTGACGCCCGCGCGAGCGAACAGGAAAAGATCTGGACGGCGGCTCTCGTCATCATTGGCGACGAGATATTGTCTGGCCGGACGCAGGATGCGAACCTTGCCTATCTGGCGCGCTGGCTGAACATTCAGGGCATCCGTTTGAAAGAGGCGCGGGTGGTGGCGGACGATACGGCCGCCATCGGCGAAGCGGTGAACGCCTGCCTTGCCGCGCATGATTATGTGTTCACCACGGGCGGCATCGGCCCCACGCATGACGACATCACCGTGGACGCCATCGCCGCCGCGCTGGGCGTGCCGGTGGTGCATCACCCGGACGCGGTCGCCATCCTGACGCGTTATTACGGGGATAAGGTGACAGAGGCGCGGCTGCGCATGGCGCGGGTGCCCGAAGGCGCGGAGCTGGTGCCGAACCCGGAAACCGGCGCGCCGGGCATCAGGCTGGGGCGGCTGTTCATTCTGGCCGGGGTGCCGAAGATCACGCAGGGCATGCTGCGCGGGCTGGACGGCCAGCTGGCGGGCGGTCGGCCGGTGTTATCCCGCGCGGTGGGGGCATGGGCGCAGGAAAGCGCCGTGGCAGACCTGCTGGCGAAGGTGCAGGCCGATCATGATGGCGTGCAGGTGGGTTCCTATCCCTTCTGGCGCGAGGGGAAGGGCGGGGCGAATTTCGTGCTTCGTTCGGTGGACGAGGCGCAGCTGGGGCTTGCGGTGGAAGCGCTGAAAACGGCGCTGACGGCCAAGGGAATCGACGCACAGGAGGGTGAGATATGAGCCAGATACGGACGGCGCTGGTGGTGCTGCTGCTGGTGGGGCTGACGTTGTTCTCTGTTGTGAACAACAGCTTCGTGGCGGTGAACCTGGGCTTCCAGCAGTTTGACGTGTGGTTGCCGCTGCTGGTGCTGGGCAGCTTCGCGCTGGGGCTGTTGCCCGTGTGGGCGTGGCTTTCCACCGACAAGATGATGCTGAAGCGCAAGGTGGCGAAGCTGGAAGCCAGCCTTGGCAAGACGGAGAGCGAGCTGGCGCAAGCCAAGGTGGAGCTGCTGCGGCCGCCCGCCGCGCAGGCTGTGCCGACGCCCGCGCCGCCGCCGGGGACGTAAGTTGGCCGCCAATCCGATCTATGTGGGGCTGGATACGCCCGACCTTGCCCGCGCGCAGGCGCTGGGGCGGGCGGTTGCGCCCCATGTCGGCGGGCTGAAGCTGGGGATGGAATTCTTCATGGCCAACGGGCCGGAGGGAGTCCGGCGGATGGCCGATGTGGGGCTGCCGCTGTTCCTGGACCTGAAGCTGCACGACATTCCGAACACGGTGGCGGGGGCTTTGAAGTCCCTCTCTGTGCTGGATGTGGCGATTGTGAATGTGCATGCGGGCGGCGGGCTGGCGATGATGCAGGCGGCGCGCGCGGCGTGCCGGCCGGGCACCAAGCTGATCGCGGTGACGGTGCTGACCAGTCTGGACGAAGCCGATCTGTGCACCATGGGGGTGTTCGGCGACCCCGCCGCGCAGGTACACCGGCTGGCGGTGCTGACGCGCGAGGCCGGGCTGGATGGCGTGGTCTGTTCCGCGCACGAGGTGGCGCGGCTGAGCGGCGAGTGGCCCGCCGGGCTGTTCGTGGTGCCCGGCATTCGCCCGGCAGGCGCGGACATCGGCGACCAGAAGCGAATAATGACGCCGCGCGAGGCGCTGGATGCGGGTGCGGGCGTGCTGGTGATCGGGCGGCCGATCACGGCAGCGGCAGACCCGGCTGCGGCGGCCGAGGCCATCGCCGCGACTCTGTGACGGGGCTGTGACGGTGCGCACGCGAATCAAGATTTGCGGCATCACCACGCCGGACACGCTGGTGGCGGTGCTGAACGCCGGGGCGGATGCCTGCGGCTTCATGTTCTATCCGCCCAGCCCGCGCGCCTTAACGCCGGAAGCCGCGCGGCCGCTGGCGGCGCGGGGGCCGCATCTGTTGAAGGTGGGCGTATTCGTGGATGCGGACGATGCGCTGATCGGCGCGGCGGTGGCGGCGGGTGCCTTGGGGGCGTTGCAGTTGCAGGGCGCGGAAGGCCCGGCGCGGGTGGCGGAATTGCAGGCGCGGTTCGGCCTGCCGGTGTGGAAGGCGGTGGGGGTAAAGACGGCGGCCGATGTGGCCACCGCCGCGCGCAGCTTTGCCGGGGCCGATCTGCTGCTGCTGGATGCGAAGCCGCCGGAGGGGGTGACGCTGCCCGGTGGGAACGGGTTGCGCTTTGACTGGCGGATTTTGAACGAGGCCAAGCCCGCGATGCCATGGGGACTGGCGGGGGGGCTGACGGTGGAGACGGTGGGCGAGGCAATCCGGCTGACGGGGGCGCCTTTGGTGGATGTGTCATCCGGGGTGGAGAGTGCGCCGGGCGTGAAGGATGTTGCAAAGATCGGCGCTTTCGTGGAAGCGGCGCGCCGTGCCTGAGCAAATCTCCCTCGCAGAACCGGCCAGCCTGAAGGCAGGACCGGACACGCGCGGCCATTTCGGCCAGTTCGGCGGCCGTTATGTCGCCGAAACGCTGATGCCGCTGATTCTGGACCTTGAACGCGAATATCGCGCGGCAAAGGCCGATCCGGCCTTCAAGGCCCAGTTCGACGATCTGATGACGCATTATGTGGGGCGGCCGAGCGCGCTCTATTATGCGGAGCCGCTGACGAAACATCTGGGTGGCGCAAAGATTTATCTGAAGCGCGAGGAACTGAACCACACCGGCGCGCACAAGATCAACAATTGCATCGGCCAGATCCTGCTGGCGCTGCGCATGGGGAAAACGCGGATCATCGCGGAGACCGGCGCGGGGCAGCACGGCGTGGCGACCGCCACGGTGGCGGCGCGCTTCGGCCTGCCCTGCACCATCTTCATGGGCGCGCGCGACATCGCGCGGCAGGCCCCCAACGTGTTCCGCATGAAGCTGCTGGGGGCGGAAGTGCGCCCGGTGACGGCGGGAGCGCAGACGCTGAAGGATGCGATGAACGAAGCGCTGCGCGACTGGGTGACCAACGTGCACGACACTTTCTACATCATCGGCACGGTGGCGGGGCCGCACCCCTATCCGGAGCTGGTGCGCGACTTCCAGAGCGTGATCGGCACGGAAGCCAGGGCGCAGCTGTTCGAAGCCGAGGGGCGTTTGCCAGACGTGGCGGTGGCTGCCGTGGGCGGCGGTTCGAACGCCATCGGGCTGTTCCACCCCTTCCTCGACGATCCCGTGGAACTGGTGGGAATCGAGGCGGCCGGGCATGGGCTGCAAACCGACCAGCATGCCGCCAGCCTTGCGGGCGGCAGGCCGGGCATCCTGCATGGCAACAAGACCTATCTGTTGCAAGACGCGGACGGGCAGATCACCGAAGCGCATTCGATTTCGGCGGGGCTGGATTATCCCGGCATCGGGCCGGAGCATGCCTGGCTGCATGAGATCGGCCGGGTGCGCTACGAAGGCATCACCGATGACGAGGCGCTGGCGGCGTTCCAGTTGCTGGCGCAGGTGGAGGGGATCATCCCGGCGCTGGAATCCGCGCATGCGCTGGCGTGGGTGGTGAAGGCCGCGCCCGCGATGCCGAAGGACAAGATCATATTGGTCAACCTCTCCGGCCGGGGGGACAAGGATATTTTCACCGTGGCCGATGCGCTGGGGGTGAAGCTGTGAGGGACCGGCTGGCTGCACGTTTCGCGAGCCTGAACGGCCGCGCCGGGCTGGTGACCTTCGTGTGCGGGGGCGATCCCTCGCCGGAGCTGACCGCGCCGATCCTGCATGCGCTGGTGGCGGGCGGGGCCGACATCATCGAGATCGGCATGCCCTTCACCGATCCGATGGCGGACGGGCCGGCCATTCAGGCGGGCAATATCCGCGCGCTGGAGGCGGGCATTTCGCTGAAGAAACTGCTGGGGATCGTGCGGGAATTTCGCGCCAAGGACGCCGCGACGCCGCTGATCCTGATGGGCTATGCCAACCCTGTGCTGGCCTATGGGCCGGGCTTTGCCGCCGATGCGGTCGCCGCGGGGCTGGACGGGGTGATATTGGTGGACCTGCCGCCCGAGGAATCCGGCGAACTCGATCTCGGCGCGCTGCACCTGATCCGGCTGGCGACACCCACCACAGACGACGCCCGGCTGCCCACCGTGCTGACGGGCGCTTCGGGCTTCCTCTATTATGTCGCGGTGGCGGGGGTGACAGGGCAGAACAGCGCCGACGCCGCCGATGTGGCGGCGGCCGTGGCCCGGCTGAAGGCGGCGACAGACCTCCCCGTGGCGGTGGGCTTCGGCGTAAAAACGCCCGCGCAGGCGGCGGCCATCGCGGCCCACGCCGATGCCGTGGTGGTCGGCTCCGCCATCGTCGATCTGGTGGGGGCTGCGGCGGCGCGGCAATCCAATGATATTCCCGGCGAAGTGCAGGCGTTCGTGTCGTCTCTGGCGGCCGCCGTGCGTTCGGCCCGGCTGGAGAGTGCGGCATGACCAGTTGGCTGACCCGATCCCGGCAGCGCCTGACGGGCTTCATCGCCCGGCGCGAGACGCCCGACAATCTGTGGACCAAGTGCAAATCCTGCGGGGCGATGCTCTATACCAAAGAGTTCGAGGCGAACCTCAGCGTCTGCCCCGAATGCGGCCATCATGAGCGCATCCGCGCCGCCGAGCGGTTCGGGCAGGTGCTGGACGAGGGCTGGACGCCGATTGCCGTCGCCAGCCCGTCCGACGATCCGCTGAACTTCAAAGACCAGAAGCGCTATCCGGACAGGCTGAAGGCCGCCCGCGCCGCCACCGGAGAGCCGGACGCCATGCTGCTGGCCAAGGGGCATATCCGCGGCCATCAGGCCGTGGTGGGGGTGCAGGATTTCGCCTTCATGGGCGGCTCCATGGGGATCGCGGTCGGCAACGCCTTCGTCACCGGCGCGCGCGCGGCGATTGCGGCGCACTGCCCCTTCGTGCTGTTCACCGCCGCAGGCGGGGCGCGGATGCAGGAGGGCATTTTGTCCCTGATGCAGATGCCCGCCACCACGGTTGCCATTCAGGAGCTGAAGGACGCGCGGCTGCCCTATATTGTGGTGCTGACGGACCCGACGACCGGCGGGGTGACGGCCAGCTATGCCATGCTGGGCGATGTGCATATCTCCGAACCCAATGCGCTGATCGGCTTCGCGGGCGCGCGGGTGATCGAATCCACCATCCGGCAGAAGCTGCCCGAAGGCTTCCAGCGGGCGGAATATCTGCTGGAGCATGGCATGGTGGATATCGTGGTGAAGCGCCACGATCTGGCCGACACGCTGGGCCGCCTCATCGGTTTGCTGATGCGCGCATGAGCCTGCAGCCGGCGGATTTCGCCCGCTCTGACCATCCCGTGCTGGACCGGCTGCTGAAGGCGGCCGGGCAGCAGCGCGTGCAAGGCGTGGACCTGACGCTGGACCGCATCGAGCGGCTGCTGAAGCGCATGGCCAGCCCGCATCTGAAGCTGCCGCCGGTGTTCCATGTGGCGGGCACCAACGGCAAAGGCTCCACCACCGCCTTCCTCCGCGCCGGGCTGGAGGCCTCGGGGCATCGGGTGCACATGTTCACCTCGCCGCATCTGGTGCGGGTGAACGAGCGCATCCGCGTGGCCGGAACGCTGGTGTCTGACGAGGATTTCGCCGAGGCGCTGGCCGAAGTGCTGAAATACAACGCCAGCCAGCCGCTGAGCTTCTTCGAGGCGATCACCGCAGCGGCCTTCCTGCTGTTCGCCGCCACCCCCGCCGACGCCACGATCCTTGAAGTGGGGCTGGGCGGGCGGCTGGATTCCACCAACGTGGTGCCGAAACCGCTGGTCACGGGAATCGCCAGCCTCAGCCTCGATCATGTCGCCATCCTTGGCCCCACGCTGCGCCACATCGCGGCGGAAAAGGCCGGAATCGCCAAGCGCGGCGTGCCGCTGGTGACGCAGAAATATCCGGCGCAGATCGCCGGTGCCGTCGCCGAAGTGGCGATCCCGCGCGGCGCGAAGCTGATGGCGCGCGGCGAAGCATGGGACGCAGCGGCCTATGAAGGCGCGCTGGGCTTCCGCCTGCTGAACGTGGCCGACGCCGAGCCGCTGAAGCTGCCCATCCCCAAACTGCCCGGCGCGCACCAACTGGACAATGCCGCGCTGTCCGTGGCGATGATCCGCGCGCAGGACGCGCTGAGCGTGCCCGACAGCGCGCTGCGCAGCGCCATGGGCTGGGCGCAATGGCCCGCGCGGCTGCAACGGCTGACGAGCGGGCCGCTGGCCGCAATGCTGCCCGCTGGTTCCGAACTGTGGCTGGATGGTGGGCACAACCCCGCCGCCGGGAAGGTGTTGGCCGCGCATTTGGCGCAAGGGAGCGCCCTGCCCGCGCATCTGGTGATGGGGCTGCTGCCCTCCAAGGATTTCGCCGGCTTCATCCGCAGCTTCCCGCGCGGCACCCGGATGACGATGGTGCCGATTCCCGGCCACCCGCATGTGCCGCCCGCCGAACTGGCGGCGCTCGCCAACACGCATGGGATGAAGGCCGATACGGCCGGGGATGTGGAGGCGGCGCTGGCGGGGGTGAACGGGGCCGGACGGGTGCTGATCTGCGGATCGCTGCATCTGGCGGGTGAGGTGCTGCGGGTGAACGGGCCTTTGCCGGTTTAGGTTGGGCGTTTGAAACGAAGGGGCTCTGCCCCTTCACCCCGGCAGGGGCGTGACGCCCCTGCACCCACGGACTTTTTCTGAGCCCCTCCCGTTGACGCTTCGCGTCAGCTTCGCTTCGAGGGGAGGGGTTGGGGTGGGGGCCATCCGCTTGGCGCGAGGTTGGGATTTATAGCCTGCGGCGCTTTGGAGCGTATCTCACCCACCTCTCCACCCGTCACCCCGGACTTGATCCGGGGTCCAGCTTTCATCTCCAACCTTGCCGAAGAACAACTGGACCCCGGATCAAGTCCGGGGTGACGGTTGTGGTTGGTGGAGAGGTTGGTGGGTTCCTCAGGGGCCTTCGACAAGCTCAGGCTGAGCGGGTGGGGAGGTTGTTGGTTTGTTGTGATGTCAGTGGATCAGTCCCGGCGGGGACACCCCCTCTCCAACTCTCCCCCTTGCAGGGGGAGAGAGCCACGTAGCGCCGCAGGCAATCGAATCTGATCACGTCCACGACGCTGGAATTCAGGCACAACGCAAACTTAGAGGGTGCAGGGAAATCATTTCCCTGCCCGCCGGAGGCAAAAAAACCGGAGGCCGGGTTCCTGCCCAACGCCCTCCGGTCACGCGTTCCGCGCCATCAACCCTCCGTCCACCGGGATTGTCGCGCCGGTGATGTAGCTGGCGCCGGGTTGGCACAGGGCCACCGTGATGTGGGCGACTTCTTCCGGGCGGCCATAGCGGCGGAGTGCGGTTCGGCGGCGGGCGTAGGTGTCTTTGTCGGTGTCTGGCACGTTCGCTGTCATGCCGGTGTCGATGGGGCCGGGGCAGATGCAGTTGACGGTGATGCCTTCCTTGCCGAGTTCGACGGCGAGGGCGCGGGTGAGGCCGGTGACGGCGGCTTTGGCGGCGCAATAGGCGCTGTCTTGTGCTGTCGCGCCCAGCGCTTCGGTGCTGGCGATGTTGACGATTCGCGGGTGTTCCGAGCGGCGGAGTAGCGGGAGCGCGGCGCGGATGACGCGCATTTCGCCGCTGGCGTTCACGCGCAGGATGCGATCCCAAAGTTCCTCATAATCGGGGTGATCTATGGGGGCGAAGCCTGCGATTCCGGCGTTGTTCACCAGCGCGTCGAGGCGGCCTGCCCAGTTTTCGATTGTCGCGAGCGTGTCGGCGATGCTGGCCGGGTCTCCGACATCCAGCGCGAAGGCGCGGGCTTCCGGGCCGCATTGGTGGGCGACGGCTTCGGCACCGGCGAAGTTTACGTCTGTGACTGCGACTCGCGCGCCTTGCGCGGCGAGCAGGCGGGCGGTGGCCGCGCCCATGCCGCTGGCGGCGCCGGTGACGAGGGCGATTGCGCCCTGAAGGTTGCTGCTGGTCATCATCTGTCTCCCTCCGCTGGTGGGTGCACCTGTGGCGGGCGGGGCGCAACTGGCGGGGACGGGAGGGTGGTGGCTTGCCGCGCGCGGGCGGTGGGGCCATAGGCGCTGGCCATGCATGACCTGAAACTGATCCGCAGCGATGCCGCCGCTTTTGATGCCGCCTTGGCCCGCCGGGGGGTGGTGAATGCCTCTGCCCCGATATTGGCGGCGGATGCTGCGTTGCGCGCCGTGCAGACGGCGTTGCAGACGGCGCTGGCGCGGCGCAACGAGGCTTCGAAGGCGATCGGCGCGGCCAAGGCGCAGAAGGATGAGGACAAGGCCAACGCGCTGATGGCGGAGGTGTCGGTGCTGAAGGCGGAGATCGCCGGGGCCGAAGCTGAGGAGCGCGAGCGGGCGGCGGCGGTGGAAGCGCTGGTCGCCTCCATTCCCAACCTGCCCGCAGACGATGTGCCCGACGGCACGGACGAGCATGGCAATGTGGAAACGAAGCGCTGGGGCACGCCGCGCAATGGCGGGGCCGAGCATGACGCGCTGGCCGAGGCGCTGGGCTGGAACCCGGAAGGGGCGGCGAAGCTGTCCGGCGCGCGCTTCATGGTGCTGGGCGGGCAGCTGGCGCGGCTGCACCGGGCGCTGGGGCAGTTTATGCTTGACCGGCAGGTGGAAGCCGGCTGGCGCGAGACGGTGGTGCCGCTGCTGGTGCGCGACGACGCCATGTATGGCACCGGGCAGCTGCCGAAGTTCGCCGAGGATCTGTTCCGGACGACGGACGGGCGCTGGCTGATCCCCACGGCGGAAGTGAGCCTGACCAACCTTGTGCGCGAGCAGATTCTGGATGCCGATGTGCTGCCGCTGAAGCTGACGGCGTTGACGCCCTGTTTCCGCAGCGAGGCGGGTGCGGCCGGCAAGGACACGCGCGGGCTGATCCGCCAGCACCAGTTCGAGAAGGTGGAACTGGTGACGATCTGCAAGCCGGACGAGTCCGACGCCGAGCATGAGCGGATGCTGCTGGCCGCCGAGGCGATCCTTGAGGCGCTGGAGCTGCCCTATCGGCGGATGCTGCTGTGCGCGGGCGACATGGGCTTTTCGGCGCGCAAGACCTTCGATCTGGAAGTGTGGCTGCCGGGCGCCGGGGCCTATCGGGAGATCAGCTCGGTTTCCAACTGCGGGGATTTTCAGGCCCGGCGGATGGATGCGCGCTGGAAGGTGCGCGGCGACAAGGGCACGAATTTCGTTCACACGCTGAACGGATCGGGCCTCGCCGTGGGGCGGACTTTGGTTGCGGTGCTGGAAAACCACCAGCAGCCGGACGGAAGCGTGAGGGTTCCCGACGTGCTGAAGCCCTATATGGGCGGCATCGACACATTGATTCCGGGGGCCTGATGCGCATTCTTCTGACCAACGACGACGGCATTCACGCGCCGGGCTTTGCCGCGCTGGAGCGGATCGCGCGGCAGGTCTCCGACGATCTGTGGTTTGTCGCCCCGGCCGAGGAGCAATCGGGCGCGGGCCATTCGCTGACGCTGACGAAGCCGATCCGCGTGCGCGAACTGGGGCCACGCCGCTTCGCGGTGGCGGGCACCCCGACCGACAGCGTGATGATGGCGCTGGGGCAGCTGATGGGCGGGCTGAAGCCGGACCTGATCCTGTCAGGCGTGAACCGGGGGCCGAACATGGCCGAGGACCTCACCTATTCCGGCACGGTTTCCGCCGCGATGGAGGGCACGCTGGCGGGCATCCGCTCCATCGCGCTGTCTCAGGCGATGGCGGATTACAGCTTCGGCAAGGAAAGCTTCGCCGCCGCCGAAGCGACAGGCGCGGACATCATCCGCAAGGTGGCTGAAGCCGAATGGGGCGACGGCGTGCTGGTGAATATCAACTTTCCGCCGCTCGCCGTGCCCCATGGCGTGCGCGTGACGGAGCAGGGCTTCCGCGATTACGGGCATATCAAGATCGACGCCCGCACCGATCCGCGCGGCTTTCCCTATTACTGGTTCGGCTATGGCCGCGAAGTGGAGACGCCCGCCCACCGCAGCGATCTGGAAGCGGTCCGCGACGGCTTCGTATCTGTCACGCCGCTGCATCTGGACCTGACGCACCGGCAGACGATGGCGGCGCTGACAGCGAAGCTGGAAGGCTGACGCGGCGGACCCGGCCCGAACGCGGGCCTGATCCTGAAACGAAGGGCGATTGCAGTCTTTGCAAACCCGTCGGCTTTTCGGCGCTTGCCGCCCCTCCCTTCCTCTCAGGCTACCCTGTCCCGCTCAGGCTGAGCTTGTCGAAGCCCGTAGCGCAGGCCCCCCTGCTCAGCCGTCGCGCTTTCACGTCCGGGGCTTCGACAAGCTCAGCCTGAGCGGGGGAGAGAGGGTGGGCGCGGGACAGAGGACGGGCGAGCGATGCACGTTTGCAAAGGTTATAATCGCCCGAACAGGGGCCTGAAACGAAGGGAGGCGGCAGCGCCCCCGCGCTGCCGCCTCACCGTGACGATCCTGATCGCCCACCCCTGTTGCTGGTGACGAACCTGTCTCGTGCCGGAGATTGCCCCCACCGGCCCCTTCGCACATGCACATGGTATGCCAACCATCGAGACTAAAAATTATCATTATATTTCAATATATTAAATCTCCATCCCGACACCCACTCCCTGCCACGCTGTAAAAATTTCCGACTCTTTTCGGCGCTGCGGTATGGTCAAGCGGGATTCCCCGACGGCTTCCGATCCTCTAAGGCTGACAGCGTGCGACGCCTTTCCCCCCTTCTGACACTCGCGTTGATCAGCGCCTGCGCCACCCCGCAGCCGCCCAAGCGGTCCGCCAGCCGCATCACCGTGCAGCCGCCCGCCCCGCCGCCCAAGCCGCCGCAATCCGGCTGGCAGCCCGCCGCCGTGAAGGCAGATGGCGCTGCCGTGCCCGGCGGCCGCCGCCACATCGTGAAGCGCGGGGAAACCGGCCTCGCCATCGCCAAGGCCTATGGCGTGCCATGGGGGCGAATCACCGCCGCCAACAAGCTGGATCGCGATTCGGTGATTCAGGTGGGGCAGGCGCTGTTCATTCCCATCGGCGCGCCGCCGCAACAGGCCAGCCGCACCCAGCCCGGCCAGCCCACGACAGGCCAGTCGCGCCCCACACCGCCCCGAACCGCTCCCTCGGGCGGCTTCGCGCTGGACGTGGACGACGCCATCAGCGGCTCCGCCCCCGCCGCCGAAGCCGGGGCCGCCCGCCCGCAAGTGCCGCCCACGCAAGCCGCCGCCACCGTGCCGCAACTCTCATGGCCGGTGGACGGGCGCGTCATCCTCTCCCGCTATGGACCCAAGGCCGGGGGGCGCTTCAACGACGGCATCAACATCAAAACCACCAAAGGCGCGACCGTGCGCGCCGCCGCAGACGGCGAAGTCGTCTATGTCGGCGATGCCATCACCGGCTTCGGCCTGATGATCCTGATCCGGCACCCCGGCGGCACCGTCAGCGCCTACGGCCACCTCGAAGACGCCCTCGTGGACCGCGGCACCAAAGTCCAACGCGGCCAACCCATCGCCCGCGCCGGCACCAGCGGCTCCGCCAACGAACCGCAACTCCACTTCCAGCTGCGACAAGGCCGACGCACATTGGATCCGGTGTTGTATCTGCCGCGTTGAGCGTTGGAGGCAGGGGGCTTTGCCCCCCGCACCCCCCACAAGGGGCGTGACGCCCCTTGACCCCCGAAGTTTTTGAAAAGGCCCCCCGGCAAGCGCTGGCTGGGAGCCAACATCTGCCGGGGGGCCTTTTCAAAAACTTTGGAGGTGCAGGAGGGTCACCCTCCTGCCGGGGTGCAGGGGCAGAGCCCCTGCCTCCTCCCCTCACCGCATCAGGCTCAACGCCCGGGGCACTGCGCTTCGGCGTTGACGCTGAAGCTGGAGGTGGAGGCGTTGTTGGGGGTGGCCAGTGTGAGGTCGATGCGGCCCGGGGTGCTGGCGCGGGTGGTGAGGCGGATCAGGCGGCAATTGTGTGGGAAGCAATCCTGCGTGTTGGGGTTTTGCGCGGCGGGCACGTTGGCGGCGGTGGAGCGCAGGTGGGTGATGGTGACGGCGGCCGAGGTGGGGGCTGTCAGGGTGACGTCCTGCCAGCCGACGTTGGCGCCGCGGACGGCGATGATATTGTCGATGGTGGGGTTGGTGGGGCATTGCATGGTGGGGCGGGCTTGTCCGGGCACGCCGCGCACGGGGCCGAGCGGCAGGCTGGCGTAGCAGTCGCGCCGGGGTTCGGCGGTTTCCACGCGCACCGGCCCGGGCTGGCGGCAGCGGGTGACGGGTCCGACGGTTTCGGTGACGAAGCCGCGCGGGCAGGTGAAGCCGCGCGGGGTCAGCTGGGCGGGGATCACGTTATCGGGCCCCCGCACTTCGACGCGGGCGGTGGCGGGGAGGGCTGCGCAATGGCTGTTCTGCGCGGCCACGGGGGCGGCCAGCGTGGCGAGGAGGGCGGTGGCGATGAACAGGCGCATTGCGTGATTCTCCATATGCTCGGTTGAGGCTTCATGACCTGTCTCTGGGTGCTTTCCAAGAGCGGCGCGGGGCTGTAGGCGATTTCCCATGTCCGACACGATTGAACCGACCGCGCCCCTGCCCGGGGACGATATTGCGCCCGTGAGCCTCGTGGAGGAGATGCGCACCTCTTATCTCGACTATGCGATGTCGGTGATTGTCGCGCGGGCGTTGCCCGATGTGCGCGACGGGTTGAAGCCGGTGCACCGGCGCATCCTGTTCGGCAGCCATGAAAATGGCTTTGGTTCGGGCAAGCCGTTCCGCAAATCCGCGCGGATCGTCGGTGACGTGATGGGGAAATATCACCCGCACGGCGACAGCGCGATTTACGATGCGTTGGCGCGGATGGCGCAGGACTGGTCGATGCGGCTGACGCTGATCGACGGGCAGGGCAATTTCGGATCGATGGACCCGGATCCGCCGGCCGCCATGCGTTACACCGAGGCGCGGCTGAGCAAGGCGGCGGAAGCGCTGCTGGACGATCTGGACAAGGACACCGTCGACTTCGTCCCCAACTATGACGGGCAGGAGCAGGAGCCGAGCGTGCTGCCCGCGCGCTTCCCCAATTTGCTGGTGAACGGGGCGGGCGGCATCGCGGTGGGCATGGCGACGAACATCGCCCCGCACAATCTGGGCGAAGTGGTGAACGGCTGCCTTGCCTATCTGGACGATCGGGCGATCACGGCGGAAGCGCTGATGGAGTATGTGCCCGCGCCGGATTTCCCGACGGGCGCGCTGATCCTGCGCACCAACGGCATCGCCAGCGCCATGACCACGGGGCGCGGATCGATCCTGATGCGCAGCCGCCATGTGATCGAGGAGCGGCGCGGCACCGGTCAGCAGATCGTGCTGACGGAAATTCCCTATCAGGTGGGCAAGGCCGGGCTGGTGGAGAAGATCGCCGAGGCCGTGAAGGACAAGCGCATCGAGGGCGTGTCCGACCTGCGCGACGAGAGCAACCGCGAGGGCGTGCGCATCGTGCTGGAACTGAAGCGCGACGCGGTGGCGGATGTCGTGCTGAACCAGCTGTGGCGCTATACTCCGGCGCAATCCAGCTTTCCGGCGAACATGCTGGCGTTGCGCGGCGGGCGGCCGGAGCAGCTGAACCTGCGCGACGTGATCGAGGCCTTCATCGCCTTCCGCGAGGAAGTGATCGGGCGGCGTTCGCGCTTCCTGCTGCAGAAGGCGCGGGACCGGGCGCATCTGTTGCTGGGCCTTGTGATCGCGGTTTCGAATCTGGACGAGGTGGTGGCGATCATTCGCGGCTCTGCGTCTCCGGCGGAGGCGCGGGAGAGGCTGCTGGCGCGGCAATGGCCGGTGGCAGAAATCGCCCCCTATCTGAAGCTGGTGGATGATGCCGAGCTGGAGCTGGAGGGCGAGGACCTGACGTCGGGCAGCTACCGGCTGTCTGACGCGCAGGTGCGCGCCATTCTGGACTTGCGGCTGCACCGGCTGACGGCGCTGGGCCGCGACGAGATCGGCGAGGAGTTGAAGGAACTGGCGGCGACCATCGCCGACCTGCTGGAGATTCTCTCCAGCCGGGCGCGGCTGGAGCAGGTGATGCGCGAGGAACTGACCGCCGTGCGCGACCAGTTCGCCACGCCGCGCCGTTCCGAAGTGGTGCAGGCCGACGATGTGGACGATGAGGATCTGATCGCCCGCGAGGACATGGTTGTGACGGTGACGCATTCGGGCTGGATCAAGCGCGTTTCGCTGGACAGTTACCGGGCGCAGAAGCGCGGCGGCAAGGGCCGTCAGGGGATGGCGACCAAGGAAGAGGATGTCATCACCGAGCTGTTCGTGGCGATGACCCACGCGCCGGTGCTGTTCTTCTCCACCTTCGGCAAGGTTTACCGCATGAAGGTGTGGAAGCTGCCCGAAGGCACGCCGCAATCCAAGGGCCGGGCGATGGCGAACCTGCTGCCGCTGGAGCCGGGCGAGACGATCCGCACCGTGCTGCCGCTGCCCGAGGATGAAGCGGAGTGGAGCCAGCTGCACGTGATGTTCGCAACCGCCAAGGGGTTGGTGCGGCGGAACAGCATGGATGCGTTTGCCAATGTTCCGTCCAACGGCAAGATCGCGATGCGCTTCGACGAAGGCTCGGACGACCGGCTGATCGGCGTGACCTTGTGCCACGAAAGCGAGGATATCCTGCTGGCCGCGCGCAGCGGCAAGGCGGTGCGCTTCGAAGTGACGGCGGTGCGCGAATTCCAGAGCCGCACCGCAACCGGCGTGCGCGGCATGGATCTGGAAGATGGCGACGAGGTGATCTCGCTGTCTGTGTTGCGGCGGGGCGGCAACAGCACCGAGGCGCGGGAGCAATATCTGCGCTCGGCTGCGTGGAAATCCGAACCGGCGACGCTGGAAGGGCTGGAACTGGCGCAGTTCGAGCAGATGGCGGCGAACGAGCAGTTCATCCTGACCATCACCGCCAACGGCTATGGCAAGCGCAGTTCGGCCTATGAGTATCGGCGCACCAACCGGGGCGGCAAGGGGATCGTGAACATCGACACTTCTGCGCGGAATGGCGAAGTGGTGGCGAGCTTCCCGGTGGAGCCGGCCGAGCAGCTGATGCTGGTGACGGATCAGGGCAAGCTGATCCGTATGCCGGTGCGTGACATCCGCATCGCCGGGCGGGCGACGCAGGGTGTGACCTTGTTCAAGGTGGCGGATGCCGAACATGTCGTTTCCGCCGCGCGGATTCGCGAGAGCGATGATGAGGATGAGGGCGAAGGCCCGGCGGACGAGTCCGGCGCACCCGAAGCGGAGGCTGCGCCCGAATGATGCTGGTGCCCGAATGACGTTGGTTCTGGGCATTGAGTCGAGCTGCGACGAAACCGCTGTTGCGCTGGTGACGGCGGACGGGCGGGTACTGGCGGAGCGCATCGCCAGTCAGGAGGCCGAGCATCGGCCATTTGGCGGTGTGGTGCCGGAACTGGCGGCGCGGGCGCATGCCGAACGGGTGGGGCCGATGGTGCAGGCCGTGCTGGCGGACGCCGGGCTGGCGCTGAGCGATGTGGACGCCGTGGCGGCGACGGCGGGGCCGGGGCTGGTCGGCGGCGTGATGGTGGGGCTGGTGACGGGCAAGGCGCTGGCTTTCGCTGCTGATAAGCCCTTGTGGGGGGTGAATCATCTGGAGGGGCACGCGCTGTCGCCCCGGCTGGTCGCGCCCGAATTGCAGTTTCCCTATCTGCTGCTGCTGGTCTCCGGCGGGCATTGCCAGTTGATCGCGGTGGAGGGCGTGGGGGCTTACCGGCGGCTGGCGACCACCATCGACGATGCCGCAGGCGAAGCGTTCGACAAGGTGGCGAAGATGCTGGGGCTGGGCTTTCCCGGCGGCCCGGCGGTGGAAATTGCGGCCCAGCATGGCGACCCGAAATCGGTTCCGCTGCCGCGCCCGCTGCTGGGGTCCGGCGAGCCGCATTTCAGCTTTGCCGGGCTGAAGACCGCGGTGCTGCGCGCGGTGGACAGCGGGCGATATGCGGTGCCCGATATCGCCGCCAGCTTTCAGGCGGCAGTGACCGATTGTCTGGCGGATCGCACGACCCGCGCGGTCCGGGCGATGCCGGATGCAACGGCGCTGGTGGTGGCTGGCGGGGTGGCTGCCAACAAGGCGGTGCGCGCCGCGCTGGAGGCGGTTGCCGTGCAACATGGCCTGCCCTTCATCGCCCCGCCGTTGAAGCTGTGCACGGACAACGCCGCGATGATCGCATGGGCCGCGCAGGAACGAATTGCCGCCGGACTCGCGCCGGAGCCGGACCCACAGGCCCGTCCGCGCTGGCCGCTCGATCTTTCGGCAGAACCCGTTCGAGGAGCAGGGGTTAAGGCATGATCGCAGTTATCGGTGCGGGTGCATGGGGCACGGCGCTTGCCAATGCCATGGCGCAGGGTGAGGATGTGCTGATCTGGGCGCGCGAGCCGGATGTGGTGGCGTCCATCAACAGCGATCATAGCAATCCGCTGTTTCTGCCGGGTGTTGAGTTGAGCGCGCGGGTGCGGGCGACCACCGATCTGAGGGATCTGGCCGGGATCGATCTGTGGCTGGTGGTGCCGCCTGCGCAGTTTCTGGGGCGGGTGCTGGGCTCGGCTCCGCTGGAGGCCAAGCCGACGCTGGTCTTGTGCGCCAAGGGGATCGAGGCGGGGTCGCACCGGCTGATGGCGGAGGTGGCGGCCGAAGCTGCGCCGGGTGCGCCGCTGGCGGTGCTTTCCGGCCCCAGTTTCGCGGCGGAAACCGCACGCGGGCTGCCGACGGCGGTGACGCTGGCGGCGGCGAGCGAGGGACAGGCGGCTGCTCTTGCCGAGCGGATCGCGCGGCCGACCTTCCGGCCTTACGCCTCTGACGATATCGTCGGCGCGGAGATCGGCGGCGCGGTGAAGAATGTGCTGGCGATTGCCTGCGGCGTGGCGATCGGCGCGGGGTTGGGCGAAAATGCCCGCGCCGCCATCATCGCGCGCGGCTTTGCGGAAATGACCCGCTTCGGCGTGGCGCGCGGGGCGCGGGCGGAAACGCTTGCGGGGCTGTCGGGCCTTGGCGATCTGGTGCTGACGTGCGGCAGCACGCAATCGCGCAACATGCGGCTGGGGATGGCGCTTGGCGAAGGGCAGACGGCCGAGCAGGCGCTGGCCGGAAAACTGTCTGTCGCGGAAGGCGCGGCGACGGCTCCGGTGCTTGCCGAGGCTGCCGCGAAGGCCGGCGTGGACATGCCCATTTCGGCCGCCGTCGCCAGCCTGCTGGCCGGGCAGGCCACCGTGCCGGAGGTGATGGACCGGCTGCTGAACCGGCCGCTGCGCGCGGAAGTCCGCTGAACGCGCAGCACGGGCGGCGCGGTGCCCGGATGACGCTGGCGGCCTATGTGCACCGGCGGAACGGGGTTCCGCTGGGGGCGCGAGGCTCGATGCGGAACATGCTGCAGCGGTCGCTCGGGGCCACCAGCTTCGCCGGTTTCTGGCGGCACTGGAACCCGATCTGGAGCTATGGCCTCTCCCGTTTCGTTTTTACGCCGCTCAACGGCTGGCTGCCACCTGCAGCCGCGCTCGTTGCTACCTTCCTTGTCAGCGGGCTGATCCATGATGCCGTGATCATGGCCGTTCGAGGCCAGCCCGCGCTGCTGTTCACGCCATGGTTCCTGCTGATGGCGCTGATCCTGCTGCTGGGCGAGGCACGGCGCTGGAACTTCGCCCGTCTGCCCGGCCCGGCGCGGGCGGCGATCATCATGGCTTATGCGGGCGGCACATTGGCAATCGCGGTCAGGATGGATCGCGGCCTTCAGGGCTGGCTTGCCGGGGCACCGTAACGGGATCGCCACTCATTTGTCATCCTGAGGTCATCGCCCCCAGATATAGCGCGCAGGCAATCGCCCACCCACAAGCCTGAGGGGCATTGCATGGCCAGCATCGCCAGACTGGAAGATGGTTCGAGAGCGTATCCCCGGCTGGCGTCTTTGCCGACGCCACCATGGCTGGATGCGCCCGACGAGGAGGAACCGAAGCGCAAGCTGAAGTTCCGCACCGTGTTCATTTCCGACACGCACCTTGGCACATCCGGCTGCAATGCCGAGCTGCTGTTCGATTTCCTGAAATCCATCGAGTGCGAGACGCTCTATCTGGTGGGTGACATCATCGACGGCTGGCGGCTGAAGCGCGGCTGGTTCTGGCCGACGCGTCACAATGACGTGGTGCGGCGGGTGCTGAAGATGGCGAAGAAGGGCACGCGCGTCGTCTATGTGCCGGGCAACCATGACGAGGTGCTGCGCGACTTCATCGGCCTTGGGTTCGGCGATATCGAAATCCGGCCCGAGGCCGTTCACATCACCGCCGATGGCCGCAAGCTGCTGGTGCTGCACGGCGACGAGTTCGACGGGGTGGTGCTGTATCACCGCTGGCTCGCCTTCGCGGGCGACCATGCCTATGTCGCGCTGCTGAAGCTGAATATCGGCTTCAACTGGTGCCGTCGGCAGTTCAACCTGCCTTACTGGTCCCTTTCGGCCCACATGAAAAAGCGGGTGAAGAACGCGGTGGAGTTCATCTGCCGTTACGAGGAAGCCGTGGCCCATGCCGCCAAGGAACGGGGGGCCGATGGCGTGGTGTGCGGGCATATCCATTCCGCCGAAATCCGCCAGTTCGGCGACATCACCTATTACAACGACGGCGACTGGGTGGAGAGCTGCACGGCGCTGGTGGAGCATGCCGACGGGCATATGGAAATCCTCGACTGGGCCGAGCGGGTGCGTGCCGAGGCGAACGCCGGGCAGCCGCTGAAGCTGCGGAAATCGAAGGGCGAACTGGTGCCCGTGGCATGAACAGCCTCGCGCTGGTATCCGACGCATGGTCGCCACAGGTGAATGGCGTGGTGCGGACGTTGCAGACCACCGCCGGGATGCTGGCAGAGCGCGGCTGGGCGGTGACGGCGATCACGCCGGACAAGTTCCGATCCATGCCTTGCCCCACCTACAAGGAAATCCGGCTGGCGATGACGCGGCCCGGTGCTGTCGGGCGGATGATCGAGGCGAGCGGCGCGGGCGCGGTGCATATCGCCACTGAAGGCCCGCTGGGGCTGGCGGCGCGGCGGCATTGCCTGCGCACGGGGCGGCCCTTCACCACCAGCTTTCACACCCGTTTCCCCGATTATCTGAACGCGCGCTTCCACCTGCCGGTTTCGCTGAGCTGGCGTTACCTGCGCTGGTTCCACGGCCCCGCGCGCGCGGTGCTGGTGGCGACCCCCCGGCTGGCGGCGGAACTGAACGGGCATGGTATTGCGCAGACGCGGCTGTGGTCGCGCGGGGTGGATCTGTCCCGCTTCCGGCCGAACTTGCCTGCGCCGGAGGCCTATCATGCGTTGCCGCGCCCCATCCTGCTGAACGTGGGGCGGGTGGCGGTGGAGAAGAATATCGAGGCGTTTCTGGCCGCCGATGCGCCGGGATCGAAGGTGGTGGTGGGCGACGGCCCGGCGCTGGCGGGCCTGAAGGCGCGCTTCCCCGACGCCCTGTTCATGGGGGCTTTGGCGGGCGAGGAACTGGCGCGCGCCTATGCAGGCGCAGACCTGTTCGTGTTCCCCAGCCGCACCGACACCTTCGGGCTGGTGCTGGTGGAGGCGATGGCCGCCGGGTTGCCGGTGGCCGCCTATCCGGTGGCAGGCCCGCTGGATGTGGTGGGTGACAGCGGCGCAGGCGCGCTGAACGAGGATCTGGGTGCAGCAATCGCGCAGGCGCTGCGCATCCCGCGCGCGGCCGCCATCCTGCATGCGCAGGGCTTCAGCTGGGATGCCGCCGTGAGCCAGTTCGAAGCGGCGGTGGCGGATTGCCTTGAAGCAACGCTGCGGCCGAAGCGCGGATTGCTGCGCCGGGGGCCTGCCCAAAAAATGGGGCCGGCCGCAGGCTGACGCCCGCGAACCGGCCAGGGTTCAGGAAGGAACTTGCAAGATATGAAGGCTGGCCGACGTGGCGGTTGCCGCGGCTGCCCGGCCTTTGTGATCGCGGGTTTCTGCCGTGCAGAAACCCGCGACCGGATCAGAATTTGGCGGTGATCCCGAAGGAGATCAGGCGGCCGATGTCATATTTGTTGTTGTAGACCGTGCTGTCGCCCAGCGTCTGGCTTTCGCGGTAGCCGGTGCCGAGGATGTTGCGGACTTCGAGCTTCAGTTCCAGCGGCGTCTTGCCGATGGAGACTTCCTCCCGCGCGACGAAATCGAGGCGGACGCCGGGGCGTTCGATGAGATCGGGCGTGTCGCCAAGGCCGCGCTGCGTCACGCGATCCGAGGCGTAGGACAGCAGGATCGTCTGTTCCGACAGCTTTTCCTGATTTTGCAGGCCCAGTTGCAGGTTGGCGACATGATCCGACTGGCCTGTCAGCGGCGCGCCGTCGCGGAAATAATCCGACGCCGGGGCGTCTGCCCCGCCGCCGCCCGGCGGACGGGTGGTGTCGCCGTCGGACACTTTGATCTTCGAATCCGTGAAGGTGTAGTTGGCGCTGGCAAAGATGCGGCGATCCGCGAAGAAACCGCTTCCACCCAGTTCGAAATATTTCTGCACTTCGGCTTCAAGGCCATAGAGTTCGGCCTTGGGGGCGTTGGCGAAGGTGGTCGTCAGCGCGCCGCCGTTGTTGAACGAGATGGTTTCGATGGGCTTGTCGATCTTCTTGTAGAACGCGCCCAGCGTCAGCCGCTCGTCGCGGCCGATATACCATTCATAGCGGCCTTCCACGTTCAACAGCTCGGAATCGACCAGATAGGGGTTGCCGAAGCTGGTGCGGTCCGTGTCGGTGTCGGTGTAGGTTTGCGCCGCGAGTTCGCGGAATTGCGGGCGGGCGATGGTTTTCGAAATCGCGAAGCGCCCCTGCATGTCTTCCGCGAAATTCCATGTGAGCGTCACGCCCGGC
The DNA here is from genome assembly GCF_006385875.1 of Sandaracinobacter neustonicus. Taxonomy (GTDB): domain Bacteria; phylum Pseudomonadota; class Alphaproteobacteria; order Sphingomonadales; family Sphingomonadaceae; genus Sandaracinobacteroides; species Sandaracinobacteroides neustonicus. The sequence goes on along the minus strand of NZ_VFSU01000031.1, from coordinate 13,965 downwards.
AGCCAGTAGCTGTTGTCCAGATTGGTGCTGCCGCTGACTTCGCCGGTGCCGAACAGGTCGACCGGCGTCACATATTGCTTCGCCGTTTCATAGCGGACGCCGGCCGTCAGCCGGAAACCGTCGAACAGTTCCGCTTCCACCTGCCCGTACCCGGCGTGGATCGTCAGCCCGGCGTCATATTTCGCCACGCCTGCCGCCGCGCTGACTTCGGTGAGGTAGATATCGAACATCTGGATGTTGAACGGGGAGAGCAGGAAATCCGGCCGCTGCTGGCTGACGCCCACCGGCAGCACGTCGGCCGACTGGTAGCGGAAGTCGCGGCGGGTGGAGGTGCGGCTGTTGTCGGTATAGGCATAGCCCGCAGACAGGGTGATCGGGCGTTCGGTGGACAGCGTGTAGCCCACGTCCGCCGCACCGGCCCACACCTGATCCTCCAGCTTGGAGAAGGCGATGGTGGAGCTGGTGCCGCCGGTGCGCAGATCGTTGAAATAGCTGTCGATCACCGGATCGTAGCGATAGCTGTTCATCCGCTCATAGGGGCTGTCGCGGCGCGACTTGGCGTAGGTGCCGCGCAGGCCGAGCTTCCAGCTGTCCCATTTGAACTCGCCCACGAGCGAAGTGGAGAACAGCTGCCGCTCGAACCAGCTGGTGTAGTTCTTGTTGACCGGGTCTTCGCCGATGCCGACGTCGATGCCGTCCTGAATGCGGGCTTCCTTCAGCACGTCGCGGATATAGACGTTGGTGAAGCGGATGCGGTGTTCGCCGAATTCATAGCCCACGCCCAGCAGGCCGTTCAGCTGGATGCGGTTTTCCGTGGAAAGGAAGCGGAAATCCTGATCGGGGTTGATCACCTGATTACCAGACCCATCCACCGAAATGCCGAAGGTGGTCTGCTGCAGGCCGCCGCGCGTCTGCCAGCTGTTCGACCAGCTGACGCTGCCGATGACGCCGAGCCTGTCTTCGCCGATGTCCCATGCGGTGCCGCCGGTAACGCCCAGCGACATGTTGACAGGGATGGTGTCGTTCGACTGGATGAGGTTGGTCTGCTCGTTGTTGAGGCTCATCGTGATCGTCTTCAGCTCGTCGAGCGTGAAGTTCGAACGGCTGAGTGCGCGGCCCGAGTTGAGCGCCGCGTTGAGCGGGGTGGGGATGCTGCGGGTGCCGCTGTCGAAGCTCGTCCAGTCTGACCGGGAACCGCGATAGGTGTAGCCCAGCTGGCCGGTGGTGACGGTGTCGCCCGACAGCGAGCCGGAAAGGTTCAGGAACGGCTCGTCCGGGATGGCCTTGGTGGTGAGGTTGATGACGCCGCCGCCGAACTCGCCGGGGAAATTGGCGGAGTAGGACTTCTGCACCATGGTGGAGGCGAGCAGATCGGTCGGGAAGATATCCAGCGGAACGACGCGCTTCAGCGGTTCCGGTGAGGGGATCGGCAGGCCGTTCAGCAGCGCCAGCGAATAGCGTTCGCCAAGGCCGCGCACATAGACATATTTGCCGCCGACGACGGAGAGGCCGGTCACGCGCTTCAGGGCGCCCGCGATATCGCCTTCGCCGGTGCGAGCCATGTCTGCGGCGGACAGCACCGAGACGACCGACGGCGTGGCGCGGATCACGTTCGGGATGTAGCGGCCGACGACGACGATATCCTCTGCGTCCATCCCGCCTGCGCCCGGTGCGGACACATCGACATCCTGATCATCATCTGCCGGAGTTGGCTGGGCTGGCGCGGGCTGGGCCTGCGCATGAAGCGGAGCGGCCGCAACGACAGTCCCGAGCGCCGAGGTGGCGAGGAGCAGCCGGGCCAGGATCGACGTGGTCATCTGGGTATCCCCCTGAATTGGCCGGACCCGGGGCGACAGAAGGCCGCCCCGGATCCGTATTTTTTCGACTTACTGGATCGGCGTGGGGGCGACGGTGCAGGCAGGCGTGCTGCCGCCCAGACCGCATGTCCAGCCGTTGTACCAGGTGTCGCTGCTGCCGCTGAACGCGCCGATGTAGGACGTGTTGGTGAAGAAGCTGTTCGCGCCGTTGGCGTTGAACGGCGTGACCGCCAGCTCGTTCGCACCGGGGAACCAGGTGCCCGTCAGGGTGCTGGTGCCGGTGAGCACGTTGTTGCGGCCGGTTTCAGACAGGATATCCGTGACTTGCTGCGTGGTCACGCCGCCCGACCCGTTGGCGGCACCGCCGGCGCAGGCCATGAACACCGAGCGCAGGTTCGGCGGGCCGACCTTGTCGTTGGCGGAGTCCGTGGTGATGGTGAAGGCGTCGGCGAACTGCACGCAGGCGCCCTGATCCTTCTGGATCACCGAGTTCCAGACGTTGAAGTCCGTGCCGCCGCGGAACAGCAGGCCGTTCGGCGCGCGGCGACCGATGAAGCTGATGTTGGCGAAGGTGGGCCGCGAGCGCGGCGAGCGCAGATCGAAGCCGGTGGTTTCCGCCTCGATCATGCGGTCCCCGCCGCCGGAGCGCTGATAGACGAGGCCGAACTGGATGTTGCCGCGATAGCCGAAATCGGTGTCGAGGCTGTCATCATCCGCGCCGGTGATCACGACATAGCGGTGGTTCACCCGGCCGCCGAACCATTCGATGCCGTCATCCGAGCTGTTGTGGACCTGAATATTCTCCGCGAAGGTGCCGGAGCCGACGCCTGCAAAGGTGATGCCGTTCAGCTCGTTGTTGGTGGAAACTTCGAAGCCCGGATAGCGGACCTGCACATAGCGCAGACGACCGGAGTTGTCGGTGGGCGTCGCGCCGCCGTAGAAGCCGCCCGCGCCTTCCACCTGGCTTTCGCAGTTCACGCTGCCGCCGGTGATACCGGAACCGATGCAGGTGTGGATCGGTGCGCGGCCGAGGATGACGAGACCGCCCCACTGGCCGATCGCATTGTCGCCCGCCGTGCCTTCCATGTTGGTGCGGCTGGTGAACACGATCGGGCGGGTGGCGGTGCCTTCGGCGAAGATCTGCGAGCCGCGCTCGATCAGCAGGAAGTCCGCGCCGGAGGCCCCGAAGATGACGACGCCCGGTTCGATGGTGAGGATGCCCTGCGCGCCGTTCGGCTTGTCGCCCGCGCCGCCGATGTCGCGGCCGATGCGCACGCCGCCGTTCAGTGAATAGACGAGGTTCGCCGTGTAGCGCAGCAGCAGGTTGCCGGTGATCACGCCCGAGAGCTGGCAGTTGCGCATTTCGGTGCCGCCGACGCTGATGGTGCCGACGTTGGAGGTGCCGGTGGGGCAGTCCGTCGGGGTGGGCGTGGGGGTGGGAGTCGGCGTGGGTGTCGGGGTGGGCGTCGGAGTCGGGGTGGGCGTCGGCGGGACGACGATGACGCCGTCGCCGGGGGAGGCCACGTCGGTGGCGCCGGAGCAGGCGGCGAGCGCCACGGCCGACCCGAGCAGAAGCAGGGCACGAAGTTGTGACATGGAAATCCCCTTTTGGATTGTAAATTCCGGGTGCGGGGCCGCCCCTGTGACGACCCTGCGGACGGCGCCCCTCTAAACGGGGCTGATGTCAGTCGGATTTCGGAGGGGTTTCATTCATGTTTCGGAAAAGTTGCAGAATCGTGTCACACAACGGCGGACGAGCCTGCCAGTTCCGCAAGCAAGGCTTCATCGGTGCCGTGAGAGACACCTTCCCTGCCAATTTCGATCAGCACTGGAACCGAAAGCGGGCTGACCCCCTCCAGATGCCGCACGATCAGTTGCGACTCGGCGCGGTCGATCAGGCTGCGCAGCCGGTCCAGATCGGTGAGGCGGGCGCTGGCCTCTGTCCATGCGGCATCCAGCAGCAGGTGGCCCGGTTCATGCCGTTGCAGCACATCATAGATCAGATCGGTGGAGACGGTCATGGCGCGGCCGCTCTTGCGCTGGCCCGGCTGCTGCCGCTCCACCAGCCCTGAAACGATGGCGACATCGCGGAAGGCGCGGCGCAGGAAGGGGGTGGCGGCGATCCAGCTTTCCAGCTCCTCGGCGATGATGTCGCCGGACAGCAGGTCCGCCGGATCGGCAATCGGTTCCAGCCCCCACAGGCCCAGCACATAATCGGTGGCGACGAAGCCCAGCGGTTTCAGCCCGCGCTTTTCCATGCGCTGCGTCAGCAGCATGCCCAGTGACTGGTGGGCGTTGCGGCCTTCGAAGCCATAGAGGATGAGATAATGATGTTCGTCCCGCATGAAGGTTTCCGCCAGCAGCCGGTCTGCCGGGGGGAGGATGGAGCGCTGTTGTTGCAGGTGCAGCCAATCCTGCACGTCATCCGGCATGCGCTGCCATTCGGCCGGGTCCGCCAGCATCGTCCGCACCCGCCGGGCGAGGTTGGTGGACAGCGGCATCCGCCCGCCCGCATAGGTGGGGATGGAGGCGGAGCCGCGCCCCAGCCGGGTGTAAAGATCGGATTCGGATGCGCCGATCACTTGCAGCACTTGGCCTGCGAACAGGAAACTGTCCCCCACGCGCAGCTGGCTGGCGAACCATTCCTCGATCTGCCCCAGCGCCCGGCCGCGACCGAGGCGGACCGTCATGGTGGGCGCTTCCACGATCACGCCCGCGTTCAGCCGGTGTTGCAGCGCCAGCCGGGGGTGGCGCAGCCGCCAGTGGCCGGGGCTGTCCTCCACCAGCCGGGCGTAGCGATCATAGGCGCGCAGGGCATAGCCGCCGGTGGAGACGAACTGCAAAAGCCGATCAAACTCGGCGCGCGGAAGGTCGCGATAGGGGGCGGCGGCACGGATTTCCGCGAACAGCGCGTCGGCCTGAAACGGGCCGGAAATCGCCACGCCCATCACATGCTGGGCCAGCACGTCCAGCCCGCCGGGGCGCATCGGCTCGGCATCCAGCTCCCCGGCGTGCACGGCGTCCAGCGCGGCCAGCGCCTCCAGATATTCGAAGCGGTTGCCGGGCACGATGACGGCGCGGCTGGCTTCGTCCATGCGGTGATTGGCGCGGCCCACCCGTTGCAGCAGCCGCGCCGCGCCCTTGGGCGCGCCCATCTGGATCACCAGATCGACATCGCCCCAGTCGATCCCCAGATCGAGGCTGGAGGTGGCGACCACGGCACGTAAGCGGCCCGCCGCCAGCGCCGCCTCCACCTTCAGCCGCGCCTCCATCTCCAGCGAGCCATGGTGGATACCGATGGGCAGTTGGTTGTCGTTCACGGCCCACAGATCGTTGAAGATCAGCTCCGCCAAAGAGCGGGTATTCACGAACACGATCGCCTGCCGCGCGCCTTCGATCAGCTTCACCACCTCGCGTGCGGCATGGCGGCCGTTGTGACCGGACCATGGGATGCGGCCATCGGGCACGAGGATGCGGATATCCGGCGGCACGGCCGCCTCGCCCTCAACGATCAGCGCGTCGCCACCCGGTGCCAGCCAGTCCGCCATCGCGGCCGGGTCCGCCACGGTGGCAGACAGGCCGACCAGCCGCAGCGCCGGGTTCAGCCGCCGCATCCGCGCGGCGGCAAGCGCCAGCAGATCGCCGCGCTTGCTGTTGGCGAAGGCGTGAATCTCGTCGACGATCAGCGTCTCAACCGTTTCCAGCATCCGCTCGGCATCGGGCCATGTGAGCAGCAGGCTGAGGCTTTCCGGCGTTGTGAGCAGGATGTCGGGCGGGTTTTCCCGTTGCCGCTTCTTCGCGTCTGATCCGGTGTCCCCGGTGCGGGTTTCCACCTTCAGCGGCAGCTTCGCCTCGCGGATGGGGAGCAGCAGGTTGCGCTCCACGTCAGCCGCCAGCGCTTTCAGTGGGGAGACATAAAGCGCCTTCAGACCGGGACGTGGCCCCTGTTCCGCCGCTGCCGCCAGAACCGGGAGGAAGCCCGACAGCGTTTTCCCGGCCCCGGTGGCCGCCACCAGCAGCGTGTGCCGCCCGGCCCGCGCCGCCGCCAGCATCTCCATCTGGTGCCGGCGCGGCTGCCAGCCGCGCGTGGCGAACCAGCCGGCGAGCTGGGGCGGGAGATCGTCAGCGCCTGTCACGGTGAGGATAGTGGGGATCGCAAAGGCTGTTTGCTAGCGGGGATCGACCTTGCGGAAGCCCTGCCCATCCGGCGCGTCGACGGGCGCGAGCAGGCTTCCCCGAATCAGCAGCGGCCAATCCTGAAAATCCCGCACGCCGGTATCCGCCGGATCGAAGCGGAAGCGATAGCGGCGGGCCGTGGCGATATCGACCGGGAACGACGGCGAGGCGATATCGAACACCGGCACTTCGAAGCGGACGGACACGGGTATGCGGGAATCGAGGTCTGCTTCCAGCCATTCGTTCAGGGTCTGGCCGCGCTCTTCGCTGCCGTCGTTCATCTTCACATAGACGGTGAAGTTGGGAATCGGCTGGCCGCGCGGATTTTCCAGAATCAGCGCGAACACTTTCGGTTCGCCCGGCTCCGCATTCACGATCTCCCATTTCGCCGGGCGGGGCTTCGGCTCCGTCGTCAGCAGGACGCGGTCGCCCTCTTGCCGCCAGACGCCCTCCGCTGTCTCGTCCAGCGCACCATAGGTCAGGGCATAGCTGAAACGCCCGTCGGGCCGCAGTTCGAGGCCGCCGGCTGCCTCTCGCACACCGGTCAGGACATAGTCGCCAGCCAGCGGGGCAGGCCCGGCGGCCGCAAGTGCAAGCGCCGACAGCAGGATGAGGAGGGTGCGCAGCATTTCCACAGGCTGACACAAGCCGGGGGTTCGCGCCAGCGCCTGCGGCCCGAGGGTCAGGGGCGAAGCCGCCGCTCGATCTCCGGCCAGTCCGTATCGAGGATCGCCATCACATGCGTGTCTCGGACATGGCCGGTATGGGTGATCTTGTGGTGGCGCAGCACGCCGTCCCGCGTCGCGCCCAGCTTCAGCACCGCCGCCTGAGAGCGTTCGTTGCGGGCGTCGATGCGGAATTCCACGCGGTGGAAGCCTCGCCCAAACAGGAAATCCAGCATCAGCCATTTGGCGACGCCGTTCACATGGGTGCCGCGCGCGGCGGGGCGGAGGTAGGTGCCGCCCAGTTCGACCACTCCGGGCGTGCGGTCTTCCGGCCAGACGCCGGTGCAGCCCATCACCCGGCCGTTCCACAGTGTTGCCCAGTAACGCCAGCCGTTCGCACCCAGCATCGCGGCCTGCCACCAGAGATCGAAGCCGTCGCCCAACATGGAATGACTGTAGATCTGCCAGATCTCCTGATCCTCCGCAGTGGCGCGGCGAAGCTCATCGGCATGCGCCGGGGCGAGCGGTTCCAGCCGGACATCACCGTGGGAAAGGATCGGCAATGGTTGAGGCAGGCTGGGCATGGTTGCGCTCCCATGGGCTGGCGGGACGGGTGCGACGGCGTGGGCCTCTTGCAATCTCGCTGCTGCGGCGTAAGCAGGCGGCGACTGAAATCACAAGCCCCCCTCTGGGGTGCCCCGTCTGGAGTGCTTGGCGAATGGTGGAGGAGACACCATCTGCCTGGCAAGTGAAGGTCGCGATTGGGGAGACAGGAATGGGCGAGCAAAGCGCCAGCCTGAAGGAACAACTGGCCTGGGTGAATGTCACCTCGGTGAAGGATATCCGTGCCGCCGCCGAGGCGCTCAGGGACATCGCCTGGGATCGCGCGAACCTGCGCGTTGCACTGACGGACAATATCGCCAGCAAGAACCCGCTGATGGACGAGGACGGGGCCATTCTGGCCTCTGAGGTGTTCGGCTGGAACGCCCCGGACGAGCGCTGGTGGGCCGATACAAGGCTGGCGCTGTCGTCGCCGCTGCCGCGTGCCTGCCGTTATGAATCGGAGCCCTTCTGGGTGAATGCGGACGGCTTCCGCACCAGCCAGCCCAATCGCTATCTTGAGGCAATCGACCTTTCCAACTTCGAAAAGCGCACCAACACCAAATCGGCCATCGTGATCCCCGTGCACCTGCCCTTCGGGCAGATCGGCATCGCCTCTTATGGCGTGGCGGACCCGGATCGCAGCGACCTGACGGCGGAGTTCGAGGAGCATGCCGACGAGCTGTATATCCTGACGCACCGCTTCGTGGCGGGCTGCGTGAAGGCGCTGCGCAAGCGCCAGTGGCTGCCGGCGGACAGCCAGTTGACCAAGCGCGAGGTGGAGTGCCTGCGCTGGGCCTCCATCGGCAAGACGGACAAGGAGATTTCCATGATCCTTGGCCGCAGCCATGCGACGGTGCGCTTCCATATCCAGAATGCGGGCGAGAAGCTGGACGCGGTGAACCGCAGCCAGACCATCTTCAAGGCGGCGCAGCTGGGCTATCTGGGTTACGCCGCCTGAGATTGCCCCGCGGGATTATGGCACTCGAAGGGCTGGAATAATCGGCACGTCCTGCTAACCTTCCAAACGGGAGGAAATTCTATGACGTTGATTGTGCGCCTGATCATCGGCCTTGTGGGGCTGTTCAATGTGGCCGTGGGGCTGATGTTTCTGTTGAACCCGGCCCGGATGGGGCCGGAATTCGCGCTGTCTCCGCTGGGAAGTCAGGGGCTGGCGACCATGCGGGCGGACTTTTCCGCCTTCTTTCTGGTGGGCGGGCTGTTTGCCCTGCTGGGCGCGATCCGCACGGACCCGTCGCCGCTGAAGGTGCCGCTGCTGCTGCTGGCGATCGCCCTGTTCGGGCGCACGCTGAGCCTGATTCTGGATGGAACCGCCCCCACCGCCTATCCGCCGATGCTGGTGGAAGCGGTGATGATCGCGCTGCTGCTGCTGGGGCAGTGGGTGTTTGCCCGCGCCCGGCAATCAAAGGCACGGTAAGCAAGGAACGGAAGGGGCCGGGGCGCTTGCGCCACCGGCCCCTTCGTTTCAGCGCTTCGCCTTCACCACCACGCCGTCAGCCGACGACAGGCTGAGCACGCCGCCCGCCACGGAGTAGCTGGCGACGCTTTCCAGCGACTTCAGGAACAGCCCTTCCTGCTGCATCAGCGGATCCGGGCAGGCCATCATGGTGGAAGCCATTTGCGAGAAGGTCAGCTTCAGGCCATCGGGGGCGATGGTGTAGCCGCCCATGAAGCGGTTGCAGCTGCCCGCGCCCGAAACCCGGCCATCCTCGAACTTGATGCTGGGGGTGGAGCCGGGAACGATGGGCTTGCCGGCGATTTCAAACACCGTCCACTCCGCGCCCTGCAGCGCCGCGCCGCCTGTGGGGGCGGCCGCTGCGGGCTTGGTTTCCGGCGTGGAGGTGGAGGCGCAGGCGCCCAGGCTTCCGATTGCCGCTGTCATGGCGAGTCCGATCAACAAGTTGCGCACGCTTTGTTCTCCGCTCAAGGGTTTACGCCTGATAGCATAGGCTGCGGCGCGGCGGGAACAGCCAGTTTTGCCGCACGGATTTGCGCCTGCACTTCCAGCAGCGCGGCCTGCGGCGTGACGATGGTGCCGGAGCGCGGCCTGTCCAGATCGGCGATCAGCAGCAGGACCAATGTGAGCAGCAGGATCAGTTCGGTGGAGGCCATGAAATGCGCCCCGATCAGCCGCCCGCTGACATAGCCGATCAGGATCAGGCTCGCCACGGGGAACAGGATCAGCAGCGCCACCAGCGTGGGCGGCAGCCGGTTGGCGAGCGCTGCGTCGCGCACCATCGCGGCATCGAACATGGCGTTCGCGCTTTCCACCAGCAGCATGCGCACCGCCGTATCGGGCACCTGCGGCCCCACGGCCATCATATGCTTCCACACCCGTTCGGCCACCTTGCCGGTTTCGGCATGCGCCTTCAGCACCGCCTCGCTGGTTTCGCCCATGCGGCCCACCGCGAGTCGCGCCTCTACATAGCGATCCAGTTCGTCCAGCGTGGTGGCGCGCAGCGCGGGCGGCATCAGATCTGTGCGGTAAACGAAGGTGCCGATGGCATTGCCTTCGTTCAGCGTGGCGGCGCGGCGGCCGTCATAGCGGCTGACCGCCATGGAAACGGTGAAGCCCAAAAGCAGCGCCAGCAGGCCGAGCGAGGCCGAGACGATGAACGCCGGATCGCTCTTGTCCTCGGGCGTTGCTGCCTTGCCCGCCCGTTCGCGAAGCCAGCGGCCAAGCGCGGCCGCCGACCAGAACAACAGCATCAGAATCAGCCCCAGCAGCCACAGCGGGGCGGCTTCCATCGCCCGGAACAGCGACTCCACCGGGGCCGTTCCTTACTTCTTCAGGCTGTCGCGGATTTCGCGCAGCAGCAGCACATCTTCCGGCGTCGGCGGCGCGGGCGGCTCCATCTTGGCGAAGAAGCGGTTGGCATTCTTCACGATCAGGAACACCGCGAAGGCCAGAATCAGGAAGTTGATGACCGCCGTGAGGAAGGCCCCATAGCCCAGCATCGGCACCCCGGCCGCCTTCAGCGCGGCATAATCGACGGCCTTGCCCTGAAGTTCGGCGGGAATCGGGCCGAGGCGGAGATAATTTTCGGTGAAGTCCGCGCTGCCCGTCAGCAGCGAGAGCACGGGCATGATCACATCGCCCGTGAGAGAGCTGACGATGGTGCCGAACGCGCCGCCGATGATCACACCGACTGCGAGGTCGAGCACATTGCCCCGCATGATGAATGCCTTGAATTCGTTGAGCATCGAGACCCCCTTTTCAATACGCGCGCCAACAGAGCCCAGCGCGCGCCGGAGTGCAAGCGCAAAAGCGCATGCATTCCGGCGACTTGCTCTTGACGCGAACGCTGCTTCAGCGGCAAGTCTGCGCCCGGATTAACCAACCCCCGGGGGTCAAAATCATGCGTGTCGTTCGTCTTGCCCTGCCGCTGCTCGCCGCGCTCTCGCTCAGCGCCTGCGGCATCAACTCCATTCCTACCAAGGAAGAAGGCGTGAACGCCGCCTGGGGCGAAGTGGAGAATCAGTATCAGCGCCGGGCCGACCTGATCCCGAACCTCGTTTCCACCGTGCAGGGCTATGCCAAGCAGGAGCAGGCAGTGCTGGTGGGTGTGACGGAAGCGCGCGCCAAGGCGACTTCGGTGCAGCTGAACCCCGGCGACCTTTCCGATCCGGCCAAGGTGGCCGCCTTCAGCCAGGCGCAGGACGGTCTCTCCTCCGCGCTGTCCCGCCTGATGGTGGTGGTGGAAAAATACCCCGAGTTGAAGTCGGACCAGAATTTCCTCGCGCTGCAATCGCAACTGGAGGGCACGGAAAACCGCATTTCCGTCGCCCGGCGCGACTATAACGAGGCGGTGCGCGTGTATAATGTGGAAATCCGCACCTTCCCGGCGATCATCGCCGCCAAGACCATCTATGGCGCGTCACCCAAGGAACCCTTCAAGGCCACCGCCGCGAACGCAGAGACCGCGCCGCAAGTGAAGTTCTGACGATGCGGCGCCTGCTGGCGCTGCTGCTGTTGCTCCTCGCCGCGCCCCTTGCGGCGCAGGAGTTTCCGGCGCTGTCCGGCCGGGTGGTGGATGCCGCGAACATCCTGCCGCCCGAGATCGAGGCGCAGATCAGCGCCAGATCAGAAGCGGTGGAGAAGCAGACCGGCGCGCAGCTTGTGGTGGCCACGGTTCCCAGCCTCGATGGGCTGGAGATCGAGGATTATGGCTATCGGCTGGGGCGGCACTGGGGGATTGGCCAGAAACGGCAATCCTCCGCCAGCGGCCCGGCGAGTGGTGACAATGGCGTGATCCTGCTGGTGGCCCCCAACGAGCGCCGGGTGCGGATCGAGGTGGGTTACGGGCTGGAGCCGGTGCTGACGGATGCGCTGTCTTCGGTGATCATCCAGCGCGCGATCATCCCCGCATTCAAGGCGGGCGACATGCCGGCTGGGGTGCTGGCGGGCTTTGACGCCATCGCCAAACAGGTGGAACTGCCGGCCGATCAGGCCGCGCAGAATGTGGCCAATGCCGAGCAGCAGGCGGCGGCCGGGGGGGAGGAAGGCTTCCCCATAGGCCTCGTCATCTTCCTCATCATCCTGTTCATCTGGTTCGTGATGGCTTCACGGCGGACGAAGGGCGGGCGGCAGGCGCGCCGCGGCGGCCCGATCGTGATCTGGGGCCCCGGCGGCGGCTGGGGTGGTGGCGGCGGTGGTGGCTGGGGCGGCGGAGGCGGCGGCTTCGGCGGCGGCGGCGGCAGCTTTGGCGGCGGGGGAGCCAGCGGCGGATGGTAGCCCTGACCGAACATGATCATGGCCGGATCGAAACCGCCATTTCCACAGCCGAGGCGATGACCTCCGGCGAGATCGTCTGCACGCTCTCCACGGAACGGCACCGCTATGTGGAATGGGTGCTGGCGCTGGCGGCGCTGATCGCCTTCCTGCTGCCCGTGCTGCTGACGCTGGCGGGCTATGGCCCCAGCTTCTGGGCGGCGGCGTTCGGGCTGTGGCGCGAGCACCAGCTGACGGACTGGCAGACGGTGGAAATCTTCGCGCTGATGCAGGTCGTCACACTGGCGCTGGCGACGCTGGCGCTGTGGTGGTCTCCGCTGGCGCAGCGCTATGCGCCGCTGTCGATCCGGCGGGAGCGGGTGCATGAAATCGCCCTGAAGCAGTTCCTCACCCGCGGCATCCACCTGACGGAGGCGCGCACCGGCGTGCTGATCCATGTGTCGGTGGAAGATCATGTGGTGGAAGTGATCGCCGACGAAGGCATCTATCGCCGGGTGGAGCCGGAGCATTGGGGCGACGCCGCAGCCGTGCTGCTGGCCGGGCTGAAAAGCGGCGACCCGACGCAGGGCTTCATCAACGCAATCGGGCTGGTGGGCGGCGTGCTGGCCACCTACTTCCCGCCCACGCCAGACAATCCGGACGAACTGCCGAACCGGCTGATGATCGTGTAATTTCGCCCTTCCCGTTCTCCTGCGTCGACTTCGGCCGATGCTGAATGGGTGCTGCTGGCACCGTATATGCCGCCGCCTGTGGGGCGGAGTTGAGTATACTGTCCCCGGAATTCCCCTCGTTGTGGTACTTTCCCGTCGCAGTCTGATAGACACCTGCGCGCCAGATACTTGCCAGTACCGAGGTTCACGGCTTAGGTTCTATGCGGAGGAGATGCCTACCTATGAGAAGGATCTGCACCGCCATGCTGGCGATGCTGGCAATGACAATCACGCCTGCGAACGCGCAGGAACGATGGACCCACGCCGCCAGCGGAACGTCGTTTCCCGAGGCATTCGAGACTCAGGCGCTCGTCAAGCGACTTGATCTCGGCACCCCTAACGACACTGTCATTGACTACGAGGCGGCAACCGGAACAGAGTCGACCCCACATTCCCCAAGTAAATCGCTGATTTTGCTGTCAGGATCTCAATATTTCCGATATAAATCATGGTGTTGATGGCCGTGAGGGGCGCGTTTGATGGATCACCCAGAGGGTGCGGGTTCGAAGCGGGCAGATCGGGTCGAGTTCGACCGCCGGGTGCATGTGGAGTTCCGAGGTGCGCAGCTCAGTTCCGACGGCGGCCTGCTGGTGATGCGCGAGCTGGATGACGCGCTCGGGCTGTCCGATCTGGCGGCAAAAGCATTGCGCGACACCCGGCGCGGCAAGAACACGGTCCACCGGCTTGACGGGTTGTTCCGGCAATCGGTGTTCGGGCGACTGGCCGGATACGAGGATGTGAACGACGCCGACCGCCTGGCCCTCGATCCGGTGATGCGCCAGGTCGTGGGTGGAAGGGCTGTCGATGCGCAAGCGGCCTCGGCCTCGCAGATGGGACGGTTCGAGACCGAGACACTGGCACAGCCCGAGAACCGTGCCGCGCTGGCCGACCTGAATGGCCAATGGATCGACCGTTTCCATGACCGTAACGGGCTGAAGTACATCGTTCTGGACATGGACAGTTCGGTCAGCCCCACCCATGGCGATCAGGAGGGCGCGGCCTGGAACGGGCATTTCGACTGCACCTGCTATCACCCGAACTTTTTGTTCAACCAGTTCGGCATGCTGGAGCGCTGCGCCTTGCGCCATGGCAACGTCCACAGCGCCGATGGCTGGCGGGACGTTCTCGACCCCGTCATCGCCCGCTACGCGGAGCGCGACCTTTGCGGCCGGTTCTTCCGGGCTGACGCCGCCTACGCGATCCCCGCGATCTATGAGCGGCTGGAAGAAGCCCGATTCTTCTAC
>NZ_VFSU01000030.1 GCF_006385875.1 Sandaracinobacter neustonicus | reverse complement strand
CTTCTACGCCATCCGGCTGCCTGCGAACAACGTCCTGCGCGAGAAGATCGCGCATCGGCCGACGCGCCCTGTCGGGCGACCTTCGCTGACCAAGGTCAAGCGCTTCTACGAAGACTTCGAGTATCAGGCGGCATCCTGGGACAAGGAACGCCGGGTGATCGCCAAGATCGAATGGCATCCGGGCGAACTGTTCCCGCGTGTCGGCTTCATCGTCACCAACCTGCCGATGGAGCCCGACTGGGTGGTGCGGTTCTATAACCAGCGCGGCACCGCCGAGCAGCACATCAAGGAAGGTAAATATGCCTTCCACTGGACGCGGCTGTCATGCCGGAAGTTCCGCGACAATGAGGTGCGACTGCAACTGCATGCGCTGGCCTACAACCTGGCCATCTTCTTGCGCTGCATCGAGTTGCCCGAGACGATGGCCGACTGGTCGTTGACCAGCCTGCAACTGAAGCTGATCAAGATCGGGGCACGTGTCGTCCGCCATGCCCGCGCCATCACCTTCCAGCTGGCCGAGGTGGCCGTCACCGGTCCGATGGTCCGCGCCATCCTCGCCGCCATCCGCCGATTGCGAGCGCCTCCGCTATGCGCATGACCGCCATCCACGCCCAAACTGAACGAAAACGGCAGGATGGGTCTGTCCGCTGCGCTGAAAAACACCGCCACCAGGGCACAACACGGCGGCTTCGCGGGCCGATCTGCCCTGTCTCAGCGCCTTGCGCGCCCGACGACGCCGCTCGGGACGGAAAATGATTGTCCTGCGGTCGGATTCAGGCGAAACTCACGTCAGACGGCATGCCACTTGGGGAATGTATGTCGACGACTTTCTATGTTTTCAAGGCAAGCGCCCCAAATGCCCGCCTTTGGTTCGACCGGGCGATGCCGGTCGTCGCCAGCCAAATACCCATGGAGATTTTCGAGGCGGGTCCTGTCGAGAAGATTACTGCGTTCGGCAGTCCATCGCCTAACGCGCTTCGCCAGATCTTCGTCACACCGCAGGCGGGGCCGTTCAAATCGACCGCTCTGGTGGTCGCCCAGTCCGGACCTTGGATTGTGAAGGTTCGCGCGACTTCGGCAACCCTGGACCGTGCCGGTTTGGCCAAACGCATCGATCGGCACTTGGCCGCGATCCAGATCGCACCGCCGGCTTTCGCGGCCGCTCTCGAGGCGCCAGCGCGTTGCATCGACGCACGACGGTTCGGATCGGGCAAACCCTTGTCCGACAGCCTTGAGGAGGCCGCTGCCTCGGCCACCGTCGTCCACGCACGCTTGCATACCACCGCAGAAGATTTGTGCCTCGCGGATGCGCCTAATACCCACTTCACTCTGCTCGGAATCATCGATCAGCCATCCTCGTGGCTTTTGCTGATGGGGGATGCAGGTAAGGCGATTGGCTCGGAAGCAATCGGCACTGCGCGGGCAGATACCCGACAATTGGTCTACGTCTCGACCCCTGCTGCAACCCGTGGTGCTGCGGTATTTGATGCGCGCCCCTCGCTGGAGTCGGCGACAGCGGCCGCCGCGCCGCTGCTCCGCGATCCGGCGGCCGGGCTTTTTGCCATTTCAACATCCAGTTCAAATCTGCTCGTAAAGGCCGACTGATCGCCTCACCTCCCGGTGCCGCACAGACCTAAATCGAAGCAGGCGCGAGGTAGAACCACTGCCCGTCGGAGACTTCGAACCCAACCCCCCGTTTGCCGCCCACGCCCCTATGCGCTAAGGCGCTGGCCAACTTCCGACCCACAGATTCCAAGGACCACCGTGGCCCAGCAATTTTCCTATGTGATGAAGGGTCTCACCAAGACCTTCCCCGGCGTCGCCAAGCCGATCCTGAACAACATCAACCTGCAATTCTACCCGGACGCCAAGATCGCCATCATCGGCATCAACGGCTCGGGGAAATCCACGCTGATGAAGATCATGGCGGGGATCGACAAGGAGTTCGTGGGCGAGGCATGGCCCGGCGAAGGTGTGCGCGTGGGCTATCTGGCGCAGGAGCCGCAGCTGGACCCCACCAAGACGGTGATGGAAAATGTGAAGGACGGCGTGCGGCCCATCGCCGACATGATTGACCGTTTCAACGCCATCTCCGCCGAAATGGGCGATCCGAAGGACGATACCGATTTCGACGCCCTGATGGAGGAAATGGGCACCCTTCAGGAAAAGATCGACGCGGTGGACGGCTGGACGCTGGACAATCAGCTGGAGATCGCCATGGACGCGCTGCGCTGCCCGCCCGGCGACTGGAGCGTGGAGAATCTCTCCGGCGGGGAAAAGCGCCGCATCGCGCTGTGTCGCCTGCTGCTGGAAAAGCCGGAAATCCTGCTGCTGGACGAACCGACCAACCACCTGGATGCCGAATCGGTGAGCTGGCTGGAACAGCATCTGAAGGAGTATCAGGGCAACGTCATCCTCGTGACGCACGACCGTTACTTCCTTGATAATGTCGTGAACTGGGTGCTGGAGCTGTATTACGGGCAGGGCATTCCGTTCGAAGGCAATTATTCCGCATGGCTGGAAGCCAAGGCCAAGCGGATGGAGCAGGAAAAGCGCGAGGACGAAGGCCGTTCCAAGGCGATCGCGCAGGAGCTGGACTGGATTCGCTCCAGCCCGAAGGCGCGGCAGACCAAATCCAAGGCGCGGATCAAGGCGTTCGACGAGCTAGTGGCGAAGCAGGACAGCCGCCGCAGTTCCGACCGTGAAATCCTGATCCGCAACCCGGAACGGCTGGGCAGCACGGTGATCGAGGCGACCGGCCTGAGTAAGGCCTATGGCGACAAGCTGCTGTTCGAAGACCTGAGCTTCACCTTGCCGCCCGGCGGCATCGTGGGGGTGATCGGCCCGAACGGCGCGGGGAAAACCACGCTGTTCCGCATGATCACGGGGCAGGAACAGCCCGACAGCGGCTCGATCAAGATCGGCGAGACGGTGCATCTGGGCTATGTGGACCAGAGCCGCGACGCGCTCGATCCGGGCCGCAATGTGTGGGAGGAGGTCTCCGGCGGGAACGAGCGTTTTGCCTTCGGCAAGCAGGAGGTGTCCTCCCGCGCCTATGTGGGCGCGTTCGGCTTCAAGGGCACGGACCAGCAAAAGAAGGTGGGCCAGCTGTCTGGCGGTGAGCGCAACCGCGTGCACATGGCGAAGATGCTGAAGGAGGGCGGCAATGTGCTGCTGCTGGACGAACCCACCAACGACCTTGACGTGGAAACGCTGCGCGCGCTGGAAGAAGCGCTGGAGAATTTCGCCGGCTGCGCCGTGGTGATCAGCCACGACCGCTTCTTCCTCGATCGGCTTGCCACCCACATTCTGGCGTTCGAAGGCGACAGCCATGTGGAATGGTTCGAAGGAAACTTCGAAATGTACGAAGCCGACAAGCTGCGCCGCCTCGGCCCGGCAGCGGAACGCCCGCACCGGCTGCAGTATAAGAAGCTGACGCGGTAGAGCGAATGAGGCGTCGGCCTGCACATCTGTATGTGATGCAGAATGAGCATGGTTTCATCAAAGTTGGCGTGAGCTCTGATGCAGAGTCCCGCAGAAAGAAAATCTGTGCCTCAGATAGATGTAGTGCAGCGTTGGTTCTATTGATCGAAGATTACGCGTATAAAGAATATGATTTACATCTCGAACTCTCAGAACACATTGCATATGGAGAGTGGTTTTTTGATACAAAGAAAGTCAGACGTATCATAGAATCAGAATTAGAGAGAAAAATTAACTGGAAGAACGAAATCTCCGATCCCATCTCATCCAATGAATGGCTCAGAAATTTAGAGTCACTGCGATTGCACGAGAGTCAAAAAAAGCTACTTAGAAGACTGATAAATGAATTATCAAATTTTCCCGAAATTACAGATGACTGGGATTCGCGATTCTATAATCAAAAGATATGGAAATCCATCTGGGAGTATAGCGAGGGTCAATTGACCATTTGCTCTACCACATCGGGAGAAGATGGAAAATCTATTTGCGTAGCATATCGAGAGGGTTCTGAAGCTGGCGAGATTCTGCCTGACTATGTTAGGAGTATCTCAGATGCACTTAAGACATGGCCTGATAACAGCAGGCCACTCGACTGGACGGGCTCAGCCACGGACTGTTGTGTGGCGGGGCTGACAAACCGATTGCAGCGCATGGCCGAAAGGGGGCCATACTTAAGCCTATCACTGCGTGGATGACGCCCTACTCTCTGACCTGAAAGCGCGGGACCGGGAGCGTTGGTTGACGTGCCTGTGGGCGGCTGCCGAGGCGCGGCCTGCGTTGTTGGCGATCCATGCCTATGATCTGGAGCAGCAGCGGGTCGTGGCGGAGGCGCGGGAGCCGATGCTGGCGGAAATCCGGCTGGCGTGGTGGCGGGAGCAGTTGGAGCAATTGTCGGCCGGGCGGCTTTCTCCGCCGCAGCCCTTGTTGCGGGCGCTGCGGCATGACGCGCGGCCGCGAGGTGTCGATCTGGCGGCGCTTTCGGGGATTGAGGAAGGCTTCCTACCGCTGCTGACCGAGGGGCGGCTGGATGCGGCGGCGATGGCCACCGCGCGGGGGGCGCCGCTGTTCCGGGCGCTGGCCACGGCCGTGCTGGGGCGGCCGCTGGTCGATTCGGAAAGCCGGGATGCCGCGCTGGCGGGCACGCGCTGGGCGCTGGCGCAATTGTGGCGCGGCGGCTGGGGGCAGGCGGAGGCGCGGTTGTCGGTGCTGGAGCCGCCCGCTTTTCCGGCGGCACCTGTTGGGCCGCTGCCCTTGCCGCTGTTGCTGCTGGACCGGCTGGCGGCGGACGATTGGGGGCGGCTGCAACGCGGCGAGCCGCTGGCCCGGCTCGCGAGTCCCGGGCGGCAATGGGTGATGGCGAAAGCTGCGTTCAGAAACCGCTCGTCGCATTTGCCATAACGCTTGCACATGCTAGGCATGCGCCCGGGGTCGGATCCAAAGGCGATGTCGCCGCAGCCCGTTTCAGAGGCTGTCATACCAAAGGGTCCGAACCATGCTCTCCCGTCGGTCGAGCCGATTTGCCGCAATTGTGGGTGCGTTGCTGCTGGCTGCCGGGTCGACTGCGCTGTGGTTTTCGGCGGACCGGGGCCGGGCAGATGCAGCTGTGGCAGAGGCCCCGCCGCCGGTTGCCGAAACTGACGCGGAGGCAGAGCAACCCTTGCTGGAAACACCGGAACCAAAACGCAAGAAAAGCAAGGAAGAACAGCGCTTTGCCCGTGCAGATCGGGATGATGACGGGCGCATTACGCAGGCCGAATATCTGCATCAGCGGCGGCGCAATTTCGACAAGCTGGACCTGAACGGGGACGGCGTTTTGCAGTTCAGCGAGTATGCCGCAGCCGGAATTGCGAAGTTCAAGGCGGCCGATGCCAATGGCGATGGCGTGCTGCTGCCGCCGGAGTTCGCGACCACCGCGCCGAAGCCGAAAAATCGACAGACGCCATCTGCCGATGGCTGCCGCTGTTCGTCGATCCCGGCCGGGGCTTCGCCGGGGGCCGACCCCGAAGATTAACGCCAGCGAAACAAGGGATTCAGGAAGGCTTCAACCGCCGGGGCCTATTTGGCGCGGCGTCCGCAGGCCTCCCTCGCCTGCTGGCCAAAGGTATAAACAAGAAAGGTTTTCTCTCATGGCACGTGCCACCAAAATCGCGCTCGCAATTGCCGGTGCCTCCGCCCTGTTCGTGGGCACACAGGCGTCTGCCGCTGAGCCGTTCAACGGGCCGTACGTCGGCGTTCAGGGCGGCTGGCAACACGACAACAACCGCTTCACCCTGCGTGGCGGCGAAGGCGGAACCACCAGCGACCGCATGTCGGGTTCCAGCTTCGCCTATGGCGCGCAACTGGGTTACGATCACAAGCTGAACGACCAGTTCGTGCTGGGCGCCGAAGCCTTCCTGACGGGCGACACCAACAAGGTCCGTTCCGGCGACGCCACCTTCGACGGCGGCCGCGCGCTGGGCCTGCTGGCCCGCGCCGGTGTGCTGGCTGGCCCGCGCACGCTGATCTACGCCAAGGGCGGCTGGGAAAACGGCCGCTTCTCTTACGCCGTTGACGGCATCGGCGTGAGCACCAACCGCGACGGCTGGTCGCTGGGCGGCGGCGTGGAGCAGGCGATCACCGACGCCATTTCGGCTCGGGTGGAATATCGCCACACGAAGTTCAACAGCTTCAGCTCCTCGGCGCTGGACAATGCGCTGGACGTCGACTCCGCGCAGGCTCGCGTGAACCGCGACCGCGTGATGGTTGGTGTGAACTACCGGTTCTAAGGCGGCTGTGGCCAATGCGCAGCATTGGCCCACAGACTCGCCGGGAACCCGGCCGGCTGAGCCGGGGATCTCTATCCCCGGCCAGTCCGACGAAGGGCGGGCTTTTGCCCGCCCTTTTTTGGTCTGCCTTTTGTGAGACCCCAAGCGGAGAGGACGGGCTTTGCCCGGCCCCCGCGTGCTGCGGTCTAGTCCGCGATTCAGGGCTGCGCAGCCTCCGGCACCTTCTGCCCCGGGGCCGCCGCCACTTCCAGCAGCCGCTTCTCCAGCGCCCGCATCCGTGCCGGACTGTCGATCTTTTCTCCGGTGAGATCGGTTAGATAGAAGGTATCCACCGCGCGTTCGCCATAAGTGGCGACATGGGCGGAATGGATCGTCACCTTCGCACCATAGAGCGCATAGGTGAGCGCGTAGAGCAGCGCGGGCCGGTCCAGCGCATTCACTTCCACCACGGTGAAGCGGTTGGACGCGCCATTTTCGATGAAGGCCTGCGGCACCACGCGGAACGCCTCCTGCCGCCGCCGGGGCAGTGGCCTGGCCGTCAGCCGGTCTGCCAGACGTACCTTGCCGCCCAGCGAATCGCGGATCGCCGCCTCCATGCGCGCCAGCCGGTCCGGCTCGTCGAACGGGCCGCCGACAGGGTCCTGAATGGTGAGGTTGTCCAGCGCCATGCCGTCGCGCGTGGTGTGGATTCGCGCGTCCACGATGGTCGCCCCGCCCATCGCGATGCCGCCCGCGATCCGGTAGAACAGCCCCGGGTGATCCGCCGTATAGACGGTGACGAGCGTGGTGCCCGCCGCATCCGGCTGCGATCGGATTGTAATCGGCCGGTTCGCCGCATCCGCATCGGCCACCAGCGCCATGTTCGCCGCCAGCACGTCGGTGGGTTCGGCCAGCCAGTAACTGTCTGGAAAGCGGGTGGCATAGGGGGCGAAAGCCGTATCGCTCCACCCCATCACCTGTTGCAGCCGCTTCTGCCGCTGCTCCACCCGTTCGCGCCGCCCCGTCTGCTTGTGGCCAAGCCGCAGCACTTCCTCGGCCGAATTGTAGAGCGTGGTGAGCAGCTGCGCCTTCCAGCCGTTCCACACCCCCGGCCCCACGGCGCGGATATCCACCACCGTCAGCACCAGCAGCAGCCGCAACCGTTCCGACGAGGCGACCGCCTCCACGAAATCGAGGATGGTCTTGAAGTCCGAAAGGTCGCGCTTGAAGGCCGTGGCGGACATCAGCAGATGCTGCCTGACCAGCCACGCCACCGTATCGGTTTCCGCGGTGGACAGCCCCAGCCGCGGACAGAGCTTGCGCGCCACTTCCTCGCCCAGAACCGAATGATCGCCGCCGCGCCCCTTGGCGATATCGTGCAGCAGCACCGCCACGAACAGCACCCGGCGCGAAACGATCTGGCGCATCACCACCGTGGAGAGCGGATGCTCGTCTGTCAGTGCGCCCTTCTCGATCTTCGACAGCAGGCCGATGGCGCGGATGGTGTGCTCGTCCACCGTATAATGGTGGTACATGTCATACTGCATCTTCGCCACGACGCGGCCGAAATCGGGCACGAAGCGGCCGAACACGCCCGCCTCGTTCATCCAGCGCAGCACCGTTTCCGGGTCACGCGGAGAGGTCAGCACCTCCAGAAACAGCTGGTTGGCGCGCTTGTCCTGCCGGATTTTCTCGGTGATCAGCCCTTCGTCGCGCGCGGCCTGCCGCATCGTCATCGGGTGGATTTCCACCCCTTCCTGATCGGCGAGCTGGAACAGCTCGATCAGCCGCACCGGGTCTTCGGCGAAGAAATCGTCTGTCGGCGCTTCGATCCGTCCGCCGGCCAGCCGGAAACCGTTCAGGCGGCGCGGCCGCCGCTTCAGCTTCGGCATCCAGGTGCTGCGGGCGAAGCGTTCCTCCAGATGCGTCAGGAACAAGGCCGTCAGGCTGCCCACCGAGCGCGCGGTGAGGAAATAATGCCGCATGAAGCGCTCCACCGCCGACATGCCGGGGCGGTTGGCATAGTTCATCCGCGCGGCCAGCTCCGTCTGCACGTCGAAGGTCAGCCGCTCCTCGGCGCGGCCCGCCAGATCGTGCAGGCTGATGCGCACCGCCCACAGATGGTTCTGCGCGCGCTGGAACTGGCGATACTCCGCCGGGGTGAACAGGCCCTTTTCCACCAGTTCGTGCGCGGTCTGCACCTGAAAGGCGAATTTGCCGATCCAGAACAGCGTCTGCAGATCGCGCAGGCCCCCCTTGCCGTCCTTGATGTTCGGCTCCACCATATAGCGGCTGTCGCCCATGCGCCTGTGCCGCTCGTCGCGCTCGGCCAGCTTTTCGGTGATGAAGGTGCGCGCCTCGCCCGCGACGATTTCCGCCTGAAAGCGGCGGCTGGCTTCATCATAGAGCGCCTGATCCCCCCACAGATAGCGGGATTCCAGAAGCGCCGTTTTCACGGAGAGGTCGCCCTTCGCCATGCGGATCATATCGTCCACAGTGCGGGTGCTGTGCCCCACCTTCAGGCCCAGATCCCACAGGATATAGAGGATCGCCTCCACCACCTGTTCCACCCACGCCGTCTGCCGCATGGGGGACAGGAACATGATGTCCACATCGGAATAGGGGGCCATTTCCGCCCGGCCATAGCCGCCCACCGCCACAAGGCAGACGCGCTCGGCGGCCGAGGGATTGTCCCGGCCATAGAGCGTGCCCACGGTCGCGTCATAGGCGAGGCGCAGGATCTGGTCCGTCAGGAAGCTTTGCGCGCTGGCCAGTTCCAGCCCGCGCCCCGGCGTGGCGTGAATGCGGCGGCGGATTTCCGCCCGGCCGTCCTCCAGCGCCGTCTTCAACACGGCGGCGACGGCCAGCCGTCGCCCTTCGGCGGGGGCCTCCGCCAGCGCGCGGGCCATCACCTCCGTCAGCCGCCGCCTGTCTATGATGGCGCGGCGGTTGTGCACATGATCATACAGCGTCATCCCCGCCCCATAGCCGAGCTGTGCCGGATCAAACAGGGCCGGATCAAACAGGGGCCAGAAACCTGAATCCTGCGAATTTTGCCGTTTCGCACGGGCAAGCCGCCTGCTAGGCCCCCCCTTCGGGAGAGATTAAGGGAGAGCCGATGCAGCCGACGGAAGCCGAAATCGCCGAAGCGAAATCCCGCGTCGGCGGACCTTACAGCTGGTACGTGCTCGGCGTTCTGGTGCTCGTCTATGTGATGAACTTCATCGACCGGCAGATCATGGCGATCCTGGCGGAAGATATCAAAGCGCATCTGGGCGTCTCCGATTCCGAGCTGGGCTTCCTCTATGGCACGGTGTTCGGGGTGTTTTACGCCCTGTTCGGCATCCCGTTGGGGCGGCTGGCGGATATGTGGCACCGCATGCGGTTGCTCTCCATCGGCCTCACGCTCTGGTCTGCGATGACGGCGCTGTCCGGCCTTGCCGGGAACTTCGCCCAGCTGGCCGCCGCGCGCATCGGTGTGGGCGTGGGGGAGGCGTCTGCCTCGCCGGTCGCCTATTCGGTGCTGTCGGATTATTTCCCCAAGGAACAGCGCGCCACCGCGCTCTCCATCTATTCCTCGGGCATCTACATCGGCGGCGGGCTTTCGCTGTTCATCGGCGGCCTTACGGTGGAACGCTGGAACGCCGCCTTCCCCGATGGCGGGCCGTTCGGGCTGGTGGGCTGGCAGGCGGCCTTCATGGCGGTGGGCATTCCGGGACTGCTGCTGGCGCTGTGGGTTTCCACCCTGCGAGAGCCGATCCGGGGCCTCTCTGAAGGCATCGTCATGCCGCAGGAGCCGAACCCCTTCCCCAAGTTCCTGAACGAACTCTCCAGCGTGCTGCCGCCCTTCACCATCCTGCATGCCGCCACCCATGGCCGCAAGGCGGTGATCACCAACCTCACCGGCCTGTTCGTGGCCGCTTTGTTCTTCGCGGGCATGTCGCACTTCACTGGCAACTGGCCGCAATGGCTGGCGCTGGGGCTGGCTGGCTATGCGGTGTTTTCCTGGTCGCAATCGCTGAAACATCGCGACCGGCCCACCCATGCGCTGATCTGGGGCACCCCCAGCTTCCTGTTCATGGTGCTTGGCTTCGGCATGGTTTCGATGACGGGCTATGCCCATGGCTTCTGGGGGCCTGCCTATGCCATCCGCGAATTCGGGGTGGACAAGGCCATCGCCGGTTTCTTCCTTGGCGGCGGCGGTGCGCTGGGCGGCTTCCTCTCCATCATCGCCGGCGGCAAAGTCGCCGACACGCTGAAGCGGACCAACCCGGCCGGGCGCATCCTGATCGGTTTCGCCACCGTGCTGCTGCCCATCCCCTTCATTCTGCTGCAATATACCACCACCTCCATCGAGCTGTTCTACCTGTGGGCCTTCATGGTTTCCCTGTTCGGATCGCTGTGGGTGGGGGTTGCCGGGGCCACCGCGCAGGATCTGGTGCTGCCGCGCATGCGCGGGGCTGCCACCGCCACCTTCTTCCTTGGCACCACCGTGATCGGCCTCGGCCTCGGGCCGTTCCTGGCCGGGCGTTTGTCGGAACTGCTGGGCGATCTGGGCCACGCCCTGATGGCGACCGTGCTGCTGGCCCCGCTGCCGCTCCTCTGCTTCGCCTATGTCTATCGCAACCTGCCGCGCGCCGAATCCACCCGTCTGGAACGCGCCCGCGCGGCTGGCGAACCCGTCTGAAGGAATATCCATGTCTTTGAATATCAATGATCTCTTTTCCGTCGCCGGGAAAACCGTCGTCGTCACCGGCGGCAGCCGCGGCATCGGCGAAATGATCGCCCGGGCCTATGTGGAAAATGGCGCGAAGGTGATTCTCAGCAGCCGCAAGGCCTCAGACGTGGAAGCCCTCGCCGCCGAACTGGGCGACGCCGCCATCCCCATCCCGGCCGACCTGTCGCAGATGGCGGAAATCGAGCGCTTCGCCAAAGCGGTGGAAGCCGTCACGCCCAAGGTGGACGTGCTGTTCAACAACGCAGGTGCCAGCTGGGGCGCACCGTTCGATGAGTTCCCCGAACTCGGCTGGGACAAGATCATGGACATCAACCTGAAGTCCGTCTTCTTCCTCTCCCAGCGGCTGATCAAGCTGCTGGAAGCCGCCGCCACGCCTGCCGACAATGCGAAAATCATCAACATCGGCTCCATCGACGGCCAGCACACCAGCCCCATCGAAACCTACAGCTACGCCGCCTCCAAAGCAGGCGTGTTGCACCTGACGCGGATGATGGCCAAGAACCTCGCGCCCCGAAACATCCAGGTGAACGCCATCGCGCCGGGATACTTCCCCTCCAAAATGACCGCCGGCATCGCCGACGAAATCAACAACAACGCGCTGAAAACCACCCCCATGGCCCGCTGGGGCAGCGCCGAAGACATGGCCGGCGTGGCCCTGTTCCTCGGCTCGAAGGCGTCCGGCTATCTGTGCGGCGCGACCGTGACCGCGGATGGCGGGTACGCGACGACGGCTTGAGGCGCGTAGCGGGGGATTTTATCTCGCAGTTTTTTTGCCTCCGGCGGGCAGGGAAATGATTTCCCTGCACCCTCTAACTTTGCGTTGCGCCCCAGCTCCAGCGCCGTGCGGGTGACCAGATTCAATTGCCTGTGGCGCTACACGGCTCTCTCCCCCTGCAAGGGGGAGAGTTGGAGAGGGGGTGTCACCGGTTGGCCTGATCCACTGACATCCCCACCCCCGCAACCGTCACCCCAGCCCACTCCCCCGCTCAGGCTGAGCTTGTCGAAGCCCCCGAAGCGAAAGCGCAATGGCTGAGCGCGGGGTCATGCCACATGGGGCTTCGACAAGCTCAGCCTGAGCGGGGGGAGGGATAAGGGGAAATCGCTCCAAAGCGCCGCAGGCACTAAAACTCCCAGCCTCGCACCAAGTGTCGAGCCCCCACCCCAACCCTCCCCGAAAGGAGGAGGGGCTAAAAAGTCCTGGGGGTGCAGGGGCGTCACGCCCCTGCCGGGGTGAAGGGGCAGAGCCCCTTCGTATCTCGCACACTCAACCCGCCGTCGCAGCCCCGGTCCAGTTCCCCGCCCGTGCCACCAGCGATGGCATCGCCCGCCCCAAAACAGGTTCGAACCAGTGGTTCACCTCGATCAGCGCCTCCAGATCCAGCCCGGTCGCCACGCCGGAGCGGTCCATCAGATAGACCAGTTCTTCGGTGGAGATGTTGCCGGTGGCGCGCGGGGCGAAGGGGCAGCCGCCCAGCCCGCCGAGGCTGGAATCCAGCACGTCCACCCCGGATCGGAAGGCGGCCCATGCGTTGGCGATTCCGGTGCCGCGCGTGTTGTGGAAATGCGCGCGCAGGCGGATAGCGGGGGCGGCTTCGGCCACGCGGGCGAACAGCTCCTCCACCTGTGCGGGAACGGCGACTCCGATGGTGTCGGCCAGCGCGATTTCCACCGCGCCCGCTTCCGCCATCTCCGCCGCCAGCCGGATCACGGTTTCGGGCGGCACATGGCCTTCGAACGGGCAGCCGAAGGCAGCCGAAATCGTCACTTGCGGCAGCAGCCCGCCGTCGCGCGCCAGCCGCAGCATCTCGCGGTTTTCGCGCAGGCCCTCCTCAATCGTCTGGCCCTGATTGCGCATCCCGAAACTGTTGGAGGCGACCAGCACGCAGCCTGCTTCGTCCACGCCACGCCGGCCGCCTTCGCGGGTGGCGAGCGCGCGCAGCACGCCGCGCTTGTTCAGGCAGAGGCCGATGTAGCTGACGTCCGGCCGGTCAGGCAGGGCCTGAATGACCGCCTCGCCGTCCGCCATTTGCGGCACGCGGGCGGGGTTCACGAAGCTCGCCACCTCGATCCGGCGCACGCCTGCCGCCAGCAGCCGATCGATCAGCCCCAGCTTGCCGTCTGTCGCGATCACCTCGCGTTCGTTCTGCAGGCCGTCCCGCGCGCCCACTTCGACGATTTCGACCTGACCGGTCATCCGCGCCTGCCCCTCCGTTGCGATTGCATGAGCGGGGATATGGCCGCAAAGATGACGATAGCAAGCACGAAGGACTAGAGGCCGGACAATGGCACAGGGCGCACTGGATGGATTGCGGCTGATCGAGATGGGGCAGCTGATTGCCGGCCCCTTCTGCGGCCAGCTGATGGCCGATCATGGCTGCGAGGTGATCAAGGTGGAGCCGCCGCGTCAGCCCGGCGATGCGACCGAGGGCGATCCAATGCGCCATTGGGGCAATGGCAAGCCCGTGTGGTTCCCGGTGCTGGGCCGCAATAAAAAGACCATCACACTGAATCTGCGCGACGAGCGCGGGCAGGAACTGCTGAAGCGGCTGGTGCGCCGATCCGATTTTCTGCTGGAGAATTTCCGCCCCGGCACGCTGGAGAAATGGAACCTCGGTTACCCCGAACTCAGCGCGGAAAACCCCGGCCTCATCATGATCCGCGTCTCCGGCTATGGGCAGACGGGGCCTTACGCCCCCCGCGCGGGTTATGGCTCCATCGGCGAGGCGATGGGCGGAATCCGCAATCTGGCGGGCGATCCGTCCGCCCCGCCCAGCCGCGTGGGGCTTTCCATTGGCGATTCGCTGGCCGCCACCTTCGCCTGCCTTGGCGCGATCATGGCGCTGCACCACCGGCACCGCACCGGCGAGGGGCAGGTGGTGGATTCCGCCATCTATGAAGCCGTGCTGGCGATGATGGAATCGACCGTGCCCGAATATACCGAGGCCGGGCATGTGCGCGAACGAACCGGCTCGATCCTGCCCGGCCTCGCCCCCTCCAACGCCTACCCCTGCGCCGACGCCGACATCCTGATCGGTGCCAATCAGGACAGCGTGTTCGCCCGTCTCTGCCGGGCGATGGGCCGCCCCGACCTCGCCAGCGATCCGCGCTATGCCGGGCACCGCGCCCGCGGCGAGCGGCAGGCCGAACTGGACGCGCTGATCGCCGACTGGACCCGCCCGCAAAAGGCCGCCGACGTGCTGGCGCTGATGAACGACCACGCTGTGCCCGCGGGCAAAATCTACAAAGCCCCCGACATGCTGACAGACCCCCACTTCGCCGCGCGCGAAGCGCTGGTGAAAGTGGCCCACCCGGAGTTCGCCAATCTTGTGATGCAGAATGTGGTGCCGAAACTCTCTGCCACACCCGGCAAGGTGAACTGGGCCGGGCCGGACCTGGGTGCGCACAACCACGCCATCTACAACGAGCTGCTGGGGCTGTCTGACGGGGAAATCGCCGAGCTTGGGCGGGAAGGGGTGATCTGAGCGAGCGGCGGGGGTGTGCGCCGCGCAGTGAGATTTTTTGCCTCCGGCGGGCAGGGCTTTGCCCTGCACCCAGCAGGGAAATGATTTCCCTGCACCCTCTAACTTTGCGTTGCGCCCCAGCTCCAGCGCCGTGCGGGTGACCAGATTCAATTGCCTGCGGCGCTACACGGCTCTCTCCCCCTGCAAGGGGGAGAGATGGAGAGGGGGTGTCACCGCCGGGCCTGACCAACCAACCTCCCAGCCCCCCGACCTCCCCACCCGCTCAGCCTGAGCCTGTCGAAGGCCCCTAAGTAAACCCACCAACACCCCTACACCCGTCACCCCGGACTTGATCCGGGGTCCAGCTGGTCTTCGACAACGTTGCGGGTGGAAAGCTGGACCCCGGATCAAGTCCGGGGTGACGGGTGGGCAGCCCTCAAAGCGCCGCAGGCAATAATTTCCACCCTCGCACCAAGCCGTCGAGCCCCCCACCCCAACCCCTCCCCTAAAGGAGGAGGGGCTAAATGTCGGGGGGGTGCAGGGGCGTCACGCCCCTGCCGGGGTGAAGGGGCAGAGCCCCTTCAAAACCTTCCGTTTACCGCCAACCTCCACCGCACAACGGAAAAGGCCGGCCACCGTGAGGGACGGTGACCGGCCTTTGTTCAACCATGGTGGCTTCAGATGCGGGCGGCTTGCCGCCTGAGGGCGTCGGCCCGGCTGGCGTCTGCGCCGCGCACTTTCATCGCCAGTTCCATTTCGGCGATGTCGATGGCGCGGGTGCGGGTTTCCACCCAGCCCCGGCCCAGTGCGGCCGCCCAGCCCAGCAGGGCGACGGCGGCACCGAAGGGCTGCGCACCAAGGCCGATGATGAGGAACAGGGTCATCAGCAGTTGCAGCACCATCTGCGTGCCCAGCACGGGCCGCCCCGGTTGCACGACCAGCCGGAACATCGCGACAGAAAGTCCGGCGGCCGTGATCAGCAGGGCCTGATCCATCAGGGGGAGGTGAGCCATGACGACGAAGACGATCATCAGCACCGCCACCAGCGCGCCGCCTGCGGCCATTGCGCTGGCAATGCGCTGCACCCGGACGCGTTCGCCTGCCAGCAGCCCCACGCGGGTGGCGTAGCTGGTATCGCGGAGCGTCACCTGCCGCAGCACATCCGTGGCGCGGCCATGGTGCAATTGATCCTCGCGGACGAGGAGGCGTTCGAGCGCTTCGCGCGTGTAGCGCTGGCGGCGAGAATCAGCGGTTTCCCACTGTGAAGCGACTGTATTCATGGCGACCAACACCTTTTGGCTCTTGGTTGCCGACCCTGTCCTCTGGTTAACCCGGATCAGCCATTTTGGGCCAGCCCCCCAAGTGTCACAAAGCGTTGCGCGGATGGACCCTTCCGATGCGGAAAAATCCGTTGCAAAGCTGGCATGGATTGTGCTGGATAAGCAGGCATTCCGGCCTTCACGGGCTGGCGAGTTCCAGACGGTGGGCAAGCCCGAACGGGTAGCCTGCTTGGATGGTCGCACCGTCTTCCAACCCGAGGCGAAAGGCCCCTTGCCCCTGTGGCGAGGGGCCTTTTTGCTTGCCTTGACGCCTGCCCGGGGCGGGCGCAGGCTGTGGGCATGGGGCAGGACAGCAACGCAATTGCGGTCTGGCGCGGCGGGCGGCATCCCGTGCGGCTGCATCTGGATTCCATGGCCTTCGAGCTTTCCGGCGGGCTGAAGCTGCGCATTCCGCGCGCGGAGGTGGGCCTGCCCCGGCTTCAGGATGGGCGGCTGTTGCTGACCATATCCGGCGAACCGCTGGAGATCGAACTGGCAGAGGCGGCGCGATGGGATGCCGCACTTCGCAAGCCGCCGCCCTCGCTGGCGCAAAAGCTGGGGATCAGCGCCGACAAGCCCGGCTGCCTGATCGGCGACACCGACGATCCGGCTTTGCTGGCGGCATTGGACGGAGCCTCTGCCCCGGATACGGAGGCGGCGCTGCTGATCGCGCTGGTGGCAAGCGTGGCCGATCTTGCCCCCGCCTGCGCGCGCGCCAGAGGCCGCCCGATCTGGATCGTGACCGGCAAGGGCCATTATGCGACCGTGCGGGAAAGCGAGCTGCGCACCGAACTGCGGGCGCTGGGCTTTGCGGACAGCAAAAGCTGCGCCGTCTCCGAGCGGCTGACGGCCACCCGTTATGCGGAGCGCAAAGGCTAGAGTTCGCCTTCGCTGCGGTAGAAGCTGGTGAACTCATTGTCCCAGACGAAGTTGGTGAAGCTCATGCCGATGCTGAGCGACAGGCCGGTGACATGGTGCCACCAGCCGACCGGGATGAACAGGATTTCGCCGGGGCCGATTTCCACCGTCTGAACGCGCGGGCGTTCGGCCTCTGGCACGGCGGCCAGCGTGGCGTCCGTGCCGAAACGGCTGAAGCAATGTTTGTGGTTGCGCATGCGGTGGGTTTCGGCGGGCGACACCATCGCCACCCGCTTCACCCCCACCATGTTCACCAGCAGATTCTGCGTGAGATCATGGTGCCATGGCGTCACCGTGCCTTTCGGCCCCATCCAGAAGAAGCCGTCGCCCAGATGGCTTTTGCCGAGATAGCCGGGCAGATCCCCCACGTCGCGCCACAGCGGGTCCAGCGCCTTGCGGTTCAGACCGCTGTTGTTGGCGGTGACGTAGAAATCATTGGTCTCCGGGTCGTCTGCCAGCCGGGCGAGGATGTCGTGCCAGCGCATCCGCTGCTTGTGCGCAATCGAGTTCAGTTCGAAATCCGCGTCCGCCTCGCGGCCCGTCTGCACTTCGATTTCGGGATTGCCGACCTTCGCGGCAAGGCTGTCCAGCGTCCATTGCCGCCCCGGCCACTGATCGGTGAGGCCGGTGAGCACGACCGGGGTGAGGGTGGCATAATGTTCGGCGAAGAAGGTTTCGGGCGGCAGCCTGTCCCGGCGGGTGATCTCCGCTGCGCCCATGCGCTCCAGCTTGGCGCGGGCTTCCAGCAGCCAGTCGCGCTTGGCGAGCCGGGCCTGCAGCAGGGCGGCGGCCTTCAGATAGGGATGCGCGCGCGCCGCTTCGATTTCGGCGGTGATCAGCGGCAGCGGCAGGCCTTCACGCGCCATGTCTTGCAGGATGGCGTCCGGAGTGTCGCCCGCCAGGAGGCGGGCGGCGATGGCTTCGCGGCGGCTGTCGTCCATGGCTTGCGGGCGCGGTTGCAATCCCAGCGCGCGCAGCGGGTCATCGGCGCGGAAACTTTTGCGTGCATCCAGCATGGAGACGGACTTACGACTGTTTGATGACAGTCGCGAGTCCATCAGCGAACCCGGCAGCGCTCACCCCAGTTCGGGCATGATCCGCTTCATGAACTGATCGAACATCGGCACGGTGAAGGCGGTGTCGCCATGGGCGGGGGAATAGAGCATCCCCTTGCGGATCAGGCTGTTGCGGGTGGGGGCCAGCTGCGTGACCAGCTTGCCCAGCATCTCCGCGATGTCGCCGGATCGGTGCGGCCCCGGCCCCAGTTCCGCCATGGCGCGCATGTAACGCTTTTCCGAAGGCGTCAGCCGATCGAAGCGGACGCGGAAGAAGCTGGCGTCCAGCTCGGCCAGCGCGGTGATGCTGGCGTTTTCCACATCCTGCAGGCTGATGGGCGAGGCGAAGGCGAGATCCCACGCATGTTTGCCCCATTCCTGCAGGAAATAGGGGTAGCCCTCCGTCGCGGCGACGATGGCCTCCACGGCGGCCGGTTCGATCGACTCCTCCTCCCGCTCGATGGGGATCAGGATGGCGTTGCGCGCCTCGCCCGGCACGAGGGCGGCCACCTCCACATATTCGAACAGGCGCTCCGCATAGCTTTTCGCCCGGCCCATCTGCCCCAGCAGCTGCGGCAGCCCGGCCGCGACCATGGCGACGGGCAGCTGCGCCTGCGCCACCGCGTGCAGCGCCGAGATCAGCGCCGCCATTTCGGCTTCCTTCACATATTGAATCTCGTCGATGGCCAATATGGCGGCGGTTCCCCGCTCTTTCGCGGCTTCGCCCAGCGCCAGCAGCAGCTCCGTCAGGTCCACTTCAAGGTCGCCGGAATCGGCGACGCCTTTTTCCGGCTCTGCGTCGATGGTCACTTCGATGTCATGATACGCCACCTTCAGCTTGGCGAAGCTGGCCAGCGCCCGCAGCGCCTTTTGCGCGCCCTGTTTGGTGGATTCCATCCTGTCCAGCTTCAGCAGCAGCGCGCGCAGCGGGGCGGCCAGCATGGCCGGAAGCGAGCGGCCTTCGGGTGCCTCCACCCGCATGGCCTGCAACCCGCGCGCCTCTGCATCGCGGCGGATTTCGCCCAGCAGCACCGTCTTTCCGGTGCCGCGCAGGCCATAGAGGATGAAGCTGCGCGCCGGGCGACCCAGCGCGATCCGGTCCAGCGCGACGGCCGCGCGTTCCAGTAATTCATCGCGCCCGGCGAGTTCGGGCGGCCGGGTGCCCGCACCGGGCGCGAAGGGGTTGCGAACGGGATCCATAGGAAGGTTAGGGCAAATTATCTCCTACACGTAAAGTGGGAAAAACTTCCTACAAATCCCATCCGCCGGTTCAGCGTGCTGGCGACAGCCGGATGATCCGTCCTTCATCCTCATCCGTCAGCACATAGATCAGGCCATCCGGCCCCACGGCCACGTCGCGCACGCGCGCGCCGATCTGGATACGCGTTTCGCCGGCGGGGCGGCCGTCTGCGCCGGTGCGGATCACCCGCACGTCCTGGCTCATCAGCCCGCCCGCCAGCAGCGCGCCATCCAGCGATTTCAGCCGCGAGCCGCGATAGACCGCCAGCCCGGAAGCCGCGATGGAGGGAATCCACACCGAAACCGGATCCTGGAAGCCCGGCCGGGAGCGGTCTTCGGTGATCGGCTGGCCGGAATATTCCATGGAATAGGTCACCAGCGGCCAGCCGAAATTGCCGCCGGGCGTCAGCCGGTTCAGCTCGTCACCGCCGCGCGCGCCATGTTCCGTCGCCCAGACCGCACCGGTTTTCGCATCCAGCGCCAGCCCCTGCACATTGCGATGGCCCATCGTCCACACGCGCGCATCCCACCCCTTCGCGGCATCCGCCCCGGGGTTGCCGGGGGCGGGTTGGCCATCGGCCGTCAGCCGCAGCACCTTGCCGAAATAGGCTTTCGGATTCTGCGCATTGATGCGGATCGGCTGGCCGTCCAGCTGGATGTTGGTGTTGCCGCCGTCGCCCACGCTCATCAGCAGCGAACCATCCGGCAGCCACAGCAGCCGCGAGCCGAAATGCGCGCCGCCGGTTTTCGCCTGCGGATTGCGGAACAGTTCCGTCACATCCTCCAGCGCATTGCCCTTCAGGCGGCCGCGCGAAAGCGCAGTTTGATTCGCTTTCGGATCGCCCACCGAATGGGTGAGATAGACATAGGAATTGCGCGCGAAATCCGGGTGCACGGCGACATCCAGCAGCCCGCCCTGCCCCACCGCCGCGACCGCTGGCACGCCCTGCACGGGCGCGCCGACCTTGCCATCCTTACCAACGATCCTCAGCGCGCCGCCGCGCTCCGTCACCAGCGCCCGGCCATCCGGCAGCCATGCAATGCCCCATGGGTGGCTCAACCCCGTGGCCCACACGGCTTGCGCCACGCCCGGCTCGGCCGCCACTTCGAAGGCGACCACGGGCGGCGCGGCCTTCGCCTGTTCGGCGGGCTGGGCCTGGGCGCAGGCCCCCGCAATCCCGGCCAGAGCGGCCACCGCCAGCTTTCGCATCCTTGTCACTCCATGTCATTGCTGTAACACTTGCCCTCTCGCGCATCTGTGCGCCCCTACACAACCCCATTGCGACGTGATTGCAGGCAACCATCGCCCTTTTGCTCGCATCCGGCGCGCGCTTCCCCTATCGTGCGGACATCGAACAGAGGGGACAGACATGCGGCTCGACGACCAGCGCGAAAGCAGCAACATCGAGAACCGGCGCGACGAAGGCGGAATCGGCTTTGGTCGCGCGGGGCAAGGCGCGGGCGGCATGGGCGGGCTGGGCGGCCTCTTGGGGCTGTTCATCCCGCTGATCGGCTCCAAATTCGGCATTATCGGCATCGTCGTGGCGCTGGGCGCGGTGTTCCTGCTGAGCAACATGGGCGGTTCCGGCAGCAGCGTGCCGACAGGCGCGCCGCAAATCACCGAATCCGCCGGAGCGCCCGGCAAGGGCAGCACCTCCCAGTTGCAGACGGAAACGGACCGTTTCGTCGCCAAGGTGCTCGGCTCCACCGAAGACACATGGGGCAAGATTTTCGCCGCCGAAGGCCAGCGTTACCCGGCCCCCAAGCTGGTGCTGTTCGATGGCAGCATCCGCTCTGCCTGCGGCGGCGCGTCCGCCGCTGCCGGGCCCTTTTACTGCCCGGCAGATCAGAAGGTCTATCTGGACACCAGCTTCTTCGATCAGCTGGCACGGCAGTTCGGCGCGCCGGGCGATTTCGCCGCCGCCTATGTGATCGCGCACGAGGTCGGCCACCATATCCAGACGATCACCGGCGTGTCGCAACAGGTGACGAAGGCGCAGCAGCGCGCCAGCCGGGGGCAGGCCAATGCGCTGTCCGTGCGGCTGGAATTGCAGGCGGATTGCTATGCCGGGGTGTGGGCGGCGCAAAACCGCAACCTGCTGGATTCCGGTGATTTCGCCGAAGGCGTGCGCGCCGCGCAGGCCATAGGCGACGATACGCTGCAACGGCAGGCGCAAGGCCGGGTGGTGCCCGACAGCTTCACCCACGGCAGCGCGGAGCAACGCATCCGCTGGCTGACGAAGGGCTTCGAATCGGGCGACCCCAACAAGTGCGACACCTTCAACGTGCCAGAGGGGCAGCTCTGAGCACGCAGCCCGGAATGGCGCAGGATCCGCGCCTGACGCAGATTCGCGCCGCGATGCAGCGGCGGGACTTCGCCTCCGCGCGCGCCATATTGGCGGACTGGCCCGAGGCACCCGCGCTGCTGGCAGCGCAGGTGGCGCAACTGTCCGGCGATATCGCGGGCGAGGATGCCGCGCTGAACCGGGCGCTGGCGGAAAACCCGCGCCATGTCGGCGCACTGCTGGCGATGGGCGATGTGAAAAGCCGGGCGGGCGATGACCGCGCCGCCACCAGCTATTTCCGCGCGGCGC
The DNA here is from genome assembly GCF_006385875.1 of Sandaracinobacter neustonicus. Lineage (GTDB taxonomy): Bacteria > Pseudomonadota > Alphaproteobacteria > Sphingomonadales > Sphingomonadaceae > Sandaracinobacteroides > Sandaracinobacteroides neustonicus. The sequence goes on along the minus strand of NZ_VFSU01000030.1, from coordinate 178,481 downwards.
TGAATCAGGCGATGACGACCCAGCAGCCGCCGGAACTCACGCCCTTCCTGCAACGGGCGCAGCAATGGCTGGCGCAATCCTCCGCCCGCTTCGAAGCGCATCTGCGCGACAAGATGGGCAGCACCGCCGCGCTTCCCCGCCTGTCGCACGCGATCGACCTGCTGACGGGCAAAACGCAGCTGTTCCTGCAACAGCCCAGCATGTTCTATTTCCCCGGCCTGCCGCAGCGCGCCTTTTACGAGCGCGAGGAGTTCGACTGGCTGGCCGAAGTGGAGGCCGCGACTCCGCTGATGTGGGCGGAGCTGAAGGCGCGGCTGTCCGATGGCAGCGATTTCCGCCCCTATGTGGAGACCCGCACGGATCGCCCCAGCCCGAACAACCCGCTGAAGGACGACCCCAGCTGGGGCGCGCATTATTTCTGGAACAATGGAGAGGTGGTGGATGCCCATGCCGCTGCCGCCCCCGCCACCATGGCCGCGCTGGCCAAGGCGCCGATACCGGTGATCCGGGGGCGATCCCCGATGGCGCTGTGGAGCCTGCTGAAGCCGGGCACGCATATCCAGCCGCACACGGGAATGCTGAACACGCGGCTGATCGTGCACATCCCGCTGGTGACGAACCCGGATTGCGCTCTGCGCGTCGGCCCGGAAACCCGCCAGTGGGAACAGGGCAAGGCGCTGATCTTCGACGACAGTTTCGAACATGAAGCCTGGAATCGCGGCAAGGAGACGCGGGTGATCCTGCTGTTCGAAATCTGGCGGCCGGAAATCAACGCCGGGGAACGCGAAGCACTGACCCGCCTGTTCGAAGCCATCGACGAACTGGAGCCACCCGCCCCGGGAAATGGCTTCTAACGCGTCTTGCGGAACCCGGCGTTCAGCAGCGCCACGAAGCTGAGCGCGCCTGCCGTCGCCAGATACCAGCCCACCGGCTGCAGCCCGCCGCGCATGGCCAGCGCCTGCGCGATCAGCGGGGTAAGGCCGCCGCCGATCACGCCCGCGATGTTGAACGTCATCGAAGCCCCGGTGTAGCGCACGCGCGGCGGAAACAGCCCCGGCAGCCATGCGCCGAGCGGGCCATAGACAAAGCCCATCGCGAACAGCAGCAGCGACACATAGGCGGCGATTCCCCACAGCCCCGCGCCCATCATCGGTGCCATCACCAGCCCCAGCGCCGCCACGCCGACGCAGCCCCCGGCAAGCACCCGGCGCGGGTCCAGCCGCACATCGGCCAGCCATGCCGACAAATAAATGCCCGCCGCCATGAACAGGATGGCGACCAGTTGAATCCCCAGAAACGCCTGCATGGAATAGCCCAGAGACTTGGTGCCCCAGCCCAGCAGGAACGCCGTGGCGATATAGTAAGTGGCAAAGCAACACACCGCGCCCAGCGTGCCGGTGATCAGCGCGGCACGGTGGCGGGACATCACTTCGCCCAGCGGCACTTTGGGCGGTGGTGCTTCCTCCAGCGCGGCCTTGAACTCCGGCGTTTCCCCCAGCTTCAACCGGATCCACAGCCCAACCGCGACCAGCCCGGCCGACAGCAGGAAGGGAATGCGCCAGCCCCAGGCCGCGAACTCCTCCGGCGTCAGCCACAGGCCCAGCAGCAGGAACAGGCCGTTGGCGGCGATGAACCCCGCCGGTGCGCCCATCTGCGGCGCGGAGCCGAAGCGCGCGCGCCAGCCCGGCGGGGCGTTTTCCACCGCCAGCAGTGCCGCGCCGCCCCATTCGCCGCCAAGGCCGAAGCCCTGCCCGAAGCGCAGCACGCACAGCGCGAACGGCGCGAACCAGCCGGCCATCGCATAGCTGGGCAGGAAGGCGACCAGCGTGGTGGACAAGCCCATCGTTAGCAAAGAGGCGACCAGCGTTGCCTTGCGGCCGATCCTGTCCCCGTAATGGCCGAACACCGCCGCGCCCACCGGCCGCGCGAAGAAGGCGACCGCCAGCGTGGCGAAGGCCGCCATCTGCTGCACCCCCGGATTGCCCGGCGGGAAAAAGACCTGCCCGAACACAAGGCTGGCGGCGGTTGCGTAGATATAGAAATCGTAGAATTCGATCCCCGTGCCCACGAAACTCGCCCACAGCGCGCGTGTGCGGCGGGCCTTGTCAGACTCCATGCCTCTCAACCCGCGCCGATATCGAAGCGCACGCCCTGCGCCAGCGGGATCTCGTTGGAGTAATTGATGGTGTTGGTGGCGCGGCGCATATAGGCGCGCCAGCTGTCGGACCCGGCCTCGCGACCGCCGCCGGTTTCCTTCTCGCCGCCGAACGCACCGCCGATCTCCGCACCGGAGGTGCCGATGTTCACATTGACGATGCCGCAATCCGAACCGGCGGCCGACACAAAGCGTTCGGATTCGCGCAGATCGGTGGTGAAGATCGCCGAGGACAGCCCCGCGCCGACGCTGTTGTTCAGCTCGATCGCTTCTTCCAGCGTGGAATAGCCGACCACATAGAGCACGGGCGCGAAGGTTTCATACAGCATCGGCCCGCCATGCGCGGGCATCTCCACCAGCGCCGGGCGGCGATAGATTCCGGCGCTGTCCACCGCCTCCCCGCCATGGACGATGCCGCCCGCCGCACGCGCGGCCTCCAGCGCGTTGGCCATCCCCTCGCCCGCGGCGGCGTCGATCAGTGGCCCCACCAGCGTGCCGGGATCGCGCGGATCGCCCACGCTGGCGCTGGCCCAGATCGGCTTCAGCCGCGCGACCACCTCATCCTTCAGGCTTTCATGCACCAGCAGGCGGCGCAGCGAGGTGCAGCGCTGCCCGGCCGTGCCCATGGCGGCAAAGGCGATTGCCTTCAGCGCCAGATCGAGATCGGCGGACGGGGTGACGATCAGCGCATTGTTGCCGCCCAGTTCCAGCAAGGATCGGGCGAAACGCGCAGCCAGCTTCGGCGCGACGATGCGCCCCATCCGGGTGGAGCCGGTGGCGGAGACCAGCGCGACGCGCCTGTCTTCCACCAGAAGATTGCCGATCTCCGGCCCGCCGATCAGCAGCTGGCTGATATCGGGCACCGCGAATTCGCCCTGTTCGGCGGCGAAGCGGGCCAGTGCGCGCTCGAACACGGCATGCACCGCCAGCGCTGTCAGCGGGGTTTTTTCCGACGGCTTCCACAGCACCGGATCGCCGCACACCAGCGCCAGAGAGAGGTTCCAGCACCACACCGCCACCGGGAAGTTGAAGGCGGAAATCACCCCCACCGGCCCCAGCGGATGCCATGTTTCCATCAGCCGGTGGCCGGGGCGCTCCGTCGTCATCGTCAGGCCATAAAGCTGGCGCGACAGCCCGGCGGCGAAGTCGCAGATGTCGATCATCTCCTGCACTTCGCCCAGCCCTTCGGACAGCGTCTTGCCCGCTTCCAGCGTGACGAGCCGCCCCAGCGGATCCTTCTCCCGCCGCAATTCCTCGCCATAGAGCCGCACCAGTTCGCCCCGCTTCGGGCCGGGCACGCTGCGCCACAGCCGGAACGCCGCCGCCGCGCGGGCAATCGCCGCCTCCGCCTCGGCCGGGGTGGCGGGGGTGACATGGCCGATCAACGCCCCATCCACCGGCGTCCGCGCCTCCAGCCCCGACGCGGGGAGGGACAGGCCCAGCCCGGCGAGAATCGAACGGGCTTCGGTGGCGGGATCGGCAAGAACAGGCATCGGGGCATCCTTTTTGGCGGCGGCGCACGCTGTTTGCCGATCAGGCGGGCCGCGTCAACGCAGGGCGGTGTTGGGCGCTGCTGTTGAGGGGGCGCTGCCCCTCAAACTCCCCCGTCCCCACCCCATGAACAAGTTCATGGGGACCCCGGCAGGGGCGTGACGCCCCTGCACCCCCGACGTTTTCTGAGCCCCTCCTCCTTTAGGGGAGGGGTTGGGGTGGGGGCCATCCGCTTGGCACGAGGTTGGGGGTTATGGCCTGCGGCGCTTCTGTTTCGCGTGTTGTGATGTCAGCGGATCAGGCCAACCGGTGACACCCTCTCTCCTACTCTCCCCCTTGCAGGGGGAGAGAGCTTCGTAGCGCCGCAGGCAATCAAAGCGGATCACTCGCACGACGTGGCAGGTGGGCCGCAACGCAAATGTTGAGGGTGCAGGGAAATCATTTCCCTGCCGGGTCCGGGCAGAGCCCGGCCGCCGGTGACAAAAAAGCCGAAGGTCCGGTTCCAAAGGCAAAGCCCTTGGCCGCCGGTGGCCTCCGCGCTCAACGCAGCTGCCGCCCGCCTACAACCCCAGCACCATTTTCGCGATCAGGTTGCGCTGGATTTCGTTGGAGCCGCCGTAGATGCTGGCGGCTCGGTTGTTGAAATAGCGGGGCATGGCGGTGAGGCTGTGTTCCGGGCCGACATAGGGCAGCTGGCTCAGCGGCTGGCGGGCGGCGGTTTGTTCCACTGTGCCGTAAGGGCCGGCGGCTTCGATGCCGAGTTCGTCGATTTTCTGCATCGCTTCGGTGGCCTGAATCTTCAGCAGCGAGGAGAGCGGGCCGGGGTTCTTGCCGCCGGTGAGGGCGGAGAGGATGCGTTGTTCGGTGGCTTCTATGGCGGAGAGATTGGCTTCTGCTTCCAGCAGGCGGCGGCGGAAGGCCGGGTCTGCCAGCAGCCCTTCCGCTGCGGCCTGTTCGCGCGCACGGGCCAGCGTGGCCTTCAGCCCCGGCGACATGGAGCCGCCGCGTTCGAACTCCAGCAGATATTTGGCGACCGTCCAGCCCTCATTCTCCGCACCGACGCGGTTGGCTTGCGGCACGCGGACATCGTCGAAGAACACTTCGTTCAGATCATGATCGCCCGACAGCGAGAGAATGGGGCGGACGGTGATGCCCGGCGTCGCCATGTCGATCAGCAGGAAGGTGATGCCCTCCTGCGGCTTGCCCTGCGTGCTGGTGCGCACGAGGCAGAAGATGCGGTTGGCGAAATGGGCGTGGGTGGTCCAGATTTTGGAGCCGTTCAGCACATAATCACTGCCGTCTGGCACGGCGGCCATGCGCAGCGAGGCGAGATCAGAGCCAGCGCCGGGTTCGGAATAGCCCTGGCACCAGAAATCCTCACCCGACAGCAGACGGGGCAGATAATGCGCCTTCTGTTCGGGCGTGCCGTAACGCATCAGCACCGGGCCGACCATTTTCAGCCCCTGCGGCGCGAGCGAGGGGGCGGAGGCGGCTGCGCATTCTGCCGCGAAGATGGCGCGCTGCGTGTCGCTCCAGCCGGGGCCGCCATGCTCCACCGGCCAATCCGGGGCGACCCAGCCCTTTTCGTGCAGGATCTTCTGCCATGCGATCGACCATTGCTTGTCGATGAAAACAGAGGTCATGCGCGCGCCGGCCTCGCGCAGTTCCGGGGTGAGCCGCTGCTTCAGGAAGGCGCGCACCTCTGACTGGAAGGCGAGATAGGTGGGGGAAAGGCCATAGTCCATCGCGTCGCCCCTAGTTCACTTGCCGCGCGCGGTCCGCCCAATAGGGCGCGCGCAATTCGCGGCGGAGGATCTTGCCAGAGGCGTTGCGCGGCAGCGCGGCGATCACGTCCACCGATTTGGGGGCCTTGAAGGCGGCGATGCGGCTGCGGGCGAAGGCGATGATATCCTCCGCGTCGATGCTGGCACCCGGCTTTGGCACCACCACGGCCTTCACCGCTTCGCCCCATTTCTCGTCGGGCACGCCGATCACCGCCACTTCGGCGACGGCGGGGTGGCCATAAACGGCGCTTTCCACTTCCGCCGGATACACATTCTCCCCGCCGGAGATGATCATGTCTTTCACCCGGTCGTGGATGTAGAGGTAGCCGTCTTCATCCATATAGCCCGCGTCGCCCGTGCGCAGCCAGCCGTCCGCGGCGATGGTGGCGGCGGTGGCGTCGTCCAGCCGCCAGTAGCCCGTCATGTTGGCATAGCTACGGGTGCTGACTTCACCGACTTCGCCGCGCGGCAGTTCGCGGCCCTCGGTATCGACCACCCTGATCTCCACCCCGGGCATCGGCAGGCCCGCCGCGCGCATGCGGGGGGTGCCCGCCGGATCATGATCCTCCGGCGGCAGATAGACGATGGTGCCGGTGGTTTCCGTCATCCCATATTGCTGGCAGAAGCCGCAGCCGAACAGCTCGATACATTCCCGCAGCAGGTCCAGCGGGATGGGCGAGGCACCGTAGAGGATATATTTCAGGCGGCTGTAATCCACCTCCCGCGAACGGGGCTGGCGCACCACGATCTGCAGCGCGGCGGGCACCATGAACATCTTCGAAACACGGTCTTTCTCGATATAATCCAGCACCTTCAGCGGATCGAACTCCCGCGCGACGACACCGCGCGCGCCGTTCACCAGCCCGATCAGCCCCCAGCCGGTGCCGCCGATATGGGCAACCGGCATGGCGACGAGGCTGACGTCGTCCGGCCCCCATTCGTTCCACGGCATCGGGTGACGCTCGCCCAGACGCCGCCCTTCCAGCAGGTTGGAATGGGTGAGCATCGCGCCCTTCGGGTGGCCGGTGGTGCCCGACGTGTAGAGCTGGATCGCCACGTCGGACGGGGCGGGGCTGAAGTGCGGCGCGGTGGCGGGGTGCGCATCGCGCCATGCCTCGAACGTGGGCCAGTTGCTGCCCGGCTCCATGGCGATCAGGGTGCGGCCCCGGCCCAGTTCGCCGATGTTCGCCCGCGCCAGATCGACCAGTTCCGGGCCGACAAACAGCAGCTTTGCCTCTGCATTGTTGACGATGAAGGCGATTTCCGGCCCGGCCAGCCGCCAGCCCACCGGCACCATCACCACGCCCGCCTTGGTCGCGCCGATGAACAGCTCGAAATAATGATCGCTGTTCTTGCCGACATAGGCGATGCGGTCTCCGGGCTTCAGCCCCGCCGCGATCAGCGCGTTGGCGACCTGATTCACATGCGCGTCCAGTTGGGCGAAGCTGGTGATACGGCCTTCGAATTCGAAGGCGACCGCGCCGGGGCGGTCACGGGCGTGCACACGCGTCGCGTCGCCCAGCACCTGCATCTCCGCGAAATTCACCGCGCGCGCGGTTCCGCGCACGCCTTCAGCCAGCGTTGCCATGATCGGCCCTCTCCCAAATCTCCTGTCCCCCGCGGCGGAGACTAGCGGAGTGCGCCATGCGGCGTCACCCAGCAGCTTTGCTACCTTTGGGCGATGGGTTTTCTGATTGCCGGGGGCCTATCCGCTGCCGCCGGGCACGGAAACCGGCGGCGGCGACGCCGTCCTTCAGGCACTGCAGACCGAGATCAAGCCGCCGTCGCCAGGCTGGTGAGCGTGAACCCGAAGCGCGACATGTTCCTTGGCCACTCGCTGGGCGGCCTCACCGTGCTGCGCGCCCTGCTGCGCACGCCGGGCGATCCACCTTCCTGATCAGTAGCCCCTCCAGCTGGTGGGACGACAAGGCCGTGCTGGCCGACGAAGCTGCCTTCTAATCGGGAGAGAGACTGCGTTGCGCCGCAGGCAATCATACCAACTGGCAAACCAACGCCATTGGAAAATCGGCCTTGATCTCCGAAAGCTCGACCCGCATCCATAATCAATGGCAGTCACATGACTCTCGATGTCGAACGGACATCATTCTGTGGAATTCGAACCCTCCGACATGCCGTCCGTCATGGCCGCCATCCGCCATGGCTATGGCGAAGCTGAAAAGCGCGGACACGCTGCCTCGACTGGCTATCGTTTCGGCTGCTGCCATTTCACGTTCCAAAACGAATGGGATGATCCTTGCCTGATCGCGGGATCAATCGAAGGCGATAAAATCCTGAACGCGCTTTACGCGACCCTCACAAGGGCCTGAATCACTCCGGATGTGGGTTCTGAGCCGAAAATCTCGAGGGTGCAGGGAAATGATTTCCCTGCCGGGTGGCGGGCAGAGCCCGCCCCGCCGGAGGCGAGAAAACCGCCCAACCAAAGCGCCAAAGTGGGAGCCGAAGCGACCCGTGCCGGAAATCGTTACGGCTGCTTCCTTCCGGACCTGACCGGGTTGGCGAACGGCACGTCCACCTCGGCTCCCGCCGCGCATATGGCGATCTTGCAGCGAAAGCGCAACCGGATCGCCCGACACACTTGATATCCGCGCCCGCACGCGCCACTCACTCTGCCCATGAGCCTGTTTCCAGAAGACGCCCCCTATCGTGTGCTGGCCCGGAAATACCGGCCGTCCGATTTCGGCGCGCTGATCGGGCAGGATGCCGTCGTCACCACCCTGGCGAACGCGATTCGCACCAACCGGCTGGCGCAGGCATGGCTGCTCACGGGCGTGCGCGGCGTGGGCAAAACCTCCACGGCGCGCATCATCGCCAAGGCGCTGAACTGCATCGGCCCGGATGGGAACGGCGGCCCCACCATCGAACCCTGCGGCGTCTGCGCCAATTGCGTCGCCATTTCGGCGGGCCAGCATATCGACGTGGTGGAGATGGATGCCGCCTCCAACACCGGCGTGGACAATATCCGGGAGATTATCGAGGCCGTGCGCTATGCCTCCGTCTCGGCGCGCTACAAGGTCTATATCGTCGATGAAGTCCACATGCTGTCGAAGGGCGCGTTCAACGCGCTGTTGAAAACGCTGGAGGAACCGCCGCCGCATGTGAAGTTCATCTTCGCGACGACGGAAGTGCAGAAGGTGCCCGCCACCATCCTCAGCCGCTGCCAACGCTTCGATCTGAAGCGCGTGCCGGTGGAGCTGCTGGCCGAACATTTCCGCAAAGTTGCGGAGGCCGAAGGTGCCGCCGCCGAACCCGAGGCGCTGGCGCTGATCGCCCGCGCCGCCGAAGGCAGCGTGCGCGATGGCCTGTCCATCCTCGATCAGGCCATCGCACAGGCCGGGTCGGGCATCGTCGAAGCCGCCGCCGTGCGGGATATGCTGGGCCTCGCCGATCGCGGTCGCATCGCCGCGCTGCTGGGGGCGATCCTTCAGGCCGATCCGCAAGCCGCGCTCGCCGCCGTCGATTCGGCGCATGGTGCGGGGGTCGATCCGCAAGCACTGATCTCCGGCCTGCTGGATATGCTGCACCAGATTGTGCGCAGCAAAATGGCGGGCAGCACAGACCCGGCCCTGCCCGAGGGAGACCGGCAGGCGATCCAGCGCTGGTCCACCGAACTGTCTTTCCCGGCCATGCACCGGCTGTGGCAGCTGCTGCTGAAGGGCCATGCCGAAACGGGGCAGGCCCCGCAGCCGCAGCAGGCCGCCGAAATGGCCATCCTGCGCTGCGTCCACGCCGCCGGCCTGCCCGATCCGGACAGGATCGCGAAACTGATCGAATCCGGCGCTGCCGTCGCCCCGCCATCCCGCCCGGCAGCGGACCGTGCCGCCCCAGCCCCGGCTCCCGTCGCCTCTGCAACGGCGCTGCCGCAGGATGCCGAATCCATCGTTGCCCTGTTCGAAAATCGCGAAGCGCAACTGTGCCGGATGCTGCGGGACAGGGTGTCGATCTCCGTTCAACCCGACCTGCTGATCCTCGGCCAGCTCGGCGATCTTCCGGCCGGCTTCGCGGCGGACGTGACGAAGTGCCTCGTCGAATGGACTGGCCAGAATTGGGAAGTCCGTATCGAAGCCGCAGCCGAAGGGGCTGAGAGCCTTTACATGATCGCGGAACGGGCAAAAGCCGATGCGCACGAACGCGCCCTCGAAGACCCGATGGTGAAAGCCCTTCTCGCCGAATTCCCCGGTGCCGAACTGACGGAGCCAAAACCGCCCCGCGCCCCGGCCCTCCCTCAACTCAGGAGTGCAACCGCATGAAAAGCCTCGACGATATCCTGCAAATGGCCAACAATGTGCAAGCCCAGCTGGCGCAGGCGCAGGAAGGCCTCGACAAGATCGAAGTCGAAGGCGTCTCCGGCGGCGGCCTCGTGAAAGTGAAAGCCTCCGCCAAAGGCCGCATCATCGCGATCGACATCGACCCAAGCCTGCTGACGGCCGATTCGAAGGAGATGACGGAAGACCTTCTCATCGCCGCCCTCAACGACACCCGGGCCCGCGCCGATCAGGCCGCCCACGCGGAAATGCAGAAGATGACAGCGGGCTTGCCCCTGCCGCCCGGGTTCAAGCTGTAAGGGATTCGACGGGGAGGTTTTTTGCCTCCGGCGGGCAGGGCTTTGCCCTGCACCCGTGCCAAGGAAATGATTTCCCTGCACCCTCGAAGTTCACGTCGCGCCTCAACTCCAGCGCCGTGTGGGTGATCAGATTCGATTGCCTGCGGCGCAACAGGCTCTCTCTCCCCGCTGGGGAGAGAGCTGGAGAGAGGGGAGCAACGCCGGGCCTGATCCACCAACCACACCCGTCACCCCGGACTTGATCCGGGGTGACGGGTGGAGAGGTAGGTGAGAAACGCCCCAAAGCGCCGCAGGCAATAAACCCCCGAACCTCGCGCCAAGCGGATGGCCCCCACCCTCCGCACTGGAGGGACCACGAAACGTCCGGGGGTGCAGGGGAATCATTCCCCTGCCGGGGGAGTTTGAGGGGGCAGCGCCCCCGCAACTCCAACATTGCCGCAAAGAAGCGGGACCCAAGATCAACCGCGCGGCAAGAGCAAGCAGGGGCCAAGGGAACCACCGGCCCCCTCAGCCCCGGCCCGATACTCAGTTCTTCTGGCGGCGCATGAACGGCGGGATGCGGGTTTCGTCCTCATCCTCATTCACTTCCGGTTCCGGCGCCAGCGTCTCGACCGGCGCGTCTTCCACCTTCGGCTTGCGCGAGAGGTGCATCATCCGCTCGAACAGCGTCTGGCGGCGTTGCACCGGCTCCGGCTCGGGGGCGCGGCGTTCGGCTTCCGGCAGTTCCATGCGCGCGGGTTGCGCCAGCGGCAGTTCGGCGACTGCGGGGGCCGCTTCCGGCTCCGGCAGGTCCAGCTCGGCTTCCAGCATCGGCTCGCCCAGCTCCAATATGTCCTCGTCGGACAGGCTGGCATCGTCTGCCATCAGCGGCTCGGCGGTTTCGGCCACAGGCGCTTCGGCTTCATCGGCCGCCGCCGGACGGAAGGTGCCCGCCGGGGTGCCGAAGATTCCGGCCGCCATCGGCCCTGCAGCAGGCGAGGTCTGCGGGCGGAAGCCGCCGCCACCGCCGCCGTTGCCGCCACCGTTCGGCGGGGTCGGATCGATTTCGCCCGCGCCCGGCGCGGCGGCGGGCACGATCATCGGCCGCGCGCCGAACATCTGCGTCGCGGCGGAGCGTTGCTGGCTGCTGCCAACGCCCGGAAGCGTGGCGTGATTGCCTTCGATGCCGGTGGCGACAACGCTGACGCGCATCTTGCCGTTCAGCCCGTCGTTGAAGGCGGAACCGACGATGATGTTCGCGTCCGGGTCCACCATCTCGCGGATGTGCTGGGCGGCTTCTTCCACTTCCATCAGGCCCAGATCGTCGCCGCCGGTGATGTTGATGATCACCGCCTTGGCGCCGCGCAGGCTCACTTCATCGAGCAGCGGGTTGGAGATGGCCTTTTCCGCGGCCTCAATGGCGCGGCGCTCGCCTTCGGCTTCGCCGGTGCCCATCATCGCCTTGCCCATCTCGCTCATCACAGTGCGCACGTCGGCGAAATCGAGGTTGATGAGGCCGGGCAGCATCATCAGGTCTGTGATGCCGCGCACGCCCTGATTCAGCACCTGGTCCGCCATGGCGAAGGCTTGCTTGAAGGTGGTCTGCTGGTTGGCGATCAGGAACAGATTCTGGTTCGGGATCACGATCAGCGTGTCCACATGGCGCTGCAGTTCGGCAATGCCTTCCTCGGCGCTGCGCATCCGCTTCAGCCCTTCGAAGGCGAAGGGCTTCGTCACCACGCCCACCGTCAGCACGCCGCGTTCGCGCGCGGCGCGCGCCACCACCGGGGCCGCGCCGGTTCCGGTGCCGCCGCCCATGCCGGCGGTGATGAAGCACATGTGCGCGCCATCCAGCACCTGATCGATTTCGCCCAGCGCCTCTTCAGCGGCGGCCGCGCCGATTTCCGGCCGCGCGCCCGCGCCAAGGCCCTGCGTGATCTTCAGGCCCAGCTGGATGCGGTTCTGCGCAGAGCTCAGCGCCAGTGCCTGCGCATCGGTGTTGGCGACAACGAAATCGACGCCCTGCAGGCCATCGGCGATCATATTGTGGACGGCGTTGCCACCGGCTCCGCCCACGCCGATCACGCTGATGCGCGGCTTCAGTTCCACAAGGCTGGGTTTCACGAAATCGAAGGACATTGGCTGGCTCCCTGGCATGACTGGTTCAAATCTGGCGCTTCAAATGGTCGAAAATCCGGCCCCAGCCGGATCGTGGCGTGTCCGGCCCCGGCTTCCCGCGCTGGCGCGGCACGGCCATGCGGGCGAGATCGAGGCGAGGCTGGCTGCCGTGCAGGATCAACCCCGCAAGCGTGGCGAAGGCGGCGGTGGATTGCGCTTCGGGCAGGCCGATCAGCCCGCGCGGGCGGCCAATCCGCACGTTGCGGGCCAGCGCCCCTTGCGCGAAATCGGCGATTCCGCGCAGCTCCGCGCCACCGCCCGTCAACACCACCTGCCGCCCGGCGGCCCCGGTGAAACCGATATCCTTCAGCGCCTGATCGGCCTCGCCGAAGATCAGGTCCAGCCGGGCGCGGATCACCGCGATCAGTTCGGAGCGGGGCACGCGGCGCGCTTCCTGCCCGTCGTCCGGGTCCAGCGGCGGCACTTCGATCATGTCGTGATTGTCGCGCGGAGAAGCCGTGGCCGCGCCGTTCAGCGTCTTCAGCCGCTCGGCCGCCGCCCGGCGGGTGCCGAAGCTGGCGGCGATATCGGCGGTGATGTCGCCCGCGCCCATCGGCAGCGACACCAGCCCCGCCAGCATACCGCCGCCATGCACGGCAACCGTCGTCACGCCCGCGCCGATTTCGATCACGGCAACGCCCAGCTCGCGCTCTTCGTCGTTCAGCACGGAGGCAGACGCGGCGACGCCCGAAGCGACGATCGATTCCACCCCCAGATGCGCGTTGCGCACGGCAAGGTCGAGGTTGCGGCAGGGCGGCGTCGCCGCCGTCAGCACATGGATGTCCACCGCCAGCCGGTTCGCGTGGAAGCCGCGCGGGTTGGTCACCCCGTCCAGCCCGTCCACCGTATACAGCGTGGGTTCGGCGTGCAGCGTGGTGCGCCCGGCCTTGCTGATCGTCTCGTCGATGCGGGCGCGGCCCTGCGCCAGCAGGCTGCCCATATCCTCTTCGGAAATCCGGTGCCCGGCGATATCGATCTCCACCGAGGTCACGTCGCTGTCCAGCCCCCCGGCAGAGAGGTTGACGATGACGCTCTCGATCTCCACCCCCGCCGCCTTTTCCGCCTGCATCATCGCGGCGCGGATCGCGGCTTCGGTTTTCGCCATATCGGCGACCAGCCCGCGCTTCAGCCCGTTGGAAGCGCGCACGCCCGCGCCGATCACACGAGGCTGATCCTGCCCGTCTGCCATGGCGACAAGCGCCGCGACCTTGGACGAGCCGACGTCGATGGCGGCGATCACCCGCTCTGCACGGGGTTTCAGCAACTGGGTGGGGTTGAGCACGGCGACGGCCATCAGATGACGACCTCCTGAGGTTGGCGGGGCGGTGAAAGGGTGGCGCGCGCCGTCTGCATCGGCTGCGCGGGTTGCGGCTGGGCGGCCTGCGGCTGCACGGTGGCGGGCGCCTGCGCGACGGGCGGCGGCGGCGCGGCGCGGGGCTTCACCGTCTGCCCCGGATCGGTTTCCACCCGCACCACCATCTTGTCGGGAATGCGCAGATCGAAACGCACGAAACCACGCCCCAACAGCGGCGTCTGCTTGTGCACATCGGCAAAGCGCAGCCACGAAGCCTCGGCCTGCGGGCCTTCCGGCAGAGACACCGTCTCGCCGGATTTCATCCGCACGTCCCAGCGCCGGTCGCCCACCCACAGGGCCGCTTCCACCTGATCGGACAGGTCCGGGCGGCTGGCGACGATCTTCAGGATTCCGGGCGCCTGCAACCGCGCATGTTCGCCCACCAGCAGCGGCAGCGCACCGAACTGCGCCAGATCGGGCGCGGGCAGCACCTGCCCCTCCGCGTCGATCAGGCGCAAACGGCCCTTCCACTGCCACAGCGCGGCGGGCTTGCGTTCGGTGATGCTGATCAGCAGCCGGTCCGGCCAGCGGCGCTGGATCTCGGCCTCTTTCACCCATGGCAAGGCGATCAGCCGGGCGCGCATCTCGTCCAGATCGGCCAGCAGCATGGAATCCGAACCGCCCTGCAACAGCTCGCGATAGATGGAGAGGCGGGGCTGGTTCACAGCCCCCTCGATTTCCACCTGCCGCACGGTGAAGCCCGCGTTGGACGCCGCCGTGGCGATGCCCATGGTGGCGCTGCGCGGCACGCCCGCCGCCACTGCCCACACAACAGCCGCCGTCAGCCCCAGCGCGCCGACGCTGCCAAGGATCAACCGCCACGCCGTGCGCGGTGCGACCGGAATCGCCACCGACTGCGGCGCGGATTTGCGCTGATCCGATTGCTTGCGGGGCTTGCGGCTCATGCCAACGCCCTTTCAATGAGCCGCCCCACCAGCGCTTCATAGCTGATGCCGCGCACACGCGCCTGTTCCGGCACAAGGCTCAAAGGCGTCATCCCCGGCTGGGTGTTCACCTCCAGCAGGTAGAGCCCGCCCGGCCCTTGCGCGGGATCATAGCGGAAATCAGAGCGCGAAACGCCCACGCAGCCCAGCGCCCGGTGCGCCAGCGCCGCCTGCTCCAGCGCCATGATCGTCACCATCGGCGGGATATCCGCCGGGCACACATGCAGGGTGCGGCCGTCGGTGTATTTCGCTTCGTAATCGTAAAAGCCGGTGGTGGGCTTCAACTCGGTCACGGCCAGCGGCTCGCCGATGCCGGTGGGCAAATGATCCAGCACCGCCACCGTCAGTTCCAGGCCCGCGATGAACGGCTCGGCCAGCAGTTCCGGATAATCCTGCCACGGCCCCGGCGCGCTGCGGGCAATGGGCGAACCATAGTTGGACTCGTCCGTCACGATGGCCACGCCCACAGACGAGCCTTCGTTCACCGGCTTCAGCACATAGGGGCGCGGCAGCGGATCGCGCTCGTGCAGCGTGTCTGATCGCACGATGCGCCCGCCCGGCATCTTCACGCCTGCGGGCACGAGGATCTTCTTCGTCAATTCCTTGTCGATGGCGATGGCGGAGGTGGTGACGCCGCTGTGGGTGTAGCGGATGCCCATCAGGTCCATCACGCCCTGCACGCTGCCATCCTCGCCGGGCGTGCCGTGCAGCGCGTTGAACACGACATCGGGCTTCGTCGCCAGCAACCGCGCGGGGAAGCTCGCCCCATCGGCGGCGGTTGCGCCCAGATCGAGTTCGGTCACGCTATGGCCAAGCGTGCGCGCGGCTTCGGCAATGCCCTTGCCGGAAACGAGGCTCACTTCGCGCTCGGCAGACCAGCCGCCCTTGAGGACAGTCACCCTCATGCGTCAAACTCCCGCGCATACAGTGCTGGCTGAAGACGGCGAACATTCTCGTCGCAACCGGCATCCCACGGAAACAAGCCGTCAGCAACGCCCGGCCACACCAACTGCATTGCGGCAGCAAGCGGCTGGCCGGTAACGCGTCGATGATACCAGATCGCAGAGTTGAAGAATTCTGGAACAATCTTTTCAGGTGAAACCGTTCTGGCAATAACGGTATGACCTTCCAACAACCCATCGATGGCCAGACCATCGGAAAGCTTCAGGCCTTCTTTACATAGGCGAAACATATCCTCGACCATCGATGCCATGACTTTTCCGTAAAGTCCGAACACAATGACCTCAGGTTGCTGAACGGTTTCCCAGAAGCCTATTGAATAAGCGAATCCGGGATCTGAATCTTCCGGGTCAAAAATGCAGTTCACTTGACAGCCGTGCGTACGCACGTTCTGAATGATCCCGCGCTCGAAGCTGTTCGGCCAAAGCTTCACAACGCCATCCCCACGCGCTGGATTTCCCATTCCAGCGTCACGCCGGATTTCGCCTTCACCCGCTTGCGCACTTCCTCGCCCAGCGCCTCGATCTCGGCGCTTGTCGCGGTGCCGCTGTTGATCAGGAAATTGGTGTGCTTGTCCGAAACCTGCGCCCCGCCCAGCATCAGCCCCCGGCAGCCGGCTTCGTCCACCAGCTGCCATGCCTTGTGGCCGGGGGGGTTCTTGAAGGTGGAGCCTCCGGTTTTCGTGCGCAGCGGCTGGCTGCTTTCGCGCGCCTCGGCGATGCGATCCATCTCCGCCTGAATCGCCGCCGGATCGCCCGGCTGCCCCTTCAGCGTCGCGGAAATCACGATCGCACCTTCGGGCAGTTCGGAATGGCGATAGGTATAGCCCAGCGCCGCCACCGGCAGCGTCACCCGCTGGCCATCGCGCAACAACACATCGGCGGAAACCAATATGTCCGCCACCTCGCGGCCATAAGCGCCGCCGTTCATCCGCACAAAGCCGCCCACCGTGCCGGGAATGCCGCGGAGAAACTCCAATCCCGCCACGCCCGCATCGCGCGCCGCAGACGACACCGCGATGCCCGAAGCGCCGCCGCCCGCCGTCAGCGTGGTGGCATCCACCCGTTCCACCGCGCCGAACGCCTTGCCCAGCCGCACCACCACGCCCGGCACGCCGCCATCGCGCACGATCATGTTGGAGCCCAGCCCCAGCGCCATCACCGGCATCGCCGGGTCCAGATCGCTGAGGAACGCCGCCAGATCGTCGGCATCCTTCGGCTCGAACAGCCATTGCGCCGCCCCGCCGGATTTGAACCAGACCAGCGGTGCCAGCGGCGCATGCGCCGTCAGCTTGCCGCGCGGCGTGGGGAGAGCGAGGGGGCGGGTGTCCAGCGCCATCATGCCGCCTTCGCCGCTTCCAGCGCGCCTTGCAGATGCGCCGCCCATTTGGTGATGTCGCCCGCGCCCAGACAGATCACCATGTCGCCCGCGCCCAGCAGCGGGGCCAGCGTCGGGGCCAGTTCCGCCTCGCCAGACACCGTGAGCACCTGCCGATGGCCGGAACGGCGCAGCGCCTCGGCCAGCGCGTCATGGCTGATCCCCTCCAGCGGGGCCTCGCCCGCCGCATAGACGGGGGCGATCACCACCGTGTCGGCATCGTTGAAGGCGGACCGCCATTCGTCGAACAGATCGCGCAGGCGGGTGTAGCGGTGCGGCTGCACCACGGCGATCACCCTGGCGCGCGCGCCTTCGCGGGCCGCCGCCAGCACCGCCTTCACCTCCACCGGGTGATGGCCATAATCGTCGATGATCGTCACTTGGCCGCCGTCCAGCGCCAGTTCGCCCACCTTGGTGAAGCGCCGCTTCACCCCGCCGAACTTCGCGAACCCTGCGCGCACCTGCGCTTCGCCGATGCCCAGCTGATCCGCCACGCCGATGGCGGCCAGCGCGTTCAGCACATTGTGGCGGCCCGGCATGGGCAGCTCCAGCCCCTCGTAACGCCGCTCCGCCGTGCCCGGCGCGCGCAGCGTGACGTCAAAGCGGTTGCCGCCGGGAATCGGCTGCACATTGTCGCCGCGAATGTCTGCCTGCCCGGCGAAACCATAGGTCACGATCCGCCTGTCCGACACGGAGGGGATCATCGCCTGCACTTCCGGGTGATCGAGGCACAGCACCGCCGCGCCATAGAAAGGCACCTTCTGGATGAACTGGCGGAAGGCCGCCTTGGCGGTTTCGAAATCGCCATAATGATCCAGATGCTCGGGATCGATGTTCGTCACGATGGCGAGCGTGGGCGGCAGCCGCAGGAAGCTGCCGTCTGACTCGTCGGCTTCAACCACCATCCATTCGCCATCGCCCAGCCGCGCGTTGGAGCCATAGCTGTTGATGATGCCGCCGTTGATCACCGTGGGGTCCAGCCCGCCCGAATCCAGCAGCGCCGCCACCATGGACGTCGTGGTGGTCTTGCCGTGCGTGCCCGCCACGCAGACGGTGGATTTCAGCCGCATCAGCTCGGCCAGCATTTCCGCCCGCCGCACCACCGGAATGCGGCGTTCCAGCGCCAGATCGACTTCCGGGTTGCCGCGCTTGATCGCGGTGGAGACCACCACCACGGCGGCGTCGCCCAGATTTTCCGCCTTGTGGCCGATATGAACGGTGATGCCCTTGTCGCGCAGCCCCTGCACCACATAGCCCTCGGCGATGTCAGAGCCTTGCACAGTGAAGCCAAGGTTCGCCATCACCTCGGCGATGCCGGACATGCCGATGCCGCCGATGCCGATGAAGTGAATCGGGCCGATGTTTTTGTTAAAGCCGGATTTCAGCGCCGTCATGCCGCGACTCCTTTGAGGTCGCGCACCTGCTGCTCCACCAGATCGGCCAGCCGGGCCGCCGCATCGGGGATGCCCAGCCCCCGCGCCGCGCCCGCTGCCGCAGACAGCGCTTCCGGGGAACCCATGAAGCCGCGGATATGCCCGGCGATGGTCGCCGCCGTCGCCGACACTTCCGGGATCAGGAAGCCCGCGCCCGCCTTCACGAATCCGGCCGCATTCGCCGTCTGATGATCGTCGGTCGCCGCCGCGAAGGGGATCAGGATGGCCGGGCGTCCCAGCACCATCAGCTCCGCCATGGTGGAGGCACCTGAACGGCTGATCACCAGATGGCTGGCCGCCAGCCGCTGCGGCAGATCGGCCATATAGCTGTGGCACTCCGCCGCCACGCCAGCCGCGCGATAGGCTTCCACCACGGCGGACAAATCCTCCGGGCGGCACTGCTGCGTCACCTGCAACTGCGCGCGCAGCGCGTCCGGCAGTTGCGCCACGGCTTCGGGCACCAGCTTCGAGAGAATCCGCGCGCCCTGGCTGCCGCCCACCACCAGCATGCGGAACGGCTCGTTCGCGGCAGGCGCATGGAACGGTCCGCCGCGCGCCTGCAACACCGCCCCGCGCACGGGGTTGCCGGTGTGGGTCGCTTTGCCCTCCGCGCTGAGGAACGCCGTCTCGGCATAGGTCAGCGCGATGGCCGACACGCGCGATTGCAGCTTGCGGTTCACCCGCCCCAGCACGGCATTCTGCTCATGCAGCACGCAGGGCAGCTTCAAAGACACGCCAGCCAGCAGCCCCGGCAAGGAGGGGTAGCCGCCAAAGCCCACCACCGCATCCGCGCCCACATCCTTCGCGATGCGCTTGCCTTCGGAGCGGCCCTTCCAGATGGCGATCATCGCCTTCATCCACGCGATCGGGTTCATCCCCGAGGCCGTCGCGCTCTCCAGCACATGCTTGTCCACCGTTTCGAACAGCCCCGGAAAGCGCAAGCCGCGCGCGTCCGTCAGCAGCGTGACCTTGTGGCCACGCTGCTGCAATTCCTCCGACAGGGCATGGGCGGGGATCATATGCCCGCCCGTTCCTCCGGCCGCGATGATGATGGAGAGGCTCATGCGAACGCCGCCCCCGGCTTCAGATAGGGGCTGGCCTTCAGGTGCCGGTTGCGCCGCGTCAACGCCAGCAACAGCCCCATCGCGATGGCCGTCGCAAGGAAGCTGGAGCCGCCATGGCTCACCAAAGGCAGGGTCATCCCCTTGGACGGAGCAAGCGCCAGATTCACGACATGTTGATGAGCGCCTGACCCCCGAATTGCGCGACAAGACCCGTCGCCGCCATCAGCGTGAAGGGATCGTCTTCGTCCAGAAGTTGTAGCAGAACCCGAAGAACAATCGCAAGATATAGTAGAGCCAGCGCGAAACAGGCGATCGCGCCAAATTCCTCTCCGATCACGGAGAAGATATAATCCGTATGTGCCTCGGGCAGATGGAATTTCGCCGTTCCCTCGCCCGGCCCGGCCCCATACAGCCCGCCCGAGCGGAAGCAATCCAGCGCCCGATCCACCTGATAGGTGTCGCCCTCGCCATGCAGATAACCGTCGATCCGGTTGCGGATGTGCGGCTCGAATTGATAGGCGATCACCAGCCCGCCCAGCGCCGCCGCAACCGCAATCGCAAGGATCAGCAGCGGCAGACCGGCCAGCACCGCCTGCACCAGCCACACCGCGATCACCAGCGCCGCCTGCCCGAAATCGGGCTGGATCACCAGCAGCCCCACGATCAGCGCCAGCAGGATGCCGCCCAGCGGGATCACCGGCAGCGAGCGATCCTCGAACTTCAGCGCGAACAGCCATGCGGTGGTGATCACGAAGAAGGGCTTCAGGAACTCGATGGGCTGCATCTGGAAGCCCGGCAGCTGAATCCAGCGCACCGCGCCATTCTTCTCCGCGCCGATGAAGGGCACCAGCGCCAGCAGGATCAGGAAGATCACGAACCCCGCCAGCGCAACCCGGCGCGCGGCATCCTTGGTGAGCATCGAAACGCCGATCATCAGCGGCACACCCGCCGCCACCCACATCAGCTGCCGCCACAGGAAGTGCAGCGGCGGCACCGTGACGGCACCGCCCGAAAGCCGGAGCGCCGCCGCCGGAGAGGCCGCCGCCACGCCGATCAGGCCGATGCCGATCAGCACCAGCAGCATGAACAGCAGCGGGCGGTCGATGGTCCAGAACCAGCGCGACAGCGGGCTTTTGTCCGCACGGCCGAAGGCGAGGGAGACACCGGCGATCTTCATTGCGGCAGGGCCTCCACGGCATCCCGGAAGGCACGGCCCCGGGCTTCATAATCACTGAACTGATCGAACGAGGCGCAAGCCGGAGAGAGCAGAACCGTGTCCCCCGCCGCCGCCGAAGCGGCAGCGGATTGCACGGCCAGCGCCAGCGTCCCGGCGTTCGTCACCGGCAGGAAGGGCTGCAAAATCCCCTCGAACAGCGGCGCGGCCTCGCCGATCACATAGGCGGCCTTCACATGGGCCAGATGCGGCAGGCAGGCGTCCAGCTCGGCGGTTTTCGCCTGCCCGCCCAAAATCCAGTGCACATGATCGAACGCCTGCAGCGCGGGCGCGACACTGGTGGGGTTGGTCGCCTTGCTATCGTTCACATAGCGCACGCCGCGCACCGACCGCACGACCTCCATCCGGTGCGGCAGGCCGGGGAAGCTGCGCAGCCCCGCCTCGATCGCAGCGTCGGAAAGCCCGAGGATGCGCACTGCCGCCACCGCGCAGGCGACATTCTGCGCGTTGTGCGGCCCCTGTAGCGCGGGCCAATGCGCCTGCGCGGCCGGATCGACATCGGCGGCATGCACCTCCACCAACCCGATCCCGGCAGGCAGGGCCGCCGCCGCCGCGCGGGTATAATCATCGTCGGTCGCGATCACCGCATGCGCGCCCGGCTGCTGCATCGCGAACAGCCGCGCCTTGGAGGCCGCATAGCCCGCCATGCCGTCATAACGGTCCAGATGGTCCGGCGTCAGATTGGTATAAACCGCCACGTCGCACGCCAGAGTCTGCGCCAGATCGATCTGGTAGCTGGAGAGTTCCACCACATAGACGCCGCCAGCCGCCAGCGGCTCGGCATCCAGCACCGGCAGGCCGATATTGCCGCCCAGCCGCGCCGTCACCCCCGCTGCTTCCAGCAGATGGTGGATCAGCGTCGTGGTGGTGGATTTGCCGTTGGTGCCGGTGATCCCCACCAGCCGGTGCAGCGGCAGCGTGGCCCGCGCCTGCTGCCACAATTCCATGTCGCCCAGAATCGGCGTGCCTGCATCCCGCGCGCGCGCCGCCAACGGATGCCGGTTCAGCGGCACACCGGGGGAGACGATCAGCCCGTCCACGCCCGCCAGATCCAGCCCGGCGAAATCCTGCAAGTCCAGCCCCGGAAACTCCGCCAACGCCTTATCCCGCGCCGCCGGGGCTTCATCCCACGCCACAGCAACCGCGCCGGACCGTTGCAAAAACCGCAGCGCAGACAGCCCCGAACGCGCGAGGCCGTAAACCGCGAACCGCTTGCCGGAAAGGGCGGGTGCCGACAGCATCAGCGCAGCTTCAGCGTGGCGAGGCCGGCCAGCGCCAGCACGATGGAGATGATCCAGAAACGGATCACCACGGTCGATTCCGGCCAGCCCAGCTGCTCGAAATGGTGGTGGATGGGGGCCATTTTGAACACCCGCTTGCCCGTCATCTTGAAGCTGGCGACCTGCACGATCACCGAAACCGCCTCCAGCACGAACAGCCCGCCCACGATCACCAGCACCAGTTCATGGTTGGTGATCACCGCGATGGTGCCGATCGCCCCGCCCAGCGCAAGGCTGCCGGTATCGCCCATGAACACGGCGGCAGGCGGCGCGTTGAACCACAGGAAGGCAAGGCAGGCCCCCACCAGCGCCCCCACAAACACGATCAGTTCGCCCGATCCGCGCACGAAATGCACGCCCAGATATTCGGCGAACACGGCGTTCCCAACCAGATAGGCGATGATGCCGAACGTCATCGCGGCGATGATCACCGGCATGGTGGCCAGCCCGTCCAGCCCGTCCGTCAGGTTCACGGCATTGCCCGCGCCCACGATCACCATCGCCCCGAACGCCACATAGAACAGGCCCAGATCGAGGCCCGTGTCCTTCAGGAAGGGGAAGTACAAAGTCGTCCCGCTGAACAGGGAGACATAATAGACAGCCGATCCGGCGATCAGGAATTCCGCCAGCAGCCGCACCTTGCCGGACACGCCCGCAGACGAGCGCTTCGTCACCTTCGCATAATCGTCCAGAAAGCCGATGATGCCGAAGCCCAGCGTCACGAACAGGGCCGCCCAGACGAAGGGCTTGTCCCACTCCATCCACAGCAGCACGGAAATCGCCAGCGAAATCAGGATCATCAGCCCACCCATGGTGGGCGTGCCCTTCTTGGCGAAGTGCGATTGCGGCCCGTCAGAACGGATCGGCTGGCCCTTGCCTTGGTTCACCCTGAGCCATGCAATGAAGCGCGGGCCGATCAGCAGGCCGATCAGCAACGCCGTCACCATCGCCGCGCCGGAGCGGAACGTCAGGTAGCGGATCACGTTCAACACGCCGGGAAAGCCCAGCCACTCGGCCAAATGGAAGATCATCGGGCGCTTTCCTTCAACGCAGCCACAAGCTTGCCAAGGCCAACCGAATTGGACCCTTTGATCAGCAGCACATCGCCATCCCGAAGCGTCGCGCGCGCCCATGCAAGGGCGGCCGCAGCATCCGGCAGATGGGAGGCGCCCGCCAGCTTCAGGGCCGCCATTTCGGGGCCGACAAGCGCGAGGTCCGCCACCCCGGCCTCGGTGATCGGGGCGGCGAGCGCGCCATGGCGCGCGTCGCTTTCCGCGCCAAGCTCCCGCATGGCCCCCAGCACGGCGAGCCGCCGCTTTGCCGGGCTGTCCCGAAGCACCGCCAGCGCAGCCGCCATCGAGAGCGGGTTGGCGTTGTAGCTTTCGTCGATCAGCGTGGCCGTACCGCCGTCCACGGCAAGGCTCACCCGCGCGCCCCGGCCGGGCAGTTCCGTCAGCCCCGCCAGCGCCAGCCCGGCTTCCGCCAAGTCACCGCCAGCCGCCTTCACCGCCGCCAGCACGGCCAGCGCGTTGTTCACCCAATGCCGCCCGGCCATGCCGATCGTGCACTGCACTTCGTCGCCCATCACATCGGCGACAAGGGTGGTGGAAACGGGGCCGATATCCGCCTGGAGGACGCGAACATCGGCCCCTGTCTTCCACCCAAAACTGATGCTGTTCGCGGCATGTTTCGCGGCCGCCGCCGCCAGCAGTGGCGCATGCTCGCTGTCCGCCGGGAAGATGGCGGTGCCGCCGGGCTGCAGCCCCTCGAAAATCTCCGCCTTGGCCGCCGCGATCTCCGCCTCGCCACCCGGGAAATGCGCGATATGCGCCGCCGTCACCCATGTAATCAGCGCGATATGCGGCCGCACCAGCCGGGTGAGGCCAGCCAGTTCGCCCACATGGTTCATGCCCATTTCGAACACGCCAAAGCGCGTGGGCGCGGGCATGCGGGCCAGGCTCAAAGGCACGCCGGTGTGGTTGTTATAGCTTTTCACCGAAGCATGGGTCGCCTCCGGCGCAATCCGTTCAAAGGCCAGCCGCAGCGCCTCTTTCGTGCCGGTTTTCCCCACGCTGCCGGTCACGCCGATGATGGTGGCGTTCGTCCGCGCCCGCCCCGCCGCGCCCAGCGCTTCCAGCGCGGTGAAACTATCCGTCACCCGCACATGCGGCTGATCCACGGCGCGCTCCACGATGAACCCCGCCGCCCCGCGCTCGGCGGCCTTCGCCACATACTCGTGCCCGTCCGCCTGTTCGCCGCGCATCGCCACAAACAATTCGCCGCCGATCACCTCGCGGCTGTCGAAGGTCACGCCGTCAACGTCGAACGGCGCGGACAGCACACCGCCAGTCGCAGCCGCGATCTCGGCCCCGGTCCACAGCGCGCTCACGCCTGAAGCTCCGTCGCTGCTTCCCGCGCAACGTCTGCATCGTCGAACGGCAGCACATCGGTGCCCACGATCTGCCCCTGCTCATGCCCCTTGCCCGCCAGCAGCACAACGTCGCCCGCTTTCGCAGCAGCCACCGCCGCGCGAATCGCGTCGGCCCGGCCCGGCACTTCCGTCGCGCCCGGCGCAGCCGCCATGATCGCGGCGCGGATGCTGGCGGCATCTTCCGTGCGGGGGTTGTCGTCCGTCACGATGGTCACATCCGCGTCGCGCACGGCGATCGCGCCCATCTCCGGCCGCTTGCCCTTGTCCCGATCCCCGCCGCAACCGAACAGCAGGATCAGCCGGTTGGCGGTGTGCGGACGCAGCGCCGCCACCGCCGCCTCCAGCGCGTCGGGCGTGTGGGCATAATCGACATACACCGGCGCACCCGAGGGCGTGATCACCGCCCGCTCCAGCCGCCCGCGCACGCCGGATACACGGTTCAGATCGGGCAGAGTCTTCGCCACATCGCCGCCGGTCGCAATCACAAGCCCCGCCGCCACCAGCGCATTGGCCGCCTGATAGCCGCCGATCAGCGGCAGCTTCACCGTGTGAGAAGCGCCGCCAGCCTCCACCGTCAGCGTCTGCCCCAGCAAAGTCGGCACCCGCTTCACCAGCTTCAGCGCCTCGCCGTCCGGCCCCACCGTCAGCACGGTCAGCCCCCGAGCCGTCGCGGCGGCAATCACCCGCTCGTTATATTCGGCCCCCGCCGCGCCCCGGTCCAGCCAGACCACCGCCGTGCCATTGGCATCCAGCACCTCGGTGAACAGCCGCAGCTTGGCCTCGAAATAGGCCTCCATCGTCTCATGATAATCCAGATGGTCGCGCGTCAGGTTGGTGAAGGCGGCGGCCGTCACCGGCAGCCCCTCCGTCCGATATTGCGCCAGCCCGTGCGACGAGGCCTCGAACGCCAGATGGCTGATGCCCTCCATCGCCAGCCCATGCACGTTGGAGAGGAAGGTCACGATATCGGGCGTCGTCAGCCCGCCGGACCCGGCCTTGTCCTGACCGGCCGACGTAATCACCCCCAGCGTCCCCAGCGAAGCCGCCCGCTCACCCGCCAGATGCCACAGCTGGCGGGACAATTCCGCCGAACTGGTCTTGCCGTTGGTGCCCGTCACGGCCGCCGTCACCGCCGGGAACGGCGCGTAGAAGCTGGCAGCCAGCTCCGCGAACAGGCGGCGCGGCTCCGCGTCCGATATGTGCAGCGCGCCGTCCACCTGCGCTTCCGGCCGCGCCACAACGGCAATCGCCCCGGCCTTCACGGCATCGGCAATCACGCTTTCGCCATCGAAGCGTGCGCCCCGGAAGGCACCGAACACGGCCCCCGGCGCGACCTTGCGGTGATCGATGGCGAAACCCGTGATCCGGGCGCGGATGCTGGCCAGCGGGTCGCTCAACGCACACCCCCTTCCAGCGGCGGCAGCCCGGCCGCCGCGCGGCGCATGGCGTTCGGATCGCGCTTCGGATCGCGCGGCTTGTACAGCCCTTCGAACATGCGAATGTCCGGCTCGGACGCGCCGCTGGTGTCGGGCGCAACGCCCAGCACCGGGGCAATGCGGTTCACCACTTTCTTGAACACCGGCCCGGCGACCGAGCCCGCCATGCGCGAACCCACCGTCGGATCGTCCACCATGGCGATCACCACGTAACGCGGATTGTCCATCGGGAAGGCTCCGGCAAAGGTGGTGATGTTGCGCCGTTTGTCATAGCCGCGCCCATGTTCCAGCACCTTTTCCGCCGTGCCCGTCTTGCCGCCCACGCGATAGCCATCGGCATCCGCCTGCCGCCCGGTGCCGTCCAGCACCGCCAGCCGCAACATGCCGTTCAGCGCGTGCGAAGTGCTTTCCTGAAACACCCGCCTGCCCGGCCGCTCCGCCCCTTCGGGCACCTTCAGGAAGGTCGCCGGGCGATAGATGCCGCCGTTCACCAGCGCCGAATAGGCAGTCGCCAGATGCAGCGGCGTCACCGCGATGCCATGGCCAAAGCCGATGGTCAGCACAGAGGCGAGGCCCCAGTTGTTGGGCGCAGGCGTCAGCGGACGGCCGGTTTCCAGCAGTTCGCCGGGCGCGCGGTCCATCATCCCCAGCTGGCGCAGGAAGGCCTCCTGCCGCTGGCGGCCCATGCGCTCGGCCATTTTCGCGGTGGCCACGTTGGAGGAATAGATCAGCGTTTCCGGCACCGTCAGCGGGTAACCCTTGGGGTGGCTGTCTGAAATGCGCTGCCGCCCGACCGCGATGGGGGTGGTCGGGAAACGCTCGTCCATGCGCGGCAGCACGCCGGTATCCATCGCCATCGCAATGGTGAAGGCCTTGAAGGTGGAACCAAGCTCGTAAACGCCCAGCGTCGCGCGGTTCATATGGCTGGGCATCCCCACCAGCCCGCCCGGCCGGTTGGAATCGAACGCCGGAAGCGAAGCGAGCGCCAGCACTTCGCCGCTATGCACGTCCATCACCACGCCCGCCGCGCCGCTGGCCTGCTGCAGGTCCATCTGCGCCTTCAGTTCGGATTCCAGCGCCTGCTGCACCCGCACGTCCAGCGCCAGCGCCAGCGGCTTTTCCAACTGCGCCGGATCCGTCAGGCGTTGCTCGAACGCGCGCTCGATGCCGCCCTCGCCGCGCCCGTCGATGCCGGTATAGCCCACCAGATGCGCGGCAAGGCCCACATGCGGATACAGCCGCTCGGCCTCGCGCTCCAGCGTCAGCCCCGGCTCGCCCAGCCGCCGGATCGCCTCGGCCTGTTCGGGCAGGATGCGGCGGGTGATGTAGCGGAACTTGCCGTCATGATAGATGGCGCTGCGGATCGCCTCCGGCGGGCGCTCGGGCAGGATACGGATCAGCGCCGCAATCAGCGCCTCCTTGTTGCCCATGATGTCGCGCGGGCGCGCTGCCAGCGCATAGGCTTCGAAGCTGGAGGCCAGCGTCACGCCGTTGCGGTCCACGATCTCGGCGCGGATATTGGGGTTCGCCACCGCCGGGCGGGCGCGCTGCACGGGGCCGTCGAACAGCGACAGCTCGATCAGCCGAAACCCCAGCAGGCCGGTGAACGCGATAAAGACGAGGATGCCGATGGCCAGCCGCTGGCGCGCAAGCCCAAGGGCCATCTGACGATGGCCGGGCAGGCGAACAGAAACACGGGGCGCGGCGGCTGGGCTCATCTTACTGGTTGGCACCTCCGGCTGCGAAATTCACTTCCACCTCGCGGATCAGGTCCTGAGGTGCATCGGCAGCCGGGCGCTGGATGCCAACGCTGGCAACCGACGGGCGCTCCATGGAGACGCGCTCGATGGCGGCAGGCGCAGGCTCGGGGCGCATCGCGGGGGCACGGGCCGGGGCCTGCGCGCTCACCAGCAGCGGCTGCTGCGCGGGCGGGTGGGCGGCGGGGGCCAGATCGCGAACCGCCAGCTGTGCATGCGGCACGGCGGGCGCGGCCTGCTCGATGGGATCGCCATAGGCGGCCAGCTGCACCGGGTTGGCCAGATACTGCGTGGCGCTGATCGGCACCATGCCCAGCACGCTGTCGTTCCAGCGCTGCAACTGCGGCATCCGCATCCGCACGCGCAGTTCCGCGTCCAGCGCCTTCAGATCGGATTGCAGGCTGGCGTTCTGCCGCGCCAGCTTCTCCACATCGCGCCGCTCAGCCGCCACCTTCAAAGACAGCGAGTAGCTCGTCACCGCCACCGCGATCGTCCCGGCCACCAGCCAGGCCGTCGCGGCCCATGTGCGGCGGCCGGCGGATTTCGCCGGAGCCTCATTGCCCCAACCCCGCTGGTCGGCACCCCAGCCCCGTTGGTCAGCAGACGCACGCATCATCCCTGCCATGGCTCAGCTCCCCTTCTTCTGTTGTTGGCCACCCGAAATCCGCCCCCAGCCCGGCGCCGCCGTGCGGCGCGCCCAGCGCAACGTCGCAGAGCGCGCGCGCGGGTTCGCCGCCACTTCCGCGTCGGACGGGCGCTCGGCCTTGGCCGGGCGTTCGAAACTGGCGCTGCGCCCGGCGGCGGCCGCGGGCAGATGCCGCGATCCGGTGGGCAGGCTGCCCGAACGTTCCGCGAGGAACCGCTTCACGATGCGGTCCTCAAGGCTGTGAAAGCTCACCACCGCCAGCCGCCCGCCGGGCTTCAGCACGGCTTCCGCCGCCTCCAGCCCGCGCTCCAGCTCGCCCAGTTCGTCGTTCACGCGGATGCGGATCGCCTGAAAGCTGCGGGTGGCCGGATCGCGCTTCACCTCGCGGGGAGCCTTCACCACCCGGCGGATCATGGCCGCCAGCTGCCCCGTGGTTTCGAACGGCCGGTCCGCCACGATGGCGCGGGCGATGCGGCGCGCGGCAGGCTCCTCGCCATAATGAAACAACACGTCGGCAATCTCGCCTTCGGCAGCCGTGTTCAGGAAATCCGCCGCGCTTTCGCCACTGCCGGACAGGCGCATGTCCAGCGGGCCGTCCGCCTGAAAGCTCAGCCCATAGGCCGGATCGTCCATCTGGATGGAGGAAAAGCCAAGGTCCAGCGCCACCGCGTCGGCAGAGCCTTCGCCCAGTTCCTCGGCCATGCGGGAAAAGGTGGCGTTGAACAGCCGCAGGCGCGGCGCGAATTCGGCTACCATCGGCGCGGCGCGGGAAATGGCGCGCGGATCGCGATCGAAGCCGTCCACTTCGGCACCAGCCGCCAGCGCCGCGCGGGCATAGCCGCCGCCGCCGAAGGTGCCGTCCACCATGCGCGCCCCGGCCAGCGGGAACAGGGCGGCCATCACCTCGTCCAGCATCACAGACACATGGCTCAGCCCCTGAAGGGCCGCGCTCATTGCGCCCTCCCGGCGACCAGCGCCTTCACCAGCTTCAGCACGCGGGGGTCCTGCCCCTCCTGCGCCAGAAACACCTCAGGGGACCAGATTTCGAAATAATGGCCCAGCCCCATGAACAGCACCTGCGTGCCGATCTCGCCCATCTCCCGCATCAGCGGAGAGAGGATGATGCGCCCGTTGTCGTCATATTTCAGATGCTCGGTCGCACCGAAGACAGAGCGGGATTTCAGGCTGCGGCCCGGCCCGAAGTCGCTCGCGAACTCGTCCTCCAGCCGGGCTTCGATCCGCTCGAAATAGGAAACGTCATAGCCGATCAGGCAGGGCGAATGTTCGTCCGGGCCGATCACCAGTTCCCGAGTCTGGCTGCGCGCCTCGATGGTCTCGCGCAGGGACGACGGAACGGAGAGCCGATTTTTGAGATCGACCCCGTTCACATAAGTCCCTGAAAAATACCCGCGAATGACCCGATCCCCTCTTTTCGGGTGCACCGGCGCCAGCGTTTGCTCAGGCGGGGGAATGCCTTCGCGAAACGGCCGGAGCGCCTGCCAGCCCTGTGGAAAAGGGATAGCATGGGCTTTCGTGGGTATTCAATGGGCTTTTATGGTCAGATTGGCGGTCTTATTTGCAACCTTCTGAATCGACATGATTTTCCTAAACGCCTTTCGACGCAGGAAAACGGCATAGACCTGTGGATAACCCTGTTGGAAAGCCGCCGCGCCAGAGGCCCGCCCCAGAGTCGCCCACCAAAGCCCATCGCCTGGCGCATCAGGGCAGTGGTTCGGCTACGCGGAAGGCATAGCGGCGCGCGGCGCGCACGCTCTCCAGCGTGTCGGACGTCAGGCGCAGGAAGTAACGGCCATCGCCGTCCGGCACCTGCTGCAAATCGATCACGGTTCCATCCACCAGCTTCACGCGCAGCAGCTTCGCCCCGCCCCAGCTCACATCGGCACCGGCCACGAAATCCTTCGCGCCAAGGTCGGCCAATATTTTCGCCACCTGCACCGTCGCCTCCGCAGACAGCGCCTTCGGCCCATCCTCGCCCAGTTCCTCCACGGCCGCGATGCGGTCGGCCGGAATCTGCGGCGCCTGCAACGTGGACCATGCCGACGGCCACACCGGCAACGCGGGCGTCTTCGCCAGCGACAGCCGCTCGCCATCGGGCAGGCGCTGCGCCTCCCCGGCCCAGAAGGCCGCCTCACCCAGCGCCTTCCCGTCCGCGTCCGACAAGCGCACCGTCAGCGGCGCACGTTGTTGCTCAGGCGCATTCGCCGCTACGGGCCGCCCGCGCAGGGCCAGCAACTCGTCCAGAGAGCGGCGGATTCGCGCCTCGTCGGCGGGCGCATCGGCCGCGCTCGGAATCTCCCAGCCCCCGGTTCCGGCCTTGCGGGCCAGCACCACCCGTTCGCCCTCGCGCGACAATTCGATCCCCGCCACCGCCTCGCGGTCGATATCGCGCATCAGCGCCTGCGTGCCGGCATTGTCCCGCCACAGCAGCGCACCCAACAGCAGCATCGGTGCCAGCAACAGCGCGAGCACAAGCCAGCGGATGTTCACGCGTTCAGGCCTTCACAAGAGTCAGATTTCGACAGGCTGGCCGGGATTGCGTACCGTCGGCGAGGCCAGCGGATAGCCCTGATCGGATGACGGCGCGACAGACGCCTGCGGCTCAGCCACAGGGGGCGGGGGCGGCGAAGGCTGACTGGCCTTCTCGCTTCCGGGGGCGACTCCAAGCTGTGCCAAAGGCTCACCGGGGTCGGCTGCCTGCGCAGCTTCAACCCGGGCCTGTTGCGCCGGGTCCGGCGCGAACAGAAGGGCAGCGGCAGCCGTCACAAGAAAGACGGCGGCAAGCCCAGTGAGACCGGCGCGAATGCGATCCATAAATGTAAATCTAGTTGACTGTGGCCGAAATGTCGAGGTGCGACATGAACAGCCTTGTCAGATTTCCCGCCACCCCGGCAACGGCAGCCCCTTTGCCGCAAGCCACTCCGGGTTCCAGATGGTGGAAAGATAACGGCTGCCATTGTCGCACAGGATGGTGACGATGCGCTTGCCCGGCCCCAGCTGCCGCGCCAGCTTCTCCGCGCCCGCCACGTTGATCGCGCTGGACAGCCCCAGATGCAGCCCGTCCTTCTCCATCAGCTCATACAAGATGGGCAGCGCCTCCAGATCAGACACGCGAAACGCCACGTCAATCGGCGCGCCGTCCAGATTGGCGGTGATGCGGCTCTGGCCGATGCCCTCGGCCACGCTGTTGCCCTCCGCCTTCAACTCGCCACTGGTGAACCAGCTGAACAGCGCCGCGCCATCCGGATCGGCCAGCCCCACGGTGATGGCGGGATCATATTCCTTCAGCCCCAGCCCCACGCCCGCCACGGTGCCGCCGGTGCCCGCCGCGCAGATGAAACCATCCACCTTGCCTTCCAGCGCGGCCCAGATTTCCGGCGCGGTGGATTTGATATGCGCCAGCCGGTTTGCGATATTGTCGAACTGGTTGGCCCACACCGCGCCCGGCGTTTCCTCCGCCAGCCGCCGGGATGTGTGCACATAATGGCCGGGGTTGGCATAGCTGGTGGCGGGCACCAGCACCAGTTCGGCCCCCAGTGCGCGCAACGCGTCCTTCTTTTCCTGGCTCTGCGTTTCCGGCATCACGATCACGGTTTTATAGCCCAGCGATCCGCCGATCACCGCAAGCCCGATGCCGGTGTTGCCCGCCGTGCCTTCCACGATGGTCCCACCCGGCTTCAGCGCGCCGGATCCTTCCGCATCGCGGATGATCCACAGCGCCGCGCGATCCTTCACCGAACCGCCGGGGTTGAGAAACTCGCACTTGCCAAAGATGTCGCAACCGGTCCGGTCAGACGGGCCTTTCAGCCGGACAAGGGGGGTGGAGCCGACAAGGCCGGCAATGTCGTTGGAAACGCGCAGCATGCCTCCTTCCTACCACGCTTCCTCCGGCTTTCCAGCGCCCCGGGCGCATATCAAAATCATCCGGCTTGAAAGCTGCGCCATATCGGCCGATTGGCCTTGGCCCATGGTTCTCGCCCGCCAAATGCTGCTGCCCGCGCTGCTGTCTCTTGCGCTGCTGCCTGCCTGTCGCGGCCCGGACGCGGCAGACGTTCCGCTTGCGGTGGACGCCGTGGGCGATCGCGCCGCCCGCGCCATCGTGGCGGATGCGGTGAACGCCGGGCTGACCTCGCGCGATTCCGCAGGGCTGGTGATCCCCGGCCTCGCCCAGAGCTGGCGCGTTTCCGATGATGGGCTCTCCATCGTTTTCCGCCTGCGCGATGCGCAGTTCGTGGGCGGCGCGAAGGTGAGCGCCGCCGATGTGGTCGACTCGCTGCAACGCGCCCGCCGGGGCAATGCCGGCGCGCTCACCCGCGACCTGCTGGCAGGCGTGACGGATGTGAACGCCCCGCTGGACAATGTGATCGAGCTGCGCCTTTCCACCCCGCAGCCCGAACTGCTGGAGCTGCTGGCCACCCCCCCGCTCGCCATCCGCGCCCGCCGCAGCCGCGAAACCGCGGGCGCCTTCCTCGCCGGTGCCCCAGCCACAGGCACGGAAAAGGGTGCCGTCGCCCTGCGTGCCAACCCCCGCTATTTCGCGGCAGACCGCGTCGCCCTCGAATCCGCCAGCGTGCACAGCACAGAGGCCGAGGCCGCCATCCAGCGCTTCAACCGGGGCGAGACGGACCTTGTGCTGGGCGGCGGGCTGGACGGTTTCGGCGCGGCCCGCGCCACCGCACCGCGCGGCACGCTGCAACTGGAACAGCCCCGGGCCGCGCTGCTGCTGCTGCTGAACCAACGACAGGAACCCCTGTCAGATCCGCGCGTCCGTCGCGCGCTGGCGCTGGCGATCGATCGCAACGCGCTGGGCGAAGCCTTTTTCGGCAGCCGCAGCGCAACCGGCGTGCCCGCCCTCTCGCCCTCGAACATCGCAGGATATGCCCCGCCCGAACCGGGCTGGACAGCGCAGCCCTTCGTCGGGCGACAGGAAGAAGCCCGCAAGCTGCTGACCGAAGCCGGTTTCGATCCCGTCACCAACCGGCTGAAACTCGCCGTCAGCATCCGGCAATCCCCCGGCGAAACCCGGCTGATGGAACTGGTCGCAGCCGATCTCGCGCAGGTGGGTGTCGATCTCACGCTGGAACGGCGCGACGCGGATTCGCAGCGCCGCGCCATCGCGACCGGAAGCTTCCAGCTGGCCCTCACCCGCCGCGACACCCCCGTAGACAGCCCCCTGCCTTTCCTCTGGCCCAACCTCTGCCGCCGCAACAATCAGGGCGTTTGCCTGCCAGAGGCAGACAAGCTCTACGCCGAAAGCTGGAAAGCCCCCACGCGCGGCGAGCGCCTCACCGCGCTGCGCGAAGCCGAGCGGCTGTGGGCGGAAAATGGCGCGGCCATCGGGCTGGTGCAGCCCATGGGCTGGTCGCTCGTCTCCCCCCGTCTCACCGGCTTCACGGCCAATCCCGGCGGCAGCCACTCGCTGCGCCATCTCTCCATCGATCCCACCCGGAGGTTCCTGAAATGACATCCCCCACCGATATCGTGATCACCGCCGCCCGCCGCACCGCCATGGGCGGTTTTCAGGGCGATTTCCGCGACGTCACCGCCCCGGAACTGGGGGCCGCCGCGCTGAAGGCCGCCGTCGCCGATTCCGCGCTGTCTGCGACCGATGTCGAACAGGTGGTGATGGGCTGCGTGCTCCCGGCCGGGCTGGGGCAAGCCCCCGCCCGTCAGGCCGCGCTGAAGGCGGGTCTGGACCTCTCCGCCGCCTGCGTCACCCTGAACAAGATGTGCGGTTCCGGCATGAAGGCCGTGATGGACGCGCACGACGCGCTGAAGGCCGGAAGCGCCGCCATCATCGCCGCCGGCGGCATGGAAAGCATGACGAACGCCCCCTATCTGCTGCCCAAGGCCCGCTCCGGCTATCGCATGGGCCATGGCCGGGTGATGGATCATATGTTCCTCGATGGCCTTGAAGACGCCTATGAACCCGGCCGCGCCATGGGCACCTTCGCCGAGGAAACCGCCCGCGCCTACCAGCTCACCCGCGAAGCGCAGGATGCCTATGCGCTGGAATCGCTCGCCCGCAGCCAGCGCGCCATCGCTGACGGCAGCTTCGCCGCCGAAATCACCGCCGTCCCCACCAAGACCGGAGACATTCTGATCGACGAACAGCCCGGCAAGGCCCGCCCGGAAAAAATCCCCAACCTGAAACCCGCCTTCGCGCCCGACGGCACCGTCACCGCCGCCAACGCCAGCTCCATCTCAGATGGCGCCGCCGCCCTTATCCTGATGCGCCGCGAAACGGCTGAAGCCCGCGGCCTCGCCCCTCTCGCCACCATCATGGGCCACAGCGTGCACGCCCAGAAACCCGCCCTGTTCACCACCGCCCCCGTCCCGGCCATCGGTAAACTGCTGGAGCGCCTGAACTGGAGCGCCGACAGCACAGACCTGTTCGAAGTGAACGAGGCCTTCGCCGTCGTCGCCATGGTCGCCATGCAGGAACTGGGCCTCCCCCACGCCAAGGTGAACATCAACGGCGGCGCAACGGCCCTCGGCCACCCCATCGGAGCCTCCGGCGCCCGCATCCTCGTCACCCTCATCCACGCCCTGCAAAAACGCGGCGGCGGCCGGGGCATCGCCAGCCTCTGCATCGGCGGCGGCGAAGCCACCGCCGTGGCACTGCAGGTGCACTGAGGGGCCAAAGCGCTTTTCGCCTCCGGCGGGCAGGGCTCTGCCCTGCACCCGGCAGGGAAATGATTTCCCTGCACCCTCAACATTAGCGCTGTGCCCAAACTCCAGCGTCGTGGACTTGATCAGATTCGATTGCCTGCGGCGCTACGAAGCTCTCTCCCCCTGTAAGGGGGAGAGTTGGAGAGGGGGTGTCACCGATTGGCCTGATCCACCACAACCCCGCCCCCCAAACACCAAAAACCCGAAGCCCGGGCGCAGAGCGACAACCCGATCAGCCGCTCCGCGCCCGAACCCCGCCGGGAAATCAGGCTGCGGCGGTGGGGACAGCCCTGCGCCGGCGGGCCACGCTGCCCACCAGTCCGAACCCGGCGATCAGCATCGCCCATGTGGCCGGTTCCGGCACGCCGCCCACGACAGGCGGCTGCACGGGCGGAAGAATGGTTTCCTCGATCCCGGCGTAGATCACATTGGCCTGCGAATAATTGTAGAAGCCGAACGCGCCGTCGCTGAAGCTGCCCATCACATCCAGTTCCAGCGCGCCATTCACGAACACCTTTACGCTGGAGGCGGTGAACTCGATGTCGAACGTGTATTCGACGAAATCCTCCCACCCCGTCGAACCCAGCGTGGCACCACGCGCCAGTTCGGTAACGCCGAAGGCAGGATTGTGCAGCCATGCGCCGGCATCGTCCGTCAGCCCGGTCGTTACGTGCGAAATGGCAAGACCGGCCTTCGCCACGCCGCCGAAATAGCCGCCCTGATCATATTGCTTCCAGTCGATCAGCAGGAAGTCGGCAGCGCCGGGTGCCGCGTTGATCTCCCCGGCATTATAGCCCAGCACGAAGCCGATATAATCGTCATCGCCGCCGGTGTTCACCTTGATGCTTCCCGAAAGCTTGCGGCCCTGCGCATTGCCCGGCGCATAGAACACACCGGGATTCACGTTCTGGGTCTGCTCCACGCTGTTGTTGCCGCTGCCCAGCACCCAGTTGCCGGAGCCTTCCTGAGTCCAGTCCGACAGGTCCACCGGCGCCGCGACGGCTGGTGCCGCCATCAGAAGCACGGCAGTCACGCTTAGAATCTTGCTGTTCATAATGCTTATCCCCGGTTGCGCTGGGTGTGCCCTCCACACCCTGCTACAGGTAATGCGGGAAATCGGCGGAAACCGGATCAACCGGCCGCGCGCTTTGCCATTTGCGCGTCACAGGCTAAGGGCGCGGGATGGCATCCGTTCCCCCCACCGATCTTTCGCGAATCCGCAACTTTTCGATCATCGCCCATATCGACCATGGCAAGTCCACGCTGGCGGACCGGCTGATTCAGGCCACCGGCGGCCTGTCTGATCGGGAGATGTCGGCGCAGGTTCTCGACAATATGGATATCGAGAAAGAGCGCGGCATCACCATCAAGGCGCAGACGGTGCGGCTGGATTACAAGGCGAAGGACGGCAAAAGCTACATCCTGAACTTGATGGACACGCCGGGCCATGTGGACTTCGCCTATGAAGTCAGCCGCAGCCTCGCCGCCTGCGAAGGCGCGCTGCTGGTGGTGGATGCGGCGCAAGGGGTGGAGGCGCAGACGCTCGCCAACGTCTACCAGTCGATCGAGCATGACCATGAGATCGTGCCCGTCATCAACAAGGTGGATCTGCCCAGCGCCGAGCCGGAAAAGGTGAAGGCCGAGATCGAGGAGATCATCGGGCTGGACGCTTCGGAGGCCGTGCTGGCCAGCGCCAAGTCCGGGCTTGGCATCGGCGATGTGCTGGAAGCCATCGTCACCAAGATTCCACCGCCAAAAGGCGATGCCAATGCGCCGCTGAAGGCGATGCTGGTCGATAGCTGGTATGACCCGTATCTGGGCGTGGTGATCCTTGTGCGGGTGATCGACGGGGTGATCCGCAAGGGCCAGAATGTGAAGTTCATGGCCGGCGGCACCGAGCATCTGGTGGATCGTGTCGGCGCGTTCCGCCCGAAGATCGAGCAGCTGCCGCAACTCAGCCCCGGCGAGATCGGCTTTATCACCGCGCAGATCAAGGAAATCGCACAGGCCCGCGTGGGGGACACCATCACCGATGTGAAGCGCCCTGCGGCGCAAGCGCTGCCCGGCTTCAAGGAAGTGCAGCCGGTGGTATTCTGCGGCCTGTTCCCCACGGACGCCGCCGATTTCGAGAAGCTGCGCGACAGCATCTACAAGCTGCGGCTGAACGATGCGAGCTTCAGCTTCGAAATGGAAACCAGCGCGGCGCTGGGCTTCGGCTTCCGCTGCGGCTTCCTCGGCCTGCTGCATCTGGAGATCATTCAGGAGCGGTTGAGCCGCGAATATGATCTGGACCTGATCACCACGGCCCCATCCGTTGTCTACAAGGTGTTCCTGACGGACGGCACCGAGATCGAGCTGCACAACCCGGCCGACATGCCCGATCCGGTGAAGATCGATCATATGGAAGAGCCGTGGATCGAAG
The DNA here is from genome assembly GCF_006385875.1 of Sandaracinobacter neustonicus. Taxonomy (GTDB): domain Bacteria; phylum Pseudomonadota; class Alphaproteobacteria; order Sphingomonadales; family Sphingomonadaceae; genus Sandaracinobacteroides; species Sandaracinobacteroides neustonicus. The sequence continues at coordinate 141,284 of NZ_VFSU01000030.1, read as the reverse complement.
CGGTGATCTATGTGCCCGACGAGCATTTGGGCGCGATCCTGAAACTGTGTCAGGACCGGCGCGGCATTCAGAAGAACCTCACCTATGTCGGTGGACGGGCGCAACTGACCTACGAACTGCCACTGAACGAAGTGGTGTTCGATTTCTATGACCGGCTGAAGAGCATCAGCCGCGGCTATGCCAGCTTCGATTATCACCAGACGGGCTATCGCGAGGGCGATCTGGTGAAGATGTCCATCCTTGTGAACGGCGAGCAGGTGGATGCGCTGAGCATGATCGTCCACCGCGACGCCGCCGAAGCGCGCGGGCGGCACATGTGCGAGCGGCTGAAGGATTTGATCCCGCGCCACCTGTTCAAGATCCCGATTCAGGCGGCGATTGGCGCCAAGGTGATCGCGCGCGAAACCATCGCCGCGATGCGCAAGGACGTGACGGCGAAATGCTATGGCGGCGACATCAGCCGCAAGAAGAAGCTGCTGGAGAAGCAGAAAGAGGGCAAGAAGCGGATGCGCCAATATGGCAGCGTCGATATTCCGCAGGAGGCGTTTATTGCGGCGCTCAGAATGGGTGACGAATAAGCATGACGCGGCCTGTCCTGCTGCTTGCGCTGGCGGGATTGTTCGCGGCGACGTCGGCTGCTTGCACGCCTGCGGTGGAGGCTGGCCCGTTCGGGCAGGAGATGCTGAAGCGGCTTCGCGAAGCCTATCCGGATGCAGGGATCGAACAGGCAGATGCGCTTTCAGCCACCGCGACCCTGCGGGACGGCAACGTCCTGACGTTCAATTTCGACCGCGTTCTCGAATTCTGCCAGACCGCCGCCGCCACAGACTGTGCAGAGCAGAAGCAGAAGTTCGTGCAGGCTGCGCGCGAAGCGATGGTCCCGCAGATCGTCACACGAGACAATCTGCGCCTCGTCGTGCGCGGGGCGGATTATCTGGCGGAAATCGCGCGCATGGGCACGGCGAACAATCCCGCCCCGCTTCAACGCCCGCTGTCTGCTGGTCTTGGGGTGGTGCTGATGGCCGATTTCCCCACCACGGCCAGAACGGTGAACAGCAGTGACCTGCAAAAGCTGGGCGTTGGCGACGACGAGGCACTGCGGCTGGCGCGCGCGCAGGTGCTGGCGGCGCTTCCCGAAGTGCCCGGAAGCCATGAACTGAAGGACGGCGCACTGGTCGGGATCGAGGCGGAGTATGTGGAAAGCCTGATCCTGCGATCAGACGCATGGGCGAAACTGGATGCCGACACCAAGGGCCGCATGTTCATCGCCGTTCCCGGCGCGGGCCTGTTGCTGGTGGGTCTGGATGCCGACGCGGGAGGCAAGGAACTGACGGATATTCTCGCCAAACTCTACAGTGAAAGCCCCCGGCCGATATCGCCGCTCGCCTATCGCTGGCGCAATGGCGGCTGGAAGGCCGTGGAACCCGCCCCCTCGAACTGATCACCGCGCCGCGCTATCCCCAATCCAGCACCTCCAGCCCCGGCACATCCGCGAAATCCACCGGGTTCATCGTCGCCAGCGGCAGCCCGTGCACCAGCGCTGTCGCGGCAATCAGCCGGTCCAACAGCTTGCGGCGGGAGAAGCCGGTGGCGGCGATGATGGCCGAATAGACATCAGCCTCCCGTGCTCCGAGTTCGAGTGTAACGATTTCCGTGAGCAAGGCCTCGTTGCGGAGCGCCCGCACCGGGCCATGAACGGGGTGCAGCAGACCCGCCGCCAGCTCGACCCGGGTCACGGTGGAGATTGAAGCGGAGCGCCATTGGGCGGCCTTTGCCAGCACTGCAGGATCGCCATCCCGCAAATGGATGCACACGCTCGTATCGAAAAGGATCAATCGATCAGCCCGGGCCTATCGGGATAGTCGAACGGCTCGCGCTGCTCCGGCTCTGCGGGCCTCGGCATATCGGCCAACCGCTTCAGCATCGCCTGAAACCGGCTTTGCTGCTGGCCGGCGTCGACGATGACAACTTCATTCCCGCGCCGTTCGATCTGAACCACCGCATCGGCTTCGAACCCAAGCTCACGCGGGAGGCGCACGGCAAGGCTGTTGCCGGACTTGAAGACCTTGGTGACGATTGCGTTCATGGCGTTCGGATATACATGGATATACCGCCCCGCTCAATCCGTCACAGGGTGCCCAAGCGCGTCTTTCACATACAGCTCGCGCGCCAGCACATAGGCGCTCACCAATATCGGCCCGCCCAGCAGCACGCCCACCACGCCGAACAGTGCGCCGATCGCCAGCAGGCCGAACAGCGTCAGCGCGGGCGGCACCTTCACCGTGCGCTGCATGATCAGCGGCTCGATCACGCTGCCCGCCAGTTGCTGCACCACCAGATAGAGCAGCACCGTCATCAGGAAGGTGTGGGTATCCACCGTCAGCGCCACCAGCAGGCCCACGGCTGCCCCCACCAGCGGGCCGATCATCGGGATGAAGCCGCACAGCCCGGCGATCAGCCCCAGCGCCACAGGCGTCGGCACGCCGATCAGCGTGAGGCCCACGGTGATGAACACCGCCGTGAACGTCATGGAGATGAACTGCCCCTTCAGCCATGCGCGAAGCGCAAACCCCGCCCGGCCGATCGCGTGGTTCGCCACCTGTGCGCGGCCTTTGGGGGCCAGCAGCACCACGCCCTGCTGATACACGCCGGGCTGCGCCGCCATATAGATGCCGCCCATCACCGCCAGCGCCAGTCCGGTGACGCTGCCGCTGATGCCCGAGACAAGGCTGCTGAGGATGGAGATGATGGTGCCGCCGCTGGGAATGGAGCTTTTGATCTGCTCGTTCACCTGATCCTGATAGCCGCTGTCTGCGACGATGCGGGTCAGATCGGCCCACGCCTGCGGCAGCCGTGCCCCCAGTTCGCGCAACTGGCTGGAGATTTCCTGCCCGAAGAAATAGAACAGCCCCGCCAGCAGCCCGAACAGCGAAATGGTGGCAACTGCCAGCGCCATGCGGTGCCCCAGCCCCGTCAACCGGCCGATCCGGTGCGACAGCGCGTTCAGGATGATCCCCACCAGCACGCCTGCGAACACGATAAGCAGCACGTCGCGCATCCGCCATAGCGCCAATGTCAGCACCACGAGCAGAATGGTGATCACAACGCGCGCGGCATATTCGCCACGGCTGAGGGGGCCGACGGGGACGGGGGAGTCGCTCATCGGCCCGATACCCGCCCTATTTCCTGAGGCTCATGAAGGCGCGGTCGCCGCGCAGCGCCCCCCACCATGTCAGCGGGTTCAGCGTCTGCGAGCCATCAAGGCTGAAGGTGGTGAACTCGGCCCGGCCCACGATATTCTCGTAAGGCACCAGCCCCAGCCCGCCGATTTCGGGCGGCACCCGGCTGTCCATGCTGTTGTCGCGGTTGTCGCCCATCATGAACAGCGCACCTTCCGGCACCGTGATCGGGCCGAAATTGTCGCGCTCCGTCATGGCCATGTCCAGCGTGTTGAAGGTGCGGCCGTTGGGCAGCGTTTCACGGTAGGTGGGATAGCGGCACACCGGCACGCCCGCCGCGTTCATTCCGCGAAACTGCGGCATGTAAGGGCAATCGGTGTTGGGCGTGACTTTCAGCTCGGTATAGGCCTGCCGCACGCGCGGCACCGGCTTGCCGTTCAGGAACAGCTCGCCGTCGCGCAGCTCCACCGTGTCGCCGGGCAGGGCGATCACCCGCTTGATCCAGTCCGCGCCGTCTGCCGGGCTTTTGATCACCACGATGTCGCCCGGATCGGGATAGCGGCCGAACAAACGGCCCGGAATATGCGGCAGCACCGGCAGCGACGGCGACAGATAGGAGAAGCCGTAAGGATATTTGCTGACGATCAGCCGGTCCCCCACCAGCAGCGTCGCCATCATCGATTCCGACGGAATGAAGAAGGGCTTGGCCACGAAGCTGTGGATTCCCAGCACGATCAGGATCAGCACGAGCCATTGCTGGATCTCGCGCCGCCAGCTGAACGGCTCTTTCGGCGGCTTGGTCACGTCTGGCGTGGAAGCGTTCATGCAGCACTCGCGGTTATGAGCACGATGGCCTGTGCCCAGGGATGATCGTCTGTCAGGGTCAAATGGATATCCGCCTTATGCCCCGCCGGGATGATGGCGGCAAGGCGCGCGGCTGCGCCCCCGGTCAGGTGCAGCGTGGGGCGGCCCGAAGGCAGGTTCACCACGCCGATATCGCGGAAGAACACGCCCGCGCGAAAGCCGGTGCCCAGCGCCTTCGAAGCCGCCTCTTTCGCGGCGAAGCGCTTGGCATAGGTGGCCGTGCGCGTCAGCTGGCGGCGGTTGGCCTTGGCCTGTTCGGTTTCGGTGAAGATGCGATCGATAAAGCGCTGGCCGAAGCGGTCTATCGAGCTTTGGATGCGCTCGATGTTGCACAGGTCGTTGCCAAGGCCGATGATCATCATGCGCCTGTCTCAACTGTTCGGGCGTCATCCATCAGCTGCCGCATATGCCGGATGGAGGCTTCCAGCCCGATGAACAGCGCCTCGCCGATCAGGAAATGGCCGATGTTCAGTTCCGCCAGTTGCGGGATCGCCGCCACCGGCTGCACATTCTCGAACGTCAGGCCGTGCCCGGCATGCACCTCCAGCCCCAGCGAGGCGGCCAGCGCCGCGCCCTCCGTCAGTCGCGTCAACGCATCCGGCTCGCCATGGGCATAAGGCCCCGTGTGCAGTTCCACCACCGGCGCGCCCAGCCGCGCGGCCATCTCGATCTGGCGCGGATCGGGGGCGATGAACAAGGAGACGCGGATGCCCGCCGCAGACAGTTTCTGGATCAGCGGGGCCAGATGATTGTGCTGCCCCGCCGCGTCCAGCCCGCCCTCCGTCGTGCGCTCGGCCCGGCGTTCCGGCACGATACAGGCGGCATGCGGCCGGTGCTTCAGGGCGATGGCCAGCATCTCATCCGTCGCGGCCATTTCAAGGTTCAGCGGCAGCGCAATGCCCGTCACCAGTTCGGCGATGTCGGCGTCCGTCATGTGCCGCCGGTCCTCGCGCAGGTGCGCGGTGATGCCATCCGCGCCAGCCGCCGTCGCCAGTTCCGCCGCGCGCAACGGGCTGGGATGATCGCCGCCCCGCGCGTTGCGGATGGTGGCGACATGATCGATGTTGACCCCAAGGCGGAGCCGCGCCGTCACGCCGCGCGGCTTCCCGGTTTCACCGCCGGGATTGCCGCCAGTTCGGGCGGCAGATCATCCGGCTGATAGCTGGGGACAGACAGGCGGATCAGCGGCGTGAAGGGCACGCCCAGATCGGCCGTGCCGTTGGAGCGATCCACCAGGCTCGCCGCATGGATCACCTTGCCGCCCGCTTCCTCCACCGCCCGGATCGCCTCGCGGCTGGAAAGGCCGGTCGTCACCACATCCTCCATCAGGATCACGGGTGTGCCCGGCTCCAGCCGGAAGCCGCGGCGGAGTTCAAAGGTGCCGGTGGGGCGCTCCACGAACATGGACTCCACCCCCAGCGCGCGCGCCAGTTCATAACCGCAGATCAGCCCGCCCATCGCGGGCGCGATCACCGCCTTCGCGCTGGCCTTCACCTCCGCCGGAATCTTTGCCGCCAGCGCCTGCGCCAGCCGCTCCGCGCGGGCCGGGTCCATCAGCACCCGCGCGCATTGCAGGTATCGGGGCGAGCGCAGGCCCGACGAGAGAATGAAATGCCCTTCCAGCAGGGCGTCCGCAGCGCGGAATTCGGCGAGCACATCTTCGTCTGTCATGCGCCGGGCCTTAGCCCGGCGCAGCGTTCAAGTCACGATGTCAGAAATCATACACCAGCGTGATGCGGGTGGTGGTGTCCAGCTTTTCCAGCCCCAGCGGCGGCTCTTCCTCCCACGCAAGGTTGAAGCTCAGCCGGGTGCTCACCGCGCCGAACAGCTTCGATGTCAGCGCCGTGGTGTTGTTGATGGAGGCGGAGTTGGCGAAGAAGATCGCGGTGTCGTTGGTGAACACCGTCGTGTCAGACCAATTCCACAGGAAGCGCGACGCACCCCGGCCGGCGAAGGTGTTTTCGCTATAGGTGATGAAGCGCGTCTGCCTGAGCGCCGGGCCGGCTTCCAGATCCCACTTCACCCGCTCGCCATCAATGGCGCGCCAGCCGAGACCAGCCGATTCGGCAAAGCGCCGGTTGATCCCCGCCTCGCGGTTGCGCTCATATTCGAAGCGGCCCCACGCATAGAGCCGTTCGGAGAATTTATAATCGATCTGGTAACCGGCCAGAATCCGTTGCTGATCGGTGCCGGTGTCATTGTCCACAATATCCACCAGCAGGTCAGCCCGGTGCCGCCAGTTCAGCCCGTCCCGCTCAAGGTTCAAACCGGCCGTCAGGCTCTTCGTCTCGCTATTGCCGGTGGAGATCGATCCGCCCAGCTGGCCGGAGCCTTTCCATCCTTCGAAGAACCCGGCGCTCGCCAGCTTCGCCTCGCGCTCGGCCGCCTTCGTCGCGCCGATATCGGCGACGATCTTGTCAATCTCTGCCCCGGCACCCGGATTGGTTTCCTTGGCGATGGCGACCACCGCATCGATCTTGGCCTGATCGCCGGTGTTGGCGGCAGCCTCCACCATCTGGCGAACGGCAGGCGGCAAAGACGATTGAGCCATCGCCGGCGTCGCCAGCGCAGCCAACACAATGGCAGCAGGAATGAAACGCATGAATATCCCCTTTAATATCCGGAACCGGCCCCCTTCGGGCCATGTTTAACCGCACGCTGTTAACGCCACACAGCCGCAAGACTGCTGGAAATCGCGCAATTGGCGAACGAAATCTCCTAAGCGGATTTTCTCCGCTCGGAACAGGGGGCGCGTGCGGGTGGGGCCGGAAAGGCTAGGGGCGCTGCCATCGGGGGTTTTGCCTCCGGCGGGCAGGGCTCTGCCCTGCACCCGGCAGGGAAATGATTTCCCTGCACCTTCTAAGTTGGCGTTGCACGCGAACTCCACTGTCGTTCGTGTGATGGGATTCGATTGCCTGCGGCGCTACGAAGCCCTCTCCCCCTGCAAGGGGGAGAGTTGGAGAGGGGGTGTCACCGCCGGGCCTGATCCACAACGCCATAACAAGCGAAACGAACAGCGCCGCAGGCAATCAAACCACCCGCCAACCCAACCCAACCGATCACCCTACAAATGTGGGTGCAGGGAGCACGGCTCCCTGCCCGCCGGAGGCGAATACGTTCGCGCTAAAAATCATACACCAATGTCACCCGCGTCGTCGTATCCAGCCGCTTCAGCCCGGCTGGCGGGTCTTCCTCCCAGCCCAGATTGTAGCTGATCCGCGTGCCCAGCGCTCCGAACATCTTCGATGTCAGCGCCGCCGTGTTGTTGATGGTGGCGGCATCGTCCACGAAGATCGCGGTGTCGTTGGTGAACTGCGTCGCGTCAGACAGGCGCAGGGCCAAGCGCGAAGCCCCCCGGCCCGCGAAGCTGTTTTCGGTGTAGGTCTTGAACAAAGTCTGCCTCAGCGCCGGGCCGGCTTCTAGATCCCATTTCAGTGGACCTTGCTGAATTGCGCGCCAACCCAGCCCCGCCGATTCCGCGAAGCGCCGCTTGATTCCCGCCTCGCGGTTGCGCTCATATTCAAAGCGCCCCCAGCTATAGACCCGGTCCGAGAATTTATAATCCAGCTGATAGCCGGTCAGGATTCGCTCCTGATCATTGCCCTTGCGGTTGTTCGTCACGTCCACCACCGCGTCCAACCGGTGCCGCCATGCCAGCCCCTCGCGTTGCAGGTTCAGCCCGAAGGTCACGCTGCTGATCTCGCTGTTGCCGGTGGAGTGGGACGCGCCCAACTGCCCCCGGCCCTTCCAATTGTCGAAATAACCGGCCTCCGCCAGCTTGCTTTCGCGTTCGGCGGCGCGGGCGGCGGTGATGTCGGCCACAATCTTGTCGATCTCGGCTTCCGCCCCCTTGTTGGTCTGCTTGGCCAGCGCGACGACGACATCGATCTTGGCCTTGTCCCCCGTCTGCGCGGCAGCTTCCACCAGATCGCGCACCGGCTGCGGCAATTCCGCAGCCAGCGCAGGGGTTGCCGCCAGCAGCACGGCAATCGGAATCAGGCGCATCGAATCTTCCCACATTCGCATCATGGTAGCGCTAAAACAGGCAAAAAGATGATCATCCGGCAGAAATCAGCCCAGCAGCCGCTCCGCCGTCACCACGAGGCTGGGCGCGCGCAGGCCCTGCACCAGCTCCGCCAGATGTTTCACATCGTCGATTTCCACATCCATGATGAAGCGGTGGTGCGACCGATCACGGTCTTTCAGTTGCAGGTTCACGATGTTCGCCCCCTGCTGCGCCAATATCGCCGTCACCTGCGCCAGCGCGCCCGGCTCGTTCATCACCACCACCTCGATCCGCGCCGTGCCGGAGGCAACATCGGGTGCCCAGCGCAAATCCACCCAGTCGCCATCCTCCGCCGCCGCGAGGCGCGGGCAATCGATGGTGTGCACCACGATGCCCTTGCCCGCCACGCGCAGCCCCACGATGCGGTCTCCGGGGATCGGCATGCAGCATTGCGCCATTTCCATGCCCCCGGCGTGCGAATCGCCATCCACCAATATCGCCCCCTCGGGCGATTTCGGTGGGCTTTTCCGCCGCGCTTTTCGCTTCTCGGCGGACCCCGGAACCAGCGCCTCCAACAGCTGCGCGTCTGACACCTGCTGCCGCGCCAGCGCCACATAAAGGGCAGTCTGATCCGGCAGCTTCAGCCGCTTCAGCGCGGCAGACAACGCCTCCGCGCCGATCTCCACCTTCAGCCGCTTCAAGGCGTCGCTGAACAGCGCCTCGCCGGTTTTCAGCTGGGCGGCGCGCTCGCGCAGGCGCTGATGGCGGCGCACCGCCGCGCGCGCCTTCGCCGTCACCACGAACTGCTCCCACGCCGGGTCCGGCGTCTGCGCGGAGGATCGCAGAATTTCCACCTGATCGCCGTTCGCCAGCCGCGTGCGCAGCGGCACCACCTTGCCGTTCACCCGCGCCCCCACGCAGGTATCGCCCAGCGTGGTGTGCACGGCATAGGCGAAATCCACCGGAGTCGATTGCTGCGGCAGCTGGATCAGCTCGCCCTTGGGGGTGAAACAGAACAGCTGATCCTGGAACATGGCGATGCGGGTGGTTTCCAGCACCTCCTCGGCGCTCTGCGCATTGTCCAATATTTCCAAGAGGTCAGACAGCCACGGGTAATCCGCATGCCCCGCGCCGCGCTTCTGCTTATAGGCCCAGTGCGCGGCCATGCCGAACTCCGCCTCCACATGCATGTCGGCATCGCGAATCTGCACTTCGATCCGCATCTTCGCCCGATCCACCAGCGTGGTGTGCAGCGAGCGATAGCCGTTGCGCTTCGGCGTGGAGATATAATCCTTGAACCGCCCCGGCACCATCGGCCAGCGCCGGTGCAGCGCGCCCAGCGCGCGATAGCAATCCTCCGGGCTGCGGGTGATCACCCGGAACGCCATCACATCGGACAATTGCTCGAACGGCACATGCCGGTCCTGCATCTTGCGGAAGATGGACCATGGGCGCTTTTCCCGCCCGCGCACATCATCCACCACGATTCCCGCTGATTCCAGCGTGTGGCGAACGCCGCTTTCGATGCGCTTCACCATGTCCCCGCCACCCATGCGCAGCGATTCCAGCCGCTTGGTGATGGATTGGTAAGCCTCCGGCTCCAGCTCCGCGAACGACAGCTCCTTCAGCTCATCCATGAAGCCATACATGCCGATGCGTTCCGCCAGCGGGGCGTAGATATCCATCGTTTCCCGGGCGATGCGGCGGCGTTTATCCGGATTTTTCAGATACTTCAGCGTCCGCATATTGTGCAGACGATCCGCCAGCTTCACCAGCAGCACGCGGATATCGTCCGACATCGCCAGCAGGAACCGCCGCAGATTCTCCGCCGCGCGCTCGGTGTCCGTCTGCGCCTCGATGCGGGAGAGTTTCGTCACCCCATCCACCAGCCGCGCGACATTCGCCCCGAACAGCCGCTGGATATCCTCCGGCGTCGCCACCGTATCCTCGATGGTGTCGTGCAGGATGCCGGTCGCGATCGTCTCGTCGTCCAGATGCAGGTCCGTCAGGATGCCCGCCACCTCGATCGGATGGGAAAAATAAGGGTCCCCGGAGGCGCGCAACTGGCTGCCATGCGCCTTCATCGAAAACACATAAGCCCGGTTGAGCAGATCTTCATCCGCATCAGGGTCATAGCTCTTGACCCGCTCGACAAGTTCATACTGGCGCAGCATCGGAAGCTACTATGTAGGAAGGGGCTTGGGAGGAAAGAAGAATTTTGTTTGGGGAGCCTCCGGCGGGCAGGGCTCTGCCCTGCACCCGGCAGGGAAATGATTTCCCTGCACCCTCAACATATAGTCGTCATCCCAGCGGAAGCTGGGACCAACAGGACAACAGCTCCACAAGCCCGCGAAAGGGTCGACGCGCGCGTCTGCTCTCAGGTGACTAGCTTCCGTTGCTCAAAGCCCGATTGAAAGCCGTGCGAGCCGCGTCAGTATCGAAGGGTGCCGCGCTTAACTCGGAGAAGGTTCGCGCCTTGCGAGCTTCTTCGTTTAGCCGGGCGGCGGTCGCTCCAGCGCGCCAACACGCAATGACCGTTTTATCGTTCTGTGATGGCGCATCATCGCCCGTAAAACCCGCATGGAAAGCCCGAAACACTCGATCTCGTGCAGCGAAATAACCGATCTCTGGTTCTAGACTTTCCACTGTGCTGTCCAGAAGCAACGCGTCATTTCCTGCACCCATCCTATGAAGCCAGACACGAGCAAGCATCAGTGCGTCGTCGACGCGCTTATCGCTGCTCGAGATGACCTCAACCGATGCGTCGCCATCTTCGTCCCAGATCGTGACCCAATCGCGATCAACATCAATTGAGTGTGCACGGCCGTCCGCTAGTCGAACTATCGCCTCACCGCCGACCGGAACTTCGAACTGTTCGCATTGCAACTCTACGAACACCGTCAGGGAGCTTTCGCTCTTGTTGCGTATGGGTATCCGCATTGCGCCTTTCCATGCTCGTCAAGCCAAGCGTGCCATGGTAGCGGAATATCGGCAATCAGGGCTAAACAGTCACGTCACTATTCTCACCGCCGATAAACCTCCCTCCGGTTGCCCAGCCGGATCACGGTGATCCGCATCACGCCATCCTCGATGTCGGCGACGATGCGCCAGTCGCCCACGCGGTATTTCCAGAAATCGCCCAGTTCCTTGCCTCGCAGCGCCTCGCCGAGGCTGCGGGGATCGTCCAGCGGCGCAACGCGGTCGCGCAGGAAGGTCAGAATGCGCCTTGCGACTTGCGGGTCGAGCTTGCAGAGTTGCTTTGCGGCGCTGGCGGAAACCTCAATCCGCCAGACCATATTCGGCCAGCAGATCGGTTAGCGGAACGGTGGTTTCAGCGCCCGCACGGATACGGGCAAGGATTTCGTTCGACAAATGCGCGTCCTCCAGGTCGTCGATATGCTCGACGATGGCCTCGGTCGCGTAAAAGGTCTTGGAGCGGCCGGTGAGCGCAGCGAGCGCGGAGAGCCGATCTTCGACGTCGGCGGGGAGGCGGAGCGAGATGGGCATAGTGGGGGTTTAGCAGCGCGATACGTGTATCGCAAGCGGCCGGCAGCAAAGCTGCCGAGTCCGCTTTGGGGGGGCAGAAATCCCGGCGCGTAGCGCCGCAAGGCCGACTGGCCGCCGCGCCAAGTGGCGCGAAGCCAAGCGGAGCGGATGCGGAGCGCCCGGCGCTTGAGGGGCTAAAGAAAAGAGCGCGGCAAAGCCGCGCCGTCGGACACGCAAAAAGGGCGGGGTTTGGCCCCGCCCTTTTTCGTGCCGTCCGGAATTTCGGCGAGTCCGCGAGTTAGCGCTTCGCGCTAATCGCGGCCGCCTTCATTCGTAATCCGGCCCCAGATTCTGGTTGCGCGGTGGCGCAGCCGCCGTCAGCCGCAGCGCTTCGGCCGCAGCCGCCAGCGAACCCACTTCATCCGCCACATCATCCTCGTCGATCCGCACCTTCTGCAGGTCGTTGACGATCTTGTCAGACAGGGCTTCGGGCGAAACCGTGTCTTCGGCGATCTCGCGCAGCGCCACCACCGGGTTTTTGTCCCGGTCGCGGTCCAGCGTCAGTTCCGCGCCGCCGGAAATCTGGCGGGCGCGCTGGCCGGCCAGCAGAACCAGCTCAAAGCGGTTCGGAACCTTCTCGATGCAGTCTTCAACGGTGACGCGTGCCATCAGGCCTCTTCCGTGTCTTGAAAAATTCGGGCAGGGGCGTGCGTCTAGCCGCAATGCCCCCCGATGGTCAAGGATTCGGCGCAGGCTCATGCCGCTGCCATCTTGACGTTCCGCGCATCCGCCGCTAACGGCCCCGCTTCGCATTCGGCCCCGCACGTCTGGTGAAGCGGTGGCCCATCCTGAACTGTTCGGGCTGAACTGTTCGGGGTGCGCGGGGCCAGACTCGCTCTTCCCCGTGGAGGGCCGTGCCCCGGCAATTTCGCCGGAGCCAGCGAAGGATGATAGTATGTCGAAGCGCACCAGCGCCAAGTACAAGCTCGACCGCCGTATGGGCGAGAATGTCTGGGGCCGTCCGAAGTCCCCGATCAATCGCCGCGAATATGGCCCCGGTCAGCACGGCCAGCGCCGCAAGTCCAAGATGTCGGATTTCGGCATCCAGCTGCGCGCCAAGCAGAAGCTGAAGGGCTATTACGGCGACGTCACCGAAAAGCAGTTCAAGAAGGTTTATGCCGAAGCCGTCCGCATGAAGGGCGATACCTCGCAGAACCTGATCGGCCTGCTGGAGCGCCGCCTCGCGTCCGTGGTGTATCGCGCCAAGTTCGCCCCCACCCCGTTCGCTGCACGGCAGATCGTGAACCATGGCCACATCCTGGTGAACGGCCGCAAGTGCAACATCGCCTCCGCGCTGGTGAAGCCGGGCGACGTGATCGAGCTGGGCAGCAAGGGCCGCGAAATGACGCTGGTTCTGGAGGCCATCGGCTCGTCTGAGCGGGAAGCCCCCGAATATGTGACCGTGGACGGCTTCAAGGCCACCTACGTCCGCGTCCCCACGCTGGACGAAGTGCCTTACCCGGTGAAGATGGAACCGAACCTGGTCGTGGAATTCTACAGCCGCTGATGCAGGCGGCGATGCTCAGCAGCGCTGGCTCGCCGGAATTCAGTCGGAGCAAAACAAGGGCGGGGTATCACCCCGCCCTTTTTGCATCTGTGCGACTGGCCTTTCCGGAAACCGTCGTAGCTATTCCCGTTTGAGATGCCGGGAACTTGCACTAGATTCCCGGCATGAGCGGTGTTTCACGGCAGAATATATCAATTCCACCGGCACAGGGCCGCCGTCGCACGGCGATCGCGCTGGACTCGATCGACATCGAAATACTCCGCCAGCTGCAGAATGACGGGCGAATCAGCAAAAGTGAGCTTGCAGAGAGGGTTAATCTTTCAAAGAGCGCCTGCTTGGAACGCATGCGCGCCCTTGAACGCAATAAGATCATCATAAGCTATCATGCCAAGATCGATGTAAGATCAATATCTCCGCATGAAATATTCCTGACAGAAGTGACATTACGCAGTCACCGAATGCATGATTTCGACAGATTTGAAAGATATATTTCCACAGTCGACAGCATTTCGGAATGCTATGCCCTTGGCGGCGGTATTGATTATATCATGAAAGTCATCGCAAAAGATGTCGATCAATATCAAAATCTGATCGAAAAATTACTGTCTGCCGATATCGGCATTGAAAAATACTTCACCTATATTTCGACCAAGGTCGTCAAATCGTCCGGTTCCACGCCGATCCACGCGATCCTCGCCGAAGACCGGATGGCCTCCCTCGCCGAAAAAGCGGCTGAAAAATCCGACATCTGAACGTCATTTGTTTCAAGATAAGGGCCTTTCACCGCACATTCCGACCATCCGCTCGTGCCATTGTGGCTCCCTACATTCGGGAGAGCCCCATGCCGTCGGCAGATTCCAAAGGCCTTGCAACAAAACACGCATCCACCATCGCAGCATGGGGCGGGGAAGAAACGCCGCTCGCCTTTGGTGCAGCGCAGGTGCCGATCGTTCAGAGCGCGCCGTTCGCCTATGCGGATGTCGATGGCTGGCTCGCCGCCGCGCAGGGGCGAAGCGAAGGACATATCTACAGCCGCAACACAAATCCAACCGTCGGCGTGTTTGAGGAAAAAGTGCGCCTGCTGGAGGGCGCGGAGGATGCGACCGCCTTTGCCTCCGGCATGGCCGCCATCTCCAACACGCTGTTCACCTTCCTGCGACCCGGGAACCGCATTGTCTCCACAACCGACACTTATGGCGGCACGAGCAAGATATTCCTCGATTTCCTCCCGCCAATGGGAATCGTGGTCGATCTCGTCGATACGGAGGATGCCGATGCGCTGGAACAGTCCATCCGCAAGGGCGCGCGGATCGTCTATCTGGAAACGCCCAGCAACCCCACGCTGAAGCTGGTCGATCTGCGCCGCGCGATTGCGGCGGCAAAGGCGATTGGGGCGATCTCGGTTGTGGACAATACATTCGCCACGCCGATCAACCAGCACCCGATACAGCTCGGCGCCGATCTGGTGCTGCACAGCGCCACGAAATTTCTGGGTGGGCATGATGATGCGATGGGAGGTGTGCTTGCCGGACGCCGGGAGCTTGTGCGGCAGGTCTATCATTATCGGGAGATCACCGGCGCGAGCCTTGGGGCCTTTGCTGCCTATCTGCTGTTGCGCGGGCTGAAAACGCTCGATCTGCGCGTCCGCCGCCAGAGCGAAACGGCGCTGGCGATGGCGCGCCACCTGCTTGCGCATCCGAAGGTGGATGCCGTTTTCTACCCGGGGCTTGAAAGCCATGCCGGCCATGCCATCGCCGCCTCGCAGATGAGCGGCTTCGGCGGCGTGCTGAGCTTCGCCATCAAGGGCGACTTCGAAGCCGTGAAGCGGTGCCTGAACGCCACGAAACTGGCGCATCGCGCCGCCAGCCTTGGCTCCGTCAACACGCTGATCGGCATTCCGGGGACGACCAGCCATGTCGAATGCACGCCGGAGGAACGCGCGCGGCTGGGGATCCCGGAAACGCTCGTCCGCTACTCGTGCGGCATCGAGGCGTTCGAGGATCTGCGGGACGATCTCGACATGGCGTTGCAGCATGTCTGAGCCAGAGGCCGGCGCCCGGACGCCTCAGAAACCCGGCCTCACCCCCTAGCATGGGCGGGGTCTCGGATGATCGGGCATTGTGGCTCGCACGGCATATCCTGCCGCACGAACTATCGTTGCGCACCTATCTGGCCCGCTGGAAGCTTCCGCAGGATCTCGATGCCGATGATGTGATACAGGAATGCTATAGCCGCTTCGCGCAAATGGATGACGTGGGCCATCTTCGCAATCCGCGCGCCTATCTGTTCAGCATTTCCCGAACGATCATCCTGATGCACATTCGGCATGCGCGCGTGATCTCCATCCGATCCGTGGACGATGGCGATCTTCTGTGGATCGCCGCGGATGAGCCGTCCCCCGAAACGCAGGTGTCCGATCGCGAACAGTTGCACCTGCTGGCGATCGCGGTTTCGGAACTGCCCGAGCCGGGCCGCCGGGCCTTTCTTTCGCGCGTGATCGATGGGATGTCCCACCGGGAAATCGGGGCGCAGCTTGGGATGTCTGACAATGCGGTCCAGAAATTGGTGGCGAAAAGCCTCCAGCGCCTCATGATCCGCATGGGGCGTGGCGGAAATGCGCAGGCTGGCGCATCTACAGCGGACAAGAAGCAGGCAAGAGAGCGCAATGAACGGACGCGAGACGAGCGCAGAGATTGATGAGGTCGCCGCCCGATGGGCGGTCCGCATCGACAATGCACCTCTGCGATCCGACGAACAGGCCGAACTGGACGTGTGGCTGTCGGGCGATGTCCGGCGGCTGGGCGCCTTCGCCCGCGCACGCGCCGTGTTTGCCCATGCCAGCCGGTCCAGGGCGCTCGGCCCCGGTTTCAACCCGGATGAATTCCTTGCGGGACTGGAAACGCTGCCGATTGCCAATCCGCATGACCCCGAAGCGCCGGACGATGTTGATCGGCGGCAATCCCGCCGTGCTGTCCTGATCGGCGGCTCGGGGGTTCTGGCTGCCGGCATATCGGTGGCGCTGGGGCTGCGCTGGCAGACGGCAGCGAACAGCGTTTCGACGCAACGCGGCGAAATCCGGCTGGTGCCGCTTCCGGATGGCTCCACCATGACGCTCAACACCGCGTCGGCAGCGCATGTGGAATTCTCTGACAGGCTGCGTCAGGTGACCTTGAAGGAAGGGGAGGCGCTGTTCGATGTCGCCCGCGATGTCGTGCGGCCATTTGTGGTAATGGCAGGCTCCACCAGCGTCCGTGCCGTGGGGACCAGCTTCACCGTCAGCCGGATCGAGGCACGGCCGGTGCAGGTTCTGGTGCGGCAGGGCACAGTGGAGGTGGAAACAGGCGGGCAGCTGCGCAGCGTCAGCCAGATCGGTGCGAACCGCCGCGCGGTGGTCCGGCAGAGCCACCCCGTCGAGATCAGCAGCGTCAATTCCGCAGACGTCGACCGCGAACTGGCATGGCGCGAAGGCATGTTGTCGTTCGAAGATTGCCCGCTGCGCGAAGCCGCGGCGCAATTTGCCCGCTACAGCGATTCCCACATTCTGTTTGCCGATCCCGCGATCGGCAATGAAACCATCACGGGCCTCTATGCCGCCAACAACCCCAGGGGTTTTGCACAATCCGCCGCGCTCAGCCTTGGCCTTGAAATCGGTGCCGAGGGAGATTCGGTGGTGCTGCGCCGGGCCGGTTGATTTTTTTGAGCGGCCCGGGCGGATTTCCGGAAGTCTGCGCATCTAATCCTCAAGAATGACATGGCCATTACGGCCTGCGCGAAAAGGGGCTTCAATGCGTATTGCGAAAATCAGGGCTGTTCTGATCTGCGGCGCGGCGCTGATCGGCTTGTCTGCTCCCGCAGCTGCCTGGGCGCAGGCACGGGCGTTCGACGTTCCCGCCCAGCCCGCCAACCGCTCCATCCCGGAGTTCGCACGGCAGGCGGGGATCGAGATCGTGGCCCCGGGGCGCGCCCTGCGCGGCGTCACGACCACGGCAATCAAGGGGCAATATGATACCCGCACCGCGCTGGATCGGCTGCTGGAAGGAACCGGGCTCGCCGTTGTGGCAGACGAGAATGGGAAGATCACGCTCGCCCCGGCTGCGGCGCGGGGCGCGGAAGAGGCGGCACTTGAGTATCCGGAAATCCTTGTAACGGCGACGCGACGTGCCGTCAGCGTTCAGGAGGTTCCGATGGCCGTCACCGCCATCGGTGAAGAGCAGCTGGAGCGGATGGGCGCGAACGGCTTTGCGGATTTCTACCGCTCCGTGCCCGGCTTGCTGTTCTCCGAGGGCGACCGGAACGCCGGCGGTTTCACCATTCGCGGCATCGCCTCCACCGGCGGCGACAATCAGGCCACGGTTGCCGTCTATCTCGACGAACTGCCGACGGATGATTCCCGTGGCGCCCGCTCGGTGATGGATATCGACCTGTTCGACGTCAGCCGGGTGGAAATCCTGCGCGGGCCGCAAGGCACACTGTTCGGTTCCGGCGCGATGGGCGGTGCCGTGCGCGTGATCACCAACAAACCCGACACCGGCGCCTTTTCCGGGAAAGGGCAGGCAACCCTGTCGACAATCCACGACGGCGCGGAAAATTACGAACTGAAAGGCGTTCTGAACGTCCCTCTGGTGGCCGGACGCCTCGCCCTTCGCACCACAGGCTATTACATCCACGACGGCGGCTTCGTCGACAATGTGGCGACCGGGCGCAAGAATGCCAATGAATCGCGCACCTATGGCGGGCGGGCATCGCTGCGGTTCGAGCCCAGCGAAACCCTGAGCCTGACGGCAACCGCGATCCTGCAGGACACCGACACCCCGGCGCTGGGCGCTGTCGATCGCACACCGGGCGCGGGGTACACATGGTCTGTGGCGCGGCCGAGTTATCAGAACAACAGGCTGCAAACCTATAACTTCCTCGGCGAACTTGAACTGTCGTTCGCGCAGCTGATGTCCTCCACCACCTATGCGAAGAAAAGCGGCGAGATGTCGGCGAGCAACGACATCGTCATTTTCAACAGCCCGGATGAATCCGAAAGCTTCGCGCAGGAATTCCGCCTGACCTCCAACAAGAATGGCCCGTTTTCATGGGTTGCGGGTGCATTCTACCTGAAACGCAAGCGGGAAGCGTTCCAGACCGTTATCGTGCCGGGGTTCGGCGAAATGCTGGGCTTTCCAACCGATACGCTCATCGATGCGACCATCTGGCTGGATGATCAGGAAACCGCCCTCTATGGCGAAGCGACCTACGAATTCTCCCCGTCGCTGGCGCTGACAGGTGGACTGCGCTGGTTCTCCAACACGGCCCGTTACCGGGACGTGCAGAACGGGATCGCAACGGGACTGATCCCGGTGGCGAACGGGCCATACAGCGACACAGACCGCAAGGTTACGCCCCGGCTGGTGCTGACCTACAAGCCCAGCAGCAGCGCAATGATCTATGCCTCTGCCGCGCAGGGCTATCGCATCGGCGGGGTGAACGTGCCCATTCCGATCGCGCCGGAAGTTCCCGCCGCTTATGAGCCTGATTCGCTGTGGAATTACGAAATCGGCGCAAAAACCGAGTGGTTTGATCAGCGGCTGATCGTCAACGCCGCGCTTTATTATATCGATTGGACGAACATCCAGATCGGCCTGACCGAGCCGATGACTGAGATCGGCTATATGTCCAACGCCGGTTCGGCCCATTCGCAAGGCTTCGAACTGGAACTGACGGCCCGCCCGACAAAGGGGCTGGAACTGGCCAGCGCGCTGTCTTTGAACAAGGCGGAATTCGACGAGACCATCCCGGATACGGAAACGATCAAAGGCCGCCGCCTGCCGGGCCAGCGCAAGTTCACCATTTCGAACAGCATTGCCTATGAATTTGATCTGTCCGACACGACCGCGCTTTCGCTCAGGGCAGAGCATCAATATCTGAGTGATGCGGAGATCATCGTCGGCGGCGAAACGGTTGTGCTGCCCGCCCATCATCTGGTGAACGCACGGGCGACACTGAAGCGCGGCCCGATCAACCTGACGGCCTTCTGCCAGAATCTGACGAATTCCAGCCAGTTCGTCTCCTATTCGTACCGCCAGAAACCCCGAACCATCGGGCTCACTCTGCAGGGTCAGTTCTGATGCTTGTTTCCGATGGTCTGGCCTGGGCGGCGGTGGCAGTCGCCACTGTTGCGATTCTGCATGCGTTGATCCGACACCCGCGCCAATATGCATGGCAGGCCGGGCTGTGGGGATTGTCGTCGATCCTGCTGCTTGCCGCGCTGCTGTCTGGCGGGCCGCGCTGGCAACTTGTGCCCCTCGGCTTGGCGGCCCTCTTCTGCCTGACCGTCGCGATCGTCCGCTGGGTGCGTGCCTCGAAGGGAAAGTTGCAGCCACGCGCGGGCCGCTTCAATGCGCGCGCACTGCTGACAGGGTTGATCGCCCTGCCGTTCATCGCGGTTACGGGTCTGGCGCTCTATTTGTTCCCGCTATTCGAAATGCCCCGCCCAAGCGGGCGATACCCCGTGGGCTATACCGAGTTTCACTGGACGGATGCCAACCGACCGGAACTGCACACGGTTTCGCCGATCGACAAACGCGCGCTGACGGTGGAGGTGTTTTATCCGGCCGATCCGGGAAACCGGGAGGGGAAGCTGCGGCCCGTCATGCTGGAGGGGGGCGCTGTCGGGGCCTCCCTGCTCAACAATCTGCCGGGAACCCGCTTTTTCCTGTCGCATCTGGCGGGAATTCCATCGAACAGCCGGATCGGCGCGAAGCTGGCGAGCGATCACCAGAGCTTTCCCGTGGTGATCTTTTCCCACGGCCTCGGCGTTCATCCGGATCTCCATCTGTCTCTCGTGGAGGAACTGGCCAGCCGTGGCTTCGTCGTCTTTTCGGTGAATCACACTTATGGAAGCGCCGCCAATCGCTTTCCGGATGGCGAATTGAAACTCGTCGAGGTTCAGGCCTATCAGGGCGGCGAACCGCCGCCGAATGCACAAGTCACGGCGGAAGCCGAACGGATTCTGGCGAGCAATGATCCAGCGGTCATCGCCGAAGGCATGCAGCGGCTGATGAACGCCCGCCCGCTCGATCGCGCGATCGAACGCTTCGGGCTGGATATCTGGGAAGGCGATCAGCGGTTCGTGCTCGATCAACTCGGCCAGTTGCAGGCGGGCATCCTGCCGTCGCAATTCAAGGACCGGCTCGATCTCGATCACACGGCAGTCACAGGCATGTCGTTCGGGGGTATCGCCGCGGTGGCCACCTGCGGCGTCGACAGCCGCTGCAAGGCGGTGGCCGATCTGGACGGCTTCTTCGTGGACCTGCTGGACAGGCCCGCGCCGCAACAGCCCATGCTGGTTTTGAACGGGGCAGACAACAATATGGGCCTCGCCCTGTTCGATCGCCCGGGGGGCTGGCACTATTGGATGAAGGTGAAAGACACACGCCACGCGGATTTCTCCGATATCGGCCTTTTTTCCCGGCTGTGGCGCATGAAGGGAAGCGGCGGCAGCATCGACGCGGCCCACATCCGGAAGATCGTCAATAGCAGCGTAAGCTCCTTCCTCGAAGCGTCGCTGCTATCCGGCAAGAGCGACTGGAAACCGCCGGAACATTGGAACGATGTCGTCTTTCAGTCGCGCGGCCCCGCCGCTGCCTCCGAAGCGCCAGCCTCCACAACCGAAAAGGACGCCGGATGAAGCCCGCATCCATCCGCCTGCACGCCGCGGCCCTGTTGCTGCTGATGCCACTTTCCGCAGCGGCATCCGGGCAGGACGAGGCCCATGCAGCACTGTCCCGCAAATCCGGCATCGCCATCGACCATATGGATCCCGCGATCCGGCCCGGCGACGATTTCTTCAGCTACGTCAACGGCCACTGGCTGAAGACCACGGATATCCCGCCAGACCGGGGAACCTACGGCACGTTCGAGATTCTTCAGGAACGCGCCAACAAGGCCATGTTCGACATCGTCGCGGGCCTTGACCCTGCCTCATCGGCGCAGAATGGCGATGTCGGCCGCCTCGCGAGGCTGGTGCAATCGGGCAATGACAAGGCGCTGCGTGACACGCGCGCGATCGAACCGCTCCGTGCGGAACTCGCGCGTATCGACGCGATCCAAAACAAGCGCGATCTGGCGCGTTACATGTTGCGGGCGGCGAGCCTCGGCACCGGCGGGCCAATCGAAGTGCTGATTGTTCCCGATTTCGCGCAGCCCTCTCGTTACGCCATGTTCCTGTTTCAAGGCGGGCTGGGCCTGCCAGATCGGGATTTCTACCTCTCCGACGCGGAGGACATGAAGTCCAAGAGGGCCGCCTATCGCGCCTATATGGAAAGGCTTCTGACACAGGCCTATCCAAAGTCGGCCGCTTCGGCGGTGGACGACATTCTCGCGCTGGAAACTGCGCTCGCACGCGGGCACCGGAGCAAGGAAGACAATCGCGACATCTCCCGGCTCTACAATCCGGCCCGCAAATCCCTCGCCGGCTGGGCGCCGGAGATCAACTGGGACGCCCTTCTGGAAGCCGGCTCCGTTCCGCAAGAGGCGTTCTTCGTCGCCGGGCAGCCGGAGTATCTGACGGAACTGTCGAAGCTCGTTTCCACGGTGCCGCTGGATGTCTGGAAAGACTATTTCAAATGGCGCCTGCTGGACAGCTACGCTCCGTTTCTTGGCACGGCCGCTGAGGATGCGCATTTCTCCTTCCACGGCAAGGTGATGCAAGGGCTGGATCAACCAAAGGAGCAGTGGAAGAAGATCGTCGAACTCACGAACAGCCTAATGCCCTTCACTGGCGGGCGGCTCTATGCAGAGCGCTATTTCTCCGCTGACGAGAAGGCGCATATGCTGAGCATCGTCGAGCGCCTACTGCAATCCTACCGCAAGGTGATCACCTCAAGCTGGATGAGCGAGCAGACGAAGGCGAAAGCGCTTCGGAAGATCGACACCTTCCGCCCCATGATCGGCTATCCGGACAAATGGCGCGGCTACGACGGCGTGACAGTGGACGCCAAAGACCTTGTCGGGAATGTCATGCGGCTACGCGAACATGAATTCGCTCGCAAGGTTCAAAGCCTGACAGGGCCGGTGGATCGCATCGAATGGACGATGGCCCCGCAAACCGTGAATGCGTCCTACAACCCGCTGCTGAACGTGATCACGTTTCCCGCCGCGATCCTGCAACCACCATTCTTCGACAGCAGCATGGACGATGCTGCAATCTATGGCGGGATCGGCGCCATCATCGGCCATGAAATCGGCCACGGCTTCGACGATCAGGGGCGCATGTTCGATGAAACCGGCACCATGAACGAATGGTGGACACCAGAAGAACAACGCCAATTCCGGACGAGAACGCAGCGGCTCGCCGAGCAATACAACGGCTTTCCCGTCGGCAACGGCGTGATGGTGAACGGCGGCTTCACCCTTGGGGAAAATATTGGCGACCTGAACGGCGTCAGCATCGCGCTGCAGGCCTATCGGGCATCGCTGAACGGCAAGCCCGCACCGCTGATCGACGGTCTGACGGGCGAGCAGCGGTTTTTCATGGGCTGGGCGCAAGCCTTCATGTCGAAAGCCCGGCCAGATTTCGAATTGCGCGAAGCTGCATCAGATCCGCACGCCCCCGCCCGCTACCGGGTCAACGGCGTGCTCCGCAACATCCCGGATTTCTATAAAGCGTTCGACGTGAAGCCCGGGGACAAGCTCTATCTCCCACCCGAGGACCGCGTCTCGATCTGGTAAGTTGCGTTTGAGGACAGGACGCCGGCGCGCCGGCGTCCTGTAACACCCATAGCGGCTTAACTGTCGGCCGCGTGCCCTACCGCACCGCAAACAACGACAGCGGCACCAGACAGGTAAACCCAAACGCCCCGCGCGCGAACGTCCCGGCATCTTGCGGCGCGGCCTGCATCGCCGCCACCCCGTCTGCGCAGACCTTCAGCGTCACGCCCAGCAAGGCCCGCTCGGCAGCCAGCGCAGGCGTGAAATCCTCAGCCCCCAGCAGCGCCTGAGTCGCAACCGTCACCCGCGCCACATCCAGCGCCGCCGCGACGCCCGTGTAATCCGCAGTCGCAGCCGGATCCTGCACATCCAGCACAAGCTGCCGAAGCCCGGCCTCCGCCGCCGCGACAGACAGGCGGATGTCCGCAGCACCGGGCTGCAACGATGGGGCCGGAAGCGTGGCGCAGCCGGCCAAGGCTGCGAGGGCAGGAAGGTAAATAACTCGCATTGGTCACTCCTTTTGAATGAAATGACCAATTTGGTATATTTAAATGCCTATGTAGGACAGGCCTGTCGGATGCTGCGGGCTGGCGACTGGCGTTGAATTGAAGGGGCTCTGCCCCTTCACCCCCGGCAGGGGCGTGACGCCGCTCGCACCCCCGACGTTTTTAGCCCCTCCTCCTTTAGGGGAGGGGTTGGGGTGGGGGCCAACCGCTGGTGCGAGGGTGGGGTTTATTGCCTGCGGCGCATTTCGTTGCGCGTGTTGTGATGTCGTTGGATCAGGCCCGGCGGTGACACCCCCTCTCCAACTCTCCCCCTTGCAGGGGGAGAGGGCCACGTAGCGCCGCAGGCAATCGAATCTGATTACTCCAACGGCGTTGGAGTTGGTCCTCAACACCAATTTTGAGGGTGCAGGGAAATCATTTCCCTGCCCGCCGGAGGCAAAACCCCCTACCCACCCCCAACTAAGCCGCGTCGTTCGCCTTCCGCGCGTCTTCCACGGCCTTCTTCAGCTCCTCATATCCCGCCGCGCCGGAGATGATGCGATTGCCGATCACATAAGAGGGCGTGCCCGTCAGCCCCAGCGCGCGACCAAGGTCCAGATTCTTCTGGATTTCCGCTTCGATCGCCTTGCTGTTCAGGTCTGTCGCGACCTTGGCTTCGTTCATGCCTGCCGCGCGCACGGTGCGGATCAACCGTTCCTGATTCAGCGCGCCCTGCCCTTTGAACACGCTATTGTAGAAGCCGCGATAGCGCCCCTGTTCCGCGGCGGAGAGGCTGGCGCGGGCGAAATGCTCGCTGTCCGGCCCCAGCACGGGCATGTCGCGCCACACCACTTTCAGCTTCGGGTCTTCGGCCAGCAGCCGCTCCACGTCGGCGACGGACTGGCGGCAATAGGGGCAGTTGTAATCGAAGAATTCCACCAGCACGACATCGCCGTCTTTCGCGCCCGTCCACGCCCCGGCGAAGGGGGTTTCGATGGCTTCGCGGTTGGAGGCGAGCAGCTTTTCCACTTCGCGTTGCTGCAGCCGGTTGATGGCTTCGGGGATCACCTCCGGGTTGGCGAGGATGGCGTCTTTCACCGCCAGTTCCAGCGCCTTGCCGCCGGTGGGCACGGGGGCAACGCCCGCGCGCCCGGCCAGCAGCACAGCGACGGAGGCGATGGTCAGGCCCATGCCGAGGCCCGCCGCCCACCAGCCCCAGTGCGCCGCCGTCGGCGGGATCAGCGCGGCCCGGATGCGGGCCATGGCGGACGGCGTTTCCGCGCCGGCCGGAGCCTCTACGCCAGCTTCCTGAACCACGCTCTCTACACCCTCAGTCAACGTCGATTGCCCTTCTTCATGTCCTGCTGCCGGTTGCGCTGCAATTGCACGATATCCTGCGCACGAATCCATTCCGGCGTGCCCTGCTCCAGCCCGTGCGAGGCGGTCTGCGCCGCGCTCAGCGCCGCCCTCGGGTCGCCGTCAGTCAGCGTCAGCCGCTCCGCCGTCGCGAGCGCCAGCCGGGGTTCGTCGCCGCGCCGCTCATACACGGTTTCCAGCTGCATCCACGCGAAGGGATTGTCGCCATCGCGCGCCAGCGCGGCGCGCAGCACCTTTTCCGCTTCATCGAAACTGGCCTTGTCGCCGGTCTGCTCGCCGGATTGCACCAGCGCATGCCCCAGCATCCCGGCGATCAGCGGGTTGCCGTTGGACCGCGCCACCGCTTCGCGCAAGGGGGGAATCGCTTCCGGCACCCGGCCGGATTCCAGCTGCACCTGCCCCTTCAATTCCAGCAGATAGGGGTCATGCGGGCTGGTTTTCAGCAGCGCATCCAGTTCGGCGATGGCCTTGTCCGGCTCGGCCAGCTTGTGGAAGGCATAGGCCCGCGCCACCCGCGCCGCAGGGGAGGTATCGCTCAAAGGATAGGCCTTCAACGTGTCCTTCGGTTCAGAGACATAGCCGATCAGCTTGCCGCGAATCCGCTGGTATCGCGCCTGCAGAACCGGGTCCGCGCCCTTCTTCCAGTAAGGCGATTGCTGCAGCACATGCTCCAGCGCGGCGATCCGCTCGCCGGACAGCGGGTGCGTGCGGTTGTAGCTGTTGTCCTGCGGGATCGCGAGGCGATATTCATTGCCCTGCAATTCCTTGAAGAAGGTGATCATGCCGGAGCCATCCACCCCGGCCTTCTGCAGGAACTGCGCGCCCGCCTGATCGGTGCGGCTTTCCTGTTCGCGGCTGAAGGCCAGAAACTTGCCCTGCGCCGCCTGCTGCCCGGCCATCATTGCCGCTATCCCGGCGTCGCCCGCGCCCGCCGCCAACAGGGCCGCCCCCACCACCAGAGACAGCAGCGTGATGTTGGTGGCCGGCGCCACGCCATCGTTGAAGCGCACGGCATGGCCGCCCGCGACATGGCCCAGTTCGTGCGCCAGCACGCCCTGCACCTCGCGCACATCGTCCGCCGCCACCAGCAGGCCAGAGTAGAAGTAAACGCTCTGCCCCAGTGTCGCGAAGGCGTTGATTTCCGGCGAACCGACAAGGCTGATCGTCACCGCGCGCGGGTCCAGCCCGGCCGCTGTCATCAGCGGCTCGCCAATGTCGCGGAAGAACTGCTCCGTCTCTGCATCGCGCAACAGCGATTGCGCCTGCGCGGCAGGCGCAAGGATCTGCGCGATCAGCAGCATCGCCAGCGCAACAAGCGCCGTGGAGAAGCGGGATACAGACATCAGTTACTCACGGGTTGCCGTTTCCGGCCCTCCCTGTCTAGAGGGTCGGCTGAGCACCGCCTGAACGGCGGCCTGAACAGCGGGGATCATCGGGTGAAACTGATCGCGGGCAACTGGAAGATGAACGGCCTGAAGGCAGGCCTTGCCGAGCTGGAGGCGCTGATCGCTGCGCCGGTGCTTGGCGGTTGCAACCTGCTGGTCTGCCCGCCCGCCACGCTGGCGGCCGCTTTCGCAGCGCGCGCGGCCGGAACCCATGTGCAGGTGGGCGGGCAGGATTGCCACTGGCAGCCATCCGGCGCGCACACCGGGGATATTGCGGCGGAAATGTTCGCCGATCTGGGTGCCAGCCACATCATCGTCGGCCATTCCGAACGGCGGACGGATCATGGCGAGACCGACGCTATCGTGAAGGCCAAGGCTGAGGCCGTGGCCCGCGCAGGGCTGACGCCCATTCTGTGCATCGGCGAAACGCTGGCAGAGCGCGAGGCAGGCGAAGCGCTGGTGTTGATCGAGCGGCAGCTGGCCGGTTCCGTGCCGGAAGGTCTGGCCGCGCTGGTGATCGCCTATGAACCCGTCTGGGCCATCGGCACGGGCCTGACGCCCACGGTGGCGCAAGTCGCGGAAGTGCATGCCGCGATCCGCGCGGTGGTGGGGCCGGGCGTGAAAATCCTTTACGGTGGCTCGGTGAAGCCCTCCAACGCGGCGGAACTGCTGGCGGTGCCGCATGTGGATGGTGCGCTGGTGGGCGGGGCCAGCCTGAAGGCGGCGGATTTTCTGGGAATAGCAGCAGGCGCGGCATGATCCTCGTCATCGACAATTACGACAGCTTCACCTTCAACCTCGTCCATTATCTGATGGAACTGGGGCCGGAGGTGGAGGTGGTCCGCAACGACGCGCTCTCTGTGCAGCAGGCGCTGGCGCTGAAGCCGGATGCGGTGCTGCTGTCGCCGGGGCCGTGCACGCCCAACGAAGCGGGCATCTGCCTCGATCTGATCGCCGCCGCCGCCGATATCCGCCTGCCGCTGTTCGGCGTCTGCCTTGGCCATCAGGCGCTGGGGCAGGTGTTTCAGGGCCGGGTGGTGCGCGCGCCGACGCAGATGCATGGCAAGACCAGCCCCATCTACCATCAGGGCAAATCGGTGTTCGCGGGGCTGCCCTCCCCCTTCACCGCCACCCGCTACCACAGCCTGATCGTCGATCGCCCCAGCCTGCCGCCGGTGCTGGAGATCACCGCCGAAACCGACGGCCTGATCATGGGCCTGCAACACCGCGATCTGCCGCTGCACGGGGTGCAATTCCACCCCGAATCCATCGCCACCGAACATGGCCACCGGCTGCTGGCGAATTTTCTGGATATCGCGGGCATCCCGCACCGCAGCCCTGAGGGCCTCGTGGCGTGAGCAACGTTCCTGAAAGACATGCTGCGTGACGAGCCTTCCCGATCCGTCGCGGCCCCTCGATCCGGAGACCGCCGCCGACGCCTTTGACCGAATCCTCGGCGCGGACCTGTCAGACAGCGACATCGCCGCCTTCCTCGTGGCGCTGGCCGAACGCGGCGAAACCCCGGACGAAATCGCCGCCGCTGCCACCGCCATGCGCGCCCGCATGCTGGCGGTGGAGGCGCCGGACACGGCGATCGACGTCTGCGGCACCGGCGGAGACGGCTCGCACAGCCTGAACGTCTCCACCGCCGTCACCTTCGTGGTCGCAGCCTGTGGCGTGCCGGTTGCCAAGCATGGCAATCGCGGGGCCTCTTCGCGCAGCGGCACGGCGGACGTGCTGGAGGCGCTGGGCTGGCGGCCGGACCTGCCGATGTCCCGCGCGGAGGCCAGCCTGAGCGACACCGGAGTCGCTTTCCTGTTCGCGCAGGCGCATCACCCGGCGCTCGCCCGTGTTGCGCCGATCCGCCGCGCGCTGGGCCGTCGCACCATCTTCAACCTGTTGGGGCCGCTCGCCAATCCGGCCGGTGTGAGGCGGCAGATGATCGGCGTGTTCGCCGAAAGCTGGGCGCAACCCATGGCCGAAGCCGCGCTGGCGCTGGGCGCGTCAGACGTGCTCGTCGTCCATGGTGGCGGACTGGACGAGATCGCCGTTCATGCCGACAGCGCGCTGGTGCGCGGCAGCGCAGGCGGCATCGCCACGGAAGCATTCGCGCCCGAAGCGCATGGCCTTTCCCGCCACCCGCGCGACGCCATCGCGGGGGGAGAGCCTGCGGAAAACGCCGCCGAACTGCGCGCCCTGTTCGCAGGGAAGGGCCGCCCGGCCTATCGCGACATCGTGCTGGCGAACGCCGCCGCTGCCCTCACCGTGGCGGGCCGAAGCTGGCCACAGGCGATGGCAGACGCGAGCGACGCGCTGGACAGCGGGGCGGCGGCAGACCGTCTCGCGCTGTTCCTCGCCTTTCGCTAAGGGCAATTCATGGCAGACCGTCTGCAACCCATCCTCGAAGCCAAGCGCGCGCATGTCGCCGCGCGCAAAGCCGTGCGCCCGGAAGAGACATTGCCGCTGGGCACATTCGGCCCGCCGCGCGGCTTCGCCGCCGCGCTGCTGAAGGCCCGCGCCGCGCGCCGCTATGGCCTGATCGCCGAAATCAAGAAGGCCAGCCCGTCCAAAGGCCTGATCCGCGCAAAGTTCGATCCGGAAGACATCGCCCACGCCTATGAAACGGCCGGGGCCACCTGCCTCTCCGTGCTCACCGACGAGCCCTATTTTCAGGGCAGGGATTCCTATCTGGCGCTCGCCCGCCACGCCGCCCGCTCGCTGCCCGCACTGCGGAAGGATTTCATCGTCGATCCCTACCAGATCCGCGAATCGCGCAGCCTGGGCGCAGACGCGATCCTGCTGATCGTCGCCGCGCTGCCGGATACGCTGATGATCGAACTGGAAGCGGCAGCGCATGAGATCGGGCTGGACGTGCTCGCCGAAGTGCATGACGAAGCCGAGCTGGACCGCGCGCTGGCGCTGAAAACCCCGCTGATCGGCGTGAACAACCGCAATCTGAAAACCATGGTCGTCGATCTCGCCGTCACCGAACGCCTTGCCGCACTTGCGCCCAAAGACAGGCTGCTGATCGGCGAATCCGGCATCTCCACCCATCAGGATCTGGAACGGCTGGAGCAATCCGCCGACGTCACCACCTTCCTCGTCGGCGAAAGTCTGATGCGGGAGGAGAATTTGGAAGCCGCCACCCGCAAGTTGCTCGGCGGCCGGTGAGCGGCCGCCCCCCTTCGTCGGAAAGCGGCTTCCGCCATCCGGGCGAGGACAGCAATCTGCCGGAGAGCGATCTCGCACATCCTCCATTAAGTGGGCTGACCCATCCGCCGGTAAGCGGGCCTACCCATCTGCCGGAGAGCAGGCTCACCCATTTGGACGACTCCGGCGCGGCCCGCATGGTGGACGTGGGGCACAAGCCCGCCACCACCCGCATCGCCGTCGCCGAAGGCCGCATCCTGATCGCCGCCCCTGCGCTCGCCGTCATTCGCGAGGGCACCGCGAAAAAGGGAGACGTGCTGGCCACCGCCCGCATCGCCGGAATCATGGCCGCCAAGCGCACGGCCGAGCTGATCCCGCTCTGCCACCCACTGCCTCTCGGCAGTGTCTCTATCGACCTCGCTCTCAGCGAAACCGGCATCACAGCCACGGCCACCGCCACCACCACCGGGCCAACCGGCGTGGAAATGGAAGCCCTCACCGCCGTCTCCGTAGCCCTTCTCACACTCTACGACATGGCCAAGGCAATGGACCGCAGCATGCGCATCGAAGGCATAAGGCTATTGGAAAAGCGCGGCGGCAAATCCGGCGATTGGCGCACTGCAACAGACGAAAGCTGAATGGGCAGCATCGGTTCGATGGCGCCCAACTCATAATTGGGCGACTGCATCCTTTGCAAACGCGCATCCCTTGTCTGTCCTCTGTCCCGCTCAGGCTGAGCCTGTCGAAGCCCCGGACGTGAAAGTACAATGGCCGCGCCGGGGGCTGTTCCATGGGCTTCGACAGGCTCAGCCTGAGCGGAGGGAGAGGGTCACGGTGAAGGCAGAAAATCCGATGCGTTAGCAGGAAACATGATCGCCAAGAATTTGCCAGATCATAATGACTTATGCTGATCCCGAGCGACTCCTCACCGCAACGGGAAACAGCGGCTACACTGTCGGCCTTTTCAAATGTCGCTTCTCAAGACACTGGCTACCTGAAGCACGACGCAAACCGCTGCGCTGAGTGCAATGCCGAAAACCGCTGCAATGGAGATCAGGAACCAAAACTCGGCTGAACCAAAGCCGAGCCGAGCAAAGATGAGCGCCGCAGCATAAACCCCCAAGCTGACGAGCAGACATCTCCACGCGGCACTCCGGGCTCTCATAGTGCAATGGTGCCGCCCAGTATCCCTTCGGTCAACAGAGGGCCTGTCCCGGCCAACGCACGGTCTCCCGCTCAATAGCGCCGCAGCAGCCCCGCCAGCTTGCCCTGGATCTTCACGCGGGAGGGTAGATAATATTGCGGGTCGTACAGGCTGTTGGCCGGATCGAGCCGGATCATGCCCTTTTCCCGATGCAGATATTTAAGCGTCGCTTCGGCATTGTCGATCAGTGCCACCACGATCTCGCCGTCGCGCGCTTCCTCTGCCTTTCGGATCAGCGCGAAGTCGCCGTCGAAGATGCCCGCTTCGATCATGGAATCGCCCGAAACCTGCAGCGCATAATGTTCGCCCGGCCCCAGCAGCGCCTGCGGCACGGCCAGTTGCTCATGATCCTCGATCGCCTCAATCGGCAGGCCGGCGGCGATCTTGCCCACCAGCGGCACAGCGATGGAGGGCGCGTCGTGCGGCTGCGCCCGGTCCGCTTCGGCCTTGCGGGCGCGGGCCGCAGCAAGATCCGCCACCGGCGCGGAGCCTGTCACAGGAGAGCCTGCCACAGGAGAGGACGACGCCCCGGCCACAGCCTGCCCGCCGGGCAGGCGCATCACCTCCAGCGCACGGGCGCGGTTGGGCAGGCGGCGCAGGAACTGCCGTTCCTCCAGCGCGCCGATCAGCCGGTGCACGCCGGATTTGGATTTCAGATCCAGCGCTTCCTTCATCTCCTCGAACGAGGGCGACACACCGGTTTCCGCCAGACGTTCGTGAATGAACAGCAGCAGTTCATGTTGCTTCGCGGTCAGCATCTTGCGCCTCGTCCGATATGGAACATGCAAGGAACATTAAGGGAACCAAGCGGAACAGGTCAAGCACTTTGTTGGACCTCTCAGAGGGTTAGCACCGGAACGGATGTTCCCGCCTTCAGCGCCGGGCCATGTTCGGGCCTGACCAGCAGCGCATCGGCCCCCGCAAGCACGCCCAGCAGGCTGCTGTCCTGCCGCCCCGCCGGGGTAACGCCCTCTCCCGAAAGCCGGGCGCGAAGGAACTGGCGGCGCGCGCCATTGGCAGGCAGATCGACCAGCGTCGGCACCTGCCGAACCACATGCTGCGGCGCCGGATCGCCCGCCATCCGCTTCAGCAGAGGTAGCAGGAACAACCAGCCGCACACGAAGGCGGACACCGGATTTCCAGGCAGACCCACCACCAGCATGTCCCCCATCCGCCCGGCCATCAGCGGCTTGCCGGGTTGCATCGCCACCCGCCAGAAATCCAATTCCGCCCCTGCCGCCAACAGCGCCGGGCGCACCAGATCATGATCGCCAACAGACGCCCCGCCCACCGTCACCAGCAGGTCGAACCCCTCGGCCGACGCCAGCGCAGTGGCCAGCGAATCGGCCCGGTCCGCCGCGATCCCCAGATCCCGCACATCGGCATAAGGGTGCAGCAATTCGTGCAGCATCAGCGCGTTCGAAGCGACGATCTGCGAATGGCCGGGCATCACGCCGGGCGGCACCAGCTCGTCCCCGGTGGAGAGCAGCGCCACGCGCGCACGCCGGTGAACAGCCAGTTCCGCCAGCCCCGCCGCAGCCAGCAGGCCCAGCCGCGCCGGGCCAAGCCGCTCCCCCACCAACGCCACGGGTTGCCCGGCCGCGAAATCCTGCCCGCGCCGCCGGATATGCGCGCCCTCGCGTGGCGGGCCATCATGCGGAAAGCGCAATTCCCCGCCCGTCAGCACCGCATCTTCCTGCACCGCGACCGTATCTGCCCCCGCAGGCACCTGCGCGCCGGTGAAGATGCGCACCGCCTCTCCATCGCGCATAGCCCCTTCGAACGG
This sequence comes from Sandaracinobacter neustonicus, assembly GCF_006385875.1. Lineage (GTDB taxonomy): Bacteria > Pseudomonadota > Alphaproteobacteria > Sphingomonadales > Sphingomonadaceae > Sandaracinobacteroides > Sandaracinobacteroides neustonicus. The sequence goes on along the minus strand of NZ_VFSU01000030.1, from coordinate 109,099 downwards.
CCGCCCGGCGGCGGATTCACCCGCCAGCCGGAACGGCCCCGGCAGGCCGCCAAAGCGGATCGCATAGCCATCCATCGCGCTGACATCGGCGGGCGGCTGCGTCAGTCGGGCGACGGCCTCGGCGGCCAGAAATCGCCCCCCCGCGTCTGTGATCGGCAGCCGCTCGGCGGGCAATGGCGCGCCCAGCAACAGCAGCCGCGCGAGTGCCTCATCAAAGGAAATCGGGGCGGTGCCCGCCATCGGTCACCGCCGCCCGAAATCAGACGCCGCCGAGCCAGCCCTGCGTCACCATGCAATAAAGCATCGGCAGCGACAGAACCGTATTGGTGCGGCTGAAGATCATCGCCGTGGTGGCCGCCTTCGCCTTGGTGTCGGCATCTGCCTCCACCAGCCCCAGCGCCTTTTTCTGGTTCGGCCAGATCACGAACCACACGTTGAACGCCATGATCAGCGCCAGCCACATGCCCAGCCCGATCACCCGGAAGCCCGGCTTCAGCATCAGCGCTTCGTGCAGATAGCCGCTCAGCATCGCCACGATCAGCCCCGTCAGCACGGTGAAGGCAGCGGCCCAGCGGAACCAGAACAGCGCTTCGGGCGCGATATATTTGGAAACGCCCGGCTTCAGCTCGGCAGGCACCTTGGGCATGGTGGGGATCTGCACGAAGTTGAAATAATAGAGCAAACCGATCCACATGATGCCGCACAGCACGTGCAGGAAGCGGAATACGCCGTTCACGAAATGGCTGCCCTCGCTGATCAGCGAGCCGTGGAAGCCGAACAGCACCACCAGCAGCAACGCCACGCTCAGCAGCAGTGCGGTGGAGAGATTGCCCAGAAGCTTTGCCATCGTTTGTCCCCTCTCATCCCTGATTTCCGGCATTCGCCGGGGCCCTGAAATCTCCGGCCTCAGCCGGGGCCGCTTGCGCGCGGCTCGTGGTGGAAACCATGCCAGCGCCGGGAAGCGGTTGCAATCATTTCGCAAAGCCGCCAACGCGGGGCCGCCATGCCCGCACGCCCCATTCTCCTCTATATCATCGGGGTCGCGATCTTCTGCGCGATGGACGCGGCCATGAAGAAGCTGGTGGAAACCAACCCGGCGGTGATGGCCACCTTCTGGCGCTATCTGGCGGCCACGATCTTCGCCATCCCCTTCTGGCTGCGCGCCGGGCGTCCGCGCGTGACAGCGGAGATGCTGCCCGTGCACCTGCTGCGCGGGGCGGTCCTCGCTTTGTCTGCCTTCGCCTTCTTCTGGTCTCTGAAGAGCCTGCCGCTGGCGCAGGCGATCACCCTTGCCTTTATCGCCCCGTTGCTGATTCCGCCCATCGCCTCTGTGTTGCTGAAGGAACGGATGCAGGGCGGCAGCATCACGGCGGGCCTGATCGGCTTTGTGGGCGTGATCGTGGCGGTGGGCCTCAACCCGGATCAATGGTCGCCGGACCAGTTGCTGGGCGTGGGGGCTGTGCTGTTTTCCGCGCTCACCTACGCCATCACCGTGGTGCTGATGCGGATGCGCGCCGCGAAGGATGGCGCGGCGATCGTCAGCCTGCTGGGCGCAGGCATTCCCGCGCTGGTGCTGGCGGGCCCCATGCTGCTGCTGGTGCCGCCCGAAGGCCTGCTGCCGCACGGCGAGGAATGGCTGCTGGTGCTGATCGCCGGGCTGACGGGGGCGGTAGCGCTGCAACTGCTGGCGCGCGCCTATGCCATGGCAGAGGCGCAACTGCTCGCCCCGTTCGAATATAGCGCGCTGCTGTGGGCTGCGCTTTATGGCTGGATCTTCTTCGCAGAGCCGGTTTCCACCCGCACATGGGCCGGGGCCATCATCATCGGCGGCGCCTGCCTGTGGCAGGCCCGGCGGGCCGCCTGATACCGGCTGACACCCTCGCCTTTGAATAGCTAGCCAGCCCGCCCCTCCCCGCCCTAGCAATCCCATAAAACCGCTGGGAGGCGAGACAGACATGGCGACACAGGCATTCAGCTGGAGCCGCGAGACGATCGACGATCGGATCGTGAACCCCGAAGTCTATACCGACACGGCCGCATTGCTGGCCGATTACGCCACGCTGAGGCGCGACGATCCGGTGCACTGGACTGAACCCAAAGGTTACCGCCCCTTCTGGGCCATCACCCGCCATGCCGACATCACCAGCGTCTCCAAGGCGAACGACCTCTTCATCAACCGCGAGCGCACCTACCTCTCCCCCATCGAGGGCGAGCAGTGGATTCTGCAGACGACGGGCGACACCCATTTGTTCCGCACGCTGGTCGATCTGGACGATCCGGAACATCGCAAACTCAGGCAGATCACCCACAGCTGGTTCCAGCCGGGCGCGGTGAAAAGCAACCTTGAACCCAAGGTGCGCGCAATTGCCCGCGAGCATATCGAGCTGATGAAATCGCGCGGCGAGACACTGGATTTCGTCAACGAAGTCGCGCTGTTCTACCCCTTGCGCGTTATCATGGAAATCCTGGGCGTCCCGCGCGAGGACGAGCCGATGATGCTGAAGCTGACGCAGGAGACCTTCGGCTCACTGGACCCGGACGTGATCGCCCGCTCGCAGATGCTGACGGAAGGTGCCAGCTTCTGGGGCGGTTCCAGCGGCAACAAGCAGGTGGACCTGTTCCAGCTGGCGCAGGTGTTCTTCCAATATTTCGGTGCCGTCATCGCGGACCGCCGCGCCAACCCGCGCGACGATGTGGCGACCGTGATCGCCAACGGCCTGATCGACGGCCAGCCCATCCCCGAGCGGGAGGCGCTGTCCTACTATGTCATCACCGCGACCGCCGGGCATGACACCACCAGCACCTCGGCGGCGGGCGGCTTCTGCGAACTGGCGCGCAACCCTGCCGAACTCGCCAAGCTGAAGGCGGACCCCTCGCTGATTCCGCTGTTCGTGGAAGAAGCCATCCGCTGGACCACGCCGGTGAAGCATTTCATGCGCACCGCCACGCAGGACACCGAGCTGGGCGGCAAGACCATCCGCAAAGGCGACGCACTCGCGCTGTTCTACATGTCTGGAAACCGCGACGAAGCGGTGTTCGACGAGCCGGACCTGTTCAAGGCGGATCGCAACCCCAACAAGCACATCGCTTTCGGCCATGGCGCGCATCTGTGCCTGGGCATGCATCTCGCCCGGCTGGAACTGAAAATCCTGTTCGAGGAACTGCTGCCGCTGATCGACACGCTGGAACTCACGGCAGAGCCGAAAATCTCCACCGGCAACTTCGTGAACGGGCTGAAGACACTGCCGGTGCGGGTGACCTGGGCGTAAGCGGCGGCCATCCGATCATCGCCGCTCAGCCCCGCGCGGGGTGCAGTTGCACCTCCGCTGTCTTCAGGCGTTTCAGCAGGCCGATGCGGTAGCGGCTGGGCCACCAGGAATAGAGCAGCAGGTCCAGCGGGTGCCACAGGCCGACCCAACCTGCGATGATCAGGCTTTCGCGCAGCAGCGCCTGCAGAAAGGGCGGCAGGATCGTCAGCAGATCGACCAGCGCGGCGAGGATCAGGCAGGCCGCCAGAAACAGGCCGCCCATGCGCAGCGACTGGCGGGTTTCGCGGCGGAGGAAGAACAGCGCCTCCTCCTCGCCGGCGATGCGGGCGGCGGCGTGAGCTTTCAGCGTGCTGGCAAGTTGTGCCTGCGCGGCCGGGCTGACCTGATCGGCCGGGGCGCTGATGCGCAGTTGCAGATGCCCCTCCTTCGGCAGTTTCGCGCGCTTCAGCCGTTGCAGCACCATCTCCACGCCGGACTGGCCGAGATGGCTGCCCGCCAGCGGGTCGATCTCCGGCGCTTCGAACAGGTAGCGGGTATCGCTGAGCGCGAGGTCCATCGACAGGCTGTCGGAACGGTCGGACAGCTGGACCGGGGGTATCTGCATCGCTGGCTCCGCTTGGCTGGAAAAGGGGCGGCGAACATGGGCCGCCCCCTTCCCTAGCAGTTCGATGGCCCTACGTCAGGCGGCCCAGCGCAGGATCGCCGCGACGGGACTGTCCGTAGGCAGATCGTCCGTGCGGACGGCCAGCACCCGCGCACCCGATTGCAGCGCGCGGCGCGCCACTTCGTCCACCACGCCATAGGCCTTGGCATCGTCCACCTCGGCGAACGTCACCGCGCCGGTTTCCTCGTCCACAAAGCCGGGGACGATGCGGTCGATATCCACCAGCAGCGTCTGCACCGCACCCTGCGTCGCGGCGCGCGCGGCCTGATCGATATCCGCCGTCGCGCGGCCCTGACCCTTGCGATCATGGAACTGCGCGTTCAGCGCCGCCACTTCCTCCGCGTTCAGCCGGTCCAGCAGACGACGCGCGGCCTCTGACAGCTCGCTGTCCGTCAGCGATTCCGGGGTGGCATCGATGCCGAAGGGGGCCAGATGCGGATAGCTGGAGATGCTGCGATAGATGCCGCCCAGCGCCGTGTCTGCCACGAGGAACAGCGGCACATGCTTGCCCGCCAGATAGGGGCGCAGCGCGCGATCCACCGAACGGCAGAACTGGCCGATCAGGCCGCGACGGCCGGACGCCGTATCTGTGCGGCGGCTTTCCGTCTTCACGCCCATGGAGGAAATGCCCAGCGCGTCCGTCGCGCTTTTCGGCAGATCGGCCACGCGCACTTCTGTCGCGGCCTGATCCGCCGTCAGTTGCAGCAGCCGCACATGGCCTTCCGCCAGCGCCAGCACATAAGCCGCCTGCCCGAACGTCACGGCGCGCAGCAGCGGCTTCAGGTGAAAGCGGTCGGATACGTCGAAGGCGGGCGTCAGCGCGTTGGGCACGCGGAAGGTGCGCAGACTGTCCGGCGTGGCATAGATGGCGAGGCTGTTCGCCTGAAAGCGCCAGAATTCATCATCCTCCACCAGTTCGTGCAGGGCCTCGGCGATGGCCTCGCGCTCTTTCTTCGGGTGGCCTGCCGCTTCCAGCTGCGCGTCCACCTCTCCCGCCAGATTCTTCAGCACCGTGCGGTCGCCGGAGATTTCGCCGGACACCGGCGTGGTGGGCAGGAAGATGGAGACGCTGGCCGGATTGCGCGCCTCTGCCAGCGCGAGAAGGTCTGACTGGGCCGGGATATCGACGTGCAGGAACATGGGTGCTCTTTCGCTTCGTTGCTGTTGAACCGAATTGTAGCGCCGTTCTTTTGCGTTTTGCTTGTGCCAGATCATGAAACCAGGTCGGACACCGCATCTGGCCGCGATCACCCGGCCATTTGGCGCAAACGCAACGGCGGGGCCTGACGCGGGGGGATGCGTCAGACCCCGCCAGCTTCCAACCCTATGGAAGTTCATCGGAGCGTTTCGATCTGACCGCCCGGACATATCTGCGCCCGGCGGCTTGCCTCAACTGCACAATAGGCCCTCCCGGATTGAGGGGAGGTGAACGGTGAGAGCTGATCCGGCGGCTGGCGGAAGCGGCTTGTTGCAGCATCGACATGGGCGTTCCGGGCCAGCGCGCAGGGCATCGGGCTGCTTTTCCGCTGTGACAAGATGAACGTCAGCTGACTGTTGACACCCGCCGCTGCCGCCGCCAATAGGCGCGGGCGAATTGCTATTGCTAATTCGTCTCAATATAAAATTGGAGAAACAATGATCCTGTCTGCCCGCCGCCTGTCGGCCTCCACCATCGGCTCAACCCTTGCAGGGGTTGCGCTTCTGGCGCTGGCGGTGCCCGCGCAGGCTGCCGATGCCGACATCGAAGCCCCGGCGGATACCATCGTCGTCACCGCAGCGGGCTTTGAGCAAAAGATCAGCCAGGCCCCGGCCAGCATCAGCGTGATTACCCGCGAGGATCTGTCCGAAATCCGCTTCGGCAGCCTTGCCGAGGCGCTGCAGCATGTGCCCGGCGTCGATGTCGGCGGCGAAGCGGGTAAGACGGGCGGCCTCAACATCTCCATTCGTGGCATGTCCAGCGATTACACGCTGACGCTGATCGACGGCCGCCGCCAGAACACGCCCGGCAGCGTGACGCCCAACGGATTTGGCGAAACCTCGTCCAGCTTCATGCCGCCGATGGCCGCCATCGAGCGGATCGAAGTGGTGCGCGGGCCGATGTCCACCCTCTATGGCTCGGATGCGATGGGCGGGGTGGTGAACATCATCACCCGCAAGGTGGGGGACAGCTGGGTCGGCACCGTCAGCGGCGAAAGCACCATCCAGTTCGATGAGCGCTTCGGCAACATCCAGTCGCTCAACGGCTTTGCGCAGGGGCCGGTGGTGAAGGATTTGCTGGGCCTGACCGTGCGCGGCAGCATCTTCCACCGCGCGGCCTCTCACATCGAGATTCCCGGCAACCCGGCGCTGTCGCTGGGCCGCAACCCGGTGCAATCCGACATCGGCAGCTATGGCGGACGCATCTCTCTCACGCCGCACAAGGATCATGACATCTGGTTCGAATATGATCGCAACCAGCAGCGTTATGACAACAGCCGGGGCCAGCTGGGCACGCTGGGCATTTCCGGCGGTTATACCGACGAGCAGCGCTTCAACCGCACCTCTTACGTGCTGGCGCACAGCTGGCGCACCGGGCTCGGCACGCTGGATACCACGCTGAGCCGGGGCGATACCGAAACCATCGGCCGCACCCTGCCGCGCGGCACGCCGGGCAAGACGGCGGGCGATCCGCGCACGCTGGAAGCCCGCAATGACATCATCGACAGCCGCTTCGCAGGCGAGCAGGGGCCGATCGGCTTCACCGTGGGCGGGCAATATTGGAAGGCGCGCATGGTCGACGGCGTTGCCCCCGCGCCGTTCAAATTCACCCAATGGGCGGGCTTCGGCGAAGCGACATGGGCCATCGTGGAGCAATTCCGCCTGACGGGCGGCGTGCGCTACGACAACCACTCCAGCTTCGGCGACCACTGGTCGCCGCGCGTCTATGCGGTGTGGAACGTGAACGACGATCTGACGGTGAAGGGCGGCGTTTCCAGCGGCTTCAAGACGCCGCGGCTTGAGCAGACAGCCGAAGGCATTGTCGGCTTCGGCGGGCAGGGCACCATCCCGCTGCTGGGCACGCCGGGGCTGATGCCGGAAAAGAGCACCACGTTCGAAGCCGGTGTCTATTATGACGCCAACGGCTTCTTCAGCGGCAGCGCCACGCTGTTCCACAACAAGTTCAAGGACAAGATCGCAACCGGCGAAGGCGTGCCGAACTGCCAGTTCGCCGGCAACCCCAACCGCCCGGGCTGCGTGGACGTGGGCAATTTCCCGAACGTGGACCTGTTCGCGCAAACAGTGAACATCGACGAGGCGGTGACCCGCGGCGCGGAAGTGAGCACCCGCCTGCAGTTCACCTCCGCGCTGAGCCTGAGCGTGAATTACACCTACACGCACAGCGAACAAAAAAGCGGCCCACAGGAAGGCCTGCCGCTGATCGGCACGCCCAAGCATATGGTGAACGGCAATCTGCGCTGGGCCGTCAGCGACGCCGCCAGCCTGTGGGTGCGGGGGGAGGCCCGTTCCAGCCGCTGGCGCGGGCAGACCGTGCAGCAGACCGCCGTGGGCGATTTCCGCGCCTATGAGCTGTTCCACCTTGGCGGCACGGTGCAGATGGGGCCGAACCTGCGTTTTGCAGCGGCTATCTACAATATTCTGGACACCGATTACGCCGTTTACGTGCCGTATCAGAGCGGCAACAGCACGGTTTACACGCCTGCCTATTCCATCAATCAGGACGGGCGGCGGCTGTGGCTGTCTGCGACGGTGGATTTCTGAGGTTTGGTTGGGGGGGCCTGCCCCCCGGCCTCTTTCTTCCTCAACCCGGATCAAGTCCGGGGTGACGGTTGTGGGTGTGGGGAGGTTGGCGGGTTTGGCCAACCGTTGACACCCCCTCTCCAACTCTCCCCCTTACAGGGGGAGAGAGTCGCGGTGCGCCGCAGGCAATCGAATCTGATCAGCCGCACGACGTTGGAGTTGGGGCACGACGTCAATTTTGAGGGTGCAGGGAAATCATTTCCCTGCCGGGTTCCAAGGGCAGAGCCCTTGGTCGCGCGGTGCGCAAAACCAACCCGTCGCGAACCTACCCCCCGGTGCGGAAGGCGTTGGTGATCGGGTAGCGCCGGTCGCGGCCGAAATTGCGCGGGCCGATCTTCACGCCCGGGGGGGCCTGCCGCCGCTTGTATTCCGCGATGTAGAGCAGCCGTTCGATGCGTTTCACCGTTTCGAGGTCGGCGATCCCGCGCGCGACGATGTCGGCGGCGGCGAGTTCCTCTTCCACCAGTCCGTGCAGGATCGGGTCCAGCACGTCATAGGGGGGCAGGCTGTCATCGTCGCGCTGGTTTTCGCGCAGTTCGGCGGTGGGCGGCTTGGTGATGACGCGCTCGGGCATCACCGCGCCATCCGGCCCCAGGCCGAGGCGGGGGCGCTGGGCGTTGCGCCAGCGGGAGAGGCGGAAGACGGTGGTTTTATAGGCGTCTTTCAGCACATTGTAGCCGCCTGCCATGTCGCCATAGATGGTGGCGTAGCCGACGGACATCTCGCTTTTATTGCCTGTTGTCAGCAGCATATGGCCGAACTTGTTGGAAAGGCCCATCAGCGTCACCATGCGCAGGCGGGACTGGGCGTTTTCCTCCGACGTGTCGCGCGGGCGGCCAGCGAACTGGCCGGCAAGCATCATCTCCATCGCGGCGACGGCAGGTTCGATGGGGATATTGTCCAGCTTCACGCCCAGCAACCGGGCGCACATGGCGGCGTCATCCAGGCTTTCGCGGCCGGTGAAGCGGCTGGGCAGCATCACGCACCAGACCTTGTCCGCCCCCAGCGCATCCACCGCGACGGCGGCGGAAAGGGCGCTGTCGATGCCGCCGGAAAGCCCCAGCACCACGCCGGGGAAGCGGTTGCGGCCGACATAATCGCGCAGGCCCACCAGCATGGCGTGATAGATTTCCTCGTCATACACGTCCGGCATGTGGCGGGTGCCGGGGGCGAAGCCGGTGTCGCGATGCCAGTTCAGGGTGACGGTGGCTTCGTCCCAGTCGGGCAAGCGGGCCATCAGCTCGCCGTTCGGATTCACGGCGAAGCTGCCGCCATCAAAGACGATTTCATCCTGCCCGCCGGTGCGGTTCACATAGAGAAGCGGCAGGCCGGTTTCGCTTGCGCGGGCGCGGGCCAGCGCCAGCCGCCGGTCTTCCTTGCCGATCTCGTACGGGCTGCCGTTGGGCACGATCAGCAGTTCGGCCCCACGCGATTTCAGATGCGCGCAGACTGTGGGTGTCCACATATCCTCGCAGATGGGCAGGCCCAGCTGCACACCGCGGAAGGGGATCGGATCGGGCAGCGGGCCGGGGCGGAACACGCGCTTTTCATCGAACACGCCATAGTTGGGCAGATCATATTTCAGCGCGGTGGCGACGATGCGGCCGCCGTCCAGCAGGGCATAGCCATTGTGCAGCCCGTCTGCGGTTTCGGCCGTGGTGCCCACCAGCAGGGCCGGGCCGCCATCGGCGGTGGCGGCGGCGAGGCGTTGCAGCTGCACCATGCAGGCGGCGTGCAGCGCGGGCTTCAGCACCAGATCTTCCGGCGGGTAGCCGATCAGCGACAGTTCCGGCGTGACGATCAGGTCCGCCTCCGCAGCGGACGCACGCGCGCGCAGGATGGCGGTGGCATTGCCTGCAAGATCGCCCATCGAAGGGTTCAACTGCGCGGCGGCGATCTTCAGCGAGTCTGCCATGGCCCAGCCTTAGAATGGCGGGGGCCGTTTGCCTACTGCCCCGGCGGCTTTGCCTGCTCCACCCGTTCCACCGGCGGCAGCCGCCAGCTGCCGTTGCGGATCGGCTCACCCGGGCGATAGGCGCGGAAGGCGAGGTTGAACGGCCCGCTGGCAGGCGATGGCAGCCAGTTCGCCTCCGGCCCCGGATCGGTCGGCTGGATCGTGATCGTCAGGCTGCCGTCTGCGTTGCGCTTCAGGCCCTGTGTGCGATCACCCACTGCATAGCGCTGGATCGGGTTTTCCACGAAGAACAGCCGCCCGTCCGGCAGCCGTTCATAGAGCGACAGGCTCCAGAACGCGCCGACCGGCACATTGGCGGGGATCGTCAGCCGGTAATGGTGCGCGCCGTCGAAATCCTGCCGATCTGAATCCAGCACGGCCATCCAGTAGGTGGCTTCTTCCTTGGGCAACGCCGCCAGCCCGCCCAGCGCCACCGCAGAGCGGACCGCATCTGTCGCCGAAGCCGTGCCGATCCCCGGCGGCGGGTTGGACCAGCCGTCATCCGTGCTGCGCGCGCCCGCGTTCAGCCCGGCCTTCAGCTTGTCGAAGGCGCGCGGCAGGATGAAGCGCCACAGCCATTGCCGCCACACCGGCAGCGCCTCGAACGCCTCCCCGCCCTGCCCATAGCCGGTGGCGGCCAGCGCCGGGCGGGCCAGATAGGGGTTTTCCGCGATCACCGGGTTGGCGCGGCGCAGCAGCATCGCCGGATCGGGCAGCACCGGCAGCACCACGGCTTCGCGCTGCGGGCGGCGGCTGGCTTCCGGCACCTCCAGCGTGAAGCCCGCCTGCGCGGCGCGCGCGGCCTCCAGATCGGCCGGGCCATCCACCAGCGTGCGGATCAGCAGCCAGCCCTCCTTCGAGGGCACCAGATGGCGTGGCGGCGCACCATCCACGCCGGGGATCGTGCCCGTCTTGCCGTTGCCGAACGCGATCTCATGCCGGCCCTCGTCCGTCTCGCGCAGCAGGATCACATTGTCCGTGCGGGAATCCATCACCACGGCGCTGGCATAGCGGCCATTCAGCTTCGGAATGGTCAGCAGCACCGGCCCGGCGGAAAGGTCGAGAAAGGCGGTGGAATAGAGCGTGTCATTGTTGGGGGTGGTGATGGTGCGGTCGCGCGGGCCGGACAGCGTGCTTCGGTGAATCAGCAGGTTCGATCCATTCTCCCCCCGGTGGGCGATGCGCAACAGCTGTTCGTTGCGGGCGCGCACGATGCTGTAGACGGGGAAGGCCGCCAGCGCGGCCTCGCTGGTTTCGGCGATGGGCGTGCGCAGCCACATCCAGCCCGCGCCCAACAGCGCCGCCACCAGCAGCAACACGATCAGCAGCTTCTTCACGCCCGCATCCTCCCCGCCAGTCTCTTTCGCCCACCTTGCGCCCTTCGCCGCCGAACGCAAGAGCCGCCGCCTTCCCAAGAAAGCGAGGGGACAGCAGCCGGGCGGCGGCGCAATGCTGGGCCGGACAGATGGATTCAAGGGAGCAGTGAAGATGGGAACGGCCTATATCGTGAAGGCGCGACGGACAGCAGGCGGACGCAAGGGCGGCCGCCTGAGGGACTGGCATCCCGCCGATCTGGCGGCGCAGGTGCTGAACGATCTGGTGGGGGAGCATGATCCCGCCCTGTTCGAGGATGTGATCATGGGCTGCGTGAACCAGTTCGGGCAGCAGAGCACGAACGTGGCGCGCAACGCGGTGCTGGCCTCGAAACTGCCCGAATCGGTGCCCGGCACCTCTGTAGACCGGCAGTGCGGATCGTCGCAGCAGGCGCTGCACTTTGCCGCCGCCACGGTGATGTCCGGCGTGATGGACGTGGTGATCGCGGCGGGCGTGGAAAGCATGACCCGCGTGCCGATGGCGCTGCCCTTCAAGGCGGCGATGGATGCGGGGGCCGGCACCTATGTCAGCCCGGCAATGCAGGCGCGTTATCCGGGCATCCAGTTCAGCCAGTTCGCGGGCGCGGAGATGATCGCCGCAAAATATGACCTTTCCAAAGACGCGCTGGACGAGTTCGGTTTCGAAAGCCAGCAGCGCGGCGCGGCTGCGGCCAAGGCCAATGCCTTCGCCAACGAGATCGTGCCGGTGACGGGGCTGGATGCGGAGAACAACGCGGTTGAGCATCTGGTGGATGAAGGCATCCGCTTCGAAGCGACGCTGGACGCGACGAAATCGGTGAAGTTGCTGATGGATGGGGGGCGGCTGACGGCGGCGACCTCGTCGCAAATCTGCGACGGCGCCTCTGGCGTGCTGGTGGTGAACGAGGCCGGGCTGAAGAAGCTGGGGCTTGATCCCATCGCCCGCGTGCACAGCCTGACGGTGATCGGCGAAGATCCGGTGGTGATGCTGGAAGCGCCCATCAACGCCACGAAGATCGCCCTGAAAAAGGCCGGCATGAAGATCGACGATATCGACCTGTATGAAGTGAACGAGGCCTTCGCCTCTGTACCGATGGCCTGGCTGAAGGAATTGGGCGCGGACCCGGCGAAGCTGAACGTGAACGGCGGGGCGATCGCGCTGGGGCATCCGCTGGGCGCTTCGGGCACCAAGCTGATGTCCACGCTGATCCACGCGCTGAAGGCGCGCGGCGGCAAATATGGCCTGCAGACGATGTGCGAAGGCGGCGGACTGGCCAATGTGACGATCTTGGAGGCGCTGTGATGGAACGGCTGGAAACCAAGCTGGAGATCGCAGACGGCATCGCCATCCTGACGCTCTACCGGCCCGACAAGCTGAACGCCTTCACCGGGCGGATGATGCACGAGATCATCGCCGCGTTCGACGAGACGGACGCGAACGACGATGTGAAGGTGGTGATCATGACGGGCGCGGGCCGCGCCTATTGCGCAGGCGCTGACCTGTCTGCTGGAGCGCAGACGTTCGATTATGATTCGCGCTCCGAAGATGCCGGGGGGGATACTCCGCAATCCTCGCCGGTGCGCGCGGACGGCAGCGTGGATTACACGCATGAGGCCGTGCGCGATGGCGGCGGCCGCTGCACCCTGCGCATCTTCGAAAGCCTGAAGCCCGTGATCGGCGCGATCAACGGCCCCGCCGTGGGCATCGGCGTGACGATGCAGCTGCCGATGGACATCCGCATCGCCAGCACAAACGCGAAGTTCGGCTTCGTGTTCGCCCGGCGCGGCATTGTGCCGGAGGCCTGCTCCAGCTGGTTCTTGCCGCGCCTTGTGGGGATCAGCCGGGCGATGGAATGGTGCGCGACCGGCCGCGTGTTCGGCGCGCAGGAGGCGCTGGAAGGCGGCCTTGTGCGGCAGGTTGTAGAACCCGACGAGTTGATGCCCACGGCCATCGCGCTCGCGCGGGAGATCGTGGACAACACTGCTCCTGTTTCCGTCGCGCTGACGCGGCAGATGCTGTGGCGGATGCTGGGCGCGGATCATCCGATGGAAGCGCACAAGATCGATAGCCGCGCCATCTATGCGCGCGGGCGGCAGGGCGATGCGAAGGAGGGGGTGATGAGCTTCCTTGAAAAGCGCCCGGCGGTTTACCCGGACAAGGTTTCCACCGACATGCCCGATTTCGTGCCATGGTGGGCCGAACGCCCCTATGAGTGACGCCGATCCGGCACCCGAGCCGCCACTGGCGCATCTGCGCGGGGCCGCGCCGCCCGCGCCCGGCTGGTTCCGCGATGCGGTGGACGCCCCGCACGAGCGGCACCGGCTGCAAGTGGCGGGCGCGGGCATTGAATGGCTGGCGTGGGGGCAGCGCGGCAAGCCCGGCCTGCTGTTGCTGCACGGCAATGGCGCGCATGCGGACTGGTGGCGCTTCATCGCCCCCTTCTTTGCCGAAACCCACCGCGTCGCCACGCTCAGCTGGGGGGGCATGGGCAACAGCGATCATCGCCCGCACTACCGCATGGAGCTGTTCGTTGAGGAGTTGCTGGCCGTGGCCGAGGCCGCCGGATTGTCAGACGCCGGGCCGTTTACCACCGTGGGCCACAGCTTCGGCGGCTTCCCGATGATGGCGCTCGCCAACCGCGAGGGACAGCCGATGGGGCGGGCGATCATATTGGATTCGCCCTTCGATCTCGACCAGCGACGCCGCCCGCGCGGCTCCGGCGGAGACGCCCGGCCGCACACCGTTTATGCAACGCAGGCCCAGGCGCTGGCCCGCTTCCGATGGGCCCCGCCGCAGCCGACCACGCATGAGTATATCGCCGATTTCATCGCCCGCCTGTCCATCCGGCCTCAGGACGGCGGCTTCAGCTGGAAGTTCGACCCCTTCCTGTGGAGCGAGTTCGAACAGCCGCCGGGGAAAGATCCGTTGCTGGCCCCACAATGCCCCGTCACGCTGATGTGGGGCGAATTGTCCGCGCTGGTGCATGGTGGCCTTGTTGAGGACATGGCGCGGCGCCTGCCCGCGGGCACGCCACTGATCCCCATTCCGCAGGCTTACCATCATGTCATGGCAGACCAGCCGCTGGCGCTCGTCTCGGCGCTGAGAGCGCATCTGGCCTGATGCGGCTGCGGGAGGTGCAGACGGGGTGGCACTTCCACCGTGGTCACCTCGAACCGGGCGAGGCTGTGCTGACCGAACGCCGTCAGCATCGCCACGTCGGCGGCGTCCCGGCCCGCCGCGATCAGGATGCGGCCGATACGGGGGCGGTTGTGGCGCGCGTCGAAATCATGCCACTCGCCATCCAGCCAGACTTGGAACCATGCGCTGAAATCCATCGGCGCATCCACCGGCGGCACGCCGATATCCCCCAGATAGCCGTTCACATAGCGCGCCGGAATGTTCAGGCAGCGGCACAGTGCCACCGCCAGATGGGCAAAATCCCGGCAGACACCTCGCCTGTCGTTGAAGGCCCCCAGCGCCGTGCGCTGCGCCCATGCGTGCGGGTAGCCGAACTCGATATGGCCGTGCACGAAATCCACCACCGCCTGCGCCCGCACCCAGCCTTCGGGCACATCGCCGAACTGTGCCCATGCGAAGGGCATCAGCGCCTCCGTCTCGCAATAACGGCTGGGCAGCAGGAATTGCAGCACGTCGTCCGGCAGGTCCGCCACGGCCTGCTGCCGTCCGTGTGGACGCACATGATCGGGCGCGCCGCTGTCGCGGATCAGGAAATCGGATTGCAGCAGCAGCCGCCCGGCGGGCGCGACAAGGCGACGGCAGATGTTGCCGAAACTGTCGCGATAGCTGCGCATCCGCACGCCCGGCGTGGCGCGGATCTGATCCGGCGTGTGCAGCGCGCCGCGCCTGTCCGGGTGCACGTTCAGCATCAGCACCAGCGGCGTGTCGGCCGGGCAGTCGATCTCGATATGGAATCCGGCGTGAATCAGCATGGGGCACTTTCGCAGCTTGCGGGCGCGCCAGCGCACCGCCACACAGGGTTAACGATGAACAGCAGCGCCTGTTCCCGGGGAGAGAGGCTTTGAGCGAATTCCAGTCTATGGCAGACCTGCTGCGCGGCCATGCCGCCGCGAAGCCGGATGCCCCCGCCATCACGGTGGAGGGCAACACGCTGAGCTGGGCACAGCTGGTGGCCCGCGCGGGCCGGGTGGCCGCCACCTTGCAGCGCGAAGGCGTGCCAGTGGGCGGCTCCATCGCCATCATCAGCTATACCAACACCGATTATGTCGCGCTGTATCTGGGCGCGTTGCTGGCGGGCGTGGCGGTGGCACCAATGCCGCCTTCGGCCACGCCCGAACAGCTGCAGGCGATGGTGGGCGATTCCGGTGCACCGCTGCTGTTTCTGGATGCCGCCAACGCGCAGGCGCTGGCCCATATCGAGTTCCCGGCCCGCGAAATCCGCATCGAGGCGCTGGATGACTGGCTGGAGGCCTCCCCCGCCGAACCTCTGGACATCCCGCACGATCAGCTGCGCAAGCTGCCCTTCAACATCATCTATTCCTCCGGCACCACCGGCGTTCCCAAGGGCATCATGCACAGCTGGGATATGCGCTGGCATCACCTCGCGGGCGGCGCGGCGGCGGGTTACAATCGGGACTCCGTCACCCTGCTGGGCACGCCGCTCTATTCCAACACCACCCTTGCCTCCGCGCTGCCGGCGCTGGCGTGGGGCGGGCATCTGGTGATGATGCCGAAGTTCGATGCGCGGCGCTTCGTGGAGCTGGCGCAGCAGGTGCGCGCCACCCATTCCATGCTGGTGCCGGTGCAATATCGCCGCATCATGGACCTGCCCGATTTCGACAGCTTCGACCTTTCCAGCTACCAGCTGAAATTCTGCACGTCGGCCCCCTTCCCGGCCGATCTGAAGGCCGATGTGCTGAAGCGCTGGCCCGGCGGGCTGGTGGAATATTGGAGCATGACGGAAGGCGGCGGCGGCACCGTGCTGGTCGCTCATGCCCACCCGGATAAGCTGCACACGGTGGGCCAGCCCTTCCCCAATTCCGAACTGCGCATCGTGCTGGAAGACGGCAGCGAGGCCGCCACCGGGGAGATCGGCGAGATCGTCGGCTGGTCCGAAGCGACGATGATGGGCTATGCCAATCGCCCCGAAGCCACGCTCGCCACGCAATGGCAGCACCCGGACGGGCGGATTTTCATCCGCACCGGAGACCTCGCCCGCCGCGACGCGGACGGTTTCGTGGAACTGATGGGCCGGGCGAAAGACATGATCATTTCCGGCGGCTTCAACATCTACCCCATCGACATCGAGCAGGTGCTGGCCGAGCATCCGGCCGTGAAAGACGTTGCCGTCGTCGCCATCCCGTCGCGCGCGTGGGGGGAAAGCCCGGTCGCCTTCGTCGTCGCGCCGGGGGCGGACCCTGAGGAATTGCGCACCTTCACCAATGCCCGCGTCGGCAAGGTGCAGCGCCTCGCCGCGGTGCAACTGGCCGATGAACTGCCGCGCAGCGCCATCGGCAAGATTCTGAAGCGCGAACTGCGCGACCAGTGGCAAGGCGACATCCCCTGACCTTCGACGATCTTCTGCAAGATGCGCGCGCCGTCGCCGTGCTGCTGATGGCGCGCCGCCAAAGCCTGGCCGTTGCCGAAAGCAGCACGGGCGGGCTGATTTCGGCGGCCCTGCTGGCAGTGCCGGGCGCATCCGCCTTCTATCTGGGCGGCGGGGTGATCTACACGCCGCGCGCCCGCCACCGCCTGCTGGACCTGAAGCGCGAGGAGGTGCGCGGCCTGCGCGGCGCGACCGAGGCCTATGCCATCGTGCTGGCGGACCGCGCGCAAAGCCGCTTCAAGGCCCGCTGGGCCATCGGCGAAACCGGGGCGACCGGCCCCGCCGGCAACCCCTATGGCGACGCGCCGGGCCATTGCTGCCACGCCGTCGCCGGGCCGGACGGCAGCACCGCCCGCACGCTGGAAACCGGAGACGCGGACCGGCTGCACAACATGCTGCTGTTTTCCCGCACCTGCCTGGCCCATCTGCACGAACGGATCGCCGCCACCCCGGCCTGACGCGACCGCACACGCCTTCCGCATCCGACCAACGCCCTTTGTCGAACGGCCGTTGCCCCGGCGGCCGATTGCGGGTTGAAGGCGGGCAACAAGCCAATCCGTTCCTTGGGGGATTTTCACCGCATGTCCGTTTTTGCCACCTGCGGGGGGCTGCTGCCTCTTGCCCTGATCCTTGCGCCCGTCGCGGCCTATGCGCAGGAGCGGGTGGGTGGGCGCACCGTCTATCCGGCCTCGTTCTTTCAGCAGTTCGCGCCCTCCACGGCGTTGCAGGTGGTGGAACGTGTGCCCGGATTCCGGCTGCAGGATATCGATCAGGATGTGCGCGGCTTCGGGCAGGCGGCCGGCAATGTGGTGATCAACGGCGAACGCCCCAGCTCCAAGAGCGACAATCTGGAAACGCTGCTGGCGCAGATTCCCGCCGCCCGCGTGCTGCGGGTGGAAGTGGGGCCGGGCGACGGCTTCGGCGCTGAGTTCGCCGGGCGGCCGCAAGTGTTGAACCTTGTGCTGACGGACGACACCGGCGTGGCCGGAACGGCCGAATTCCGCCTGCGCAAACCCTTCGCCAGCCGGGTGCGGGCAGACGGCAAGGCCTCTGCGCTGCTGAAGCGCGGGCAATCCAGCTTTCGCATCGCCGCCGATTACAACAATGACGATCTGACCAATTTCGGCTTCGATAGCCTGACCGCCCTCCCCGGCGGAGAGCTGATCGAGCGGCGGGAAAAGCACAACGGCACCGACGATCCGGAAGGCAATGTGTCGCTGGGCTGGTCGCATGAGGATGGCGAGAACCGGCGTGCCAACCTGAACCTGCGCTATGCCAGGGGGCGCTTCCAGCTGTGGCAGGACAATCATGTGATGCCCGTGAGCGGAATCCCGCGCGACGATTGGATGAAGCAGGATTACCGTTATCACCAGTTCGAGCTGGGCGGCGACGTCACCCGGCCGCTGGGGGCGGGCAGCCTGAAGCTGATCCTGCTGGCCACCCGCACCACCCGCGACCGGGAGGATGTGGTGCTGAACCGCGCCAACGACCAGCTGCTGGGCGGATTCTCCCAGCTGCAAGAGAGCACGGACGCTGAAAGCGTGGCGCGGCTCGTATGGTCCCGCCCGTCGAAGGAGGGCTGGTCCATCGAGGCCGGGGGGGAGGCGGTGCTGAACCGGCTGGACAGCGCCGTGGACCTGAACAGCATTGCGGCAGACGGCGGCCACAGCCCCATCGAACTGCCACTGGCCAATGCCGTGGTGCGGGAAATCCGGCTGGAGCCGTTCGTGAACCTTGGCCGCCAGCTGGCACCCGGGCTGCGCGCCGATTTCGGCCTTACCTTCGAACGCTCGCGCCTGACAGTGAGCGGCGACGCAGAGGCCGAGCGCACATTGTCTTACCTGAAGCCCCGCGCCAGCCTCGACTGGCGCACCGGCCGATGGCAGTTTCAGGCGAAGGCCGAGCGCACGGTGAACCAGCTGGATTTCGGCGATTTCATCAGCGTCGCCGAGCTGGGGAACGATCGGGTGAACGGCGGCAACGCCGATCTGGTGCCGCAGACGGCGTGGGAGTTCCTCGCCACCGCCGAGCATCCCTTGCTTGGCAGCGGCGTGATCCGCGCCGAACTGGGGATGAACTTCGTGCAGCAGGTGCAGGATCGCGTGCCCGTGGAAGACGGGCTGGACGCGCCCGGCAACCTTGGCTCGGGCCGGATGAAGATCGCCCGGCTGAACATGGACGCGCCGCTGTCCGGCCTTGGCATCATCGGCGGGCGGGCGACGGTGCTGCTGTCCGTGATCGATACCGACGTGCGGGACCCTTACACGCTGCAGAAGCGCCACTTCACCAACTACACGCTGTGGGTGCTGAACATCGGCTTCCGGCAGGATCTGGGCCGCTTCGCCTGGGGCTTCGATACCTACAGCAACTCCGGCTCCACCCAATATCGCCGCAACGAGGAAGACCGGAACTTCCGCGACAACCCCTATGTGACAGCCTTCGCGGAATACCGGCCAGACAGCCGAACCACGCTGACACTGCGCGCGGAAAACCTGCTGGACGTGCGATATTACCGCGAGCGCACCTTCTTCAGCCCGGATCGCTCCAGCACTACCCCGGTGATGCGCGAATTCCGGCAGCGGCAGGATCATATCACGCCATCTTTGACGCTGAAGCGGACCTTTGGGTGATTTGATGGTGGGGGGCGGTGAGGTTGGAGGCCTCCGGCGGGGCGGGCTCTGCCCACCACCCGGCAGGGGCGTGACGCCGCTCGCACCCCCGACGTTTATAAGCCCCTCCTCCTTTAGGGGAGGGGTTGGGGAGGGGGCCATCCGCTGGGCGCGAGGTTAGGGATTTATAGCCTGCGGCGCGTTTGTTGTGCTTGTTGTGATGGTGTGGATCAGGCTCGGCGGTTACACCCCCTCTCCATCTCTCCCCCTTGCAGGGGGAGAGCGCTTCGTAGCGCCGCAGGCAACGAAATTTGATCACACGCACGGCGTTACAGTTTGGCCGCAACCCCAATGTTGAGGGTGCAGGGAAATCATTTCCCTGCCCGCCGGAGGCAAAAAAACGCCCCGCCAACGCGCTACCCTACCAGCGAACCCCCTTCTGCTTCTTCGCTGGCTTCGGCGGCGGGGCGTTCGGCTGTTTCGGCTTGTCTGCGCCCTTCGGTTTCCGGCCGAGGATGAAGTCGGTGTAGTCGTCCAGCGAACCTGAAAACTCGGTGGCGGTGCCGGAATCGACCAGCACCAACCGGTCGGCCGCCAGTTCCAGCATGTGGCGATCGTGGGAGACAAGCACGACGGCCCCGCCATAGCCGTTCAGCGCCTGCACAAGGGCTTCGCGGGTGTCGACGTCCAGGTGGTTGGTGGGTTCGTCGAGGATGAGCAGGTGCGGTGCGTCCCGCGTGATCAGCGCCAGCGCGAGGCGGGCGCGCTCGCCGCCCGACAGTTCACCGACTTTCTGCGTGGCGCGCGGGCCGGAGAAGCCGAAGCGGCCCAGTTGCGCGCGCACGGCGCCGGGGGACATGCCCTGCATGGCACGGGTCATATGCTCCAGCGGGCTGTCTGCGCCGTCCAGTTCCTCCACTTGATACTGGGTGAAGTAACCCACCTTCAGCTTGCCGGGCGCGTGCAGTTCGCCCTGCATCGGCGGCAGTTGCGCGGCGAGCAGGCGGGCGAGCGTCGTTTTGCCGTTGCCGTTGCGGCCCAGCAGGGCGAGCCTGTCATCCGGGTCCACGCGGACGTTCAGCTTGGTCAGGATGGGCTTGTCGGCCTCATAGCCCACGGCCGCCATGTCCATGGTGATCAGCGGCGGCTTCATTTCATCGGGGCTGGGGAAATCGAAGCTGAGCGTCGGATCTTCCGTGACGGCGGCGATGGGCTGCATTTTTGCCAGCGCCTTCTGGCGCGACTGCGCCTGCTTCGCGGTGGAGGCGCGGGCGGAGTTGCGGGCGATATAATCCTGCAGCTTGGCGCGCTGCGCATCCTGCGAGGCCTTGGCGGCGGCCTGCTGGGCGAGGCGTTCGGCCCGCTGGCGTTCGAAACTGTCATAGCCGCCGGCGTAGAGCGTCGCCTTGCCGCCTTCGATGTGGAGGATATTGTCCACCACATTGTTCAGCAGGTCGCGCTCGTGGCTGATCACCACCATCATCGCGGGATAGTTTTTCAGGAAATTCTCCAGCCACATCGTCGCTTCGAGATCGAGGTGGTTCGAAGGTTCGTCCAGCAGCAGCAGATCGGGTTCGGAGAACAGCAGCGCGGCGAGCGCGGCGCGCATCTTCCAGCCGCCGGAGTAGCTGGAGAGCGGGCGGTTCTGCATCTCCTCATCGAAGCCGAGGCCGACGAGGATGCGGGCGGCGCGGCTGGGCGCGGCATAGGCGTCGATCGCCATCAGCCGCTCGTGGATTTCGCCGAAGCGGTCCATATCCTCGCAGGTTTCGGATTCCAGCAGCAGCGCGGCGCGTTCGGTGTCGGCGGCCAGCACCAGTTCGACGGGGGTAGTGGCCCCATCGGGCGCTTCCTGCGCGATATAGCCGATGCGCAGGCCCCTGGGCATTTCCAGCCGGCCTTCGTCCGGATCGATATGGCCCATCATCACCTTCATCAGCGTGGATTTGCCCGCGCCGTTGCGGCCGATCAGGCCGATGCGGCTGCGGCCGGGAAGGGCGGCGGTCGCCTTGTCGATGATGGTGCGGCCGCCAAGCCGCACGGTGATGCCGGAGATGTTCAACATGATGGCCGCGCCCGTAGCCGATTGTTGCTGCAAGCGCGAAGGGAAAGTGGGGTGAAGGGAATTCAGATGCCCGTCAGTAGCATGTCCAGCGCATTGATGATCGCGGTGTCGTCCGTCGCCAGCGACGTAACCACAGGCCCAAGTTCGCGCACATGCACGGCGGCGGCGAATTGCGTGACCATGACGAACGGCTGACCGTCGATCTCGAACAGCGGGTTCAACCGCTTGGCGGGTTTCGGCGCGTCGGCTTGCGGCAGCAACGGCACCACGAAGCGGCTGTTCAGATGCGCCAGCAGGTCCGCCTGACAATCCAGCAGCAGGCCGCTGCCCATGGCGCGGCGATGAACGTCGAAACGGGGCAAATCAGAACAGGCGTTGCGCGGCGAGCGGAAGACCGTTGGCGTCAGCCCAGTCGTTGGAACTGTCCAGCGCCGCGCGATTCTCCGCCAGCCAGCGGGCACGGCGGGCCGCGGCCACCTGTCGTTCCAGCCCTTCCTCGCAGGCGCGGGAGATATTCACTTCCAGCGCCCGCGCTTCCGCGACCAGCTCGGCAGGCAGGGACAGATTGGTCGGCTTGCGGGCAAGGGCGAGATTCATGCGCATATAATATGCGCATTTTGCCTGAAAGCAACCGCCCCTATTCCGCCTTCACCACCGTGCCGCCCTTCATCACGAAATCCACCGCCTTCAGCACCTTCACATCCGCCAGCGGATCGCCCGCCACCGCGATCAGATCGGCCTGATAGCCGGGCCTGAGCGCGCCGATGTCCTTCACGCCCAGCAGGTCCGCTGCGTTGGTGGTGGCTGCCACGATCGCCGTCGTGGGGGTCATGCCATGCTCCACCATCAACTCGAACTCGTCGGCGTTGCGACCGTGCTTGGACACCCCGGCGTCGGTGCCGAAGGCGATCTTCACGCCAGCCGGAACCGCCTTTTCCAGCGCCTTGCCGGTGATCTCCAGCCGCCATTTCACCTTTTCCAGCACTTCGGGCGGATAGGCGTTCGGGTTCGCCGCCAGCCGCTCCTTGTAGCCGTTGATGGTGGAGAGCGTCGGGACGTAATAAGCGCCCGAGGATTTGAACAGCTTCAGCGTGTCCGCATCCGGCATGGTGCCATGCTCGATGCTGTCCGCGCCCGCCGCCAGCGCCACGTTGATGCCGCCGGTGCCATGCGCGTGCACCGCCACCTTCTTGCCGTGCAGATGCGCGGTTTCCACCACCGCCTTCGCTTCATCGGCAAACATCTGCTGCCCCAGCCCCGCGCCGATGCGGCTGTTCACCCCGCCCGTGGTGGCGATCTTGATCACATCCACCCCGCGCCGCACCTGCATGCGCACAGCATGGCGGCAGGCATCCACCCCGTCGCACAGATTTTCCTGATTGATCGCGCCGTGCAGATCCTCCGCCAGCGAATTGGTGGCGTCCATATGGCCCGACGTGACGGAAATGGACCGCCCCGCGTCGATGATGCGCGGCCCCTGCGTCCAGCCATTGGCAATCGCATCGCGCAACGCCAGCGTCGCACCCGAACCGTCGCCCAGATTGCGCACGGTGGTGAAACCCGCGTTCAGCGTCTTCAACCCGTTCCACTGCGCCCTCAGCGCAGACAGACCAGCAGACGAGGTCATCCCCTCCACCAGCGCCGCCTCTCCACCGGCATCGCTGTCCAGATGCACATGGCTGTCGATCAGGCCCGGCAGCACGAACTTCGCCCCCAGATCGATCACCGTCGCCCCCGCCGGTGCCTGCCGACCGGGCAGCAGGGCGGTGATCCGCCCCTTCTCAATCACGATGGACGTCGGCCCCAACGGCGCCTTCCCCGGCTCCGCCAGCACCCTGTCCGCCTGAATCACCGTCACCTGAGCCGCAACCGGCGCAGACGCGAGCAGAAGGGCAACGAAGGCCAGACGTGTCATCGAATGCAATCCCCTTTGAATGGTTTCCACCACAGTAGAGCGGCGGCGGGGCAAATGCCAAACGGCAAGTTTGGGGGGAAGCGGGGGTTTTTGCGCGCCGCGCGGGCAGGGGCTTTGCGCTTGGAATCGGCCTCCCCTTCCCCGCCATCTTCTGCCTCCGGCGGGCAGGGAAATGATTTCCCTGCACCCTCAAAATTGGCGTTGCGCCGAAGCTCCAGTGCCGTTCGCGTGATCAGCTTTGATTGCCTGCGGCGCTACGCGGCTCTCTCCCCCTGCAAGGGGGAGAGTTGGAGAGGGGGTGTCAGCGGTTGGCCTGATCCACCAACATCCCCACCCGTTCAGCCTGAGCTTGTCGAAGGCCCCTGAACAAACTCACCCGCCTCCCCACGTCATCCCGGATCAAGTCCGGGGTGAGGTGGGGAGAGGTGGGGTGGGACATTCCCCAAAGCGCCGCAGGCCATAAGCCCCAACCTCGCGCCAAGCGGTTAGCCCCCACCCCAACCCCTCCCCTGCAGGGGAGGGGCTAAAAGTCCGGGGGTGCAGGGGCGTCACGCCCCTGCCGGGCCTCGGGCAGAGCCCGAGCCGCTGGAGGCCTCCGCTACTGCTTCGGCGCGCCCGATGTCGCGTCTTCGATCCAGCCGTCGGTCAGCACTTGCGGATCTTCCTTCACCGGCGGCGGGGCGGAATCGGGCACGAGGCTTGGGTCGAGTCGGCCCGGATCGGGGTGGGCGGTTTCCGAGCCGAATTCGCTGCCCGGGGCCAGCCCATAGGCTTCGGCGTCTGGCTCGCTGGCATATTCGGGCAGTTCCACCTGATCGTTCAGCGGCGTGGGGGCGACGCCCGTCAGCGCCCGGCTCATGAAGGCGGCGAACACGCGCGCCGGGGCCTGCCCGCCGGCGAGGCCGCGCACGGTTTTCGCGTCGTCGCGGCCCATCCACACGCCGGCCACCAGTTCGGGGGTGAAGCCGATGAACCAGCCGTCTTTGTTGGAGCTGGTGGTTCCGGTTTTCCCGGCCAGCGGGCGGCCGATCTGCGCGGCGCGGCCGGTGCCGGTTTCCACGGCGGCGCGCATCATCTCCGTCATATATTGCGCCACGAAGGGGGCGACGAGGATGCGGGGATTGTCCGGCTCGCGGTTGTACAGCGTATGGCCGGAGGCGGTGGTGACGGACTGGATCGCCCATGGCCGCGCCTCCACCCCGCCGCCCGCGATGGAGGCATAGGCAGACGTCATCTGCAGCAGCGTCACTTCGGACGAGCCGAGCGCCATCGCGGGCTGGGTGGAAATCGGCGTGGTGATGCCGAAGCGCCGGGCCATCGCCGCCACGCTGTCGAAGCCGAAGCGCTGGCCCAGTTGCACCGCCACCGTGTTCACGGAAAGCGCGAACGCCTGCTTCAGCGTCATCGCCCCCAGATAGCGGCCGTTGGAGTTGCGCGGGCTCCAGCCGTTGATGCGAACGGGCTGATCCACCACGCCGCTGTCGGGCTTCATGCCTTCTTCCAGCGCCACCAGATAATCGAACAGCTTCCAACTGGAGCCGGGCTGCCGCCGCGCGGTGACGGCGCGGTTGTAGATGCTCTTGGCGTAATCGCGGCCGCCCACCATCGCCGTCACCGCGCCATCGCTGCGCATGGCGATGATGCCCAGCTGCGTGCCTTCGATCTGCTGCGCGGCGGCGGCAGCCTCTGCCGCCGCCTGATGCCGCGGGTTCAGGCTGGTCGTCACGTCCAGCGGCTCCACCGCCTCGTCTGTCAGCGTTTCCAGCTGGGTCAGCACCCAATCGGTGAAATAACGGACGTCGCCCTGATCCTTATCCACCACGAAGCGGACGAGATCGACATTGGCGGCCTGCGCCTCCGCCGGGCCGATCGCGCCGGAATCGACCATGGTGGCGATCACGATCTTCGCCCGGCCGCGCGCGCGTTCCGGGTCTGCGGTGGGGGCATAGCGGCTGGGGGCCTTCACCAGCCCGGCGATGATCGCCGATTGCGCCAGATCCAACTCTGTCGCCGGGTGGCCATAGAATTTGCGGCTCGCCGCATCGATGCCATAGGCCCCGCCGCCGAAATAGACGCGGTTCAGATACAGCTCCATGATCTGCTGCTTGCTGAACTTGCGCTCCATCGCCAGCGCGACGACCTGCTCGCGAATCTTGCGGATGAACGTTTGATCGCGCGTGAGGAACAGGTTGCGCGCCAGCTGCTGGGTGATGGTGGAGGCGCCCTGCCGGGTGTTGCCCGCCTTCAGATTCACCACGAAGGCGCGCATCATGCCGATGGGATCGACGCCGGGGTGCCAATCGAACCGGCGATCCTCCACGGCCTTCATGGCTTCCACCATGTCCGTCGGGATTTCCCTGTAAGTCAGCCAGCGGCCATAGCTTGGCCCCACCGTGACCAGTTCGGTGCCGTCTGCCGCGCGGATCACCACCGATTGCCCCTGCGGGCTTTTCATCAGTTCCTGATACGAAGGCAGAGACGACATCGTCAGCGCCACCGCCAGCGCCAGCCCCAGCGCCGCCAGCAGCGCGAGCGCCGCCCCCCAGCCGATCAGGCCGGTGAGGAAGCGGGAAAAGGCGGACCGCCGCTTTTTCGCAGGCTTTCGCTTCGGATTGGGGTTGGGGGCGTGCATCGGCAGCCTTGGGTGATAGGCG
This sequence comes from Sandaracinobacter neustonicus, assembly GCF_006385875.1. Taxonomy (GTDB): domain Bacteria; phylum Pseudomonadota; class Alphaproteobacteria; order Sphingomonadales; family Sphingomonadaceae; genus Sandaracinobacteroides; species Sandaracinobacteroides neustonicus. The sequence goes on along the minus strand of NZ_VFSU01000030.1, from coordinate 83,234 downwards.
CGCTTTGTGGCCGCCACAAGGCAGGCGCGGCACCGCCTGCCGCAGCTGCGACTATATCTTCAGCGTGATAACGGAACAGCCGCTCATCCACAGGATCGCGTTCAGCGCCACCGTCAGCCCGATGGAAATCAGGATGGATTTTGTAAGAGTGCTCATGCTCGTCCCCCCGGTCAGCACGGGCGGCAGCGTGCGGCGGATAGCCCCCATGTGGCAAGCATAGATTGCGCGCCCAGCGCGCGGCCCCTATGCGCAGCCGCGTTCCCTCCACACACAAGCACGGGCGAAAAGATGAGCGATTCGGTGAAGAAGGTTGTGCTGGCCTATTCGGGCGGCCTTGATACCAGCGTGATCCTGAAGTGGCTGCAATCCACCTACAATTGCGAAGTCGTCACCTTCACCGCCGATCTGGGGCAGGGCGAGGAGCTGGAACCGGCGCGCCACAAGGCCGAGCTGATGGGCGTGAAGCAGATTTTCATCGACGATCTGCGCGAGGAATTCGTGAAGGATTTCGTCGCGCCGATGATGCGCTCCAACGCGCTGTATGAAGGGCAATATCTGCTGGGCACCTCCATTGCCCGGCCGCTGATCGCCAAGCGGCAGATCGAGATCGCGAAGCAGGTCGGCGCGGATGCGGTCAGCCACGGTGCCACCGGCAAGGGCAATGATCAGGTGCGCTTCGAGCTGGGCTATTATGCGCTGGCGCCCGATATCCGCATCATCGCCCCCTGGCGCGAATGGGATCTGACCAGCCGCGAGGCGCTGATCGCCTTTGCCGAGGCGCACCAGATTCCGATCCCGCGTGACAAGCGCGGCGAAAGCCCGTTCAGCACCGATGCGAACCTGCTGCACACCTCCAGCGAGGGCAAGGTGCTGGAAGATCCGTGGGAAGAAGTGCCGGACTATGTCTATTCCCGCACCGACAACCCGGAAACCGCGCCGGACGTGCCCGAATATATCACCATCGATTTCGAGCGGGGCGACCCGGTCGCGGTGAACGGCGAAGGGCTGTCCCCCGCGACGCTGCTGAAGAAGCTGAACGATCTGGGCAAGCTGCACGGCATCGGGCGGCTCGATCTGGTGGAAAACCGCTTCGTCGGCATGAAGTCGCGCGGCATGTATGAAACGCCGGGCGGCACCATCTGGCACGCGGCGCATCGCGGCATCGAATCCATCACGCTGGATCGGGGTGCTGCACATCTGAAAGACGAACTCGCCGTCCGCTATGCGGAAATGATCTACAACGGCTTCTGGTTCGCGCCCGAGCGCGAGATGCTGCAAGCCGCCATCGATTATACGCAGGCGAAGGTGACGGGCACGGTGCGGCTGAAGCTGTACAAGGGCAGCGTGAATGTCGTGGGCCGCAAATCGCCCTACAGCCTCTACAGCCCGAAGATCGTGACGTTCGAGGACGACGCCGGTGCCTATGACCAGCGCGACGCCAAGGGCTTCATCAAGCTGAACGCGCTGCGCCTGCGGCTGCTGGGGCAGCGCGACCGGGGTTGAGCGAGAGGCGTTGCGGTTGAGGGGGCTTTGCCCCCTCAAACTCCCCCAGCAGGGAAATGATTTCCCTGCACCCACATTATAGCAGGCCAGCCGGTCAGGTTGCGCTGACGGGTGAATTGATTGCCTGCGACGCTAGGCTGCCCCAGCGCCGCAGGCAATCAATTCAAACCACGCGCGCGACATCAGCGGAACACACAACGCCAACTTAGAGGGTGCAGGGAAATCATTTCCCTGCCCGCGCGGCGCGCAAAAAAAACCCCCGCTTACCGCGCAAAGATCGCCCGGAACCGCGTGAAAGTCACGACCGCTGCGGCCCCCATACCGCCGGCGATGGCGGCGGCGTTGGGCGCGCCCGCGCGGTGGATCAGCGCGAACATGCCATAGTTCACCGCCATGCCCAGCGCGGCGGCCAGCACATAACGGCGAAATTCCGGCCAGTTCGGCCGTCCGGCGGCGCGGAAGGTGAAGAAGCGGTTGGCGAGGAATCCCACGCAGACCGAGGCGGACAGCGACAGCAGCCGCCCCGCCAGCGGCGGCACCCCTGCCTTTGCCAACAAGGTGAGCACGCCCCAATCCACCCCGAACACCAGCGGCGCGACCAGCCCGAAGCGCAGCGACTGGCCGATCCATTCGGGGCGGGTTCGGGGGGCATGGGGCGCGGGCGGTTGCACCGGGCGACAGAAGCCGCACGCGGGCGGTTGGTCAAGCGCGTTAACGCGGCTATGGGGGCGTGGTAAGGAGTTGAAAAATGGCAGAACAAGGGGCACCCGTGACGGATCTGACCATCTTTCGCCGCACGTTGGTGGTGGCGGCGGGAATCGGCTTCGCCGTGCTGATGTGGCGGCTGACGGACCTGATCCTGCTGCTGCTGGCCTCTGCGCTGGTGGCGTTCATCTTCTACAAGTTCGCGGGCTTCCTGCAGCGCAAGCTGCGCCTGCCCTTCCCACCGGCGCTGGCGCTGGCGATCATCCTGCCCACGCTGTTCCTTCTGTTCGCCTTTGCCATGTTCGGCAACATGATGGCGGATCAGTTCGCCATCCTGTTCGCCCAGCTTCCTGAAGCCTGGGCCGATTTGCAAATCTGGATGCAGACCAGCTCCATCGGCCGCGAAGTGATGGCGAGCGCGGGCAGTTTCGTGCCGGAAGGCAGCCGCATCGTCGCCATCGCGCAGACGGTGTTTTCCAGCCTTGGCACCGTTGTCACCAGCCTTGTGGTGGTGATCGTGGCGGGCATCTATCTGGCCGCACAACCACGGCTGTATGGCCGGGGCGTGCTGCATCTGGTGCCGCCGCATGCCCGCCACAAGACGGTGGAGGTGGTGCGCGCGGTGGCAGACGCCATCTCCAACTGGCTGAAGGCGCAGGGGGTCAGCATGATCTTCGTCGGCGCGTTCACCGGAATCGCGCTGTCTCTGGTGGGTATCCCTGCCGCGCCCGCCATCGGGCTGGTGGCGGGGCTGTGCGAGTTCGTGCCCTATCTGGGGACCATCGTTGTCGCCATCCCCACCATCCTGATCGGCTTTTCCATCAGCCCGGAAACGGGCGTGTGGGCCATTGTCGCCATCGTGGTGGTGCAGCAGGTGCAGGGCAACATCGTCACCCCGCTGATCCAGTCCAGCATGGCGGAACTGCCGCCCGCGCTGACGATCTTCTCATTGATCGCGGCGGGCGTGATCCTGGGGCCGATGGGCGTGATCCTTGCCGTGCCGCTGACCGTCGTCGCGCAGACGCTGATCAAGCAGCTGGTCGTCTATCCCGCCCATCCCACCACCGAGGTTCCGGTGCTCAGCGACGAAGCCGCTTCGCCGCCGACCGGATCTTGAAGCCAAGCACCATCAGCAGCAGGCCGAAGGCGAAGGCCCAGACACCGATCCACCAGATCACGATCTTCAGGCCCGTCATCGGCGCAAAGAACAACACGGCGGCAAAGCCCAGATTTACCAGCGCCGCCAGCAGCAGCAAGCCGCGCCCGTGCGCCTCATCCAGCCGGAACGCCGCGAACAGCAGGAACAGGCCCGAGACCAGCGAGCGGATGGCAATCAGGATAAAGATAAAGGCCACCGCGAAGCCCGGCACCGCGAACATCATCACGCCGATGGCGATGTTGATCACGGCTTCCACCAGCAGCCACACCCAGCGCTCGCCACGCCGCGCCTGCCCAAAGGCCGCCGCCAGCCCGAAGCCGCCATCGACGATGGACCAGAGCGCATAGACGAACAGCAGCGAGAAGCCCGCGATCTGCGGACTGACAAAGCAGAGAATCCCGAACAGAACACCGGCAAAGCCGCGCAGGGCGATCAGCCACCAGCGATCTTCCAACAGTTCCAGCAGGTTTGAATAGACTATCGAGCTCGCCATGTCGTTCTCCCGGCAAGGGGCATCAGGCCCCCTTCAGATTCAGAACCAGTCAAAGGATGCCGTCAAGCGGGATCGGCGATGGTTTCAACTTCCGGCGACAACTGCACGTCACCCTGTTGCAGCCGCCCCTTCGCGGTAAGGGTCGCGTCGCCGGATTCGATGGTGAAGCCAGCTGCCGACAGCCCCGCCAGCACCAGCCGATTGTCCGGCCGCAGCCGCAACCGGCCCTCCCAGCTGCCGTCGGCTGCCAGCCACAGGTCCATCCCGGCGCGATCCCCCGCCAGCCTGAGCGGCGCGAACAGCCGGTCTCCATCGCAGGCGGGCGCGCCGCTGAGCGGCGGCGTTTCGCCAAGGAAGGGAATTCCGGTGAGGCTGGTGGAGACATGCCCGCCCGCAGACCGGCAGGCGCCACGCGGTGTCATCGCCACATGCACATCCTCGAAGCGGATCGTCAGCGCCGGCGCAGGCGCGGGCAGCACCTGCAGCGGAAGCTCACCGCTCAACTCTTCGAGCTGACGCAGCTGGCGACTGCCCCCGGCCCGGCCTTGCAGGCGCGGCCCCAGCCGCTGGAAGCGCAGGCTGGCCTCCCCCTTCAGCAGCCGGGCAGGATCAAGCCCCACGTCCACATCCCCCAGCGGGAGGCCCGCATAGTGGGCGTTGCGCAGCCGACCGTTCCAGATGGAGCCGGAGACGCTGTCTGCCTCCAGCCCCGGCGCAAGGTAGGAGGTGGCGGCCGAAAGCGGGAAAAACAGGATCAACAGCGCCAGCGCAGCCAGACCCAGCATAACAAGCCAACGCATAGATTCTCCTGCGCACACGGAAATTGCGACATTGACGGGCGGGCCGCGCCAAGGCAATCCGCCGCGCTGCCTATTGGCGCAGTCATGTGGCAGCAGCATGAATTCGGAGAATGACTGTGGGATACAAGGTTGTCGTCGTCGGGGCCACGGGCAATGTGGGCCGCGAAATGCTGAACATTCTGGCGGAACGGGAATTCCCCATCGCCGAGATCGCCGCTGTCGCCTCCCCGCGCAGCCAGGGCGACATCATTGAATTCGGCGACACCGACCGCACGCTGAAAGTGCAATCCATCGAGCATTTCGATTTCACCGGCTGGGATATCGCCCTGTTCGCTGCCGGCTCCGGCCCGACGAAAATCTACGCGCCTAAGGCCGCCGCCGCCGGTTGCGTGGTGATCGACAATTCGTCGCTCTACCGCATGGAGCCGGACGTGCCGCTGATCGTGCCGGAAGTGAACCCGGACGCCATCGACGGCTATAAGAAGCGCAACATCATCGCCAACCCCAATTGCTCCACCGCGCAGATGGTGGTGGCGCTGAAGCCGCTGCACGATGCGGCTGGCATCACGCGGGTTGTGGTATCCACCTACCAGTCCGTCTCCGGCGCGGGGAAGGCGGGGATGGACGAGCTGTTCAGCCAGACCCGTTCCGTGTTCGTGGGCGAAGACAAGACGGTGGAGAAATTCACCAAGCAGATCGCCTTCAACGTGATCCCGCACATCGACGTCTTCGTGGGCGCGGACACCGGCTATGACGGCTACACCAAGGAAGAGCTGAAGATGGCGCAGGAGACGAACAAGATTCTCTCCCCCGACATCAAGGTTTCCGCCACCTGCGTGCGGGTGCCGGTGTTCGTGGGCCATTCCGAAGCGATTTCCATCGAGTTCGAGCGGCCGATTTCGGCGGCGAAGGCGCAATCCATCCTGCGTGAGGCACCGGGCATCATGCTGGTGGATAAGCGCGAGGACGGCGGATATGTGACGCCCATCGAATGTGTGGGCGACAGCGCCACGTACATCAGCCGGGTGCGCAAGGACCCGACGGTGGAAAACGGCCTGACGCTCTGGTGCGTGTCAGACAATCTCCGCAAGGGCGCGGCGCTGAACGCCGTGCAGATCGCCGAACTGCTGGGCCGGCGGCACCTGAAGAAGGCGTAAGGCAACCGTTGCCGCGATGATAGCAAAATGCTATCATCGCGGCATGGGCCAGCTTCTGATCCGAAATCTCGATCCCGAACTTGTCGAGGATTATCGGCAGGCCGCGGCAGCCAATCACCGCTCGCTCGAGGCGGAGCTTCGCCTCGCGCTTGAAGCCGCGCGCCCTGTCAGCCTTCGGCGCCGCGATGCGCTGGCAGCCCGTCTCGCCGCCATCCGCTCGCTGGGGGGAGACGTTCCCGCAGGCTCGACCATTGATCTGCTGCGAGAGGATCGTGATCGCTGATGCTCGTGGTGGACACCAGCGTCGCGGTTAAATGGGTCATCTCCGAAGCCTCCACAACGCGGGAGGCGGGCACTGAACAGGCGCTTGCATTGCTTGCGCATGGTCTGATGGCGCCGGATCTGCTCGCCATCGAGTTCGCAAATGTCTTGTGGAAGCGCCAGTTGCGCCGGGACATCGGCGCAGATCAGGCTGAACAGGCCTTGGCGATCCTGCCGGAAACCGTCCTGCTCCAGCCATCACAACCCTACCTCCAGACTGCACTCAGTCTCGCCGTAGCGCTGGAACATCCGGTCTATGATTGCCTGTTCCTTGCCTGTGCGGCTGCACATGACGCCGAGCTTGTCACGGCCGACGAGCGGCTCGCCACGCTGGTGCAGCACCGCAACACGGGCATCCGCGTGACGAATCTTGCCGACTGGATCGATCCAACCCCCGCCCGCTGATCGTTTTTATCGATTGCCGCCTTGCACAATATCAATTTGTGCAATCGCGAACGCGCCCATATCTCCTCCCCTGTCCGAACCAATCAACCCAAGAGGAGATTCGAATGCCCATCATCGGAAGCACGCTGAAGCCGTTCACGTCGCAGGCTTACAAGGGCGGAAAATTTGTTCAGGTGACGGAAGCCGATGTCGCCGGCAAGTGGGCGATCTTCTTCTTCTATCCGGCCGATTTCACCTTCGTCTGCCCGACGGAACTGGAAGACATGGCCAACCTCTATGGCGAATTCCAGAAGCTTGGCGTGGAAATCTACTCGGTCTCCACCGACACGCACTTCAGCCACAAGGCCTGGCATGACAGCTCGCCCGCCATCGGCAAGATCAACTACTTCATGCTGGGCGATCCGTCCGGCCAGATCACCAACAATTTCGGCGTGATGCGCGAAGGCGTCGGCCTTGCCGATCGCGGCACCTTCCTCGTCGATCCGGACGGTGTGATCCAATATGTGGAAATCACGTCCGAAGGCGTCGGCCGCAACGCTGCCGAACTGCTGCGCAAGGTGAAGGCGGCCGCCTATGTCCGCTCGCACCCCGGCGAAGTCTGCCCGGCCAAGTGGGAAGAAGGCGAAAAGACGCTGGCGCCCTCGCTCGACCTCGTCGGCAAGATCTAAGCCCGTTCAAGACATGCCGCCTCGCCCCCGCGGGGCGGCATGCACCCCCAGTTTGCATAAGGAGTAGCCGCCATGCTCGATCAAAATCTGAAGGCCCAACTGAAGGCCTATCTTGAAAAGGTCGTGCACCCGATTCAGCTGCGCGCCTCGCTCGACACGTCGCCGAAATCGGTTGAGCTGGAAGGCCTGTTGCAGGACATCGCGACGCTCTCCGACAAGGTTTCCTATGCCCGCACCGATGACGATGCGCGCAAGCCCAGCTTCGAAATCCGCCGCACCGGAACGGACATCGCCGTGCGCTTCGCGGGCATCCCGATGGGGCATGAATTCACCAGCCTCGTGCTCGCCCTGCTGCAAGTCGGCGGCCACCCCAGCCGTGAAGCGCAGGATCTGCTGGATCAGGTGAAGGAGCTGGACGGCGACTTCACATTCGAAACCTATTTCTCGCTGTCATGCCAGAACTGCCCGGATGTGGTGCAGGCGCTGAACCTTGCCAGCGTGCTGAACCCGCGCATCCGCCACACCGCCATCGACGGCGCGCTGTTCCAGACGGAAGTGGACGAGCGCAAGATCATGGCTGTGCCCACCGTGTTCCTGAACGGCGAACCCTTCGCCAACGGGCGGATGGACTTGGCGCAGATCGTGGCGAAGCTGGACAGCAACGCCTCTGCCCGCGCTGCCGCCAAGATCGCGCAGAAATCCGCGTTCGACGTGCTGGTCGTGGGCGGCGGCCCGGCCGGGTCTGCGGCGGCCATCTACTCCGCGCGCAAGGGCATCCGCACCGGCGTGGCCGCCGAACGCTTCGGCGGGCAGCTGCATGACACGCTCGGGATCGAGAATTTCATCTCCGTCGAATACACCGAAGGCCCCAAGCTGGCCGCCAGCCTTGAAGCGCATGTTAAGTCGAACGGCGTGGATATCATGTCGCTGCAAAAGGCGACGGCGCTGATCCCGGCGGCCACCCCCGGCGGGCTGATCGAGGTGAAGCTGGAAAATGGCGCCTCGCTGCACAGCCGCACCGTGATCCTCTCCACCGGCGCGCGCTGGCGCAAGCTGGGCGTGCCCGGCGAGGAGCAGTATCTGACGAAGGGCGTGGCCTTCTGCCCGCACTGCGACGGGCCGCTGTTCAAGGGCAAGCGCGTCGCCGTGGTGGGGGGCGGCAACTCCGGCGTGGAAGCGGCAATCGACCTCGCCGGCCTCGTCGCCCATGTCACGCTGGTGGAGTTCGACGCCCAGCTCCGCGCCGACGCCGTGCTGCAAGCCAAGCTGCGCAGCCTGCCCAACGTCACCATCCTCACCTCGGCGCAAACCACCGAGATCAAGGGCGACGGCGAAAAGGTGAACGGCCTCGTTTACAAGAGCCGCACCGACGACAGCCTGCACGCCGTCGATCTGGAAGGCGTGTTCGTGCAGATCGGTCTGGTGCCCAACACCGAATGGCTGAAGGGCACGCTGGAACTCTCCAAATATGGCGAGATCGTCACCAACGCGCGCGGCGAAACCAGCCTGCCCGGCGTGTTCGCCGCCGGGGACTGCACCACGGTTCCCTACAAGCAGATCATCATCGCCATGGGCGAAGGCTCGAAAGCGGCGCTCTCCGCCTTCGATTACATGATCCGCCTGCCGGAACCCGAAGCCGAAGCCATCGCGGCCTGAGCCACGGCCCCATTCACGGACAGGGCGGCGCGGGGAGACCCGCGCCGCCCTTTTCGTGTGCGCGGCGTTCGTTGTGGCGTGGGAGGCCTGCGGCGCGAAGGGCTCCGCCCTTCACCCGGGTGGGGTCGCAAGTTCAATCCTTGCCGCGCCCACCATCTTTTCAGATACTTAGCTGGCAAGATGGCCCCTAAAATCCCCTTCAATTCCTTCCGGGGTACGATAGGGGTAGTTTCGGAAAAAACTTCCCGCCCTCCCCTTCGCCACATCCAATCCACAAGTTGGGCGGGGAATGTCCGCGTTCTCGACTGGCAAATCCGATCTCCACGAGCTAGCAATACAACTCGGCATTTGGCGGAGTTTTCATGTGGCATTGGGATCAAGGTAGGCTCGACTATTTTCAGTTCGATGCGCTTCGCAAGATTGCCAAGTTCGCTACGTCTGCCGACATCAAGGCGGCACTAAACGCCGATCTCGTGGCAGCCGTTGGTCTCCCGTTTTCGCCAAACACCCCCGGCTACGAGCGGCCTTGGCGAAATTATCAGCGCGTCTTTAAGCTCAGCCTGCTGGCGTTCGACGACGGCGGGATAGGTCGCCCTACCGCCTTGGCAAAGCTGCTTGCCGACGACGGCAAAGTCACAAGCGACGAATACTTCCACTTTCTTGCCGAGGCCACGACCGACCCCTCTCCTGCCTTACAGGGATGGGACGCAACGGCCGAGATGCGCTATCCCCTCTTGTTCAGCCTCAAGTACGTTTTGGCCCGAGCCGCCGTAGGCGAACAAGCAACGGCCTTCGGCAAAATCATCGACGCGTATGCCGGGTCTGGCTTCGTCGGGGGCGAGGACCAAACTGCATTTCTCGGCATCATCGACAAGACTTACCCCGTCATTACGAACAAGCGGCAAGCTATCGAGAGCCTGCGCCGGGTGCTCGCGCAAATATCCTATCTAAGCTCGACGGCGAACACGCTCACCGTCTCCCTCGAGAAGAGCGACGCGCACGAGGTTTTCGACCAACTCGATCCGGTCGGAGGGCCGAGGGACCCGGATGGTAACAAAGAGATTGCCCGGCTAGCGGCCCTGTTCCCGTCGGCAACCGCCGATCTACACCTCGATTATAGCAACACCGTCGTCAGCGATGCGGTCGAGGCCGGCTTCGCGGAAGGCAACCGGGTCGAGAGGACGCACCTCAAAATCGAACGCAACTCAAAGCTGCGCGATGCCTTCTTCGAAGCCTATCCCTCCGCTGTGTGCGATTTCTGCGAAAAAGACACCTCGGACGAATATCCGTGGGTAGAACGTGTGCTAGATATACATCACGTGTTGCCACTTTGTTCCGGAACGCGTACGACTAAAGAGGGGACCGCTCTAGACGACCTCGTGGCCAACTGCCCGACGTGTCACAGAGCTGTTCACCGATATTACGGGCGATGGCTCAAAGCCCAAGGCAAGAAGGACTTCTCCGACGCGGCAGAAGCCCGGGCGGTCTACGAGGAGGCAAAAGGGAAATATGTGGGGTAGCTATGCTGGCTAGAAAATTCGCTAAGGAGCTCGTCGCTCTGTCATACGCAGAACAGGAGCGCCTCATTGCCAGAGCCCTCAAGGAGGAGGTCGATCTTTACGATCTACTCGAGGCCGAAGGTCTCAGCCTTGACGATCTCACTTATTCGGACAGTCGCACCCGTACCTGGAGTGGCGGTGCTCCTGTCGATCTCCGGTCATTCGAGAAGGTCGGCAAGGGCATCCCCGTCGTCAGCTTCTTCACGGGTTGTGGCGGCATGGATTTGGGCCTCGAGGCGCTGGGCTTCGAGAACGTGGCCGCCTTCGAGCACAACGAGATATTTTGCCGGACGTTGCGCAAGAACCGGCCGCAGTGGAATGTCTTCGGGCCGCCGTTCCACGACGGAGACGTTTCGAAGGTCGAGGACGTAATCGCGACGCTCGAGCCGCTCATTCAGAAGCCGTTCGAAGGATTGTTTGTCGGCGGCCCGCCGTGCCAACCGTTCTCGATTGCTGCCAATCAGAGGTTCGCGAAATGGGGAGATAACTTCAAGCGGGTGGGCTTCGATCACGCGAAGAACGGCAACCTCCTCTTCGACTTCGTGGCGCTCATCAAGGAGTTTAGGCCAGCCGCATTCCTCATCGAAAACGTCCCGGGACTTAGGGATATCGACGGCGGGGAACAATTGTCGGTGGCAATCAAGCAACTCGAGGATGCTGGTTACGAGGTAGCCGAACCGTCTGTCTTCGAGGCAGCGGACTACGGAGTGCCGCAATATCGGCAACGGATGTTCGTTGTCGGGTCTCGTACTGGCGGCAAGTTCGTAATCCCCGAAGCCCAAGAGCACGTCGGGTGCGGAAGCGTCCTCGATGTTTTGCCCGGCCACAACGTGCCGAACCACGAAACCCGGAAACACAAGGCGGGGTCTCTCCAGAGATATATGGTACTCGGCTACGGACAGCGGGACCAGCTTGGCCGGGTCGATAGGCTCGATCCGACACGCCCGTCTAAGACCGTCATCGCCGGGGGCACCAACGGTGGCGGAAGGTCTCACCTCCACCACGAAATTCCTCGCACCTTATCAGTCCGGGAGTGCGCTCGCCTACAGACCTTCCCCGACGATTACGTGTTTGTTGGCCCAACGGCTCGCCAGTTCACTCAGGTCGGCAACGCCGTTCCTCCGGTCTTGGCTGCGACGGTAGGGACAGCACTGGTCAAGGCCTTCTTCTAGACCGCGTAGGGGCTCACATCGAGCTTGCCGCAAGGACCGCACAGCCGATTGTGCTTCCCCTCGCTCTCGAAGGGCTTGCGGCAACGGAGGCAGGGCCGGGTCTCGGTCTCGAGCGGCTCCCCGTGCACGTCGCGGCGGCGATTGGGGGACGGGATATAGCTCGGCCACCCCATCAGTCACGCAACCTCGAGCATCGCCAGCATTGTGCCGAAGGCGCGCGATTGCTTCCTCGTCATCAACCGCTTCGCGTCGTCCGTCCCCGGCGCATTGCGCAGCACGTCCACCCAGAGCTCCTTGCCCCGGTCGATGCGACACATCAGCCCAAACCAAGCCCCGAGCTCGGACATCGACACCCCGAAGAGGCGGGCGAAACGGCGCACCATCGGGATTGTCGGCCAGCGCGTCGGCTCGGTCGCGGCGGCGAAGGCCAGCGTGGCGTAATGCGCCGCCCGGGTCCGATCATCAAAGCTGGCCAGGTAGTAGCCCAATAGGCCCTCTTCGGTCAGGTCCATTGGGCGCTCTTCTCGAAGACAGCGGATTGCCTCGAGCGCATCGCTGCCATCTCGGCCGCGCGTTCGCCCTTCGCCAGCTCGATAATCACCGGGTCAGTGCCGGAGTGGTCGAGGAGCGCCTTGCTCACCGTGGTTCCGGTCTGTTGCGCGATCTCCCCGGCTCGCACCATAATGGCGTCGGCATAGTCAGCGGCCTTATACAGCGGCTCCGCCTGTCCAGCGGCGATCTCGGCCGCGTTCTTGCGGATGGCGACCGAGCCGCTCTTCAACAGCACGGCGGTTGCGCCCTTCACGGCGGGCACGTCCACGCTCGAAATTTCGTTCACGGTCAGGTCGGTCACGACCATCTTCTTGGGCAGGGTCATTGTGCGGGTTCCTTTTCAGCGGGGAGAGAGGACAGGTCATTCTCGACCTGCCGGGCTATCAGGGCGGCCACCGTCTGGGCCTTCGCGCGCGACTGGCGAGGCTGGTTCAGGTGGCGGAGGAGGTCCGGCGCGGAAAGTTCGAGCTCGCCCAACAGAGTACCCCGGAACTGGTGCGTCAGGCGGGAGGCGGAGTGCGCTTCGGAGCCGTGGCGCTGGCGATACTCAGCGAGGAATGCCCGGTCCGCATCGAAGAGGGCGTTCATCGCCTCCCCAGCGGCCGCGATGGCGGCGGAGAAGCGGGCGGCCGCCTCGACCTTCTCTGCGGCGATCTCGCGCAGGCGGTCCGGCTGCGCGCCGTCAGGCCGCTGCTTGTTCCAAATTCCCATTGTCGTCTCCTTCTCTTCCGGTGGTGGTGGTGTTGCCCAAGGAAGTGCGCAGCGAGGCGACCACGTCGCGCGCCTCCTTCGGGTCGAAGCCTGCGGCCTCGAGGTCGGACCGGCGCTGTCGCCAGAATTGTTCGTCGAAGGCAGGCCGCGCGGCTTCGTCCCGGGCGCGCATCAGCGTCCAGCGGTCATAAGTTGTGGTGGGCTCCCGCTCGCCCCGAATCAGCCGGTCCTCATGCCAAAGGACGGCCAATTCGGGGGTCGCAGGCGCAGCCTCGCCCATCTCGTACAGGACCGAGATGCGCAGGGCGCGGCGCTCGGCCGGGGTCATCAAGCGATAACCCACGGCGAAGGCGAGGAGGTCGAGGGCGCTGTCCCTACTCATTGTCGATTATCCGTGCCGGAGCCGGGAGCTGCGGGCGGAGATTGTCGACCATCTGCAAGGCGACCTTCGCGACAGCATCGCCCAAGAGACCAGCATCGACGGTATGCGTCACCTGCTTGTTCACCGCTATGCCGTGCGTCTCCCGATAGGCGGGCAGCATCGCCCGCGCACGAAGCTCGAGCAGGCGGTCCGAATACTTGCGGACGGTGCCGACGATCTTTTCACGGTGGCGGCCGCCGAAGATGGGCTCCTCCCAACCGATTTGCGCGCGGCGGTAAATCTCGGCCTCGATGCTCGCCTCGGCCGCTTCGATTGCTTCCTGCCACTGCGCGGCAAATTCGGGGTCGCGGTCGCGCTCGTCCTTGAATGTCTGGACAGCCCCGTACCGGGAAGATGCGCGCGGGCTGGCGGCGCGCGCGGCGCGGACGAGGATGCCGTGCAGGCGGAGCTCGTCCAGAAAGGCTTTCTTGCGGCGGTCGGTCAGCTTCATTGCGGAACGATAGCTGGCGAGGCCAACGGAACGAACGGCGAACCATTGCGCAGAGACAGTGGCGATGGCACTGTTCGGCCGGGCGCTCGAGCTTCCCTTGCGGTGCCCCGGGACAACGGACGAAGGATGCTTATGGCCGACGATTACGAGAAGAGAACATTCACGCCGCAGGAAGGACCCCGCTCTCCCGGGGTCAAGCCGCAGCCGCCCCGGGACCGGGAGAAGCCAGCGGACCCGCCGAAGCCCAAGCCGGACCGCGACAAGAAATAGGCGGCCGCTACCCCCGGCGTACCCCCGGCAGGGGCTGGTTGCCGGACAGGCACAGGAAACGTGGCGCGCTGGCAATCGAGCTGGCCCCGATAGAGGGCGGGGTCCGCCCGGCGGCCGGGCGATCTCGCGCCCGCGCGCGCGGGGACAAACGCAGCAAACGGCGGATGGCGGGAGCCCAAACAGGTCGAACAGAGGAGGCGTACCCTCCCCGTTCCCCCACCCCGTACTCCCCGGGGGGAACGCCTTCGCGCCAGCTTTTCCGCCGGTTTCGAGTGCCGTTCCCCCCGTTCTCCCTCTCTTCGATAAAAGGTACAGAGAGGAGAGCGAGAGAGGGCTCCGCCTTGGGCCTCCGTAGGGGGTTATAGGGCGGTGTGGGGAACGGCCAGAACGGGGGGAACGCCCCCACGCAAACGCCAAGGAAAGCTGGCCAAATGCCGTTCCCCCTCTTCGCCACAAGGGCCGGAACGGTTGGGGGAACGGACTAGTAGGGCAACTCATCGCCCTCACCCTCGCGGTCGCTGGCCGCGTCATCGACGAACCAGCCTGCCGTGCCGAGGGCGACCTCTATCCGGCGCTCCGTCTGCGTACGGTTTCCCCGGGTATAACAGTACTCGAGACCCTTCCCGCCGAAACGTCGCCGGGCCCGCTCCCAGCCGATTTCGCGCATTGCGTCGCCAAGTCGGCCGTTCTGTTCCTGCGTTTGCTGCCCTGCGGGGATGCCCAGCAGCTTCCAAACATCGGCCGCGCGTATCTTCCCGGTCCGATCTCCGAGTGCAGCCGCGAGCGAGTCAACGAATGGGTCATCCATCTTCCGCGCTTCCTGTTCGACCCCGGCGGCCGCGTACAGCGATGGATCCAGCCGGATGCTGGCCCCCTCCGTCTCACGCGCGGCCGCCTCCGCCCATATCTGGTCCCGGTCGCGCCGGAGGGCCTCGAGGTCGAAGCGCCCCACCCGCACCGGCCAGAAGCGCCGGTTGCCGGTAAGGTCGCGCAGATAGCGCTCGCTGTTGGTCGTACCAATCACCACGAACTGGCGAGGCACGATCACCGGGAGCCGGGCATAGGACAGCCGGGCCGTATCGTCCTGCCGGGAGAGGAAGGACTTCAGGTGTTCGACCTCGCCCTTGCGCATTCCCTTCAATTCACCAGCCTCGATTATCCACTTGCCGGCGGTCTGTTCGATCACCTTCTTGCCGTCCGAATTAAGCGGAAGGTCGTCAGCGAACCGCTCGTCCCGGACCGCAAGCACCCGGAGGGCCGAGGACTTGTCCGTGCCTTGCTCGCTCTCGAGAATTAGCATCTCGTCGAACTTGGCGCCCGGCTCCCTCACGCGGCGCGCGGCGGCGATTAGCGGCAGTGCTCCGACAGCGCGGGTATATTCGTTGTCCTCGGCCCCGCCGTAAGTCACCAGCCATCGGTCTAGCCGGGGCACGCCGTCCCATTGCAAGCCGTCGAGGTAGTCGCACACCGGATGGAAGGGCGCATTGCGCGCCGTGTCCATTATCACCTTCGTAAAGAACTCGATTTGCGGCCGGAAGCGGAAGCGCTCGTCTATCTCGAGCCACAGCCGGGTCAGCGCCGCATCGTCGAGATGCGGGCCGTGGCCGTCGAGCCCCTCGATCACTGAGCGGTCCGCGAAAGTGTCGTGGCGGAGCTCGACCCCGAGCTTGCGCAGCGCCAGCCGAATGTTGCCTTGGTGGTCGCGGTAGACCTTGCCGTCCTCGTTGGTGGCGAAGGCTTCCCCGCGTTGCGCCACGGCTGCGGTCGCTCGCTCCACTTGGTACCACGCATATTCGACCGGCCGCTTCTGTGCGAGAATGTGCGCGGAGATGCCGAGGTCCCGGTCTGTCAGGATACCCACGACAAGCTCGGGCGGCACCTCCCGGGCCACTAGCTCACAGGCTACGGCATAGACCGCGCGCGATCTATCGCCGCCCCACTTATCGGGCTCGAGCGGATTGTGTCCCTGCGCGATAACTGCCTTGGCCCAGCCGGGGACATTCCACTGGTCGAGCTCTTCGGTTTCGGTCAGCCGGACAACATCACCGCGCTCGAGGGCGATGCGGCCCGGAGCATCGGAGACCGCGCTCGGCTCCGGCTTCGCAACCTCAAATTCCGCAAGCCGGTACATCATTGGTCCGGCCCCCGCTCGACCGAGGAGCTGCGTTCGATGCGGCCCGCCTTGCGCTTCTTATCGTTCGGTAGATTCAGGGTGCCTGGCAGGCGCATAAGGTGGTCGAGCGACTGGCAGTTGTCGCCTCCGAGCTTGTCGCGGAGTCCGACATTATAGAGCTTCGCGGACGCCACCGCGTCGGGACCGTCTCCGACATACAATCGGTCCTCCGGGACGAGGAGCCAGAAGCCTTGATACCCGTTCCCACTGTCCACGATAGCGGACGGCGGGGGAACGAAGGCCTCGAGGCTTCGGAGGATGCGCTGGCGCTCCTCGGACCAATCGGCCTCCGGCTCCGGGTCGATATCGACGTGCAGCATATCGAGCTGCTCAATGTCCGCCTCGCTGGGCTTGTTGTTCGGGTCCGCCGTCGCCTTCACGGTGTTGGGGGTCCAGTATAGGTTCCGCTTGCCGTTCCAGCGCTCGAGCCACGCGCGGAGCCGCTCCGGCGGGTCGAGCTCGAAGGTCCGCGTCTCTATTCCCCCGCCGTCCGGGGCAATGGCGGAGACCACGCAGCGCCCATCGTGGCGCATCGCGCGAAGGAAGCGCAGGGTCTCGTCGAAGGGCCTAGGCTCAACGCTCGAGCCTTCGCCCCCGGAGCCGGCATCGCTATACTCATTCACGGAAAGTCTCCCTTTCCAATCCAATCGGTGGATAGGGCCGTCCGGTTTGCTTCCTCAGGCCGGGCGGCCCGCTTTCCTTCCGGGACTGGCGGTGTTGTTGGTTATGCGGCCTCGGCCTGCGCCAGCTTCGCCTCGAGCCAATCGACCACCTCGGAACGCAGCCACACCACCCTGTTCGGGCCGATGCGCTTTTGCTTCGGGAACTCGCCCCGCTTCACGAGGTCATAGATCACGGATTGGGAGTAGGTGGTCAGCTCGACCACGCCCTTTATGTCGAGCACGATCTTGTCGGAGGTCCGACTCACACGCTCGACAGCAGCCTTAAATTCTTCGGTCTGGGCCATCGCCTTCGTCCTTCGATTGGGCCGCTTCCGGGCCGGTACGAAGGCTTCCTAACTGGCAGGCGATTATCGGTATGCGGGCATCCGGTAAGGGGTGCTTATCCCCGCCCCTTACCGGAGCAAGCCTCGCTCCGAGCTTGCGTCTATCTCGCGCAAGCTCACCCTCACGCGGCGGCGGGCCTCCGCGAGCGATAGGCCGTACATCGGCCCGATCTCCCCGGCGATGGCCTCGACTGCCTCGGCTGTCACCTTCGGCGCGCGGACAGGCACGTCCCGTCGCCAAACGTCCCACAGCGCGTCCACGACCTTGCGCAGGTTGGGCAATTCCTCCGCTCGCCCGCTGGGCAATCTTAGTGCGTTTTCTGCCTCGTCGAGCATTGGGGGGAGGTCGAGCGGCCCCGGACTCTCCTCGAAGCCATTTCCCTTGTCCTCGAAACGAGCGCCCTCCGATAGCTCGCCGGTCAACCGGGCCAGCTCGTCGTCCGACAATGCGCGCACGACATCAGCAACGGCGCTGTTCGAGCTGGCCGCCAGCAATTCGATCACGCGCGCGGCGGTCATCCAGCGGACATAGTCTTGCGTCACCGGGTCGAGCGATGCCCAAACATCGCGCGCGCGGGCAATTAGCTTGCGCTCCGCCTTCACATCGACCTTGCCGCCTATCTGGGCACGGAAGCCATCCACCACGTAGGGGTGCGCCGGACCGATCTCGTCGCGGATTGCCTCGATGCGCGCGCGCTCTTCGGGGGTCAGCTCCACAGCTTGCCCCACTTCTCGAGCGCGGCTCGCTTCTCGGGCAGGTAGCTGTGGTGGTTATAGGTCCGCGCCACCCCGGGAATTAGGTGTCCCATCACCCGCTCGACGTGCTCCTCCCGGATGCCCATGGCGATCATTCGCGTGGTCACGGACCGGCGAATGTCATGCAAGGTCCAAGGCTTCAAGGGGGCCAGCCCCTCCTTTTCGGCCCGCTTCGCAATCTTCTTGTCCAGCGCGGCCTTCGCCTTCGAGAAGCCGCTAAAAGGACGGCGGCCGCCGGAGCCGGACAGGAGGAACTCCCCTTCATTCCACCGGGGAAGGCTTTCGATAATCCGCCACGCGGGGGCGGAGAGTGGGACGGCGTGCTTGATGCCCGTCTTATACTTGTCGGCGGGAATCACGAACATTCGCTCCTCATCGGGCTCGAACCAATCCCGCTCGAGCTCAGCGATCTCCGAGCGGCGCTGGCCGGTCAGGATCAATAGCCGCACTAGGTCCCCGAACGGATAGGCGACCTCCCCGGCGGCGTCCCACACACGGCGAAGCTCATCCATCGACAACTCGCGATCCCGGGCAACGTACTTCAGGTCTTTGCGCTTAATCCCTGCCGCCGGGCTAATGTCGAGCAGGTCCCGGTCGATTGCCCAACTAAACAGGCCAACGAGGTGCTTGCGGACCTCACGGGCGACATTTGCTCCCCGGTCCAATACGATGTCGTCAATCAGCTCGATAACCTCGGCCCGGCGGATGCTCTCGATCAATCGCCCCCGCCACTTGGGCTCCACGAGGTCAGTAAGCAAACGCTCGGCCGGGCAACGGCCCACCTTGCGCGGCTTCGTGCCCGTCTCCTCGGCCTCTTTTCGGGCGAGCTCCTCCGCCGCCTTAGCGCGCTGGCCGTCACGGGTAGTCATCTTAACGTGCAATTCGACGTACCGCTCGAGGACAACCTCGAAGGTACGCGTCTGCCGCTGGTCAATCTCCTTCGCGCGGACCACCGCCGGGTCGATGCCCTTGTCGGCGGCCTCGAGGGCCTCCCGCGCCTTGTCGCGGGCATCGCTCAGGGACAGTGTCGGATAGACCCCGAGGTTCATCCGCTTCATCTTCCCGCGCGACCCGTCCGCGTGGGCGACACGGTACAGCATCGACCAGCTCTTCTTGCCGGTCTTGCCCACTCGGACACGAAGCTCCCGGACGAGAGCGTCCGCGATCTCGAGGCGACCGCCGCGTGGCGCAACCAGCTTTTCGAGCCGCTTGTCAGTCAGCCGCTCCCGGCCCCGTTGTTCCTCGACCCTCTCCTCTTCCATAACTGTCGCCATATCACGTTTCTCCTTCCGGGGTAGCCCCGGGGTAGCGAAACACCCCGGTTTCGGCAGGACCCTATCGGAACCGCCGGGAGCCGGATTATCCGTAAACCCGCAGAAACGCTAGTGTTTTAGGATTGGGAAGGAACTCTTCGGAAGGGGTACTACACCCTTCACCCGGCAGGGGTCTTTGGACCCCTGCACCCCGATTGTTTGGGGCGAGGTTGGTGCGAAAGGTCGTGAAAGTCACGCCCGTAAGGGGTTGCACGACCTGCCGGGGAGAGCGCCGGCGAGGTGATGCTCCGCTACAGGGCGCATGGGCTGCTTGCTAACACGGCATGATCAGGGAAACTAGCACATTGTCCCCAAAATTCCTCATGTTACGCACCCCTGCTAAGTTTGATCGATTTCGCTTATTCCCGGAAACAATATGTCCATCGCAACTGGATGCCAAACGGACATCATGATGGGAAATAGGATCCAGTAGAATATATCTTTCGACCTCAAGTCCAATAGCGGACCGGAGAGCCAAAGCCAAAAACAAAAAATTCCAATAATATAAAACAATATTAGAGGAAATTTTATTCTTATTCGAAAATTATTTGCCAATTTTAGATAAAATATTGTTGAAATTATAAATATTATTAACATTGCAAAAAAATATGCATTGAATAAATTTATATTATCTGTGTTTGAGCACAAATATATTTTGGCCTTTTGAACAGCGCCGAACAAGCTCTGCTCCGCGGAATTAAGGCAACTTGTGCTCGGAATTCTTGTCCCACCCACGACCAAGGGGGTGAGGGCGATCAAAGTGATGACACTACTTACTGCCAGCTCGACTTTCGCGATGCGCAGGACCGGCGTGAGATCCTTGTATGCAGGCCGAAAGATATCGTTCTTGCTGTTGTTGTGGGGATCAAATGGATTGGTCATCTTCGAGTTCTCATTGAGAATAATGACTCCTTGAGATCGCACAATAGAGGAGTTTTGCAGACAGCATACTCAATTCTCTGTCAGCGCCGCTTCGGACGCAGCCGCCCCGCCCTCTGATCGCCAAAGCCGCTACTTCGGCGAACGCTTCGCCAAAATCCGTTGCAAGGTGCGGCGGTGCATTTTCAGGCGGCGGGCGGTTTCGCTGACGTTGCGATCACAGAGTTCATAGACTCGCTGGATATGTTCCCAGCGGACCCGGTCTGCGGACATCGGGTCTTCCGGGGGTTCGGGGCGTTCGCTGCCGGTGGTGATGAGGGCGTTGATCAGGTCTTCCGGGTCCACCGGCTTGGCGAGATAATCGATTGCGCCTTCCTTCACGGCGGCGACTGCCGTTGCCAGATTGCCATAGCCGGTGAGGATCACCACGCGGGTGAGCGGGTGCAGCGCCCTGAGTTCCGCCACCAGATCGAGGCCGTTGCCGTCGCCCAGCCGCAAATCCAGCACGGCATAGGCGGGCACCACCTGCTGCATCAGCTGGCGCGCCTCTGCGGCAGAGGCGGCGGCGCGGACATCGAAACCGCGACGGCTGAGCGTGAGGGCAAGGCGCTGGCGGAAGCTGTTGTCATCATCCGCGAGCAGCAGGATTCCGTGGGCGGGCGGGGTTTCCGGATCATGCAAGGGGGCAACGCCGGATTCAGCCATGGGGGTTCGGCTCCGTGGGGGCGGCGGGGGCCGCTGGTGGCAGTTCGATATCGGCGCGATGCCAGCGGATGTCTACCCGCGCGCCGCCTTCCGGGGCGTTGGAAAAGGCCAGCCGCGCGCCGGTGCGTTCCAGCAGGGTGGTGGCGATGAAGATGCCCAAGCCGGTGGAGCCTGAGCCGGACAGGCTGGGGCCGAGGAAGGGCGCGCCCAGCTTCGGCAACAAATCCGGCGGGAAGCCGGGGCCATCATCCGAAACGCGAAGCCACAGTTCGCTGGCCGTGCTGCCCGCCTCCAACCGGACGACGCTGCCCGCGTGGCGCAGCGCGTTCGAAATGAGGTTGGCGAGGCCATGCAGCAGTTCCGGGCCGCGCCGCACGATGGGCACCTGCCCCTGCGGCCAGCCGGAGATGATCTCAATCGGTACGCGGGCGGGCTCAAACGTGTCGGCCACCTCGCGCAGCAGCACCGGAAGGGGCAGGATGGGGAATGGGTCTTCGGCTTCGGCGCGTTCGGAAATGCCGGTGAGGATGTCGCGGCAGCGCCGGACCTCTTGCTGCAGCAGATCGACATCCGGGCCGAGATCGGGATCGTTGGCGAGGCCGTCGTGCAGGTCTCTGGCGATGAGGGTGATGGTGCCGAGCGGGCCGCCCAGTTCATGCGCGGCGGCTGCCGCGAGCGAGCCGAGTGCGCCCATCCGCGCCTCCCGATCGAGCGCGGTTTGCGTGGCGACGAGGGCGGCCTGCCTGCGGCGGGCTTCGGCCGAGACCTGCCAGGCGTAGAAGGCGAGGAACACCATGCCCAGCGCGATCGCAGCGACCACGCCAAGGCTGTAGAGCGCGGGCAGCTCCATCGCTTCGCCATCGGGCCATGGCAGCGGCAGGTGCCAGCGCCACAGCGCCGCGAGCAGTGCCAGCGCGAACAGCAGCAGCGCCACCGTGGACTGGGCGGACAGCAGCGTGGCGGAAATGGTGACGGGCACCAGCAGCAGCAGCGCGAAGGGGTTGTTCAGCCCGCCCGTGAGGTAGAGCAGCACCGACAGCTGCACCAGATCATAGCCGAGGTGGACGAGCGTGCCCCTGCCATCCAACCTGTCCCCCCAGCGGTAACGGGCGGACAGCGAGATATTGAGCGCGACAGACGCGGCGATGGCCGTGAGCGCAGGCATCCACGGCACCGGATAGCCAAGGCCCAGCCCGACGATCAGCAGCGCCAGCAGCTGGCCGCCGATGGCCGCCCAGCGCAGCAGCACCAGCGTCTGCACCCGCACGCCGGGGCGGTCCAGCTCCGGCAGCGGGCGCGGGGGTGTCATCGCTTCAGCCTTACAGACTGGGACCCATCGACTTTTTCTCGCCCTTCTTCGGCGCTTCGGACAGCGCCTTGCCGATCGGGCCGGATCGGATGTCGCGCGCGGCGTAATCGCGGGCAGACATGCCGGCCAGATTGTCCGTGCGATCCGGATCGGCCCCGGCGTTCAGCAGATATTGCACGGATGTGGCGTCGCGCATGTGCACCGCCTTGATCAGCGGCGTTTCGCCGCGGTTGTTCGCGCCATCCACCTGCGCGCGCGACGCGAGCATCACCCGCACACCATCGGGGAAGGCATTCATCGCCGCGACGCCCAGCGGGGTGTTGCCGTCGCGATCCCTAAGGTTCGGATCGGCGCCGTTTTGCAACAGGAAGCCCATCCATGGCGTGTCGCGGCGCTTGATGGCGATCATCAGCGCGGTTTCGCCGCTGTCGCCATCGCGGGCGTTGATAATGGTGGAGCCGGGTTTGTCGATGAAGCCCTTGGCCTTCATCACATCCTTGTCTCGCACGGCTTTCAGAAAATTGTAGCCGTCGGAAAATTGCGCGGCAGCCGGTGCCGCCAGTGCGAGCGCAATCGCCGCCATCACCAGCCCAGACCTGCCCTTGATTCCGTTCATCTTGCTTCCTCGATGTCGCGCGCTGCTCGCATCCCGATTGGATAGCGGATATGTGCCCCCGATGAACAGCCAGCAACCGACACCTGCACCCGCCAAACTCCGCGCCCTGCCGCTGATCCTGCTCGCACTGGCGGCGGTGGCGGCCATCGCCCTGTTCCTGATGCCGCGCGGCGGGGCGGATGCGCCCAAGGGCAATCTGAGCGGATCGGCCGTGGGCGGGCCGTTCACGCTGACCGACGAGAGCGGCGCGACGGTAACCTCCGACAGTTACAAGGGTTTGTGGCGGCTGATGTATTTCGGCTTTACCTATTGCCCGGACGTCTGCCCGACGGATACCGCGAAACTGGCCGCCGGGCTGAAACTGTTCGAAGCGAAAAACCCGGCCGCCGCCGCCAAGGTGCAGCCGCTGTTCATCACCGTGGACCCGGAGCGGGATACCCCGGCGGCGCTGGCGGAATTCACCGCGCAGTTCCACCCGCGACTCGTGGGGCTGACAGGCACGCGCGAACAGATCGACGCCGTGCTGAAGGAATTTCGCGTTTATGCCTCCAAAGTGCCGGGCGCGGTGCCGGACGCCTATACCTTCGATCACCTCGCCATCATCTATCTGATGGACCCCGAAGGGCGGCCGGTGGAGTTCATCGCCGGGTCCACCGCCACGCCGGAAGCCATCGCCCAGATGCTGGAACGGTTCGTTGGCTGACCGGCTGCGCGAGAAATTCTGGGAGCGTTACTCCCTTCGCGAAATGAACCGCGCCGAATGGGAAGCGTTGTGCGACGGTTGCGGCAAATGCTGCCTGCACAAGCTGGAAGACGAGGAAAGCGGGCGAATCTATCGCACCAATGTCGCCTGCCGCCTGCTGGACCGCCACTCAGGCCGCTGCTCCGACTATCGCAACCGGCGGGCCTTTGTGCCCGATTGCGTACAACTGCGCCCCGAACTGGTGGGCCAGCTGGACTGGCTGCCCGGCACCTGCGCCTATCGCCGGGTGGACGAAGGCCGCCCCCTGCCCGCCTGGCACTATCTGATCAGCGGGGACCGCGAAGCGGTGCACGAAGTCGGCGCATCGGTGCGGGGGTGGACGATCTCCGAAGTGGATGCGAGCGTGGATCTGGAGAACCATATTATTGATCCGGATTGAGTGGGGGGGCGTTGGCGCTGGAGGCCTCCGGCGGCCCGGGCGCTGCCCGGGACCCGGCAGGGGCGTGACGCCGCTCGCACCCCCGGACTTTTTTGTAGCCCCTCCCGTTGACGCTTCGCGCCAGCTTCGCTTCCAGGGGAGGGGTTGGGGTGGGGGCTCTCCGCTTTGTGCGAGGTTGGGAGTTTGATTGCCTGCGGCGCTTTGGGGAGCGCCCTGCGTTCTCCACCCGTTGCCCCGGACTTGATCCGGGGCCCCGCTGTTCTGCTCCAGCGTTGCCGAAGGGCAGCTGAACCCCGGATCAAGCCGGGATGACGATGTGGTTGTGGGGAGGGTTGGGGTTATGGCCTGCGGCGCTTCTGTTGCGCTTGTTGTGATGTCAGCGGATCAGCCCCGGCGGTGACACCCCCTCTCCAACTCTCCCCCTTGCAGGGGGAGAGAGTAAGGTAGCGCCGCAGGCAATCGAAGCTGATCACCCCCACGGCGCGGGAGTTGGACCACAACGCAAATGTTGAGGGTGCAGGGAAATCATTTCCCTGCCCGCCGGAGGCAAAAAAGGCGATTCTATCTTTTGCAAACCGGCATCGCCTGCCTGTCTTCCGTCCCGCTCAGGCTGAGCTTGTCGAAGCCCCGGACGTGGAATGCTCAACGGCTGAGCAGGTAGGGGGTGACCCCATGGGGCTTCGACAAGCTCAGCCTGAGCGGGGGAGGGGGCAGCGGCAAAAGCCGAAAAGCCGGCGGGGGCAGAGAAGCTCTGCCCCCGCCGGCCCAGCCCTCAGTTCAAATCATAGCGATCAGCGTCCATCACCTTGGCCCATGCTGCCACGAAACTGTCTACGAAATGCCCGGCGGCATCGTCGGTGGCGTAGGTTTCGGCGATAGCGCGGAGTTGGGCGTTGGAGGCGAAGATCAGGTCTGTGCGGGTGGCTGTCCAGCCCGGCTGGCCTGTCTTGCGGTCTTTGGCGACATAGGCACCGTCGTCTGTTTGCGACCAGCTGTGGGTGAAGCTGGAACGCAGCAGGTTTTTGAAGAAATCGTTGGAGAGGGTGCCGACGCGATCGGTGAACTGGCCGTGTTTCGAGCTGCCATGGTTCGCACCCAGCACGCGCAGGCCGCCGACAAGAGCTGTCATTTCCGGAGCGGTGAGGGTGAGCAACTGGGCTTTATCCACCAGCAGTTCCTCCGGCGTGCGGCTGGAGGCGGCGGCGTAGTTGCGGAAGCCGTCTGTGCGGGGTTCCAGCACGGCGAAGCTGTGGGCGTCCGTCTGCGCGTCGCTCGCGTCTGTGCGGCCGGGGTTGAAGGGGACGCTGATGGTGAAGCCGCCGCGTTTGGCGGCCTCTTCGATGGCGGCTGCGCCGCCCAGTACGATCAGATCGGCGATGGAGATTTTGCGGCCACCGGGGGCCTTGGCGTTGAAGGCGGCGGCGATGGCTTCCAGCTTGCTGAGCGTGGCGGCCAGTTCGGCTGGCTCATTCGCGGCCCAGTCTTTCTGCGGAGACAAGCGGACACGCGCGCCGTTGGCACCGCCGCGTTTGTCTGAACCACGGAAGGTGGAAGCCGAGGCCCATGCGGCCTTCACCAGCTGCTGCGTGGTGAGGCCGGAGGCGAGGATATCGGCCTTCAGCGCGGCGATGTCGCCTGCGTTCACCAGCGGGTGATCGAGCGGCGGCACCGGATCCTGCCAGATGCGCGGTTCCGCCGGGACTTCCGCGCCGAGGTAGCGCGAGAACGGCCCCATGTCGCGGTGGGTCAGTTTGTACCAGGCTTCGGCGAAGGCTTTGGCGAACGCATCCGGATTCTCGTAGAAGTGGCGCGAGATTTTCTCATAGGCCGGGTCCGCCTTCAGCGAGAGATCGGTGGTGAGCATGGTGGGCTTGCGGAATGTGCCGGGCAGGAACGGGTCCGGGATATCTGCCGGGGCGTTCACCGCCTCCCACTGGTGCGCGCCGCCGGGGCTTTTGGTGAGCGTCCACTCATTTTCGAACAGGTTGCGGAAGAAATGGTTGGACCATTTCGTGGGCGTTTGCGTCCACACCACTTCAAGGCCGGAGGTGATGGCGTCTGTGCCGACGCCGCTGTTGAACTGCTGGCCCAGCCGAGGCCCAGCGCCTCGATGGGGGCGGCTTCCGGGTCTGCGCCGACATGGGCCGGATCGCCTGCGCCATGGGTTTTGCCGAACGTGTGGCCGCCCGCGATCAGGGCGACGGTTTCTTCGTCATTCATGGCCATGCGGGCGAAGGTTTCGCGGATATCATGCGCGGCCGCGATCGGGTCCGGGTTTCCATCCGGGCCTTCGGGGTTCACATAGATAAGGCCCATCTGCACGGCGGCGAGCGGGTCTTCCAGATCGCGCTCCCCGGAATAGCGGCCGCCGGGCTTTTCGCTGGTGGCGAGCCATTCGCCTTCGGGCCCCCAGTAAACGTCATTCTCAGGCTCCCAAACGTCGGCCCGGCCGCCGCCGAAACCTGCGGTTTGCAGGCCCATGGATTCCAGCGCGCAATTGCCGGCGAGAATCAGCAAGTCCGCCCATGACAGCGCGCGGCCATATTTTTCCTTCACCGGCCACAGCAGCAGCCGGGCCTTGTCCAGATTGACGTTGTCCGGCCATGCGTTCAGCGGGGCGAAGCGCTGGGTGCCCGCGCCTGCGCCGCCGCGGCCATCGGAAATGCGGTAGGTGCCGGCGCTGTGCCACGCCATGCGGATGAACAGCGGGCCGTAATGGCCCCAATCCGCCGGCCACCAATCCTGCGAATCGGTCATCAGCGCGAAGATGTCGGCCTTCACCGATTTCAGATCGAGTTTCGCGAATTCGGCAGCGTAATCGAAGCCCGGCCCCATCGGATCGATCAGCGGCGAATTCATGTTCAGGATCGAAAGATCGAGCCGATCCGGCCACCACATGCCGTTGCTCATGCTGCGCACAATCGCGGTGCGGCTGGCCTTACTGCCCATCGGGCATTTGGCTTCGGCGTTCATGGCGTTCTCCCTCGCTTCCTTGGAACAATTGCACGGGAGGTTTGCATTTCGGTGATAGGCTGTCCAATCAGCAAAGCTCATCACTCTGATCGAAGCGATGCGTTATGCCGCGTTCCGCCGGGGCACCGGAAAACAGGGCGCGGGCGACTGCGACCAGGGCGTCGCCCTGCCGGATTTCCGCATCCAGCACGCTGGCCAGCTGCCCGGCGCGCACCGGGCGGGCGATGATGTGCATCGGCAGATCGGCGCGGGCGGGCCGCAGGTAGCGCACGTCGATATCGACGGCGCGATGCCCGGCGGCGAGGCGGGCGGTGGCCGCTTCCAGCACCGCGGCGACGAAGCCGCCATGATAGGCGGGCAGCGCCCGCGCGCCGACCAGCGACAGGTCTGATTCGATCCGCCAGCCCTCTCCATCGGGCTGCATCGCCAGCAGATCATCGAAGGCGGCAGCGGTGGAGAGCGGCAGGGAAATCGCCGTGCCCTGCCGCTCGGCGATGCGGCCGCCGGGCAGTGCGCCGATCAGGAAGCGCCCCGTTCCCGTGGCGACGAGCGCGCCATCGGCCAGCAGCCGCCCCTCCACGAAGCAATGCGGCCCTTCGTGCACCGCGCGATGCGTTTCGAAGCTTATGTCTGCGGCGGCGGGCAGATCGCCGTGCCAATCGAGCCGGAGGTCCAGCGTCATCATGGCGACCGGCTCTGCCAGCGCGGCGAACACCCCGGCTGCCAGCGCCTGATCGGCGAGGATCAGCGCCGCGCCCCGGCTGAAGCGGCCGTCCGCCTCGCACAGCGCGGGCAGCGTGCCGTCCATGCGGCAGCCGGGCGGCTGGCCGGGGCCGCTGGCGCGCACGCCCAGCGTGACGCAGGCGGGAATGGAACGGATCATCTCGCCGGTATGATCCGACCCTGCCGCGCGTGCCGGTTGTAGCCCTGATGTCATGCGTTCCCCCCCTTGCCGTCGCAACTTGCAGGCCGGGGGTTGCGACGTCACCCCGCGAAGCTGCTAAGGGTGCCCGCGTGACTGCTGCCCCCGATCCCCTTTCCATTCGCCGCCTGTATGGGCGTGCGCAAGGCCATCCGCTGCGCGCCAATGCGCAGAAGCTGATCGACGAGCTGCTGCCCCGGCTGGCCGTGCCGGAGGAAGGGCCGCTTTCCGCCGAAACCCTGTTCGGCGATGCGCGCCCGCTGGCCTTCGAAGTGGGCTTCGGCAAGGGCGAGCATCTGGGCTTTCAGGCGGCGCTGCGGCCGGACTGGGGGTTCATCGGCGCGGAGCCCTATCTGAACGGGGTGGCCGGGCTGCTGGCGGAGGTGGAGGAGCGCGGGCTTTCCAACGTGCGGGTGCATCGCGGTGACGCGCTGGACGTGCTGGAGCGGCTGCCGGACGCCAGCCTGAGCACGCTCTATCTGCTGCATCCGGACCCATGGCCCAAGGCGCGGCACACCAAGCGCCGCTTCGTGAATGCCGGGCCGCTGAAGCTGGTGGCGGCGAAGCTGAAGCCCGGCGGGGAGTTCAGGGTGGCGACAGATCATGTGGGTTACATGCGGCACACGCTGGCGGTGATGCAGAGCCAGCCGCAGTTCGAATGGACGGCGGAAACGCCCGACGACTGGGAGCGGATTCCGGCCGACTGGCCGGATACCCGCTTCGCCGAGAAGGCCCGCGCGCTGGGCCATGACGTGTGGCGCTTGATTTATCGCCGCGCCTGACCAACTGGAGCGGACATGGTTCAAACACTCGACTTCGAAAAGCCCGTCGCCGCGCTGGATGCTGAGATCGCCGAACTGACGGCGGACCCGGCGCGTGCCGCCGAGCTGGAGCGCGCGCAGGCGAAGCGTGGCCGGTTGCTGGCCGACATCTACAAGGCGCTGAGCCCCTGGCAGAAGACGCTGGTGGCCCGCCACCCGGACCGGCCGCGATTCCTGGGGATCGTGGAGCAGTTGTTCGAGGATTGGCAGCCGCTGGCTGGCGACCGCGCCTTTGCCGACGATGTGGCGATTCTGGGCGGGCCGGCGCGCTTCCGCGGGCGTTCGGTGATGTTGATCGGCCATGAAAAGGGGCATGACACGCAGAGCCGGGTGCAGCGCAATTTCGGCATGGCGAAGCCCGAAGGCTATCGCAAGGCGGCGCGGCTGATGGAGATGGCGAACCGCTTCGGCCTGCCCATCGTTACGCTGGTGGATACACCGGGGGCCTATCCCGGCATCGACGCCGAGGAGCGCGGGCAGGCCGAGGCCATCGCGCGGGCAACCGAATCCTGCCTGACGGCGGAAGTGCCCATGGTGTCTGTGATCATCGGTGAAGGCGGATCGGGCGGCGCGGTGGCGCTGGCGGCGGCCAACCGGGTGCTGATGTTCGAACATTCCGTCTATGCGGTGATTTCGCCGGAAGGCTGCGCCTCCATCCTGTGGCGGGATGCGGCGAAGGCGGCGGATGCGGCCGTGGCCATGCGGATTTCCGCGCAGGATCTGGCCGAGCTGGGGGTGATCGATTCCATCGTCGCCGAGCCGGTGGGCGGCGCGCACCGCGCCCCTGCCGATGCGATTGCCCGGCTGGGGGATTCGATCGACGCGGCGCTGGATGGGCTGGAGAAGCTGTCTCCGGCGGAGTTGAAAGCGGACCGGCGGGCCAAGTTTCTGGCCTTCGCCCGGGCGGCCTGATCGGGGCGGCAGGCAAAATGCTGCGCAGCATCGGCACCATGGCGCGGGCGGTTCTGGCCGCCTCGCTGCTGGCTGTGGCGGCGGTTCCTGCACAGGCCCAACGCCAGCCGCAGGCACTGACGGGGCTGTCGCAGAAAGACCGGCAGATCGGCGCGCAGGCGAACAAGCAGATCGTGGCGGAATTCGGCGGCGCGGTGGACGGGCCGCTGGCGGATTATGTGCGCGTAGTGGGCACGAAGATCGGCATGGCCTCTGTTCCCGGCTCCACCGCCGGGGACTGGAAGGTGACGGTGCTGAACTCGCCTGTGCCCAACGCGATGGCGACGCCCGGCGGCTATATCTACATCACGCGCGGCCTGCTGGCGATGATCAACAACGAGGCCGAGCTGGCATCCGTGCTGGGGCATGAGGCCGGGCATGTGGCCGCGCGCCATTCGGACAAGCGGCAGGGCCGCGCCGTTATTGGCGCGCTCGGCTCTGTCGCAGCGGCCGTCCTGCTGGGCGGGCAGGCTGCCGAAGCGGTGAACTATGGCGCGGGCGCGTGGGTCGCGGGCTTCTCGCGCAGCCAGGAAAGCCAGGCCGATACGCTGGGCATGCGCTATGCCATCCTGACGGGCTATGATCCGCGCGCGGCGGCCTCCATGCTGGAAGCGCTGGACCGGGTGGCCGCCGTGGAAGGCCGCGACTCGATGGAGCGGGGCGGCGTCGCCTCGGTGTTTTCCACCCACCCCGTGACGGCCGAGCGGGTGCAGCGGGTGGCGCGGCAGGCCGCGCAGACGGGCGTAGGCGGGGCGCTGAACCGCGAGGCTTATCTGGCCGCCATCGACGGCATGCGCTTCGGCGATTCGCCCGATCAGGGGATCATTTCCGGCAGCAGCTTCCGCCACGCCTCCCTTGGGCTGGCGTTCGACGCGCCGCAGGGCTTCCAGCTGCAGAACAGTCCGCAGGCCGTGGGGGGACGTGCGCAGGACGGCTCGCAGTTCATCTTCACTGGCGTGAAAGTGCAGCCCGGCCAATCGCTGCAAAGCGTGGCGCAGCAGGTGTGGCAGCAAACGGCCGGACAGGTGCCGCAAGCCAGCTATAGCGAGCGGCGAATCAACAATTTCGACGCAGGGCTGTCCGAAGCGCGGCTCTCCAGTCGGCAGGGCATGATGGACGTGGGGGTGCATGTGTTCCGCGTGTCGCCGCAGGATGTCTATGTGATCCGCACCATCGCGCCAGCCGGGCGCGGGGCGCAATTCCAGAGCCTGATCAGCTCGTTCCGCCGCATGAGCGTGCAGGAAGCGCAGGCGGCCAGCCAGGGGCGGCGGATCGACGTGATCACGGTGCGGCCGGGCGACAGCGCCGACAGCCTCGCCCGGCGCATGTCGCCGCCCTACAACCGCGTGCAGAGCTTCCTTGCGCTGAACGGCATTGCCAACCGGCCACTGCAACCCGGCGAGCAGCTGAAGATCATTGTCAACTGAGGTGCCCGCCGACTGGGCCGACTGCCCCGGCGGCCACCCGCCGCGCGCGCTGCCGCTGCTGACAGTCGCCTGCGCCGTGCTGCTCAACGCAGACGGGCATGTGCTGGTGACGGACCGCCCGGCAGGCAAGGACATGGCCGGTTTGTGGGAATTCCCCGGCGGCAAGCTGGAACCGCTGGAAAGCCCCGAAGCCGCACTGGTGCGCGAACTGCAGGAGGAACTGGGGATCGAAACCAGCCCCGCCTGCCTCTCCCCCTGCGGCTTTGCCTCGTGGAGCTATGAAAAGGTGAACCTGCTGCTGCTGGCCTTCGCCATCCGCCGCTGGCGCGGCACGCCGGTGCCCCGCGAAGGCCAGCGCATGCAATGGGTGCCGGTGAACGGGCTGTTCCGGCTGGACATGCCGCCTGCCGACCGGCCCTTGCTGGGGCAGATTGCTGCGATTTTGTGAGGGCGGGTCGAGTGCGGCGAGTGCTTGCCTCCGGCGGCCCGGGCTCTGCCCGGGACCCGGCAGGGGCGTGACGCCCCTGCACCCCCGGAGTTTTTTACTTAGCCCCTCCCCTGCAGGGGAGGGGTTGGGGTGGGGGCCATCCGCTTGGCGTAAGGTTGGAGTTTAATGCCTGCGGCGCTTTTCGGTGGTGTCCCCTTATCCTCCCCCCGCTCAGGCTGAGCTTGTCGAAGCCCCATGTGGAATGAGCGGCGGCTCAGCTGTTGCGCTTTAGCGTCAGGGAGGCTTCGACAAGCTCAGCCTGAGTGGGATGGAGAGTGGATTGGGGTGACGGTTGCGGGGGTGGGGATGATGGTAGATCAGGCCCGGCGGTGACACCCCCTCTCCATCTCTCCCCCTTGCAGGGGGAGAGGGCTGCGTAGCGCCGCAGGCAATCAAAACTGATCACTCAGACTACGTGGCAGTTCAGGCACAACGCCAATTTAGAGGGTGCAGGGAAATCATTTCCCTGCCCGCCGGAGGCAAAAAAACCGCAGGCCTAGTTCCAACGCCAGAGCCCTTGGCCGCCAGAGGCCTCCGCGCCCCCCGCCGCGCACAACTCAGGCCGCCTTGCGGGCTTTCCAGTTGCGCCAGTGGGCGTAGGCGACGATCACGCCGCCGATTACGGTGAGGATGGGCTCGATGGGGCCGCGATCATGGGCGAGGGCGCCTGCGGCCATCAGGGTGAAGCCCAGTGCGGCGAGAATCCATGGCAGGCGGATTCCGCGTTGCCCTGCCCCGCGCCAGAGGGCGTAGATGGAGACGGGGGCGGCGAGTGCGATCAGCAGCCAATGCACCCAGACCGGGCCGTGCAGCAGTTCGTCTGCGAGGCCGACGGCGAGGACCGGAGAGAGGGCGAAGGCGAGCGGGAGGAGCAGGCAGTGGACGAGGCACAGGCTGGACATCAGCGCGGCGGCCCCGTCGAGGCCCGGGCCGTTGAATCCGGAGCTTTCGGTGCCGGGACCATCATTGTGGGACAAGTTCACGCGGGTTCCCGACCTGTGCTGCTTCTGCGGGATGTGATAATGTAACATCATCCCTGAGTCAATGCCCGGGCCGGGCGGCGCGGGCACCGGGGTGAAGTGTCGCAGCTGGCCTGTTTCGGGTTCTCCGGTGCAGGCGGTCAGTTGGTGGAGGGGTAGAGGATGGTGTCGCGCGGGGTGTCGAGCAGGCCGGGGTAATCGGTGGTGTAGTGCAGGCCGCGGCTTTCCTTGCGGCTTTGCGCCGAACGGACGATGAGGTCCGCGACTTCGACAAGGTTGCGCAGTTCCAAGAGATCCGGCGTGACGCGGAAATTGCCGTAATAATCCGCGATTTCCTGCCGCAACAGGGCGACGCGGTGGGCGGCGCGTTCCAGCCGCCGGTCTGTGCGGACGATTCCAACATAATCCCACATGAAACGGCGCAGTTCATCCCAGTTGTGGGTGACGACCACTTCTTCGTCTGAGCTGGTGACGCGGCTTTCGTCCCATGGGTGGATTTCGGCGGTGGCAGGGGTGTGGGCGAAGCGGGCGAGGATTTCGTCTGCGGCGGCGGCCCCGAACACGAGACATTCCAGCAGGCTGTTGGAGGCGAGCCTGTTGGCCCCGTGCAGGCCCGACTGGCTGACTTCGCCGATGGCATAGAGGCCGGGCAGGTCCGTGCGGCCGTGCAGATCGACCAGCACACCGCCGCAGGTATAGTGCGCGGCCGGCACCACCGGGATGGGCTGGGTGACCGGATCGATCCCCAGTTCGCGTAGCCGCTTCACGATGGTGGGGAAATGTTCCTCCACGAATCCGGCGGGCTTGTGCGTCATGTCCAGCAGGACGTGCGGGATGCCCAGCCGCTTCATTTCGGCATCGATAGCGCGGGCGACGACATCGCGCGGGGCGAGTTCGCGGCGCGGATCATGCGCCTCCATGAAGGCGGTGCCGTCTGGCAGCCTGAGGATGCCGCCTTCGCCGCGCATGGCTTCGGTGATGAGGAAGTTCTTCACCTGCGGATGATAGAGGCAGGTGGGGTGGAACTGGTTGAATTCCATGTTGGATACGCGGCAACCCGCGCGCCAGGCCATGGCGATGCCGTCTCCGGTGGAACCGTCCGGGTTGGTGGAAAAGCGATAGACGCGCGAGGCGCCGCCGGTGGCCAGCACCACGGCGCGGCCCAGCAGGCGGCGGACATGGCCCGATTCGCGGTCCAGCGCATAAAGGCCCATGGCGCGGCGTTCGGCGAAACCGCGCCCGACGGCGTGGCGTTCGGTGATGATATCCACCGCGACATGCCCGGGCAGGAAACGGATGTTGGGGGTGGCGAGCGCGGCCTTTTCCAGCGCCTTTTGCACGGCCCAGCCTGTCGCATCGTCCACATGCACGATGCGCCGGGCGCTGTGCCCGCCTTCGCGGGTGAGGTGCCAGCGTTCGGAGACGGTTTCGCCCGGATTGAAGGGCACCCCCAGCGCCGCCAGCCGCTCGATGGCGGGGGCCGCATGTTCCACCACGAACTCCACCGCGCGGCGGTCGTTCAGGCCTGCGCCTGCGATCATCGTGTCTTCGATATGGCTTTCGAAGGTATCGCCTTCGTCCAGCACGGCGGCGATTCCGCCCTGCGCCCAGCTGGTGGAGCCAGCGGAGATATCCGCCTTGGAGAGCACCAGCACATCCAGCCCGTCTGCCGCGAGGTTGAGCGCGACCGTCAGCCCGGCCGCGCCGGAGCCGACCACGACGACATCGGCTTCGATCCGATCGCTCGTCACTCCGAAAGGCCGCCCGTTAGTTCGAGGAACACATCCTCCAGATCGGCTTCGCGGGTGGAGACGTCCACCACGGAGAGGCCTGCCGCCTGCAGCCGGGCGAGGATGGCACCGGCCTGAACGGCCTGCTTGTCATACAGGATGTCCAGCCGACGCGGGTCTGGCGCTTCGATGCGGGAGACGCCTTCGATTTCCGGCAACGTCACGATATCGTCTGCCAGCGTGACCAGCACGCGCTTGTCCCGCGCCTGCGCCAGCAGGTCGGCCTTGGATTTATCCGCGACGATGCGGCCATGGTTGACGATGGCGATGCGGTCGCAAAGCTCTTCGGCCTCTTCCAGATAATGGGTGGTGAGGACGATGGTGGTGCCGCCCGCGTGCAGTTCGCGCACATATTGCCACAGCATCTGCCTCAGCTCGATGTCCACGCCCGCCGTGGGTTCGTCCAGAATGATCACGGGCGGATTGTGCACCAGCGCCTTCGCGATCAGCAGGCGGCGCTTCATCCCGCCGGAGAGCTGGCGGGTATAGACATGCGCCTTGTCGGCCAGCCGCACCTTTTCCAGCAGCTCCATCGAGCGGCGGCGTTCCTTGGGCACGCCATAAAGGCCCGCCTGCAGTTCCAGCGTTTCGAACGGGGTGAAGAAGGCGTCGAACAGCAGTTCCTGCGGCACCACGCCGATGCTGGCCTTGGCGTTGCGGGGGTGTTCGTCGATATCGAAGCCCCACACCTCCGCCTTGCCGCCGGTTTTCATCACCAGCCCGGCGAGGATGTTGATGAGGGTGGATTTGCCCGCGCCGTTCGGCCCCAGCAGGCCGAACATGGAGCCGCGCGGAATCTCGAGGCTGATGCCATCCAGCGCGCGCTTGCCACCCGCGTAGGTCTTTTCAAGGCCGGTGAGGCGGATGGCCGGGGTGGTCATGCCAGTTGCCGCACGTCGGCCAGACGGCCGGTGATGGCCGCCGCCGCCGCCATCGCGGGCGACATCAGGTGGGTGCGCGCGCCCGGCCCCTGCCGACCGACGAAGTTGCGATTGGAGGTGGAGGCGCAGCGTTCGCCCGCCGGCACCTTGTCCGGGTTCATGCCCAGGCACATGGAGCAGCCCGGTTCGCGCCATTCGAAGCCCGCTTCGGTGAAGATGCGGTCCAGTCCCTCGGCCTCCGCCTGCCGCTTCACCAGCCCGGAGCCGGGCACCACCAGCGCCTGCCGGATGTTGCCCGCGAGGCGATGGCCCTTCACGATTTCAGCGGCCGCGCGCAAATCTTCAATCCGGCTGTTGGTGCAGCTGCCGATGAAGATATTTTCCACCGGCACATCTTCCAGCCGGGTGCCCGGCGCGAGGCCCATATAGGCCAGCGATTTTTCCGCCGCCGCCCGCTTGGACGGATCGGCGAAACTGTCGGGCGAAGGGACGACGCCGGTGACGGCCACCACATCTTCCGGGCTGGTGCCCCATGTGACGAGCGGGGCGATGGCCGAGCCGTCTATGATGACTTCGCGATCGAAGTGGGCGTTGGCGTCACTGGCGAGCTGCCGCCACCAGGCCAGCGCCTGTTCCAGTTCCGCGCCCTTGGGTGCGCGCGGACGGCCCGCGACATAGGCGAAGGTTTTTTCGTCCGGCGCGACAAGGCCTGCGCGCGCGCCCGCCTCGATCGACATGTTGCAGAGCGTCATCCGCCCTTCCATGCTGAGCGCTTCGATCACGGGGCCGCGATATTCCAGCACGAAGCCGGTGCCGCCCGCCGTGCCCAGCTCACCGCAGATGGCCAGCGCCACATCCTTCGCGGTGATGGAATAGCCGAGGCTGCCCGTCACGGTGACGGCGAGATTCTTCGATTTCTTCAGCAGCAGCGTCTGGGTGGCGAACACATGCTCAACCTCTGACGTGCCGATGCCGAACGCCAGTGCCCCGAACGCGCCGTGGGTGGAGGTGTGGCTGTCTCCGCAGACCATGGTGACGCCCGGCAGGGTGAAGCCCTGTTCCGGGCCGATCACATGGACGATGCCCTGTTCCACTGCGTTGATATCGAGATATTCCACCCCGAATTCTTCGCAGTTCGCCTTCAGCGCGGCGAGCTGGGCGGCGGATTCCGGATCGTGGATGGGCAGACGCGGATCGGTGGTGGGGACATTATGATCCGGCACCGCCAGCGTGAGATCGGGGCGGCGCAGGCGGCGGCCCGCATCGCGAAGGCCCGCGAAGGCCTGCGGAGTCGTCACTTCGTGAATCAGGTGGCGATCGATGAAGATCAGCGCGGTGCCGTCATCCCGCGTGGAGATGATGTGATCGTCCCAGATTTTGTCGTAGAGGGTGCGTGGAGCCGTCATAAGGCGTCCCGCCTAGGCCCCTGAACTCGGGCTGGTCAAGTGAGGCGGTTTAAGTCAGGGTGTAGGGAAGGATCACGCCGTCGCTGCCCTCGGGAAAATCCCGGATGTTGCGGGTGACGAGCGGCAGGCGATGGATTCGCGCGGTCGCCAGGATGATCGCGTCGGGCAATTTCAGCCGGGTGGCGCGACGGATTCGCGCGGCTTCGTCGCGGACAGCATCGTCCAGCGGCAGTTCTTCAAATGCCGACAGCACTTGCCTTGCACGTGGCCACGCCGCTTCCGGCGTGCCCGCCAGAATTTCGATGGTGGTGATGACACTGATGAGACGACCCGGAGCGTGCAGAATTAGCTCCTCCGCTTCCTGCCGCCTCGAAAGAAAGTCGATCAGGATATTGCTGTCGAACAGCGCAGGACCGGCCAGTCGCAGACTCAGGGCCGGTGATCCCATTCGCTTCGGATCGCCAATTGATACTCAAGTCCGTCAGCGGCGATGTCGAGATCCTTCCACAGCCCGAAGGCGGCCTTCAGATTCTCGTCGTCCGCGCGGCGCTTGTCGGCTTCGCTCTGCGCATCCGCCCCTACGAACCTCTCCACTGCTTCGCGCACCAGCTGCGCGCGCGAGGTGCCTCGCCGCTTGGCGATAGCGTCCAGCTTTTCGACCTGCCGGTCTTCCAGAGTGATGAGCGTTCGCATGATATCACCCATGTATATCATGGGTGATATCGCTTCAAGGACAGGTCAGATTCCGCGGTCGCGGCGGATTTGTCGCCATTTGGCGACATTGGCCTGATGCTCCTCGTAGGTCTTGGCGAAGGCGTGGCCGCCGGTGCCGTCTGCGACCATATAAACATAGTCGTGCACCTCCGGATCGAGCACGGCGGCGATGCTTTCGCGGCCCGGATTGGTGATGGGGCCTTGCGGCAGGCCATCGCGGGCATAGGTGTTATAGCCATTGTCGGCGCGCAGTTCGGACTGGCGGATGCGCCGTTGCAGCGGCTTGCCCTTCGTCACCGGGTAAATCACCGTCGGGTCGGCCTGCAGCCGCATGCCCTGCTTCAGCCGGTTGGAGTAAAGCCCCGCGATGCGCCGCCGTTCGGACGGGTCGCCGGTTTCCTTTTCCACGATGGCGGCCAGAATCACCGCTTCATCCTTGGACTTCACGGCGGTGTGTTCAGAGCGACGCTCCCACTGCCGGTCCAGCTCCTCGGTCATCGCCGCCTGCATGCGCTTCAGCACGTCTGCGCGGGATTCGCCGATCTTGGCTTCATAGGTGGCGGGCAGCACCGTGCCTTCGGCCGGGGCCTCCACCTGCCCCTTCAGCCGACCCACCGCGTTCAGCCGCTCCGCCACCTGAATCGAGGGCAGGCCTTCGGGAATGGGAATCCGCACGATCAGCGTGTCACCGCGCTTCAGCCGCTCAAGGATGGAGCCCCAGCCTTCGCCTTCGAAGAAGCCATAGGTGCCGAACTGGATGTCGCGGCTGTCGCCCAGCGTGCGGGCGAGCAGTTCGAAGGCCTCCGAACTGTCGATCACGCCCGCTTTTTCAAGGAGATCCGCCGCCTGCCCGATGGAGGCCCCGCGCGGAATTTCCACCTCGATCCGCTCTGCCCCGGGCAGGGGTGCGCGCCGCCACATTGTCGCCGTCCACAGGCTGAGCGTGAGCATGGCGAGCAGCGACAGCGCCGCCCCCCACACAACCCAGCGCGGCTGGCCCGCGACCTTGGCGTTTTGGGTCATCAGGCCTTCTTGAACACGACGGTCGCGTTGGTGCCGCCAAAGCCGAAGCTGTTGTTCAAGACCGCGTCCACCTTGCGCTCCTTCGCCTTCCACGGCACCAGATCGACGCCTTCGGCACCATCCACCGGATCATCAAGGTTCAGCGTCGGCGGCACGATCTGGTCACGCATCGCCAGCAGCGTGAAGATGCTTTCCACCGCGCCCGCGCCGCCGAGCAAATGGCCGATGGCGGATTTGGTGCTGCTCATGGAAACCTGCCCGATGGCGTCGCCGAACAGCCGCTTCACCGCGCCCAGTTCCAGCTCGTCGCCCATCGGCGTGGAGGTGCCGTGCGCGTTCACATAATCGATGTCGGCCGGGTTCAGCCCGGCCCGCTTCAGCGCCATCTGCATGGAGCGGAACGCGCCCGAGCCTTCCGGGTGCGGGGCGGTCACATGATAGGCATCCCCGGTCAGGCCATAGCCCACCACTTCGCCATAGATTTTCGCGCCGCGCTTCTTCGCATGCTCATATTCCTCCAGCACGACGATGCCTGCGCCTTCGCCCATCACGAAGCCGTCGCGGGCCTTGTCCCACGGGCGGCTGGCGCGGGTGGGTTCGTCGTTGAAGCCGGTGGAAAGGGCACGCGCCTGCGCGAATCCGGCGATGCCGATGGGGCAGATGGTGGCTTCGGTGCCACCGGCCACCATCACGTCCGCATCGTCCAGCGCGATCAGCCGGGCTGCATCTCCAATCGCGTGCGCGCCGGTGGAACAAGCCGTGACGACCGCGTGATTCGGCCCCATCAGGCCATATTTGATGGAGACCTGCCCGGAGACGAGGTTGATCAGCCGCCCATGCACGAAATGCGGGGAAACCCGGCGCGGGCCGCGTTCGAACAGCACGATGGATTCCTCGGCGATGCCCGGAAGGCCACCGATGCCGGAGCCGATCATCGTCCCCGCGCGCAGCCGCTCTTCCTCTGACATGTCCGTCAGGCCCGCATCTTCCAGCGCTTGGCCTGCGGCGTCGATGCCATAGACGATGAAGGGATCGACCTGCCGCTGGATCTTGTGATCGACGCGCAGGTTCGGATCGAAATCCGCGGGTTTCACTTCGCAGGCGATGCGGCAGGCATAATCGCTGGCGTCGAAGCGGGTGATCGGGCCAGCGCCGGACTGGCCGGCGATCAGCCGTTCCCATGTCTGCTCGACACTTCCGCCCAGCGGGGTCACAAGCCCCAGGCCTGTCACGACTACGCGGCGCATTGCTGTCTCCTGATTCCCTCGCCCGGCCTTGCGCCGGGCCATCCCTCAGGCCGCCCATAGCGGCGGGGACTGGATATGGAAACGGCCTCGCGGGATCCACGAGGCCGTCACTGGGCCACGCGGCGACCGCGCGGCCCTGAACTGCGTTACTTGCCGTTCGCGGCGATGAAGGCGATTGCGTCCTTCACCGTCAGAATTTTTTCGGCTGCATCGTCGGGAATTTCCACCCCGAACTCGTCCTCGAACGCCATCACAAGCTCGACAGTGTCGAGGCTGTCCGCGCCCAGGTCGTCGATGAAGCTCGCCTCATCGGTCACTTTCTCGGCTTCCACGCCGAGATGTTCGACCACGATCTTCTTCACACGATCGGCGACGTCGCTCATTCCATTAACCCTTTCATTCGGCCCTCCGCCCACGAAGGGCGCGTCCCGTTGGATTGCCGCTTCCGCACTAGCCGCCTGCCGGTTCCCATGCAAGCGGCGGCGCTTCAGCCCATATACATGCCGCCATTCACATGAATCGACTGGCCCGTGACATAAGCCCCCTCGGCAGAGGCCAGCCATAGCACGGCTGCGGCCACATCCGAACCCTCTCCGAACCGGCCGGCGGGAATCCGCTCGAACATCTTCGCTTTCTGATCGTCTGTCAGTGCGTCCGTCATGGCAGAGGCGATAAAGCCCGGTGCGACGCAGTTCACCGTGACGCCCCGGCTGGCGACTTCGGCGGCGAGGCTGCGCGTCATGCCTTCAAGGCCCGCCTTGGCGGCGGCATAGTTCGCCTGCCCCGGATTGCCGATGGAGCCGACCACAGAGCTGATGGAGATGATCCGCCCGTGCCGCGCCTTCATCATCGGCCGCAGCGCCGCGCGCGACAGGCGGAACGCCGCCTCCAGATCGACACGGAGCACGGCGGCCCAATCCTCGTCCTTCATCCGCATCGCAAGGCCGTCGCGGGTGATTCCGGCATTGTTTACAAGGATATCCAGCTGGCCCAGCTTGTCCACGGCGGCGGGCACCAGCGCCTCCACCTCCTCTGCCACGTCCAGCTTGCAGGGGAGAATCTCCGCGCCGCCCAGTTCATCCGCCAGCGCCTGCAGCGCCTCTGCGCGGGTGCCGGACAGCGCCAGCTTCGCGCCGCACGCCTTCAGCGTGCGGGCGATGGCCCCGCCGATTCCGCCGCTCGCGCCTGTGACCAGCGCCGTCTTTCCACTCAAATCAAACATTCTTGATTCCTCCTCGCACTGGCTCGGGCGCGCAGTCGCGCTTGCGGCCCTTGCGGGCCGAGCCTCCCCTCAAAGCGCCTTCAGCACGGCTTCGATGTCGTCGGGCTTCACCACCGACAGATTCTGGATGTCCGGCGCGATGCGCTTCACCATCGGGCCCAGCACCTTGCCGCCGAATTCCACCAGCCGGGTGACGCCCGCGTCCTGCATGGCCAGCACCGATTCGCGCCAGCGCACCGTGCCCGTCACCTGCTGCACCAGCAGGGTTTTGATGGTGGCCGGATCGGCGACCGGCGCGGCCGTCACATTGGCGAACACCGGCACCAGCGGCGTGGCAATCGCCACCTGATCCAGCGCTTGCGCCATCGCCTCGGCGGCAGGCGCCATCAACGGGCAGTGGAACGGCGCGGAAACCGGCAGCAGCACCGCGTGGCGGCTGCCCTTCGCCTTCGCCAGCAAAATGGCGCGCTCAACCGCGCCCTTATGGCCGGATACAACCACCTGCCCCGGCGCATTGTCGTTGGCGGAGGTGCACACTTCGCCTTCGGCAGCCTCGGCGGCAATCGCCTGCACATCTTCAAGGCCAAGGCCCAGAATCGCCGCCATCGCCCCTTCGCCGGGCGGCACCGCCGCCTGCATCGCCTCTCCCCGGCGGCGCAGCAGCTTGGCCGTGACGTCCAGCGGGATCGCCCCGGCAGCGGCCAGCGCGCTATATTCGCCAAGGCTGTGCCCGGCCACGAAGCCCGCCTTTTCCGCCAGCCGGATGCCGCCCTCTGCCTCCAGCACGGCGAGCGCCGCGAGGCTGGAGGCCATGATCGCCGGTTGCGCATTTGCCGTCAGCGTCAGTTGATCCTCCGGGCCTTCGAACATCAGCCGGGTGAGGCTCTGCTTCAACGCCTCGTCCACCTGCTCGAAAATCGCCCGCGCGGCGGGGCTGATCTCGGCCAGGGCCTTGCCCATGCCGACGGATTGGCTCCCCTGCCCGGGGAAGATGAAGGCTGTGGTCATTTGCCTGCTCTGCTCGCCTGAAATTGTGATTTGCGGGCCAGTAGCGCATTCAATCGCGCTGTCAAAACCGTCTGTCCCGTGATGCGGATTGATTGCAAGAGACAGCTTTTCTTGGCAGGAGCCTTCCCCTATTGCTGCACTGCACCGGGAGCGGGGGCCCCCA
Organism: Sandaracinobacter neustonicus; assembly: GCF_006385875.1. Classification (GTDB taxonomy): domain Bacteria; phylum Pseudomonadota; class Alphaproteobacteria; order Sphingomonadales; family Sphingomonadaceae; genus Sandaracinobacteroides; species Sandaracinobacteroides neustonicus. Next base: position 41,317 of record NZ_VFSU01000030.1, on the reverse strand, counting down.
TTCCGTCTGTTCAGGCACGCGCCATGCGTTGCATGGCATAGGAGTGAGCGTTTTCTGTTCCACCGACAAGAAAGGTCGTCAATGAATCCGGTTTCCAGGCTTCCGCTCGTCGCTCTTGCCATCGCCGCTGCCGTTCCGGTGGCCGGCGTTCCCCTGCTGGGTGGCGTTGCGATGGCGCAGGCAATCGCCCCGACCGTGGGCAAGCCGCTGCAACAGGCGCTGAACGCCGCCAAGGCCGGGAATACCGCTGCGGCGACCAATTATGTGAATCAGGCCCGTTCGGCCGCCACCACCAACGCCGAACGCACCAAGGTCTCGCAAACGGCGGCCTATGTGTACACGCGCGCGGGCAATTATGGCGCGGCCGCCACCGAGCTGGAGCGCATCGGCGCGCCCGCCTCGCAGCTGGCCCCGCTTTATTATCAGGCCCGCCAGTATGACAAGGCGATCACTGCTGCCCGCAAGTCCGGCCAGACCACCATCATCGCCCAATCCTACCTGCAGCAGGGCAAGCCCGCCGAAGCCGCCAAAATCTATCAGGACATCGTCAACAAGAACCCCAACAATGTGAACGCGCTGCAGAACCTTGCCGCCGCGCAGAGCAAGATGGGCGACAAGAAGGGCTCTCTGGCCACCATCCAGAAGCTGATCCGGCTGGACCCGACCCCGGCCCGCTGGCGCGCCCTGCTGGTGGACATGAAGAGCGGCTCGCTCTCCCGCGATGCCAAGCTGGGCGTGTATCACCTGATGCGCGAAACCGGGAACCTTTCCACCGCCGCCGACGTGCAGGAATTCGCCAAGCTGGCCATCGTGGCCGGTCAATCGGGCGTGGCCGTCGATGCGGTGAAGGCAGCCGGCACCTCGGGCGTGCTGCCCGCCGGTGACCCGATGACCGCCAAGCTGGTGGAAGCCGCAGCCAAGCGGCAGGCCGCCGCACTGGCCGCCGCCCCGGCAGGCGCCAAGAACCCGGCCACCGCACTGGCGGCCGGAAACGCCTATCTGGGCGCTGGCCAGTATCCGCAAGCCATCGCCGCCTTCACCACGGCGCAGAAAGGCCCGAACCCGGGCGAAGCCGCGCTGTTCAAGGGCATCGCCCAAGTGCGCAGCGGGCAGGGCCCCGCCGCACGGGCAACCTTCAAATCCGTGCCGGCCGGTTCGGTGAGCGAAGTCGCCGGGCTGTGGGACCTCTACGCTTCGACGAAGTAAGCTCGTCCGAAGCGCGCGAATCGGGGGCTTCGGCTTCGGCCGGAGCCCCTTTTCGTTGGGGTTGGTTGGGTGGCCTCCGGCGGCCGGGCTCTGCCCGGAACCCGGCAGGGGCGTGACGCCCCTGCACCCCCTTAGTTTTTAGCCCCTCCCCTGCAGGGGAGGGGTTGGGGTGGGGGCCATCCGCTTGGCGCGAGGTTGGAGGTTTGATTGCCTGCGGCGCTTTGGAGCCTGCCCCACCCACCTCTCCACCCGTCACCCCGGACTTGATCCGGGATCCAGCTGTTCTTCTCCAGCCTTGCGGGCAAGAAAGCTGGACCCCGGATCAAGTCCGGGGTGACGGTTGTGGGTGTGGAGAGGTTGGTGGGTTTCTCACGGGCCTTCGACCCTTCGACAAGCTCAGGACTCAGGCTGAGCGGGTGGAGAGGTTGGTGGGTCAGGCCCAGCGTTGCTCCCCTCTCTCCAACTCTCTCCCCAACGGGGAGAGAGAGCCTCCGTAGCGCCGCAGGCAATCGAATCTGATCATTCGCGCGTCGCAGGAGTTCAAGCGCAACGCCAATTTCGAGGGTGCAGGGAAATCATCTCCCTGCCCGCCGGAGGCAAAACCGCGCCTGCCGAACTCCAACCTCTCACCCCGGCAGGGCGATCAGGCTGATTTGCCGCCCATAGTCCGGCTCGCCCGCCAATGTTTTGCGGCGGTAGCTGAAGAAGCGGTCCGGATCGGATTTGGTATCTGCGCCCAGACCTTCGGCGCGGGTGATTCCGGATTCGGCGAGGCGTTTCAGGCAGAAGCCTTCCAGATCGAAGAAGGCGTGGTTTTCGCGGCCGTCGGTGAAGAACAGCTCATTGTCCGGGTCGGCGTCTTCGAAGCGTTGGCGGAAGGCGGTGTCGACTTCGTAGGAACGGCGGCCGATGCAGGGGCCGATGGCGGCGGCGATGCGGTGGCGGCTGGCACCCAACTGCTCCATCAGATCGACGGTGGCGGCAATCACGCCGGTGAAGGCACCTTTCCAACCGGCGTGGCAGGCCCCGATCACGCCGGCTTCGGCGTCCTCGAATAGCAGCGGCGCGCAATCGGCGGTGAGGATGCCGAGCGCGAGGCCCGGGCGGTTGGTGGCGAGGCCATCGGCTTCGGGCCGGGCGTCGTCCAGCCAGTTTCCGGCTTCAACAGCACGGGCGCTGTGGACCTGATGCAGCGTCACCAGCCGCGCGGCGGGTGCCACGGCAGCCAGCGCGCGGCTGCGATTTTCCCGCACATGCGCCTGATCGTCCGACGAACCGAGGCCGACGTTCAGGCTGGCGAAGATGCCGGTGGAAACCCCACCCGTGCGCCCAAGGAAGCCGTGCGGGGAGGTCAGCGTGCGGGCAGTCAGGCGGGTGATCAAAGCGTCAGCCTCAGGATGCGGTCATCATCGACGGTGTTGCCGACCACATAGGGATATTTGCCCACTTCGTGGAAGCCGTGCCGTTCGTAGAAGCGGCGGGCGCGGTGATTTTCGATCCAGACGGTGAGGTAGAGATCCTGCACCTGCCGGGCGCGCGCCTCAGAGACGGCCCATTGCATCAGCGCGTCGGCAAGGCCGCTGCCCTTGGCGGGTTCGTCCAGATAGAGCTGGCGCAGCACCCACCAGCGGCGGCCTTCCAGCAGTTCCGGGATATGGCCTTGCAGATCATAGGGGCCAAGCGTGCAATAGCCGAGCGGGGTGCCGTCCGCGGCTTCGCCCAGCATCACGGCGAACTCCGGATCGGTGCATTCCGCGCGGAAACGCTCCACCGGGCAGCCAGCCAGAAATCCGGCCAGTTCCTGTGGCGGATAGAGGTGGCCGAACGTCGCGGTGAAGCTTTTGTGGAACAGCGCGCAGACGGCGGGCGCGTCGGCCGCGCCCGCCCGCCTTAAGGAGAAGCTCATGCGGCGGCGCGGCCCAGATGCACCTCGCGGAAGTGCGCGCGCAGGCTCACCTTGTCGATCTTGCCCGAGCCGAGCTTCGGCAGCGGCTGTTCCGACACCCACACCCGCGCGGGCACCTTGAAGGCGGCGAGGTCGCGGGCGAGGAACTGGATGATCGCCTCGCCCTCCAGCGGTTCCCCGCCCTTGGGATAGACGACAGCGCCGACGATTTCGCCCAGCCGGTCATCCGGCAGGCCGAACACGCTGGCTTCGGCGACAGCAGGGTGGCCATAGATGGCGGCTTCCACTTCAGCGGCCGAGATATTCTCCCCGCCGCGGATGATGATGTCTTTCTTGCGGTCGACAATGGTGAGGTAGCCGTCTTCATCGAGGCGGCCGAGGTCTCCGGTGCGGAACCAGCCGTCCGGCGTGAAGGCCGACGCGGTGGCCTCCGGCTTGTTCCAATAGCCGCGTACATTGGCGACGGAGCGGATGCAGACTTCGCCCACTTCGCCCGCGCCCAGCAGCTCCAGATCATCGCTGAGGATCGCCAGATCCACCATCGGCTTGGTGGCGCGCCCGGTGGAATCGGGGCGCAGCCGGTAATTGTCGCGGATATTACCCGCGCCGACACCGTTGGTTTCCGTCAGGCCATAGCCGATGGCCGGAGTTTTGCCGGGGAAGGCTTCCGCCAGCCGCCCCACATGTTCGGCCGGGCGCGGCGCGCCGCCGGCGGCGATGTCCAGCAGGGTGGAGAGATCATATTTGTCGCGATCCGGGTGCTGCATGAGCTCGAGGCTCATGGTCGGCACGCCGACGAAATAGGTGGCCTTTTCCCGCTCGATCAGTTGCAGCGCCTCGCCCGCATCCCAGCGATACATGATCACCAGCTTGCGGCCGATGGCGATGGAGACCAGCAGGATCGGCACAAGGCCGGTGATGTGGAACAGCGGCACGTTCAGCAGCATCACCTGCTGCGGCGGCAGAACCGTGCCGCTGGCCTGCGCCAGTTGCAGCATGGCGAGGCCCTGCACCAGATAGTTCATCGAGCCGGATACGATGGCGCGGTGGGTGGAAACCGCCCCCTTGGGCGCGCCGGTGGAGCCGGAGGTATACATGATGGTGGCATCATCTTCCGGGTAGATCGGCGGCAGATACCATGGGGCAGGCGGGGCGGCGGCGATGGCGTCGTCCAGCGTGGTCGCGCCCAGTTGCGCCGCCACCTGATGGCTGGTGCGCACGGTGAGCACTTCGACGGAAAGGTCGGGGATTTCGCGGATGCGGCGCAGCCGTTCCTCATCGGCGAACACCAGCCGCGTGCCGGAATCGGTCAGGCCATAGGCCAGTTCCTCCGGCTTCCACCAGGCGTTCATCGGCACCACGACTGCCCCCACCATGATCGCGCCGATGAAGGCGGAGACCCATTCGGGATAGTTGCGCATGGCGATCGCCACCCGATCCCCCTTGGCGATGCCAAAGCGGGATTGCAGCACGGCCGCCACCTGAACGGCCTGTTTCTGCACATCGGCGAAGGTGAAGCGCTCACCCTGATAGACGATGAATTCCTTGTCGGCGTTGCTGGCAAGGAAGAAGGCCAGATATTCCCGCAGCGAAGGCGGGGCCTGTTCGAACGCGGGGTATTCCACGCCGCGCACTGCCGCCTTGCCGACGGCGAGCTGGCCGCCGGGCGCGGTGATGGCGGCGGTGGCCGCGTCAATTGCCTTGTCCAGTTCGGTGAGCGCCATGATCTGTCCTCAATAATCCAGCAGTTGGGCGACGCGGTCGCCCTGAAAGGCGGCGTCGCCGAAGGTTTCGGCAGCTGCACGCGCGCGCTTCATATAGAAGCCGATGTCGAATTCGTCCGTCATGCCGATGCCGCCGTGCATCTGCACCGCTTCATTGGTGGCCAGCTTGGCGACATCACCCGTCTTGGCCTTGGCCAGCGCCACGAACAGCGGTGCGCGGGCGTCGCCTTCGTCCAGCGCGGTCAGCGCCTTCAGCGTGACGGAGCGGGCCAGTTCGATTTCGCAGAACAGATGCGCGGCGCGGTGCTGCAAGGCCTGAAAGGTGCCGATCTTCACACCGAACTGGTCGCGCTGCTTCAGATAATCGACGGTCGTCTCGAAGCTCTGCGCGGAAACGCCCAGCAGTTCGGCGGCGAGGCAGGCGCGGCCTGCGTCCAGCGCGGCTTCGAGGATGGCGAAGCCGCCGCCGATCTCGCCCAGCACGTCTGCGCCGTCCACCTGAACACCGTCCAGCCCGATGTCGGCGGCGTTGCGGCTGTCCACCATGGACCGGCGCGCGATGGAAACACCCGCTGCCTTCGGATCGACGAGGAACAGGGTGATTCCAGCGGTATCTGTCTCAGCGCCGCTGGTACGGGCGGCGACAATCAGCCTGTCCGCCACATGGCCGTCCAGCACGAAGGGCTTGCCGCCCGTCAGCCGGAAGCCGTTGCCCGACGCTTCGGCGCGGGTGGAAATGGTGGCGGGCTGGTGCCGCGCCTTTTCATCCGCCGCCAGCGCGACGATCAGTTCGCCGGACGCGATCTGCGGCAGCAGCGCCGCCTTCTGCTCCTCGCTGCCGCCCTTGCCGATGGCCGTGGCGGACAGCACCGCGGACGAGAGGAAGGGCGAAAGCGAGAGGTTGCGGCCGATGGCTTCCTGAATGAGGCCCGCCGCCACCATGCCCAGCCCGGCCCCGCCGAACTGTTCGGGAATGGCGACGCCCGCGAAGCCCATCTCCGCCATCTTCGCCCACAGGCCGCGATCGAAGCCCGTCGCATCCGCGCCGTCGCGCAGCTTGCGCAGCTGCGCCACGGGGGCGTTTTCCGCGAAAAATCCGTCTGCGGACTCTTTCACCATCCGCTGCTCGTCGTTCAAAACCAATGCCATGGCTCAGGCCCCCGGAAGCTGGAGGACGCGCTTGGCGATGATGTTCAGCTGCACTTCGGATGTTCCTCCCTCGATGCTGTTGGCGCGGCTGCGCAGCCAGTCCTTGGCCAGTGCCCCGTCGCGAATGCCCTCGCCCTCCCAGCTGAGGCCATCGCTGCCGGTGATGGACATCAGCAGTTCCTGCCGCCGCTTGTTCAATTCGGTGCCATAATATTTCAGCAGCGAGGACATGGCCCCCGTGCCCTGCCCGGCCTTCGCCTCGTCCTTCACCCGCTCCATCGTCAGCGCGAAGGCGTAGGAATCGACATCGAAGCGGGCGACATCCACGCGCAGCAGCGGATCGTTCAGGCGGCCATCGGCGTCCGTGCCGATTTCCTGCCGGGCGACGTCACGCATGGAAACCCCGCCGGGGGAGCCCATGTCGCCGATCATCTCGCGCTCATGCGTCAGCAGATATTTGGCGATGTCCCAGCCCTTGCCGCGCGTGCCCATCAGATTTTCGGCAGGCACACGCACATTGTCGAAAAAGGTCTGGCAGAAGGGCGAATAGCCGGAGATCAGCTTGATCGGGCTGGTGGAAACGCCGGGGCTGTCCATATCGAACAGCAGGAAGCTGATCCCCAGATGCTTGGGCGCATCGGGTTCGGTGCGGACGAGGCAGAAGATCCAGTCCGCCTTGTCGGCATAGCTCGTCCAGATTTTCGAGCCGTTCACGACAAATTCGTCGCCATCGAGCACGGCGGAGGTGCGCAAAGACGCAAGATCAGAGCCTGCGCCCGGCTCGGAATAGCCCTGGCACCAGCGGATTTCGCCGCGCGCGATCTTCGGCAGATGTTCCTTCTTCTGCGCCTCATTGCCATATTTCAGCAGCGCCGGGCCAAGCATCCAGATGCCGAAGCTGGAAAGCGGCGAGCGGGCGCGGATGCGGCGCATTTCCTGCGCCAGAATCTTGGCTTCATCCTTCGAAAGCCCGCCGCCGCCATATTCCTGTGGCCATTCGGGTACCGTCCAGCCCTTCGCTGCCATGCGCTCCAGCCACTGCTTCTGCGCCTCGCTTTTGAAGGTCCATTTGCGGCCACCCCAGCACATATCATCGTCGCCCGCGCCGGGGGAGCGCATCTCGTCCGGGCAGTTCGCTTCAAGCCATGCACGGGTTTCCGCGCGGAAGGCCGCGAGTTCCGCAGTTTCGTCCATTCTCTCACACTCTCCCAAAAGCGCTCTCGCGCTTGTCCCATACAGCCGATATGAAGCGCGGCATGGAATTTTTCCAGACACCTGTCGAATGGGCCAGCCTTGGCCTTGATCCCGTGGCTTTGCAGATCGGGCCGCTCGCGCTCAGATGGTATAGCCTTGCCTATATCCTCGGCATCATCGCCGGCTGGTGGCTGCTGCTGCGCATGGTGCGGCGGCCCGGCTCGCCGATGACGGCGAAGCATGTGGACGATCTCGTCACATGGTGCACGCTGGGCGTGATCCTGGGCGGGCGGCTGGCCTATGTGATCTTCTATAACCCACGGCAATATATCGAAAATCCGCTGGATGTATTCAAACTGTGGGAAGGCGGGATGAGCTTCCACGGCGGCCTCACCGGGGTGATCCTTGCCATCGTGCTCTATGCCCGCTCGCAGGGGCTGTCGGCGCTCCGCATCCTCGATTATGTGGCGGTTGTGGCCCCCATCGGGCTGCTGCTGGGGCGCTTCGCCAATTTCGTGAACGGCGAATTGTGGGGCCGCCCGACAGACGGCACATGGGGCATCATCTTCCCCGATGCCGGGCCGGAACCGCGCCACCCCAGCCAGCTGTATGAGGCGGCGCTGGAAGGGGCGATGCTGCTGATCCTGCTGAACCTGTTGTTCTGGGGCACGCGGGCGCGGCTGAAGCCGGGGCTGCTGGGGGGGATTTTCATCACCGGCTATGGCCTGTCGCGCTTCGCGATCGAATTCTTCCGGGAGCCGGATGCGCAATTGGGCGTGCTCGCGATGGGGATGACGATGGGGCAGCTGCTCTCGCTGCCGATGATCCTGTTCGGGCTGTGGCTGCTGGCAACGCTGAACCGGCGCGAAACAGCCCAGCTATGATTGCCGACATCGAGGCGCTGCTGCGGCGCGAGGGGCCGCTGCCGCTGGCGCGCGTGATGGCGCTGGCGGCGGATCATTATTACGCCACGCGCGAGCCCTTCGGGGTGGCGGGCGATTTCGTGACGGCCCCGGAAATCAGCCAGATGTTCGGCGAACTGATCGGCCTGTGGCTGGCCGATCTGTGGCAGCGCGCCGGATCACCCGCGCCGGTTGCGCTGGCCGAGCTGGGGCCGGGGCGCGGCACGCTGATGGCGGATGCCCTGCGCGCCATCGCCAAGGCCGCGCCGGGGCTGCGCGCGGCACTCAGCGTGCAATTCGTGGAGAAAAGCCCCCGCTTGCGCGCGCTGCAAGCCAAGGTGGTGCCGGATGCCACATGGCATGACGATCTCTCCACCCTGCCGGATGACCGGCCGCTGCTACTGGTGGCGAACGAGTTTCTGGATGCGCTTCCCCTCACCCAGTTCGAGCGCGTCGAAGACGGCTGGGTGATGCGCCGGGTGGAGATCGGCTCGGCCGGGCCGCGCTGGGATCGCTCGGTGGGGGCCAATCTGGCCTTCCTGCCCGCCGAGATTCGCGATGCGCCGGTGGGGCAGGTGCATGAGCGCAATTTCGGTGCGGAACAGGTGGCCGCCGCCGTCGCCCGCAGGCTGGCGGCGCAGGGCGGCGCGGCGCTGTTCATCGATTATGGTTATGCGGGGCCTGCCACGGGCGACACGCTGCAGGCGTTGAAGGGCGGGCACTATGCCGATCCGTTGCAGACGCTGGGCGAAGCCGATGTGTCCGCGCATGTGGATTTCGCCGCCATTGCGCGCGCGGCCCGCCCGAATGCGCAGGTGTTCGGGCCGGAAGCGCAGGGCATGTTCCTCGAATCATTGGGGCTGGCAGATCGCGCCGAGGCGCTGAAGCGGCTGGCCAGCCTTGAGCGGCGCGCGGAAATCGAGGCGGCGCATGTGCGGCTGACCGCGCCGGGCGCAATGGGGCGGCTGTTTCAGGCGCTGGCACTCGTCGCAGAAGGCTGGCCGGTTCCGGCGGGCTTCCCTATATCCGCCGGATGACCAGCCACGCAGACCGACTCGCCGCCCTTCGCCAGACCCTGAAGGCAGAGGGGCTGGATGGCTTCATCGTGCCGCTGACGGACGAGCATATGTCCGAATATGTCGGCGGCTATGCGCAGCGGCTGGGCTGGCTGACGGGCTTTCAGGGCAGCGCGGGCACGGCCGTGGTGCTGGCGGATGCGGCGGCGATCTTCGTGGACGGGCGCTATACCATTCAGGTCCGCTCGCAGGTGGATGGCGGGCTCTACCAATATCGCTCCGTCCCGTCGGAGCCGGTGGCGGGCTGGCTGGCGGAAACCGCGCCCGCCGGTGCGCGCATCGGCTATGATCCGTGGCTGACCACGCGCGCCTTCCTGCGCGGCGCGGAAAGCCAACTGGCACGCAAGGGGATTTCGCTGGTCGCCGTGAAGTCCAACCCGGTGGATGCCGTGTGGGCGGATCGGCCCGAGCCGCCGCTGACCCCGGCCGAGATATTGGGCGCGGAATTCACCGGCCGCAGCTCCGCCGACAAGCGCGCGGCGATTGCCGCCGAAGCGAAAAAGGCGGGCGCGGGCGCGGTGATCCTGTCCGCGCTCGATTCCATCGCATGGGCCTTCAACATTCGCGGGCATGATATTTCTCGCACGCCGGTGGTGCGCGCCTTCGCCATCGTCCGCGACGATGGCAGCGCCACCTTGTTCACCGCGCCCGCGAAGATCTCCGCCGAAGTGCAGGCGCATCTGGGGCCGGACGTGGCAGTGCAGCCTTACGAGGCCTTCGGCCCGGCGCTGGAAGCGCTGGAGGGCAAGGTGCTGCTGGACCCTTCATCGTCTGTCGCGGCGATTTATGAGGCGCTGGGGCGTGGCAGGGCCAGCCTCATCGAAGCGCGCGACCCCACCACTTTGCCCAAATCCGCCAAGAACCCGGTGGAGCTGGACGGCATGCGCGCCGCCCATGTGCGCGACGGGGCGGCGATCAGCAAATTCCTGCATTCCGTGGACGCGAAGCCGCCGGTGGACGAAATCGACGCGTCCGACCGTCTGGAAGCCTTCCGCCGCGAATCCAACCTGCTGAAAGACCTCTCGTTTGACAGCATCTCCGCCGTGGGGCCGAACGCGGCGCTGCCGCATTACCGCTCTGAACCCGAAAGCAAGCGGGCGTTCGCGGGCGAGGCGATCTACCTGATCGATTCGGGCGGGCAATATCCCGACGGCACCACCGACATTACCCGCACGGTGGCGCTGGGCACGCCGACGGCGGAAATGAAGGATCGCTATACCCGCGTGCTGAAGGGGCATATCGCGCTGGCCATGGCGCGTTTCCCGCGCGGCACGCGTGGTGGGCAGCTGGACATTCTCGCCCGGCAGTTCCTCTGGTCCGCAGGGCTGGATTACGCCCATGGCACCGGCCATGGCGTGGGGCATTTTCTGGGCGTGCACGAAGGCCCGCAGCGCATCGCGGCAGCCGTCGGCGCGCCCGGCGTGGACGAAGTGCTGCTGCCGGGCATGGTGCTCTCCAACGAACCCGGCTTCTACAAGGCGGGCGAATATGGCATCCGCATCGAAAATCTGGTGATCGTGACGGAGGACAGCCGCCCCGGCGACGAGCAGCCGATGCTGGCATTCGAAACCATCACGCTGGCCCCCATTGATCAGCGGCTGATCGAGCCCGCGCTGCTGACGGCCGCCGAGATCGACTGGCTGGACAGTTACCACGCCCGGGTCCGCGCCGCGCTGGAGCCGCAACTGGACGGCCCGGCGCGCGACTGGCTGATCGCCGCCACCGACCCGCTGCCGAAGGCGGCGCGAGAAGCCGCCTGACGCGATGGCATTTTTCACCCACTAACCGCGCGTTTTTCGCCGGTTCGTCCATGCTGCCGAAACCTTCGGCGGCTAAACCAGTTCACTCAACGATTGGAGATCCAACATGCCCGCCAAGTTCAGCCTTCCGCCGCTGCCGTTCGAACCGACCGCGCTGGCCCCCGCCATTTCGGCCGACACCTTCGCCCAGCACCACGCCGGCCACCACAAGGCCTATGTGGACAAGCTGAACGCGCTGGCCGACGAGCATGACTTCACCGAAACCAGCCTGCTGGAAATCATCCGCGAAACCGCCGACGTGGACCCGGAAGATGTCTCTGAACAAGTCTCCGCCGGGGACATTTTCGTGCACGCCGCGCAGCACTTCAACCACAGCTTCTATTGGAAAAGCCTGAGCGCGGACGGCGGCGAACCCACGGGCGAACTGCTGGCCGCCATCGAGCGCGACTTCGGTTCCGTGGAAGCGCTGAAGAAGGCCATCGTCGACAAGGGCGTGGACCATTTCGCCAGCGGCTGGGTGTGGCTGGTGTCTGACGACGGCAAGCTGGAGCTGCTGGGCGGCCACGACGCGCAGACCCCGGTGATCGACGAGGATCTGAAGCCGGTGCTGGTGCTGGATGTGTGGGAACACGCCTATTATCTGGACCATCAACGCGCCCGCAAAGCCTATCTGGACGCAGTGACGGCCAAGCATCTGAACTGGGCGTTTGCGGCCGAAGCCTATGCGGCTGAGAGCGTTGAGGATCTGGGGCTGGGGATCGGCAACGGTTGAGCTGGTTGGGGGTGTTTTGAAGGGGTTCCACCCCTTCACCCCGGCAGGGGCGTGACGCCCCTGCACCCCCGGAGTTTTTAGCCCCTCCTCCTTCAGGGGAGGGGTTGGGGTGGGGGCCATCCGCTGGGCGCGAGGTTGGAGTTCATTGCCTGCGGCGCTTTGGGGAGTTTCCCGCCCACCTCTCCACACGTCGCCGAAGACCAGCTGGACCCCGGATCAAGTCCGGGGTGACGGTTGTGGGTGTGGGGAGGTTGGCGGGTTTGGCCCGGCGTCGCTCCCCTCTCTCCAACTCTCTCCCCAACGGGGAGAGAGAGCCGTGTAGCGCCGCAGGCAATCGAATCTCATCACATCCACGACGTGGAAGTTCGGGCGCGACGTGAATTTTGAGGGTGCAGGGAAATCATTTCCCTGCCGGGTTCCAAGGGCAGAGCCCTTGGCCGCGCGGCGCGCAAAACCCAGCCCCACGCCCCATCACGTCAGCGCCGCAAACCGCTCCACAGCGTCAGTAGCGCCGGAGACGATGAGCAGGTCCGACAGATAGACGACGGTATCCGGGATGGCGTGGATGAAGGGTTCGCGGGGGCGTTTCACGCCGACGATCGTCACGCCATGGGCTTTGCGGACGTCGGTTTGCAGCAGGGTTTTGCCGGCCATGAAGCGGGGGACGCGGGTTTTCACGATGGCGAAATCATCGTCGAACTGGATGAAGTCGATCATCTTTCCCGTCACCATATGGGCGACACGTTCGCCCATTTCGGCTTCGGGGAACACCACGTGGGTGGCCCCCACCCGTTCGAGGATACGGCCGTGGTTGGCGTTCACGGCCTTGGCCCAGATGTCGCGGCAGCCCGCGTCTGCCAGCGCCACCACTGTCAGCACGCTGGCTTCGATATCCGATCCGATGCCAACGACGGCGTGCTCCATATCTCCGGCGCCCAGTTTTTTCAGCGCAATGGGGTTGGTGGTATCGGCCTGCACCACATGGGTGAGTTCTTCGGAGAGCGACTGCACCACGGCCATGTCCTGATCGACGCCGAGCACTTCATGGCCCACGCGTGTGAGCGAACGGGCAACGGCGGAGCCGAAGCGGCCGAGGCCGATCACCATGACGGGCGGAGCCGGTTTCGCCTTTTCAGCCGACAATCGGTTTCTCCTCTGGATAGCGGATGGGGGAATAGCGCGACGGCACCGCGAGGATCGCCGCCAGCGAGATGATGCCGACGCGGCCGACATACATGACGAGGATGATGATCATCTGCCCGGCGGGCGGCATTTGTGCGGTGAGGCCGGTGGAGAGGCCTGCGGTGGCGAAGGCGGAAATCACTTCGAACATGATGCGTTCCACCGGGGCCTTTACGAAGCTGGCCAGCACCAGCAGCGCCAGCGAGACGACGCCCACGGCGGTGAGCGCGACGGCAACGGCCTGCCGCTGCACATCGGGGCAGATGCGGCGGCGGAAGGCGACGGAATCCTTGTCGCCGCGAATTTCGCTGAGCACGACGAAGCCCAGCAGCAGGAAGGTGGTGATGCGGATGCCGCCTGCGGTGGAGGCACTGCCGCCGCCGATCAGCATCAGGCCAGACGAGATCAGCAGCGTATCCGGCCCCATCGCCCCCGGATCGTGCAGGCTGAAGCCCCCGGAGCGGGTCATCACCGAATGGAACAGCCCGCCCAGCAGCTTTTCCGAGAGGCCCGCGCCGCCCAGCGTGGCAGGGTTCCCCCATTCGAACAGCAGCACGGCGGCCATGCCGATGAGGGTGAGGCCGAGGCTGCCCCAGAGGGTGAGCTTGGTGTGGATGGACCAGCCTGCGGGCTTGCGCCATTCGCGGTGCAGTTCCAGCAGAACGGGGAAGCCGACCCCGCCCATGATCACACCGATCATCAGCGGGATGGCCAGCAGCCAATCCGCCCGGTGCGCGGCGAGGCCGCCGGGCAGGGTGGAGAAGCCCGCGTTCACATAGGCCATCACCGAATGGAACAGGCCGTGCCATAGCGCCTCCCCCAGGGGCAGGCCATAGTGCCAGAAGCGCAGCGCCAGCCAGATGGCGAGGATGGCCTCGGTGACCAGCGTCACGCGCAGCACCAGCTTCAGCACGTTGCGGATATCGCCCAGATCCAGCCGCTTCATCTCGCTCTGCGCCATCAGCTGGCTTTTCAGCCGCAGCTGGCGCGTGACGAGCAGGCCGATCAAAGTCGCCCCCGTCATGATGCCGATGCCGCCGATCTGCGCCAGCAGCAGCAGCACGACATGGCCGAACGGTGACCAGTAGGTGGGGGTATCGACGATGGTGAGACCGGTGACGCAGAAGGCCGAGGTGGCCGTGAACAGCGCGACCAGCGGCGGCGCGCCGCCTTCGCCGGAAAGGCCGCCCGCCCGGGCGATGGGCATGGCCAGCAGCAGCGTGCCGATGCCGATGCCGATCAGGAAAGCCAGCGGGATGGCGCGTTCGGGATGCGCCACGGCCTTCCGCCCGCTCCCCAAGGATCTGAAAGCCCCGTCCACGGCGGGAATCCTGCCATGGCCGGGGGATGGTTGCAATCCGGCCGCGGGGGCATGCTCCCCGCGGCCGCAATCAGCTTCAGGCCTTCAGCTTGGCAGCCACTTCCGCGGCATGCTTGCCAAGGAACTTCGCGCCGTCCAGCTCGTTCTGGCTGGGCAGGCGGCTGCCGTCTCCGTTGGCGATGGTGGTGGCGCCATAGGGTGAGCCGCCGGTGATTTCATCATTCCGCATCTGGCCGGGGAAGCTGTAGGGCAGGCCGGTGATCACCAGCCCATGGTGCATCAGCGTGGTGAGGATGGAGAATAGCGTGGTCTCCTGCCCGCCATGCTGGGTCGCGGTGGAGGTGAAGGCCGCGCCGACCTTGCCGATCAGCTTGCCCTGGAACCAGAGGCCGCCCGTCTGATCCCAGAAGTTCGCCATTTGCGAAGCCACCCGGCCGAAGCGGGTGGGCGCGCCGACGATGATGGCGTCATAGTCCGCCAATTCCTCGACGGTGGCGATCGGAGCCTTCTGGTCGGTCTTGAAATGGCTGGCCTTGGCGACGTCATCCGGCACCAGTTCCGGCACGCGCTTCACAATCGCTTCGGCACCGGTGGAACGCGCGCCTTCGGCCACGGCTTCCGCCATGGCTTCGAGGTGGCCGTAGGACGAATAATAGAGAACGAGAACCTTGGTCATTTCACTGCTCCTTCAACTGCAACGAAAAAAGGAGGCCCCGCCCGGGGTGGGCGGGGCCTCGGCTGATCACTTCAGGGCGTCGACAAGGACAAGCTCGCTGTCCTCCAGCGCCTCGATGGTGAGGGTTTCGACATCGCGGATGGCCACGCCGTCGCGGGCGTTCACCTCCGTGCCATTCACGCGGAACTTGCCTTCCGCGCCGACGAGATAGCCGACACGGCCCGGTTCGAACCGGTAATCCGTGCTGCTGCCCGCCTTCAGCGTGGCCCCCAGCACTTTCGCCGGGGTCTGGATCGGCAGCGCGCCGGTGTCACCCAGCCCGCTGGCCAGCGGCACGAAGCTGCCGGAGCGATCGCCCTTCGGGAAAGGCCGTGCGCCCCATGCGGGCTTTGCGCCCACCGTTTCCGGCATGATCCAGATCTGGAAGATGCGGGTTTCCTCGTCTTCCAGATTATATTCCGCGTGGCGCACGCCGGTGCCCGCGCTCATCACCTGCACGTCGCCGGCTTCGGTGCGGCCGCGATTGCCCATGCTGTCTTCATGGGTGATCGCGCCCTTCCTCACATAGGTGATGATTTCCATGTCCTTGTGCGGGTGCGGCGGGAAGCCGGATTGCGGGGCGATGATGTCATCGTTCCACACCCGGATCGCCCCCCAGCCCATGCGGGCAGGCTCGTAATAATTGGCGAAGCTGAAGTGATGGTGCGCATCCAGCCAGCCATGGTTGGCGGCACCCAGCGTTTCGAACTTGCGGACTTCGATCATCGGTCGATCTCCTCCTCGCTTCGGCATCCAAGGCCGGAGCGATTGAACGCCCCTTCATTTAGCGGCCTTGATGAGTTAGAAAAGTGGAAGGATCGAAAGGAATCATTTCAGAAAATGCATGTTCCCGATTTCGAGGCGTGGGATCTGTTCGTCGCCGTGGCGGAAGCGGGCAGCTTCGCGGGCGCGGCGCGGACGCGGAACCTCTCTGTCCCCACCGTCTCCCGCGCGGTGGCGCGGCTGGAAGAGCGGCTGGGCGCGGCGCTGTTCCACCGCACCTCGCGGCGGCTGTCTCTCTCCGCGCTGGGGCAGGAGGCGCTGGGGGAGGCGCAGGCGCTGGTGCTCTCGGCACAACGCATGGAGGAGCGGCTGGGCGAGGCGACCACCCTGCCCGCCGGGCCGATCCGGCTGGCCGCGCCGTTGGAGTTCGGCCGCGCCCATATCGCCCCGCTGCTGCCGGACTTTCTGGCGCGGCACCCGCAAGTCTCCATCGATCTCAGCCTTGATGACGCGCGAATCGACATCGTGGCGTCGGGCCATGATATCGTGCTGCGCATCGGCCAGCTGGCGGATTCCAGCCTGATCGCCCGGCGACTGTGCGCGGTGGAGCGGATGCCTGTGGCCAGCCCGGCCTATCTTCAGGCGCATGGTCGGCCGCTGCACCCGGCCGATCTCGCGAAGCATCTGTGCCTGATCTACAGCAATGTGACGCCGCCAGACGTATGGCGCTTCGCCGGGCCGGAAGGCGCGGAGTATAGCGTGACGGTGTCCGGCCCGCTGACGGCGAACAGCGGCGGGGCGTTGAACCCGGCCTGTCTGGCGGGCGCGGGGATCGCCTTGCAGCCGGATTTTCTGGTGGCCGATCTGCTGGCGGACGGGCGGCTTGAGGCGCTGCTATGCGACTGGCGGCCGCCTCCGATGGGGCTGTACATGATCACCCCGCCCAGCCCGTTGCGCCCGTTGCGGGTCAGGCTGCTGATGGACTGGCTGGCGGAAAAGCTGCGGAATCCCCCTTGGGCGCGAAGCGGGACGGGTCCAGCAGCCGCGCCATCGCGGGGGTGAGCGGAGAAGGCGTGCCCGCGATCTCCGCCGCCACATGTTCGGCCAGCAGCGGGGCGAGCGCGAAGCCGCGCCCGCCGAACGCGCCCAGCATGTAAAGCCCGTCGCCCAGCGTGCCCGCGATGGGTTGATGATCCCCGGCGGCGGCGCGCACGCCAGCGATTGCGCCCAGCTTTTGCGACGCCAGCGCGGCGGCAAGCTCCGGCTTCACGCGGGCGAGGGTTTCGAGATTGTGCTGCTGATCCTCCGCGCGGACGGACGGGTCGGCATCGCCCCGGCCGTGGGTTGCGCCAAACAGCAGGCCGTCGTCGGTCGGGACTATATAACCGCCCCAGCTGGTGGGCGGGCCTTGCAGCGGAACGGTCGCGGTCGTCACCTGCCCGCGAATGGGGCGCAGCGGCAGGCCGGAGAGCGCCGCGCTGCCGAACCCGGCGGCGATCACCACGGCATCAAACGGGCCTTCACCTTGCACCTGCCAGCCGTCGCCGACGCGGGCGATGTTATCCACGGCAAGCGGGCGAACCGGCCCCAGCCACGCCGCGCGCAGCCGTTCGGGTGAGACCACCAGTGCGTCGCGAAGCGCCAGCGCCTCGCCGCTGCGCGTGAGACCGGCGGGCGGGAACAGGCCGGAGTCGAGGGTGGCATCCGCGCGAGCCAGTTCCGAGGGCTTCAGCAGCCGCTGCGCCCCGCGCGCGAGGATGGCGTCCGGCGCGGTGCGGTTGATCCGCTCCACCGCGCGGCGGAAAGCCAGCGCGTGCAGCGCAGAGCCCGCCTCGCTGCCCGCTGCGAGCCGGGGGGAGACGAGCGCCGCCGGGTTGCCGGAGGCCATAGGACCGTCGGCGAAGATCGTCGGTTCGATCCCCAGATCGCGCAGCGCCAGCGCCAGCGATGCGCCCGCGATTCCTGCGCCGATGATCGCCACCTTGGGCAGCGGCGGATCGGTGGGTTCGCCGGGGCGGTGCGCCGCCAGCCGCTCCCGCTTGCCGGTGAAGCCGGGCAGCCGCTCCACCGTGAAACCGGCGGCCGCCAGCCCCCGGCGGACGAACCCGGCGACAGACCATGTCGCGGCCCGCCCGCCCGGCGCGGTGCGTTCCCCGACCAGTGCCAGCACCTCCGCCGACCACATGTCCGGGTTTTTCGCGGGCGAGAAGCCATCCAGAAACCATGCGTCCGCCCGGCCCTGCCAACCGCTGAGCGCCGCAGCGACATCGTCGATCAGCAGATCAAGCGTTGCGCCCAGCGCCGGAAAGTCGATCCGATGCAGCCCGCGCGCGCCATCCGGCCATCGCGCCAGCAGTTGCGCGGCAAGGTCGGCCAGCTCCGGGAAGGCCGCCAGCGCGCGGGCGGCATCGGCCTTCGCCAGCGGAAAGCCCTCCACCGAGAACAGGTGCAACGTCGAATCTGCCGGACGGCTGATCGCCCATGCGTCCAGCACCGCCAGCATGTTCAGCCCGGTGCCGAAGCCCAGCTCGCCAACGGTGAAGCGCCGCCGCCCCTGCCAGCGCTCCGGCAGGCCGCAACCGGCGAGAAACACCGCCCGGCTCTGCGCCAGTGCCCCCGCGCGGGAGGCATAGACGTCGCCGAAGCGCGCAGAGGTCAGCGTCTCCCCGTCCCAGGCGGCGCCCGGGTCGGCCGGTGTCACTTCGGAACGCGGCGGGCCGTGGTGACGGGCACAGGCTTGGCGATCATCTGCCCCTTCATCGCCCCCACCCCTTCCGTCGCCGACACCGGCGCGGCGAGGATTTTCTTCACCGTATCCATCCCCTCCACCACGCGGCCGAACACGGCGAAGCCGGGGTCTTTCGGGCTGGCGTCCAGCGTGGAGAGATCACCCATGATGATGAAGAAATCGGATTGCGCGCTGCCCGGCGCGCCGCGTGCCATGGCGATCGCCCCGTCGCGGTTGGAAAGGCCGGTCTTGCTGGTGGGTTCATGGGCGATGGGTGGGAGCAGCTTCTTCTGATCGCGCTGGCCGCCCTGAATCAGCCCCAGATCGGGGCGGCCGGGGAAGGTGAGCGCGCGATAGAAGGTGATTCCGTCGAAGCGTTTCTGATCCACATATTTCAGGAAATTGGCGGAAGTGATCGGCGCGCGTTCCGTATCCAGCTCGATGACGATGGGGCCTTCCGCCGTTTGCAGCTTCACCCGTTCCGTCTTCCAGACCTTTGCCGGGGGCGGCGCTTCGGCGGCGGGTTGCGCGGCGGACGCTTCGGCAGGCGGAGCCTCCGTCTGCTGCGCGGCAAGGGGTGTGGCGGCGAGCAGCAGGGCTGCAACAATGGGCAAACGAATCATGCGCCTGAGCGTAGTCGCCCGCGCGGATAACTGCTATCCTGTGCGGCATGACACATGTACTGACTGCGCCGCCCGAGGGAGCGGCTTCGGACTGGACCATATCGCAAGGCTGGGAGGCCTATAGCAAGGCGGAGCACGCCTTGTGGGACAGGCTCTATGCCCGCCAGACGGCGCTGCTGCCCGGCCGCGCCCACCCGGCCTTCATGGACGGGCTGTCCCGGCTGGACCTTGGAGCGGGCGGAATTCCCGATTTCCGTCGCCTGTCGGAAAAGCTGGAGCGGCTGACGGGCTGGCAGGTGGTGGCAGTGCCGGGGCTGGTGCCGGAAGACGTGTTTTTCGAGCATCTGGCCAACCGTCGTTTCGTGGCGGGCAATTTCCTGCGCACGCCCGAGCAGATTGATTATCTGCAGGAACCCGATGTGTTCCACGATGTGTTCGGCCATGTGCCACTGCTCGCGAACCCCGTGTTCGCCGATTATATGCAGGCCTATGGCGAAGGGGGCCTGCGTTCCATGCACTATGGCGCGCTGCACAAGCTGGCGCGGCTGTACTGGTATACGGTGGAATTCGGGCTGATCGAAACCGACGAGGGGCTGCGCATCTGCGGCGCGGGGATCGTCTCTTCGTTCGGGGAAAGCCGCTTCGCGCTGGACGATCCAAGCCCCAACCGGCTGGGCTTCGATCTGAAGCGGGTGCTGCGCACGCAGTATCGGATCGACGATTATCAGCAGGTCTATTTCGCGATCCCCAGTTTCGAGCATCTGCTGGACGTGACGCTGAACACCGATTTCGCGCCGCTGTATGCGGAGCTGGAGGCGCTGCCGGATCTGGAGATTGATGTGATTCTGCCGGGGGACCGGGTGCTGACGCGTGGGACGCAGGTTCGGGTGGCTTGAAGCGCGTTTTGAAGGCGGTGGATCAGGCCCGGCGGTGACACCCCCTCTCCAACTCTCCCCCTTACAGGGGGAGAGGGCTTCGTAGCGCCGCAGGCAATCGAATCTGATCACACGCACGCGGCTGGAGATGGGCCGCAACGCCAATGTTGAGGGTGCAGGGAAATCATTTCCCTGCCCGCCGGAGGCAAAAAAGCTGTGCGCCGCCCCCCACCCCAAAACTTGACCTCCCCCGCGTTTCCGCGCTTTGTCGCCGCCCGGAGTGCCGGGTGGTGCGTTTCGGGAGGGTGGGTTTGCGAGTGAACGGGTGCATGACGGCTTGACCATGCTGCCGGCGCTTTTCGTCATCCTGTATGGCGCGGGGTTGTTCTGGCTTGCCGCCCGGACGGAGCGTCGGGGGATTCCGCATCGGTTGCAGCCGTGGGTGTTTCCGCTGAGCCTTGCGGTTTATTGCACCAGCTGGACCTTTTTCGGCGGCGTGGGTTCGGCGGCCAGCGTGGGGCTGCCGTATCTGTCCATCTATCTGGGGCCGGCGCTGCTGTTTTTGCTGGCACCGGGGTTCCTGTCCCGGCTGGCGGCGCGCACGGCGGAGGGGCGGGCGTCCTCCATTTCCGATTTTCTGGGCCAGCGTTACGGGCGCAGCCGCAGTCTGGCGGCGCTGGTGGCGGCGCTCGCGCTGCTGGCGGCGACGCCCTATATCGCGCTGCAATTGCGCTCTGTTTCGATGAGTTTCGAGGCGGTTTCAGGGCTGGGCCGCTCGCCGGAGCTGTCGTTCCTGATCGCGGCGCTGCTGGCCACCTTCTCCATCAGCTTCGGTGCGCGGCGGGTGGAGGTGACGGGGCGCAACCCCGGCATCGTCGCAGCGGTTGCGGCGGAAAGCCTTGTGAAGCTGATCGCCTTCGTGGCGCTGGGGCTGTTCGCGGCATGGCTGCTGTGGCGCAGCCCGCAGATTTCATCCGTGGCGGGGGCGACGGCGCTGGCTTCGCGGATGAGCGGCAGCTTCGGCCCGGACTTTCTGATCCAGACCTTGCTGGGCGCGCTGGCTATCCTGTGCCTGCCGCGGCAATTCTATTTGGGCTTCGTGGAGGCCC
The DNA here is from genome assembly GCF_006385875.1 of Sandaracinobacter neustonicus. Taxonomy (GTDB): domain Bacteria; phylum Pseudomonadota; class Alphaproteobacteria; order Sphingomonadales; family Sphingomonadaceae; genus Sandaracinobacteroides; species Sandaracinobacteroides neustonicus. Next base: position 20,352 of record NZ_VFSU01000030.1, on the reverse strand, counting down.
CGGACGCGGCGGCGCTGCGCCGGGCGCGCTGGCCTTTCGTGGCCTATCTGGCTCTGATTTCGCTGATGGTGCTGCCGCTGGCGGCGGCGGGGCTGGCGCTGTTGCCGCCCGGCACGCGGCCCGATCTGTTCGTGCTGGCGCTGCCGCTGTCTGAAGGGGCGCGGGGGCTGGCCTTGCTCGCGTTTCTGGGCGGCTTTTCGGCGGCGACCGGGATGGTGATCGCGGAAACGCTGGCGCTTTCCACCATGGCCGCGAACGATCTGCTGGCCCCGCTGCTGATCCGCGCCCGGCTGCGCGAAGGCACCGATCTGGGGCGGTTGATGCTGCGGGCGCGGCGGGTGATCATCGTGGCGATCCTGCTGGCGGCATGGGCCTATGCCGAGGCGATCGACGATGCGGCCTCGCTCGCCGCGATCGGCCTGATCGCCTTTGCCGGGGTGGCGCAGTTCGCGCCCGCGCTGATCGGCGCGGTGTCGTTCCGGTTCGAGAACAAGCAGGCCGCGCGCGCCGGGCTGATCGCCGGGCTGGCGCTGTGGGCCTATACCCTGTTCCTGCCCTCGTTTGGCGGGCCGGGGCTGGTGGGCGTTCTGGATGGCGCGTCGGCCGGGCTGCTGAATCCGCAGCGGCTGTTCGGGCTGGATCTGGGGTCGGCGCTGGTGCACGGCACCTTGTGGAGCCTTGGCGCGAACTGCGTGGCGCTGTTCGCCTTTGCGCGTTTTGGCCGGGCGCGCAGCGGCCCCGGCAATCGCGATTCCAGCTTTGGCCATGTGACGACGCTGGGCGAACTTACGGCGCTGGCCGGGCGCTTCGCCGGGGACCGGGAGGCGGAGATCGCGCTGGCCCCCTTCGGCGGGCCGGACAGCTCAATCAGCGGCCCGGCCGCGCGCCGCGCCGAACAGATGATCGCCGACGTGATCGGCGCGCCCTCGGCCCGGCTGATCGTTACCTCCACCATGGCCGGGTCCGGCCTTGGCGTGGGCGAGGTGGTGAAGCTGCTGGATCGTTCCGGCCAGTCCCTGCAATTCTCCCGGCAGATGCTGGAGGCGACGTTGCAGGCGATCGACCCGGGCGTTTCCGTGGTGGACCGGCGGCTGCGGCTGGTGGCGTGGAACCAGCGCTATCTGGACCTGTTCGATTACCCGGCCGGGCTGGTGGAAGTGGGCCGCCCGGTGGCGGACCTGATCCGTTACAACGCGCTGAGCGGCGAATGGGGGCCGGGCGAGGCCGATGCGCATGTGGAGCGGCGACTTTACCACCTCGCGCGCGGGCTGCCGCACAGCTTCGAGCGTCTGCGCCCTACTGGCCGCTGGATCAAGACGGTGGGCGCGGCCATGCCGGGCGGCGGCTATGTGATGAGCTTCACCGATATCACCGCCGAGAAGGCGCAGCAGGAGGAACTTGAAGCGCGCGTCGCCGAACGCACCGCCGATCTGGCCGCCGCCAATTCCGCGCTGGCAGAGGCCAAGGCCGCTGCCGAAACGGCGACGCGGGAAAAGACGCGGTTCCTCGCCGCGGCCAGCCACGATCTGCTGCAACCGCTGCACGCCGCGCGGCTGTTCCTCTCAGCTTTGGAGCGACAGACGCCGGACCCGGCGCGGCCACTGCTGGATTCGGTGTCGCAATCCATCGCCTCTGCCGATGGATTGCTGCGGGCGCTGCTGGACGTGTCCAAGCTGGACGCGGGCGGGATCAAGCCGCGCCCCGCGCCCTTTTCCGCGCGCGAACTGGTGGAGGAGCTGGGGCTGGAATTCGAAGCGCTGGCCGCCGAAAAAGGCCTGCGCCTGCTGGCGCGCAGCGTGGACGCCATGGTGGAAACAGACCGCGAATTGCTGCGCTCCATCCTGCTGAACTTCCTGTCCAACGCAGTGCGCTATACCGCATCCGGCAGCATCGCTTTCACCGCGCGGCGGCGCGGCGGGATAATCCGCTTCGCCGTGGCAGACAGCGGGCCGGGCATCGCCGCCGATGCGCAAGCCCGCATCTTCCGCGAGTTCGAGCGGCTGGACGGCGGCGCGCCGGGTGTGGGGCTGGGGCTGGCCATCGTGGAGCGCACCGCGCGGCTGCTGAACACGCCCGTCCATCTCCGCTCCGCGCCGGGCCGGGGATCGGTGTTCGCGGTGGATATCCCGGTATCAGCAACGGCACCCGCCGAGCGCCGCGCCGCACCGCCACCCGCCCGCGCCGCCGCCGTCGGCCTGCGCGTGCTGTGCGTGGACGACGACCCGGCCGTGCTGGAAGCGCTGGGCGCGGCACTGTCCGCCCATGGCCACGAACCGCTGCTGGCCGCCACCGCGCTGGAGGCCATGGCGCTGGCGCGCAGCCACCGCCCCGCCGCCGCCATCCTCGATTACCAGCTGGGCGACGGGCCGGACGGGTTGACACTTGCCCGACAATTGAGACGTCGGGACCCCGCCATGCCCATCGCCATGGTGACAGCCTCCGCCGCAACCGGGCTGGACTGGCGACTGCGGCGGCTCTCCATCCGGCTGTTCGCCAAACCCGCCGACCCCGCGCGGCTGTTCGCCTTTCTGGCGGAGAGCGGGCGGGCGGCGGCTGAGTAGGTTTGGCGGGGGCGTTGGAGGCCTCCGGCGGGGCGGGCTCTGCCCGCCACCCGGCAGGGGCGTGACGCCCCTGCACCCCCGACGTTTTTAGCCCCTCCTCCTTTAGGGGAGGGGTTGGGGTGGGGGCTGACCGCTGGGCGCGAGGTTGGAGGTTTATTGCCTGCGGCGCATTTCGTTGCGCGTGTTGTGATGTCAGTGGATCAGGCCCGGCGGTGAAACCCCCTCTCCATCTCTCCCCCTTGCAGGGGGAGAGGGCTTTCGTTGCGCCGCAGGCAATCAAAGCGGATCGCCCGCACGGCGCTGGAGGTTAGGCACAACGCCAATTTCGAGGGTGCAGGGAAATCATTTCCCTGCCGGGTTCCAAGGGCAGAGCCCTTGGCCTTTCGTCCTGCGGCAACCCCTCCCCCGCTCAACCCAGCAATTCGTCCACCAGTGCGGGCACCAATGTACCGGCCGGGCCGAGTCGGCTTTCGTGGAAGCGGTTGCTTGTCATGGAGGGGTCGAGGTTGAGTTCGAGGCAGCGGGCACCGGCGTGGCGGGCGAGGTCTATGAAGCCTGCGGCTGGATAGACGTTGCCGGATGTGCCGATGGAGATAAACAGGTCGCAGCCCAGCAGCGCGTCTTCGATGGCCTCCATATGGTAGGGCATTTCGCCGAACCAGACGATGTCTGGCCGCAGGTGGCCGGAGAGGGTGCACGCCGGGCAGGCGGGGTTCTCCAGCAGCGGGCCGGTGCAGGGGGTTCGCCTGTCGCAGGCGGTGCACCATGCGCTGTTCAGTTCGCCGTGCATGTGCAGCAGGCGTTTCGATCCGGCGCGGTCGTGCAGATCGTCGACATTCTGGGTGACGAGCAGCAGTTCGCCGGGCCATTCGGCGTCCAGCCGGGCCAGCGCCTTGTGCGCGGCGTTGGGCTGCACGGAGGACAGGGCGGCGCGGCGTGCATCGTAGAAGCGCTGCACCAGCACGGGATCGCGCCGGAATGCCTGCGGCGTTGCGACGTCCTCCACGCGGTGGCCTTCCCACAGGCCGTCTGGCCCGCGGAAGGTGGGAACGCCGGATTCGGCGGAGACGCCCGCGCCGGTGAGGATGACGATGTTGCTGGCCATCAGCTGGCCGGTTTGAAACCCGCACCACCCACGGAAGGCGCTGCCGCGAAGGGCTTGATGCCCAGCGCTTCATAGGCCTGTTCGGGGAAATAAACGGTGCCATTCTTCACCACCATGGAGATCGCCTTGATCGCCTTGATGTCTTTCACCGGATCGCCCGGCAGCAGCATGAAATCGGCCATCTTGCCGGGTTTCACCTCGCCATAATCCGCGCCGCGCTTCAGGTGGGCGGACGAATCCAGCGTGGCGCGCTTCAGCACCTCAGCGTTGCTCATGAAGTTGGTGTAGAGTTCCAGTTCGCGGTGATACCAGAAGCTGCCGCCCATGTCCGTGCCGGGCACGATCAGCACGCCGCCGTCGTTCAGTTTCTTCATCACCGCCAGCGTGGTGTCGAACGCCTTCGAATAGGCGCGGTCATCTTCCGGGGTGGAGATGTCCAGCATCGGCTGCTTCAGGTCGCGCTGGATGCCGATGGGCATGTGCGAGGCCCAGTCCACCGCGCCCGGCGGCAACTGACCTTTGCGGCCGCGCGTGGCGGTTTCCATGATGATGAGGGTGGGATCGTGCGCGATATGCTTCGAGATCATCAGGTTGATGGTCTTCTGCGCGGCGGGGCTGTTCAGATCATAATCGGCGAAGCGCTTCAGCGCGGTGATGCGCAGCAGGGTGCGGGTGTCGTCGCCGGGTTGCAGCACCCAGTTCAGCATGAGCTGGTTGGAATGGGTGATCTCGTCATAGCCGGCGAGGATCATGTCATCGGTGGTGGTGAAGGCGGGCACATGGCCGGCCACGTTCAGGCCCGCCGCATGCGCTTCCTTCACCATGGCGGGCACCCAGGCCGGGTTGATGCTGGTGTAGATTTTGATCTGGAACACGCCGTCTTTCGCGGCGTTGCGCACCGCCTGCACGGCGTCCGCCTCATTATCCACCACCACGGTCGCCTGCGCGTTGGTCTTGCTCTTGCCTTCGATGAAGGCCGAGCGGACGACGCGCGGGCCTGCCAGTTCGCCGGATTCGATGCGCTGCACCAGCTTGTCCAGCACGGGATCGTCATTGCCCATGTCCCGCGCGGTGGTGATGCCCGCCATCAGGTTCAGCAGAGCGTCTGACTGGCCGAGGTGGGCGTGCATTTCGTTGAAGCCCGCAAGGATGGTGCCGCCCGCGCCATCCACAACGGTTTCGCCGCGCTTCGTCACGCCGGGGCCGTCGATGGCGGCAATGCGATTGCCCTTCACCAAAACAGAGGCCGGGGCGGAGAGCGCCAGCTTCGCGGGATCGAAGATGCGCACATTGGTGATGCGCAAATTGCCCGCCGGCTGCTTCGCAAGACTGTGCACCGTGTCGGTCAGGCGCTTGGTGTCCCATTCGGCCACCATGGCGCGCAGCCGGGCTTCCTCGCCCTCCAGTCCCTGTTGCAGCATGACGAATTCGGGGGTGGCATAGGCCACCAGCCGCTTGTTCGAATCGAGGAAGATGGTCTGCCGGTCGAGATCGATGCCCGAAAGCGTGTAGGCCGTGGCGGAGACCGTGCCGGAGGCGGATTTCAGTGCAACGGGGGCCAGCTGTTCCAGCTTCAGTTCACCGCCGGGGAGCGCCGGAAGCTTGCCGCCCGCGTTGCTAAGCGCGCGGGCATAGAGGCCGAGTGCGAAGGGGCTGGCCCCTTGCGCGACATAGAGGGTGGGCGTGGAAACCGTCGCGGTGCCGGGGCCTGTCGCGTCTGTCCAGCTGGCGGTGCCGTTGGAGAGGGTGAAGCTTTCGTCGACTTTGCTGCCGAAGGTGGTGCTGCCGGTGACACGCCAGCTGGTGGGCAGGCCCGCCGCATCCACCGTCACGCTCTCGTTGATGGTGGGGCCGCGGCCGTTGTTCTTGTAATCATAGACGATGCTGGTGCTGCCGTTCGCCTCGTCTGCGATCAGGGTGCCGACGGTGCGCCCGCTGAACAGCACGGAATAGCGTTCCTGCGCCGCAAGCAGCGGGCTGGCGATGGCGAAAAGGGCGACGAAGCCGACGAGTTTTTTCATGCGCGCACTTTGAGCATGGCGGAAAGGATGCGGCAAGCATCCGCTTGCCAAGACAGCCCGCTTGCCGCACCTGTGCGGGCATCCAAGGAGAGGCGAGATGATCAGGATCGGTGTGCTGGGCGCGGGCGGACGCATGGGCCAGGCCATCATTTCGGAAGTGCAGGCCACGCCCGACAGCTGGCTGGCGGGCGGCGTGGAGCGGCCCGGCCACCCGATGTGCGGCAGCGTGATCGGCGACGGGCAGATCATCTGCGCCAATGCCGCGCCGGTGGCGCACAAGGCCGATGTGCTGATCGATTTCACCACGCCCGAAGCGCTGGACGAACATCTGCGCGCCGCACTGGACGGCAAGGCCGCCATCCTGATCGGCACCACCGGGCTGGAGGCGCGCCACCACGCCGCCATCGACGAAGCCGCGCGCAGCATCGCCGTGCTGCAGACCGCCAACACCTCGCTGGGGGTCACCGTGCTGGCGGCGCTGGTGGAACAGGCGGCGCGAGCGCTGGGCACGGACTGGGATATCGAGATTTCCGAACTGCACCACCGGCACAAGGTGGATGCGCCATCCGGCACGGCGCTGTTTCTGGGCGAGGCCGCCGCGCGCGGCCGGGGCGCGCCGCTGGAAACGCTGCGGCTGCCCCCGCACGAGGACACGCCCGGCGCGCGCCGCCCGGGCGGAATCGGTTTCGCCTCGCTAAGGGGCGGTTCCGCGGCGGGCGATCATCGCGTGCTGCTGGCGGGCGAAGGCGAGCGGATCGAGCTGGCGCATCTGGCCGAGGGCCGGGACATTTTCGCGAAAGGCGCAGTGAAGGGCGCGCGCTGGCTGGCCGGGGCCGGGCGCAAGCCGGGGCGTTACCGGATGGCGGATATCTTCGGGCTGGGTTGAGCTGGGGGCGAGAAGCCCTCAGATCAGGATCAGGCGGCGCGGCTTCGCCCGCTTCGGCGGGCAATCGGGCACCATCACCCGGTCGATCGCCGCGCCGGAGCGGAGGCCCGAGGTGGAGGTGAGCTGCGGCCCGGAATTCCCCGCCGCTGACAGGCGCATCACGCCGATCAGGGCAAAGCCCAGAATGAAGCCCACAACCACCGCGCGCAGCACCCGCGATTCTCCCAAGCAGCTTTGAAACAGGTCCGACCCTGTTGCCGCGGGTTTAGCGAAGGCGCGCGCCGGGGCATTGCACAAATCCGACAAAAGCTTGTCGGACTTGAATCTGAAGCCCCGTTGAGGCATGGCGCGCCGAAATCTCACCCGGATTCGCGCGCCGATGGTGTGCATCCCCAGTATAAGGCCTGCCAATCCGCCCATGGCAAAAGAAGAACTTCTCGAAATGCGGGGCACGGTTGTCGAACTGCTCCCCAACGCGATGTTCCGGGTGCGGCTTGAGAACGACCATGAAATCCTGGGCCATACGGCCGGCAAGATGCGCAAGAACCGGATTCGTGTGCTGACCGGGGATGAAGTGCTCGTCGAACTGACGCCTTATGACCTGACCAAGGGCCGCATCACCTACCGCTTCAAGTAGCGAAGCCGGATGCCGGACAGCCCGTTCCGCGCACAGGCCCGCTGGCAGGCAGGCTGGTGCCGGGCGCTTGGCTCCCCCTTCACCGCCGCCATTTGCGACATCATCGCAGACCGCCTGCCCAGCGGCTCTGCGCTGGCGCGGCGGCTGGATCAATGGCCCGGCAACATCCATGACGACGCGCTGATCCTCAGGGTGACGGGCGCGCTGCACGGCCGCGTGCGCAGCGGCAAGGCCCCGGGGCTGGCCGCCGTCTATCCGCCAGCCCCGATTCCCGATGCAGACAGGCTGTGGGCCGCGCTGGAGCCGGAGCTGACCTTGCCGCAGATCGCCCCATGGCTGGAGCTGCCGCCGCAGACCAACGAAGTGGCGCGGTCGGGCACGCTGATGCCCGGCTTCCTTGTGATCGCAGCCGAAACCGGCCTGCCGCTGGCCCTGTTCGAACTGGGCTGCTCCGGCGGCCTGAACCTGCTGCCGGATCGCTATGCCTATCGGCTGGGAACGCTGGACGCCGGAGACCCGGACAGCCTGCTGCTGCTGGAGCCGGAGTGGATCGGCCCGAATCCGCCCGACGCCCCGATCAGCATCTTCTCCCGGCTGGGGGTGGATCTCAACCCGCCGGACCTCTCAAGCCCCGAGCAGCGCGCGCGGATGCTGGCCTATGTCTGGGCGGACCAGACCGAGCGGCTGGAACGCATGGCGCAGGCGATGGTGATCGCAGCAGAGGATATGCCCGAGATCGTGACCGGAGACGCGGCGGAGTTCGTGGAAGCGCATGTGAAGCCCTGCGACGGCGTCGTCACCACGGTATTCCACTCCATCGCGATGCAATATTTCCCCGAAACCACCAAGGCGAGAATCATCAGCCACATGCACCGCATGGGCGCACAGGCGACGCGGGACGCGCCGCTGGCGTGGCTGCGGCTGGAGCAGGAGAACCCCGGCGCGGGCGAACCGCCCACGCTGCGGCTGACGCTGTGGCCCGGCGGCGAAGACCGGCTGCTGGCGCGCGCCCACCCGCATGGGCGGATCGTTTCATGGCTATGACGCACCAACACCCACGCTTCATCCTCGCCTCCGCCTCGCCCCGGCGGCAGGAGCTTCTGGCGCGAATCGGCCTCACGCCGGATGCCGTGGACCCGGCCGATATCGACGAAACCCCGCGCAAGGCCGAGCGGCCCGAACCGCATGTGGCGCGGCTGGCCGCGGAAAAGGCCGCCGTTGTCGCCGCGCGCCACCCCGGCGCGGTGGTGCTGGCAGCCGACACGCTGGTGGCGGCGGGCCTCAGGATCTTGCCCAAGGCGGAAGATGAAGCGACCGCGCGCCAGTGCCTCGCGCTGTTGTCCGGACGGCGGCACCGGGTGCTGACGGCGGTGACGGTGGTGGATACTCTGGGCGTGGCGCGGCATCGGCTCAGCCGCTCCACGGTGCGGGTGGCGCGGCTGACGGACGCGGATGTGGAAACCTATATCGCCAGCGGCGAATGGGCCGGCAAGGCGGGCGGCTACGCCATTCAGGGCCGCTTCGAAGCGCATGTGCAATGGATGGAGGGCAGTTTCTCCGGCATCATGGGGCTGCCGCTGGCGGATGCGCGAGCGATGCTGAGGACGGCCGGGTTGCATGTCTGACTTCCATATCCGCCACGGCCTCGGCGAAACCCGCGCCGCCGTGATCGAGAATTTCCGGCTGGTGGAAATGCACATCGCCCGCGACGGCGACGGGCTGGCGGCAGGCGCGCGGCTTGCCGGGCAGCTCACACGCAGGCTGGGTGCGCGCGGAATCGCGCTGGCGGGCGGCGAGGAGCTACTGGTGGAGCCGTGGCCCGCCGGGGCCACCGAGGGCGCGACCGTCACGCTGGAAGTCACCCGCGCGGCCTGGCGCGAGCGCGGGCGGGACAGGCTGGCCAAGGCCCGGCCCACCAATCTGGACCCTTGGCCCGCGCCGGGGCTGGAATCGCAGCTGCACGCGCGCGGCCATGTGCTGAAGCCCGGCTGGCCCGCCGACGTCTCCTCGCAATGGGATGATGCGTTCGAAGCCGCACAACTGGGGCGGCTGCCATTCGAATCGGGGAATCTGGTGCTCGTGCCCACCCCGGCCTTTCTCGCGGTGGATGTGGATGGCCATGGGCTGGCGATGGCGACACCCGCGCTCACCACACTGGCGCGCGCGATCCGCCTGTGGGGCCTTGGCGGCAGCATCGTGGTGGACCTGCCCACCACAGACCGCGAGCAGCGCAGTCGCGCGGCGGACGCTTTCGATCAGGCGATGGGCAAGCTGCCGTTCGAACGCACGGCGATTAACGGATTCGGGCTGATGCAAATCGTCCGTCCGCGCCCCGGCCCCTCGATTCTGGAACGCGCCCAGCTGGACCGCGCTGGCACAGAGGCCATCGCCTTGCTGGAAACCGCGTTGACCGATCCCGCCACGGGCCCGCTGGCACTGCGCCCTGCGCCCCCGGTGATCCGCTGGCTGGAAGCCCGCCCGCAGCTGCTGGAGGAACTCGCCCGCCGCACCCACCGCCCTGTTTCGCTGACAGCCGGAGCCGCCGATGCCCAAGCCTGAACCGCGCCCCGACCCGCGCCCGGAACCCCGCTGCCCCGTCTGCCGGAAACCGGCGAATCCGAAGCACGCCCCCTTCTGCTCGGAAGGCTGCCGCAACCGCGACCTGATCGCCTGGCTGGACGAACATTATGTGGTGCCGGGCCGCCCGATCGGAGAAGACGACGAACCCGGTTGACCGCCACCCGAAGTTCCGCCTATAGCGCGCCTCCCGTGCCTAGGTAGCTCAGTTGGTAGAGCATGCGATTGAAAATCGCAGTGTCGGCGGTTCGATCCCGTCCCTGGGCACCATTTTCCACTCTTTTTCCCCTTGTTTCCAACGGTTTGAGCGAGCCGTTTGGCTAGCATCACTCAAGTGCTCGCCAATTTCAAGCTTGTCCATGGCGTGAGCCGCCAGCTTCTGCCGATCAGCTTCGGCAGTGTAGAGCCCAAAAGTCTTTGCGCTCACATGGCCCAAAATTGCCATGCCCTCAGTGTCGGTCGCCTTCGCTTCGACAAGCGCCACAGCCAATTTTTTTCGGAGGCCATGCAAGCTGCCACGTTCAAGCCCGGCAGCCTTACGAGCCTTCCGAAACGCGTTTGAGTAAGCTTCAGCCGTGTAGTGCGTGCCTCTGGACGATTCGATGAAATAGCGCTGACTCCGATCAACCAACGCAAGGGCAGCTGCCAAATCCGGATGAATCGGCACGCTGTGCGCTCGACCAACCTTCTGCATGTCAAAATCCAACCAACCATCTTCGCCGACATGATGCCAGCCGAGGTCATGCAGATCGCTACGCCTAAGACCGCTATGCAGCGCAAGTTCAAGCATCAGGCGAGGTTGCGAACCAAGCGGCCAATAGTCCCTGAAATTTCGGATATCGGCGGGCTTCCATGTGTAGAAACCACCCCTGCGCTGCTTAACCGTGTCAGTCTCGCGCATGACACCAACGTTCAAGCCTTTATGCTTCGCGCCCCAGACCCAAACAGCCGTCAAAACTTTTCGCAGTTCAGCAGCTGCTCCAGGACGATCCACCTTCTCCCCAATGATCGAATCCATGTGCAGCGCGGTAACAAGTTTCGCACGCTTAAGGCCGTGCGCATCCGAAAATTCGGCTAGAATTCTACCGTATTTGCGCCTTGTGCTGTGCCCCAGCTGCAAAAAGCGCGTTGACTGCTGATACTGCTGAAACAGCTCGCCTATCGTGCCAGAAGGCCATGAAGATGGTGCCACAAGCGGCAGTTCTTCAAGGCAGGTGCGATACTCAGCTTCAAAGGCACCCGTGCCAAATTTTGAATGAAAGTGGTACGTTTTCGAGCCCGTCCTTCGGAAGCGCAGGCGCAGTTGGCCCCGGTTATCGACATAGGCCGAAACCCACTTCGGATAGCGGCGGCTGTTCGCCGAGCGGGTCATTTTCTTAGAACCTCGTCCCATTCGTTAATGGCCCCAGCCGCGGAAGAAGAAGACCGGAAAGCTAAGCGAATTGAGCCGTCAGTGGCAATGACGGCCTCGACAACCTCAAGGCCCGCAGAACGAGCTACATCGAGCGAGCGCCGCAGTTCAACCGCCCTGAATGATGGCCGACGCGCCACGCGCGCTACCGTGCTCGCTGCGAGCTCTCGCTCGCAGCTACCGCGCGCGGCGCGCACGCCCTTTCCCAAAGGGTCAGGATCAAATGACCACCCGCCTCGCTGGCAGATCGCGACCGACCAACCGAAAACAGACCCGCGCTGCGCCTGTTTTCCGATTGATCGAGGCCGACCAAGTTGACGATGACAGGTTCGCCAGATTGCACACGGATCCTCGAAACAGTCCGACGTGTGTTGAAAGACGGTCCAAGGTCCGAAGTTGCTCCCAAACCGGAAAGCTCGAGCGTCACGTCAGCAGTGATCGAACCTTCCGACACACCGAATATCTTGACGCTCAGCTGATGGCCGATCTTCCGATACTCGATAGAATCGGTGACCACACCGTCGCTTGTCACGGTGCCCGTTCTGACTGGTACATCGCTGCCGTCCATGATTTCGACCTGCTGACCCTCAAAAGCCCAGCCTCGCGCCGAAAACAGCGTCAGCGCATCATCCTTTTGCTTCAGTGCATCGACCGCAGCCTGAACCGGCCCCAAATCGAGCGTAAATCCGCCCGTGGGCAGCGACCCGCCAAAAAGGGTGGAACCGGTAAGTCTGAGGCCAAACGCGCGCTTGGCGAGGTCGCTATTGGCGCGGGCGGCCACAATGGCCAGCAACTCGACAGATGGCGGGCAGCGATCCACCTGCGAAAGCATCTTCAGAGCTTCGCTGTGCCATTTGGCAGGGCCGAAAACGACGATTTCAGATGGATGATCAACCGCCGCCATAGCGGACAACCCCGGCAGTTTTGAAACCAGCTGGACAAGGCGCGACGTTTCCAGATTCTTGGAGCGATACACGCTGATTTTATTATCATCGGCAGCCGGCGCTAGATCTGTTGCGGCACCGGCAGCGCGATCCTCAGGCGGAACCTTGCCCTGATAATAGCTCGCCATTTTCGGGTCGAAGTCCTTTGGCAATTCAGCAACAGAGCTCACCGCCTGGACAGCGCCCTTGTCGCTTGTCGCTTGACCAGCTGAATTGCAGCGGACCTTGAGAACATTGTCGCGCCACACCGCATCGCCCCCAGCCGCACGGATCGCAGCGGCCGAATGCGACGGCTCACCCAAGCCGTAAAACCCAGAGAGCTTTGCATCTGGCGTTTTCTTACAGTCTTCGACCTTGAAACCCATCCTCGCACCAAGTTCAGCTGCTGCTTGACTTGTGCCGATGTTTGACCAGACCACCTCCTGCATAGGGCTGGACTGACCATGAACAACGGCGGGCAGTGAAGATGTAACGGCCAGCGTTATCGCGAGTCGTGATGACCTGAATTTCCTTGCCATTTTTGAAGGCCTTGCTTTTGCGGTTCTCAATATAAACGACCTCAGGCGGGTCGCACGCCGGAAAAAAGTATGTTTTCGCCCAGAAAAAGCCGCCGATGATGGAGCCGAGTGCAGCCAAAATCGAAAACAGGAACGAACCGCGGAAGATCAGGCCGCGAGAATCAAGCCGACCAACCGTGAAATTTGCGGCCGAACTCGACTGGTACAGCGGAAAAATAGAAGGATCGTGCTTGACGACGCGGCTAGGCCCTCTGTTAGACCTGTTAATAAGGCAGCCCGGGAAATTCGTGACGCGATAGCGCTTGCCGAGGCTCAGGGAACCGAGATTGCGACAGACGAAGGTTTCGCCGATGCGATCCCGAACAAACTTCGCAAGAGATGCAGCGCTTTGAGTGGCGAGCGCGATGTTGCAAGTCCGACCCTGCTCGTCGGTGTAGTGGCGAGCCATCGCGATGAAATCGAAGCGAGCGGGCCAGTTTTCGCCGCTCTTGGGGCGAGTGGATGGCGGATAGATGTTGTGTGCTTCGTCGATGACGACGACATCACCGCCGCGAATGATTGTGCCCGGCCTTGCCGATGTTGGGTAGCTCGCGTCATCGCAAAGCTGTTCATCCAGCACCTGGACGAGCTCACCAACTTGCTGCTCGCCGAAGTGAGATTTCACCGCTTCAATGTTCATGGGCAGGTTGGTGACAACCCTGCGACCTTGGGCCAGCGCAGGCAGAATGACAGAGCGCACGAGCTCGAGCGATTTGCCGGAGCCTTGAAGGCCAACATAAAGCGTGACGATCATGCCGCAGCCCTGAGCAAGCTAAGGTAGAAGCGGAAGAAGAAAACAACCATCGCAGCCTGACCAACCCAGCCAACCAAATAATGAAGCTCAAAATAGTTGATAGCCCAAGCAATATGCGGATTTGTGATGTCGGACATTAGACCATTTAGCAAGTCCGGGACCGTGAACACAGTCAAACGGCCATAAATCGTATCAATACCAAGCTTATTCACAACCCACGGCAGTGATAATGTAACCAATGTAACATACGTTGCAATCATGATCAGTTTCGAAATGAATATCGAAAGTATGATCGTTCGAAAGTGCGCCGCGAACCACGTCAGCAGAGCCACAAGAGTACCGGCCATATTCTATGCTCGCCACAACATAAGTGCAGCACCCAGCGCATAGCTAAAGCGCAGAACCGGACGAATATATTCTTGCAAAGTCTCCGCGAAATTGCAGAAGTGATCAAAGGTGAATTCTTCACCTTTTATTGATCCGGTAAAAATTGGACATTCGCCAGCGTGCGGACTGGGCTGAGTGAAAGACGGAGCTTGCCAATCCGGCATCGCACCCTCGGCCGGAAGGCCGGGCGCAGCTGGCACAGTGCCCAGGATCGACGGCCACCATGGCGCGCCTTCGGGTGGCTCAGGCGGATCAACCGGCTCTTCCGGTTCGCCCGAGCCGAAATCAGGCTCGTCCTGCACAGGCATCTTCACGCCCGGCGCGGTTGCCGCGTCTGTCGGCCAGCTGGGTAACGACGAAGCTTTCAAGGTCGGAGAAGTAAGACCATCTGTCGATGCATCCGGCAGCGTCGGAACTGCCGTGCGCAGATCAGTGCCGGGATCAACGATGGCCGGATCGGCGAGCAAGTCAAAATCATGCAGCTGAACAAGAGCCGTTTTGACCGCAGCATCAACGAGCTTGTCGAGCTCAGACGCCGGAATCTCTTCGCCGCCGTTCAGTACATCGGCGATCGCGCCAGGCGGCAGCGGCGGGATTTCATATGGATCACCGGGTGCAAAATTCTTGCTGATGATAACGTCCAGCAGACCGCCACCCAAAGAAGCGGCACGCCGGCGCGTCCAACCGGAAGGCGCGCTATAGTTGGAGCCGCTATACTGAAATCTGACCCATATAACGCTGCCAGTGCAAGTGGTTGCGTGGTTTTTGTGGGTCGAAAGACCCTGTGGTAAATCAGTAATATTGCTCGGCGGAGCAGGTAGGGCGGTGCATGACGATGGCGAATTGCCAGAGCGCGTAGTGCCACCGAACCCGATATTCACAATTGACCCATCCGCCAATAGGATATTGCCGATCTCGATCCCGGCGCTGACGATCAGCGGAACCATGCTAACCCACGAATAACGACCAAAAAATCGGCCGACTTTAGTCAGCATGCCGTTTGCCACCGGCAAAGTTTTGGCCTCGTTCTTCGCGAGGATCAGCGTCTTACGGAAAGCCCGCGACATCGCATTTTTTTGTGCCGTGGTAAGGCCATCGCCCCCGGCCGCGCTCGGGATAACAATGTCCGAAGCTACCCGCTCGAGCTTATAAACTGGACCTGCCGCTCTGGCCGGAAAAGAAGACAGCGCACCGACCAGAACAACGGCGCAGGCGGTTCCTCTCAACAGCTGACGGCGGGTCAAAAAAGAGGCGGCCGAAGCCGCCCGAGAGTTCGGAGACGTCATCTTTTCAGCCTTTCAACCCGAGGGCGAAGACTATGGAAAGCGTGCAACCGCATAAAATGGCGGTAAAAACCGTCACTTAGGTTGCACTTCGGAACATGCCACGGATGTATCGGATGGCGGTGGAGGCCGCCATCAAGCCCAGGAGCACGACGGTCCCCGGTAGCACGAATTCGCTCATGAACGCGCCGACCTCATCGCCGAGGGCAGCAATCAACACTTCATAAGTCGTTGGTTCCATTATCTATATCCCCTTTCGACAATCGAGAGCCCTTTTCCAAAAACGAGCATCAGGAAGTGAAGGAAGACAACAACCGCCACGACACCAAAAAACTCGCTGGGAGCCATGGCCGGGCTGGGCTCTGCGAGCTCGACCAAGGTTGAAACGTGTCCGACAGGACAAACCGCATTAGGCGGTGAATCAACGACCGGAACACACGTAACGACGATCATGAAATCTCACCTGATTTTACGGGCGGGGTACAAGTCCGACCCTGCCCCCGCCCGCTTGCCACAGGCCGGCAACTTGTTGGTTAGATGGGCCGCTTGAACTGCCAGATAATCCAGCATCCAACGCAAAGTACAAAACTGAGGACTGATAGAATCAGCACATCAAGAATTGCGGCCATAATCTACACCTTCCCACACCCTTTGTAGTGCATGTAAGTCTCTTTGATATCTCGCTCTACATGCCTCGTTATATTTTCTGATCGGGCGAAGTACAGCAACGTGCACAGCCAATATTAAAATTACCGGCCCAAGAGCAGACAACAGAATCGCAGCTAAGTTGAGGGCACCAGTCACGAGTGCATCCGGAACAGCTACCATGACATTTCTCCTTCTAACCGATTGAAATTAGCAGGTTTGCGCCGCAAATTTGGCTTAATTCAACCAGCTTTCACAGTCGGCGAGGTCAAAGGCACAAGCCCGCGCTCAATACCAAGGGCTAGCCTGCCTTCGCGGTCGATGTAAAATGCATCGGCCGAAAGCGTATAACGGCCGGGTTTGAAGACTTCGCCGGTGCGAAGAAAGAATTCAAAGCTCGTCGGATACTTTTCAGATGGGTTGTGCAAAAACGCTTTTTGCGTTGTGATCGTATACGCGTTTCCAGTTTTCTTGCTGACACCGCTACGCGTGATCGGTTCATCAACAATTTCTATTTCAATTTGCATTTTTCAGCGCTCCTACTTGCCTTTTGTTTTGGCTAGCAGAGACTGCTGTGCTATGTTCAGAAGCTCAACACCGGTTCGGAGTTCAACGTGAAAAGTTCGAAAATTGAGATGTCGGACGACACGCGCAATGCGCTCAACCAAATCGTCATCACTAGATTTCGTGACTTAAATCTGACCCAGCTTTCGGCCGGTCGTCGCATTGGTTGGTCGAAATCACAAATAAATGAACTGCTTAGCGGCGAGCAAAAGAATAATTTAACCAGAGATTATTCTGAGCTTCTCGAAGGCCTTGGACTGAATGTGCGCACGTGCATGATAGCTGCCGTCGCAGGCTATCCGAGGCTGGCTATGACGCCTGCCTTCCAACTAACCGCCGAGCAAATCCTCTGGATCGCAGCCACAAACGATTCAAACATCATCGTCAGCCCCGAAGTTGAAGCGCTTCAAGCTCTCTGCCAGTCGATGCAGAATCTCATCATCCAACAAAACAATCCAGCAGCGTGGACGGACGACGAAATTCAGCAGATTGCTGACAATGTGATACACGCACAACGAGCAAAAGAGATAAAAGAAATCTTTGGGTTAGAGGCCGCCAGCTAAAAAGTTGCCATGTGGCAACTCGTCCCAAATCGGACCCAGTTGCCATGTGGCAACTGCTCGAGATAATGTACGAAAATGACCGGCAAGAAGCAAAAACCACGATACAAAAACGATGTTTTTGAATCGATCCACCAGACGGCCGCCATGCTCCACGAGGTCGGCGTCGTTGATAGTTCCACGATGGCCTACTTCGACCAAAGCCGCCTCATCAGCCCGAGCAAACTTTCAAAATCTCAAAAATGAGACAAAAGTGCAGTGTTACTATTGCACTTTTTTAGTCGGAGTGCGCGGTGAAGGGCTGTCGCCTGTAGCTACCTCGCCGCTTGGCGGCGGGGCGAAGTTGCCGCCAGTGCCAATATGAACAAGTGGCAACACCAAGCCTGCTACAAAACCAACGACCGCCAAGCCAATAAAAAGCCGGCTAGCTGCCTTCCATTTCAAATGGAACTTCCACTCCGCTTCCGCTTCCTGGTGACTCTGTTCCCGTTCCTTCGTTAGCCGATTGCGTGCCGCATTATGCTCATAGGCCAAGCTCGCCGGCGCAGACATCATGATCGGTATTTTCTTGATTGCGTCATCCAGCTCGCCGCGCGTGAAAGCTGCTGCATGGTGCCCTTCTAATGATGATATGCGACGCGACGCAGCGAATAGAGCAAAGCCGGAAAACACAATCCCCGACGTAAAGGCGACCAATGTCGGCAGCAACCGGCGCAAAGCAAAATCGGGATCAGGAAGATTGGCAGCAAAGGACAGGATTGCGACGGCACCTCCACCGGAAGCAAGCCCAAGCCAAACGTGCCATTGGCGATTATAAGATGCTGCTTCCGATCTTAAGTCACGAATAAGGTGCGCAATTTCACTGCGGTCATTAGTTACCATTCTTAGACCTCAGTGCGTCGTGTCACGAAGCTCTCTGAATTCGGGCGCATGATCGTCGGTCCAGATGTCATCCGCGAGCCGGCGAAGGCCGTCCCCCGGCTTCCGGCCCTCACGCGTCTCACGAAGCGCGTCCATCACGATAGTTTCGACCCGATCCCAGCCGACAAGCTCAGCCAACGATTGCGCCGCAGCTGCGTACTGGTCTGTCATATGACTCAAAGACCTCAGATTCTTCACGGCCACTGCCCTCTTGCCTACCGCCACAGCCTCCACAGGACTGGATATCGCATGCGGTTTTCGCTCACTAAACTCATACCCCAAACTGTTCAAAAATGCACGTGTCCAACGCGTCCCGTCCCCGATCTGATCTACCGAAAGCATAAATGCGCGTTCTTTTGATGCAGGCTTGTCAGGCCGCAACATCACCTCAAAGCGCCACCAATCCGGAGAGATTCCAATCGCGCCGATGCCTGCGCCTTGCTCGTACCCCTTCTGATACAAGCGTGCCGCGTAAATAGGTGCCGAGTTCGTACGCTTCCGCTCGCACGCCGGCTTCTTCTCCCAACCCATGTAGAGCGTTTCACCGCGCCCTGGGCGACCTTCTCGATAGTTGGCGAGATCATATTCCGCGCACATCGACAAACCATGACGAAACAGTAGCTCAGGCGGTCCAGAGTACATGAAATCGAAAGCCGCATCCACGCGATTCACTTGATGCAGCCTACCCTGCGCAAGCACGTCAGTGCTCTCCACTCGCAAAAATCGCCAAAGCCAATCTGCGCAACGTTGAGATCCTGAGAACATGGACCAACCACGCGCCGCTCTATGGCCGCCGACCAACGACAGCGAGCCGACAGCAGGTGCTGACGTAACTTTAACACCAAACTCATAACCCATTCGATTGGGTGGATCGAACGCCTCAAGCTTGCTGCGCGCTACCTCGCCGCCGAGCGCGTCCAGCAATTTATCCCTTGCTTCGAAAAAATCTGATCGAACGCGTACGTCTAGCCAGTCCACCGAAGAGCCGACGAAACGACATTCAGCAAGTTGGTCAGGAGTCATGATGCTGACCCCCCCAAATCCAAAATACCCCCGTATTACCATGCGGGGGTAGGAGCGTCCGCGAATCGGCCGATACATGCGCAAACACGCTCGCCAAATGCGAAGCGCGCCCTAGGAGCAAAACAGCCGGTTTTAGCCCTTTGATTTGGCTAACTGTCTGTTTTTGCTTATTTATTCGTCCCCGTCCCTGGGCACCATTTTCCCTCTCTGGTCTGAAAATGGTGCAGTTTAGGCGCGGTGCTGCCCTATTTCGGCGCGTCCGCCGGTTTGGCCGGGACGAACTGACCGAGGCCGCAGGAGGCGCCGCGGCGGGGACCGCCGCCCTGTTCGATGACGGTGATGATGTCCACACTGCACAGCTGCGAGGTGGAGGTGCTGTAGCTGAAGGCGCGGCTGAAGCCGAGGCCGGGGCAGCGGTTGGGCAAGGTGTTGCGGAACACCTGCCCGTTGCGCATTGTGAAGTCGATCGTTTGATCGTCCTGCACCTGCGTGGAGCGAATCTGGCTGGTCTGCACACAATTCACCGGATCCCCGGCGGGAACCATGGCGGGCGGGGTGCGTGGCGGCTGGTTGCCGCTGCACCCGGCGGTTGCAAGAGCCAATGCTGCGGAAAATGCTGCGGGGATTGCTGCCTTTCAATTACCCACAAGTGGTCGCGAGCGTGATTCCGTTGGCCGCATGAGCATTGCCCGTCTGGAATCAAGCATGATTCATTCCCTGGCACCTGAATCGGTTGGCGGGGTGCAACGTGGAGACGTCCGTTTTCGATGCGGCAGGATGGGCTGACGGGGAAGTCGATCCCGCCGCCTTTCGTGATAAGCGACTGGGCGAACGGCTTCGAACGATGCTTAAGCAGATGGCAGGAGCGATTGGCGCACCGATACCGATGGCGTGTCAAGACTGGGCCAATACAAAGGCGGCCTACCGTTTTTTGTCTAATGGCTCGGTGAACGAGGGAGACATACTTGCCGGGCATTTTCAGGCGACACGGACACGCGCGGCGGCGCTTGAGGGGTTCATCCTGGTTTTACAGGACACCACCGAATTCTCCTATCAAAGGCGCAATCCTGAAACGATTGGCGCCATCGGGCTTGCGCCGAGCCGGCGTGATGAGAATGGTCGGCTTCGGCTTCATACGGTCTGCGGCCTGCTCATGCACTCCAGCCTTGCGATCACGACTGAGGGATTGCCACTGGGTCTGACAGCGGCGAAATTCTGGACCCGCACCAAGTTCAAGGGCGCCAACGCGTTGAAGCGGCGGATCAATCCCACGCGCGTGCCGATCGAGGAGAAGGAGAGCTACCGCTGGCTCGAGAATATGCGTCAATCGACCACCCTGCTAGGCGATCCGGAGCGACTGGTTCACATTGGCGATCGAGAGAACGACATTTACGAGTTCTTCTGCGAAACACAGGCGCTCGGCACGCATTTCTTGGTCCGCACCTGTGTCGATCGTCTGGCTGGCGACGGTGGCCATACGATCGCCGACGAAATGAGCGAAACCACCGTGCAAGGC
>NZ_VFSU01000029.1 GCF_006385875.1 Sandaracinobacter neustonicus | reverse complement strand
GTAGAAGAATCGGGCTTCTTCCAGCCGCTCATAGATCGCGGGGATCGCGTAGGCGGCGTCAGCCCGGAAGAACCGGCCGCAAAGGTCGCGCTCCGCGTAGCGGGCGATGACGGGGTCGAGAACGTCCCGCCAGCCATCGGCGCTGTGGACGTTGCCATGGCGCAAGGCGCAGCGCTCCAGCATGCCGAACTGGTTGAACAAAAAGTTCGGGTGATAGCAGGTGCAGTCGAAATGCCCGTTCCAGGCCGCGCCCTCCTGATCGCCATGGGTGGGGCTGACCGAACTGTCCATGTCCAGAACGATGTACTTCAGCCCGTTACGGTCATGGAACCGGTCGATCCATTGGCCATTCAGGTCGGCCAGCGCGGCACGGTTCTCGGGCTGTGCCAGTGTCTCGGTCTCGAACCGTCCCATCTGCGAGGCCGAGGCCGCTTGCGCATCGACAGCCCTTCCACCCACGACCTGGCGCATCACCGGATCGAGGGCCAGGCGGTCGGCGTCGTTCACATCCTCGTATCCGGCCAGTCGCCCGAACACCGATTGCCGGAACAACCCGTCAAGCCGGTGGACCGTGTTCTTGCCGCGCCGGGTGTCGCGCAATGCTTTTGCCGCCAGATCGGACAGCCCGAGCGCGTCATCCAGCTCGCGCATCACCAGCAGGCCGCCGTCGGAACTGAGCTGCGCACCTCGGAACTCCACATGCACCCGGCGGTCGAACTCGACCCGATCTGCCCGCTTCGAACCCGCACCCTCTGGGTGATCCATCAAACGCGCCCCTCACGGCCATCAACACCATGATTTATATCGGAAATATTGAGATCCTGACAGCAAAATCAGCGATTTACTTGGGGAATGTGGGTTCAAGACGGATATCGCCCGCAGCTTCGCGCTGGCCGGCGGCGACCTTGAGGTGAAGTGGGGCGGCAAGGCCCGCCTGCGCCACAAGAGCCAGACGATGACCTACAGCATCTATGACGGCGTGACCGGCGGGCTGACGCTGGCCGACGTGCTGGGTGAGCCAAGCTATGGGCTGGCCGATATCGCGCCGGTGCCCGATCTGGAAAAGGTGCGGGACTTCTTCACCACCAACCGCAGCAAGTTCATTCTGAACGATGACGACACCGAGTTCGCCAACGCGGCGGAGAATTATGACGCCAAGGAAGATGTGCTGGCGACCTATCTGCAGGGCCGTTACCAGACGGAGACGCTGCGGCTGGTGGCCGGTCTGCGGCTGGAATCCACCGATGTGAACATGCGCGGCAATCTGCTGGAAGTGAGCGACGGTCCGCTGATCATCACCCCGGTGCAGGCGCGCAACCATTATGTGGACTGGCTGCCCAGCGTGAACCTGCGCGCCGATCTCGCGCCCAGCCTCGTGGCGCGGGCGGGCTTCTATGGCTCGCTGTCCCGCCCCAGCTTCGGCAAGATGGCACCGCGCTTCGCGGTGGAGGACGATGGCGACGAGCGCGATGGCGAGTTCGGCAACCCCGATCTGAAGCCCTATCGGGCGTGGAACGGCGACGCGACGATCGAATATTATTTCGCGCCCAAGGCCGTTGTGCAGGCGGGCGTGTTCTGGAAATCCATTCAGGACTTCATCGTCGATGCGCGGTTCGAGAACGGCACGTTGTTCGGCATCCCGTTCGACACCGCGACCATGGCGATCAACGGCGACAGCGCCCGCGTGATCGGGCTGGAGGCCAGCTATTCGCAGGCCTTCACCATGCTGCCCGCGCCGTTCGATGGCCTGCTGGTGAACCTGAACTACACCTTCACCGATGCGAAGGGCACGCTGGAAAGCGGCCGTCGCATTCCGCTGCCGGCTTCGTCCAAGCACACGTTCAACGCGGTGCTGGGCTATGACAAGGGCATCTTCTCCGCCCGGATCGCAGGCGCCTATCGCGACGGCTATCTGGACGAACTGGGGCCGGAGCCGGACGAAGGCGAGATGTCGCAAGACCGGTATGTGCGGCCGCACTTCCAGCTGGACCTTTCCACCAAGCTGCGCGTGACCGACAATTTCCAGCTGTTCGCGGAACTGGTGAACATCAACAACGCCAAATACACCGCCTATACCAACGGCGTGAATTACCGGCGGCTGCTGCAATATGAAGAGTATAAGATGACCGCGAAGTTCGGCGTGAAGGCCAGCTTCTGATGCGAGGCCTGCTTGTGGCGGCAGCGCTGATGGCGGCGCTGCCCGCCACGGCGCAGCCGGTTCCCTCTGCGGCACAGCCGGTGATCGACCTGACGGGCGTGGCGGCCCCCGCCCGCCCCGGCAAGCCGTTCGCGGCGCGCAACCTGCCGGATCGCATCATCCTGACGCCGGGGGCGGACCCCTCCACCGCCATGGCGGTGAGCTGGCGCACGGACATGGCGCAGGCCGATGCACTGGCCGAGATCGTGCCGCTGCTGTCGTCTCCGGGCTTCGGTGCGCGGGCGAAGCCGGTGACGGGCAAAAGCTGGGCCACCACCAGCGAGAATGGCCCGGCCACCTATCATCAGGCCCGTTTCGATGGGCTGACGCCCGACACCGCCTATGCCTATCGGGTGAAGGGCGCGGCGGGCTGGAGCGAATGGCAGCAGTTCCGCACGGCCTCCGCCGAGGCAAAGCCGTTCAGCTTCATCTATCTGGGCGACACGCAGAACCGCATATTGGACATCGGATCGCTGGCATGGCGGCGCGCCATCGTGCAGGCGGGCAACCCGCAACTGATGCTGCACGCGGGCGATCTGGTCGCCAGCCGCGACGATCTGGTGCATGATGATGAATGGGGCGAGTGGGCAGCCGCTGGCGGCTGGACGCTTGCGACCATTCCGCAGGTGCCCGCGCCCGGCAACCATGAATATGTCGACGTGCCGCTGCCGAACGGCAAGGAAGGCCGCAAGCTGAACCCGCACTGGCCACTGGCCTTCGCGCTGCCCGGCAATGGTGCGCCGGGCGTTGAAGGCACCAGCTATGTGCTGGATTGGCAGGGCGTGCGCTTCGTGGTGCTGGACGGCACCTCCGCCATCGATCTGGGCACGCTGGAGGCGCAGACGCGCTGGCTGGACGCGAAGCTGGCGGAAAGCAAGGCGCGCTGGAACGTGGTGCTGTTCCACCAGCCCATCTTCACCTGCGCCCGGCCGAAAAACACGCCTGCGATGTACAAGGCGTGGAAGCCGGTGCTGGAAAAGCATCGGGTCGATCTGGTGCTGCAAGGGCATGACCATTGCTATGCCCGGCTGACGGACGAGCGCGGCAAGGCGGCCTCTGCCACGGCGCGCGGCGCGGGCGAGCCGGTGGGGCCGGTCTATATGGTCTCTGTCGCGGGGGCGAAAATGTATGGGCTGAACGATCGGTCCGGCACGCAACCGGATCGGGTTGCGGAAGACACCAGCCTGTTCCAGACGGTGGACGTGTCGGCAGAGCGGCTGAAGGTGCGCAGCTTCCTGAACACCGGCCGCCTGTATGACGGCTTCGATCTGGTCCGGGGCGCGGACGGGCGGAACCGGCTGGAGGAACTGCCGGAAACGCTGCCCACCGTGCGCCGCTGCACCGGCCCGGCGCAGGCGGTGGATGCGCCGATGCCACCGAACCGCATGGGGCCGGACGGCCTGCTGTGCACCGCCGAAACGAAGGACTGAGAATGCGTTTTGCCCCGCTTGCCCCCGTTGCCCTGCTTGGGTCTGCCGCGCTGCTGGCTGCCTGTAACAAGCCTGCCTCCGCGCCCGCGCCGGAAGCGGAGATCGTGACAGTCTCCGTTCCCGCCGCCGCCGAGACGATCGTGACGGACAACCCGACCGTGGATGCGGACGACCCCGTGCTGTGGCGCGACTCGGCGGACCCGAGCCGGGCGCTGTGGATCGGCACGGACAAGTCCAAGGGCCTCTATGTGCATGATCTCGCGGGCAAGCAGCTGCAATTCTTCCCCGAAGGTCCGATGAACAATGTGGATCAGCGCGCCTTCACCGCAGGTGGCCGCCCGCAGGTGCTGGTGACGGCGGCGGATCGGGGCCTCTATGGCGTTCGGGCGTGGCTGCTGGACCCGGCGACGCTGAAGCTGACGAGCTGGGGCCATATGCCGACCGAGGCCGCGTTCGGCGAACCCTATGGCTTCTGCATGGGCCAGTTCGGTGGCAAGACCTTCGCCATCCCCAACACCAAGGCGGGCGCGGTGCACGCCTATGCGGTGAGCGAAGGCAAGGACGGCAAGCCCGCCATGACGCTGGCGCACCAGTGGAAGCTCTCCAGCCAGACCGAGGGCTGCGTCGTGAACGACGCCACCGGCGACCTCTATGTGGGCGAGGAAGATGTCGGCATCTGGCGCATGAGCCTCGCCGATCCCAAGGCCGCGCCGGTGAAGATCGCAGCCGTTGACGGCAAGAAACTGGTCGCCGACGTGGAAGGCCTGACGCTGATGCGCGACGGCGGCCGCACCTTCCTGATCGCCTCGTCGCAAGGCGACAGCGCTTATGCGGTGTGGGAACTGAAAGGTGGCGATTACCAGTGGGTCGGCCGCTTCCGCGTGGCCGGGGGCAAGATCGATCCGGCGACCGAAACCGACGGCATCGACGCCTGGAGCGGCCCCATCGCGGGCTACCCCGAAGGCGCAATCGCCATGCACGACACCTGCGACGGCGACGGCCCGAACGACCCGCCAGCCGCCGTGTGCACAAGCGACACGAAGCAGCAGAATTACAAGCTGGTGGACTGGCGGACGGTGAAGGCGGCGCTGGGGATCAAATAGGCTTTTGGCCGGGGGCGAGCCCCCGGCCTAGCCCTGAAGCGCGGGGTTTTCCGGCTTGTTGCGCGCCAGCACCAGCAGCGCGGCGCCTGCCAGCAGGGTGGAGAGCAGGAACGGCATTCCGGGCAGCGGCAGGATGGGGTTTTCGCCGGAGAAGCGGCTGAACACCAGTGCGAACAGCGGCGGACCGAGGATGATGGTGAGCGAGGAGAGCGTGGCCAGTGCGCCTTGCAGTTCGCCTTGTGCGTCGGCCGGGGTGCGCTCCGTCATCAGCGCCTGCAGGGCAGGGACGGCAAGCCCGCCGAGTGAGCCGATGGTGAGGCCGAGGTAGGCGAGTTCGGGCTGATCGGCGAAGAAATAGACGATATAGGCCGTGGAGCCGAAGGCGATTCCGATGACGGCGGTGCGCCATTCGCCGAACCGCTTCACGCTGCGCCGCACCAGCAGGCCGTTGACGATGATGGCCATCACGCCGACATAGGTAAGGGACAGGCCGATCCCCAGCGGGCTCCAATTGTAGCGATAGGCCGTCACATAGCTCCAGATGCCGTGGAGGGACTGGATCGCCAGCATCCAGAGAAAATAGACCAGCGCAAACCGCCGCAGTTCGCCGCCCAGCCGCCCCAGCTGGCGGACGCTGCCCACGACATTGGCGCGCCGCCAGTCAAACGGCCGCCGCCGTTCGGGCGGCAGGCTTTCGGGCAGCAGGAAATACCCCATCAGCATGTTGCAGCCGGCCATGCCGGCGGCGACGATGAACGGCCAGCGCGGGTGCAGCGATCCGATCAGCCCGCCGATGGCGGGGCCGAGCACGAAGCCCAGACCGAACGCCACCCCCAGCAGGCCGTAGGTCTGCGCCCGGCGCTGCGGCGGGGTGATATCCGCGATATAGGCGTTGGCGGTGGCGATGCTGGCGCCCGTCATCCCCGCCAGCGTGCGGGCGAGGAACAGCACCCACAGCGCGGGCGCGAAGGCGACGATCAGCATACTGATGGCGAATCCGCCCATGGAGGTGAGCAGCACCGGCCGCCGCCCGAACGCATCGGACAGGCCGCCCATCACCGGCGAAAACAGGAACTGCGCCAGCGCGTAGGACATGATGATGAGGCCGCCGATCCCGGCCGCGCCGGAAAGATCGACATGGCCGAGTTCAGAGACGAGGGAGGGCAGCACCGGGATGATCAGCCCGAAGCCGATCACGTCCATCAGCACGGTCAGCAGGATGAAGGTGAGCGGGCCGCGCGGAACCTTTGGGCTGGCAGGAGGCGCGCCGTCAGGTGTCGTCAAGCGCCACCGCCGGCTGCCGCATCCGGCCCCAGCTTGCCGTGCACGCGCTCATAAGCCTTCATGTCACCCGCCGCGAGCAGCCGCGCCTGCGACTGCCACTGGTCGCGCGTCGGTCGGCCCTGAAACTGGCCCAGTTGCGAATCGACCAGCGCCAGCTGCGCCGGGGTCCAGCCTGCGATCTGGCTGTAATGGAACACCCCCAGCTCTTTCAGCAGCGCCTGCATCTTCGGGCCGATTCCCTTGATCTGGCCAAGGTCATCCGCCTCTCCGTTCGGCGCGGGGAGGAAGGGCGAGGGCGTGCTTTCCGGCGGTGCGGCAGGTGCCGGCGGGGCGGCGGGTTCCGCCGCCGGGGTTCCGGCGGCGGGGCGCTTCGCCCGCAGCAACGCGAAGGCGACAGTGATCACCGCCACGATCAGGGCGCCGATCAGGATCAGTTGAACGTCTGTCATGCCCCGCTCCTAGAGCGGGTCTCGTTTTGATTGCATCAAAACGGCCGCTCTATCTCTTTGTTTCCCGCATGGGTTCCTTGTTCAAATGATTCCATTTGAACGGACATGCTCCTAGGCGGTTGCGCGATCTGCTGCAAATCAGGCCGTGCGCTGTTCCCGATCCTTGCTGTTGGTGGCGCGGATCGTCTCGCCGATCTGCGCCCAATCTTCATCGTCCAGCCGGGTGAGAGCGTGGAAATTGCCGCCGGTCGCCAGCCATTGTCCGCCGTCCAACGCGATCACCTCGCCCGTCAGATACTGGCATTCATCCGCCATCAGGAAAATGGCGAGGTTGGCCAGCTCGCTATGCTCGCCCACCCGGCGCAGCGGGATCATGTCCGACCCGGTGACATTGCCGGTTTTCGTCGCCATCGGCTCGGGCATCAGCCGTTCCCACGCGCCCTTGGTGGGAAAGGGGCCCGGCGCGATGGCGTTGGCGCGAATGCCCTTCGGCCCCCATTCCACCGCGAGGCTCTGCGTCATCGCGGCGACGCCCGCCTTGGACATGGCACTGGGCACGGTGAAGGGCGAGCCTGTCCACACCCATGTCGTGACGATGGAGAGGATCGAGCCCTTGTGCCCGCCCGCGATCCAGCGCTTGCCCGCCGCCACCGTGGTGTTGAAGGTGCCGTGCGCGACGATAGAGGCAACCGCGTTGAAGGCGTTGGCCGAGAGATCTTCGGTGCGGCTGATGAAATTGCCCGCCGCATTGTTCACCAGCCCGGTCAGCGGGCCGTGATCGAAAATCTCCTGCATCGCCTCGTCGATGGCTCCCGCGTTGCGGATGTCCACCGCCATCGGCGTGATGCTGCCGCCGGTCGCCTCGCGCAGTTCGGCGGCGGTTTCCTCCAGCACGGGGCCGCGCCGGCCCCAGATCACCACTTCGGCGCCATGGGCGGCATAGCCTTCCGCCATGGAGCGGCCCAGCCCGGTGCCGCCGCCCGTCACCAATATCTTGTGGCCCTTCAGCAGATCGGTGCGGAACATGGACATCATTCGTCTCCCTCGATTTCCCGCATCTGGTGCGGGAGAGGCCGGGAGGCGACAAGCTGGCAAAAACGAGCCTTCAGGACTGGGTGAGCAGCCCCATCGCCACGAAGCCGCCCACGATCGCGGTGCCCAATATGGTGGCCAGCAGCGTGAGATAACGATCAATCAGCCGCTGCATCGGCTCGCCGAACTTCCACAGCAGCGCGGCCACGATATAGAAGCGCCCCGCGCGGGAAACGATGGCCGCGCCGATCAGCACCGGCAGCGGCAGCGCAGTCGCCCCCGCCGCGATGGTGATGGCCTTGAAGGGCAGGGGCGTGATGAAGCCGCCAAGGAAGACGATCAGCCAGCCATGGGCGTTGAAGTTCGCCGCGAAGCTGTCGAAATTGTCCGTCACGCCATAGAATTGCAGGATCGGTCGCCCCACCGTGTCGAACAGGAAATAGCCGATCGCATAGCCCAGCAGCCCACCCAGCACCGATGCCAGCGTGCAGATGAAGGCGAAGCGGAACGCCTTGTTCGGCTGCGCGAGGCACATCGGTGCCAGCAGCACATCAGGCGGGATCGGGAAGAAGCTGGCTTCGGCAAAGCTGATGCCGAACAGCCAGCGTTCCGACCGGGGATCGCGGCATTTTTCCAGCGTCCAGTTGTAAAGTCCTCTCAGCATCGGACCTGACTAAACGGGATTGCTGCGTTGCACCATCCGCTTATTGCACCCTCATTGCACCACGCTGCACGCTTCGCCCGCCACGCGCAGCCGGCCGCAAATCTCGCGCGCGGCCTGCGGGTTGGGGGCGGTGGTGCGCAGGCGGTAAAGCGTCTTGCCGTCGGAGGTAACGGGCAGGATCACCGGCTCCATCCCCGCCAGATAGGCATAGCGGGTGGAGAGCGACTTGAACGCATCGCGCGCGCGGGCGCTGGAGGAAAAAGCCCCCAGTTGCAGCTGTTGGCCGTTGCCGGACGCCACCGGGGCGGCGGGTTTGGGTGCTTCCACCACTTTGGGGACGGCGGGCGCTTTCGGCGCTTCCGTTGGTGTCACGGTGACGCTGGGCTTTGGAACCACCGGCTTGGGGGCCGGAGGCGGTGCCGCAGGTTCGGCCGCGATCTTCGGTGCGCCGGTTTCCAGCGCTTCGTCCACGGAATGGGGGACGGCAGGCACCTGCGCCTCGCTCGGGCGGGGCAGCGGATCTTCCGGCAGGTCGTTCAGCGCGATTTCCGCTTCTGTTTCCCGCCCGTCACCGGTGCCGAACAGCACCTGCCCCTGGCCTTCCACCGGCACGCCGTCCACGTCCGGGCCGGTGGGCGCGATCTTCCATGGCCCCTGCGGGCGCAGCACCGGCACTTCCTCGCCCACGGCGGGCACGTCGATGGGGGAGGATTCGCGCTTGGACACCAGCGTGATACCCACCACCACGCCCACCGTCAGCACGCCCAGCAGGAACAGGATTCCCAGCAGGGTGCGGCGGCCGACGAGCGTGTGGGTCGGGCCGTCCTCTTCATACTCGCCCTCGTCCAGCCATGGCGCGTCCTCCGGCTCGGCGCGGCGACGGCGCGGCGGCGGCTCATCCCGGCCGCGGCGCTGGGCATCGTCTCGCGGGGAGGGTCCCCGGCCTCTGGGCGGCTGCGCCATCAGCGCAGTTCCTCGGCCGCCTGCACGCCCATCACGGCGAGAGCGGTGCGGATCACCTGCGCCACGGCGGAGGCGAGCGCCAGCCGCGCGGCGGTCAGCGCCGGGTCTGCCTCCACCAACAGGCGGAAGGCGGGATCGTCATTGCCGCGATTCCACAGCGTGTGGAACGCGCCCGCCAGATCGGCGAGGTAGAAGGCGATGCGGTGCGGTTCCCGCGCAGCGGCGGCCTGCCGCACCACGCGCGGCCATTGCGCGGCAAGGCCTGCCAGCGCCAGTTCCTGCGAATCCAGCCGGTCCAGCGGGGCCGGGTGTGGCAAGGTCAGCGTGGCCGCCTTGCGCAACACTGAGGAGATGCGCGCATGGGCATAGTGCACGTAAAACACCGGGTTTTCCCGCGACTGCTGCACCACGTCGGCAAAGTCGAAATCCAGCATCGCTTCGGGGCGCTTCGTCAGCATCATGAAGCGCACCACGTCGCGGCCCACTTCCGTCACCACATCGGCCAGCGTGACGAAATTGCCCGAGCGCTTGGACATTTTCACCGGTTCCCCGGCACGGAACAGCCGCACCATCTGCACCAGCTTCACATCCAGCCGCTTTTGGCCGTTTGTCAGCGCCTCCACCGCCGCTTCGATCCGCTTCACGGTGCCCGCATGGTCCGCGCCCCAGATGTTCACCAGCGCGGACGAACGCCGCGCCTTCTCGGCGTGATAGGCCATGTCATTGCCGAAATAGGTCCATTGCCCGTTGGACTTGCGGATCGGCCGGTCGATATCGTCGCCATAAAGGGTGGAACGGAACAGCGGCAGCTCCACCGGCTCCCAATCATCCGGCACTTCGCCCTTCGGCGGCGGCAGCACGCCATCATAGATCAGGTCGCGCGCGCGCAGTTCGGCTTCTGCCTTCTGCGGCGCGCCGGAGGCGAGCAGCTCGGCCTCTGACGAGAAGATGTCGTGATGGATGCCCAGCAGCGCGAGATCGGCGCGGATCATGTCCATCATCGCCGCGACGGCACGCGTGCGGAACAGCAGCAGCCATTCGGTTTCATCCGCGCCCACGAAGCGGTCGCCATATTCGGCGGCGAGGCTCTTGCCCACCGGCACCAGATAATCGCCCGGATACAGGCCTTCGGGGATGTCGCCGATGGTTTCGCCCAGCGCTTCGCGGTAACGCAGATGCGCGGAGCGGGCGAGCACGTCCACCTGCCCGCCGGCGTCGTTCACATAATATTCGCGCACCACGTCATGCCCGGCGAAGCCCAGCAGGCTGGCCAGCGCGTCGCCCACCACCGCGCCCCGGCAATGCCCCATGTGCATGGGGCCGGTGGGGTTGGCAGAGACATATTCCACGTTGATCGGCAGCGGCTCCATGCGGGGATCGCCCCGGCCATAATCCGCGCCCTGCGCCAGAATCCGGCCGATTTCCGCCTGCCACACGCCGGGTTCCAGCGTGAGGTTGATGAACCCCGGTCCGGCCACTTCGGCGCTGGCGATCTCCGGGTGGCGTGCCAGCCCCATGGCGATGCGGGTCGCCAGTTCGCGCGGGTTGGTCTTCGCGGCCTTCGCCAGTGCCAGCGCGGCGTTGGTGGCAAGGTCGCCATGGCTCGGGTCGCGCGGGGGTTCCAGCACGATCGCCGCATTTGCGGCATCCGCCGGCACCGTGCCATCCGCCACAAGGGCGCTCACGGCATCCGCCACCACTGCCTCGAACCGCTGAAAAACGTCCAAATCCTGTCTCCTTAGAGACCTGCCCGTAGCCGTCCGCGCGCAAAGCCTCAACCATCGCGTCTGTTTTGCACTGGACGCTCTGCCTTCCCCGTTTATGGTGCGGGCCGAAGCTGGGCAAATCCATTGGGGAGATTGAAGATGGGCAAGATCAACCGGCCGATGGGCCTTGGCGCGTCGATGGCGATGGTTGTGGCCCAGTTGGCCCCGGTTCCGTTTCTGGCCCCGGTGGGACTCGCGGCCGCCAGCGCGCAGAATTACAATCGCACCATCAACGTCCCCTGCTATTCCACCGCGAACCGCACGCAGACGTGCAGCCTGCCAGAAAACACCGTCTCCGTCAGCTTTGCCGGGCCGGATCGCTCCGGCATCTGCCGCGAGGGCAGCACATGGCGGCGCAACGGCAACAGCATCGAGGTGCGCAACGGCTGCGGCGGCAATTTCGAAGTGACGACGCGCGGAAACGGTGGCGGCAGCGGCGGCGGCTGGGGTGGGTCCGGCGGCAATAATGGCGGTGGCTGGGGCGGCTCCGGCGGCAGCGGTCAGGGCTTTGCCGGGGAAATCACCTGCCGCAGCCGCGATGGCCGCGAACAGGTCTGCTACGCCAACACCGATGGCCGGGTGGAAATGCTCCAGCAATACAGCAGCACCTCCTGTATCGAGGGGCGGACATGGCGCGCAGACCGGCGCTCCATTACCGTGCGCGCGGGCTGTCAGGCGCGGTTCGGCTATGGCTATGGCAACAGCAGCGGCGGCAACTGGGGCGGTGGTGGCGGCTGGGGCGGCAACAATCAGGGTTTCGCGGGCCAGACGGAATGCCGTTCTGACAACAACCGTTATCGCCGTTGCAGTGTTAACACCGAGAATCGGGTGGAGATGCTGCGGCAACTCTCCTCCAGCAGCTGTGTGCGCGGCCGCAGCTGGGGTTATGACCGCAGCAGCATCTGGGTGGACAATGGCTGCCAGGCGCGGTTCGGCTATGGCTATGGCAATGTCACCGGCGACACCTCTGGCGGAAGCAGCGGC
This sequence comes from Sandaracinobacter neustonicus, assembly GCF_006385875.1. Taxonomy (GTDB): domain Bacteria; phylum Pseudomonadota; class Alphaproteobacteria; order Sphingomonadales; family Sphingomonadaceae; genus Sandaracinobacteroides; species Sandaracinobacteroides neustonicus. The sequence goes on along the minus strand of NZ_VFSU01000029.1, from coordinate 106,238 downwards.
GGCGGGTCTGACACCGGGGCCGTCATCGGCGGCGTGGCGCTGGCGGCGGGGCTGATCGCCCTGCTGGCGGCCGCGGGCAAGAGCAGCAACAGCAACAGCCGGTCTTCCGGCAGCAGCAGCGCCAGCCTTCAGGCAGACATGTCGCACTTCCCGTCTGACGCGCGCACCGAAGGGCAGGCCTGCATGAACGAGGCGGCGCGGCAGGTGGGCGCGACGGGCGGCACCGCCGTCCGGCTGAACTCGGTGAACAGCGCCACCCGGCAGGGCAGCGGCTGGGCGATTCAGGCGCAGGCAACCGCGACCTATCCCGAGCATACGCAGAAGATCGTGATCGACTGCCGGGCCAGCGGCAGCAGCGTGACTGCATTCGATATCAGATAGTGATTTTCCCGGCGTGAGGGCGGGGGCCGGAACGGCTATAACAATGCCTCGAACCGGACTTGGAAAAGGATAATGGACATGGCGACGAAAACGGAAAAGAAGGCAGCGCCCAAAAAGCCGAAGAAAGCGGCCGTTCCCGGCCCGGCGGCGCTGGATATCGGCATTCCGGCCGATCAGCTGGGGGCCATCACGAATGGTCTGTCCCGCCTGCTGGCGGACACCTACACCCTCTATCTGAAGACGCACAACTACCATTGGAACGTCACCGGGCCGCAGTTCAACAGCCTGCACCTGATGTTCGAAGCGCAATATACCGAACTGGCGCTGGCGGTGGACGTGATCGCCGAGCGGCTGCGCGCGCTGGGGGCATGGGCACCGGGCAGCTATTCCGATTTCGCGCGGCTTTCCACGGTGAAAGAGGCAAGCGGCATTCCGGCGGCCGAGGCGATGGTGGCGGAACTGGCCGCCGATCAGGCGACGGTGGTGCGCACCGCCCGCGCGCTGTTCCCGGCCGTGGACGCGGCAGGCGACGAGCCGACCGCCGACCTGCTGACGCAGCGGATGCAGGTGCATGAAAAGACGGCGTGGATGCTGCGGGCGCTGATTGCCTGACCCCAAAAAGAGAACCGGCGCCTGAAGCGGAAGCCTCAGGCGCCGGAGGGGTCAGAAGGGGTGTTGTCCCCCTGTATCCGGTGGTGCCTTGACCTTCGCTGAACGGGCCCCGGTTGAACGGGTCTGCCGCACCATGCGCAGCTCGTTCAGGCCCAGCAGCGCCACCGCGATCAGCAGCGGGCCCCAATAATAGATCAGCCGATAGAGGATCAGCGCCGAGATGAGCGAGGGCTTGTCCACCTCCGGCAGCGTCACCAGCACCACCGCTTCGAACACGCCGATTCCGCCCGGTGCGTGCGCGACCATCGCCACCACCACCGCCACCACATAGGCGACGAGGAAATCGGGATAATGGTGCCAGACATCCGGCGGCAGCAACACCAGCAGCGCCGCGCTGGCGATGGCGATGTCGGTTGCGGCCAGCGTGAACTGGATCAGCGCCTGCTTCAACGTGGGCACGGGCAAAGTCCAGCCAAGGATGTTCAGCGGCCCCATCTCTCGCGCGCAGGCCAGCAGATAGATGGCGATGACGATCAGGATGGCCGTGCCGATGGCGGCCTGCGTGCCATAGTTCATCGTTGCGTCATGCACGCGCAACGCGCCTGGGAAAGAGACGAGGAACACCCCCAGCAGCAGGAAAATCCCCAGCCAGAAGGTTACGCCCGCGATGACCACGATCCGCGCAATGTCGCCGGGATCAAGGTTGGTGCCGCGATAGGCCCGCCAGCGCGCCGCCGCCCCTGTAATCGGCGCAAAGCCCAGATTGTGCGACAGATTATAGGCGGTGAAGCTGGCCAGCAGCGCCCGCCAATAGGGCTGCGGCTTGTGGATCGCGTGCAGCCCCAGCACATCGTAGAAGCTGAGCACGAAGAAGGAGAGGGCGGTGAGCGCGATCGACAGCGCAACCTGATGCGGGGTGATCCGCCCGAACGCGGCGCCGATATCGTCCGGGTCCACCTCTTTCAGGATTTCCCACAGCGCGAAGCCCGCCACCGTGAGCACAAGGATGGTCAACAGCGCCGACAGCCAGGTTTTGTGCGCCTGCAGCCAGTCGATCACTCGTTGAAGTCTGGGGTCAAGCTTCATGCAGCGCGTCCACCGGCCCTAAAGGGCCTCGGCCCTGCCTGCATAATTGGCCTTCACCCAATCCATATAGCTGCCATCGAGGATGCTGCGCCACCAGCTTTCATGGTCCAGATACCATTTCAGCGTCTGCGCGAAGCCGCTTTCGAAGCTGTGTTGCGGCTGATAGCCCAGTTCGGCAATCGCCTTGCTGCAATCGATGGCATAGCGGCGGTCATGGCCGGGGCGGTCTGTCACGAAGGTCTTCAGGCTGGCGGTGGGCTGGCCCTTGGCGGCAGGCGCGTCGGGGAAGCGGGCAGCGAGCGACGGGTCCGCCGCGAAGGCCGCGTCCATCGCCGCGCACAGCGTGTCGATCACGCTCAGGTTGGGAAGCTCCGCGCCGCCGCCGATATTGTAGGTTTCGCCCACCCGGCCTTTTTCCAGCACGGCGGCGATGCCGCGGGCGTGATCTTCCACATGCAGCCAGTCCCGCACCTGCTGGCCATCGCCATAGATGGGCAGGTTGCGGCCGTGCAGCGCGTTGATGATGAACAGCGGAATCAGCTTTTCCGGGAAGTGGAACGGCCCGTAATTGTTGGAGCAGTTCGACGTCGTGGTGTTCAGCCCATAGGTGTGGTGATAGGCGCGTACCAGATGATCGGACGCCGCCTTAGACGCCGAATAGGGCGAGTTGGGCGCATAGGGCGTATCCTCGCGGAAGGCGGGATCGGCGGGCCCCAGCGTGCCATAGACTTCATCGGTGGAGACATGGTGGAAGCGGTGCGGCAGCTTGCCATCCACCCATTCGCGGCGCGCCACCTTCAGCAGCGCGTGCGTGCCCAGCACATTGGTTGAGATGAAGGCGTCCGGCCCCAGGATGGAGCGATCCACATGGCTTTCGGCGGCGAAGTGGACGATGGTGCGGATGTCGCGCTCACGCAGAAGCGTCGTCACCAGATCTTCGTCGGCGATGTCGCCCACCACCAGTTCGGCGTTCAGCCCGTCCAGATTGGCGCGGTTCCCGGCATAGGTCAGCAGGTCCAGCACCGTGACGCGGTCCTCAGGGTGCGTCGCAGTCCAGTGCGCGACGAAGTTGGAGCCGATGAAGCCTGCTCCACCCGTCACCAGAAGCGATGCCATCAAGCCTGTTCCTTCATCTGAGCCAGCGCTAGCTTCAGCTCGTCCCGCCAATGGGCCGCAGGCCCCGTCACTGCCCAGCTCGACCCTTTGTCGAGGACGCTCATCGCCGGGCGCCGGGCAGGGGTGGGATAGTCGCTGGTGCGGATCGGCACAACCGGGGTCCGCCGCTCCAGCAGGCCGATGGCCAGCGCTTCGTCGCGGATGGCGACGGCGAAATCATACCAGCTGGCCACCCCGGCGTCCGTCCAATGGTGGATGCCGGACACACCTGCCGCGTCCAGCGTCCAGATGGCGCGGGCGAGGCCAGCGGCGTGAGTGGGGGTGCCCACCTGATCCGCCACCACCTTCAGTTCGTCGCGCTCACGCATCAGCCGCAACATGGTGCGGACGAAATTATTGCCTTCAGCCGCATAAACCCACGCCGTGCGCAGGATGAGAGGGTTCGGATGCGCGGCCAGCACCTGCCGCTCGCCCGAGAGCTTGGTTTCGCCATAGGCGCCGATGGGGTTGGGCACGGCGTCCGGCGCGTAGGGCAGGGGGGAAAGCCCATCGAACACGAAATCGGTGGAGACATGGGCGAAGCGCGCACCTGCCGCTGCCGCCGCTGCCGCCAGCCGTCCGGCCGCCGTGCCGTTCACGGCTTCGGCCGTCGCCACATCGGCTTCGGCCTTGTCCACCTGCGTATAGGCGGCGGCGTTCACCACCAGTTGCGGCGCAGCGGCGGAGATGACGGCCGACACCTTGGCGTCGTCCAAAATGTCGAACTCGGCTTCCGGCGGGGCGATGATGGTGACGCCCTGCGGCGCGGTGGCCTGCATCGCCCGGCCCAGCTGGCCCGCGGCCCCTGCGATCAGCACCTTCATGCGAAAACCTCCGCATCCGCCAGCAGCGGCGCGGCGGCGTCCTTGCCCGCCAGTTGCGGCGTCAGCCCGTCCAGCGGCCAGTCGATGCCGATGGCCGGATCACTCCAGCGCAGCGAGCGATCCGATTGCTGATGCCACAAGGTGGTGCATTTGTAGCAGAAATCCGCCACTTCAGACAGAACGAGGAAGCCGTGCGCGAAGCCCGGTGGAATGAACAACATGGCCTGATTCTCGTCCGACAATTCGGCCCCCACCCATTGGCCGAAGCTGGGCGAGGCGCGGCGGATATCCACGGCCACGTCGAACACCCGGCCGCGCGTCACCCGCACCAGCTTCCCCTGCGGATCGGTCAGTTGATAGTGCAGCCCGCGCAGCACGCCACGCGCTGAACGGCTGTGATTGTCCTGCCGCCACTCGGTCGGCAGCCCGGCCTCGGCGAACACCCGGCTGTTGTAGGTTTCAAGGAAAAAGCCGCGATCGTCGCCGAACACGCGCGGGGTCAGCAGCTTCACATCGGGGATGGCCAGCGGCTCGATCTTCACGCCTTCTTCTCCAGCTGGGCCAGCAGATATTCGCCATAGCCGCTCTTGCGCAGCGGCTCGGCCACGCGCTTCAGCCCCTCATCGTCGATGAAACCCAGCCGCCAGGCGATTTCCTCAGGGCAACTCACCTTCAGGCCCTGCCGCTCCTCGATGATGCGCACATAGAGTGCGGCATCCAGCAGATTGCCATGGGTGCCGGTGTCCAGCCAGGCATAGCCCCGGCCCATCAGTTCCACGTTCAGCGTGCCCGCTTCCAGATAGAGCCGGTTGAGATCGGTGATCTCCAGCTCGCCGCGCGGGGAGGGTTTCACCTGCTGTGCCAGTTCCACGGCGCGGCCGTCATAGAAATAGAGGCCCGTGACCGCATAGTTGCTTTTCGGCTTCGCGGGCTTCTCCTCGATGGTTTCGGCGCGGCCATCGGCATCGAAGCTGACGACGCCATAAGCCTCAGGGTCTTTCACCCAATAGCCGAACACGGTTGCGCCGCTGTCGCGCGCGTCTGCGCGGCGCAGCAGTTCGGGCAGGCCATGGCCATAGAAGATATTGTCGCCCAGAATCAGCGCGGAGGGGCCGTCGCCCACGAAATCCGCGCCGATATGATAGGCCTGCGCCAGACCTTTGGGTTCCGGCTGCACGGCATAGCTGAGCGCCAGCCCCCATGCGCTGCCGTCGCCCAGCAGGCTCTGGAAAGCGGCCTGATCCTGCGGCGTGGTGATGATCAGGATGTCGCGAATCCCCGCCAGCATCAGCGCCGACAGGGGGTAATAGATCATCGGCTTGTCATACACCGGCATCAGCTGCTTTGAGACCGGCTTTGTCAGCGGATAGAGCCGGGTGCCGGAACCGCCTGCCAATATGATGCCCTTGCGCACCCGCATTCCTTTCATTCGGCCCTCTCGCCTACGGGCCTGTTCCCTGAAAAAGCAGCTGCGGGCAACCCCATGGGGGCTGCCCGCAGCGTTGATACGGTCTTACTGGGCGGGGGCCGGTTCCGCCGCCGGGGCCGCCGGCGGCGCGTGCTCGGCGGTTGCTGCTTCAAGCCCGGTTCCGGCCTTCGGCCCTTCGCCTGCCAGTTCCAGCGCAGAGGCCTTGGTGACCGGGGCTTTCGGATCCTTCGGTGCGGCGGGCTTCCAGCCTTCCTGGAAGACGACGCGCTGATCCTGCGACTTGCGCTGCCGGTCCACCTCGGACTTCAGCGCGTTCTGAATCCGTTCGTTCTTCAGGTAATTTTGTGCGAATTCACGCGCCTTGTCCCCGGTGAAGGGCTGCACCTTGGTTTCCTTCACCTGATTCACCAGCACCACCGGGGCGGGCGCACCTTGCGGACGGGTGGCGAACATGAACAGCTCGTCCGGCTTCTTCGCCAGCACGCCCGTCACTTCCTTCACGAATTCGGGGTTTGCCCCCAGCGAATCCAGCGACGCGGGCTGGCGGCGGAACGGGATGTTGTTGGCCGTCAGAATCTGTTCCACCTGCGCCATGGTGGTCGCCGCTTCCAGCCCCAGCTTTTCGATGTTGGCCGGGCGCAGGAACTGGATCTGGTCCAGAATGAAGAAGGTGCGGTTGGCGAACAGATAGGGGTTCTCGGCGATGAACTTGTCGGCTTCGTCGCGGGTGGGCGCGACGACCTTGGCGGCGATGTCGCGCGCCAGCGCCTGCACGCGCAGCTGTTCTTCGGCGCGGCGTTCCTGCAGCAGGAATTCCGGCTTCTTGTTCAGCTCGCGCTCTTCGGCGGCCTTGGCCAGCATGCGCCGGGTGATGATGTTTTCCAGCGCCACCTTCTCGGCATCCCGGCGGGACATCGTGGGCGGGATCGGCGTGCCGGCCAGTTCGGCGTTCACTTCCAGAACGGTGATTTCCTGCCCGTCCAGCGTGGCGACAACCTGCCCCTTCGGCTCACCGCCGCCGCCGATTCCCAGCTTGCTGCAACCGGCCAGCGCCAGCATCGCGGTTGCCACCAGCAGCACGGTGCGGGTGCGCCCGCCCTCATTGCGTCCTGTCTGTCCCAAAACTCCGGGCATTTCGCTGCGCTTCGTCATCGGTGTTCCCTCTTTTCCTTGGGGTCTTTGGTGAATGTTCGGGTGATCAGTCGAAGCTCATGCCCAGCATGGCGCGGGTCATGGCGGCGGCTTTTTTCGGCTGGCGGCGCAGCAGGCGACGGGTGATCAGACCCATCGCCAGGGGATATTGCAGCGGCCACAGCAGCGGGAAGTTGCGGCGATAAAAGCGAATCCGGCTGCGGATCAGATAATATTCCGACGCTTCGGAACGCTGCCCCTTCTGCCCGGACGAGCCGATCGAGCCGCCTTCCTTGTGATAGATGATCGCGCCATGGGCAAAGGCGATGGCGAACCGCCCCCGGTTGCGCACGGACCAGTCCATTTCCTCGAAATAGAGGAAATAGCTTTCCTCCATGAAGCCCACGGTTTCCAGAAAGGCGCGGCTGACGGCGAGCGACGCCCCCAGCACGAAATCGGTTTCCCGCGCCACCTTCTTCGGATCGAACGGGCGGGTGACGGGCACATTGGTGCCGATCCCGCGCGATTGCCCCGTCAGCAGCTTGAAGCGTTGCCCGTTCAGCGCCTGCCACACGCCGGGGCGGTGATAATAACGCACCTGCGTGCCGCACATGCCCACCTTGTGGGTGGCGTTCATGCGCGAGACGACGGCCCCGGGAGCGCCCGGATCCACCACGGTGTCGTTGTTGAGGCACCAGCAATAGGCGATCGCCGGATCTTCCAGCGCGAAGCGCATGCCCAGATTGTTACCGCCGGAAAAGCCCTTGTTCTCCCCCGCCAGCAGCAGCACGACCTGCTCGTCGCCGGGCTTGGCGCTGTCCAGCTCGTGCGGCTCGATCACCCGCAGGTTCACCGGCTTCGGGAAGGGCGGAGTGGTCAGCCGCTTCAGCGGGCCGAGCGGGGGTTCATAGGCTTCCACGCCTGCCGCCCAAGCCTTCAGCCGCTCGACCGTGCCGTCTGTGGAGCCGTTGTCCACCACGATGATGCGCGTCTTTTCATCTGCGCGCAGCAGCGATTCCAAACATTCGATCGTGTCTGCGTGCCGGTTCCAGTTCACCAGGATCACGGCCAGCCGGGCGCGCTTGTCGGCCTGGGCGCGTGCCCCCAGCACCGGCTGCTTCAGAGAGAGGTTCAGGTCGTTCACGGTCAACTGTTCCAGTTCACAAGAGCCAGCTGGTCGCCTGCCCGCGCCTTCCGCGAAAGCTCCAGCATGTCAAGCGCCCGGTGCCAGCGCAACTGCAGAAGCAGGCGCAGGCCACGGGCGCGGTTGCCGAGTCCCGTCACCCGCCGGGAAAACAGCATCATCGGGGCGTGGGCCACCCCGGAAACGGCCATCGCCGCCGCCCGCGCATCCCACAGGTTCAGGGATTTGCCCCGATCCACATGCTGGGTGAAGGCCTGATGCGCCACCCGCCCGAACTTGCGGCGGATTTCCTCGCCATTCTGCCGCGCCGGATGGAACGCCAGCATGCGCGGGGCATAGCGGGTGCGGATGCCCATCGCATAGGCGCGCTCGCCAAGGGCGCGGTCCTCCGGCTTGTCGATGCCGTCGAACGGCCCGGCCCTGTCGAACACGGCGCGGGTCATGATCAGGTTCGCGGTGACGGAATAATGCTTCTTCTGGATGTAGCTCTTCTGGCGGAAGGAAAACACGCTTTCGAAGGCTTCCACGTCCGTCATATTCTTGCGGTCGCCAACATCGATGCGGATATCGCCGCCGAAGATCGCCAGCGGCTTGCGGCCCACCGCCTTCAGCCCCGCCATCAGCCAGCCGGGCGCGACACGCACATCGGCATCCACAAAGGCCAATATGTCTGCCCGCGCCGCGCGAACGCCGGTGTTGCGCGCCGGGCCGGGGCCGGGCTGGCGCTCGATCAGGAAACGCACGCCGGGCCATGTCGCTTCCAGCAGCCGCATCGGCAGGCGGGAGCCATTGTCCACCACGATAATCTCGAACCAGCCATGGTCCAGAGTCTGTGCCGCCACGGCCTGCAGGCATTTCACCAGCAGCTCAGGGGTGTTGAAATGCGGGATGATCACCGAAACGCGGGGCGGGCCCAGCGTTTTCAGCAAATGCTCCGGGTCCGCCGACCATCTGAGCGAAGGCGGAACCTGCGACGCCATGGTTCACCGGCCCGCCCGGGCGAGCGCGGCGGACAGGCCCAGAAGCTGCGCCAGCCCTTGCGTTCGGAAGCGATAGCGCGGTTCCCGGCCGTCCAGCCCCTCTTCGCGGTCGAACAGGTCGATTTCACCGGTGAAGCCGTCCAGCGTGCGGCGCACCAGCGCCACATCCGGGCCGCCTTCGCCTTCGCCAGACACATCATGAAGTCCGAACCAGCCGTCCGGCGTGCCGGAGGCGCGGGCGGCGGCGATCAGCATCGGCCATGCGCCGCGCACTTCGGCGCGCGCCAGCTGCGCCTGCACCCGGCGCGGCAGCCCGGCGTTCCATTCCGCCAGCACCGCCTCGGTTCCGGCGATCACGTCTGCCGTGGACACCAGCGCCCGCCGGTCATCCAGCGTGCGCGCGGCGGCGCGGTTGCCCAGCAGCCGCACCAGATAGGGCGAGCCGCCCGACATCTTCACGATCAACTGCCGCGCATCCAGTGCAAACGTCAGGCCGGTCGCATCCTCGGCGCGGGCCAGAATCTCGCTCAGCTCGGCTTCCGGCATCGGCCCCACCGGCAGCCCGACGATGTTGCGGCGGATGGAGGGGGTGAAGCCGATCAATTCATCCAGATTGGAGGCAACGCCGGTGAGCACCAGCTGCACGCGGGCGGCGCGGTCCGACAGATTCTTGATCAGTTCAGCCACGTCACGCCGGAAGGCCGGATCGGCCACGCGATCATATTCGTCCAGCACCAGAATCACCCGCGTGCCGACGATCTTCTGGAACAGGTCCGCCAGTTCGCGCGGATCGACCGGGTCGCTGCCCAGCAGGTCCGCGAAGCTGCGGTCATGCTCCGCCTCATCCGCGGTGGGGGAGATATGGGCATGATAGAGCAGCGGAATTTCCGAGGCGAAGGTGCGGAACATGTCATCGAAGCGGGCTTCGACGCCGCAGCTGCCATAGAGAACCAGATAGCGGGCTTCCCGCGCGGTTTCGGCGAACACATGCACAAGGCTGGTCTTGCCGATGCCGCGTTCGCCATAGAGCACGACATGCGCGCGCTGCTGCTCGATGGCGGCGATCAGGCTGGACAGCGTATCGGCCCGGCCCGCCAGCCGTTCCCGGCTGGTGACGGGCTGGGACGCCGACAGCGCATCCGCGAGCGCCAGGCGCGCCCGCGCCGGGGATTGGGCATGCATGCCCTGCGCCGCGTCTCCGATGTCGTCGGTCGCGTCTACGGCGAAGCGGGGCAGATTGCCGGATGCGGTGGCGGCCGCCGGGGTCTCTTTCGGGCCAAGCCCTAAGCGTTCGCGACGAAAGATCATCGGGCCAGCGCCTTCCGGCCCGGGATGCCCAAGGCTGAAACGTTGTTGCCAATACCCGCCCGTCCGGGGCTGCGCCCGTCCGCCATCCGTCTTGTCCGTCCCGCCACGGTCAACGTCGCTCCTGTTCTTTGCTCCGGCCACGGCCGGCTGTTTCGCGAACGATCAGCCATACGCAACCAGACACATCCGGGCTTTCCGACGTCCCGGCACCATCTGCTGATGCCACGGACCGGGACCGCGCCATAGCCTATAACGGCTGTATGCAACAGTCTTTCGCCTTTCGATCCGGCCGCGGGCTTTGATTTGCGGTTGCGGCAACTGTATGGAACTCCAAGCATTAGGCTGGCTTTGTTACGAAGCGCGGTCAAGTGCTGCGTCATCCGGCCGTCACTTGCGCCGGTCAAAGAGTTAACGCACAACCTGTCATCTGGCGGCACGCCGGGTGGGTGGCGTAAGGGTCTGGCACGCAAGGTCGGGCGTGCAACGTAAGGAATGTCGCTCGGGCGTCGGCACCGGTTATCCGTGTCGGGCAGGCGGGCGGATCATCAGGGGAGGCTGTGTGGCGAAAGGGACGGACACGCGGATGAGGATCGAGGCCGCAGATCGGGTGAAGGGACGCGCGGCGTTTGCCGGTGGCCTGCTGGTGACTCTGGTCGTGGCTTCCCCCGCGCTGGCTCAGATGCAGCCGCCGACGCCTCGCCAGCAGTTCAACGAAGGCGCGGTGATCGACGACCCGCAACGGATCTATGGCGACGATTCGGATTCCTTTTCCCCGCTCGCCATCGTCGGCTCGCTGGGGCTGTCCGGCTATGCCGCGCTGGCGACGGAATATTCCGACAACGTGGCCCGTGTCGGCGAAGGGCGGCCGATGTCCTCGCGCTTCGAATCGAAGAGTGACTGGATTTTCCGCCCCGCCGCCGGGCTGAACTTCAGCCGGGCGCTGGGGCGGAACAATATCTCTGGCAACGCGTCGATCGGGCGCAGCTATTATGCGCGCAACAGCAATCTGAACTCCAACCGCTTCGCGCTGAGCGGCGTGGGGGACATCGCGCTGGGGCAGGCGTGCAACACGTCTCTGCGGGCCGCCTGGTCCCGGCGGGACACCCAGAAGGACAGCTTCGAGGAAGTCGTCTCGTCGCAAACGGCGCGGACGACCATCGGCGGCAGCGTGGGGTGCAGCACGCAGGCCGGGATCAGCGTGAGCGCCGGTTATAACCGCAACTGGGTGCGCAACGATTCCAACGACCCCGATGTCGACCGCAGCTTTGCCGACGTCAATTCCCAGGCGGCTGTCGGTTCGGTCGGCTACCGGGTCGGCCTGCGCGGGCAGGTGGGCGTCTCGGGCAACTGGGGCAAGAATATCTACGTCAACCAATATGTGAACGGCGTTCAGAACGAGACCGAGATTCGCACGATCAGCGGCTTCGGCAGCTATCGGATCGGCAACACGCTCAGCGCGAACGCCTCCATCGGCAAGACGAAGCTGACCTCCAACATTGAGGGCAGCAACGGCTTTTCCGGCATGACCTGGAATGTCGGTGCCACTTATGCCGGGCCGCGCATGGGCGGCAACATCAGCATGGGGCGGGGCGCGAACGGCGGGTGGGGGGGCTCGGCCAACTATTCCGTTTCGCGCTTTTTCAGCATCAGCGCCAGCTATCGCGCCAACGACAGGCTGAGTTTCGCGACGGGCTATTCCCATTCGCAGGCCGATTTCTACGGCATTGCAGCAATCCCCGAAACCGAGGTTTCGAGTCGCAACCTCAACGATCGGGTGTTCCTGGGCGCAAACTATGCGCTGAACAGTATGTTGCGCTTTGGCCTGGACCTTAACCATCATCGGCGCTCGTCGACACCGGCCGACTACAGCTACAAGGTCAACAGCGTGGTCTTCTCTTTACAGGCCCGCATCTGATGCGCCCCCAATCCCGAATTTCTGGAGACATCCCAATGGCAGGCAAAACCCAGGCACACCGGATTGCGGCGAACAGCGCCAATTCCCGTTGCCAGCGCGGGCTGGTTTCACTGGGTCTGGCAGTGGCGCTGGCCGTGGCGGCGCCATCGGCCCTGTTCGCACAGGCCGCCACGCCGTCGGCTGCGACTCCGTCGCCCACCGCGCCGCCCGTCTATATTCTGGGGCCGAGCGACGGCATCTCCGTTATCGTTTACGGCCAGTCCGAATTCAATGTGAGCACGCGTGTGAAGCCCGACGGCAGCATCGTGATGCCGCTGATCGGCAAGGTGCAGGCAGAAGGCAAGACGGTGATCACCCTTGCCGATGAAATCACCCGCCGGCTGGTGCAGGGCAATTTCCTGAAAGACCCGATCGTCAATATCGAGGTCAGTGATTACGCCTCCAACTACATTCGCATCATCGGCAAGGTGGGCAGTCCGGGCCTGATCCCGCTCGACAAGTCGAACCGGCTGATGGATGTGCTGCTGCGCTCCGGCTGGGTGCAGGAAGCGGGCAACAACACCATCACCCTGCGCCGTGCCGCCGGTGGGGACGAGCAGAAGATCAACACAGAGGATCTGGCGATGGGCAAGGTGCCCGACGTGATCCTGCAGAACGGCGACGTCATCATCGTGCCGGAAGCGGAAGTGATCTACCTGACGGGCGCCGTCGCCCGGCCTGGCACCTATCCGCTGAAGCGCGACATGACGATGTCGGAACTGCTCGCCATGGCGGGCGGCGTTGGTCCCACGGGTTCGTCCGGCAAATTTGGGCTGAAGCGCGGCGACGCCAAGGAAGTGAATATCGACGGGACGGAAGTCCTGAAGGCGGGTGATGTCGTCCGTGTCAAGGAACGCATGTTCTAATCAGGAGAGTTGAGATGAGCGTTATCCAGTTCCTGCGCATCCTGCTCGCCCGGTGGAAGCTGATCCTGGCGACGACTTTGGCCTGTCTGGTTGTTGCGACCACGGTGGCCATGCTGCTGCCCAAGCGGTATCCGGCGACTGCCCGGGTGCTGATGGACATGAGCAAGGATCCCGTCACCGGCGAAGTGCTGGTGGCGCGCGGCAGCGGCTATGTTGGCACGCAGATCGCCATCATCAAGGACATGCGCGTCGCGGGCGCGGTGGTGGACCGTCTGAACCTCACCAGCGATCCGTCGCTCGTCGAAGCCTATGAAGCCACCGGCCGTTCGGTGGACGATGGCGGTATGCGACAATGGCTGGGCGCGCGGATCATCGAAGGCACCGACGCGACGATGGTTGGCGGTTCGAACATTCTGGAAATCATCTATCAGTCGGACGATCCCGAGCGCGCCAAGCGCATCGTCGGCGTGATCCGCGACGCCTATATTCAGGAATCGCTGCGCTTGCGCACCGATCCCGCCGGCCGCACCGGCACCTGGTATCAGGAACAGACGGAACTGGCCCGCAAGGATCTGGCTGCCGCTGAGTCTGCCATGTCTGACTATATGTCGAAGAACAACATCATCATGGTGGGTGGCGTGGACAGCGAGACGGCGAAACTCGCCTCGCTGCAGGCGGCGCTGCAGCAGGCGCAGGGGATGGAAAGCTCCAACGCCATTGCTTCGTCCGGTCGCCTGGCCAATGATCCGGTGACGGATCAGCTTTCGGTGCAGCTGGCGCAGATTGAGGATGAACTGGCGCTGGCCGGTGCCCGCCTCGGCACGGCACACCCCAATTACAAGGCCATTCTGGCGCGCCGGAACACGGTGCAGAACCAGATGAACCAGGCGCGCTCGCGCTCGCAGCAGAGCGTGTCCGCGCTCAGCGGTGCGGCGAAACAGTCCGTGTCGCAACTCACCCGCGAGGTGGAGACGCAATCGAAACTGGTGCTGGAACGCAAGCCGGTGCTGGACGAACTGGTGCGTTTGTCGCGCGAAGTCGAGCTGAAGCGCAGCCAGTATGAAGAATCCAACAAGCGCACCGGCGAGCTGAAGCTGGCGGCCGACCTGTCGGAACCCGGAGTCATCGTCATGGGTGACCCCACCGCTTCGCGCACCCCGTCCTGGCCGAAGGTGAACCAGGTGATCCTGCTGTCGGGGCTTCTGGGCTTTGGTTTTGGTCTCGCCGCGGCGCTGATCGCCGAGTTCGTGGCCCGGCGGGTTCGCGGGCATGAAGATCTCTCCTTCGCGGCCGGTGCCCCTGTGCTGTCGATCGTGGGAGCCAGCCCGCCCTCGCCGCTGCGGCAGCAGCTCCGCAAACTTCTTGGCCGTCGGTCTCCCGGGGAACCGGATGCCGATCTGCAGGCGATCTGATCATGACAGACCTCGACATCACGTCCAGCCGCCTGACAGCCGACACCGGCTTCGCAGACGCGCTGCTGAAAACCGGCGCACTGACAGACGAGGAGGCCCGCGCGGTTTCCGAACATCAGGCCAAGACGGGGCTGAGTTTCGACGAAGCCGCCGTCGCGCTGACGCTGGCCACCGAAGAGGATGTGGTGCTGGCCCGGCAGGCGCTGCAAGGCAGCCTCGCGCTCCAGCTCGCGCCGTCTGCGGCGGTGTCCGATGAAGTCATCGTGCTGTCGGACCCGACAAGCCCGGACGCCGAATCGCTGCGGCTGCTGCGCACCCAGATCATCGCCCAGCATGTGGGCGCCGGACGCCGCGCCTTCGCCGTGTGCGGCGCGACGGATGGGTCGGGCGCCACCTACATCGCCGCGAACCTTGCGGTCGCGCTGTCGCAGGTCGGCATCAAGACGCTGCTGGTGGATGCCAACCTCAGGAACCCGCGGATCGACGCCATCTTCGGCATCGATCCGAACGGTCCGGGCCTGTCCACCTATCTCTCGCTGGAAGTGAACCGGCCTGAACGGGTGGTCTATCCCAACGTGCTGCCGAACCTGTCTGTCGTGCCCGCCGGTCCGCCGGTCGGGCGTCCGCAGGAGCTGCTGTCCGGCGCGCGGTTCCGCACCGGCGTGGACATCCTGCTGCGCCAGCACGACGTCGCCATCTTCGATACCCCCGCCACCAACGAGAACAGCGATGCGCTGACCGTTGCCGGCGTGCTGGGCTATGCGCTGGTGGTCGCACGGCGGAACCACGCCTTTGTGAAGGATGTGCAGACGCTTTCGTCCCAGCTCGTCGCGTCCCGCGCGACGGTGATCGGGTCCGTCCTCAACGAGTATAGCTGATCCTTCAGCTGCGGAGCGCATGATGACTGCGGCGGTGCCGATCAAGACGAGACCAGCGCTGGATTTCGCCAGACGCTACCCGTTGCTGGTGCTGGCGCTGATCGCGACAGTGCTGCCCACGCTCTATGCCATGGCGACGGAAAGCTGGAGCACGGAAGCCGGTGTTCACGGCCCGCTGGTGCTGGCGACCGCCGTGTGGCTGGTCTGGCGCAACTGGGACGAGATCATGGCGGAGGCCCGGCCGGGCAATCTGTGGCTGGCGGTGCCGGCGCTGGTGCTGATGTCGGCCTTTTATGTGTTCGGCCGCGCCTTCAACTTCCTGCTGATCGAAGTGGCGGCGTTGCTGGCGGCGCTGGTGATCATCGCCTACGCCTTTGTGGGTCCGCGCATCCTGATGAAGATGTGGTTCCCGCTGGTCTATCTGCTGTTCCTGATCCCGTTGCCGGGCTGGATGATGGATTCGATCACCCAGCCGCTGAAGATCCTGGTGTCCGACATCACCACCTGGCTGCTCTCGCTGGCGGGTTATCCGATCACGCAGGTCGGCGTCACCATCTACATCGCCCAGTATCAGCTGCTGGTGGAGGATGCCTGCGCCGGGCTGAACTCGCTGATCAGCCTCACGGCGGTTGGGCTGTTCTACATCTATCTGATGCACAACGCCTCGTGGCGCTATTCGCTGCTGCTGATGACGTTGCTGCTGCCGATCGCGATCGCCGCCAATGTGGTGCGCGTGATCATTCTGGTGCTGCTCACCTATTATGCGGGGAACGAGGTGGCGCAGGGCTATCTGCACGATTTCGCCGGCATCGTGACCTTCGTGTCCGCGCTGCTGCTGATCTTCGGCATCGACAAACTGCTCAGCCCGGTTCGCCGCCGGCTGACGGATGGCAAAAAGGAGACCGCCCATGCTGAAGCGGCGTGATCTTCTGCTGGGGCTGCCGCTGCTGGCGGCCGCCGGTGGTGCCTATGCCATGACGCCGCGCAACCGGCTGAACCTGCTGGGCGACGTGAAGCTGGAAAAGGCGATTCCGCTGAAGATCGGCAGCTGGTCGGTCATGCCGTCCAATGCCGTGGTGCTGCCGGATTCGCAGCCCGGCTCGCTGGCCGCGCGGCTGTATGACCAGACGGTGAGCCGCCTCTATACGTCTGACAGCGAACTGCCGATCATGATGGTGATCGCCTATGGCAGCACCCAGTCGGATCAGTTGCAGCTGCACCGGCCGGAAACCTGCTATACGGCAGTCGGCTTCCAGATCACCGAGGCGCGCCCTGTGCAGGTGCCCGTGCCCGGCCCGGCCAAGCTGCCCGCGCGCGAACTGGTCGCCAGCAACAATGAACGCACCGAGCCGATCCTCTACTGGACGCGGATCGGCGATTATCTGCCGGCCAGCGGCACCGAGCAGCGGCTGATGAAGCTGCGCTCGGAATTCAACGGCTATGTGGCCGATGGGGCGCTGATCCGGCTGTCAACGGTCGCGGAACCGTCGGAAGAAACATTCGCCACGCTCCAGCGCTTTGCCGCCACCATGCTGGAATCGACCGATCCGGTCGCACTTCCCGCGCTGGTCGGCCGTCCACTTGCTGCTGAAATCAAGGGTGCGGCCTGATGCGCGCCATACCGGGCAAATGCGCGGCACATCGCCCTGCGCCTTTGCGGCGCGGGGGCGTCGCGTCAGTCGCCGAACTTGCCGAACGGTTTCAGGAAATACTGGATGAAGCCAAGGATGGCGGCGATGCCCGCCACGGAGACGATGTGGAGCAGCGTGCTGTTGTCGTCGATGGCCTTGTTGCCCACCTGGTTGATCACCGCGCAAGCGACCGAGGCGGCGAAGTAAGGCCACATCTGGTCCCGCTCCGGGCCGACGGAGCGCTGCAGGAACAGGACGATCAGGCCGGCGAAAATCGCCACCGTCACCCAGTCGTACACAGTTTCCATTCGGCCAACCTCCCCCAAACAGTGTGGAACGAGCAGCCATCTCCAAGCCCGGCCCGCCCAAGCCATGCCGTGCCTTCGGCTGTTCCGCAAGGGGGCAGCCATGGTGAATCGGCCTTCACGGCAGCCTCGCAGCGCGAATTGACAGTCTATTGCAAGGCGGCGGTGACGGCATGAACGAGATCGGCCCCCCCGCAACCGATCGGCTGAAAGCGGCGGAACTGCAAACGGCGCATCGCTCTGCCGTGCCCATTGATCTGGTGATCTTCGCGGTGCGGGTGCTCGAATTCCTCACCGTGATGGCGGCGGGCATTCTTGCGCTCAACTTCTGGTCGGATCGGATCTTTTCCGGCGACACCCCGGTTTACGGCCGCTCGATGCTGGCAGGCGCGCTGATCTTCGCGCTCGTGGCGGAAATCATGGGCGCCTATGATGTCGATTGCCACTTCTCCATGCGCAAATCGTGGGAACGGGTGCTTGGCTCGTGGCTGGTGACGGGCCTGTTCCTCGTCACCATCGGCTTCCTGCTGAAAGTGTCGGAGGAGTTTTCGCGCGGCTGGGCGATCAGCTGGTTCATAGCAGCCGGCGTGATGCTGGCGGGCACGCGGGCGCTGATGACGCTGTGGATTCGCCGCCTGAAGGGGCAGGGCGTGTTCAACAGCCGTGTCGCCATCTATGGCGCGTCGGCGCAGGGGCAGAAGCTGGCCAACTATATCCGCGGCAACAGCAAGCTCACCATCAGTCTCGTCGGCTTCTTCGATGACCGGCGCGATGGCCGGGTGCCGGTGCTGGTGGATGATCTGCCGGTGTTCGGCACCACCGACGATCTGGTCGCCATGATCCGCGACGACCTGATCGATCAGGTGATCGTCGCGCTGCCATGGTCTGCCGAGGCGCGAATCCAGCAGGTGGTGCAGAAATTGGCGCTCACACCGGTGCGCATCCGTCTTGCGCCCGATCTCGCCAATTTCGCCTTCGCCGCCCGGCCGCTGGTGCTGCTGGGCGACATGCCCGTCATCACCCTGTTCGAGCGGCCGATTTCCGGCACCGACGCCATTGTGAAGCGCGCCGAGGATCTGATCCTGACGGTGGGCATCCTGCTGTTCATCTGGCCGATCCTGCTGCTCGCGGCGCTTGCGGTGAAGCTGGACAGCCCCGGCCCCGTCTTCTTCCGCCAGCCGCGCGAGGGCTTCAACAACCAGCGTTTCGATGTGCTGAAGTTCCGTTCGATGACGCATGACGAATGCCAGACGGACACCATCGAGCAGGCGACGCGCGGCGACAAGCGCGTCACCCGCGTCGGCCGCTTTATCCGTGCCACCTCCATCGACGAGTTGCCGCAGCTGCTGAACGTGCTGAAGGGCGACATGTCGCTGGTTGGCCCGCGCCCGCATGCGCCTTCCACCAAGGCCGCCGGGCGGCCGTTCCACGAAGTGGTGCAGACCTACGCCGCCCGCCACAAGGTGAAGCCGGGCATCACCGGCTGGGCGCAGGCCTGTGGCTGGCGCGGCGAGACGGACACCGAGGAAAAGCTGGTGAAGCGGCTGGAGCACGACCTTTACTATATCGAGAACTGGTCCGTGACGTTCGACCTCTACATCCTCGTCCGCACGGCCTTTGCGGTGATCTTCCCCAAAAACGCCTTCTGATCTGGCCGGCTTTGCGGGCCGGGCGCGCCGTGCTAGCCTGCGGCTTCATGTTCGGCAGGAGCCGCGGGAATGATCGGCCTGTTTCTTATCTGTGCGCAGGCCGCGGCTGAACCGCCGCCGGTGCCGAACATCGTTTTCGACCTGAAAGGCTCTGACCGGACAGAGGGGCACCCGGCCACATCCGGCGACGATATCGTGGTGACGGCCCGCAGCGGCGAAAATCCGGCCCGGCTGGGCGCGGTTCTCCCCACCGAGATCGGGCCGCTGCTGCCGCCGGCCGCGCTGAATCTGGGCGGCGGGGCCATCCTGCAAAGCTATGTGAAGGTCCACCCGCGCGAGAGCGTGCCGGAAATGCACATCTCGATCCGGATTCCGTTTTAGCCTTTCAGCGCGGCATGGGCAGCCAGCGCGCGCTCGCGTGCCAACCGATGCTCCACGAGCGGCGCGGGATAGTCGCTGCGCCCGAACTCCGGCACCCAGTGGCGGATATAGGCTTGCGCGTCGAACTTCTCCGCCTGACCTTCGGGGGAGAAAATCCGGTAATAGGGCGCGGAATCCACGCCTGAGCCTGTCACCCACTGCCAGCCCATCGCATTGTTGGCGAGGTCGGCGTCCAGCAGCGTGTCCCAGAACCAGCGCTCGCCCTCGCGCCAGTCGATCATCAGATGCTTCACCAGAAAGCTCGCGGCCACCATCCGCACCCGGTTGTGCATCCACCCGCTGGCCCACAACTGCCGCATCCCGGCATCGACGAGCGGATAGCCCGTTCGCCCGCGTTGCCATGCCCGCAGCAGCGCCCGGCCCTCGCCGCTGCTCACATCCGTCCATGGCATGTGCGCGAATTCAGGCCGGTGCGGGCGGGAGGCGGATTTGGGATATTGTTCCAGCGTTTCCAGCGCGAAATCCCGCCACGCCAATTGCCGGAGCCATGGCGCGCTGCCCTTTTGCGGCTCTACCGCATGCCACGCATCGGCGGGCGAAATCTCTCCGAAATGCAGATGCGGGGAGAGGCGCGAGGTCGCCTCCTCGCCCGGGTAATTCCGGCGCTCGCCATAATCCCCGGCCTTGTCGAGGAAGTCTGCCAGCCGCCGCTGCGCCCCCGCTTCGCCCGGTTGCCAGCCGGAAAAGCCGCCGGACCAGTCCGGTGCGCGGGGCAGCAGGCTCCAGTCCACCAGCCGATCTCCGGCAGGGAGGGGCGCGAACGTCAGTCGCGCTGGCGCGGGCAGCGGGCGCGGCGGCGGCCCCCAGCCCTGCATGGCCCGCCAGAAGGGCGTGAACACCCGGAATCGATCCCCCGCCTTCGTTCGCAGCAGGCCGGCGGGCACAAGGCTGTTGCCCTCGTGCAGCTGCAGGCGGGGAATCTCGCGCTCGATCAGTGGCCACCATGGCTCGCTGAGGCGGATCGCGTGCACGGCATCCGCGCCGGTGTCCGCAACCAGCTTCGGGATCAGCTCGGCCGCCGGCCCTCGCAGCAATAGCAACCCGCCGCCCAGTGCGCGCAGGCTGGCGTCCAACGCGGCAAGGCTGTGGTGCAGCCACCAGCGAGAGGCCCCGCCCGCCGCGCGCACGATCCGGCTTTCATCCAGCACGAACAGCGGTAGCACCGGCCCGGCGGCGGCCGCCGCCAGCAGGGCCGCCTGATCGCGAAGCCGCAAATCCTGTCGGAACCAGATGATCTGCGGCGCGGCCATGCCGCCATTAGCCCCAGCCGATTGCGCCTGCCAAGCGCGACGCCTATGCGCTGTCGCCATGCCCGCAGTCGCCTATGTCAATGGCCGTTACGGCCCCATCGCCGAAGCCGCAGTCTCCATCGAGGATCGCGGCTTCCAGTTCGCCGACAGCCTGTATGAAGTGGTCGCCGTGATGAACGGCCGCTTCCTCGATTGGGACAAGCATCTGTGGCGGCTGAAGCGCGGGCTGGCGGCGCTGTTCATCGAAGGGCTGCCGTCTGACGCCGCGCTGGCGGCGATTGCCCGCCGCCTCGTCAGCCTCAGCCGCTACTCCGACGGGCTGCTCTATATTCAGGTCAGTCGGGGCGCGGCGAAGCGGGACCACGGCTTCCCCGCCGATATCCCCGCCACGCTGGTGATGACGGTGCGGCGCTTCAACTTCCGCCAGCGCCTGCCGCAGCTGGAAACCGGCGTGTCGGCGATCAGCCTGCCCGATCAGCGCTGGGCGCGCTGCGACATCAAGACGACGGGGCTGCTGCCCGCCGTGCTGGCGAAGCAGGAGGCGCGCGCGGCCAACGCGTTCGAGGCCCTGTTCGAGAAGGACGGCATCGTCACCGAAGGCAGCTCTACCAACCTCTACATGGTTGCGGCCGATGGTCGCATCGTCACCCATCCGCTGTCTGCCAGCATCCTGCCGGGGATCGCCCGCGACACGCTGCTGGGCCTTGCGCAAGACGCGCAGATGCAGGTGGAAGAACGCCCCTTCACGCTGGAGGAAGCCCGCGCCGCGCCGGAATTGTTCCTCACCTCCACCACGGCCCCGATCCTGCCCATCGTGCAGCTGGATGGCGCGGCCGTTGGCGGGGGCGCACCCGGCCCCGTCACCCGGCGTCTGGGGGCGCTGGCGTGGGCGGAAATTCAGCGCCAGACCGGCTGGAACGGCTGATCTGCACTTGTGCAGCGCAGCAGGCTTGCGTTACGCTGAAGACACATGAACGCGCCCGCCCATCCTTTCCATCAGCATGTCATCCGCATCGCGCCGGAGGACATCGATTTCATGGGCCATGTGAACAACGCGGTTTACCTGAAATGGGTGCAGGATGCGGTGATCAGCTATTGGGAAAAGGTGGCTCCATCGGACGCCGTTGCCCAGCATCTGTGGGTCGCGCTGAAGCATGAGATCACCTATCGCGCGCCCGCCTTTCTGGATGACACTGTGCTGGCCGACGTGGTGGCGACAGGGGTTCAGGGCAGCCGCGCCTTTTTCACCACGCTGATCCAGCGCGGTGACACGATTTTGGCCGAGGTGAAATCCAGCTGGTGCTGCCTCGACACCGCCACCCGCCGCCCGGCGCGCATCGCCCGCGATCTCGCCGCGCGCTTCCTGCCGGACTGGCCCGCCTGACGCGCGCTCAGCGCCGCCGCAGCCCGTCCGCCACCAGTTCATGCGCGCGGGCCAGCACCTCGGCCAGATCGCGATCCTTGCCCCACACGCCATAGCGCAGGCCCAGAAACACGTTCATCCCGGCGATGGCCCAGGCTTCCACCTCGCCCACGCCCTCTTTCAGTTCGCCGCGCGCCGCGCCCGCTTCCAGACGCGCCGTCACGCGCGCCACGGTGGAGCGGTAATGGCCCTGATAGGCGTCCGGCGCGACGAACTCGGCCTCGTCGATGATTCGGTAGATCAGCTGCTGCTGGCTGACGAAATCCAGATAACCACCCAGCGCCGCCTTTTCGCGGGAGAGGGCATCGGGCGCTTCCTCCACGCGCGGCGTCACATGCGCCTTCACCTGCGCGGACAGGTCCGTCACCAGCGCGCGGAAGATATCCTCCTTGCTGGCGAAATAGGTGTAGAAACTGCCCAGCGCCACGCCCGCGCGGCGGGTGATGTCGGTGATGCCGGTGGCGTGGAAGCCGCTGGCGCCGAACTCCAGCGCGGCGGCGTCCAGCAGGGCGCGCAACGTCCGGCGTCCACGTTCCGTCTTGGGCACCGGTAGCCCGGAAACGGCCTCGTCAATTGGCACCTGTTGCTTCGCTGCATCGGTCACAGATCTTCTCCCCACCCCTGAAAATGTCGTTTCGGTTTCAAGTTGAATCTTGATTCATGTTTCAGTAAACCTCTGCCCAACGGAACTGCAAGCCCGAAACGGGCGCAGCCTTATGGGAGGAAAATTCATGCCACGAATCCGCCAATTGTCGATTCTCGCCCTCGCGACGGGCCTGGCGTTCCCGCTTCATGCCCAGCAAGCCCCCGCCACGGGCGAGGTTGAAGCCAGCAATGACGATATCATCGTGTCGGCCCGCCGCCGCAACGAAAGCCTGATGGAAGTGCCGATTTCCATCACCGCCGTCTCCGGCGCGGCGCTGGAAGCACAGGGTGCGCCCGATATCACCTCGCTGCAGCAGCAGGCCCCGAACATGACGACCGCGGTTGCCCGCGGCTCCAACTCCACCCTGATCGCCTTCATCCGCGGCGTGGGTCAGCAGGATCCGCTGTGGGGCTTCGAACCCGGCGTCGGCCTTTATGTGGACGATGTTTACATGGCCCGCCCGCAAGGTGCCGTGCTGGACATTTTCGACGTGGAGCGGATCGAAGTGCTGCGCGGTCCGCAGGGCACGCTTTATGGCCGCAACACCATCGGCGGCGCGATCAAATATGTGACGAAGCGGCTGGGCAATGAATTCGGCGGCCGGGTGAAAGCCACCTATGGCAGCTACAACCAGATCGACCTGTCCGGCACGGTTTCGGTGCCGCTGGGCGACAGCTTCGCGGTGGGCGCGGGCGTGCTCTGGTCCCAGCGGGACGGTTACGGCAAGAATCTGAACACCGGTGTCGATCAGTATGACAAGGACGTGCTGGCCGGCCGCCTGTCTGCCGAGTTCGACAGCGGCGATGTGTTCATCCGCGTCGCGGCGGACCGCACGGAGGATCGTTCCAACCCCCGCCACGGTACGCGTCTGCAGGGCAATGGCACCAACCCCGTGTTCGCCCCGACGGACAGCGTCTATGACACCCGCGCCGGCATTGGCGACGACAACAAGGTCGTGACGCAAGGCGTCAGCCTGACCGGTGAAGTGGGGCTGGGCGAAGGCTTCACGGTGAAATCCATCACCGCCTATCGCGACGGTTATACCGACACGCTGATCGATTTCGACAACACGCCGGGGCCGGTGCTGGACATTCCGGCCCGCTACAAGGACTGGCAGGTTACGCAGGAACTGCAACTGCTCGTGGAAAAAGAGCGGTTCCAGGGCGTGTTCGGGGCCTTCTATCTGGAAGGCCGCGCATCCGGCGCGTTCGACACCGTGGTCGGCCTCGCCAACCTCACCGTCTATACCGGCGGCAATGTGAAAACGAAGTCCATCGCCTTCTTCGGCGACGCTTCCTATGATCTGACAGACGAGCTGAAGCTCTCGGCCGGCCTGCGCTGGACGCAGGACAAGAAGGAAGGCACCGTGCTGCGGCAGCAGTATCTGGGCATTCGTTCGCCGGAGTTCGGCAACGCCAGCGCCATCTATCTGGCGACGCGGTCTGACTATACCAATGATCGCACCTTCAAGAAGCTGACCCCGCGCGTGTCGCTGAGCTATCAGCCGGATCAGGATCTGAACCTCTACGCCAGCTGGGGCCGGGGCTTCAAATCGGGCGGGTTCGACATGCGCGGCGACGTGGTCGCCACGCCGACCACCGTCAACGGCTATGAGCCGGAAACGATCGACAGCTTCGAAGTCGGCATGAAGGGCGCCTTCCTCGATCGCACCCTGTTCCTGAACCTCGCGGGCTTCTATTCGAAGTATAAGGATCAGCAGGTCACGATTCAGGCCCCGACGACGACGCCGGGCGTGATCGCCTCTTTCGTGGACAATGCGGGCCGCGCCGACATCTGGGGTGTGGAAGCCGAGCTGCGCGCCGTGCCGACGGAAAGCATCCAGCTGCAGACGAGCATCGGCTATATCAAGGCCAAGTATAAGGAATTCTGGACCTACATCGCCGGCGGCACCACGCCCGTCGACGTGTCTGACCAGCGTTTCTTCCAGAACACGCCGGAGTTCACGATCAACAGCTCCGTCACATGGTCCACCGGCCTTGCCGGCGGCCAGCTGTCGATTACCCCGTCGGTCACGCTGCGCTCGAACATCCATATGTTCGAATATGTCTCGCCGCTGGATCAGCAGGGCTATGTGCTGGTGGATGGCTCGGTGAACTGGAAGTCGGGCGACGACCGCTTCACGCTGGGCCTGCACGCCCGCAACCTGACGGACGAGCGTTATCGCGTGGGTGGTTATTACTTCCCCGGCGCGCTCTACGGCAATTCGATCATCGGCTATTACGGCCCGCCGCGCACCGTGGCGGTGACGGCCGGCTACCGCTTCTAAGCGAAGAGAGCACGAAAAAGGGGCCTCCGGTGATGAACCGGGGGCCCCTTTGCGTTTCAGGTCGTCACTCGGCAGGCGGCGGCGGCGGCGAACCCGGGGGCGGGTTGCCCTCGCGCCAGCGGATCACCCGGGCTTCCACCCGGTCCCGCCCCTTGCGGGCATCGTCCGCGAACGCCTTGCGATCCGCAGGCGAGAGCTTCTGGAAGGCCGCCAGCAGCGCCGACTGGCGCTTCACATGCTGCGCATCCACCAGCTTGCGCTCATCTTCCATCGCCCGCTTCAGCGCGGGGACGTCCAGCTTGTCCGCGCCGACCAGCGTGTTGATCCGGTCTCGTGCGGCCTTCAGCGCGGGGCGGTCACTCTGATCGGCCTTCATCGATTCAAGCAGGATCGCCCGGCCCTCTGGCGAGACATTGCCGAACAGCGGGGCATGCTGAATACGCATCGGTCGCAACTTGAGGCGGCCTTCCGCAGCTGCAGCAGGGGGGGCAGCAAGCGGCGGCGGCGCGGTCTGCGCCAGCGCCGGGGCCGCCATCAGGGCGGCGGTTGCAAGGATCAGGGTCTTCACAGCTGATATTCCTCTTCCGAAGTTGGGGTATAGAGCAGGGCGAAGGCGGCGCTGTCGCCACCGCTCGCATCTGCCAGAATCACCGGTGCTCCCCCCGGCTCCGTGTTGCCGCCCGGCTGCTGGCCGCCCCGAATCTGGGGAGACAACAGCAGGGCGAGCGCCACAGAGGCCGCAACAGCCCCCCCCAGCATCCACCAGGGGCGGTGCGAAGGGGTATGGGTTGCGGCAACAGCGTCGGCATGTTGAAGGATACGCGCCAGTGCCGCCTGATCCCCCGCAGTCGTCAGCGGGTCGGCCTTGCCCCAGGCCTCCAGCGCGTCGTTCAGGGTTGGTTTCGTCGTCATTCCAATTCGTCCTTCAAATCCCCCAGCCGGTCTTTCAGCGCGGCCCGGCCCCGCAGCAGCAATCCTTCCACCGCCTTTTCGCTGCTCTCCAGCGCGGCGGCGATTTCCGCCATCGTCAGCCCTTCGCCATGGAACAGGGCGAGCGCAGCGCGCTGCCGTTCCGGCAGGGCCGCGGCAGCGGCCTGCACCCGCGCGGCGAGATCGGCGGCTTCGGCGGCCCCGGCAGGCGTCGGCGCGGCGTCGGCGATCTCCGCGGCTTCCTCCAGCGCCGTCACCGGCTTCAACCGCCTGCGGCCATCCAGCGCGCAGTTCATCAGCATCCGCCGCCACCAGCCCGCGAAACTGCCGCGCGCCGGATCGAAGCGTTTGGCTTCGCGCCACAGGCGGGTCATCGCCTCCTGCACGGCATCTTCCGCCAGCGCCCGATCGCCCAGCACGCGGATGCACAGGCCCAGGGCGGGCCGCGCCAGCAAACGGGCGAGTTCGGCAAAGGCCCGCGCATCACCCTCTGCGGCCCGCGCCAGCAGCAGCGCCTCCGCTTCAGGTGCGGTGCGCGCGTCGTTCGCGGGCTTCAAGACGGCATGCATCGGGGCCTCATGAAAGCCCCTACGCGCTGAACCGGCGATTTCCCCCGCAGCCCGTTGGCGGCGCGTCCGTCAGGCGCGGCCATTCAGCCAGTCGCGCAGGGCCTGCTGATGTTCGGCGGGGCGGTCATTCTCGATCCAGTGGCCCGATCCTGCGATCATCCGGTATCGGGCATCCGGCACGCGGCGGGCGAATTCCTTCAGGGTGGCGGGTCGCGCTTCGTCGAACTCGCCGCCCACGAACAGGGTCGGCACGGCCACGCGCGGCAGCAGATGCTCGCCGTCATAATCGCCCAGCGTGCCGGTTACCACGAACTCGCTCGGCCCCCACATGTGCATATAGAGGTCCAGATTGAACAGCGGATCGTTCCGCCCCTGACAGGCCAGATGCAGCGGAGACAGCCGCTCGCGCGACAAATGCCGCCGGGCATAGAACAGGTCCGCCGCCATGAACGTGTCGGCCTCGAAATTGCGGGTGCGCTGCGCTTCGGCGATGTCGGCCTGCATCTCAGGCGGCATCTGCGCGATCCACACAGCCGCGTCCGCCAGCCACGCGCGGGTGGAAACCAGCGGGCTGAACAGGATCAGGCTTTCCAGCCCGTCGGGCTGGCGCGCAGCATATTCCAGCGCCAGCGTGCCGCCCCAGCTCGTGCCGGAGAGGTGGAAACGATCCAGATTGAAGGCGCGCCGCATCGAGTCGATTTCGGAAACGAAGCGATCCACCGTCCATCCCGCGCGGTTGCCGGGGCGGTCCGACAAGCCGCAATCCAGCTGATCATACAGGATCACGCCGCGTATATCGGCCAGCGGCAGCGCCCCCACCATGCCCAGATGGCTGCCGCCGGGGCCCCCGTGCAGGAACAGAACCGGGGCAGGCCCGCCCGCGAGCGTGCCGTTACCCCGCGCATAAAGATTGCCGCCCGTGGCAGGCACCCGCATCTCCACGCCGGGAACCGGGCAGGTCGTCACGGCGGAGACCCGGCGCTTGGGCGGAGGCGCTGTTTCCGCCAGCAGCGGCGCAGCCGCAAGCGCCGCGATGCCCCCCATCATGCTGCGCCGGCTCAGTTCGATCGTCAGGCCCCCTTGCACGCAGCCCCCGGAGGGCCGCCGGTTACCAGCCGATGCTCACTTCACTTCCCAGCTCTGGCCCCGTCGCAGCAGCGCGTTGAAATCGGCAGCCTTTGCGCCTGCCAGTTTCGCATGCCGGGCTTCCATCGCCGTGTCGAAGCTTGCATCCGGGTCACAGTATAGCACGCCCAGCGCCACGGGAAACTGCGGGAAGGGCATGTCGATCAGCATGTTGGCGACGGCCTTGTTCGTCTCGTCGTGCACGATCACTTGCGAGGTGTCGCCGTCCGTCACCTCCACCACTTCCAGCCGAAGCGTCTCGCGGTTCAGCTTCAGCCCCTTGGTGCCGCCCGCGAACAGCATCGGCTTGCCATGTTCCAGCCAGATCTGCGTCTGCGGAGCCTGTTTCTTCTCGGTGAACTG
Source organism: Sandaracinobacter neustonicus (assembly GCF_006385875.1). Lineage (GTDB taxonomy): Bacteria > Pseudomonadota > Alphaproteobacteria > Sphingomonadales > Sphingomonadaceae > Sandaracinobacteroides > Sandaracinobacteroides neustonicus. The sequence goes on along the minus strand of NZ_VFSU01000029.1, from coordinate 78,459 downwards.
GTCGAACACGCCGTCGTTATACACCACGCAATTCTGGTAGATTTCCACGAAGCTGGTGCCCTTGTTGGCGTGCGCGCGCTTCAGCACCTCGGGCATATGTTTCTGCGCGGTGTCGATGGTGCGCGCCACGAAACGCCCGCCTGCCCCCAGCGCGAAGGCGCAGGGCTTCACCGGCGATTCCAGCGATCCCGCGGGCGAGGTGGGGGATCGGGTTCCGGTGCGCGAGGTTGGGGAATATTGCCCCTTCGTCAGGCCGTAAATCTCGTTGTTGAACAACAGCAGCTGGCAATCCAGATTGCGCCGGATCAGGTGCAGCATATGGTTGCCGCCAATGGACAGCCCGTCGCCGTCCCCGGTGATGATCCACACGTCCAGCGCCGGGTTCGCCAGCTTCACGCCGGTTGCGATGGTGGGCGCGCGGCCGTGGATGGTGTGGAAGCCGTAGGTTTCCATATAATAAGGAAAACGGCTGGAGCAGCCGATGCCGGAGATGAACACCGTGTTGTGCGGCTCCACCCCAAGCTCCGGCATGGTGCGCTGCACCGCCTTCAGGATGGCATAGTCGCCGCAGCCGGGGCACCAGCGCACTTCCTGATCGGTCGCCCAGTCGTCCGGCTTGGTGGCTGGAGTGATCTTTATGACTTCGTTCATGCGTCCAGCATCTCCCGAATGGCCGCTTCGATCTCCGCGATGCGGAAGGGCTGGCCGGAAACCTTGTTCAGCGGTTTGGCGTCCACCAGAAACTGGTCGCGCAGCAGCGTCTTCAGCTGGCCGGTGTTCATTTCCGGCACCAATATCCGATCGTAACGGCGCAGCAGTTCGCCCAGATTGGCGGGCAGCGGCCAGATGTGGCGGATGTGCACATGCGCGACATCATGACCCTGCGTTCGCAGCAGCTCCACCGCCTGCCGGATCGGGCCATAGGTGGAGCCCCAGCCCACCACCACCAGCGGGCCATGATCATTGCCGACTTCCACCGCCTGCGCGGGGATATAGCGGGCGATTCCATCCACCTTGGCCTTGCGCGTATCCGTCATGCGCTGATGGTTCTCGGCGGAATAATCGATGTTGCCGGTGGCATAGCTTTTCTCGATTCCGCCCACCCGGTGCATCAGCCCCGGCGTGCCGGGCCGCACCCACTGCCGTTTCAGCGTTTCGGGATCGCGGGTGAAGGGGTTGTATTTCGCCCCTTCGGCGGGCGGCTCCTCGTGGAACAGCACCGGGAAGGGCTCGAAATCGCTCGCCTCGGGCACGCGCCACGGCTCGGCCGCGTTGGCGATGTAGCCGTCCGTCAGCAGCATCACCGGCGTCATGAACTGCACCGCCAGTCGGCAGGCTTCGATGGTCGCTTCGAAGCAATCCGCCGGGCTGCGGGTGGCGATCACCGGCAGCGGCGCGTCGCCGTTGCGGCCATAAACGGCCTGATACAGATCGGATTGCTCCGTCTTGGTGGGAAGCCCGGTGGAGGGGCCGCCGCGCTGCGAATTGATGATCACCAGCGGCAGTTCCGTCATCACCGCCAGCCCGATCGCCTCTGTTTTCAGGGCGATGCCGGGGCCGGAGGACGAGGTGACGGCGAGGTTGCCCGCCCATGCCGCGCCGATCGCCGCGCCGATGGCGGCGATCTCATCCTCGGCCTGAAAGGTTGTGACGTCGAATTCGCCCAGCTTCGCCAGCGCGTGCAAAATCGCGGAGGCAGGGGTGATCGGATAGCCGCCGAAGAACATCGGCAGGCCGGACAGCTGCCCGCCCGCCACCAGCCCCAACGCGATGGCGTCGGCCCCGGTCACGGTGCGGTAAAGCCCCGGCTGCACATCGGCCGCCGCCAGCCTGAACTGCTTCAGCGGGCCGGCCAGCTCGGCGGTTTCGCCATAGGCATGGCCTGCGTTCAGCGCAGCGATATTGGCGTCGCGCAGCAGCTCGTTCTTCGCGAATTTGCCGCGCAGCCAGTTGATCAGCGGCTCGCGGTCGCGGCCGAACATCCACAGCGCCAGCCCCAGCGTCCACATATTCTTGCAGCGCAGGGCATCCTTGTTGCCAAGGCCGAAGGGCTTCACGCTCTCCAAGGTCTGCTTCGAAATGTCGAAGGCCAGCAGCTGCCATGGCTCAAGGCTGCCATCTTCCAGCGGGTTACCGGCGTAATGCGCCTTTTTCAGGTTGCGCTCCCCGAACTCGCCGCTGTCGGCGATGATCAGGCCGCCTTTTCGCAGCATCGGCAGGTTGGTTTTCAACGCCGCCGGGTTCATCGCCACCAGCACGTCGGGCTGATCGCCCGCCGTTTCGATCCGGGTGGAACCGAAATTGATCTGGAAGGCGGAAACCCCGAACAAGGTGCCCTGCGGCGCGCGAATCTCCGCCGGAAAATCCGGGAAGGTGGCAAGGTCGTTCCCCGCCAGCGCCGTTGAAAGGGTGAATTGCCCGCCGGTCAACTGCATGCCGTCGCCGGAATCCCCGGCGAACCGCACCACAACCGAATCCCGCTGAATGATCTTCGAATCTGTGCCGCCAGCGTCGGCGGGTGCCTTTACGGCAGTTGCCATTGAGCTCGCTTTCCCTCGTCTCTCCCACCGCAGCAATACGCCTGTTGCATGGTCCTACAAACAGGATTTTCTAAGAGCCTGCGCCGCTGCCCCGGCATCTTGCCGCATGGCTGTTGCCGAAACAGCGCAATCCCGGCTTGCACGGCACGAAAGCTGCCCCTATAGCGCGCCCTCCGCACAGGCATTCCTCGGTAGCTCAGCGGTAGAGCATCCGACTGTTAATCGGACGGTCGTAGGTTCGAATCCTACCCGGGGAGCCAGTTCGTTTTTTGGGCCTTTTCGGCCCCTTGCGAGCTTTCGAGCGCATTTGCTTCGGACACAGTTTCCGCAAGCATATCAAACGGTTCCTTGAACGCGGCGGTCAACTGACCGTTCGCCCAGGAGCAGTTCGAAAGTAGGAAATTCAGCAGTCTTCTTTTCTCGCCTGCGTCCTGAATTTCGAAGAGCCGGTGGGCGTCCTTGGCCAGCCTGAGTAGCGCCACGCCGTTGTCGATATAGGAATCATCCGCGCTGTGGAGACGTTCGATGTCTCTCAGGCACCGGTCCCGCTCGTCACGCCACTGGACCTGCATGCGCCGATAGAAGCCTTCCTCGATGTGGCCGTCGAGCTTGTCCACGTACATCGTCTCGATCCGCTTCTGGAGCCGGTCGGCTTCCGCACGCAACCGTTCGATAGCCTTGGTCTGCTCGCGGCTCTTTTCAGCGTGGCTCTCGTGGAGGGCCTTCCGCATCATCTCGAATACGTCATCGTCGAAGCGAAGCTGGCGCAGCAGGTCGGTGAATCGCTCTTCCAGAACCTCCTCCCGGACATAGGGCTCTCCGCATTTCCCCTTGAAGCCGGTGCAATGGTAATAAATGTACTTCTTCTTTTTGATCTCTCCGACCAACGCGCAGCCGCAATGTCCGCAGGTGATCAGCCCCGTGAAAGGGAAGTCGTGAGCGTTCGCCCGAATGTTGGCGGCGTTGCGGCCGTCCAGCACATCCTGAACCTCACCCCATAGGTCTTCCGAGACGAGAGCTTGGTGGGATCCCTTGTAAAGGTTGCCGAGCCACTCGAACTTACCGGTGTAGATTCGATTGCGCAGGATTTTGTGAACCGTGCTGACCCCGATGGGTGCACCGCTCTTGCGGTAGACCAGGCCGGCCTTCCGCGCGCGGGCCGAAACCTCCTTGAGCGAATAATGGCCGCTCGCATACCATTGGAACAGGCTCTGAACGGTCGGTCCAAGCTGCGGATCGACGGTGATGATCTTCTTGCCGTCGTTGCCCACCGTGTTGAGGTAGCCGATCGGGGCAAAGGTGGGCCACAGGCCCTGCTCGGCCTTCTCCAGCATGCCTTTGCGCGTCTCTTCGGATAGATTGTCGATGTAGTTCTTCGCCATCAGCACCTTGATGCCGTGCATGAACTTCTCCGAGGATCGTGAATCACGGGACAGCACCACCCCTTCCTTGGCGAAGTGGATTTCGACGTCGAGTTCGTCGACGGTCACCCAATCCTTCAGATTGCGGTAGAGGCGGTCGGTCTTCTCCACGAGCAATGTTCGTACGCCGGGGTGCTTGCGGAGATACCGCAGCATCTCGCCAAAGCTGCTGCGTCCACTCTGTTTGGCGGTCTCGACATCGACATATTCCGCCACGACCTGGATGTCGTTGACCGACGCATATTCTTGCAGAAGCTTCGTCTGCGCCGGAATGGAAAAGCCTTCGCGTTCCTGCTCTTTGGATGAGACACGCGCATAGAGGACAGCGCGACGGCTGCCTTCAGGGACTGGTACTTTTCGTTTCGCCCCCGTCGATGCCATGTCCAATCTCCCTTCCTGAACCCGCTGCGCCTCACCAATGTGGACCACGCCAAAATCGTATCTGCCGTCGGGGTGGCGATACGAAAGGTCGGTAGAGGAGACCATCAGCATCCCGATTGCCTCGCCCGAAGAGAGTATACAGCCACCCGATTCCGACACAAAGAGAATTGGATCAAGATAATTGAGTAAGAAAATTCCAAACAAATTGAACTGGATAATATGAATTTACACGGGACGCCTTGCCCTTTCTGACGTCAACTTGCCCCGTTGAGGCGGGACGGTTCTATTCTTTATCACCACGGTCGGGACTTCGCCGATCCCACTCGATCAGCAAGTGAAAAAACTCTGTCAGACTGTCGAGCATCCCTCGCGCCTCATCTTCGGTGATCTCGTGGCCCGTACGCGCGCGGAAGACAGTCTGCGCCTGTTTCGTCAGGTCGACAGAAAAGTGGCCGCCCCGTTTGCGCGGCTCGTGTCTGTTGCCTGAGCCGTGCCCCGTCTCATGGTCCACGGCCCGACTCCTTGGTGGGATCGGAACGGCTCCATACCAGTTCCGCGGACAACCCATTTGGCGCTGGAAACAGTGCTCCCCTCAGAGGCTCGGGCCAGATGGGATCGAACAGCTGAACCCGCAGGAAATCGCGAGAGTTGTCACCTCGAGATCGCGCCTCCCACGCTTCGCCGATCCGCGACCAGCCCACCAGAGCGAGGAAGGCTGGCGCCTGTTCGCTTTGGCGATTGTCGTTTGGGACGAACCTGACCTTACGATCGATGGTGAGGGTCAGAATTCGCCCCTCCCATCCGCCCTGCTTCGAAGGTCTGAACGTCCCGATGACGGCCACGGCTCAGCCCTCCTTGTCCCTGCGCGCCTTCGCGAATTCGCGATCTCCGGCGAGAAACGCATCGAGCATGGCGGGAATGAGATCGGCGACGTCGGCCTTCTCGCCATAAGTCTCGCGATAGAGGGTTGCATAGTCCGCGAGCGCCCGGTTGAGGTCCGGCATGACCGTGATGGTGATCTTGACCGGCGTCCGGTCGGGCAATTTGGCGAGCTTCAGCATGATGGCTCCTTTCTCAGCGTCCCGCCCACGGCCGCAGGGTCAGGTCCGAATGGACGATCACGCGCAGCGGCCAACCTGGGCGGATGGTTATGGTGGGTTGGATGTTGAGGTTCCTGGTGACGATCTGCTGCCCGGCCTGACTGGCGGACTGCTGGCTGGACTCCCGCACCGCGCGGACGAGATCGCTTTCGTCGTCCAGCGTCAGTTCTGTCCCGACGCCGAGCAAGGTGGACAGGGCCACCCCCTTGAGCAGCCGCCAGGTGTGGAATTCCACCTTGTCCGACAGACCAGCGTAGCCGGCGGCGTCGGTGGCCGGCAGGTTGTCGATCTGGATGGACGCGCCATCGGGCAGGATGATCCGCTGCCAGACCAGCAGCGCCCGGCTCTGGCCGAAGGCCACCACGCTGTCATAGCTCCCGACCAGACGCGATCCTTGCGGGATCAGCAGCGTCCGCCCGGTGACCGTGTCATAGACATTCTCCGTCACCTGAGCCGTCACCAGCCCCGGCAGGTCGGAGTTGATGCCGGTGATCAGGCTGGCGGCGATGACGCTGCCCGCCATCACCTGATAGGGCGTGGCCGGCGTATGGAGGACATGGGCGTTGGCGGTTCCACCCACCGCCGGCTGGCCAAGGAAGTCCAGCTTGCGTTGCTGGCTGTTGGGGTCCCGCTCGGGATCGAGGGCGATCCGACCGTCGCCGGCGGCGGTCCCGCCCTGCGTCGTCACTATCGTCCCCTCGGGTAGCGCCGCGAGCGGCGTCGCCGCGCGAACCGAGGACTGAGCGACCACCCCGGCCTCGCGCGCCTGGCTGGCCTGGGCGGCGAGACGCTGGCGTTCGGCCTCGGCCGCCTGTTCCTCCGGCGTCATCGCCGCTCTGGTCCCAGCCTCCGGCAGGGTCCCGCCCTGCGCCTCCAACTGGCGCTGGCGTTCTAGAACTGGCCGACCGAGATCGCCGGGCAGAGGCGGCCCGAGTTGCGGAACCGCACCATAGTCGCCGGGAAGGTTCGCCACGGCGTCGGCGGGTGTGCGTCGATCGGCGATGACCTGATCGTCCGCCTGATCGACGATATGGATCGCACTTGGCCCCAGCGCCATCCAGGCGACGCCGGCGATCGCCAGCGATCCGGCCGCCGCGCCGCCGATGACGACGCCGCGCTTGAACCGGACGATGCGGCGTGGGGCGGCGCGAAGGGTCAGGGCTTCCGCCGGCGCCTTGGGCGGCGGGTTCGGGGGAGCCGCCGCGGCTGGCGCAGCCGGTTCGATGGGCGTGTCAGTCATCGCCGCGCCCTCCCGCCCTGTGTATCGGTGCGGGCGATCCGCACGACCTGCTGCGGGTTCTCGCCAAGCCTCAGCTCGGCGGCGGCGAACAGCCGGTCGACGATATAGTGATGGCCGCTGACCCGGTAGTTCACCAGTTGGGCTTCCCCAAGCGGCCCGACCACGAACAGCGGTGGCGCCTCGCCCTGGTCAAGACGGCCGGGGAACTCGATATAGACCTTGGAGCCGTCGTCCCAGGCGCGGACCGGACGCCACGGCGGGCTGTCGCCGGTGATGGCGTAGCGGAAGCGCAGATTGGTCAGCGCGATGTTCTCCGCGACCGGCCGGGCTTCCTCGGCACGGGCGTTCTGGCGCTGGAGCGCCATCAGCCGGTCCTGCGGATAGGTCCAGGACACTGCGGCCATGGCGGTGGCGTCGGTGCTTTCCAGCGCCAGGTGATAGGCCCGCCTATCCGTCGTGATGATCATGTTGGTGGCGAGCCCAGGCGCGAACGGCTTCACGAGGACATGCACACGGGCGGTCTCGCCCGCGCCGCTGGTGGTGTCGCCGATCACCCAGCGCACGGTGTCGCCGGCCGAGACCGCCACCAGTTGCTCACCGGGCTGGAGGGCGATGTCGCTGACCCGTTCCGGCGCGGCATAGAGCCGGTAGAGCGCGCCTTCGGTCCAGGGATAGACCTGCACCGCGTTGATGTAGCCCGCGCTCGACGGCTCCTGCGTCGCGGCGCGATTGGCCGCGTCCACCCGCGCCGTCGGAGGCCGATTGTCTCGGCGCCCCGTCTCGCTTCGAACCGACGGCGGCGGTTGCAACTGACCCGGTAGCGGCAACGGCACGGCCGTTTCGACGATCTCGACCGGGCCGGGCAGTTCCGCCTCAACGGTCGCTGGCTGGAAGTCAGCGGCGTCATAGGTGATGGCCGGCGGCGGGGTCTTGCCTGCGCAGGCGGCGAGCGCCAGGGCCGAGGCCCCGGCCAAGGTCAAACGTCTCATGGCGTATCTCCTTCAGCAATGGGGGTGGGATCGACGGGGGCCGGCGACAGCGACGTCCCGGTCTCGGACACATCTCCCGCCGGTTCCGGCTGGGCCGACCGTCTGCCCGTCACCTCGGGTGTCCTCCCCGTCGCGGTCGCGACCGGGTCGAGTTCGCGGGACCAGTCGATGGCGTCGACGAACAGGCCGAGCGGGTTCTTGCGCAGCGTATCGGCGGTCCGGGGCGGCTGCATCGCGACCGTCAGCATGGCCGTCCAGCGCTCGGTGCGGGCGAGACTACCGCGCTCGTAGGTCTGCTCGACCCATTTGACCTGGAAGGAGGAGTCCGAGGCGCGCACGACGCTCGTCACCTGCACGGAGACGCTGCGCTGGCCGATCTGCGAGAACGGGTCGTTGGCGCGGGCATGGTCGTTGAGGAACAGCGCGGCCCGGCCGGTGGCGAAATCATAGGCGTCGAGCCAGGCCTTCTTGACCAGCACCGGATCGGTGGACACCGAGCGGACGTTCATGACGAACCGGCCCAGGTGCCAGGCGATCTGGCCATCGGTCGGTTTGTAATTCTGGATGGCGGGCGCAACCGAACGGGCCTCGCCCAGCCGGTCGACCTCGACCACATAGGGCGCGACGCGGCTTTGCATCGACTGCCAGACATTGCCGACGGCGAGCCCGCCGGAGAGCGTCAGGCAGCCGAAGGCGACCAGGCGCCAGTTCCGGGCCTGGACGCGGGCCGAGCCGATGCGCTCGTCCCAGAGCTGACCGGCGCGTTGATAGGGCGTTTCCGGTTCGGGCGTCTGACCATAACGCTGGATGGGGCGTTTGAAGAGCATCTAGTCCTCCTTGAGGCTTGGGTTGGCGCCCGCGCCGCCACGATCGCCGTCCTTGACGGTGTGCAGGAGCATCTGACGGCGATGACGGGCAGTCTGTTCGCTGCGCATTTTCTGCGCCCAGGCGGGCATGCTCGAAGGCGATGATCCCGCGCCGGAGGGAGCGCCGGTCGATGCATCGAAACTTTGTGATCCTGTCGGCGGCGCGCCGCCGGTCGCCGCCCACGCCGCATCGCGGCCGCGCTGGACGCTCTCACGAAAAGGTTGGGCGACGCGTGAAGCTGCGGAACGTGCCCCCTGCATGGCCGCGCCGCCGGCCGCACTGGCGACGCCGCCGAGGCCGGCGCCGACGCTCGAACTGCCCGAGGTCGCCTGGCCGAGTTGCCAGGAGGCCTGCGCCGCCGAGCCCATCGCCGTGCCGGCGCGCATCGCCGCCATGCCGCCGGACGCCGCCGCGCCAAGCGCCCGCGCGCCGAGCGCCGCGCCGCCCGCCCCCATGATCGCCGCGCCCGCCACCGTGCCGACCGCCGCGCCCGCGCCGAGCTGCGGCGCGCCCGAGACCAGGCCGCTTGCGATGCCCGGGCCGAATATGCCCAGGCCGAGCAGCGTAAAGGCCCCAAGCACGAGGGTCATGGCCGAGGCGATATCCGGCTCCGCTCCGCCGGCCGCGATGAAGCTGTCGAAGAAGCCCGAGCCGATGCCGACGATGACGGCGAACACCATCACCTTCAGGCCGGAGGAGACGACGTTCCCCAGCACCCGTTCGGCCAGGAAGCTGGTCTTGTTCCATAGGGCGAAGGGCACCAGCACGAACCCGGCGAGCGTGGTGAGCTTGAACTCGATCACGCAGATGAAGAGCTGGATGGCCAGGATGAAGAAGGCCAGCACCACCAGCAGCCAGGCGACCAGCAGCACCAGAACGGTCAAAAGATTACCGAACACCTCGGGGAAGCCGAGCATGTCGGGGATGACCTCGACCAGCGGCCAGGCCGCCTCGAAGCCGACGCTGGCGAGTTTGCCGGGCCGCAGCAGATCGTCCGCCGAAATCCCCCCGCCGCCTGCCGTGATGCCGAGCCCGGCGAAACTGCGATAGACGATGTCGCCCAGGCGCTGGAAGTTGGAGATGATGAAGGCGAAGGCGCCGACATAGAGAATCTTCTTGAGGAACCGGCCCAGGATGTCGCGATCGGCGTCCATCGCCCACCACAGGGCGGCGAGCGTCACGTCGATGCCGATCAGCACCGTGGTCAGGAAGGCGACATCGCCGCCCAGCAGGCCGAACCCGCTGTCGATATAGGCGATGAAGGCCGCCATGAAGCGGTCGATGATGTTAAGGTCCGGGTTCGGGTCCATGGTGGACGCCTCAGTCCGGCGTGTAGGCGTTGGGCGAACCGATGAAACGACGCGTCCGCTCGCGCGCCGCCGCCATGGCCTGGCGCTGGCGTTCCTGTTCGACGGCTTCGGCGCGATACTGCGCCGCCATCATCGCCTGGAGCTGAAGTTGCTGGCGCGCGGAGACGGCGAGGAGCTGGTTGGTCGCCTGCTGCGCCTGAAGGCTCCCGGTGGCGCCCTGGCTCTGGGTCACGAGTTCGGTCAGCAAGGGGCCGTCGGACTGGATATTCTCCACCACCTGGGCCTGAACCCGCATGGTCTGGCGGAAGGCCCGGGTCGCGGCCTGAAGCTGAGCCTGCGCCTGCTGCAACATGGCGTCGGTCGTCATCGCCGTATCGAACACCTCGGGGAATCGGTCCCGAAGCGCCTCATCCGTGGAAGCGATGTCGAAGGCGATGCCCTGGGCCTGGGTCATCAGCGCATCAATGCGCTGCATCGACCGGGTGATCTCGTTGAGCGTGGAGAAGTCGAGCCGCTGGAGCTGGCGCGCCATGTTCTGGAGCATGGTCGCCTGGTTCTGCAGGCTGGAGATCTGGTTGTTGATCTGCTGGAGCGTCCGGGCGGCCGTCAGCACGTTCTGGGTGTAGTTGGTCGGATCGAACACCGTCCATTGCGCGGCGGCCGGGGTCGCCGGGAGGGCGAACCCTCCAACGGTCGCCGCCAGCACGGCGAGCATGAATCTGCGGTTCATAGGGATAGCTCCTTCTGCTCGGGGATGAAGGGGGCCGCCGTGACCGCGCCGGGAAAATCGCGCAGGAGGTCGGCGGCCCAAGAGAGACCGCGCGCTTCGAGGAGGGCGGGCGTGAAGCCTTCCAGCCCTTCCTCGCGCAACAGGTCGTCGATCAGAATCTGGGTGGCGGGATCGGAGGCACCGCACAGGGTGAGCGCGATCGGGCCCATCGCCAGTTCGAACAGGCGGTTCCCGCGCCGGGACTGGAGATAATAGTGCCGCTTGGGCGTAGCCCGGGCGATCAGCTCGATCTGCCGCTCATTGAGGCCGAACCGCTCATAGGCGGCGCGGGCCTGCGGCTCGATGGCGCGGTCGTTGGGCAAGAAGATGCGCTGCGGACAGCTCTCTATGATGGCGGGCGCGATGGCGCTGTCGGCGATGTCGGCGAGGGATTGGGTGGCGAAGACCACGCTGACGTTCTTCTTCCTCAGCACTTTCAGCCATTCGCGGATGCGCTGGGCAAAAATGGGATTGTCGAGAAAGACCCAGGCCTCGTCGAGGATCAGCAGGGTCGGCCGCCCATCGAACCGCGCCTCCAGCCGGTGGAACAGATAGGTCAGCACCGGCGGAACGACGCTGGCGGTGTTCATCAGGGATTCGGTTTCGAAACACTGGACGTCAGACAGGGTCAACCGATCCTCGGCGGCGTCGAGCAGCTGTCCGAACGGCCCCTCCAGCGTCCAGGGCGACAAGGCGGCCTTCAGTGCGTGGGACTGGAGCAGGACTGACAGGCCTGTGAGCGTGCGTTCCTCCGGCGGCGCACCGGAAAGGCTGGTCAGGCCCGACCACAGGGCGTCCTTGACCTCCGGGGTGACGCCGACCTTCTCGTGGGCTAGCAGGCCGGCGATCCAGTCGGCCGCCCAGGCGCGTTCGGCGTCGTCGTCAATGTCGCGCATGGGCTGGAAGGCGAGCGTCTCGCTTTCGCCGAGTGCGTGATGCTCGCCGCCCATGGCGAGGACAGCGGCGCGGGCCGAATACCCCTTGTCGAAGACATAGACCTGCGAGCCGACGTAACGACGGAACTGCAAGGCCAGCAGCGCCAGCAGGACGGACTTGCCCGCGCCGGTCGGACCGACGATCAGCATGTGGCCGACGTCGCCGACATGGGTCGAGAGCCGGAACGGCGTGGTTCCGCTCGTCTCCGCGTAGAGCAGCGGCGGGCCGTCGAGATGATCGTTGCGCGCCGGCCCGGCCCATACCGCCGACAGCGGCATCAGATGGGCGAGGTTCAGCGTGTGGACCAGCGGCTGGCGCACATTGGCGTAGACATGACCGGGCAAACTGCCGAGCCAGGCTTCGACGGCGTTGACGGATTCCCGGATACAGGTGAAACCGAGACCGTTGACGATGCGCTCGACGATGCGGACCTTCTCGTCCGCGGCCGCCCGGTCCTCGTCGCCGACGGTGATGGTGGTGGTGAGATAACCGAAGGCGACATGGTCGCTGCCGAGCGCCTGCAAGGCCAGGTCGGCGTCCGCCACCTTGTTGTCGGCGTCGCTGTCGGTGAGCGGAACCGGCTCGTTGGTCATCACCTCGCGCATCAGCTGCGCGATCGACTTCCTCTTGTTGAACCATTGCCGCCGGACACGGGTCAGCGCCTTGTTGGCGGCGGTCTTGTCGAGGCCGATGAACCGGGTCGCCCAGCGATAGGCGAAGTCCTGATGGTTGAGTGCGTCGAGGACTCCGGGCCGCGTGGCGTTGGGGAATCCAAGGATCGTCACCGTCCTCAGATGCCGGTCGCCCAGCATCGGCTCGATCCCGCCGGACAACGGCGTGTCGACCAGCAGGCCGTCCAGATACATCGGCGTTTCGGGCACGGCGACGGGATGGCGCCGGGTCGAGATGGTTCCGTGCAGGAAGGTCAGGGTCTCGGCGTCGTCGAGCGCGCGGACCTCCGGCATGAAGCCGGACAGCAGATCCAGCACCCGATCGGTCTCGGCGACGAAGGCGCGCCGTTCCTGGCGCCAGTCGCGTCCGACCTGCGGGCCGTCGCGTTCCAGCAAGGCGCGTTCGGCCCGGCTGACCTGATCGGCCGGCGGCAGATAATAGAGCGTCAGATGATAGACGCTCTCGAAATGCTGACCACGCCGGCCGTCGAAATGCCCTCGGCGTTCCTCATCCACCAGCCAGGAGGCCGGATCAGGGAAGTCGCTGTCGGGATAGCCCAGCGCCTCGATGCGCTCGGCGTCGAAGAACAGGGCCCAGCCCGAGCCGAGACGACGCAGCGCGTTGTTGGCGCGGGCACAGACCGAGACCAGTTCGGCTTCGGTCGCGGACTCCAGGTCTGGCCCCCGAAAACGTAGGGTGCGCTGGAAGCCGCCGTCCTTGTTCAGCACCACGCCCGGCGCGACCAGCGCGGCCCAGGGCAGATGGTCGGCGAGCCGGTCGGCGGACTGGCGATATTCGCGCAGGTTCAGCATGACCACCATCCCTTCTGGCGAAGATGCCGGGCGCCGACGTCGGCGAACTCGGGATCGCGTTTCGCGGCGAAGACCGCCAGGCTATGCCCGGCGAGCCAGACCACGAGGCCCGCAATCCATTGCTGGAGCCCGAGGCCCAGGGCGGCGGCGAGCGTGCCGTTGAGGATCGCCACGCCGCGCGGCGCGCCGCCGAGCAGGATCGGCTCGGTCAGCGCCCGGTGCACCGGGACCTCGAAGCCCTCGACGCTCATCCGATCAGCGCTCCGCCGCCGAAGGAGAAGAAGGACAGGAAGAAACTCGAGGCGGCGAAGGCGATCGACAGGCCGAACACGATCTGGATCAGCTTTCTGAAGCCGCCGGAGGTCTCGCCGAAAGCGAGCGCAAGGCCTGTGGTGATGATGATCAACACCGCGACGATCTTGGCGACGGGGCCTTGCACGGATTCCAGCACGGCCTGAAGCGGCTCTTCCCAGGGCATGCCCGAGCCAGAGGCAAGGGCCGCAGCCGGCAGCAGCATCGCGACCGACAGGATGGGAATGAATGCAGCGGGTGCACGCGGACGGAGAAATGCGATCATGGATGGTCTCCTTTCAGAAGGGCTTTCAGCTGAGGGGGGTTGAGGTCTATGACGGCGTAGCCGCCGCTGGCATCGAGACCGTGGACCTCGGCCACGGTCTCGATCCTTCGGCCGGTTCCCCGGCCTTGGATGAACACCACCAGGTCGATCGCCTCGGCGATCAGCCGGCGGGGCACGGTGACGACGCCCTCAGCCACCAGCTGTTCGAGCCGGTAGAGGGCCGCGTGAGCCGAATTGGCGTGGAGGGTGGCGATGCCGCCGGGATGGCCGGTGTTCCACGCCTTCAGCATGTCGAGCGCCTCGGCGCCGCGCACCTCGCCGACCACGATGCGGTCGGGACGCAGGCGCAACGTCGAGCGCACCAGTTCGGCAATGCCGACGACGCCGGGCCGGGTCCTGAGCGCCACGGTGTCCGGCGCGGCGCATTGCAGTTCGCGGGTGTCCTCGATCAGGATGATCCGCTCGTCCAAGCCCGCCATCTCGGCGAGCAGCGCATTGGCGAAGGTGGTCTTGCCCGATGACGTGCCACCGGCGATCAGGATGTTCTTTCGGTCGATGACGGCGCGGCGCAGCAGGTCGGCTTGTACCGGGGCCAGCATTCCCCCCGCGACATAGTCGATCAGACGATGGACCTTCACGGCCGGCTTCCTGATCGCGAAGCAAGGCGCGGTCGCTACCGGCGGCAACAGGCCTTCGAACCGCTCGCCGCCGCCCGGCAGTTCCGCGCTGACAATCGGCGCGTCCGCGTGCACTTCGGCGCGGACGTGGTCGGCGACCAGGCGGACGATCCGCTCCACGTCCGCTGACGACAGACGCACGCCGGTATCGACCCGCCCATCCCCCAGACGGTCGAGCCGGAGCACCCCATCGGGGTTGACCATGATCTCTATCACCACCGGATCGGCCATCGCTTCGGCGATCGCGGGGCCCATGGCCGTGCGCAGCATGGCGCGCCGGCGCCCGAAGGTGACGGTGCCGACCTGTGTCATGCGGCAGCCTCCGCAATGGACGCGTCGCTGTCGGCTCCAGCGGCCATGCGCCGGCCGATCTGGTCGATGAATTTCTGGAAGCGGTCGCGACCTACGGCGCGCGCCGCTGCGTCGGGTTCCGGAATCTGCGCATTGAGGCAGAACTGGTAGTGGACGAACAGGGACAGGCTTTCGAGCAGCACCTGAATGTCGCGCTCGGCTCTTCCGAGCGAGCGGCTCATCCGGTCGAGGCGGACGCCGAAACGCTCGTCGAGGTCATGACCGCCCTGGCGGGTCAGCCATGCATCCAGGGCCTCCACCAATATGTCCGAGCGGGCCACGCCCGGCCTGGCGGCGAGTTCTTCAAGCCTGTCGGCAAGCCGGGGTTCGAGGAAGAGCTGGTAGCGGACCTTGTCGCGGTTGCGCATCGCGGAGCCCCTCAAAAGCTCGGCAGCAGGTCGTCGCGACCTGCGCCCTCGTTCATGGCGTGAGCGTGCGCGACATTGCTGAGCGCGCTCATGGCACGGCGGTCGAGCGCTGGATCACTATCGTCGTCACCGGGTGCGGCCGATACCGGCTCCGGTGCGGTCGCGCGGATGGCGGCCTCCTCTTCGGCAAGGCCGGGATGGCGCTGCTGCTGGACGCCGCCTTCATCTTCCAGCCCGGCGGCGGTCTCGTCCTCGGCCATTGCAGCGAGACCCGCATGGGGTTCGCGCACCTGGTCGCCCCAATCATCGGGCCGGGTCGCCGGCCGGTCGATATAGACGCCATCGGACAGCATCGGCGGCGCCGTCACGCGAGCCGTGAAATTCCGATCCTCGTAGTAGCGCAGCTTCTTCGCCTTGATCGGCGCGAGTCCCGAGACCATCACCAGTTCGTCGGCGGGCGGAAGCTGCATCACCTCGCCGGGGGTCAGCAGCGGGCGAGCGGTCTCTTGGCGGCTGACCATGACGTGGGAAAGCCAGGGGGCGAGCCGGTGGCCGGCATAGTTACGCTGGGCGCGCAGTTCGGTGGCGGTGCCGAGCGCGTCCGAAATCCGCTTGGCCGTGCGCTCGTCGTTGGAGGAGAAGGCGATCCTGACATGGCAGTTGTCGAGGATGGCGTTGTTCTCGCCGTAGGCCTTGGAGATTTGATTGAGGCTCTGGGCGATCAGATAGGCGCGGATGCCGTAGCCGGCCATGAAGGCGAGCGCGGTCTCGAAGAAGTCCAGGCGTCCCAGCGCCGGGAACTCGTCGAGCATCATCAGCAACTGGTGCTTGCGGCTCTTCTTCGGGTCGCCTTCGAGCCGTTCGGTAAGGCGGCGGCCGATCTGGTTCAGCACCAGGCGGACCAGCGGCTTGGTGCGCGAGATGTCGGACGGCGGGATGACCAGATAGAGCGAGACCGGCGCTGGGGCGTCGACGAGATCGGAGATGCGCCAGTCGCAGGCGGCCGTGGTGATCGCGACGGTCGGATCGCGGTAGAGGCCGAGGAACGACATGGCGGTGGACAGCACGCCCGAACGCTCGTTCTCGGACTTGTTCAGCACCTCGCGCGCGGCCGAGGCGACGACGGGATGGACCTGAGGCCTCTCCTTCGTGCCCAGATGGTTGGTGGCCATCATCCGGCGCAGGGTGTGGGCGAAGCTGCGCTGCGGATCGGACAGGAAGGTGGCGACGCGAGCCAACGTCTTCTCTTCCTCCGCATAGAGGACATGCAGGATCGCGCCGACGAGCAGGGAGTGGCTGGTCTTCTCCCAGTGCGAACGACGCTCCAGCGCCCCTTCGGGGTCGACCAATATGTCGGCGATGTTCTGGACGTCGCGGACCTCGTCGGGGCCTTTACGGACCTCCAGCAGGGGATTGTAGCGGGCCGAGCGCGCGTCGGTCGGGTTGAACAGCAGGCAATGCGAGAAGCGCGCGCGCCAGCCGGCGGTGAGGGTCCAGTTCTCGCCCTTGATGTCATGGATGACGGCCGAACCCGCCCATGACAGCAGGGTCGGCACGACCAGGCCGACGCCCTTGCCCGACCGGGTCGGCGCGAAGGCCATGACATGCTCGGGGCCGTCATGGCGCAGATAGTCGCCGCCCTTGCGCCCAAGGAAGACCCCGGCGTCCCTGAACAGACCGGCTTCGCCGATCTCGCGGCGCGTCGCCCAGCGCGAGGAGCCGTAGGTGGTGATGTTGCGGTTCTGCCGGGCGCGCCACAGCGAGCCGGCGACAGCCGCGCCGCAGGCCAGAAAGCCCGATCCGCCGGCCAGAATCCCGGCCTTGTCGAACACCTCCGGCGCATAGGCCTCGTAATGATACCACCAGCCGAACAGCGCCCACGGCCGATAGACCGGCATGTCGAAAGCGATGAGCCAGGGCGCGCCGAGCTGGGATTGATAGCCCAGCATGGCGGCCACCCATTGGGTCGCGGCCCAGATGCCGAGGATCACCATGCCGAAGCAGACGAGAATCTGGCCGATGAGCAGTTTGGTGGGGGTCACACGTCTTGTCCCGACTCCGGCGCGGCGAGATGCCGTGCGGGTTGGTCAAAGATCGGAGAAGTACGGGCCGACCGTTATGTGGATTGCGCCGGTCCACGCCCCTGTCCACCACATTTCAAGGCATGCAAACGCTTCAGCGACGCAAAGAACATGTCGACCGGCCTTCGCCGCGTCACCGACGTCCACGATCAGGCGGCGCCAGCCTGGATGGGAATGACTGTCGCTGGCTCGGGTCCGGACTGACCGTTTGGTCGAGCGCCGATGTCTATGCGAGCGGAACCGCCTTGGTTGGATGTCCTGTAATTCGCGCCCCGCTTTGCGGTTAGGCCGGCTGGCTCAAGAAGCCGATCCGCCCGCTCGACATGGCCGCGCTTGACTCTTCGCCATCGAAAGCGGAACAAAAAGGGAACATGTGGCTCTCTTCGTCCTTCTGTAGCGTATGGCTATCCCATCCAATCCCACCATCTCCGCGCTTCGCGACCGCATCGCTCGTCTTGAATCGAGCGACCGTCGTGCGTGCGGCGTCGTGCCGTTCGGAGTCGAAGCCGTCGACCGCCGCTTGCCCGGCGGCGGGCTGGCGCTTGGCGCGCTCCACGAGATGGCGGGCGGCGGGAACGGCGCCGTCCATGGCGCGGCGGCGGCGCTCTTTGTGGCCGGTATCGCCGCTCGGCTCGACGGCCCGGTGCTCTGGTGTCTGACGCGTCGCGACCTGTTCGCGCCCGCCCTGTCGCAGGCCGGGCTTCATCCGGATCGGGTCATCTATGTCGAGACCGGCGACGAAGCCGCCGTGCTCGCGACCATCGAGGAGGGCCTGCGCCACGGTGGCCTGGCCGCCGTGGTCGGCGAGGTGGCGCGCCTGTCGATGGTCGCCTCGCGCCGGCTGCAACTCGCCGCCGAAACGTCGGGCACGCCCTGCCTGCTGATTCGTCGCTGGCGTCGCGCGGCGGAGGCGGCGGATTTCGGCCAGCCCTCGGCGGCGGTGACGCGCTGGCGGGTGAGCGCCTTGCCGTCCGCGCCCCTGCCGGTCCCCGGCGTCGGCCGACCGCGCTGGCTGGTCGAACTGATCCGCGCGCGAGCCGGCGAATGCGCCGATTGGGACTTGGAGGCCTGCGATGAGCAGGGTCGTCTCGCTCTACCTGCCGACCTGGCCGACCGATCGGGTTCGGCGCGCGGATGGGGACGCGGCGCCGCCGCCTGATGCGCCGTTGGTTCTGGTCGGCCACGACGGACGGCGGCGCGCCGTGCTGGCGGCGGATCATGCCGCCTGCGCGGCCGGAATACGGGTGGGCATGACCGCGACCCAGGCGCAGGTCCTTGTGCCGGGCCTCGTCCTGAACGACGCCCAGCCCGAAGGCGACCGCGACGCCCTGGAACGGCTCGCGGTCTGGATGCTGCGCCGCTACGCGCCGATCGTCGCCGCCGATCCGCCCGACGGACTGGTCATGGACACGACGGGGGCGGACCATCTGCACGGCGGCGATGCGGCGATGCTGGCCGGCATGGTCGAGCGTCTGGCCGAGGCCGGCGTCAGCGCCCGCGCGGCCATCGCCGATAGCTGGGGCGCGGCCCATGCGCTCGCCCGCCACGTCGCCTGCCCGATCCATGTCTCGTCGCCCGGCGAGAGCGCGCGAGAGGCGGCGGCGCTGCCGCTGGTCGCCCTGCGGCTGCCGGCCGCGCTGACGACGACGCTCGGTACGCTGGGGTTCGAACGGATCGGCGACCTGCTCGCCAAACCCCGGGCGCCGCTCATCCTGCGGTTCGGGCCGGAACTGGATCGCCGGCTCGATCAGGCGACCGGGCGGATGTCGGAGCCGATCAATCCGGTGCGCCCGCCCGAGATGATCGAGGTCCGGCGCGCCTTCGCCGAGCCGATCGCCGCGCCGGAGACGATCGCCCGCTATATCGGCAAGCTGGTCGTGCGCCTTTGCGAGGCGCTGGAGACGAAAGGAACGGGCGCGCGCCGGCTGGACCTGATCTGCGCCCGCGTCGACAACCACGTCCAGGCCGTGCGCGTCGGCCTCGCACGGCCCTCCCGCGATGTCCGGCGGCTGACCCGGCTGCTGTGCGACAAGATCGAGACCATCGAGCCCGGCTTCGGGATCGACATGCTGACCCTGGCCGCCCCGATCGTCGCGCCGATGGGGCCGGGGCAGACCGTATCCCTGATCGATCCGGCGACGCCGGACCTATCGGGCCTGGTCGACCTGCTCGCCAACCGCGTCGGCGCGCACGGCCTCTATCGGGCGACCCCGCTGCAAAGCGACGTGCCGGAACGGGCGGTCGGCCGACTGGCGCCGCTCGCCCCGGCCTGCGGGACGGACTGGACCGGGCGCTGGCCGCGACCGTCGCGGCTGCTGACCTCGCCCGAGATGATCCAGACGGTGGCGCTGCTGCCCGACCATCCGCCGGTCGCCTTCACCTGGCGCGGCGTCCGGCGGCGGGTGGCGCGCGCCGACGGGCCGGAGCGGGTGTTCGGCGAATGGTGGCGGCGCGACGCCGAGCTGGAGGCGGTGCGGGACTATTTCGTGGTCGAGGACGACGCCGGCGAGCGGTTCTGGATCTACCGCGCCGGCGACGGCGAGGACCCCGCCACCGGATCGCATCGCTGGTTTCTCCATGGATTGTTTGCATGACCGCCGCCCGCTACGCCGAACTTCAGGTGACGTCGCACTTCTCGTTCCTGCGCGGGGCGAGCAGTTGCGAGGAACTGTTCGCCCAGGCCGCCATGCTCGGGATCGAGGCGCTGGCCGTGGTCGACCGCAACAGCCTCGCCGGGATCGTGCGGGCGCATGAAGCGGCGAAGACAACCGGCGTGCGCCTCGTCGTCGGCTGCCGCCTCGATCTCGCCGACGGAACGGCCGTCCTCGTCTATCCGACCGACCGTCCGGCCTATTCGCGGCTGTGCCGGCTGCTATCGCTGGGCAAGGGCCGCGCCGGCAAGGGCGGCTGCCGGCTCGACTGGTCCGATCTTGTGGCGTGGAGCGAAGGGGTGATCGCGGTCCTCGTCCCCGACGAAGCCGACGGCGATTGCGAATTCCGGCTGCGGCGCCTGCGCGATGATTTCGGCGACCGCGCCTATCTGGCGCTGACCCTGCGTCGGCGGCCGAACGACCAGATGCGGCTGTTCGAACTGTCGAACCTCGCCGCGCGCATGCGCGTGGCGACCCTCGTCACCAACGACGTGCTGTTCCACGAGCCCGGCCGGCGCATCCTTCAGGACGTCGTCACCTGTATCCGCCATGGCGTCACCATCGACGAGCTGGGCGACCGGCGCGAGCGCCACGCCGACCGCTATCTGAAGCCGCCCGAAGAGGTGCACCGGCTGTTCGGCCGCTATCCCGAGGCGCTCGCCCGAACGCGCGAGATCGTGGAGCGCTGCCGCTTCTCGCTCGACGAGCTGGCCTATCAATATCCCGAGGAGCGCGCCGACCCGGCATTGACGCCACAGGAGACGCTGGAGAAGCTGACCTGGGAAAGCGCGGCGGAACGCTATCCCGAGGGTGTACCCGAGGAGGTTCAGGCCACGCTCCGGCATGAGTTGCGGCTGATCGGCAAGCTCGACTACGCCCCTTACTTCCTGACGGTGAATTCGATCGTCCGGTTCGCCCGCTCGCAGGACATCCTGTGCCAGGGGCGCGGCTCGGCCGCCAACTCGGCGGTCTGCTATGTCTTGGGCATCACTTCAATCGATCCGGGCCGCAACGACCTGCTGTTCGAGCGCTTCGTCTCCGAGGCGCGGCGCGAGCCGCCCGACATCGATGTGGATTTCGAGCACGAGCGGCGTGAGATCGTCATGCAGTGGGTGTTCGACCACTACGGCCGCACCCATGCGGCGCTGTGCTCGACCGTGATCCGCTACCGCACCAAGGGCGCGCTGCGCGACGTTGGCAAGGCGCTGGGCCTGACCGAGGACCTGATCCGCACCCTGTCGAGCCAGATATGGGGCTGGTCGGAGGATGGCGTCGAGGACAAGCATGTCGAGGGGCTGAACCTCAATCTCGACGACCGCCGTCTCCGGCTCGCCATCGACCTCGCGCGCCAGCTCATGGGCGCGCCGCGCCATCTGTCGCAGCATCCGGGCGGCTTCGTCTTGACGAACGACCGGCTCGACGACCTCGTGCCGATCGAGCCGGCGGCCATGGCCGACCGCCAGGTGATCGAGTGGGACAAGGACGACATCGATGCGCTGAAGTTCATGAAGGTCGACGTGCTGGCGCTGGGGATGCTGACCTGCATGAAGCGCGGCCTCGACCTGCTCGCCGAACACAAGGGGGTCGCGCTCGACCTCGCCTCCATCCCGCCGGAAGACCCGCGCACCTATGCGATGATCCGGAATGCGGACACGCTCGGCACCTTCCAGATCGAGAGCCGCGCGCAGATGTCGATGCTGCCGCGCCTCAAGCCCCGGACCTTCTACGACCTCGTGGTGCAGGTGGCGATCGTGCGGCCGGGGCCGATCCAGGGCGACATGGTCCATCCCTATCTGCGCCGCCGCGAAGGGCTGGAGCCGGTCGACTATCCGACCCCGGAACTGGAACAGGTGCTGGGCAAGACGCTGGGCGTGCCGCTGTTCCAGGAACAGGCGATGCGCGTGGCCATGGTCTGCGCCGGCTTCACCGCCGACGAGGCCGACCAGCTCAGGAAGTCGATGGCGACCTTCAAGTTCACGGGCGGGGTCTCGGCGTTCAAGGACAAGCTGGTGGGCGGCATGATCGCGCGCGGCTACACCGCCGAGTACGCCGACCGGACCTTCTCCCAGCTCGAAGGCTTCGGCTCCTACGGCTTCCCCGAAAGCCACGCGGCGTCCTTCGCCCTGGTCGCCTACGCCTCGTCCTGGCTCAAATGCTGGCACCCCGATGTGTTCTGCGCGGCGCTGCTCAACAGCCAACCGATGGGCTTCTACGCGCCCGCGCAGATCGTGCGCGACGCCCGCGACCACGGCGTCGAGGTGCGCCCGGTCTGCGTCAACGCCTCGCGCTGGGACTGCACGCTGGAACCCGACGGGCGAGGCCGGTTTGCGGTCCGGCTCGGCCTGCGCATGGTCAAGAGCCTCGCCAACGCCCATGGCGCGGCGCTGGTCGCCGCGCGGGCCGAGGAGCCGTTCGCGTCTGTCGATGATCTATGGCGCCGCGCCGCCATTCCCACGGCCGCCCTGGTCGCGCTGGCGGAGGCCGACGCCTTCGGTCCCGCCCTGGCGCTGGCGCGGCGCGACGCCCTGTGGGCGATCAAGGCGCTGCGGGACGAGCCCCTGCCGCTGTTCGCCGCCGCCGCAGCGCACGAAGGCGCGGCCGTGCCCGAGATCGCTGAGGCCCCGGTGGCGCTGCGGCCCATGACGTCGGGGCGCGAGGTCGTCGAGGACTATGGCCATGTCGGCCTGTCGCTGCGCAGCCATCCGGTATCCTTCCTGCGCGGGGATCTGGCCCGGCGAAAGATGGTGTCCTGTGGCGAGGCGATGGCGGCGAAGGACGGCCGCTGGTTGGAGGCCGCCGGGCTGGTGCTGGTGCGCCAACGGCCCGGCTCGGCCAACGGCGTCATGTTCATCACCCTGGAGGATGAAACCGGCATCGCCAATCTCGTGGTGTGGACCAAGGTGTTCGAGACCTACCGCCGCGTGGTGATGTCCAGCAGCATGATCGCCGTCCACGGCCGCATCCAGCGCGAGGGCGAGGTGGTGCATCTGGTCGCGCATCGCCTGACCGACCTGTCGGCGGAGCTGGCCAGCGTAGGGCGGCGTGACCGGCCGTTCCCCTTGCCCGCCGGACGCGGCGATGGCGCGCGCCATGGATCGAGCGGGCCCGATCCGCGCGAGGTCCGAGCGGCGTCGCCGACCACGCCATCGGTCCGCGTCAGGACGCGGGATTTCCGGTAGCAGGCGGACATGAACTGCACGATCCAATCGAGTCCCGCAGTCATAATCGCGTTGGTCACGCCGTCGATCGCCCGCGCGTCGGTCCCGCCGCGCGGTCCGAACGCTGGATCGAAACCCGGCTTTACGGATTTCAAAGCGCCGAATTTGAAAGAGCGCAGCGGCCGCAACGTCAAGCGACTGCCTGAAGAGATCGCTATGAACCGATCGTTGGTTTGCCGGGCTGGCCGCAGGAACCATGATCGGGTCGTGATGGCCTGCTCCGGAGCGGTTGGTGGTTCGTCTCAGCGAGGGGGAAAGAGCCGGCGGCAATCCTGCAGGATTGGCTGCCCGGCGCTGAGGCCATGCAAGGCAAGCGGCGCGCGCCAGCGCCGGACGCCGACCGGTGCAAGGGCGTCCGGAATCCAACGGCCCTGAGCGCCGAGTACGCCTGGCCAGAGGACCGCGCCCAAGCCGCTCCTGACGGGTATCTGCCAATAGTCTCCGACCCGGTAGACGCCGCCTGGCGAGAATGCGATCTGGATTCCGTCAGCGAGGTCGAGCCAGAGCCAGCGGTCCGGCGTTCCTTCCTCGATGTCTGTCAGGCCGGGCGCATCGCCACGCCCGGCCGACACCCGGTCCCACGACCGGGCGAAGGGCCTGTCCAGACCCGAGTCCCAAAGGGCGCGGACGGCCGAGATGTCGCCGGCCGCTACTGTAAATCGGTTCTGGCCGGCGGGTGCGATCTCGATCAGTTCGCCTTCGCGTCCATCCAACTCCCTGTCGGCGGTGGTCAGTTCGATGACACGCCGACCTTCCAGACGGCCAGCGTCGGCGATGACGAGGTGGTCTCCATCGAGGCCAAGCCACGGCGCGACGACGCCCGCGTTGGTGCGGGACCATTTGAACTGCGCCTCTCCCGCCACGCCGCCGCGATGCACCTCGATGCGGAACAGGCCGTTCTCCATCCCGGTGTAACCCGCAGTGATGCCGTCGCCGAACCCGTCCGAAGGGGCGGCCCTCGCGGCCATGGCCGAAGGCCGATCGTCCAACGCGGTCAGGATCACCATGGCCTGTCGGGACGCGGCGTCAGGATCTTCGAGCACCTCGTCCATGACGAAAGCGGTCTCGATGGCGCGAACCTGCCACACGACCTGCCCGCGGAGCGCCGTTTCAATGCCGTCAAGCGCCGGGTCGGCGATCGCCGGATCAATGAGGGACGTGACGACCCGTTCAAACACCTCAAGATAGAGCAGCGTCACGCGCGACGGTGCATCGCCCCCTGACGCCAGCGGAACGTCATCCGGCATCGGGCGATAGAAGGGCTGCACCTGATAGGGTGCCGGTTGATCGTTCTGCACCAGCAGACCGCCGACATAGTAGCGGCCCGCGCCGATAACGAGCGTTCCATCCTGGGTGAGGCGGATTTCGAACCCCGCGTCGTCCACGGGCCCCCCGTACGGGCCGATCAGGTCGCAGGTCGTGGTACGCAGCAGATGAAGCAGGACGGCCGTCTGCTCGTTGAACTCGGCGTCGAGCGTCAAGCGGCCCTGTTGGTGCAGGATACGCTGATAGGCCATGTGCGGATCGAAGCTGTCGCGCGAGAAATCGCCCTTCATCGCCTCACTCCCGTCCGCGTGAAATCATCGCTCGCCGGCACGGTGCAACCGGCCGTCATGCCGCCCTTGCGACCTGAACCTCCACGTGCAGGCCGGCGGCGGCGAGCATGTTGACCAGGGTGTCGAGGCTGAACAGATCGATCTTGCCGCGGATGAGGTCGGAGACGCGCGGCTGGGTGACGCCCAAAAGCTTTGCCGCCTGTGACTGGCTCAGCTTTTCATGCTCGATATGATCTTTCAGCGCCCGCATGAGGCTGGAGCGCAGCTTCATGTTCTCGGCCTCCGCAGGGGTCTCCGAGATCGCGTCCCACACGCTGGGGAACCGTTCATTGGTCATGGCCTCAACTCCTGCACCAGATCCCTGTACCGGCGGGTCGCCAGCGCGATGTCTTCCCGGCCCGTCTTCTGCGTCTTCTTCGGAAGCAATGCAGGACGAACACGGCGTCGGCGAACTTCGCCACATAGATGACCCGGAAGGCGCCGCTCGCCTCCCTTATCCTGATCTCACGAACACCAGGGCCAATGGTCGTCATCGGCTTCCAGTCGTCCGGATCGCGACCGTTCTGCACCTGATCGAGCTGGAAGCCCGCTTCCCGGCGCGCCTCTTCGGGAAAGGCGCGAAGATCGGCAAGCGCGCCGCCCCGAAACTCGACAGGCTTGATGGGGCCGTTCACCGGAAATGCCTATACAAGATTTTGTATAACATCGCAAGTCTACCCCCCCTGTGTCACGACACCGACGGCCCGCTCCGCCCCCGCCCGATCGTCCAGTTGATCCCGTCGCCCTTCATCACGCCGGACACTGACTGGTCCAGATGCCGCTCCAGCACCGGCCGCCACGGGACCAGGGTGAACTCGCGGGACTTCTCGACCAGCGCGTAACGGTCCGAGGCGAGGTCCACCGGCCGCCGATAGATGCCTTCCACGCGGTCGCCGGACTTGCTCTCGACATAGCTCAGTCCCAGCTCATCGGAGAGCTTGCCGGCGACGCGGCTGAGTTCGCGCTGGCGCAAGCGGGTCAGCAGGTTGGCGCGATAAGCCACACGACCCTGTTCTTCGTCGGCCAGTTCCTGCTCGACCAGCCAGCGTTGGCGCAGCACCTTGGCCGCCGCCACCTCGGCTCCGAACCCAACGGCGCGCAGCGGCTCCGGCTGCGCGGAGACCAGCTCGCGATCCAGCCAGGTCGCGCCGTCATGACCGGCCTGCCGATCGAGTGGAACGGAGGACAAGGTGTCGACGATCACCGGCGTGGCCCTGGCCCGCTGCGCCTCGAAAGCGGCGGCGCGCTCGATGTGATCGGGGGCGATGGTCCAGGTCCCGTCCGGCTCGCGCTCGACGTCCTGGGTCAGTTTCCGGATCGCTTCCAGTCGCCGGACATGCATCTCGGCGAACGCTTCGGTCGCCGACGGATCATGCCTCAGATGCCGATCGATGCTGTATCGCCCGCCGTTCGCCTCGGCGATCGCGGCTATGGTGCGATCGACGACGCGCGCCTGGGTCTGCGTCGGCGCGACGCGCACCACCGCGCCGATGGGGATCACGTCGGTGGCGGCGCCCCGGCCGATATCGACGTAGTGGACCCGCCCGTCGGTGGCGTCGACGATCAGGTAGTGGCGATCGTTCATCTCGTCGGATAACCCGCGCTCGACGATCTTGCCGACGATCGGCGTCATGGTCGCGGGATCGGCGATGGCGATGTCGCCCGGCGCGCGCTCCAGACTGTTGGCGCTGAAGGCGCGCTGCAGGGTGCGGATGATGTCGCCGCGCTCGCCCATCCGGCGCAGGGTGTCGTCGAGGCCGCCGGCCAGGGTCCACCGGCCGGCTCCGCGCGCTTCGGCCAGGCCGAGGTCGGCGAGTTTCTTCAGCCGGCCGGCGCGCAGCGTTTGCTGGAACGGATCGGGATCGGCAGCGGTGACGATACGGTCGACGTCCATGTCGCGCAGCAGACGACGATCGATGCCGGTCAGTCGCTCCTGCTCGACCTCGCGCTGAAGCCGGTCCTTGATCTGGACGTCGGTGCGGGGCCCGAGGTCGATCGACACCAACTCGGCGGCGCGTTCGCGCAGACCCGAGGTCAGATACTCCGGCGCGATCACCAGGTCCCGGCCCTGATCGGTCTTGCCGCGCACGACGATATGGGTGTGGGGATGCCCCGTGTTGAAATGGTCGACCGCGACCCAATCCAGCTTCGTGCCCAGGTCCAGCTCCATCTGCGCCATCAGCCGGCGGGTCAGGGGTTTCAGGTCTTCATACTCGGAGCCGTCCTCGGGCGAGACGATGAAGCGGAACTGGTGGCGGTCCCCAGCCTGCCGGTCGAGGAAATCGCGGCCATCGATCTTGTCCCGTCCGGCGCCGTAGAGCCTGCCTGGCTCGCCCTCCCGCGTGACCCCGTCGCGCTGGATGTAGCGCAGATGCGCACGTGCGGCGTCGAGGCTCTTGGGCCTGTTCAGCAGGATCAGCCGCGACTTCACGATCACACGGCGCTGGCGCTGGGTGGCGAAGCGATCCCGGCTTCCCAGCATCCGCGCGGCGATCGCGCCCCGGCCGATGCGACTGCCATTGAAACCCTTACCGACGGGCTTGCCGCCGCCCGCCCGCGCCTGGGCGTGCAGGACGCGCTGGAGGTAGCTGTGCCCGACCCTGCCACCCCGTGATCGCAGACGGCCGAGACGAGGTTCAAAATCATCTTCGCCGATCATGCCAGCGACTCCGCCATGGCCCCGGATCAGGCCCTCGCGGCAAGAGTTGGCGCGACCGCCGCCCGGGATCAATGAGTCTCGCAGCGGGACCAATCTCATCAATGACTTGGGGCCTGCCTGTCTCGTGGATTGGAGAACAGGCCCGACCTGTCTCCCGAAAAAACGATGTGCAGACAAAGAGTTGGTCTCGTCTGCGGGACCGAGCTTCAATCTTGCCTTACGCGAACCCTGCCTGACCCTCAGGGCTTCCAGCGCTTCTCCGCCCTCTCGACCGCCGCTGCCCGCATACGTCCGGCTCGTTCCGCCGCATCATAGGCTTCGCCGTTCACGGGTTCGTCGCGCCACCGAAAGAAAGCCATCAGCGTCTCGTTGGTGATGGAGGTGACGGACAGGCGGACACGCCATGCCTCGGCCTCCAATGCAGCATTTCTTAGAGTTTCGGTCATGTCCATGCGTCTGCGCCAAGCATTTCCCGGTGGCAGAAGGAGGATAGATCGAGGCAAGGACATCGTGAAGAGATGCGAGGAGAAACCGCTTCCAAGGTGATGCGTCCGCGCTCAGCCGGGGTCCTCCAGCCACGCACTGAACGTCTCGTCGAGCGCCGCCTGCTGCATCTCCGCTATCTTCAGTTCGGCCTCGATCTGGCGGATTTCCTCCGCATCGTTGCAGTTCCAAAGCTCGGCCCGCAATTCCTGAATGTGCTGATAGAGCGTCATCGTCGTCTCCTTTCTTGCGAGTGACGACGTCGCCTTCCGGGACGGACCAGGTCGGGTCAGGGATCGCGGAGCGACCGCGTGGCGGCGGCGGGGGAAACGATTTTTCCGGCGCGGCGCGATGTCGGATGTGGGTCGCACACGTTTCATTCGCCGGAAAAATGGTGGGGCCCCGTCGTCCTTGACGCGGCCTGGTCCGCCCCGGACACTTGGCCAAGTCCGAGCAGACAGAGCCTCCCACCACTGGCCGTGGAAGGTGGAGCCTGTGGTTTCAGCCCGCACTCCGGGGCAGGATCACGTCACCACCGGAGGCGCTATGGATTCCCCTCGGGAACGCGCCGGACGACGAACAGGCGGCTCGCCTCGGGCGCGTCTGGTGTGCGGTCCGATGACGGGGACCGGACATCCAGCGGAAAGAACAGGGCAGTCCCCGAGAGGATCGCCGGTGGCATCGACGGCTCGGCGGGTGTTCGGGCGAGCTGGGCGATGTAGGCGCGGGTCTCGGCCGGAAGCGGGCGTCCGGTCGCGAGATGCTCGGCGTAGCGCGCCGGACCGGCGTTGTAGGCGGCGAACAGGCCCGGATAGCCGAAGCGTTCGTGCATCGCCTTCAGATAGGCCGTGCCCGCGAGGATATTGTCGCGGGGGGCGTGCGGATCAGGCCCGAGCCCGTGCGCGCTACGCAATTCGGCGTAGGTCGCGGGCATGACCTGCATCAGTCCCATCGCGCCTGCGCGACTGGTGATCGGCCGCCCGTTCAGGACGGTGCGACCACCGCTCTCGGCCTGCATCACGGCGGCGATCCAGGCTTCGGGCACGCTGAACCGGCGCGACGCCTCGGTGATCAGGGGGCGCCAATGTTCGACGGCGGGGGCGACAGGCGGGTCGGACTGCGCCGCGCCCGGAAGCGAGATACCGACTGTGAGCGCGAGGGCAATGAGTGCGCTTATCTTGTCCATATCGGCCACGCCCGCCCGATGATGGAGGACGCCGGGACCGGCCCGAAATAGCGCCCGTCGAACGACTCCGGCGCGTCCATGAGCAACAGGACTTCGCCCTCTGCGAGCGCGCGGCACCCCCTCCACCAAGGCAGCGGACGGCCTCCACGGTCATGCGACAGGCGCAGGGCGAGTGTGCGGCCGTTGACGGTCATGTCTGGCCCGGCGGCGCAGACGAGGTCGCCTGTCGAGGCGGCGACACGTTTCAGCAGCGGCACGTTGAGGGGCAGGTAACCGCGCTCCGCAGCGAGCCGGCGGACGCGTTCCGGCGTCTCGGCGAGCACCATGTCGCCGACCCTGACCGGTTCGCCGGGCGTTATGCGCCACAGGCCGACGGGCGCGCTGGCGGACGGATTCCAGATGAGGCGCGGGACGGGGCGGACTACAAGTTCGAGCGCGGCGGCGAAGCCCGTCAGGGCAAGGCCAGCGGCGATGGCCACGAGCCAGCGTCTCGTCCGCACGTGGCGGCGCGGACCCGGCGGCTGCCAGCGGACCAGGGGCGGGACAGGGCGCTCAGGCATCGGAGTTCCGTTCGCCCGCCCCGGCGTTGTGCACCGACCAGTCGTCGAGATCATCGATGTGATAGCGGACGAAACGGCCGTGGCGGCGAAAGCGCGGGCCTTCGCCCCGGCCGCGCATCTGCTCCAGGGTGTTCCTGTGCAGGCCGACATAGAAGGCGGCCTGGGCGGTGTTGAGAAAGGGGCTGCCTTTCTTCGCGCGCTGGGCGCGGCTGGCGGCGTCGTCATCCATGTCGGCGTCCTCTGGTCGCGCCCGCCAGCAGTGCGGGCGATATGATCCAGAGCGCATCGCGCGCCGCGCGCGGGAGCACGAAAGCGGCTCCCCCCGGCTTTCGTTCGGACGCGGTCGCGCGAAGATATGACGAGGAAAAAAGCCCCCGCGTCGCGCGGCGCGGGGGCGAGGCCGATGGTTCAGTCGGCCGGATTCCAGATCAGGGCGAACACGTCCCCGTCGTCCTGTCCGGCGGCGCGGCCCAGGTTGACGTAGAGGCGGCGCGGACCGAACTCCGGGGCGGCGATGGCCAGGGACACATAGTCTTTACCCGATTGCTCGCCGGTCCGGATCCAGCCCGCGCCGAGTTCGACCGGGCCTGACAGAACCCGATAGTCGGGCTGGTTGGGCGCGGATTTGGAGCGGTTGGGGACGATCTCGATATCGGTGCGGATCGAGAGGGTGCGGAGCTGACCCTTGTAGGAGTCCGATTCCGGAGTGTGGGTGACGTAGCCGATGGCGGCCATGGCGTGGTTCCTTTCGCGTGTGCGTCGGGGCCGATCCCCGGCGACAGGCCGACCGTCATGGGCGCGACCGGCCGACCGAACCCGGAAGGGCCGAAGCGTCAGCGCAGGACCGGAGCGAAGGGTTTTTTTGAGCGCAGCGGCCGCGAGGAGCCGCGCCTGCGCGGCGGGGAAAAAGCCCGGGAGCGATGGTTTCGGATCGGCCGGGCCGCCCATAGGTTCAGGCCGTCGATACCCGGGGACGTGCCTCGTGCGCATGCGAGCGGACCCGACCGAGTGCTCGGTGGCGTTCACTCCCACCTTTCAGCAACGGACGGATGCGAGGCAGGTTCGCCGGATTTCGACCTGTTTCCGGCCGGCACCTCAACTGCGCGCCTGTTCGCCCTGACGCTGGACCGAGGGACTGACCGGCCGAGCGCAACACTGGCTGGACCCGCCGGTGCAAGCGGGTCCGGGGCGCAGGTTCAGGCTGCCGGGGCCGCCTTGGGCGTTCGCGGCTTGCGCGCAGGCTTGGCGGACTTGGCGGGCTTCGCCGCCGACGCGGCGACGGGGATTTCGCCCTTTGGTTTGCGACCGAGCCCGATGGTCTTGGCCAGTTCGCTGCGCCGCGCGGAATAGCCCGGCGCAACCATCGGATAGGAGGACGGCAGGCCATAACGGGCGCGGTACTCATCCGGGGTCAGGCCATGCGCGGCCAGATGCCGCTTCAGGCTGCTGTAGGGCTTTCCATCGATCATGGAGACGATATGGTCGGGATCGGCGAGCGACTTTCGCGCCGTGACGGCAGGGTGGAAGGCTTCGACTGTCTCCGTATCGGTCGCCGCGCCCAAGCCGGCGAGAGCCCCATGGACCGCGGCGATCAGGCCGGGGAGTTCGGCCGTACCGACCTTGTTGTGGGAGACGAAGGCGGAGACCAGATCGGCAGTCAGCGCGGTGAGGTCGGTCGTGGTGTCGGGTTTGTCGAGATCGGACATAAACTCTCTTTGCAACACAAGGCAGGCTGCGGCCACGCTAAAGCAATCTCTGGATGCATCAAGGCTGCGGTCACGACGTCAGCGCTCTCCCTCAGGGGTCCGGCCAGTCACGCAGCATGACGAGTTGCCCAAGGATTTTCTGGTAGCTGGGGTCGCGCGTGATCGCGCCCGTGTAGCCCGCCCGGCGGATTGCCGCCTCCCGTTCGGTGACTTCGAACGGCTGAAGTCTGGGATCGAAGCTGATCGAAGTGAAGAGCGTGTCCGGATCGATCCGAACCTGCCTGATGCGGGGTGCGGGTTCTTCGCGCCGCCATGCGCGGTCGATCTGGAGAAGCCGCACCTCCTGCTCGTGCGCGAAATATTTCCGCTTCCACAGGAGAGAGTCAGCGCGACCCTGAACGGTGCAGAAGAAGCGGGGTCCATGTTGTCCATTGCAGGCGTTCACGATGCGCTGCCAGATGTCCCCGTCGCCGAGATACTCGACCTGACCCATCACGACATGGCTGTTCGCGCCATCGGCATGCCACGTTTCCGCCGCCGACAGCAGGCGTCGGACGGTGGTCGTCACGGTCACGCCTTCATCGTCCGCTTGGATGTTGCGGCGACTTTCGGGATCCAGCCTCACGCGCGAATAGGCCCTGAGCAGGGTGTCCGATCCGGGGTTCAACGACCAGCACTGCGCCCATGCGGGAGCGAGGTAGGCCGACAGCGGCCGCTGTCCCTTTCCCGCGACATGCAGGGTTCCGTCGAGCATGCACAGGGCGCTCGGGTCTTCTCGCGGGTCTTCCCAGAGTTGCGGCGCGACCAACCCCATCTGCTTTGACGAGATGGCTTCGATCAGCCGTTCAAGGGGAAAAATCCGCCGGATCGGCTGATCCAGGTCGGGCAGGCGAACGGCGAAGCGGCAGGGATCGCCATCGATCCGGATCAGTTCCATACCCGCTGTCATGAATGCCTTCGCACCGCATGGCAATCTGGCTGGCCAGCGACCTCCCAAGCCGCTCGCATGATGAAATCGCGCCGCCCGCGATCCCGTCAGGGATGCGGGCGGCGCGATTTTTCCCGGGGGAGAAGACGGGCGGCGTCACCGCCGCCCGTCCGGATCATGCTGCGATGGCCACGGGCTCGGCCTGCGGCCGGGGCGCTTGCGCCTCGACCTCGACCGGGGGCGCGGGCTCGGCCTCGGCGGCGGGAGCCGGGCCCGGCGCGGGAAGTCGCCTGACCTTTCTGGCGACCGCCTCCCACAGGGCCAGCGAGGAGAAGTCGCGGCCGGTGTAGCGGCCAGGGGGAAAGGCCAGCCACTTCGGCGTCCAGCCCTCGACCTTCTCGCGGTTGTTGGCGCCAGCGAGGAAGTCGCGCGCGATGCCGATCTGCGTCCTGACCTTGGCGGCGACATTGCCATTGGCCACAGGCTTCCCGCCCACGTCCCTGAGGAGGGCGTTCGCCACCTGACGGTCGCGGATCAGGCCGAAGAAGGCGTCGTCGGGCTGCCACATCGCGGCCATGTCGGGCTTCAGGTAGCCGCCTACGGCCTCGACCACGGCCCCGCCCGCCGCGAGGCTTTCACCCATGACGACGGCGGCGACCGCCATGACCTCGGCGTCGTCGAGGCTCACCAGCCGGGCGAACAGCTCCACGATGGCGGTTTCGCCGCTGTAGCGGCCGACAATCACTTCCGTATCGTCGCGCGGGCGGCCCAGCAGGGCGAGGACGGCGCGGCGGCGGGCGTCGAACCGGCTGTTGGCCTCGCCGCCCGCGACGCTCTCGGTCACGGGATCGGACTTCGCGCGCTGGCTTTCGGCCTCCACCTTCCACAGCGTCGAGCCGATGATGGCGTGGGCGACCATCAGCCGGAAGGCGATGCCGGGATGGTCGGCAAGGACCGACCGGGCGGCGGCGTGGCGATGCAGGTCGATATACTGCTGCAAGGCGCTGGTGGTTTCCGGCTTGACCGCCTTGGCGGTCTCCCCGGCCTCGGCGCGGGCGGCGGCGGCGCGGGCGCGCCGGGCCTCCTTGGCGGGAAGCCAGCCCTCGTTGACCGTCACCTCGCCATTGGCGGCGACCGTGACATAGACCCGGCCGCCCTTGTCCTTGGGGGTCGCCTCATGGTCCCATGAGCGGAAGCGCTCGCCGGTCGCAAGCACCTCGACCTCGCCCCATCCGGCGTCCAGAAGCGCGTCGCGGCGGGTGGCGACGGCCTCGTTCTGCGCGGTCCAGAACTGGTCCGGGTCGGCGAAATAGCCGTCCTCCCCGAACAGGTTGACGACGATCTGGCCGGGATAGGCGGCAAGGTCGAACAGGGCCACGGCGGTCGAGATCGACTGGCCGCCGAACAGCCACGCCTTCAACCGCTCGCCGGTGGGAGCCCGCTGCTCGGGGTCGTCCACCATCGCCAGCCAGTCTTTCTGCTGCAACTTGGTGGCGAGCGTCAGGCTGCGGACGGTGGCGACGTCGATGTCGCCCTGAGCGTAGAGGGCGCGGATACGCGGCAGGAGGTTGCCGAGCGCCATCACCTTGTGGACATAGGCTTCGGTCAGCCCGAAGGTCCGCGCCACGTCCTCGACCGTGCGGCCCTCGCGGCGGATCAGGCGGGTGAAGGTCTCCCACCGGCTGACCTCGTCGGGATCGAGACGGGCGAGGTTCTCGATCAGCGAGGCTTCCAGCGCCGCCGCGTCGTCGCCCGGCTCCATGATGGCGCAGGGCAGCGGCTCGATCTCCCCGCCGTCCTCGAGGATGGCGCGGACGGCGAAGTAGCGGCGGCGTCCGGCGACGATCTCGAAGGTCTCGCCCTCGCCGGAGGGACGCACGAGAAGGGGCGTGAGGACGCCCCGTTCGCGCACGGACGGCAGGATGTCGGACACGTCCGGGGGCTTCCTGTCGTGGCGCATGTTCAGCTTGGAGATGCTGAGCTTGCCAATGTCGATGTTTGCGAGTTGCATGATGGTCTGCTCCTTTGGGAGTGGACCGGCCCCGTCCGCCTGATCCGGCAAGAGACGTCGGGCGGGGCCGGGTTTGCGCGGAAAGAGCCGCGCGCTCATCCGCCGCCGGGATCGGCGGTCGGAATCTCGGGATCGATGGTCGGGACAGTCATGACGCAGGGCCGTGCGGGAGGCTGTGCAGCAGGCCGATGGCCTGCATGATCGAGCCGGTGCGGCGGGCCGTCTCGGCATAGATCGAGATCGGCAGCCGCCCTTCAAAATACAGGTCGCGCTCGATCCCGAGGCCGAACGGCAGCCGGACCGACGCCAGTTCGGACAGGCTGAACGATCCGAGTTCGGGACAGCCGAAGCCGAGGTCGGCGAGGCCGAACAGGGTGTCGCCGTCCGGGTCCAGTTCGGTCGCCAGCCACGTGGCCGCGCCGACGGGATTGAAGAACTTCACGACGGGAGACGGGTCGGGCTCGCGACGGCCGTCGCGCCGGGCGGCATGGCCTGCCTCGCCGTTGGCGAGGAGGCGCGCCCGCAGGTCGGGGCTCAGCAGCCTCATGCCGCGATCCTTTCGTGGCTGGGTTGGGAAGCGAGGGGCGCGGCGGCCGGGACGGCTTCGTTCTCGGGCGGGCCGTCGAAGGCCAGCAGGAAGTCGGCGGCCTTGCTGGCCTGACTGGCGGCGCGGAAGATGGCGCGGTTGTCCTCGCGAAGGACTTCAAGCCATGCGGCGAGATAGTCGGCGTGGCGGACGGTGGGGATGACGCTCTTGGCCGCGCAGACGAAGGCCGAACCCATTTCCGCGACCAGTTCTTCCCGTGCGTAGGGGTGGGAGCCCATGCGGCCGGACAGGTCGCGCGCCAGCCTTGAGGGGTGGCCGGTCCAGTGGGTCAGTTCGTGAAAACAGGTGCGATAGTAGTTGATCTGGTCCCGGAACGCGAGCTGCGGCGGAACCTGAATGAAGTCGGCGGACGGGACATAGAAGGCCTTCTCGCCCCCGATGCGGAAGTCCGCGCCGGTCGCGGCGATCAGCCGTTCGGCGGCGGGGACGATCTCGCGTTCGGGAAGCTGCGCGGGTTCGGGGGTGAGGCCGTCCAGTCCTTCGCATTGGGCAAGGTTGAAGACGGTGAAGCGTTTGAGGAAGGGGACGACGCGGGCGTCCTCGCCGGTCTCGCGGGCGCGCGCCTTCTCGGCATCGGGGGTGAAGCGGTCGGCATAGACGACGGTGGTCCCGCGCTCGCCCTTCCTGACGCACCCGCCTGCCGCCAGCGCCTGTTTGAACGTCAGCCAGCCCTGCGAGGGATAGCCGCGCGCGATGACCGCGCCCCAGAGCATGAGGATGTTGACGCCTGAATAGCGCCGTCCGGTGAGGGCGTTTCTCGGGAGGCCGGGTCCGGCCGCGCCTGCGCGTCCCCACGGCTGAACCCAGGGGAAACGGCCCGCCTCAAGCTCGGCGATGATGCTTGCCGTCACCTCGTCATAGAGGTTGGCACGGGGTTCGGCGGGAGCCGAAACCCCCTCTCTGCCCTTTCCACGGGCGCGACGGCTGGGGTTTGAACGCATGCCTGTCCTCCTTCCCCGCCCAAAAGCCACATGGCCTTCCCCGGAAGCGGGGGGTGGGCGGCGACTGCGACCGTCCGGACGCGCCCCAGAAGGCAGGGGTCACCCCGAAGGGGCTGGAACGTCAGTGGAGGAGCCGGCCACGGGCCGGCTTGGCGCATGCCGGGGCGCGTCCAGAAGGGCGCGCCGGCCACAACCCGCGCCCCGGGGAGGCCCACAGGAAACGCCATCGCGCGGCAGCGCGATGACCGCAAAAGGGGGGCGTTGCGGGGGGCAAAGCGCCCCCGCTCGAAGGGGTAGCTGGAGCCCACGCGGGCTCCAGCTCAGGGGAAGGCTTTCCCCTCCTGATTTCGATCGGAAGCCGCCGAACCGTCCGCGGCTCACGACGATAGTCAGCTTCGTCGCCCTCGTCGGCGGGGTGTGCTGCCTGGCGCAAAGACATGCTAGCGCGGGCCTGTTCATGACAAGGCGGAAGCGAGGACCGAATGGGCAGGGCGAAGGCGTGGATGCTGGAACAATGGGAACGCGGCTATAGCGACGCGGACGGCGATATCTGCGCCGGATGCGTGTCGGAGCCTGTGCTCGCCGAATGGATTGGGGCCAACCTGACGGCGCACAGCTGTTCGTTCTGCGGAACTGAATCCCATGAAGCGGTCGCCGCCAGCTTTGACGATTTCGTGGGGGTGGTGCTGGCCGGAATCTCGTTCGACTGGAACCATCCCGACAGCGAGGGCATCATGTATGTCTCGGCCGAAGGCGGCTACCAGGCGCCGGTGACCGACACATGGGAGGTCCTCGGCGACTACGGAATCAGCGAGAACGCCGTTGTCATCGATGCGCTTGCCGATTCCATCGACACGGATGGCTGGGTCGAGCGGGAGTTCTATCGCGGCAGCGACAGTCAGCGGCTCGTGTGGGGCTGGGACAGATTCAAGGCGTTCACCAAGAACGATACGCGATACTTCTTCCTGAAACGGGAACCTCGCGACGACGATGAACTGACCCCGGCCGAGATGCTGAGCCAGATCGCCAAGATGATCAGGTACGAGCTGGGCGGCCATGGACTTGTCAAAAGCCTCGAGCCCGAGACCGAACTGATCCGGATCCGCATTGACGGCGTCGGACATGGTGGGGCGGCGGCGATCGGCGCGCCGCCGGCCGAGTTCGCAACCCAGTCCAACCGGATGAGTCCGGCGGGTATCCCGATGTTCTATGGCGCGTTCGATGCGGCGACCGCCACGGCGGAGACCTTTGACCCGCAAGCGCATGCGGGTCAGGTCCTGTCGATCGGGAGTTTCAGGCCGGTCCGGGCGCTCAGGGTGCTCGACCTGGCCGAACTGCCCGAGGTCCCGAGCGTGTTCGAGCCCGCCGGCCGCAAGCTGATCCATACGCTGCGCTTCCTTCGCGCCTTCGCCCGCGACATCGCCAAGCCGATCGCCCGCGATGGTCGCGAGCATATCGAATATGTGCCGACGCAGATCGTCACCGAGTATTTTCGACGTGTCTTCCGCACCGCCGAGGGCCATGCGCTGGACGGGATCATCTATCGCAGTTCGCGAAATCCGTCGGACCGCGCCTTCGTCCTGTTCTGCGAGAACAGGCAGTGCATCGATGAGGGTGTGGCGGTGCGCCCCGAACATCTGCTGAAGTTGGTAAGCGTCACGCATCAGGCCGCCGGCGACGACGACGGCGTTCCGGCGGACGGGTAGATGGTCACAGGGCGCAACGTGTCGGCCGACCGGATTTCCCAAGCGTCCCGGAGCTTGCGGAGCATTGTTATATGCCGCGTCCCGTTCGCTGTGCTATGCTCTTCTCAGTTGTGGAAACGGGGGGCAAGCCATGTCCAACAACTATGCGGGTCTGCGCGCGACCTTCAGGCGCGACAAGGCGGCCGGGAAGCGGTGCGCCGAACGTCTGATCGCGATGCGCAAGAGCCTGGCGCCGCTGAGGAAGCGCAACAGCAAGAGCAGTCTGCTGCTGGCGACCTGGAACATCCGCGATTTCGATTCCAACAAATTCGGTTTCGGGCCGCGCCTGCCGGAGAGTTTCTACTATCTGGCCGAGATCGTCGCCTGTTTCGATCTGGTGGCGCTGCAGGAGGTCAACCGGGATCTGAGCGCGCTGGAAACGCTCGTGCGGATCCTGGGACGGGACTGGGACTATATCGTCACCGATGCGACGGAGGGTTCGGGCGGCAACGAGGAACGCATGGCCTTCCTCTATCGCCGGGACAAGGTCTGGTTCCGCAAGATCGCCGGGGAGGTGGTCCTGCCCGAGGGGCAGCTTGTGGTCTCGCCCAAGACGGTGAAGCCGCCGAGCGATCAGCCGGATGCACAGCCCATCGTCACGGAGGCCAGGCAGCAGTTCGCGCGAACGCCCTTCCTGGTGGCCTTTCAGGCGGGCTGGTTCCGGTTCAGCCTGTGCACGGTGCACATCTACTACGGTCGGGATTCCGGCGAACAGCTGAAGCGCCGCATCGCCGAGATCGAACGCCTGGTGGAGTTCTTCGCCAAGCGGCAGGACCGAGAGGCCAAGGCTGAGGGCGCCGGAAAAGCCCAGGCGGAGAATTACATCCTGCTCGGCGACTTCAACGTGGTCAGCCCGGAGCACAAGACCATGGCGGCGTTGAAGTCCAACGGCTTCGAGGTCCCCGCGCCTATCGACGGCGCCAAAGTCCGGAAGGACAAGGACCATTTCTACGATCAGATCGCGGTCCGGGTGAAGGATCCGCGGTTCCGCGTGGTGACCGGCGGGATGGTGGACATGTTCGCCGAGGTCTTCCGCGACACCGACGAGGATCGCGCTATCTATTCGTCGCTGGCCCCCAAGAGCGATCCCGAGACGGACCCCAAGTACAAGGCGAAGACGCCCGAGGCGCTCTATCGCAAATGGCGGACCTGGCAGATGTCGGATCACTCGCCCTTGTGGATCGAGATCGAGACGGATTTCGCCGACGACTATCTGCAGACGATCACGACCGAGGCCTGACATTCGGGAGCTTTCGCATGACCACCCCCGTTGACGAACCGCAACAACTCCCTGTCGCCATCCTCAATGAGGATACGGAGAGGCCTTTCATCCGACTGGCCGAAGCGCTCGAGGCGCAGGCGAGTCCGTTTGCGCGTGCCGACGAATTACCGACCTCGCTTCTGTTCCAGGCGGCTGCGGCCTTGCGCGTGGCGGCGACCTTGGCCGGACAGGACCAGTGTCGAATGGAGGCGCCCTACAAGCGCATGTATCGAATCCGCGAGCCGAGCGGAGACGTCATTCTCACCTGCGAGCATGCGCCGCCCCATCGGACCAAGCTCTGATGTCCGGCCGGCTGATCCTGGCGCTGCCGGCCTTCCTCATCGCCATCATGGGAGTGGCGCTGGCGTTGGCGATCAGGGCCGTCGGATGGCCGTGTGCAGCCGGCATCGCGGCGGCGATCTGGGGCCTGGGCTGGGCGGCAGCGCAGGTTGCGAAGCGCTGTCTCCCCCAACGCCCCCGCTGGGCGATTGCCGCCTTTACGGTCTGGACGCTCTGCCCCGGAATCGCGGCCGCGGCTGCGATCGCCATCATCGTCCACATGAACGCCGTCTTCGATCCCGACGCCATCGGCATGCCCGCGCTCGACAAGGAGATGACCAGGACCTTCTTCGGCGCCATCGCCGCGCTCTTCACCGCCATGTTCATCAAGCTGATGGACGATGCGGATGAGGAGGTAGTCGGCAAGAGGGTGCAGTCTGTGTTCCACGAGACCTTCATCGACAGTCAGAAGCAGGTTCCGACCGCCGCCTATCCCGTCATCCTCGGTCATAGCCCGGTTGAGAAGTGGGTGTTCGAGGACGCACCGGAGGGCGTTGAAGGATGGGGGTGGCGCGCGCGCTGGCGGCGAGCCGGGGAAATCGCCACAGCCATGGCGGACCCTGAGGAGCAGGAGCGCGTCCGATCCTACAGGCAGTCGAAGCCGACAGCCCCGAAGCAAGGTGACGCCCCCATCACAGACGCGCAGGCGATTCAGCCGCCCCCTCCAGCGGACTGACCCCAGTCGCACCACGCGCGCCCCTCTCATTCTGCCGGTCGTGGCGCGAGCGATCGTTGACGCCTCATGACGGCCTGGCCCCCCGGCAGCGATCGAGGCCGACGCGCGGACGACGCGTTCGGTCCGGGCGACCGCTCAGGGGATGAGCACCGCCGCGCCTTCGAGCCGCCCGGCGCACAGGTCGTCCAGCGTGGTTGAAGCGGCCAACATGCGGGCCTCCCAGCAGCCTCTCGATTTGTGCCGTCAGCTCGCGAGTGAGGCGATGGAAACGGTCATGTCCAGCTTGAATCCATCCGGTTCAAAGCGTCGCTCTACTGTGCCGCCGCTCAGGCCCATCTTGATCAATCGCGTGCCGAATCCGATCCGTCTGGGCTTTTCGACGGGAGGACCCCCACTCTCCCGCCAATGGAGCGCCAGCTCGTCGGGCTCAACGGCCCAAGAGATGCCGACGGTTCCGCCCGATACCGACAGGGCGCCATATTTGACGGCGTTTGTCGCGAGTTCATGCAAAAGCAGGGCGAGCGAAACAGCGGCACGTGATCCGATCTTCAAATCCGGTCCCTCGACCCGAATCTGATCGCCGTGGTCGTGAGGTTCTACGGCGCTCCGGACCACCTGCAGGAAGGATACCGCCGACCAGCTCTGGCGAACGAGGACATCATGCGCCTTGCCCAACGCGCCGAGTCGCTGGCCGAATGAGGCCAGCGCATCCTCGTCCGCAAGGCCCTGCAGGGTCTGGGAGGCGATCGCCTGCACCAGGGCCAGGGTATTGCCGAGACGATGCGCCAGCTCCTGGTTCGCGAGCGCGAGGTCGGCCTGGGCGCGTACCTTGCCCGTCGTCTCGATCACGGTGTCGAGCATGCCGGCGACGCTGCCGTCGGCGCGACGCAGCGGGCTGTAGCAGAAGGTGAACCAGACATCTTCCTTCACGCCTGAGCGGTCGATGCTGAGCGGAAAGTCCTCAATGTAGGTCGATTCACCTGCATAGGCCTTGTCCACGATCGGACCGATCTCATCCCAGACTTCCGCCCAGACTTCGGAAAACGGTCTGCCCAGCGCCTCGGGCTTCCCGCCGAGGATCGGCAGAAAGGCATCATTGTGGATGGTGATGAGTTCCGGTCCCCACACGATGGCCTTGGGGAAGTGGGAATCGAGAATCTGCCGGACGATGATCTTCAGTTCGGCGGGCCACGCCTCGCGCGGTCCAAGAGGCGTCGAACTCCAGTCAAAGGCGTCGACACGTGCGCGCATCGCGCTCCGGTCCGACGGATCTAACGCGAATCCGCCGCTCAGGTTGAGACTTGGCTCCTCCGCGACGCCCAAGGTCAAATCATCTGGCTCTCGATGCATAAGGTTTGCTTTCCAGGACGGGAGATAACCGCTTCATTTCGCCCGCTTATACTGAGCAGTGGAGTTAATCGCCCTCGACAATCGACAGTAATAAATTATTAGATCTCCATAAAAGTCTCATCGCTCGCCCGAACGGCGGAGCGCCCAGATTAGCAGGCTTCAGCGGAGGGCGCGACGAGCAATCGTCCGTCGGAAACTGCTCCAAGGAAGACTCGCTTGGCCGGCCCGCTACGACAATCGAGGCGACGAGGCATGGGGGCGATCTCTGCGCCGATGAGGGTGTTGTGAGGCCAGCGTTTATTTGCTGCGCTGATCGGCCGCCGGGTTTGGTGATGGCGGGACTGTCGCGCTTGAGTCAGTTTCAAGTAACGGCACCGGGCCGCGGGTAAAGCGCCACCATGCCAAGGCACCATAGCCAAGGATGAGGAAGGTGAGGTTTAGCACCTCCCGGATCTGTTCGCCAAGGCTGGCGCCCATTTGATTGAGACCGACCATTAGATGGATGCCGGCGGTCGTAGGCAAGAGGCGGGCGAGGATCGCCAGCCAGGCCGGCGTCGCTTCCGCCGGCCAGGAAAGACCCGCCAGGAAGAAGATGACGAGCGACGTGCCCATCCACAACTGCAGGGGCCGTTCCCGCGTCCGGAAGAAGCTGGCCAGCGCGAGCGCCGCGGCTACCGTTGCAGCCACGAACAGGCTGCCGCCCACGATCAGGGCTCCGGGAGAAGCGCCGCCGCGAGGATAGTCCTGAAACCAGAACACAAACCCCGCATAATAAGCAACGTCGGCCCAGCCAATCACGAAGAACGCTAGAGCAATTCCGACAAGGGTGCGCGAGGGCAGACGAAAGCGTCCCAGTGTCTCGCGCAGGGTGGCGGCGAGCATCGTCAGGCCCATCAGCAGTGTCTGGTGAATGATGAGGAAGCCGACGCCGGGAAAGACAGTGCTACCATAGCCCTCGCGAGTGTTGAAAAGCGGGCGGGGAACGAGCGATAGGGCGGGCCCGACGGGTGCGCCCTGCATCATCGCCTGATCGATTGCCGCCTCCGCTGCAATGACGGTGATTGCAAGTCCGGCGCCGGAGAGTGCGGTGCTGCTCCTGAGCAGATAGGCGCCATTGCCATAGAGCGCGACAGTGCCTTGTGCGCCGGTCAGGATATTCCGCTCAAAACCCTGTGGAATGACTATGACGGCGCCAGCGCCTGTCGTCTGTAACCAGTGCTCCGCATCCTGGGGCGAGGGCAGCCGGGCTGCAAGCTCTGCTTGCTGAAGCGCCGAAATTCTGCGGATCAGGGACCGGCTGGCACCGCTGTTGTCGAGGTCGACCACGGCGACGGGAATGCGGACAGCGACCTCGCCGGAATAGGCTGAAGGATAGAAGAAGGAATAGAGGATCGTCGACACGACGATCAGCATGAAGGCGGAACGGTCGGCGAGAATGGCGCGGAAGGTGGCAAGGAAGGCGCGCCCGATCATCGGCGGCCCCAAGCGTCGGGACTGAAGCGTGCCGACAGGTATCGCGGCAGGCCCGCGACCATGCCCACGACAAGGAAAACGAGCATGATGAGGATCGGTCTGGCCGATGCCGCGACGGGCGTGCCGATCATCCATTGCTCCACGACCAGCCGCGCGAAGTGCGTATAGGGAAGCAGCACACTCCATAGCCGGGCGAAGGCGGAGGCCGACTCTATCGGAAAAATGGCGCCCGCGAACGCGAAGGAAGCTCCCGCATAGAGCGCGGTCATCGACAGCGCCTGCCCCATGGACAGGGTGGCCCCGACGATGAACAAGGCCATGCCCGCATAGGCGAGATAGAGGGCGAGATAGCCCCCCATCAGCATCGCCACGCTCCCTTGCACGGGCCAGCCCCGGAAGGCCGCGAGATAGCCGGTCGCAAGGGCCCCCCAGAGCAGGAAGATGAGGATATAGGGCGCGATCTTGCCGGCGATCGCGGCGACCGCCTCGCCTCGAGAACCTGCAAGCCATGCTCCGATGGTCCCGTCCCGCAGCTCGCGACCGAGCGCGCTCACGACCGCGATCATGAACAGCAGGTGCAGGAGTGCGGGATGGATCAGGGCGACGAGTTGCAGTTCGTAACTGGCCTGCGGGTTGTAGAGGATCCGGCTCTGCACGCTCACCGGCGGCGGCCGCACACGCGCGGGACCGGCGATCGCGGCGCTTTGCTCCCCGGCCAGGGCCTTTGCCTGGGCCTGGACCACGGCGCCGACTTCGCGCAACACCGAACCCGAGGGCGTGGAATAGCTCGCATTGTAGAAGAGGAGGATCTTGCCGGTCTCGCCGCGCAGCACGGTGCGCTCGAGATCACGCGGGATCAGGACCACGGCATAGGCGGCGTTCGCGCGGACCAGATGCTCGGCCTGTGCCATATCGGCCGGCCGCGCCGCCACCTTGAGCCCGGGTGACGCCTCCAGCTTGCGGATGAGGTCGCGGGCGACGCCGCCGCCGTCCTCGTCGACCACGACGATCGGCAGGTCTCGCATGACG
Organism: Sandaracinobacter neustonicus; assembly: GCF_006385875.1. GTDB lineage: Bacteria > Pseudomonadota > Alphaproteobacteria > Sphingomonadales > Sphingomonadaceae > Sandaracinobacteroides > Sandaracinobacteroides neustonicus. The sequence goes on along the minus strand of NZ_VFSU01000029.1, from coordinate 34,950 downwards.
CCTGCCGACAGCTGGACCGCGACGATCGCCAGCAACAGCAGGGGCAGCCAGGTGACCAGCGCCAGATCCCAGACGCTGCCGCGCAGGAAGGCGGTTTCGCGCAGGGCGCTGTCGACGAAGGCCCGGATCATTGTGGCCAGTCGAACAGGACCGTCATGCCGGGCCGCATCCCGTCGACCCGCGATACGGGCGACAGGCGTACGTCGAAGCTCTTCACGTCGAAGCCGCTCGATTGGCGGGTCGCGCGCCATGTCGCGAAATCGCCGGCCGGCGCGATATAGAAGACACGAAACTGCGCGCTACGATCACCGAGCGCGGGTATGCGGCCCCTCAGGACCCGTCCCCGGCGGATCGCGCTGAACTGATCCTCTCGCAGGGTGAGCGTCACCCAGGGATGATCGACGTCGGTCAGGACGAAGACGGGAAAGCCCTGCGGCACGAGTTCGCCCGGCTGCGCCAGCCTGCGGCCGATCTCGCCGCCCGACGGCGCGAGCACCCGGGTTTCCTTCTCGGCCGCCTCGACTTCGGCAAGGGCGCCGCGCGCCTGGCGAACCTGTCCGCTCGCTGCCTGCCGATCCTGTCGGCGAGCGCCGGCCAGCGCCAGGTCATATTGCGCGCGCGCCGCTCGGGCCGCTTCATTGGAGGCCAGGGCGTTGGCGCGGCTCTCGTCACGTTTCTGCCCCGCGAGCACACCCTGTTCAAAGAGGCGCTCGGTGCGCTGATAGGTGGTCTGGGCAAGATCCGCCGCCGCCTGCGCGCGTCGCCACTGGGCCTCGGCAGCCCGGATATCCTCCGGCCGTGCGCCTTCATCGGCCTTGTCCGCATTCGCCTGCGCGGCGGCGAGCGCGCCGCCGGCTTGTTCGGAGCGGGCTTCGACCTCGGGACTGTCGAGCGTATAAAGCAGTTGTCCCGTCTTCACCGGTTGCCCTTCCTCGACATGAAAGGCAGTGATCCGTGCCGAGACCTTGCTCGTGATCCGCAGCTCGCGGGCCTCGACCATGCCCTGAAGCTGATCGGGAACCGGACGGTAGGCCAGCCAGAGACCTACGCCGAGAATGACCACGATCAGCAAGGCTATGAGCAGCAGCAGCTTGCGCTTCCGCCCGGTCGGAACAGGCGAAATCGTCTTTTCCGGAACGGCCTGGTTTTCCGATGTGGCGGTCATGGCGCGACCCTTTCACCCTGGTCGATATAGCCCGGCAATGTGGCGATCTGCCCGCTGACGTGCAGGAGTTGCGCCAAAGCGATGACGAAGTCGTACCCCGCCTGGGCGCGCTGGATCCGGGAACGCGCGAGACCGAGTTGCGCATCGATCACGTCGAGCGAGGTCGTCTGCTGCTCCTGATAGCCGAGGGTCTGGACCCGCAAATTTTCCTGAGCCGCAGTGATCGCCGTGTCGGTCAGCTCGAATCGCCGTCGCGCGGCTTCCGCCTCGTTCCAGGACCGCGTGACGCCGATTTCGATCTGGGTGCGGGCTTCGCGCAGGCCCGCATTGGCTTGCGTCACGGTTTCCCGCGCGGCCTGCACCGCTTGCGAGCGGTCCACACCGGAGAAGAGGGTGTAGCGCAGCCCCACGCCCACCGACCAGTCCGGATCGGTCAACAGCGTGTCGCGCCGATCGAAATTATACTGGGCGAATCCATAGACCGTCGGCCGGAGCTTCGCCCGCTGAACGGCCACCCCCGCTTCGGCCTGGTCTTCCAGCGCCGCAAGCCGGTCCAGTTGGGGATGGGCGCGGAGCGCCGTGTCCACATAGGTGTCGAGCGAGCGGAGCGGCTGACGGATCACGAAGATCGGGGAGACGGGATCGACGCCGGACGGCGCCCGCAGCGCGCCGGCAAGCGCCACCCGCGCGCTCGCGAGATCGGCCTCGGCCTTCTCGAGCTCGCGCGCGGCGTCGTCGCGCGCCACCTGCGCCTGGAGGCGTTGGGCCCGGCTTATGAACCCTTCCTGTTCGAGCTTGAGGGCGTCCGCGACATGCCGGTCCAATCCCGCAAGCGCATCACGGCGAACATCGCGCACGCGCTCGAGCAGCTGCTGGCCGAAATAGAGCTGGGTCATCTGCAACAGACCGTTGTCGATGACGATCTGGCGTTCGGCGCGCGACTGTTCCAGTTGCCCCGCCGCGCCCGCCTGCACGGCGGGTATCTGGCCGCCGGAATAGAGCGGCAGCGTCGCCGTCACGATCGGCCGGGTGCTCGTGCGCTCGATCTCGAAGCGCAGGGGATCATAGATGGCATAATCCTGGGCCACGTCCGCCAGCGGGCCGAGCGGCAGATAGAGGGTTTTCTGATAGCGGATCATCTGTCCTTCGAACTCGACGGTCGGACGCCGCAACGTGCTTGTCGAGGCCTCCTGGGCCTCCTTGCTGCGCACATCGGCGTCGGCGCCCCGGATCGCGTCCGACCGCTCGAGCAGCCTCGCCTGGGCGCTTCGATAATCGAGAGGAAGCCTGTCGATCGTTTGCGCCTGCGCGCCCTGACAGACCGCAGTCGCCAGCGCGGCAACCAGCATCGAACATCGCAAGGTCATGAAGAACGTCTCCTGCTCCCGCACGGTAACGTTGACATCCAACCAACTCAATACATATTTGTATCGAAATGCCCCCCCCCGTGATCCCGTGAGCCGCCGCCCGGCACGAACGCGCCCGACCCGGGCGCAGACCCGGGAGCGCATCCTGGATGGCGCTCTCGAGGCCTTCGCCGAACGTGGCTTCCATGGCGCCACCCAGGAAGATATTTGCGAGCGCGTCGGTCTGAGCCGGGGGGCCTATAATTCCAGCTTCCGATCCAAGGACGAATTGTTCTTCGCCCTCTATGACCGGGTGATCGAGCGCTTGCAGTCGAGGCTGGAGGAGGCGACCGCTTGCGCCCTGTCCATGCCCGGCTCGACGGCCGACAATTTCCTCAAGGCCTTTATCGCCAGCTATCCGTTCGATCGGGACTGGTATCTGCTCCAGGCCGAGTTCGGCCTCTATGCCCTACGCCATCCTGCCATGGCGAGCCACTATGCCGAACGGCAAGGACGGATCCTCGCCATCATCGAGGGCGCGCTCGCCGACATCCTTCGCGAGGATGCCCGCATCGCTGCCCGGGACCTCCCGTGCATTGCGCGCCTGATCCTGGCTGTCCACGAGGGAAGCATGTTCCAGGGCCTGCTTGAGCCCGGAAAGGTCGCGAGCGGAGAGCTTCTGGACTTTCTCGTGGATCTCATGCTGGCGGATGCCGGAGACGTCATCCGACGAGACCGGGACGGATCACCGTCGCAGACGTGACCCAGCGTAAACCATGGCCGGCATGCGCGCGACGACGGCTTTTGCCGTGTCAAGGAAAGCCGGTTCAGAGGCGCGGCCTTGCCCACGCCGATGGCAAAGGCGGCTACCATGACCTTCAGGCGTGCGTTTGCGCGTTTTCGATGAAACCCTCCGCCAGAAGCGCGTCGACCAGGCAGGAAAGATAGATGAGACTCCTCTGCCGGTCCTTCCGAACGGCGACGGCCTGGGCGATGGTCTGGAAACTATCAGGCAGCACACGCAGATCGGAGTGCTGCTGTGCGACCGTTGTCAGGGGCTGGCGAACGCCGGCAGCCACATCGGCGTCGCCATTCAGGAAGAGATCGATAGCCGCCGCCGAAGTCGGCCCTCGAACGATCTCGGCAGCGCGGATCGTGCGGGTCAGGAAAAGATCGTAGGCCGTCCGCAAGCCTGTCGCGATCCGAATGCCTGGCTTGTCTACGTCGCTCGTATCGTGAAACGGACTGTCCGACCGCACGAGATAAGCGCCTTCGATGAAAATATAAGGCGCGGTGTAGGCGATCCGCTCGGCGCGCTGCGGATCGATCGCCAGAAAGCCCATATCGACCTCTTCGCCGGCGAGGGCCTCAACGGCGTCATTGGCGGTCTTGAAGGACGTCAGAACCAAGGCGACCCCCAACCTCCTGGCGACCTCCTCGGCCAGTCGGACCGATAGGCCGGTACGAACGCCGTCGGGCCGCTGCTGGGCGAGCACGGGATTGCCCAGATTAATCGCGACCCGCAAAACGCCGCCTCGCGCCAGTTCGGCGGCGACCACCGCAAGCATTTCAGACATGCCCCATCCCTCCCCTGTTGACCGACTGCAGCACCATGATGGCGACGAACCGGGACTAGCCGCGCCATTTGTCGATCCGTCTCGCTGCGAGCGCGGACTGATCCACCCTCGCAGCCTCGCCGCCAAAATCCGGCTCGACCTTCCCCATGCACAGCTCCCGGCGCCCTCAATGGCTGCAGTCGTAGACTGCCTCCTTGGCAAAGCCGGCTGAAACCGAACTCGGCCCTGAAAGAATCTAGCCCCCCGCCCTCCCACACGACCTTCGTCCCAAAGCCGGATGAAGGTAGACATATGTGAGAAGGCGGGGAAAGCGATCGTCGTCAGTCCTCGATCAGGTCGAATTCCTCGAGCAGTTTCGCGATCTCGGTGCCCTCGAGCTTCTTCATGAGCAGATTGCGCACGAAGGCCGGACCTGGAATGTCGATCCCCTTGCCGTCCCTGAGTGGTCCGATCGCCGCCAGCAGGGTGCGGATGTCATAGGTGGAGTTGAACACCTCCGGCACGCCGCGCTCGACGTTCAACAGGGTGTAGACCGCCTCCATCGGCGTGCGAACCGAATATTCTGTCGTGAAGATGCAGTCGCGCTGCTTCGATTCCGCGAACTGGCCGATGAAGGCGAAGTTGACGGCGCCCTCGGGAACGACGTCCGGCCGATCGCCGGCCTGGCGCGGCATGAAGAAGGCGGTGATATAGGGCATCATGGTGGGCACGGTGCTCGCGCCGGTCGCTGCAAGTTCGGGAATGTCCTCGACGGGGACGCCGAGATGGTAGAGCCATTCCTGGGTGATCTCTTCGCCGGTGCAGTCCTGCATGGGCTTCTTGATGAAGTCGCCCGGCCTGTCCACGAAGAGGGCATAGAACCAGGCGATCATCTGGCCCTTGGGCTGCTTCTTGAAATGCGGCTGGCGATGGACCGTCCAGCTGAGCAGCCAGCTGGAGTCCTTCACGGTGACGATGCCGGCGGAGACGATCTTGCCGGTGAACGGATTCCGCTTGGTGATCTTCTCGACGTAGGCCGGGATGCGAGCGTCGAGCGTGGTGATCGAGGCGGAGGCCCATTTGGTCTCAGGGATGTGGGCGCCGAAAACGTCGGGGCGTCCGAAGGCGGGATCCTTCGCCGCGATGTTGCGCCAGAGATCCCAGGCCGGCGCCGGGCCGTCCCTCAGCTTCGCCGGGGTTCGATGGTCGCCATTGTCCGAGTTTTCGGTGAGGGATCCGATGGTGATGAAGACCAGGTCGTCGGGGCCGAGATCGACGCCGCCTTCGACGCCCTTCTCCGTCCAATGGATTCGCGTCGCCTGTTTGCGGCCGGCCTGGAGGTCGAAATCGACGTCGGTGACCTCGACGCCGTAGCGGAACTTGACGCCGTGATCCGTCAGCCACTTCACCAGCGGCAGGACCATGGATTCATACTGGTTGTAGCGGTTGAACTTGAGCGAGGAGAAGTCGGCGAGATTGCCGACGTGATGGATAAAGCGGTGGAGATAGAGCTTCATCTCCAGCGCGGAATGCCATTCCTCGAAGGCGAACATGGTGCGCCAGTAGAGCCAGAAATTGCTTTTGAGGAAGTCCTCGCTGAAGACCTCGTTGATCCGCTTGTTCTCCATCTCCTCGCGTGTGGCCAGAAAGATGGAGATGAGGTCCTTCTGCGCCCGGTCGTTGAGCGTCAGAAGGGCCTTGTCCGGCACGTCCTGACCCTGGTTCTGGGTCACCCGCTGGAGCGAGATATTGGGGTCGTCCTTGTTGAGGCGATAGAATTCGTCGAGCACGCTGGCGTCCTCGATCTCCAGCGAGGGGATCGAGCGATAGAGATCCCACAGACATTCGAAATGCTCTTCCATCTCGCGTCCGCCGCGGATGACGAAGCCCTTTTCCGGAACGTCCAGCCCGTCGAGGGCGCCACCGGGGATCGCCAGTTCCTCCAGGATGGTGATGCGGTCGCCGGGCACTCCGCCGTCGCGGATCAGGAAGGCCGCGCCGGCCAGCCCGGCCAGACCCGAACCGACGAACCAGGCCGTCTTGTTCTCGGCGCCCTCGGGTTTGCGGGGGCGAACGAAGGCTTCGTAATTTCCACTGCTGTAGTGCATGGCGGACTCCTTTGGATTCGCTAGGGGGAGGTCAGGAGGGGAGATCAGGAGGCGGGCTTGTAGACGTAGAAGCCTTCGCCGGACGCGACGCCCAGCTTGCCCTTGTCGATATAGTTTTCCTTCAGCCAGGCGGCGATCGCCCTGGCGTTGTCGTCGCCGTGCGACAGGATGTTGTAGGGCGTGGTCAGGCCGATGATGTCGTAGATCTGGAACGGCCCCATCGGCGCGCCGGTGGCGATGCGCCAGACCTTGTCGACATCTTCCGGCTCGGCATAGCCGCCCGCCGCAAGCCCGGCCGCCGCGTTCAGGAACGGGACCAGAAGGGAGTTGAGGACATAGCCGGCCTTTTCCTTGCGGACCGGGACAGGGACCATGCCGATGGCCGATGCGAAGGCGACGAGGGCATCGAACACGGTCGGATCGGTGTCATCCGTGCCCATCACCTCGGCGGTGTTGAACTTCCATATGCTGTTGGCGAAGTGCAGCGCCAGAAAACGGTCCGGTCGGCCGGTGAAGGCCTTCAGGTCGCTCGGCAGCAGGGTCGAGGAATTTGTGGCGAAGATCGTCCTGTCCGGCGCGAGCCCCGTCAGCTTTTCGTAGAGCGCCCGCTTGATCGAGAGAACCTCGGGAACCGCCTCGATCACCAGATCCGCATCCGCGACCGCCGTCCCGAGATCGGCAGACAGGGTGATGCGCTTCAGGGCTTCGGTCGCCTTGCCGCCGGTCGCCCCGGGCACCTCCCCTTCATAGGTTTGGACGAGGGCGGCGAACCGCGCGCCCGCCTGATCGAGGGCGTCTTCGCTGATGTCATAAGCGGTGACGTCAAAGCCGCTATAGGCGGTCTGGAAGGCGATCTGGCTCCCCAGCACGCCGGTCCCGAGGACCGTCACTTTTCGAATATCGGTCATTCCACCACCTCCCGCATGGAATCGTCACGAAGAAATGGAGCCGCCACCTCGAAGGGCACTCGGACGGGTCTGCCGCTTGACCGGTCGATCAGCGCCCATTGGGAAATTGCGATGACGAGACGACGCCCGTCGGCATGGACGAATTCGACGCATCGGGTATAGCGAGCGCCGCGCGGCGGCCCCTCGACCCAGGTCAGCGCGGTCACGTCTTCACCGACCCGGATATTGCCGCGGTATTCGATCTCATGCTTGAGGACCATCGCCACGTACCGGTCCCGGTCACAGCCTCGCGCGGCGGCGAACCAATGGGCCATCGACGCCTCCTGGGCCCAGTCGACCCAGACCGCGTTGTTGACGTGATCGAGTTCATCGATGTCGTCCGCCCTCGCGCGGAAGGTCGTGCGGAAGCGCCGCAGCGCATCGATTTCGCCGTACAGCGGCAATCCGGAGGCCCCGCACCCGATCCGCCGCGACACGGTCCGAGGCTCCATCGTCAGGCCCTCTCCGTCCCAGGGACGCCCAGCCCCATCAAGGCGCGGAAGAAGCCCACGAGCATCCGGTCGCGCGGGACGGCGCCTTCGACCTCGCCTTGGACGGCAAGGCCCATCCACAGGGCGTAAAGGCCGATCCCGGTCTGCAAGGGCGGTAGTATCGGCCGGAGTCCGAAACGCTCCGCCAGATCGCTGACCAGACCGGCGAACACCTGATGGCAGGCCGCCTTTCCTTCATAGTGTCGCGCCGCGAAGGCCGGCTCCCGGCGGGCATGAAGTTGCAATTCGATCGAGAGCAGCGACCATTGCGCCTCTTCGGCGAGCTTTGCGAGCCGGGCAGCGAGCACCTGCAGCGTGGTTTCGATATCGTCGCCGGCGCAATGCGCGACCAGATCGCGAAGCAGGGTGACCTCGTCCTGGATATGGCTCTGCAGGATCTCGACCAGCAGATCGTCCTTGCTCGCGAAGTTGGAATAGAAGGCGCCCTGGGTATGTCCGGCGGCGGTGCAGATATTGCGGATCGACATGGCGGCGACCCCCTCTTCGACGATAGAGGCGTGCGCGGCCGCGACCAACCGATCCCTGGTCTGGCGTTGCGTATCCTTTCGCTTCGACGACATATGGCTGGTCCATCCGATCATTGCGACGACACCTATCGCGCGAGAATTCGAATATCACGTGATATCCCAAATAGGAAGACGTTTTGCATGTGGGTTAGATTAATGAAAGCATTGGGCATTCTGCTCCATATAGTGCCCGGTGTATGCCGACCTTGCCATTGCAGCCCCCAACGCGAGGGTTTTGAGGCGTCTGAAAGTCGCATCCCGTCCATCGCGGGAGCACAGCATCTTGAAATCGTCACTCGAGCCGACAGCGCCTTCAAGGCGGCAAACGCCCAAGCATGGCGTTATCAGGCTCGACACCGAGCACCGGGATGAGAGACCACAGGAATCGCTTCTGCCCGACCGCAGCCTATTCGCGCAGCAACCGAAGATAGCCGCCCTCGACCAGACGTTCAGCTGTACGGATCAGGCGGTGGACACGCATCCGCATGTCCTCGCCGGCGGCCCAGTCGGTCTCGACGCGTTTGGCCCCGAACAGGGCAATGGCGATCTCGCGGTGTGTCGCCCCGGCGCGGGCGCCGTCATAGGCCTGGAAGGCCATGGCCCACCGACGGGCGCGGCGTTCGGGTGGATAAAGGGTGGCCGGCAGTCGGCCGAGGCGGCGCAGGGCGAGCAGGCGGCGCAGGGTGAGGAGCTTCGGTTCGAGTTCGGAGAAGCCCGCCAGAGTGTAGAGCAGGCGCACCGGTCCGGCCAGCAGGGTTCCGGCGGTGACCTCGATGCGGACACAACGACCCCCATCGAACAGGAGCAGTTCCTCACGTCCATCGCGCGCGCCTCGAAGGACGGCGGCGCATGGCAGACGAAGCAGGTCGATGCCGTCGGCGTCCTCCGGCATGCAGGGTTCCGCATGCACGGCGAGCACGGCCGTGTCGTAGCGCGACCGCCAGAAGACGGCCTGTGTCGCCGCGATGTCGTCCGCCGCGCCGACAGAGCCAGCCCCATGCGGCCGGCTCGTCTCCTTCCTCCGACGCCAGCAATCGAATGGGGGGCGAGCGGCGCAGCAGGCGGCCGCGACGGAACGGCCGGAGCATCAAGCGGGCCTGGGCGTTCCGCGAAGCGGATTCCCAGGCCCAACCGGACGGGTCCAGCGGCAGAAGCCGGTCATAGGCTTCGCGGCGGCGCCAGTCAGCGGTGTCCTCCTGCCCATGCATTGCGCGTCCTTTCCCCGCGCGGCTCATCGCCGGATCGGCGCAGGAGGGCCGATCCACTCCTGTCCGACCGGCGACGATAGGGAAGATTCCACCCCGGCTCTTCTCCGTTCTTCCGGTGTTTCCATCATCTTCCTGTATTAACTACGATAATACCGAGTTCTTTCGGTCTGGCCGGCGCTCAGCTCGCTGCGCCATGTACAGACGTGAGAGCACCACGCCCGGTCGATCGCCGCCGAAGGCTTGCGAAGCGGGCGTCCGTCATGACCTAATCAAGGCCCCGTGCGGGGGGCTACGGAGTGGGACGATATGGCGGAGGATACTGGGGCGTTTGACCGCGAAGTCGGAGCGCGCATACGGCGGAGACGCCGCGAGCTCGGCATGAGCCAGAAGGCGTTCGGCCAGCACCTCAACATCTCGTTCCAGCAGGTCCAGAAGTATGAGAACGGGAGTTCGCGGCTTCTGGCGTGGCGGCTGTATGTCATCTCCCGCGTGCTCGGCGTCAGTGTTCCGAGCCTTCTCGGGCTTCGAGACACGCAGCCCGCCGCCGCGCCGCGCGACGAGACCACCCGGCTGGTTGAGGCGTGGAGCCGCATTCCCTCCGAGCCGCTGCGCGGCCAACTGCTGCGGCTGATCGAGACCCTCGCTCTCGAGGCGGACGACGCGGAACCCGCGAAGGCTGACGCATGGATCGCTTCGCAAAGCTGACGGCGCGCGAGCGCGAGTGCCTGATCGGGGCTGCCCAACTCCGCCAGTCGAAGGAGATCGCGCGCGATCTCGGCGTCCGCAAGGCGACGGTCGACAAGCATTTCGCGAATGCGGTGCGCAAGCTACAGGCCGTGTCCCGGCGCGACGCCGCGCTGATGCTGGTCCGGTACATGCGCGCGAGCGGCCTACCCATTGCGTATCAGGGTCAGCCGATACCCCTATCCTTCGATCCCGTTTCGTCGGCCGATGGCGGGGAGAAAGGAGGAGCCCATGCCCCATTCGGCGATCCCGATCCCGACGGTCACCTGGGGCGATCTGGAAGCGGCGTACGACGACCTGTCGATCACGCGGGAGGAAAAGGAGACGGTGCAGCATCTGCTGACGATGACGCGTCTGCTCAGTCCGCATCTCTCGCCGCTCGATCTGATTCGAGAGATTATCTGCATCGCTTTCGTTCTGACGCCCGCGAGCGATCGACCGCCACGGAGCCCGTTAAGCCGAACGTTCGGTCGCCGTTCCTGCGACTGATGCTCGTGATGGCGGCGGCCGTTGCCATCGGTGTCGTGACGGTCGGCATCCTCTCCAGTGCGATCCAGATCGGCCATCTGGCGCAGATCTTCGACGACCGGCTCGCGCCCTACTGATCCTCGCCGGCTCCGCCGGTGCGACATTTCGATTTCACCATTTCAATATAGGAGCCCGCGCGTGCGCGGGATTGCGAACCCATGCAAAGACGCGACATCGCCCAGTCCATCGCCGACGCCCTGTTCGAGGCGGAAGGCGCCGTCGACATGGCGCTCGAGAAGGCCGCCCTGTTTATCGCGCTGACCTCGTCGCTACGGCGCGACCATGATTTCTCAGCCGTGTTGGGCCACGATGGGGTGGCGGCTGTCGCGCGATCGGTCGACACACTCGGACAGACGCGAACCCATCTGATGGCGGCGCACGCGGCCCTCGCGGCAGCCGCCCCGGAGATCGGCGTACGTCCGGCAACGCTGCACGGCACGGGAGTCAGCAAACCGGAGCGCAACGGGATCGTCCCGACTGCGGAAGTCCCGGCGCCCCGCATCGTCGCCTAAGCTTGACAGCAGCACCCATGAGTAGCGTCCTTCTCCCTCGTATGGGGGACCGAGGCGATGTTACAGACGCCTATGCAGATCGCGGGCGCGATCCTCACCTTGTTGGTGACGTCAGCGGTGCTTCTCTGGGGCGGGCGTCCCGAGCGCATCGCCGCGCTCGCGTCGCTCACGGCCTTTCTGGTCTCGCCGCTGGCGCAGGCGCTCGGCGGCGAGCGGTGGCCGATGTGGGGCGTGGCCGCAGTCGATGCGGCCCTTCTGGCGGTTCTGATCATGCTGGTGCTACGCCATGACCGGATCTGGCTGATCGTCGCGGCCGGTGTCGAACTGGTCACGGTGGCGGCGCATGTCGGCATGATGCTGGACGAAGACCTGCTGGCGCGGGGCTATGTCGTGTCGCTCTGGATTCTCTATTTCATCTTTCTCGGCGCCCTCGCGTTCAGTCTCGTGGAGACCAGGGCGCGGACGGCCGGCTGAGCCAGACCTTGCGGTGCGACCGGAATATCCGTGAAGCCGCCGCAATCAGGGAGGGCTAGTCTGCCGGGCGAGGAGCCCTCATGCCGACCTTCGCCGTCTTCCGCTCGCTGCTGCGGCTCATGGCCGATCGCACGCTCGGGCTGCGCGCGGATGTGGCGGCGAGCACGATGATCGAGGTGCTGGGCATCGGACTGGGTGTTCTCGGACCCTATCTGCTGAAGCTGGTGGTCGACAGCCTGTCGGCGGGCCAGGTTTCACCTTTCCCATTCCTGCTGCTGGTCGCGGCCTTCGTACTCGTCTGGTCGGGTACCAACCTGACCGCGGCCTGGAAATATGTCTTCACCACCAGGATCATCAACGGTCTCGCCCGGCGCCTGATCGAGGGCGCGCTGACGGGACATCTGCCGAAGATCGCGCGTGAACGGGAGGCGGACAGCGGGCGGCTGCTGGGCATGCTCGAGCGGCTGCCCTTCAGTCTCCAGCTTGTCGTGGACGGGCTGATGGGACGGGTGGCGCCGCTCCTGATCCAGATCGCTGTGTCGCTGGCGGTGATCGCGACCCTGGCTCCGCCGCCCTATGTGGTGCTGATGATCGTGGTGCTGGTCGGCTACTACGGGGCGACACGGCTGAGCGCCCGCCGGTTCCAGGCGCAGGCGGAGGCGACGAACCGGGCGGCGGCTTCGGTGTCTCAGGCGCTCGGCGACGTGTTGCGCAATGCGCGCCGGGTGGTGTTCAACGGCAATGTCGAAGGCGAGATCCGCCTCGTCGCGCACGAGGGCCGGGCGCGACAGGCCTCGGCCGAGCGGCTGGCCTGGCTGCTCGTCCATACGGCGGGCGCGCAGTATCTGGTGGCGGGCGTGGGCCTTTTCCTTCTTCTGGGACTCGCCGGCCTGGACGCGGCGCATGGCGCGATCTCGGTCGGCGATTTCGTGCTGCTGCAGGCCTATGCGTTCCGGCTGGCCCTTCCGCTCGGCGGCCTCGGCTTCATCCTGCGGCAGTCCGGGGTGGCGATCGCGAATATCGGCGATGTGCTCGCCCTGGTCGGGCGCGAGAGCCGGTCCTCCCCTGCGACGATCCCGACGACGGCCGCCGCGATCACGATCGACGGGGCCGGATTTCGCTACGGCAGCCAATGGGTGCTTCGCGATGTCCATGCCGAGATCGCGCCGGGATCGTTCGTGGTCGTGGCCGGGCCCAACGGCGCAGGCAAGTCGACGCTGGCCCGGATGATCGCCGGCCTGCTGTCGCCGAGCGAGGGGCGCGTGCGGGTGGACGGGGTGGAGATGGAGGCCATCGACGAGGCGGAGCGCTATGCGCGCGTCCTCTACGTTCCGCAGTTCATTGGCCTGTTCAACCGCAGCCTAGGCGACAACGCCCTCTATCCGCCAACGCGTCACGACGAAGCGGCGCTCAGGGCCTTGCTGGAGGATTGGTGCTTCTATGAGGACGGCCGGCCGGTGGATTTCGGACTGGCGGTCGGCGAACAGGGCGAACGGCTATCGGGCGGCCAGGTGCAGAAGCTGGAACTGGCGCGGCTGATGGGGGTGCGGGCGTCGGCGATCATCTTGGATGAGACCACATCGTCCCTCGACGCGCCAGCCGAGGCCCGCGCGATCGGCGCGCTCCGGGCGCGGCATGCGGGCGTCACGACGCTCGTTCTGGTCACCCATCGTCTCGAGCTGGCGCGCAGCGCCGATCAGGTCATCTTCATGCGCGACGGCCGTCTGACGGCCGGCCGGCATGCGGCGCTGCTTGAGATAGACGCGGCCTATCGAGCCTTTTGCGGTGGGGACGCGGCGGCCTGACCGGTGGGGGCGCGAAGTACCGGGTCGAACGGCGCCGCATCGGAGGATCGGTAAAGCCGGGACCAGCCCCTATCGCTAGAATGAGGACCGAGCCGACAGGAGGATGCCGGCGTGTGGACTGAGGTTTCAGGGTCGATCACGGGGCCGGCGGCGTATCTTGCCGGCCCGGAGTGCGGGCCATGTACGAGCAGGACACCATCGGCGGACAGGTCTATCGGCTGATCAAGGCGCAGGTGACGAGTTGCGCCTGTCGGCCCGGCCAGCGACTGAATCCGGGGCAGCTGGCGGCGGACGCGGACGCCAGCGAGACGACAGTCTACAACGCCCTGCGCCGCCTGGCGGCCGAGGGGCTGGTGGCGGGCAGCCGAACCGAAGGCTTTCATGCGCCGCCGGCTGACGAGGCGCATCTCAGGGCCAGCTATCGCTGGGCCTGTGCGCTGGCCATTCTCGCCGTCCGCAACGCGGCGCCGCTGATCGGTCCGGAGCCGGAGGTAACCCATTTCCCGACAGCGGACGGTCCAGGGCTGGTGCATCGGACCGAGGCGTTTTTCGAGCGGCTGGCGTCACTGCCGGAAATCGACGAGTGCGAGGTTGCGATGGCCCATGCCAACGACCGGCTCAGGGCGGTCCGATGTCTTGAGGGTCATCTGTTCGAAGACGGCGAAGAGGAGCTGGCCGGACTGGTCGATATGGCATCGGATCCCGAACGCCTCATTCCCCTGCTGATCCGCCACCGCGATCGCCGGCTGCTGGCCGTCGCGGATCTGGCCCGGCTGCGCGCACGCGGTCCTGCCCCCGGGCCCGGGCAAGGTCAGGTCATTTGATGGCCGAAATCGCCGCACCGGAAGATTCGTAAAGTCGAAGCCGCCCTAGAGTGGTATTCTGCTCTCACATCATGAGGCGGTATGGATCAGCTATGCGCGCCCGCTCCGCCATCCAGGCGGTCCACCGGACCGCAAAGGCTCAAGCAACGTGACGAGAGTCGCGCCGTTGCCATTGCCCATTCTATCAATACATCATCGCAGATCATCAATAATCACAAACAATCAACTGCCCGTGATGAAAGTTGGCCTCAAAAAATACTGCCCGGATTCCAACAGGATTCGGGCCAATGATGAACGTGGCGCGAATTTTACCTCTACTCACATGCGAGTCATACTTTCCTCACGCCATGAACTGGTCATGGCGATTGCCTGATGAGGGAGACGTACAATGAACACGCGTGAGCATTTCGAAGACGACCTGATCGACCTGGGCGCTTTCACCGACCAGACCAAGGGGGACACTGAGTTCCCCGGCGCTGACATTGATAATGGTCGTCGTCCTGAACTCGGCCTTTCCGACGACTGAACGCGCCTGCGGGTCTGGGGCGTATCGGTTCGATGCGCCCCAGCCTTCAAGCCGGCCTCTACCCACGATCAAGGCAATAAGCGATGTATAGGCTTCGCAACGGAATCCATGCGGCGCTTGTGGACGGCAGGTCCGTCCTTCTCGACATTCCGAAAGACAGGTATTTTCTGGTTCCGGATTCCGTGAACGACGTCCTCGGGAATCTGGATCGCGGTCACGATATCAGTCCAAGCCAGCAGCAACGTCTTGGTTCACTTGTTCGAAGCGGTGTTCTCGTGGCGAGCCCGGGCGGCCATAATCGCCGCATCTATACAAAGCCTACAGCTGAGCCAGCAGCCGAAGCGCCGCAGCGGCAGCACACGAACCGGCTTCTGGCGGCCGCTCTCTTTCAGCATGCGCGGACCTCGATCAGACTTCGCCTGAGCTCGATCGACGCCATTCTGGACAATCTTCGCTCCAGAAAGAAAAGACTGATCGAGAGCGGGAAATTCGCGAGCGCACATGCAGTTTACGAACGCGCCTCGGCGTTCCGATCATCTTCAAAATTCTATCCCAACGATCATCGCTGCCTGCGCCGCTCCATCGCCTTCATGGACGACCTGCTTCGACATGGGCATGTCGCCGATCTGGTGGTGGGTGTCCAACTCAGCCCCTTCTCGGCCCATTGTTGGGTGCAGCAGGGCGAAACAGTCCTGAATGACGGGATCGAGGATGTGCAGCCCTATACCTCCATTCTGGTGATCTAGTGGATACGACCTATCTCGCTGTGCTCTGCTCCGATGCGGGTCTTCGTCGAGGATTTGGTGATCGATTGCGATGGGTCGCCGGGCCTTTCAAAGCCGACAGTCGTGGAGATCTCACTCTCTTTACAGCTATGGAAGCCTCCACGCTGGATCTCGGCCCGTCCAGCGGAATGCTCGTCGGTGCATTATTTTCCCGGGAAACCCGGCCCAGACGTCTATCTACGATCGACGAGCCCGCAGGGCGCCGGATCGCGGAGTCCGGCGGCGCTTCTCTGGCGACGGACTTCTGGGGTGGATATGTCGCCTTCACAATGGAGAAGGGCTCGCGCGCTGTGCGCATCCTTCGCGATCCTTCGGGGACTGTGCCATGTTACTATCTCAAGGTTGGATCTGCGCTCATCGCCAGTTCGAGCGTCGCGCTGCTGTTCGCGGTCGCGGGCGTCGCGCCGGAGATTCAATGGCCGCACGCCCGCCGCTATCTCGCCACGGCGTCTCTCAGAACAAGCGAAACCGCCCTTGCGGGCGTCAAGGAAGTGCTTCCCGGGTTCGGCCTGTCGATCCGCAATGGCTCGGAAGCGGTCATCACGTTCTGGTCGCCCTGGGATTTCGTCGATCCCGAACTGCACCTCAGCGATCAGGAGCGACAGACCCGCCTCTACGAGCTTGTGCAGGGATGCATAGCTGCCTGGGCGAGCTGTTTCGACCGTATTCTGGTCGGTGTCTCCGGCGGACTGGATTCCTCGATCGTCGCCGCCTGTCTGGCGCAATGGAGTGGTCGGACGCAACTCATGACGATGGCGACGCATTCGGCTAGCGGGGACGAGCGCGCCTATGCCAGAATTCTTGTGAAGCGGCGTGCAAAATTGACCCCTTAGCGGGGTGATCGGCGTCTAAAATTGACCCCCATCATTCCAGAGTTGAGGCGTCGCGGCTTGGGCTTCCAGGCTGCGAGGATGGGGATGTTGATTGTGGAGACTATTGCCAAGATACGCCGGGAGCACAGGGACGGTAAGCCGATCAAAGAGATCGCGCGTGATTTACGGTTGTCGCGCAACACGGTGCGCAAAGCGATCCGTGCGCCGGAGGCGGATTTCAGCTATGAACGCAAGGAGCAGCCTCGACCGCAGACCGGGCCATTTCGCGAACGGCTGGACGAGTTGTTGGCGCAGAACGAGGAACGGCCGCGGCGTGAGCGGCTGCGGCTGACTCGGATACATGACCTTCTGGAGCGCGAGGGTTTCACCGGCTCCTACGATGCGGTTCGGCGCTATGCGGCGCGCTGGAAGCGCGAACGTCGGACCAACAGCGGCGATATGAGCAAGGTGTTCATCCCGCTGATGTTCCGACCTGGCGAGGCGTATCAGTTCGATTGGAGCCACGAGGACGTGGAGATCGCCGGCAAGCCGATGCGGGTGAAGGTGGCACATATGCGGTTGTGCTGGTCGCGGGCGCCGTATGTGCGGGCCTATCCGCGCGAGACCCAGGAGATGCTCTTTGACGCGCATGCCCGGGGCTTTGCCTTTGTTCCCCGTCAGCACCTATGGCACAGATTTGAGGTTGTGAATTAAGGAGTGTTGGGGCTTCGTCGTAGTGACGAAGGAACGAAGATGAAGCCCCAGCACTCCTTGAAAAAATCGCCTGCCAAGGCCCCTGCTGAGCGGGTGGTGAAGGACATCCGGCGGCAGACCCGCCGGCATTTCTCGGCCGAGGACAAGATCCGCATCGTGCTCGAAGGCCTGCGCGGCGAGGACAGCATTGCCGAGCTGTGCCGCAAGGAAGGCATCGCCCAGAGCCTGTACTACACCTGGTCGAAGGAGTTCATGGAAGCGGGCAAGCGCCGGCTGGCGGGTGACACCGCCCGCGCCGCGACCACTGGCGAGGTGCAGGACCTGCGCCGTGAGGCCCGTGCCCTGAAGGAATGCGTTGCCGACCTGACGCTCGAGAACCGTCTGCTGAAAAAAAGCATGATCGCGGATGGGGAAGGCGACGAATGAGGTATCCCGCATCCGAGAAGCTCGAGATCATCCGGATCGTCGAGCAGTCGCACCTGCCTGCCAAGCGAACGCTCGACAAGCTCGGCATCGCCCGTCGGACGTTCTACCGCTGGTACGACCGCTTCCTCGAAGGCGGGCCGGAGGCGTTGGAAGATCGGCCATCCACGCCGAGCCGCGTATGGAACCGGATCCCGCCTGACATCCATGATCAGATCATCGAACTGGCGCTGGAGCAGTCCGAGCTGAGCCCACGGGAGCTGGCAGTGCGCTTTACCGACGAAAGGCGTTACTTCGTATCGGAAGCCACGGTTTACCGCCTCCTGAAGGCCCACGGCCTGATCACCAGCCCGGCCTACGTCGTGATCAAGGCCGCCGATCAGTTCCACACCAGGACCACCCGGCCGAACGAGATGTGGCAGACTGACTTTACCTACTTCAAGATCATCGGCTGGGGCTGGATGTACCTGTCGACCGTGCTCGACGACTTCTCGCGCTACATCATCGCCTGGAAGCTGTGCACCAACATGCGCGCCGAGGACGTCACCGACACGCTGGACATGGCATTGGCCGCATCGGGCTGTGACAGCGCCAGGGTACTGCACAAGCCCAGGCTGCTCAGCGATAACGGCCCCAGCTACATCGCCGGCGAACTGGCGGAATACATCGAAGCCAACAAGATGAGCCACGTTCGCGGCGCACCGTGCCACCCGCAGACCCAGGGAAAGATCGAGCGCTGGCACCAGACTCTGAAGAACCGCATCCTGCTCGAGAACTACTTCCTGCCCGGCGACCTTGAAGCCCAGATCGAGGCCTTCGTCGAGCACTACAACCACCAGCGATATCACGAGAGCCTGAACAACGTGACGCCCGCCGACGCCTACTTCGGCAGGGCGCCAGCCATCATCAAACAACGTGAAAGGATCAAGCGACAGACCATCGAACATCGGCGCTTGCAACACCGCAAGCTCGCCGCCTAACATCAACCCCCAGACGAGGTCCGCACTCCGCTAACTTACGCCGCGAGTTGTGCCAAATGTTCTGACGACGGACACAAGGGCAACGTCGGCAATGTCTGCTGCTTGACCTGTATCCAGGTTGCATTGGCGAATGCCGACAGTTCTCCTTTGGCGAGATTAAAGGTCTGACGGTACGAGAGGTCCACGCCCTCTACCTGATAGGCTGCGGCATTTGCGTTATAGCGCAATACGATAGCTATGACAGAGGAGGGGTCGTAGGTTGCTCCGGTGCCGTTTGTTAGACTTGGCGCGCGCCCAATTATTTCTGCCTGTTGAGCCGGAGTTGGATTTCGAATGATAAAATCGGTGAAGGCAGGATCCGTAAGCGCGGTTGTAAGTGTGGAGATCGGCGTAATAACCCTATCTGTGTAGTCAATATTGAAATAGGTCGCCCCGATCTTCATGCCCGGGACTTTCGGAGGCTCGTACTCGGCACCCAGAGTCCAGGATGTGGATCGCTCTGGTCGCAGATTGGGATTGCCACCACTGGCCTGGATAACGGTTCCTCCACCCATGCCACCATAGATAGACGCAAGTCCAAGATATGCGGATTGTCCGGTATAGAGTTGCCAGAACGATGGAGCCTTGAATGACTCCCCCCACGTTCCTCTTAGGGCCAGTCCGCGGATGGGAACGTATCTCAAACCTACTTTCGGCGTGGAGGAGGATCCGAAGTCGCTATACTCTTCAATTCGGCCGGAAAAACTCAAATCCATTCCACCCGTACCGTAATCATCATAAGATGAAACGACTGGTATTCGAAGTTCCGCAAACAAGTAATCTATGTTTCGGGAACCTGCGGCGAGCGGCCTCGACATGCCGAGGAATGTGTATCCACTGACGAACCTCTCGTTGCGATGTCCGCCTCCGAACGCGACTTTGACGGCACCGCCGGGAAGGGAGAGCAGAGTCCCTTCTGCAAGACCTTCTACGAAATTCGTCTCATTACGGTAATTAAACTCGATACCTAAGTAGCCGCTTATGTCCGTGGCGTCGGTGGACGAAGCGCCGCCATCTAGGCGCAAGTTCCATTCGAGCGGCAAAGCCAACTTGAAACCGCCAGCGATCGAGTGGCTTGGAAGATCCATCTGGTGTGGGTAGGCGGGAAGCGCGACTTGGTAATGGTCCGTGTAAGTCGCGCGGCGATGTGCCCATAATGCATCCAGATTGAATGACAGTCGACTGGTGATGTCGGCGCCGACGGATACCATGGCAGACGTCCGTTCTTCCTGCCTTCCCAGATTTGAATCTCCGGGCGCCGTAGCCGTGAAGTCCCGCTGATGGGCGAAGATCGCTTCGCGATTCAGATACTCGACAGATGCCAAGGCGTGCCAGCGCGAGAACGTCTTGCCGACAAGCGCGGAATAGACCTGCTCAAGTCCACCGCCCTGCGTGGCCCCACCGACACGTGCACTCACTTCTCCGCCATCGTAGCGGGTCTTCAATATGAAGTTGGCTACACCGGCTATGGCGTCTGAGCCGTAGATCGCGGACGAGCCGTCGGTCAGCACTTCAACGCGCTGGATCGCTGCGAGCGGGATCGTGGAGATATCAGCGGATTGACCATACCCATCCGGCGGCAGGCGTCGACCGTTGAGAAGCGCCAAGGTCGCATCCGAGCCCAACCCACGCAGATTTACTGTCGTGCTGTTCGTGGTGTTATTATGAAGCGTTAAGGGAGCAGATACGACGCCGGGATTTTGGCCACCGTTGAAATTTTCGGGCAAGCTCCGAATGACGTCACCCACGGTTCCGTAACCGGCTTGCTCAATGTCCGAGCGCGTAACGGTGTGCACGGGCGACGACGGTGGAACGCCCGTGATCCGGCTCCCGGTCACCACCACGTCCTCGACCCGGGCCGCCGCGCTATCCCCTGCGGCTGCCCCCTCTCCCTGGGGGCCACTTCCCTCCCTTACGATCATCACTGCGCCCGTGGAGGTGCGGCGGGCGACCAGGCCTGATCCTGCCAGCAATCGCTCAAGCGCGTCCGTCGCCGAATACACGCCTCGCAGGGCCGGCGCGCGAAGACCGCGCACCAGATCTTCCGAAAAGATGATCTGCACGCCCGAGAGGCGGCCATACTCGCGAAGCGCCGTCGCGAGCGACTGGCCCTGGATATCATAGCTCGCGGTCCGCTCCTGAGCTGAGACCGAGCCCGGCCCCATGACGCCGAGCGCCAGGCCAACGGCGATTGCCGACGAACACAGCAGGCCGCGCCGCGCGGACACGACGGATTTTCTTGCAGCAGACATGAAAGAGACCCCGATTTGATTGGCCCGTATTCGGGCTCGGGTGAGAAAGACGACCGACTGACGCACTTCCTCAAAATAAAATTCACGCGCCTGTCAGGAACGGCTCCGAAGCGTGATGGCGCCACTGGTGTCGGCGGTCGCATCGACCGGGAGATAGGCGCTCACCGCATCGATGAAGGTGGCGGTGTCACCCGCCTTGAACACGCCAGAAACCCGTAGATCGGCCGCCTTGCCCTCGACCGACAGGCGTCGGCCGCCATATCGGGCGACCCGGGCGACGGCGTCCGACAGGGGTTCGTCCTCGAATATGAGCTGGCCGGTCTCCCACGCCGTCGCACGACTGGCGCTGACGGATTTCACCTCGGGATCCGCAGTCTGTCGAATGACGACCTGTTGTCCGGGCGCGAGAGCCATCGGCCCTGCGACCCGCGCCGAAGGCGTCCCTCCGACGGGCAGATTCAGCACGGTGACGCGACCTTCGAGCAGGGTCACCAGTACCTCGGCGCCGAGCTTGTCGATGTTGAAGGCTGTGCCCGTCGCGACCACCGTCTGTGCGCCCGCCGTGACGGTGAAGGGACGGTCCGCATTGTGCGCGACGTCGAACCGTGCCTGGCCCGATACCAGCGTCAACTGGCGCGCCTTATCGGTATAGTGAACCCGGACCTCGCTGGTGGAGTCGAGCGAGACGATGGAGCCGTCCACCAGCTTCACAACGCGGCGTTCGCCTGGGCCCGTCAGATAGACGTCGGGCTGCAGGGCGACCCAGCGCCACCCGAGCACGCCCAGCAACAGAAACGCCACCGCAAGAGGCGAAACGAGCCTCAGGATATGCGGCTGCATCGACCATCGCTTCCGCCCCGCCTGGCGTGCGCGCTGGAGGGCGCCGACCCGGGCGGCCATCAACTCGGGTGAGGTGGCCTCCTCGCCCATCCGTCGCCAGGGTGCATCAACCTGTTCCCAGGCAGACGCGTTATCAGGATCGGACCGCCAGTCTTCGAAAGCGTCGCAGCTTTCCAGTCCGTCTTCTGTCAACCGCACACGCCAGGCAGACGCCTCGGCGAGACGCACGATGTCCTGCGGCGATCTGTCGGGCGGAGTGGTCATTGGCGATCTCGGCCGTTCCGCAGCGCCAGGTGCAGGGTCGCCTTCATGACTTCCTTCTCCACCGTGCTTCGGCTGATGTTCAACAGGGCCGCAATCTCGGCCTGCTTCATGCTTTCCAGTCGGAAGAGGATGTAGATGTCCCGAGTTCTCTCACCTAGTTCGTCGAGGGCGGCGAGCATGCCGACGATCGACTCCCTGCCCAGCAAGACGCGCTCGGGGGTCCGATCCTCCACAAATTCTCGACTGAGGTTTGCGATCGTCGCATCGTCCAGCGGCGAGATGGCGATCTGGCTGCGCCGCTTGGCCGTTCGGCCGCGGTCCTTGAGGAGGTTCGCGGCGGTCACGAAAACGAGCGCCTCGACATCCTCGATCGGCCGGCGTTCGGCGGCGCCGAGCAGGCGAACGAACACATCCTGCGTTAGATCCTCGGCCTCGGCGCGACTGCGAACGCGCCGCAGGAAATAGCTCATCAGCGGCTTTCGGAACCGGCGGTCCAGAAGCGCAGCCATGGCGTCAACTGTCGGCTCGGCGCTGCCGGTCATGGAAGCCCTCTCCCAAGGGACGATGATGATGGCCTTCTTGATCCCGGACACGGCGAGAAAAAGCTGGTGGCGTCCCCGCCTCGTTGACGGCGTGTTCGGTGAAGGGCGGCCGATTGTATCCCGGTTCGCCCGCAACGCCAGACCCCGGGGTCGAGGCGACATCGGAGGCTGCGGGGCCCGCGCGGCTGAACTCCGTCGACAGGATGCGGCCCTTGCCGTGCAGCTCCATACGACATGAGTGCGGGCGACACGCTCGCGCCACATCATCCGACCGGCGCAACGCGAGGAGATGTCACGGAAATGGTGACGATTCATCCCTTCGCATATCGGCAATACTCTACTGACAGGATATACAGTCACCTCACGATACGCGGCTATTCCCACCAGTTTGCGCTGATCGGTCGCCAGGAGAAACGGGGTCTGGAGGGGAAGGCGAAGCGATCGGAAGGACAGGGCGGCCGTGCCGCCATGTGGAAGAATATTGGGGTCGACGGACAAGGATTTTGCGTATGCGCGTTTCAGGCGTTGTCGAGGTTAAGCCTCTGGACCACAGAAAATGCCGGCGTGGGGGCGAGACCGCGCGCAGCTACGGGGAATTCCGGTCGCGGGCGCCGGATCGTCGGAACAGGATCGGGCGGCGCCCGCCCCTGATGACCTAGACGGGGCGCCCCGATGCCCTGCCATCCGCCCAGGCTGATCGATTTCGCCACGGAGGGATGCTCGCCCCTGTTCGAGCGCACGCACAGGCTGAGCCGTGGCGCTATTCACATCGCTCGGGGTGCGCTGACCCCCAATCCCGGCAGGCGTCTCGGGGCTCCGCAGCTCACCGCAGTCGTCCATGAAGGCGAACCGTTCGAGATGGAATGGCGCGAACCTGATACCGGACGATTGCAGACGGCTCTGATCCGGACCGGGGCTGTGCATGTGAACCCGGGGGATCGTCCATTCTACCAGCGCTGGACGGGGCAGCCCCGGATAATGGTGATCGCCTTCGGTTCGGACTTTGTCGAGCAGATCGGCGCGTCTTTCGGCGGCAAGACAGGCGCGGACATCGGCACCGTTATCGGGCGACGGGATGCCGAGGTCGAGGCGATTGCCGCGCGGCTTCGGCGTGAACTCGCCGATGACAGCGAGGCTGCGCAATTATTGGCCGAAGGACTCGCCACCGCGCTTCTCGTCCATCTGTTCCGAACCTACCGCCGGACGCCCAATCCTGGAACACCCCTGAAGGGACGGATGGAGCCTCGAAAACTCGCTGATGTGCTGGATTACATCGACGACCATCTGACCGAGAAAATCACGCTGGATGCGCTTGCGGCGGTGGCAGGCCTGAGCCCGAACCATTTCAACGTGTCCTTCAGGACCACGACGGGCGCGCCGCCGATCAAGTTCGTGATCCGGCGCCGCCTAGAGCGGGCGATGGATTTTCTGGCCACTACAGACCGCCCGATCTCCGACATCGCCTACGGACTCGGCTTTCCAAGCCATGGCCACCTGTCGACCCACTTCAAGCGCGTGGTGGGGATCGCACCGTCCCGGTTTCGCAGCGATTGGCGCAGTAAACGTGGCGGCGGGGCGTCGGGAGAATTTCACGCCCGATAGCCGTAAGCAGCCCAGACATCGTCGGTGGTCGTGCCGCGCGCACCAATGATGAGTGGGCAGGTCCGACCCCTCATTCCACAAAGGACTGTGGCTCCTGCACATGTACTGGACGCCCAGTCCCAAGCTTGCCCGGAAAGCCACCGAATCCGTTAGAACTTGCCCACCCGCGCGGGGCTTGTACCCTTTCTCCATGAGAGTCGATTTGCTCAGTGAACGGGAGCGCGAGTGTCTCCGATTGCTGCTGCACCCTATGCGCGCCAAGGAGATCGCGCGCGCATTGGGCCTCTCCGTCCATACCGTGCACGACCATCTCAAGTCCGCCCGCAGAAAACTTGACGCGGGTGACAGCCTGTCGGCCGCGCAGATTCTGCGTGCCTATGAGGCAGGCCACTCCCCCCAAAGTGTGGGGATCACAGTTTCGGGATGGCCGGATCCCGTCCTGCCGAGCCACCAAGGCGACACTGAAGTCGTGGCGGCGAGAACGAGTGTCTTGCCGTTCTCAGTGAAAGGCAGGCCCTGGAATGATTTGAGTCTGCGATGGCGCATCGTCTGGCCGCTGCTGCTTCTGGCGGCCCTTGCCGCGGGAGCAGGCGTACTGATCAGCGGTATCGCCGCCGTCTCTCATTTCGCTCTCCTGCTCAACCGCTGACACGGCGAACCCCTGCAAGCTTCCGGGCTATCCCCGGGGAAGGAGCGTCATGTCCATTGCACAACTCCGCCGCAGCCATAATCGCCGGCACGAAGTCGCTGCAGAGATCGCAGATCACCTGAACACGTTCGAAGGCGATTTGGCTCGAGCCCTCGCGAGTGGTTCGAAGCTGGTGGGCTTTCTTCCTGGCGCTCGCGCAGATGCGGCCGTGTCGGCAGTGGTCGGGCAGGATGCGATCCATCATTTCGTCTCTTCACTCAGGCTCATCTCCAAGGCTATGGACCGCGCCGTGGACGGACATCAAAGCCTCGACCAGACGCGTCAGCGCTTCAGGGTTCCAATCCAGGCCGGCGGGGACAAAGTCCCTATCCCGCCCATCAGCGCCGCCTCGCAGGGCTTCGAAGCCGAACTGGCTGAAAGCAAGGACGATTGACTGGAAGCGCCATGAGGATGATCGCATCGCCTGATGTCGCGCCTGATCATCTTCAGCACTCTGTCGGTCGTGTGCTGCGCCTACGCCCTGACGAGAGGCGGAGCGCCGGAGCGCATCGGCACCGTGATACTCATCGCCAACTTCCAGCTCAGCCGATGGGTGGTGGCTCCGTTCGACGCCCTGTTCGGCAAGGTCGAATGGGCGATGTTCGCAGTCGATCTGACGGCCTTTGTGGCGCTCTACGTCATGTCCCTGTTTTCGGCGCGATACTGGCCGATATGGATAGCGGCTGTTCAGGGCGTGGTCGCACTGACGCATCTCGCCGGCCTATGGACGGACTTCATCATCCCGTGGGCTTACGGCAATGCCGTCGCGCTGTGGAGTTACGTCTTGCTGGCCATGCTGGCGGTGGCGACGTGGCGCCACCGGGTGCGGTTGCGACGCTACGGGATCGATCCAGCCTGGCGGGGTCAACTCCCGCCGTCCTACAGGGAAGGGCAGTCAGCCGGTGACGCGCGGTTCCCGGACTCAGTCGGTACAGGCCGCTGATGCCGTGCTGCGGTATCGTGCGGATTCCCGCGGCGCCAACGGCGACGACATCAGCGGCCGGGACGGATTTGGTGCGATGGCGCAGGCCCTCTACGCGGAGCGTCGGCACAGGGGAAAGTTCTTCAATTCCGCTCTGTTCGCCGAACCTGCCTGGGACATGTTGCTGGACCTACGTGTGCGGGTCGGATCACCGCACCATCCCTCCGTGTCGTCGGCATGCATCGGATCTGCTGCGCCGGCATCGACGGCGCTTCGCCATCTGTTGATGCTGGAAAGCGAAGGGCTGGTCGAACGGTCGGTTGACCCAACCGACGCCCGCCGAAAACTGACTTGGCTCTCATCTGACGGAAGGCGGCTGATGGACGCCTATCTGTCGGAGGTTTCGTGGAGGAGCGTGTCGAAGATTCTTCGCTGAGCCGTCTCTTGCGTCTTGGGTTCGGTTTTCGCGCCGACCCGAGGCCTGGGAACACTTTTCATGTTTGAAGATCATTTTTCACGCAACATGATCTCGAGTAATGAAATTCACAGAAAAGGCGTATTTTTCATGCCGGACGGGCGTCAGTTCCAATTTTAGGGCCGATCATCGTCTTCCGGGAGTTTCAGCGGCCGGAGAAAGCAACACGAACTGGTTATGGTGCATAGATTGATGCGTGGAGCCTGGCTGTGCCGATTCCAACGATGCTGTTGGCGATTGGCGAATGTCCCGGATCACGGTCTCGGACGGCTGGTGGATTGTGACACCGCGACATGCACCATCGGCGCCGTCCGATAGATCGGCGCCAAACGAACGGAACACGATTTCTACGCGCTGACGGTCAAGGCTTCGTCGGCGGCATCACAGGCTGAAGGGCTGATTTCCGCTCGGATCAATCGACGTCCAGTAGTCGACTGGAGCCGACACCCCGCCTCGCGTTTCGATTGGAATCGAGGGATCGGGGATCGTGAGGCGGGCGTGGCGTCCGTCCTCGCAGAAGGCGTAGGCGCGCGCCCAGGCTTCAATCGCCGCGTCCGTGGAGGGGGCGGAGCAGGCCGCGCTCACGCGCTGGCAGAATTCGAGCGCCCGGACGAAGATCGAAGGCTCTCCGCGTCTCGACAGGGCCCGCAGCGCGTCTAGGTAGTCGTTGCGATAGACGGTCGGGACGACGATCCGGGAGAGGCCTGCCGCCGCTAGTTCCTTCGTCATCATGATGCGGCTGAGCCGGCCGTTGCCGTCATTGAAGGGGTGGACGTCCGACAACAGGAAATGGACGAACAAGGCTCGCGAGAACGGGTCCGAGATCGATCGGAATATCGTCATCCCTTCTCGCAATGTGCCCGCCACCAGGTCGGGAGCGACGAAACTGGTGTCGCCGGCCTTGTTGGGCCGGGTCTTGAACAGGCCGGGCCTGACCGAAGGTCGCGCCTCCATCAGGAGCCGATGGCGCTCCTGGATTTCATCGATGAAGGCGTCGGCGTCCACCGCCGCGGCCGATCGGTCCCCGAGATCGACGAGCTGGAGATAGGTTCCGAGAATGTCGTGCCCGTCTTCGGGGCGGGCGTCAGGCATCTTTCCCTGGAAGACGATCTCGACCGCTTCGCCCACCGGAAACTCCGTGCCTTCAATGAAGTTGGAGAAATAGGCTTCCATGAAGGCGCCGGCGGTCTTGCGCTCCGGCGTGGTGTCGGCGTTCAGGATGCTGACCGGCGCGCGGGTCTGGAGATAGTCGACCAGTTTCACGAGCCGCCCGATGCAATGGGGATCGAGGGGAGCCCCCGCGGCCCGGGCCCGTCCCTGGCGCGTGGAGACCGTCGCCTCCCGGGTCCGCAACAGAGCCCCGATCAGGTTGTTCAGCACGATGAACTCCTTTTCGCGGTCGATGAGGGGGGCGAGGTCGCGGGCGGCGTCACGGATGTGGTTGAGATGGGCTTCGCCGTGGGTGGAGCAGAGGCTGTCGAGCTGCGCCTCCACCGCGGCCGCCCCGGTCGTGCGCGAGGGGCCGCTTCCGGTCGCGCGTGACGGCGTGAGGTTGTCGAGCAGTTTTCGGATAGGGCCCGCCAGCCATGTGCCGAGGTACGGAATATCGCCCTCCACGGGGCCCTTGCCTTCCCGAAAGTTGATCACGAGCCCCGGCGCCCTGATGATGTCTCGGGTTCTCGGCGCGCTCATGAAGACGAAGGCGTCCGTCTGGACGTCGCCGGACGAGGCGTCTCGCCAGGGCTTGCCGTCCATGCCGGTCCGGTCGGTCGCGACCCCATCGGGCACCAGCTTGCCGACGATCTTGAACCAGTTTCGACGAACCAGGACCTCGATCGGCTCGGCGGAGGGTTCCGCATAGATGCCGCTGGCGATGCGATTGAGCTTGCCAGCCTTGTGGTCGCGTCGGACCTTCCGGTCGAAGGCTTCATCGCCTGAGGGCGTGAAGATGATATCCGCCACCACAGTCTCCTAAGCGCGTGAGACACCCGTCAGATGTCCAATATACTCTCACAAAATATCAAAATGTCCATATTTCTCTCGTAAGAGTTTTTCTCATAAGCCTCAAGAGGCTTCATCAAATGTCCGTAGAATTCTCGCAGCAGCGCGTTTTGTCCGCGACATTCTCATAATCGGCCATACGCACGTTTCAGCCGGCCTCGGATCGTCTCGGCCATCCTGTTCACCGGTGCTGAAATATCCGATCGTTTTCAGGCGACGATTTGAAGACTGGCGTAGGGCGCGAACGCGGACGCGGACGCCTTCCCGGACGCGCTTTCAATGAAAGTTCAGGCGGCCTGCGAACGCGTAGACTTCTTCGAGCACCTTCTGGGCCTGTTCGGTCGATGAGAACCACCCCGTGCGCATGAGCGGGGCCTGTTGGCCCAATGCGCCGAGCTCGCCCTTCAACTGCTCCTGGATCTTCTGCTGGTTCTCATGACGCCAGGCCCAGCAGCCCGGCGGGGCCCATCCCCGGTCACCCTTGTCGAAGGCGCGATAGGCGACGGCGAAAAGGATTTCGAGACGATCGAACAGCGGCGCGAAGCTGTCGTAATAGTCGTTCTCGATCGCGTGCGGGGCCACCAGGGGACGGAACAGCTGCGAGAGCCAGTCGTTGAGAGGCGTATAGCGATCCGAGTTGAACAAGGCGCGCAGGTTCGACTTGTCGCTCACCAGGACCGCCGGCGCCAACCGCTCGACCGTACCCGCCTTCTCGCCGCGCTCGGTCGTTAGCCGGGCCGCTGCGACAGCGCCCAGAAGTTCGAAATTGTCGGCCTCCAGCGCGCCCAGCCCCACCGCATAGAAGACGGCGGTGGCCGGATAGGGCCACAGGGCGGACCAGAGGTTATAGGTGGAGCCCCTGACCGGCTCGCGACGAGAAAGCCGCTCGAGCATTTCCGCGACGAGGCGCGCATGTTCGGGGCGCCCCCAGCGCCCAAGTTCCAGGCCGAGGGCGATCAGCGTCTCCAGGCTGGCGTCATAGGCCTTCATCCGCTCCGGGATCGACGCATTCGTCGGCTGGGGGTCGGCAAGCGAGACGCCGCTTTTCGACCAGCGGACGCGGGCGTCATCGACGGCGTCGATGACCAGGTCATGCAGCCGGATGCGATGGCGGTCCTCGGCGATATAGCGTTTGAGGGTAGCGACCGCTGCCTGAACGGATAGGGGATGGGGTCGATCCAGGGTCTGCAGCGACGCCAGCCGGTCCGCAAGATCCGTGAAGAAGCGATCCGCGCCGGTCGTGGGCACGGGCGTGATCATTCGATCCCGCGCCAGAGTCTCGGCCGTTCCGGACAGGGGCGCCAGCGTGGCCCAATAGCTTGCGAAGCGGCGGCTGGGCGCGCGGGTGATGGCGGATCGCAAGGCGGGGTCCCAGGCCCCCGACCAGCCGCAGAGAATGAGGCCGAACTCGTCGAACACGCGATCGAGAAGCCGGTCCATCGCCGGCGAATAGGTTTCCAGCTCCGGCACGGTGTTCTTGATGCGGGTGTCCAGATAGTCGCCATGCACCTTGATGACGCAACAGGTCTGATGAACCAGGGGCAGCATGCCGGCCACCTGATCGGCGTTGGCCACGATGACCGGCACAACGCCGCGGGTTTCGAGCGCTTGCTCGATCAGCCGATCGAAATTGGTGGTGACGATCACGCGGACATAGCCGAGCGCGACGAGGTCCGCGATTGCATGGTGGGCCGGCGTCGGTGCTTTCAGACCCTGCTCGCGCTCGTCGGCGTCGGGTTCGAAATAGCGTTTGAGACATTGCTGCCGCTCGGCCTGGACCTTGAACAGTTGATCGAGGAGATTGGAATAATCGGGTTCTTGGCGATAGGTCTCCCTGAACCAGGCCTCGGGATCGGAAACGCCCGCTTCGCCCGCGGTCGCCGCCAGTTGCCGCACGAGATCGAGCGTGACTTCCCAGCCCGTGGGAATGCCAGCCGAGCGCGAGACGCCCGAGCCGACAAGAAGGGCATAGGCGCCCTTGTTAGCGTGGAGACTGAAGGCCAGGGAGACGGCGGAATCGATCGAGGCTGCGTTCATGATCCTGTCGTAGGATGTCGTGGATCGTCTCGAAAGTCCCGTTCAACGTAACTTAAGTCGCCCTCTAGGTGTTTGGTCCCACGTTTTGATGGTGCGATCCTTTCGTTGGAATGGAAGGAAGCCTTATGGGCCAAGTTCGTCACGGGAGCGCCACGACCACGCACGCAGTCCGGACCATCGCCGAACGGCAGGGCTTCGTCGACAGTCTAGTCCGGGCAGCGACCAACGCTCTACAACCAACGATCTCGCTGTTCGGCGAGAGCATGTTTAGACTGTACAAGTTTAGACCGATTCTGCGGTCGCGCGGGAAGACACATGAGCCTGGTTGAACTCGAGAAGCCGCTGAAAACCTCTGCCGCCGGGCAGTACTTGGGTTTCTCGCTTCAGCAACTACGCGCCTGCTTCCACCTGTTCTCTGCGGCCGATGGCGACAGCGTATCCCTTGAGGGGCTCGATGACGTGGCAGTTCATCGCGCGGACGGCTCGCTTCTTCTCGAGCAGGACAAGAGCACTCTCACAGGGAACCCGGCGGCCGACAAGGCTGTGGACCTCTGGAAGACCTTCGCCAACTGGGCGACGCTCTGCACCGACAAGATGATCGATCCTGCCAAGACGGATTTCCGGCTGTTCATCACGCCAGCGAAGACCGGCGCGCTCGTTGCCGAAATGAGCGCCGCCACGACTGCAGCGGCCTGCGCCACGGTGTTGGCGAAGATCGGCAAGCTGATCGATCCCAAGAAGCCGGACGTCGGCTGCGGGCCTCAGATTCGAAGGTTTCTTGAGGCGAGGCCGGACGTCTGCAGCGCCATCATCACCCGGTTCAGCCTTGTCTCGGAGGCTGACGCGCTTGAGGGCGTCCGCCAGTTTGTTCGCGCTGGCCTGCCTCAGGCGGCCGTCGATGACATGACTGCCGCGGCTATTGGCATCGCGCGCGACCGCCTTGACCGCCTCCTTCGCGACGGCGGATCCAAGACGCTCGAGGCGGTGATTTTCCGTCGGCAGTTTCAGGCCTTCTCCCGCAAGTCCAATCTGGCGGGCTACCTCATCTCTAAGGGCCCCGTCCCCGCCGATGAGTTGGTGGCGATGGTCGTCAGCACTTCGCCGACCTTCGTGCGACAGCTTCAGGCGATTGAGGCCTCGAGCGAACTCCTGACCACGGCTGTGAGCGACTATCTCCGCACGACGTCCGACAAGGTAGAATGGGCTGCCGAGGGCTTGGTCGTGGCAGAGTCATTCGACGAACTGGATGGGCAGCTGGTTCGCCAGCACACTTTGGTTCGCGACGAGGTGGAGGATGTTGATTCCAGCCTCAGCGAGCCCGAACGAGGACGCCGGGTCTATCGGCGGTGTTCCGCCGTTGAGCTCCCGCTGGATGGCCAAACCCTGCCGTCTCACTTCATCGCCGGAGCTTTCAACGATCTGGCGAACGGTCTGAAGCTCGGGTGGCATCCCGCCTACGCATCCCTGTTCAAGGGTGATGCCAAATGACCGAGGTTCCCCTGACCCCGATCGAGCTCGTCCAAAACCCCGCCTTTGGAGCCCATCTCATCTGGACTTTCTGCCAGGCCTATCAGGCCGAGCGGATCGGCGAGGTGTCTCCGATGACGTCCTTGTTCCTGGTGCTCCCGATCACTTTGCATGGACACACGATGCGGGTCGTGAAATCGACCAATCAAAGCTCAGGGCTAGCCAAGTTCGTCGCCAAACTCGCTGAAGAGCGCGAGCATCTGCTCGCCGTTCACACGCGCGCCCTCGCCATGCGGAATCTGACGCTACAGTCGCTCGGTTCAGGGATCGTCGCGGGCCTGCTCGCCGTGGACTATGACAATGCTCTGGTGCGCGCCAACCAGGCCAGCCCCCCGAAGCCGCCAGAACGGCTCAAGTATCATGTCGCGAGCGCGGAAAAGCTCGGGCGATGGTTCGCTCGCCTGCCCGCAAACCAAGTCTTTTCTCTCCTGCAGGTCGAGGCCTGATGCATTTCCAAATCCTCAAACTGATCCTGTGGTCGAAGGCAGGACATCCGTCGCGGATCGTCGAGTTCGAGCCCGGCATGGTCAATGTCATCAGCGGCGCCTCGAAGACAGGCAAATCCGCCGTCATCCCGATCATCGACTACTGCCTCGCTTCCGGGAAATGCAGCATTCCTGTCGGCGTCATCCGCGAAGCCTGCTCCTGGTTCGGCATCGTCATCGATACACTCGAGGGGCAGAAGCTCCTCGCCCGTCGCGAACCGGGGGAAGCTCGCCAGACCGGGGACATGTTCCTGCTGGAGGCCGACGAGATCGAAGTTCCGGAGGAAACGCCCGTCAAGAATATCACGGCAGACGCCGTCAAGCGCCGCTTGGACAAGCTCGCCGGGCTTTCCCAGCTCGGGCTGAATCCCGACGCAGAGGTCGCACGCGTCAGCTTTCGCGATCTGATGGCTTTCACCTTCCAGCCGCAATACATCGTCGCCAACCCGATGGTGCTCTACTTCAACGCGGACACGACTGAACATCGGGAGAAGCTCAAGGCGATTTTCCCCTATGTTCTTGGCGCGCTGACGCCGCCGATGCTCGCCGCGCGGTGGGAGATCGATCGGATCAATCGGGAGCTCCGGCGTAAAGAGTCCGCTCTCAACGCGGCTCGCACGGCCGTCCGCGCCTGGCAGACGGAAACACAGGGCTGGCTCCGCACTGCCATGGAGTACGGCCTCCTTCCGGCTGACACTCCGATCCCTGAGGACTGGAACGTTATCGTCGACCTGCTGCGAAAGGCCTCCCAGTCGAACACACGCGGGGCTGTCGCCACGGTGGCGTCCATCGACGGAGCCTTGGCGCAATTGCAGGCGCTCAGAGAGGGTGAGAGCAAGGCCGCGGCGCAGTTGGCCGACGAGCGTCAGCGCCTCAACGAAATCCAGCGCCTCTTGAGCAGCAGCGAGGCCTATGGATCGGCGATCCGCATTCAGCGGGACAGGCTCGACATCGCCGGGTGGTTGAAGACGCGCGCCGCTTCGAGCGACGATCTCCTCGTGGCACTGGGAGACAGCGGGCGTGATCGTCTCGATGCGCTGACCGAGGCTCTGGCCAGCCTCGACGTTCAGCTTCGCACCAAACCCGAGATGTCCGACGCTTTCGACCGCGAGCGGGTACGACTGCGCGGAGAGGTCGAGAAGGCCACCGGAGCGCTGGCGGAAATTCGCCAGCAGATCGTCCTGCTTGAACAGAAGTCCGAACAGGTTCGGGCGATCACCTTCCGCCAGGACAGTATCGAACGCTTCGTCGGACGCCTGGAACAGGCGCTCCAGTCCTTCGAGCGATCCCAGGACGGGTCCGCTCTGGCCGATGAGATCGTCCTTCTGCGCCAGCAGCTCGACGCTCAGAAAGCGATCTACTCCGAAGCCGCCGTCCAGCGGAAAATGACCAACGCCCTGCTGCAGGTCGAGAAGTACGCTGGTGAGATCGTTCCCCGCC
This sequence comes from Sandaracinobacter neustonicus, assembly GCF_006385875.1. GTDB lineage: Bacteria > Pseudomonadota > Alphaproteobacteria > Sphingomonadales > Sphingomonadaceae > Sandaracinobacteroides > Sandaracinobacteroides neustonicus. The sequence goes on along the minus strand of NZ_VFSU01000029.1, from coordinate 1,361 downwards.
TCGACGCCGAATGGCCCGATGCGCCGATCCGGATCTCGGTGCCCGACCTGACCATCAAGGTCGTGCAGACCGACCGGGAAGACTATCTCTGGGAGATCGGGAGCGGCGCGAACTGGCTCGCCTACCACTTAGCGGTGACCCTCGCCCTGCAGCGCTTTTTCCTCAACGACGTCAATCATCCGGTCCCCGGCCTGCTGGTCTACGATCAGCCGAGTCAGGTCTACTTTCCGAGTGGGTTTGAAGTGACGGACATCGAACAGCCGACAGGACGGACGCGCGACCAGGACATCGCCGCTGTCCGCAAGGTGTTCGAGACCCTGGGCTCGGAGATCGTTCGCGCCAAAGGACGTCTTCAGGCCATCGTGCTAGACCATGCGGGCGATGACGTGTGGGGAGAGATTTCTGGTGTCGCCCTGGCGCAGGCCTGGCGGGGCGACCAGAAGCTGGTCCCACCTGAGTGGCTCCAGCCCGCGCCGAAGGCCGACTAGACCTTGTCGCGCCCGTTGAGACCCGGCCCGCGCGTCGAGCGGAACGATATACGCTAGGCTTACTGAGATGGTTGCGCGGAACAAGTGTAAGCGTCCGGCCAGCCTTTCAATTACCCACAAATGTTGCGGCTGACGTTAGCACCGATTTTGATGTCCATCAGGCGAGACCATCCTCTCCAGATGACGATGTTGCCAGGCGGCGGATCATGGGCTCGCGCAAGATAGCCTCCGAGCCGGGCGATTTGGGTTAGATAGTCGGAAAGGGTTCTGCCTGGCGGTTCATTCCTTCGGGAAGCTGCGAGGTGGTCGATCAGGGTAATTTCGACATCGGTCAGGATCAGCCGAGGCGATGCGTCAGGAGCAGCGCGATTGATCATGGTCATCCAAAACAGGCGCCATGACAGAATGCAGAATATGGCGATCAGATTGGCGAGGCGTTCGGCGGTCCGCAGCCGCGCATCTTCGGCTCGGCAGCCAGATTTGAGTATCTTGTGGAAGAGTTCGATCTTCCAACGCTGAGCATACCAGTCGAGCTTTTCGATGGCTTCGTCAGGCGTCGTTACCGGCAGATCGGTGATGAGCCGCCAGTCGATTGGGGGGCGCCCTTCAGGCGTTCCACTCTCACGGGCATGCAAGATGGTCAGGCTGAGTGAAGGATAGCGCTTTTGCTTTCCGATCGGCGGCAAAACTTGGATGCGCCTATAGCGCAGTTCGATGTCGGCATGATCGTCTTTGCCAATGGTGATCCGATGCGTGCCTTGCACGGTGGTTTCGCTCATTTCGTCGGCGATCGTATGGCCACCGTCGCCAGCCAGACGATCGACACAGGTGCGGACCAAGAAATGCGTGCCGAGCGCCTGTGTTTCGCAGAAG
>NZ_VFSU01000028.1 GCF_006385875.1 Sandaracinobacter neustonicus | reverse complement strand
CATCAAGGAAGGTAAATATGCCTTCCACTGGACGCGGCTGTCATGCCGGAAGTTCCGCGACAATGAGGTGCGACTGCAACTGCATGCGCTGGCCTACAACCTGGCCATCTTCTTGCGCTGCATCGAGTTGCCCGAGACGATGGCCGACTGGTCGTTGACCAGCCTGCAACTGAAGCTGATCAAGATCGGGGCACGTGTCGTCCGCCATGCCCGCGCCATCACCTTCCAGCTGGCCGAGGTGGCCGTCACCGGTCCGATGGTCCGCGCCATCCTCGCCGCCATCCGCCGATTGCGAGCGCCTCCGCTATGCGCATGACCGCCATCCACGCCCAAACTGAACGAAAACGGCAGGATGGGTCTGTCCGCTGCGCTGAAAAACACCGCCACCAGGGCACAACACGGCGGCTTCGCGGGCCGATCTGCCCTGTCTCAGCGCCTTGCGCGCCCGACGACGCCGCTCGGGACGGAAAATGATTGTCCTGCGGTCGGATTCAGGCGAAACTCACGTCAGACGGCATGCCACTTGGGGAATGTATGTTGTTATGTTCTTGATACGGTTGATGTGGGAATTTCTTAGCAGAGTTCCAGCCTGTTAACCGTGATCAACTGTTAAATCGGGCGCGTGACAATTCGCGGCCAGCCGCCAGTCTGGTTGCGCGCCCATGTGGCTTGCCGCTTGGCATATTGCCGCGTATCCAGTCGCCATCTTTCAATCATTTCAGCTACTTGCACTTCGCCGCGCAGCAGCGCCAGCAGCGGTGGCACGCCGATGGCACGCATCACCGGCAGGGTTTGTGACAAATTGCGTGCGGCAAGGCGCCGCACCTCTTCCAGCGCGCCGGATTGCCACATCGCCTCGATTCGCCGGTCGATCCGCTTTGAAGGCCCATTCCTTGTCGGTGGAATCTTCCTTGTCGGTGTATTCCAGCAGGGACATCGTGTATTTCGACGGGTCGAGGAAGGCTGCCTCGCCCTTGGTCACATCGAAGCCGGGGCGCTGCCAGTCGGAAAAGTCGAACGTCACGCCGAACGCGCCTGCGCCCTGCAGCCGCTGACGGAAGCGGATCGGATCGATGGAGCCATCTTCCTTCTGCTCCGCGCGGGACCAGCTGCCGGAATAGTCCAGCGTCCACGGCCCCACATCGGTGCGGCCACCCGCCACGATGGAGGTCGTCGTCTGCCATTCGCGGCGGTCCTTCAGGTCGCGGCGGATTTCCATACGCCCTGCGCTGCCGGCGGCGCTTTCGAAGGTGAAGCCGGTGTCAGTGGCGGAAATGGGGGCAGGCGTCGGCTTGAACACCAGCCGGGTGCGAAGCTCGGTGTCGTCGAACTTGGAATAGAGGCCGCGCACATACAGCGTGGTGTTGTCGGCCGGGCGCCAGTCGATGCTGAGGTTGCCGCCCCAGCGTTCGCGCTGCACGTCATAATCGCGATATTCGATGGTCTTGGCATAATCATAGCCGTCCTTGGTGGTCGCCCAGTCGGCCGCCTCGATATTGTCGGTGGAGAATTTCCGCTTGTTCCACGAGAAACCGCCGGAAATGCCGAAATCCTCGGTGATCAGCTTGGCGAAGTTCGCGCCGAACTTCGGCGACCATTCTTCCGAAAGCTGGTTGTAGCTGCCCTCGGCGCTCAGCGTCACGAAATCCTTCTTGCGGTCGAACGCGGATGTCGTGTTGATTTCGATGGAGCCGCCGATGGTGTCGCCGTCCATGTCCGGCGTCAGCGTTTTCTTGATCTCGATGGATTCGATGAGTTCAGACGGGATCACGTCCAGCGCCACCATCCGGTCTTCACCGCCGGTCGCGGGCACCCGCGCGCCGTTGATGGAGGTGGAGTTCAGGTTCGGATCAAGCCCGCGAACCGCCACGAAGCGGCCTTCGCCCTGATCGTTCAGCACGTTGATGCCCGGCGCGCGGCGCAGCGATTCCGCCACATTCTGATCGGGGAACTGGCCCATTGCATCCTTCGTCAGCACCGTCACCACCGTGTCGGCGGCGCGCTGGCGCGAGATGGAGGAGAGCATGTTGGCCTGCTGGCCGACCACGAGGATGGTCTCGATATCGGTGCCGTCCGGCGCGAGCGCGAAGCTCATCTGCGCCACGCTGCCTTCCGCGCCCACCGTCACGCTCTGCGTGGAGGCCGTGGCGCCCGCGAAGCTCACCACCACATCATAGGTGCCGGCGGGCAGGCCGGTGAAGCGGAAGCGCCCGGCGGCGTCGGCGCTCGTCACCCGGCCAAGCGCGGGGATGCGCACATCCGCACCCTGCAGCGGGCGGACGCCGCCCGCATCGGCGACCGTGCCCGTCACCGTGGAGGCGATGGCCGGCGCTGCGATCGCAGACGTCAGGAGAAGGGCGGACAACAGGCGAACATTCACGGAACTGCGACCTTTCGGCAGATTGGCAGGAATGCGCGCCAACTGCCGGGCTTCGATGACAGAAGCCGGTCATTGTTGTTTCAGACTTGCGACAAATTTGTTTCAATCCCGAGGCGCGACTATTCGGCCACAGGCCGCGTTCAGGCTGCTTTCTGCAGCGTCACCTCGATGGATTTGTAGCTCGGCGTCCCGCTCAGCCGGTCATGATCGTCCAGCGGCACAAGGCAGTTGGCTTCGGGATAATAGGCCCCCAGCGATCCGCGCGCGATGTCATAGGCCACCAGTGTCAGCCCCGGCAGAACGCGGCCCGGCCCCGCCATCACATCCACCTTGTCGCCCTGCATCAGCCCCAGTTCGGCCATGTCGTCGGCGTTGGCGAACAGGATGTCCCGCCGCCCGAAAATGCCGCGATAGCGATCATCCAGCCCATAGATTGTGGTGTTATACTGATCATGGCTGCGCAGCGTCGTCAGGATCAGGCCCTTTCGCTGCGCTTCCGCAGGCAGCAGCGGATGCGGCAGGAACTGCGCCTTGCCGCTGGGCGTGTTCCACACCCTGTCGGATGCGCCCACCGTCAGCCGGAAGCCGCCGGGCACGCGGATGCGTTCGTTGAAATCGCGGAAATCCGGGAACACCGCCTCGATGCCGTCGCGGATACGGTCATAATCGGCCACCAGCCAGTCCCAGTCGATGCCGCTCTCCAGCGTCGCCTTCGCCATCCCGGCCACAATCGCAGGTTCTGATTTCAGCCCCCCGGATGCCGGTTTCAGCTTGCCCGCAGAGGCATGCACCATCGACATCGAATCCTCGACCGTCACCGATTGCGGCCCACCCGCCTGCACGTCCAGCTCGGTGCGGCCAAGGCAGGGCAGCACGATGCTCTCCGTTGCGGGCAGCAGGCAGCTGCGGTTGAACTTCGTGAGGATATGCACGGAAAGATCCAGCCCGCGCATCGCTTCGAAGCAGACATCCGGGTCGGGCATGGCGATGGCCAGATTGCCGCCCAGCGCGATCAGTGCCTTCGAACGCCCCTCGCGCATCGCCTCCATCGCTTCCACGGCGGCATGGCCGTGCGCGCGCGGGCTGTTGATGCCGAACGCCTTGTCCAGCCGCGCCAGAAATGCCTCGGTCGGGATTTCGGTGATGCCCACCGTGCGGTCGCCCTGCACATTGCTGTGGCCGCGCAACGGGCAGATGCCTGCGCCGGGCTTTCCCATATTGCCGCGCAGCAGCAGCAGATTGGCCAGCTGCTGCACATTGGCGGTGCCATTGGCGTGCTGGGTGATGCCCATGCCATAGCAGATAATCACCCGCTCCGCGCGCCAATAGGTCTCCGCCATGGAGCGGATCGCGGCCTCGTCCAGCCCGGACCCGGCAACGATATCGGCCCAGGCGGTCGCTTCCACCTCCGCCTGCAACGCCGCCAGACCCTGTGTATGCGCGGCGATGAAGGCGCGATCCAGCAGGCCGGGGCCGCCGCCCGTCACATCCACCCGGTCGGCTTCGAACAGCGCCTTCATCATCCCCGTCAGCATGGCGGCATCGCCGCCCACGCGCGGCTGGTGATAGGCAGACGCCAGCTGCGTCGAATGGGTGGAGAGCATCTCGGTCGGATGCTGCGGCGATTTGAACCGCTCCAGCCCGCGCTCCCGCATGGGGTTCGCCACCACGATCGGCACGCCGCGCCGCGCCGCCGCGCTCAGCGTGGAGAGCATGCGCGGGTGATTGGTGCCGGGGTTGTGGCCGATGCAGAAGATCGCGTCGGCCAGATCGAAATCCTCCAGCGTGACGGTGCCTTTGCCCACGCCAATCGATTGCGGCAGCCCCACGCTGGTGGCTTCGTGGCACATGTTGGAGCAATCGGGGAAATTGTTGGTGCCAAACGCGCGGGCGAACAGCTGATACAGGAACGCCGCCTCGTTCGAGGCCCGGCCCGAGCAATAAAATTCAGCCCTGTCGGGATGGTCCAGCGCCCTGAGCCCCGCGCCGATGCGCGCGAAGGCCTCGTCCCAGCTGATCGCCACATAATGGTCCGTTGCCGCGTCATAGCGCATCGGCTCGGTCAGCCGTCCGGCGTCTTCCAGCGCATGGTCGCTCCAGCCCCACAGCTCGCTTACGCTGTGCGCGGCGAAGAAGCCGGGGTCGACGCGCTTCACCGTCGCCTCCCATGTCACCGCCTTCGCGCCATTCTCGCAGAATTCGAAGCTGGAGGTGTGGCGCGGATCGGGCCATGCGCAGCCCGGGCAATCGAAGCCGTCGGGCTGGTTCATCTGCAGCAGCGCCCTTGTGTCGGCGGAGGCCCCCATCTGCTGCTTCACCGCCAGCGCCACTGCGCGCAGCGCGCCCCAGCCGCCCGCAGGCCCGGCATAGGGCTCGACGCCTTTCACGTCCGGTTCCTCGCTCATGCCCGCATCATGGCACCAAGCCGCCGCCATTTCCACCTTGAGCCGCCGGGCCGGGAGGGGAATAACCCGAAGCCATGACCGGTTACGCCCCCATCCCCGCCCTGCTCAGCCCCTATGCGGCGGGCGGCGAACCGGTGACGCGCGATATCCCGCTGGAGACCCCCATCGCCATCGAGATCAGCGGCATCAGCTATGCGGTGATGATGGCGACTCCGGCAGACATCGCGGATTTCGTCACCGGCTTCCTCCTCTCCGAAGGATTGGCAAGCGTTGCGGAGATCGGCGAAATCGCCATCCACCCCGTGCGCGGCGGAGAGGGGATGGTCGCCCGCACCAGCCTGCCCGCCGAACGGATGGAGCCGATCCTCGCCCGCGCCCGGCGGCGGCTGGGTGACAGCAGTTGCGGCCTGTGCGGGCTGGACAGCGTGGAAGAAGCGCTGCGCCCGCTACCCCGCCTCGCCATCCGCAGCAGCGTCAGGCCCGAAGCCATCCGCCTCGGCCTTGCCGCCATGCGCGACGCGCAAGCGCTGGGCGCGCGCACCCGCGCCACCCACGCAGCCGCCTTCCTGTCCGAAACGGGCGCACTGGTCGCGCTGAGGGAGGACGTTGGCCGCCACAATGCGCTGGACAAGCTGATCGGCGCGCTGGCCCGGCAAGGCATCAGCCCGGCGCAGGGCTTCATCGCCGTCACCTCGCGCTGTTCCTATGAACTGGTGGAAAAGACCGTGCGCGCAGGCTGCCCGCTGCTCGTCGCTGTCTCAGCCCCCACCCAACTCGCCGTGTCCCGCGCGCAGGCCGCAGGCCTCGCCATGGCGGCCATCGCCCGCGACGACAGCCTGCTGTGGGTCAGCGGCCCGGCGCTGGACGGCGAATGACGACTGCGGTTGTCATACAAATTCTGCTATTGGCGCAGCGTCCCCTTCGCGGGCAGGATGCCCGACAGTCGGGCAAGACCTGTTCCGCGGCGACGGGACACCCCGACCGCGAAGGAGACCAGCCATGACCAGCAGTTTCGTGACCACCACAGACGGCGTGCAAATCTTCTATAAGGATTGGGGGCCGAAAGAGGCCCGGCCCATCATGTTCCACCATGGCTGGCCGCTCTCGTCAGACGATTGGGACGCGCAGATGTTGGCCTTCCTGCAAAAGGGCTTCCGCGTGATCGCGCATGATCGCCGGGGCCATGGCCGCTCCGCGCAAGTCGATTTCGGCCACGATATGGATCATTACGCGGCAGACGCAGCTGCAGTCGCCAATCATCTGGATCTGAAGAATGCGGTCCACATCGGCCATTCCACCGGCGGCGGCGAAGTCGCCCGCTATGTGGCGCAGCACGGCCAGCCGAACGGTCGCGCCGCCAAGGCCGTGCTCGTCAGCGCGGTGCCGCCGCTGATGCTGAAAACCGATGCCAACCCCGGCGGCCTGCCCATCGAGGTGTTCGACGGCTTCCGCGCCGCGCTCGCCGCCAATCGCGCGCAATTCTTCGTCGATGTGCCCGCAGGCCCCTTCTACGGATTCAACCGCCCGGGTGCGACGGTGAGCCAGGGGCTGATCGACAATTGGTGGCGGCAAGGCATGGCGGGCGGCGCGCTCGCGCATTACCACGGCATCAAGGCCTTTTCCGAAACCGATCAGACGGCCGATCTGAAGGCCATCACCGTTCCCACCCTGGTGCTGCACGGCGATGACGACCAGATCGTCCCCATCGATGCCAGTGCCCGGATGTCGGCCCCGCTGCTGCCGAACGGCACGCTGAAAGTCTATCCGGGCCTGCCGCACGGCATGCTTTCCACCCACCCGGACATATTGAACGCAGACCTTCTCGCCTTCGCGCAATCCTGAACTATGGCCAGCGGCGGCGGACAAGCGCGCCCGCCGTCGCTGCCCGCAGAATCACCGCCCGGCAGCGGATTCGCGCCCGACAAACACCGCCGCGCAATGGAGCAAAGGCTCCAATTTCCTGATTTTCAAGAGAAAGTGGAGCGGGCGAAGGGATTCGAACCCTCGACTTCAACCTTGGCAAGGTTGCGCTCTACCCCTGAGCTACGCCCGCGTCCTGATCATCTGGCAGGGCTGTCAGTGCCGCCCTGCCGGGGTGAGGGGCGCGCTTTAGCCAAGCATTGCACACAGCGCAAGCCCTTCCATAACGCAATTTTCGCACCCATATGCACCAGCAACAGCGAACCAGCGCACTAAATACCGGGAGCAGTACCTTGGCCAGCCTTTCCTCCATGGGCGGACCGTCCGCCGAAGACCGCGCCGCCATCGAGGCTTTCCGCCGTGACGTGCTGGAGGCTTCGCTCACCTCGGTGGTGCTCGTCCGCTTCACTGCGGACTGGTGCGGCCCCTGCAAACAGCTCGCCCCGCTGATCGACAAGGCCGTCGCCGAAGTGGGCCATGGCCGGGTTTCGCAGGTGGTGATCGATATCGACCGCCAGCGCCTGATCGCCGAACAATTCCGCATCCAGTCCGTCCCCACCGTCTACGCCTTCGTCGGTGGCCAGCCGGTGGACGGTTTCGTCGGCGCGAAATCCGAACGCGAAATCAAGGCGTGGATCGAAAAGCTGCTCACCGCTTTGCCTCCCACCGAAGAAGAAGTCTCGCTGGACGCCCTCATCGAAGCCGCCAACGAACTGCTGGCCGCCGGAGAAGCGGAACAGGCCGCGCAGGCCTTCGCCGCGCTGGCGCAGGAAGCCCCGGATCGCGCCGACGTGCTCGCCGGATTCGCCCGTGCCCTGATCGCGCTGGGCGAACTGGACGCCGCCGAATCGACACTTTCGGGCATCGCGGCAGACAGCAAGGATCAGGCCGTGGTGCAGGCCCGCGCGGCGCTGGACCTTGCCCGCACCGCCGCCCCCAGCGGCGAACTCGCCGCACTGGAAGCGCGAATCGCCGCCGATCCGGCCGATCATCAGGCGCGAATCGATCTCGCCAACGCCCTGTTCGCCGCCGGGCAGCGTGATGCCGCCGCAGATCAGCTGCTGGCGGCCATCGCGGCAGACCGGGAATGGAATGAGGGGGCCGCCCGCGCCCAGTTGCTGAAGCTGATCGAAGCGGTCGGCTTCGGTGACGCATGGTCCGTCGGCATCCGCCGCAAGCTCAGCCAGATCCTGTTCGCCTGAGGGGGCGGGCCGCATGACACTGGAGCCGCCCGCAAGCCCCGCCGACCTGCCCGCCACCGTGCGGCTGTTCCCGCTGGGCGGCGTGATCCTGCTGCCGCGCGCGGTGCTGCCGCTCAACATCTTCGAGCCGCGCTATCTCGCCATGGTGCGCGACGCCATGGCGACAGACCAGATGATCGCCATGATCCAGCCCCGGGAATCGCACCCACGCGACGAGGTCGCAAAGCCGGACCTCTATGATATCGGCACCACCGGCCGGATCACCCAGTATAGCGAAACCGGCGACGGCCGCTTCCTGATCTCCCTCACCGGCCTCGCCCGCTTCCGCCTGACAAGCGAACTGGCCGCCACCACCCCCTATCGGCAGGCAGCAGTGGATTACAGCGCCCACGAACGCGACTGGTCCCCGGCGGAGCCGCTGGCCGCCGCCACCCGCGCCCACCTCGAAACCATGCTGAAATCCTACCTCGAAACCCAGGGTCTTTCCGCCGACTGGGACGCGGTGAAATCCGCCGACGACGAAAGCCTGATCAACACGCTGGCCACAGTCTGCCCCTTCAGCAACGCCGAACGGCAAGCCCTGCTGGAAGCAGCCACCCTGCCCGCACGCGCCTCCACCCTCTCTACCCTGATGCAATTCGCCAGCGGCGAAGCCGGGGAAGCGACGCTGCAATAGCGCCAACGCGAGAGGCCTCCGGCGGGGCGGGCGCTGCCCGCCACCCGGCAGGGAGCCGTGCTCCCTGCACCCACATTTGAATTTTTGGCTTCAGAGTCGGCGTATAGTTTCGTTCGTCCGAATGACGCAACTGGATCATCCGGCGGCAGGTAGCCACTATTTACAGCCTCACCTCTTCGACGAACTCGCCGCGCTCGAACTCCCACAACCTCGCCATGTTCAACACGTCCTCGAACGCCCCTTCCGGATGAGATGTGGTGCAGAGAAAGCGCGTTTCGTCGTTTCCATCACCCACCACGATGGCGTCGATCATATCCTCGATCCTCGCACAATCCGGCCCAAACACGGCCAGCAGCGAAACGCCATCATTCAGACATTGCTCAACAAAAGCATCCAGTAAGGCTTCGTCTGATAGCGGGACATGAAGGATGATTTTACGGGCGAACGGCACGCCAGAAATATGCGGATGAAATGCCTGTGGGGCAAGCAAGCCCAACGCCGCAGGCCAAAAACATTCTCAAACGCACAGCGCCGAAGATTCGACACAATGCCAATTTTTGGGATCATGTGCTTTGCAATCCCTTCGGCTTTTCAGCCCTAACCGCCGCTCCTCTCCCCCCGCTCAGGCTGAGCTTGTCGAAGCCCAAGGAGCATTCTCGCCGCGCTCACCATTGAGCTTTCACGCGCGGGGCTTCGACAAGCTCAGCCTGAGCGGAACAGAGAGCAGGCGGGCGATGCGTGTTCGCAAAGAAACAATCGCCAAATTTAGAGGGTGCAGGGAAATCATTTCCCTGCTGGGTTCCAAGGGCAAAGCCCTTGGCCGCGCGGCGCGCAAAAACCCCCGCCGTCGCGCCTACCCCAACTCCCCCCGCAGCAGCGGCGGCAAATCCCCTGCTTCGCCGCGGGCGATTTTCATGAAGGCGCGGCGGAGCGGCGGGATTCGGTTCACAGCGGCCAGCCCCGTCGCGCGGATGCTGGTGGCGGTGCGGCCCGGCACGCCGAACAGGCGGGTGAGGATGTCGGTGGCGGCGGCGGTGGCGCTGTTGTCGCTGCGCCGCCAGCGTTCGTAGCGGCGGGCGACGTCGGGGTGGCCGAGGTCCAGCCCGAGGCGGGCGCTGTCGGATAACACTTCGGCCAGTGCGGCGACGTCGCGCAGGCCCATGTTCAGGCCTTGTCCGGCGATGGGGTGGATGCCGTGGGCGGCGTCGCCCACCAGAATCAGCCGCTCCGCCCAATAGCGTTCGGCGTGCTGCAGGTTCAGCGGATAGGATTGCACCGGCGCGATCAGCTCCAGCTTGCCGAGGAAGCTGCCCATCTTCTTCTCGGCCTCGTGTGCGATGGCGCGGGGGGAGAGCGCCTTCAGCCCGTCCGCATCCTTGCGCCGCACCGTCCACACCAGCGCGGAGCGGTGTCGGCCATCCGGCAAGTCTATCATCGGCAGCTGCGCGAAGGGGCCGTCGGCGTAGAACAGCTCAGAAGCGACATGGTTGTGCGGCTTTTCATGCGCCAGCATCGTCACGATGGCGGTGGCGTCATATTGCCAGCTGGCCAGCCGAATTCCGGCCTGCTGCCGCAACTGGGAGCCGCGCCCGTCGCAGGCGATGATCAGCGGCGCGGTGAGCAGGCGGCCGTCTGCAAGGGCCACACTGGCCATGTTCGGCCCGCGCTCCGTTCGGGCGATGGCGGTGGGGGCGAACAGGCTGATCCCCGGCATCTGCCGCAGCTTCGCCAGCAGCGCGCCGCGCAGGGCGCGATTTTCCAGCATGGTGCCCAGCGGCTCGGCCGGATCGGCTTCGGCTGAATCGAAGTGCAGGAAGCGCGGGTCCAGCCCGTCGGTCACGCGGATGGCGCGGATGGCGCAGCCTTGCGTGTCCAGCAGGTCGCCCAGCCCCAGTGCCCGCAGCATCCGCGCCGTGGACGACGCGATGGCAGAGGCGCGGCCGTCGAATTCCGGGGCCATGTGCGCGTCTGGATCGGCGCGCTCCACCACCGCGACGGACAAGTCATGCGCAGCCAGCGCGATGGCCAGCGTGAGGCCCACAAGGCCGCCGCCGACAAGAATGCAATCGAAGGGCTGGAGGACCGCAGCCGGGGGGGAAGCCTTTGCCATGGCCATGTGATAGCGCAGCGCCGGGCGCGCCCCAACCCCCGTAGTGTCGCACCCGATGTGCCCGTTATTCAGGCATTGCCCAACAACGCAGCCCGCCATGCCGAATTTTTAGGCAATTCCATCGCATGACGGCCGCATCATCCGCTTGTCCGCAGTTGGCACGGCTTTTGAATGTTACAATTTTGGGTGCCTTCGGGCTCCTGTGCTCGCTTCGGGACTTTCCAAAGTCCTCCCCTTCCCCGGCCCGGAACTCCCCATGGTTCCGGGCCGCTTTTATGTCGGCCAGCAGTGACTCCCCCGCCACAAGCCCGCACAAAAGGGGAACAGACTCTTGACCGACGGAGTCCGCTGCGGGCAAACTCCGTGCAGCAAGCGCCGCCCCGGCGCGCGGGAGTTTTTTCACCAGTGGCCAGCACCCCCCAATCGCTGATGGATGCAGCCCCGTGGCGACGGGCCGGCGCCCAAAAGGACGGGCGCCGAACTGGGCGCGACGGCGGCCCCAGCCTTGGCGACCGCGCACGCGATTTCGGGCGGGGCACGTTGCGCGTTCTGGCCGGGCTTCTGATCGTCATCGCGGGCCTTGCGCTGGCCGCCGCGCTGATCAGCCACAACCCGGCGGACCCGTCGCTGAACAGCGTCACCGGCCGCAGCGCCACCAACATCGTCGGCGCGCCGGGCGCATGGCTGTCAGACCTGCTGCTGCAAGGCTTCGGCTTCGCCTCGGCGCTGCTGGTGCCGCTGTTCCTCGTCGCCGGGGTGCGCATCATCACCGGCAGCCATCCCGGCCGCCTGCGCCGCGCCGCCATCTTCACCGGGCTTGCCACCCTGTTGGGCGCGGCCGCATTGGGGCTGGCATGGCCCGCGCCCATCGGCAGCCTGAACGCAGGCGCAGGCGGGGTCACCGGCTTTGCCGCGGCACATCTGGTGTCGCTGATCCCGCTGCCGTCGGGCTTCGATCCGGCGCTCGCCGCGCTGGCAGGCGCGCTGATCTTCGGCCTTGCCGCGCTGGCGCTGTTCATTCTCGCGCTGGAGCCACGCCGCAGCGAACTGGGTGGGCTGTTCGGCGCGCTCAGCTTCCGCCGCCCCCCCCGGGAGGATTATTGGGAAGAGGATGAGGCGGACGAGGATGAACCAGCCCCCCGCCCCGCCCCGCGTCAGGCCCGGCCCAACCCGCTTCCGCCCGCCGACGCAGAGCCGGAGGCGACGCAGCGCCGCATCGAAGGCCCCGCGCCGCGCCCGCAACCGCCGAAAAAGGCGCATGACGCGCAGCGCAGCCTCGATCTGGGGGACCGTGCGGACCTGCCGCCGCTGTCGCTGCTGAAGCCCCCGCCCAAGGGCGGCAAGGCGCAGATCGACGAAGCCGCGCTGGAGCAGAACGCCCGGCTGCTGGAAGCAGTGCTGGACGATTATGGCGTGAAGGGCCGGATCGTCGGGCTGGCGCAAGGCCCCGTCGTCACCCTGTATGAACTGGAACCCGCGCCCGGCATCAAGGCCAGCCGCGTGATCGGCCTTGCAGACGATATCGCCCGCTCGATGAGCGCGGTGTCCGCCCGCGTCGCCGTGATTCCGGGCCGCAACGTGATCGGCATCGAACTGCCCAATCTGAAACGGGAAATGGTCTCGCTGTCGGAACTGATCGCGGCGGACGCCTTCCATGCCTCGGGCGGCACGCTGCCGATGGTGCTGGGCAAGGATATCTCCGGTAACCCCGTGGTCGCCGATCTCGCGCCCATGCCGCACCTGCTGATCGCCGGGACCACCGGCTCGGGCAAATCGGTGGGCCTGAACGCCATGATCCTGTCCTTGCTCTACCGGCTGCGCCCGGATCAGTGCCGGATGATCATGATCGATCCGAAGATGCTGGAACTCAGCGTCTATGACGATATCCCCCATCTGCTGGCCCCGGTGGTGACGGAGCCGCAGAAGGCCATCCGCGCGCTGAAATGGGCGGTGGAGCAGATGGAGGAGCGGTATCGCAACATGGCGCACATCAATGTGCGCTCCTTGAGCGGCTACAATGAAAAGGTGCGCGAGGCGCAGAAGGCCGGCAAGCCCTTCGTGAAGCGCGTGCAGACCGGGTGGGACGAAGAAGGCAAACCCGTCTTCGAGGATGTCTCCCTGCCGCTGGAGCCGCTGCCGCTGATCGTGGTGGTGGTGGACGAACTCGCCGACCTGATGATGACGGCCGGGAAAGAGGTGGAATTCCTCATCCAGCGCCTCGCCCAGAAGGCGCGCGCGGCTGGCATCCACCTGATCATGGCGACACAGCGCCCATCGGTCGATGTCATCACCGGCGTTATCAAGGCCAATTTGCCCACCCGCATCAGCTTCCAGGTGACGAGCAAGATCGACAGCCGCACCATCCTCGGCGAAATGGGCGCGGAGCAGCTGCTGGGCAAAGGCGACATGCTCTACATGCCCGGCGGCAAGCAATGCGTGCGCGTGCATGGCCCCTTCGTGTCCGATGAGGAGGTGGAGGAAGTCGCGAAGCACTGGAAGGCGCAAGGCACGCCGGATTATGTCTCCAGCGTGACGGAAGAGCCGGACGGGCCGGATGGCTTTGAAGGCATGGGGGCAACGCCCGGCTCGCCGCGCGGCGGCGCTGGCGGGGCCGCTGCGGACGATCCGCTGCAACAGGCGATTCAAGTGGTCGCCACCAGCCGCAAGGCGACGATCTCCTACCTGCAGCGGCAACTGCGCATCGGCTACAACTCGGCCGCGCGGCTGATCGACCAGATGGAGGAAATGGGCCTCGTCTCCTCGCCGGACCATGTCGGCCGCCGCGAAGTGTTGATGGACGAAGCGGGCAACCGGCTGCCGTGACTGGCGTCACCGCGCATCCGGCGCTGCTCTATCCGGCGGCAGCGCTGGCGGAAATCGCGGGCTGCTTCACCGTCTGGGCGTGGTGGCGCATGGGCGCAAGCCCGCTATGGCTGATCCCCGGCATGGCCAGCCTTGCCGCCTTCGCCGTCCTGCTGGCGCTTGTGCCCGCCGATCATGCGGGCCGCGCCTTCGCGGCCTATGGCGGCGTCTATATCAGCGCCTCCATCCTCTGGGGCTGGCTCGCCGAAGGCACCCGGCCGGATCGCTGGGATCTCACCGGCGGCCTGATCTGCCTGATCGGCGCGGCACTGATCCTCGCAGGGCCACGCCCGGCCTGAGCCTATGATCAGACCTTGATGTCGAAGCTCGCCGCCGTCTGCCAGCCGCCGCGCGTGAAATCGGGGATGTCCTGCGCGGCGCTGCGGTTTTTCACCGATCGCTGCGTCAGATCGAACAGGCTGGACCAGCTGGCCCCGTCATACACCGGCTGATCCACCGGCCAGCCTTCGCGCAGACAGGAAATCGCCCGCCACAGCATCACGAAATCCATTCCGCCATGGCCGCCGCGCTCCAGCGCCAGTGCCGACAGTTTCGACCATAAGGGATGGTCATATTTTGCCTGCCACGGGGCCATGTCCGTATCCCACTTGTGGTGCGCATTGCCGCCGTCATCGATGGCGATCCGCGCCGGATAGCCGCCGAACGCGCCCTTGGTGCCTTGGATGTAATTCAGCCGATCATAAGGACGCGGCGTGTTGATATCGTGCTGCACCAATATCGTCCGCCCGCGCACCGTTTTCACCAGCGCGCTGCTCATGTCACCGGCGATGAAGCGCCAGTTCCGCTGCGGGTCGCCCGCGGGCAGCCGCTCCTGCGCGAAGGCCGCCATCCCCAGCGCAGGCGAATCCATCGCCACCAGATAATCGAAGCGGTCGCCCCGGTTGATGTTCATATATTGCGCCACCGGCCCCAGCCCGTGCGTGGGATAGAGATTGCCCCGCTGCCGCGTCTGCCAGCCCGGCCGCCACACGCCCTCGCCCCGCTCCGTGCGGAGCATCTGCCCGCGCAGTTCGTGGATATAGGCCCCCGCGCCATGCGTCAGTTCGCCGAACAGGCCCTGCCGCACCATGTTCAGCAGCATCAGTTCCTCGCGGCCGTAGCAGCAATTCTCCAGCATCATGCAGTGCTTGCGGGTCGCCTCGCTGGTTTCCACCAGTTCCCACAGCTGGTCGATGGTCACGCCCATCGGCACTTCCACGAACGCGTGCTTGCCTGCCTTCATCGCCGCCAGCGCCATCGGCGCGTGCAGATCCCATGGGGTGAAAATGAACACGGCGTCCAGATCGTCGCGCCCGGTCAACTGCCGCCACGCCTCAGCCCCGCCGCTGATGCGCGCAGGCGCGCGGCCCTGCTTCGCCGTCACTTTTGCCACGGCGCGGTCCAGCACAAAGGCGTCGGTGTCGGCGATGGCGCGGATGTCCACCCCGTCCAGCGTCAGCAGCAGGTCCGTCATCGGCGTGCCGCGTTCGCCGACGCCGATGATGCCGATGCGCACTGTGCTCAGCTTGGGCGCGGCGAAGGCCATCATGGAACCGGCGGTGGGCGGGGGTGCTTTTGCGGTGGCGGCGGTGGCGAGGGCGGTGCCTGCTATCAGGGTGCGTCTGGTCAGGTCTGTCATGCGGGCCAGTTTGCACGGGTCGCGGCCGCAGGCAAAGCCTGCGAGTCCGCTGCGGTGACGGAAAGAAGGGTGATTCCATCCTTTTCCAACAGGCATCGCTCACCTGTCCTCTGTCCCGCTTCCTCAGTCCCCGCTCAGGCTGAGCTTGTCGAAGCCCCAGACGTGGAAGCACAACGGCTCAAGCCGTAGGGGGCATACTCCATGGGCTTCGACAAGCTCAGCCCGAGCGGGAAAATCGGTCTGAGTGGGGGAGATAGGAGCGGCAGTACAGCGCGCCGCGTGGGGCTGGCCGGCGATAGAGATCGCCGACTCAGCCGGCCGACATTTCGGCGAGTCTGCGAGTTATGGCTTCGCCATAATCGCAGCCGCCTTCACTCACATGTTCGGATAATTCGGCCCCCCGCCCCCCTCCGGCGCAACCCACGTAATATTCTGCGTCGGATCCTTGATGTCGCACGTCTTGCAATGCACGCAATTCTGCGCGTTGATCTGGAACCTCGGCTCGCCTGTGTCCTGCCCCACCACTTCATACACCCCGGCCGGGCAGTAACGCTGCGCCGGTTCGTCATACAAAGGCAGGTTGATGCGGATCGGCACCGTCGGGTCCGTCAGCTTCAGGTGGACCGGCTGGTTTTCCTCGTGATTGGTGTTGGAAAGGAACACGCTGCTCAGCTTGTCGAAGCTGATCTTCCCGTCCGGCTTGGGATAGTCGATCGGGAAGCAGGCTTCCTTGCGCCAGATTTTGGTGTTGTCCGGCTCATGCTTCAGCGTGAAGGGCATGCGCAGCCCCAGCCATTCCGCCCACATCGTCGCGCCCGCCAGCAGCGTGCCCACCGTGCCGCCGAACTTGCTCACCAGAGGCTCGGTGTTGCGCACCAGCCGCAGCTCCTCATACACCCAGCTCGATTCATAGGCGGCGCTGTAGGCTGTCAGCTCGTCGCCCTGCCGCTGGCTGGCGATGGCATCCACGGCGGCTTCCGCCGCCATCATCCCCGTCTTCATCGCGGTGTGGGTGCCCTTGATCCGGGGCACGTTCACGAACCCGGCGGAACAGCCGATCAGCGTCGCGCCGGGCATCGTCAGCTTCGGCACCGCCTGCCAGCCGCCCTCGTTGATGGCGCGCGCGCCATAGGAAACCCGGCGGCCGCCCTCCAGAATCGCCTTGATTTCCGGGTGGGTCTTCCAACGCTGCATCTCGTCGAACGGAGAGAGATGCGGGTTGCGGTACGACAGCGCCACCACGAAACCCAAGGCCACCTGATTATTGGCCTGATGATAGAGGAAGCCACCGCCCCACGCATCGGAAAGCGGCCAGCCCTGCGTGTGGATCACCCGCCCCGGCACATGCTTGGCCGGATCGATATCCCACAATTCCTTGATACCAATGCCATAAACCTGCGGCTGGCTGTCTTTCGCCAGATCGAAATGCTTGATCAGCTGCTTGGACAGATGCCCGCGCACCCCTTCGGCGAAGAAGGTGTATTTCGCGTGCAGCTCCAGCCCCGGCTGATAGTTCGGGCCGTGCGTGCCGTCGCGCTCCACACCCATGTCGCCGGTGGCGACGCCCTTCACCGAACCATCTTCGTTGAACAGCACTTCAGCGGCCGGGAAGCCGGGGAAGATTTCCACCCCCAGCGCTTCGGCCTGTTGCGCCAGCCAGCGGCACAGATTGCCAAGGCTGCCGGTGTAGGTGCCCTTGTTGTGCATGAAGCTGGGCGTGATGATGTGCGGGAAGTCGTATTTCTTACCCTTGGTCAGCACCCAGTGATGATTCTCCGTCACCGGGGTTTCCGCCATCGGGCAGCCCTGATCGCGCCAGTCGGGGATCAGCTCGTCCAGCCCCTTTGGGTCCACCACCGCGCCGGAGAGGATATGGGCCCCCACTTCAGAGCCCTTCTCCAGCACGCAGACGGACAGATCGAGGCCCTTTTCGGCCGCAACCTGCTTGGCCCGGATCGCGGCCGAAAGCCCTGCCGGGCCGGCGCCCACGATCACCAGATCATAGGGCATTGCTTCACGATTGCTCATTCACTCTCTTCCGCTTGCATCTGCTGATGGCGATTGTTGGCCTCTATTCATCGCGCTGTCATGGGTTTTCAACCCGAAATCCAGACAGGTTGGCCGATGGATGCTTGACCGTTGCCGCTGAACTGTCATTTGTCGCCCCCCATGGGACCGGGTGCGGATGCGGCCCGCGCGGCCGGAATGGATCCGGCGGCGCTCGCCGCGCTTCTGAATTGGTGGAAACTGGCCGGCGTGGAGTCGCTGGTGGGGGAGAACCCTGTGCCGTGGCTGCGCGCCGCCGAGCCGGACCAACTCACCGCACCCGCCCCTCGTGCCCCTGCCCCGCCGCCACGCACGGCTGCCGAGGGCTGGTGGACCAGCGCGGAGTCCCTCGCCGCCCTCACCGCCGAAGTCGCCGCCCGCCACCCACGCGCGCCCTTCGCCGATGGGAACGCCGCATCCGGCCTGATGATCATGGGCGAAGCGCCCTCTGCCGAGGATTTGCGCAGCGGACGCCCCTTTTCCGGCCCGGCCGGGATTTTCCTCGATCGCATGCTCGCCGCCATCGGCCGGGATCGAAGCAGCTGCTACATCGCCCTGCTCTGCCCACGCCGCGCCACCCCCGGCCCGGCCGCGCCGGAGGATATCGAACAGGATATCGCCCTGACGATGGCGCATATCCGGCTGGCCGCGCCCCGCCACCTGCTGCTGCTGGGCGCGAACCCGGCGCAGGCTTTAACGGGCGAAACCGCCCCCATCACCCGGCTTCGGGGAAACTGGCTGTCTGTGGGGGGAATTCCCGCGCTCGCCAGCTTTAACCCGGCCTATCTGCTTCGCCGGCCAGAGGAAAAGGCCCTTGCATGGGCCGACCTGCTGGCGCTGAAGCACAGGATCAACCAGTGAAATTTCTGCTTTTCGCCTCCGCGCTCCTGCTGGCTGCCCCTGTGGCCGCGCAGGAAACCATCGAAGTCACCGCAACCCCGCTGCGCTCGCCTTTCACCGCAGCCGAGCGTTCGGTGCCCGCGCAACTGTCGCCCGCGCAGCGCGAAGCCTATGGCCGCGTGTTCCGCGCGATCGACAGGGGGCAGATCAGCGCCGCCTCCGCCGAACTGGCCTCCATGCCGCGCGGGCTGCTGCACCCCACCGCCGAAGCGCAGATTCTGGTGGCGCAAGGCTCCGGCGCGGGGCTGATGCGGCTGGTTGCTTTCCTTGAACAGAATCCGGACGCGCCGCAGGCGGGCACCATCGCCGGGCTGGCGCGCAAGGCCGGGGCGACCAACCTGCCGCCGCTGGCGCGCACCAAGCAGCTGATCCCGGTGCGGCTGACGCCGCCGATGGGTCCGCGTGGAGCCCGGCTGGAGACCTCTGCCGACCAGAGCTTCGCGGCAGCCGCCAAGGCGGCGATCACCGCCAGCAATCCGGGCGAAGTCGAGGTGCTGCTGGATCGCTATGGCCCGCAGCTATCCGCCGAAGTGCGCAGCGAATGGGCGCAGCGCGCCGCATGGGACGCCTATCTGGAACTGAACGACAGCCTTGCCCTGAAGCTGGGCGCGCGCGCGGCGGACGGGCAGAGCGAATGGGCCGCCATGGGGCATTGGGTGGCGGGTCTCGCCGCCTTCCGGCTGGTGGACTGGGACACCGCCGCGAAGCATTTCGACGCCATCTCGCAAGTCTATTCCGCCTCCAACGACCTGCGCTCGGCGGGGGCCTATTGGGCGGCGCGATCCTATGTGCGGGCGGGCAAGCCATGGCTGCAGACGGAGCGGCTGAAATCCGCCATCGCGCGCGATCGTGATGGCTTCTATGGCCTTCTCGCCAGCTATGCCCTTGGTCTTGAACCCAATATCGACTGGCGGGAACCCGATTTCATTCAGGCCGACTGGACGACGCTGAAGGGCCATCCGGGCGCGGCGCGCGCCGTGGCGCTGGTGGAAATCGGTCAGCTGGGCCTTGCCGACCGGGAGCTTCGGCATCTGGCCGCCGCCACCGCGAACGACACCTATGAACCGGTGCTGCGGCTCGCCGCGCGGCTGAACCTGCCCGCCACGCAATATTGGCTGGCCCAGAACCCGCCGCCCGGCATGATGCCGCCGATGTCCGCCCGCTTCCCCACGCCGGACTGGCGACCGGTGCGCGGCTGGCGGGTGGATCGCAGCCTGGTGTTCGCCCATGCCTTGCAGGAATCGAAGTTCATCACCTCCGCGCGGTCCGGCGTGGGGGCGAAGGGGCTGATGCAGATCATGCCCGGCACCGCGCGCGATCTCGCCAAGGCGCTCGAGCTGGACCCGACGCCGGAGCAATTGGCGGACCCGTCCTTCAACGTGGAATTCGGGCAGTCCTACCTCGAAATGCTGCGCGACAGCCCGCACACCGGAGGGTTTTTGCCCAAGGTGATCGCCGCCTACAACGCCGGGCCGGGTTCGGTGCAGAAGTGGAACAATGGCGGCGTGCGCGACAATGGCGACGTGCTGCTGTTCATCGAAAGCATCCCCTTCCGGGAAACCCGCCACTATGTGGAAGTGGTGATGCGCAACTACTGGCTGTATCAGGCGAAGGAGGCCGTGCAGGAGCCGAAGCGCGCAGCGGCCGCCCCCAGCATCGCCTCCGTCGCGGCCAACAAATGGCCGCTGTTCCCCGTCACCCAGCCAGCCGGGCGCTGATGCCCATCGATCCCGCGCGGCCGTTCATCCCCGTCCGCATCGCCATCCTCACCGTGTCAGACACGCGGACCGCCGCAGATGATCGCAGCGGCGACACGCTGGCCGCCCGCATCGAAACGGCGGGGCATGTACTAGCGGATCGCGCCATCGTCGCGGACGACACCGACCTGATCCTTGAACGCATGGCTGGCTGGGTGGAGGATGCGGGCATCGACGTCATCATCTCCACCGGCGGCACCGGCGTGACCGGGCGGGATGTCACACCGGAAGCCGTGGAAGCCCTGTGCGACAAGCTGATCCCCGGTTTCGGCGAGCTGTTCCGCTGGCTCAGCTTCGCGAAGATCGGCACCTCCACCATCCAGTCCCGCGCGGTGGCGGGGGTTGCGCGCGGAACCTATGTGTTCGCGCTGCCCGGCAGCACCGGCGCGGTGAAGGACGGTTGGGACGAAATCCTGTCCCACCAACTGGATAACCGACACATGCCTTGTAATTTCGTTGAACTCATGCCACGGCTGCGCGAGGTTTGACGAAGCCCCGGCAAGAGGAGCAGGGTCGTGGAATATATCAACCTCAACCTTGTGCCGATTACCCTTGCGGCGGCCGTGGGACTTTTGATCGGACTTCTTCATTTCCTGATCTCGCGCCCCGGTGATCGCCCCGGCGTGGACTTCCTGTTGCTCTCCGCGATTGCCGAATTCTGGATCGCCTGCATTTTGGCCGGGGCGCTGATCATCGCGCCGCCGCTGGATCAGCCATGGGTGATGGCGGTGGCGACCCCGGTTCTGCTGTGGATCGGCCTGCTGGTGCCCGCGCTGATGGTGAACCTGCGCTTCCGCGGCATGCCCGGCCACATGGCCGCGGCAGACAGTTTGCACTGGCTGTTTGTGCTGCTGTCTCAGGCGCTGGTGATGAGCGCGATCGGGCTGACCCGCCCGCCCGGCCTTTAACGCCCGGCGCCGGACTCCAACCCATGGAACCCCGACCATGCTGCGTCTGCACCTGCCTGATGTGCGCACTGCCCCCCTGTCTGCCGAAGTAGCGGCCGGCGGCGGCCTGCCCCTGCAACCCGCGCCCGGCGCGGACGAAATCCGTGCCGCCGTGTGGATCGATCTGGCCTTCCCGCTGCCGCATGAACGGCAGGCGGTGGAGGATGCGCTGGGCATTTCCCTGCCGGACAAGGCCGACATGATGGAGATCGAAGCCTCCAGCCGGGTCTATCGCGAAGCGGGCGCGCATGTGATGAACGTGCTGATGGTGGTGGGCGTGGACAGCCATGAACCCGCCGCCGTGCCCGTCAGCCTGATCCTGATGCCGGATCGGCTGATCACAGTGCGCTATTCGGATCCGTCCGCCTTCCGCACGCTGGACCAGAGCTGCACGCGGGTGCCGGCGGGGGCCAACAGCCGGTCCCTGCTGTATCGGCTGATCGAGAATGTGGTGGACCGCACCGCCGACATCTTGGAGCGGATGGGCAACGAGATCGACAGCCTGTCAGGGCAGGTGTTCGGGCGCGATCAGCCCAAGACGCTGCGGCTTTCCACCGACGATCTGCAGACCATCCTGCGCCGCATCGGCACCACCCAGTTCGTGCTGAACAAGGTGCATGATTCGCTGGTGACTCTGGCGCGCGCGACGAACTTCCTGCAGGTGGGCACCACCGAGACGGACGGCAATGGCAAAAGCCAGCTGAGCCGGATCGACAAGGTGGGGCGCGAGCAGCTGAAATCGGTGGCGCGAGACGTGGCGAGCCTGTCGGAGAATTGCAGCTATCTCACCAGCCACACGGGCTTCCTGCTGGACGCAGCGCTGGGGCGGATTTCCATCGAACAGAACGCCATCGTGAAAATCTTCTCGGTGGCGGCGGTGATCTTTCTGCCGCCGACGCTGGTCGCTTCTGTGTATGGCATGAACTTCGTGCATATGCCCGAACTGGAGTGGGTGGGCGGTTACCCGATGGCGCTGGGGTTGATGGTGTTGTCGGCGGTGCTGCCGTATTTGTGGTTCAAGAGTAAGGGGTGGCTGTAGCCGGCCGCGATTAAGGCGAAGCCTTAACTCGCAGACTCGGCGAAAGCCCGGCCGGCGGAATCGGCGATCTCACTCGCCGATATCCGTCCGACGAATCCGGCTTTGCCGGACTTTTTCTTTCTTCCTTTTCTTCTCTCTATCCCCAAGCGGACTCGTCGGCTTCGCCGACGGCCGCTCTTGCAAATATGTTCCCTATATGTTCCACTCACCCTATGCCCACCCCCAAAGGCCGCGCCGCGCCCGAAAACCAGCTCAGCACCCGCTTCAACCTCCCCGCGCGGCAGGCCGAGGGCGACTGGCTGGACTGGGCCATGCAGGACTGGGCCACAGAGGAAGGCGAACTCCCGCCACTGCGCACCAGCGTGCAGATCGAGCGCCCGCGCACCGCACTCAACCGCAACGACAGCCCAGATATTCCGTTCGACCGCAGCTTCAACGCCTATCGCGGCTGCGAACATGGCTGCATCTATTGCTTCGCCCGGCCGACACACGCGTATCACGATCTCTCGCCGGGGCTGGATTTCGAAACCAAGCTGTTCGCCAAGCCCACAGGCCCGGCCCTGTTGCGCGCGGAATTCGCGAAGCGCGGATACCGGCCCGACGTGCTGGCGATGGGCACCAACACCGATCCCTACCAGCCGATCGAGGCGCGGTTCCGCATCACCCGCGCGGTGCTGGAACTCTGCCTTGAAACCCGCCACCCGGTGGCCGTCACCACCAAATCCGCGCGCGTGCTGGAGGATCTGCCGCTGTTTGCGGACCTCGCGCGGCTGGGGCTGGCGGCGGTGATGCTCTCCGTCACCACGCTGGACCCGGCGCTGGCCCGCGCCATGGAGCCGCGCGCCAGCGCGCCGCGGCTGCGGCTGAAGGCCATCGCCGTGCTGGCGCGCGCAGGCGTGCCGGTTTACGTCTCGGTCTCGCCGATGATTCCGGCATTGAACGATCATGAACTGGAGGCGATTATGCAGGCCGCGGCAGAGGCTGGCGCGGTGCATGCGATCACCATTCCGGTGCGGCTGCCGCATGAAGTGGCCCCGCTGTTCGAGGCATGGCTGGATGCCAACCGGCCCGACCGCAAGGTCCGGGTGCTGAACGCCATTCGCGCCATGCGGGGCGGGCGGCTGAACGATCACCGATTCGGGGCGCGGATGCGGCCGCAGGGGGAATGGGGGCGGCTGATGGCCACGCGGTTTGCGACAGCCCGAAAGCGATATGATCTCAACCGGTTCGTTGCCCCATTGCGCACAGATTTGTTCACGCCGCCCCGGCTTGATGAACGGCAGGGTGAACTCTTTTTGACGGGTTGAAAATCAGGCTTGCCATCGGAATTGACAGGTTTAACGTCTGAATTCTGGTCAACCTTGGGGGAATGACGATGCTTTCCAACGCATTCGGTATCGGATTGTGGACGATTTTGTTCTGGCTGGCGCTCGGCGTGGCGCTGGGCGGCCTGCTCGCGCGGCTGCTTGGCAGCACGGCCACATCCACGGCAACCGCACTTGGCCTCGGCGATTTCGAGGGCAAATCGGTGACGGTGAAGGCCGAAACCAGCCATCTGGCGGATCAGCTGGAGGCCATTGAGGGCGTCGGCCCGCAGATCGCCGAACTGTTCCACAAGAATGGCGTGCACAGCTTCGCGCAGATCGCGAAGATGACGCCCGGCGACATTACGAAAATTCTGGCGACGGGCGGCAGCGCCTTCGCCATCGCCTCCCCCACCACATGGCCGTTCCAGGCCAAGCTGCTGGAAAATGGCTGGATCGCCGAATTCCTGACTGTGGGCCAGAAGCTGATCGCGGGCCGCCTGCCCGTCACCGGCCTTGCCGGAATCGGCGAAGCGACCGCCGCGCGCCTGCAAGCCGCGGACGTCGGCTCTGTCGAGGCGCTGGCCGGCGCGGATGTCGCCGCCCTCACCACCAAGCTGACGGACGCGGGCGAGAGCATCTCCGAATCGCGCCTGACGGGCTTCATCGACGAAGCCAAATCCATCCTCGCCGGTGATTTCACCAAGCTGGCGGGCTTCTTCGGCCTGCCCGCCGCCGTTGTCGGCAGCCGCGCCACCGCGAGCTACAAGAAGACTGCAGACGTGACCGGCCCGATCGTGGGCGCGCAAGGGCTGCTCTCAAGCCTGCCCACCGCGACAGCTACCGCCACTGGCGGCGCTTCGATGCTGCCGGTGTGGATCGGCCTCGGCACCGCGGGCTTGCTGGCGCTGCTCTGCCTGCTGGGCATCGTGTGCCCGAAGCCGCTCACCACGAATGTGGACGTGCGCGGCGTGGTGATCACGCCCCCCGCCCCCGCGCCGGAACCGGTGATCCCCACCGGCTCGGGCCTGATCAGCCGCCTGCTGGAAGGCAAGCCGGAACTGGTGATCTACTTCGACACGGCCAAAAGCGACGTGACGAACGAACTGACGCCGGAATCCGCCAAGCTGAAAGAGTATCTGGATAGCCACCCGGATACCAAGCTGTCGGTTTCGGGCTATGTCGATCCGCGCGGCGACGCGGCGTTCAACGCTCAACTCGCCAAGGATCGCGCCACCAAGGTGCGCGATGCGCTGGTGGCCGCCGGCATCCTCGCCGAGCGTATCGACCTCGACAAGCCTGCCGACATCGTCGCCGACGAAGCCAGCATGGCCAACGAGCGCAAGGTGGAAGTGAAGATCAAGGACGCGGGCGAAGTCGCCCCGGCCGCTGCGGAACCGGCTGCGAAGTAACCGCTGCCAGTTCTGAACGAATGGGGCCTGCCCGGATCATCCGGGCAGGCCCTTTCTTTTTTGAAAGGATGCGTTCGGATCATTGCAGTTGCACATGGCCCCGCAATGCCCAAATGACGCGGCATGGAAAACGCCCCGCCCCGCATGCCCGCCCTGTTCATCGGCCATGGCAGCCCGATGAACACGCTGGAGCGCAACATCTGGACAGACGGCTGGCGCGCGCTCGGCGCGGAACTGCCGAAACCCCGCGCGCTGCTGGTGGTGTCTGCCCACTGGTATATCGGCGCCACCGCCGTGACGGCGATGCCCGCCCCGCGCACCATCCATGATTTCCACGGCTTCCCGCCGGAGCTGTTCGCCTTCCAGTATAACGCCCCCGGCGCGCCGGACGTGGCGCGCGAAGTCGCCGAAATCGCCAAACCCACCCCCGTTGCACTGGATGACAGCCAGTGGGGGCTGGACCATGGCACATGGAGCGTGCTCGCCCACCTGTTCCCCAAGGCCGACGTGCCCGTGGTGCAGCTGTCCATCGATCGCACAAAGGGCGGCGAACATCATCTGGAGCTGGCCAGCCGCCTGAACGCCTTGCGCGATCAGGGCATCATGATCCTCTCCAGCGGCAATGTCGTACACAACCTCGGCCGCATCGACTGGCATGCGGGCAATACGGGTGCGGACTGGGCTGACCGCTTCGACATCCATGTGGAACAGCTGATGCGCGACCGCCCGGGCGACATCCTCGCCAGCACCCGCCACCCGGATTTCCGAGCCGCCGTCCCCACGCCGGACCATTTCATCCCCCTGCTGACCACGGCAGGCCTCGCGGCGGAGAGCGGCGAAGCCGTGCTGCCGATGTTCGTGGGCCGGACGATGGGGTCGCTGTCGATGACGAGCTATGCCGTGGGGCTGGCACGGAACTGACGCTGCGCGTGGAAATTGAGGGAGCTCTGCTCCCTCAAACTCCCCCGTCCCCACCCCATGAACAAGTTCATGGGGACCCCGGGCAGGGGCGTGACGCCCCTGCACCCCCAAACTTTTAGCTCCTCCTCCTTTAGGGAGGGGTTGGGGTGGGGGTCCTCCGCCGGGCGCGAGGTTGGGAGTTATGGCCTGCGGCGCTTTTTGGGCGGTGTCCCGCTATCCATCCCATGCTCACGCTGCCCTCCCCGCTCAGGCTGAGCTTGTCGAAGCCGCGCGGAGCATGTCCCCGAACTCAGCCATTGCGCCTTAGCTTCGGGGGCTTCGACAAGCTCAGCCTGAGCGGGTGGACAGCTAGTTGGGGAGCGGGTTGGGGTGGCAGCGGTTTGTGGGGATGGAGGTAGATCAGGCCAACCGGTGACACCCCCTCTCCTACTCTCCCCCTTGCAGGGGGAGAGGGCTTCATAGCGCCGCAGGCAATCGAATCTAATCACTCGCACGCTGTGCTGGAATTTTGGCGCAACGCCAATGTTGAGGGTGCAGGGAAATCATTTCCCTGCCCGCCGGAGGCAAAAAAACGCGGGCCGGGTTCCAACGGCAGAAGCCTGGCCTTCCCTCTCAAACCGTCACCCCACAGGCGGCGAAAACGCAGCCCGCGCCTCGGCCGCGCGGGCGCGGATCGCGCAGCCTTCGGCGTGATCGTTGATCAGCCCCATCGCCTGCAAAAAGGCGTGCACGGTGGTGGGGCCGACGAAGCGCCAGCCGCGTTTCTTCAGATCTTTGGAGAGCGCGACGGACGCGGCCGAAACAGAGGCCGTCTGCGGGGTGGCCAGCGTGGCCGGGTCTGGCTCGAACCGCCAGATATAGCTGGCGAGCGAGCCTTGTTCGGCGATCAGCGCCTGCGCTTGGCGGGCATTGTTGATCACGGCCTCGATCTTGCCGCGGTGGCGCACGATGCCGGCGTCTTGCAACAGCCGTTCCACATCGGCTTCGGTGAAGGCGGAGACGCGGTCGATCTCGAAGCCATGGAAGGCGGCGCGGAAATTCTCCCGCTTCATCAGGATGGTGCGCCAGCTGAGGCCGGACTGGAAGGCTTCCAGGCTCAGCTTTTCGAACAGGCGTCGGTCATCCGAAACCGGGAAGCCCCATTCCGTGTCGTGATAGGCGAGATAGTCCGGCGTGACGGCGCACCAGTTGCAGCGCGGCAGGCCGTCCGGGCCGGGGATGGTCATAGCACGGAATCGCCCACGAACGGGTTGGTCTGCCGTTCGCGGCCGAAGGTGCTGATGGGGCCGTGGCCGGGCACGAACGCCGTCTGGTTGCCCAGCGGCCACAGGCGGCCGGTGATGGATTGCACCAGCTGCTGGAAATCGCCCTTTGGGAAATCGGTGCGGCCCACGCTGCCCTGAAACAGCACGTCGCCCACGATGGCGAGGTTGGAGGGCGGGTGGTGGAAGATCACATGGCCCGGCGTGTGGCCGGGGCAGTGATACACGTCCAGCACCAGATTGCCCACCGTCACCTGATCGCCATCGAACAGCCAGCGGTCCGGCGTGAAGGCGGTGGCCCCGGCGATGCCATATTTCGCGCCGGTTTCCGGATTCATGTCGATCCAGAATTTGTCGTCCGGGTGGGGGCCTTCGATGGGCACGCCCAGCCGCTCGGCCAGCACGCCCGTCAGCCCGCAATGATCGATATGGCCGTGCGTCACCAGCAGCTTTTCGATCTCCACCCCCTGTTCGGCGGCGACCTTCAGCAGATGATCCAGATCGCCACCCGGATCGGTGAAGGCGCCCTTCATCGTTTGGGTGCACCAGATCAGGGTGCAATTCTGCTGCAGCGGCGTGACGGGCACGATTACCGCCTTCATGGGAGGATTGGGCATAGCACCCATGTGGCATTGCGGGCGGCCCGCTGCAATGCCACATGGCAGGCTGTGACGCCGCCTTCCCCCTCTCCTTCCCAAGCCAGCACCGGCCGGCAAGACCCCGGCTTTGCCACGCTGAAGCGGTTCCTGCCCTATCTGTGGCCGGCGGATCAGCCGCAACTGAAGCTGCGCATCATTATCGCCATGCTGCTGGTGCTGCTGTCCAAGGCGATCCAGCTTTCGATGGGCTTCCTCTATGCGGGCGCGGTGGATCGCATGGCCCCGGGGCTGCAATCCGGCGCGGGCATCGCCATGGCGCTGGTGGTGGCCTATGCGGGCGCGCGCTTCGGCGCGGTGCTGTTCGATAATTTGCGCAACGTGGTGTTCGAACGTGTGGGGCAGGATGCCACGCGGCGGCTGGCCGAACATGTGTTCGCGCACCTGCACCGGCTGTCTTTGCGCTTCCACATGAACCGCTCCACCGGGGCGCTGGCCAAGGTGGTGGAGCGCGGCACCAAGTCCATCGACGTGATGCTGTATTTCCTGCTGTTCAACATCGCCCCCACGCTGATCGAACTGGTCGCGGTGGCGGCGATCTTCTGGACCCGCTTCGGCGTGGAACTGGTGATCGCCACCGGCGTGATGGTGGCGGCCTATATCCTGTTCACGCAAAAAGTGACGGACTGGCGCAATGCCCTGCGCGAGGAAATGAACGAGTTGGACACCGCGACCGTCGCCCGCAGCGTGGACAGCCTGCTGAACTATGAAACGGTGAAATATTTCACCGCCGAGGGGCGCGAGAGCGACTATTATGGCCGGGTGGCGCGCCGTTACGCAGACGCCGCGGTGAAATCGGAAAACTCGCTGGCGCTGCTGAACATCGGCCAGTCCCTGTTGACGAACCTGCTGATGGCGGGCGCGATGGCCTATAGCGTGTGGGGCTGGAGCGTGGGCAAATTTTCCACCGGCGACGTGGTGCTGGTGAACACGCTGCTGACGCAGCTGTTCCGCCCGCTGGACCTGCTGGGCATGGTCTATCGCACCATCCGGCAGGGGCTGGTGGACATGGCCGCGATGTTCGCGCTGATCGATTCCGAAACCGAGATCGTGGATGCGCCCAACGCACAGCCGCTGGCGGTGAAGGCGGGCGAAATCCGCTTCGAAGAGGTCCGCTTCGCCTATGAACCCGAACGGCGCATCCTGAACGGCATCAGTTTCACCGTGCCCGCGGGCACCCGCACCGCCATCGTCGGCCCTTCGGGCAGCGGCAAATCCACCATCGCCCGGCTGCTGTTCCGCTTTTACGATGTGGAAGCCGGGCGCATCCTGATCGACGGGCAAGACCTGCGCGAGGTCACCCAAACTTCGCTCCGCGCCGCCATCGGCATCGTTCCGCAAGACACCGTGCTGTTCAACAACAGCATCGGCTACAACATCGGCTATGGCCGCGACGGCGCATCGCAGGCCGAAATCGACGCCGCCGCCCGATCGGCGCAGATCGCGGGCTTCATCGAGAGCCTGCCCGAGGGCTATGCCACCAAGGTGGGCGAACGCGGGCTGAAGCTCTCCGGCGGGGAGAAGCAGCGCGTCGCGATTGCCCGCACCCTGCTGAAAAACCCGCCGATCCTGATTCTGGACGAAGCCACCAGCGCGCTCGATTCCGCGACCGAGGCGGGCATTCAGGACGCGCTGGAACTGGCGGAAAAAGGCCGCACCACGCTGGTGATCGCCCACCGCCTCTCCACCATTATCGACGCGGACCAGATATTGGTGATGCGCAGCGGCGAGATCGTGGAACGCGGCACCCACGCCGCCCTGCTGGCGAACAACGGCCTCTACTCAGAGCTGTGGGCGATGCAGGCAGCGGAAGACGAAGCCCGGGTCGACACACCCGGAGAGATCGCAGGCGAAACGGATCAGTCCGCGCTGGCGTGAACCTGCTGGCTGCCGACATTGTTGGCGACGGCGACAACGGAAAAGCCGCCGAGGAACCCCAGCGTGATCGCAATCAGCAAAATCTTCCCGTTCGACATAACGCCGCTCATGTCCTGAACCCTTTGCGATTCGCACGCCCTCACGCATACGCCCTCGCAACGCCACCCTGCTGCCACAGGGAGGCAAACGCCAAGTTAACGATTGTAACGGACGCGGACGGAACAGGTTGAGGGGGGCAGCGCCCCCTCATTTCTGCAGACCGTCTACCGCGCCTCCGCGCCCACGCCCGCCGCCAGCAACTCCGCGTTGAAGCGGTTCAGCGCGAAGCCCAGCGGCTCCTTGGCGGCGGCGAAATCGCGGCTGATGGCGGTTTGCGCCAGATCGTCGAACACGCGGTCGATCGAGAGTGGTTGTTGCACCAGCAGTTCGTCGCGCCAGGCCGGGGCGAAATAGGTGCGCAAATTGTTGGCCGGTTCCGGCCCCAGCAGGGAATCCGGCTGGATATGCCCGGCGGAAAGCTGGTCGATCGTCAGGCGATAGGCGGTGTCGGGCACATAGGCCCCCACGCGAACGGCGCGGTCTGCATCCCATTGCGGGGATGCCGGTTCGGCGTGGATCAGGTCGCGGAACAGGCGGCTGTCGGCGATGGAATCCTGCCAGTCGTGCCGGTCCTGCATGGTGGCGCTGGGCATCAGCGCTATCCAGTTGCCGCCTGCGTCTGCGGTGACGGCGGTGGAGCCTGCGGGCGCGCCGCTCGAATCGACGAGGCTCAGCACCAGCCGCGCGCCGGATTGCGCGGTGCCGGAGTAGATGCCGTCGATGCGCGGCAGCCGTTCGACATGCCGGTCTTTCAGCCAATGGCCTGAGGGTTGCTCGCGTTTCGGCACGTCTCCGGGAAGGACGTTCACGCTTGCGGTGTCTTCGCTGCCTGCCGGGCGGCCGCCTTCGCCGGGCACCTGATCCCATGTGACGGTCGCGGTGTTCAACAGCGGCACGGTGGGATCGACGGTGTAGGCGATCTGCGCGTCGAAGCGGATCACCAGTTCCGTGCCCAGCGGCAGCAGCGGAATGGAGACGGTGGTGCCCTGAATGCTGACGGGGATGCTTTCCGGCGCGGAGACGATGATCATCGAGCCGGGCACCAGCGTGAGGCCGGGGGCGAGGGTGTCGATCACGGCCACATCGGCCGCCACCACCGAATCCGGCGAGTGGTAGACGCGGATTTCATAGCTGGCGATCTGCCCGAGGAAGCGGTCCGGCGTGAGGGCGATCTTGTCGATCCTCAGCGTCGGCTCGACGATATCCAGCGGGACGGAGGCGACAGCGGTGCCGGTGCCGAAATCGAGCAGCACGGGGGCGTCCAGCCGGTTGCCGCTGACGTTGCGAGGATCATCCGGCACGCGGGCCGTCACGTCGATGCTGATCGTGTCCCGCGCGTCGATCACATTGTCACCCAGCACGGTGACGCGGCCGAAATCGAAGCGGAAGCTGTCCACCAGCCCGTCGCCATCGGTATCGAACAAGGTGGGTTCCGGGTTCGGATGTTCGGCGATCACGTTCGCGCCCAGCACCGGGCGGCCCAGCGCGATCAGTTGCAGCACACCGCCCGGCCCGGCGGGCAGGTGATCGGTGATGACGACATGGGTGGTGCCTTCGGCCAGCACCGCCGTCAGCCGGGTGGTCACTTCCTCGCCGATCGTCAGGTCCGTCACGTCCGGCTCGAACGCACCGGTGCCGCTGTTGGGGTTGCTGGTGGCGATCACCGTTTTCACGACCGTGCCCGCGCCTTGCAGGAAAATCTGCGCGTCTGCGGCAGCGCTGTCCGCGCGGCCGCCGGGGCCTGCCAGCGTATCATATCCCAAATCCACATGGTTGGGCAGCGCGCTATCATACATCGTCGAATCGAGGATTCGCGCCTGATAGCTGATGGTGAAGCTTTCGCCCGGCAGCAGCAGCGCGACTTGCGCCGTGATGTTGTTGCCGTTCACGCTCAGGTTCACGCCCGCCATGCTGGCCACCACCGAACCGGGGACGATGGAGAGGCCGTTCGGCACCAGATCGCTGATCGCCAGATCATAGGCCGGGCCGGTGGAGCCGGGGGCCTGCCCCACGGTGATGGTGTAGGTGAAGATGTCGCCCGCCGTGCCCGACAGCGGCGCGGCAGGCGGCAGCAGGCCGTGGAGGCTGCCGCTGTCTGCGACCGTTTTCACCGCCGTCTTGGTGAGGGTGAGGTCCGGCTGGACGAGATCGACGCCCGCAGACGCGGTGAGCGGCTGGATGCTGCCGTTGGCCGTATCGTAGGTAAGGCTGGCGGCGAGGTCGAGTTGGTCGCCGCCCTGGTTGGCCGGGATATCCAGCGCCATCACCTCATAGTGGATCACCAGCGGGTAGGTCGCCGGATCGGCTGCGCCGGGCACCGTCAGGCTGGCGAAGTGGAACGACACGCTGTCGGCGATGCCGTCATTGTCGGCATCCACCAGCGTGACCGTGTAGCTGGCCGGATCGAGCACGATGCCGCCGAGGCTGACTGAAACGCTGCCGGGCAGGAAACCCAGCTTGGCGTCGGCGGTGGTCAGTTGATCGGTGATGGTGACGTTCTGGATCGTGCCGCGCGGCAGTGTGGCCGCCAGTTCGATCTGCGCGGTCTCGCCGATGCCGAGGTCTGTGATGCCGGGGCGCAGTTGTGCGTCGCCGGTGTTGGCGTCGCTGGTGGGCGGCACCGGGATGGATTTCACCAGCGCGGGCTGGGTGGAGGGCGTGACCGTGACGGCCGCGTCATCGGTGACGGGGCCATATTCGCGCTGGCCGGTTTCTGTTCCGGGCAGGGAATCATAGCCGGTGGAAATCGTGTTCGGCAGCACGGAATCGACCAGCACGCCGTCTGCCACGCGGGCGGCGTAGCTGATGATCGCGACTTCGCCGGGCAGCAGACCGGCAATCACCACATCGTTGATAGAGGCGAACTGCGTGCTGACGCCATTCAGCAGCAGCGTCACCGGGCCTTCGGGCAGCAGCCCCGCCGCCTGCACGTCCGTCAGCACCATATCATAGGCCGGGCCGTTGCCATGGTTGCGGATGGTGACCTGATAGCCCACCAGCACGCCCGCCTCGCCGACCATGGGGGTGACGATCTTTTCGATCCCCAGCCCCGGTTCAACGATGTCCGCGCCCGCCGAGGCGGTCAGCGGCTGAATCGCGCCATTGGCGGTTTCGTAGGTGAGGCTGACGGCGAGATCGAGTTGGTCGCCGCTTTGGTTCGCCGGGATATCCAGCGCCATCACCTCGTAATGGATCACCAGCGGATAGGTCGCCGGATCGGCTGCGCCGGGCACCGTCAGGCTGTTGAAGTGGAAGGAGACGCTGTCGGCGATGCCGTCATTGTCTGAATCCACCAGCGTGACCGTGTAGCTGGCGGGATCGAGCAGCGTGCCGCCGAGGCTGATGGAGACGCTGCCGGGCAGGAAGCCCAGTTTCGCGTCGGCCGTGGTCAGTTGATCGGTGAGCGTTACATTCTGCACGGTGCCGTGCGGCAGCGTGGCCGTCAGTTCGATGCGGCCGGTTTCGCCGATGCCGAAATCCGTCACGCCCGGGCGAAGCTGCGCGTCTCCGGTGTTGGGATCGCTGGTGGGCGGAACCGGGATCGCCTTTGTCAGCGTCGGCTCCTGCACCGGCGTCACGGTAACGACGGCGTCATCGGCGACCGGCGCGTAGCTGCGTTGCCCGGCATCCGCGCCCGGCAGGGAATCATAACCGGTGGAGACTGTGTTCGGCAGCACCGAATCGACCAGCACGCTGTCGGCGATGCGCGCGGCATAGCTGATGATGGCGACTTCGCCGGGCAGCAGCCGGGCCACGACGACATCGTTTGCCGAGGCGAACAGGGTGCTGGAACCGCCTTGCAGCAGCGTGGCCGGGCCTTCAGGCAGCAGCCCGGCGTCCGCGAGATCGGCCAGCGCCATGTCATAGGCGGGGCCGGTGCCGAGGTTGCGCAGCGTCACCTGATAGCCGACGACCGTGCCCGCTTCGCCCACCACCGGGGTGACGATCTTTTCGATCCCAAGTTCCGGCTCAACGAAGTCCACGCGGATGGAATCCACCACATTCCCATAAACATAGTCGAGGTTAGCGGGCAGCGTCAGCAGGTCTCCGCTGCTGTTGCCGGGCACATCCGGCACGCGGGCGACGACCGAGATGATGATGTGATTGTCGCCGCTGCCGGTGAAGTTGACGGTGCCGAAATCCCACGCCAGCCGGTCTGCGATGCCGTCTCCGTTGGTGTCAGTCTGCACCAGCGTCGGGTTGGGGATGCTGGCCGTCACGCCCGAGCCGATGGCGATGGTGGGCGCGCCCACCAGTTCCAGCGTGCCGAACGCGCCGAGCGACAGCAGCCTGTCTGTCACCAGCACGCCGGTGTCGCCATCCGGCAGGGTGACGATGATGTCGTAGAACAGCAGTTCGCCGATGGCGAGATCCTGCACGCCGGGGCGATATTGTTCGTCTCCGGTGTCGGCGAGGCTGCTGCCGGTGATGACCTTGTTGAGGTTGGGCACGCCGAAGGTGAAAGTGTCGCTGGCGCTGTCCGGGCGGCCGCCGGGGCCTTCGGCGCTGTCGAAATTCGCCTGCGCGATGTTGGGCACGCTGGCACCCGGCGGAACGGTGCCGACAATGGCGCGATATTCAACGATGGTTTCCTCGCCCAGCGCCAGCGTGGGGATGGAGATGGAGACGCCCGAGCCGGAGACGCTGCCGGGGCCGGACAGCACCACCAGCGAGCCGGGCACCAGCGTGAGATCGCCGGTGGAGAGATCGTCGGTCAACAGGATGTCGCGTGCGGCGGCGGTGGAATTGCCCGCGTGCGTGAGCACCAGCCGGTAGGTGATGACGTCGCCCGGAATGCCGGTGGTGGCGCTGGCGGTCTTGTCCAGCACCAGTTCCGGCTCGACGATTTCCACCGAAACCTGATCGGCGCGCAGGCCCAGCGGCGTGTCCAGCGTGGCGGGCAGCAGTTGCACCCGGCCGGGCGCGGCGAAATTGGCAGCCACGTCCGGCACGAGCGCCGAATAGCTGATGATGATATGATTGTTGGACGGATCATTGTCGCCGGGCAAGGCGATGGTGCCGAAATCGAACAGCAGCCGGTCGCCGATGCCGTCGCCGTTGGTGTCCGTCACGGTGGGGGTGAAGCTGATGGCGACGCCGCCGATTTCCACCTGCACGCTGCCGGGCACAAGGTCGAGCGTGCCGAAGGCAGAGAGCAGCGTGTCGGTGATGATCACCGGGCCGAGCACGCCTTCGGGGATGGTGGCGACGAGGCGGAAATCCACCCGCTCGCCGATCACCAGATCTGGCACGGCGGGGTCGAACTGCTCCG
The DNA here is from genome assembly GCF_006385875.1 of Sandaracinobacter neustonicus. Taxonomy (GTDB): domain Bacteria; phylum Pseudomonadota; class Alphaproteobacteria; order Sphingomonadales; family Sphingomonadaceae; genus Sandaracinobacteroides; species Sandaracinobacteroides neustonicus. Next base: position 166,635 of record NZ_VFSU01000028.1, on the reverse strand, counting down.
ATCCGGTGAGGCTGTCCGACGTGCCGGTGATGCTTTTCACCAGCGATTGCGGGCCGGTGACGTCGATGGTGGCGGTGTCCAGACCGCTGTCCACCCGGCCGCCGCTGCCGGGCAGGCTGTCCCACCCCACGCTCGCGCTGTTGGTGATGGCGGATGGCAGCAGGTTGGTGTCGTCGATCCGCGCCTGATAGTGGATCACCAGCTCCTGCCCCATCGCCAGTGTCGCGCCCGTTACGCGGATGCTGTTGGCGGGGGCGGATGGGTCGATGGCAGCGCCGGGCGCGCCCGTGCCGGAGAGTGTCGGCGTGCCGACAAGCGTCAGGCCCGTGGGCAGCAGATCGGCGATGGTGAAATCGCGCGCGTCTGCGCCCGACGTACCGCTGTGGCGCACGGTGACGGTGAAACTGACGAGATCGCCCGCGTCTCCGGCGCTGCCGCCATTCACGGAGGCCGCCTTGTCGATGTCCAGACGCGGCTCGACGATGCTGACGACGGGCGGTGTGGGATCGGTGAAGCTGCCGAGGCTGGTGATGGCCGTGACGGGGTTGACGAGGTTCACGCCCTGGAAGTTCAGCGGCACGTCGCGCACCAGCGCCTGCAGCGTCACGATCACCCGGTCGTCTCCGCCCGGATCCGGCGGGTTCACCAGCGAGCCGAAGGCGAAATCCACCTGCTGGCCGGATACGGAAACGGCGAAACCGGCAGGCACCGTGCTGCTGCCGAAGGCCGAGACGAAGCTGGCCGAGCCGACCACATATTCAAGGCCGGCAGGCAGCACATCGCGCAGGTTCAGCGAGATGGTGCCGTTCGGCAGGGTGGCGACGATCTGGTAGGTCAGCAGTTCGCCGATCACCACATTCGGGCTGGTATCCCCGTTCACCGAGGTGAAGATCAGCGCTTTATCCACCAGCACCGGCCCCACCACGGGGATCGACACGCTGGAAGACGGCGGCGGGCTGGGCACCCGGCCAAGGTCCGTGCCGGGCAGGCTGTCGTAGCTGGTGCTTGCGGTGTTGACGATGTTCGTGCCGTGCGACGCCGTATCCAGCACCAGCGCCTGATAGCTGACCGTCAGGCTTTCGCCCGGCCGCAGCTGCGCCAGCTGGATGTCTGCGAAGCTGGTCGCGGTGCCGCTGGCGATGCCGCTGAAACTGATATCCCCGATGCGCTGGATATCCGGGTGCAGCGGGTCCGCCACCGTCACGTCGAAGGCGATGCCGTCGCCATTGTTGCGGATGGTGAAGCTGTAACTGATGACATCGCCCGCCTGCACCGAGGCAGGGACGGCGGATTTCACGATGCCGAGGTTCGGTTCGATAATGTCCAGAGACGATGTCGCCTGACGGCTGCCGGTGCTGAACAGGGCGATGGCCGTGTTGGTGACGACATCGTCTGAAGCCGTATTCTCCGGCACGTCCGGCACGACGACGGTCACGCGGATGATGATCTGGTCTGCCGCAGTGTGGCCGGGGCTGGCGAGCGTGTAGACGTCGCCCAGCGCGAAGCTCACCGTCTTGCCGTCGCCCGAGAGCGTGCCGGTGGAGCCGACGCCCAGCAGGCTGCCCGAGATGTTGCCGCCCGCCGTCGCGCCCGCCGTGCTGTTGCCGCCGATGGAGATCAGTTCCGCCGAGACGAAGTTCAACGTGGCGGCGCCCGTGGGCAGCACGTCGCGCAGCACCAGCGATTTGGTGAGACCGTCCGGCAAAGTGGCAACGATGTCGAAGGTGGCGGTTTCGCCGATCTGCACCTTCGGATTGGCGTCATTGCCGATGGAGGTGGTGATCAGCTGCTTGGTGATGCCGGTGCTGGCGATGGTGAGCGTGGCGCTGGCCGGGGGCTCGTTGGTAATGACGCGCGCGTTCGGATCGTCGCCGGGCAGCGTCGCATAATCGGTGATGCGCGCGACGTTGGTGAGCGTGGAGCCGGTCTCCACCGTGTCTGAGACCTTCGCGGTGAAGGTGACGGTGATGCTGCCGCCGTTGATCAGACTGTCTGCCGAGACGCGGACGATGCCGCCCGCATCCGCCGTGGCCGCCGCGTTCACCGCGCCCGACGAGGAGACGCCGGTGATGGTGACGTTGCTGAAGCCCAGCGACGCCAGATCGCTGTCGATCAGGTTCAGATCGAAGGCGGTGGTGCCGTAGGTGTGGGCGGGGTTGCTGACGGTGAGGGTGTAGGTGACGATATCCCCGCCATCGGCAGTGGTGGGGTTCACCGTTTTCGTGAGCGCGAGATCGGGCGCGACCATCCGCACCGTGGCGTTGGCGGACAGCGCGCCCGCCACCAGCGAGCCGCCTTCCAGCGTGGTGATCCAGTTGATGTGGCCGCTGTTGGTCGCGGTGTCCCCGCGCTGATTGCGGACATCATCCGTGGCGCGCGCGACAACATCGAAGACGATGCTGTTGTTCGACGCCACATTGTCGCCGGCGTTGACGACATTGCCGAAATCGAAGCTGAACGTGTGGCCCGACAGCGTGGCGGACGAGCCGATGGCGGGGATGCCCGCGCCGCTGATCCCGCTGCCCACAGAGACCAGCGTGGCGCTGATCGGAGTCAGGGTGCTGGCCATGCTGTCCGGCAGCACGTCTGACAGCTTCAGGTTGTTGGTCGTGCCTTCGGGCAGAGTCACGGTGATGCGGAAGGTCACGGTTTCGCCGATGGCGAGGTTGTTGCCGCTGGTGAAGCTGTGGCTGCTATCGATCACCGTCTTGCTGATCGTGGGATCGGGCGTGGTGACGGTGGCGGTGTCGCTCAGATCCTCGAACACGAAGTTCGCACCGCCCGGAAGCGCCGCGAAGGCGAACAGCGTCGCCTCGTTCGTCCATGTCTGGCGCGGCTGCACGCTATCCAGCGCCACCAGATCATAGGTGATGATGATGATGTCGGCGGTGCTGGTGCCGCTGGTGCCGCTGCCGTCCTGATCGGGGGCGATGGCGCCGCTGCTGGCGCTCGGGTCCGTCAGGCGGATGCCGCCGTCGAACAGGCCGCTGCCGATCAGCGCATAGGCAACCGGGGTTCCATCCCCGGTCGTCACTTTCAGGTTCAGCCCCGCGCCGTCGGTGGGGATGCCGAAGCCTGCGGGCAGCGTGTCGCGGAACTGCACGTCGAACGCACCGTTGCGCCCGGTGCCGTTGTTGTTGATGACGATGGCGAAGGTCAGCTTGTCGCCCGCGTCCGCCCCGCGCAGGTTGGCGTCGATCGCGCCCAGCGTCAGCCCGGCATCGGTGATCTGGCCGGTGAAGGCGGCCGCACCGGTGTTGCCCACCGCTCCGGCGAACGACACCCCCGGCGGCGAGCGCGAGCCATCGAACGTGACGCTGTTCGAGCCGAGATAATCCACCACGCCCTTGCTGATCACCAGTTCCGGCTGGCTCAGTTTGAACTGCCCCAGCGCGCTGGTGGAAACGGTGTTGCCCTGCGATCCCGCCTCGCTCGCCGTCACAAGGTTGGTGAGTTGCAGCTGGTCTGCGAAGGCCTGATCCGTCACGCGGACGGTGAACAGGATCTGCACCACCGAGGCTTCGGCCTGCGGGTTCCCCGGCTGGGTCTGCAGACTGTAGGAACCGAAATCGAAGGTGATCGAATTGGCGGCGGTGTCTGCCGTCACCGTCGGCGTGGGGGCGTTCAGCAGGGTGTGGAAGCTGTCCGCCGTGCCATAGCCCCACTGGCCCACGTCGGGGATGCTGCCCACCGCGCCGGTGGATTGCGTCAGCCTCATCGCCTCGAACACGGGCAGCGGCAGGAAATCCACCAGCCGGAATTCATCCACCGAGCTGTTGGGAAGGGCATAGGTTATGCGGAACGTCACGGTGTCGCCCTGCGTCACCACCGGGCTGTTGCCCACCATCACCGGGGCCAGCCCGTTCACCGCCACCACTTCCTTGGCGTTCACATGCCCCACCGGCACCACCAGCGAGACATGGCTGTCGTCTGTGATGCTATTGCCCGTGGGGGCCTGCGTGACATTGTTGCGCACCGTCGCCGAGACATCGACGTCGTTGCCGATGCGGTCGCCCTGGCTCACCGCCTGCCCGTTCACCTGCGGAGAGACATATTCCGCCTGCACCACGGCGCGGAAGGTGATGCTGAGCGTGGTGGCCCCCGTCAGCAGCGCGGCATCCCCCGCCTGCGTACGACCGCCCGCCAGCACGCCGTCGCCACCGAACAGATTCTGCCCGATCAGCTCCTGCGACATGTCGATTGAAATCGCCGTCTGCCCGGTCGCGCTGTTGTAAATGGTGGTGAAAGCCCCGCCGCCGAATTCGCCGCCCGAGGCAGACACGCCCGCGAAGCCCAGCGCGCCGGACGCGATTCCGCGTTCCGTTACGGTAAAGGTCGGCAGGAAGCTGGTGTCGATGCGTTGCCCGTCTGACAGAAGGTCCGTCAGGTTGATGTCGCCCAGCGTGAAATAGTCCGACAGCTGGACCTGGATGGTGTAGATCACCACATCGCCAGCGGAGAGGCCGGACGAATTGTTGTCAACGAGGCTGCTGCTTTTCTGCACCGCGATCGCGCGGTTCGTCAGGATATGATCGTCCGGCCGGGCATCTTCCAGCATCACCGTCACCGGATCGCGGCCATCGATGGGGGTGAACTCCCCGGTCGCGCGCACGTCATTGATTGTTTGTGTATCGCCGCCGGTGACAGGGTCGATCACGTTGCTGCCATCGCCCGCCACATCAGCAACGTAGAAGCTGACGACGATGCGCGCATCCACCCCGGCCACGCCGGTGACAGAGCCGAAATCATAGGAGAGGAGATTGTCGGCCGGATCGACCACCACGCCGACGGCGGGCGCATCGACCAGCGTGCCGCTGCCGATGCTGACGACAGAGCCCATGTAGACGATATTGGCGGGCAGCAGATCCTGAATGTTCAGCGACGTGATGGTCTGCCCGGTCGCGATGTCGAGATCGATGGTATAGGTGCGCAGGAAGTTCGGGCCGGTCGCGGTTTCATTCTCGGGCGCGTTCGACACCTTCGTCAGCGTGACGAGCGAGGGCGAGACCGACAGCGACACCGGCGGCTGCTGCAGCACCGGCGCGTCTGTTGTGGGGTTGTCGTGCGGGTCGCGGCCAAGGAAGAAGCCGCCTTGCGCCAGCAGCGTCAACTGATCGGAAATATGCCCCGGATCATAATCGGCCAGCGGCGACATGTTCAGGTTCACGGTAACCACGGCTGCCGTCTGCTCCGGCGTGAACGAGCCGAACGGCAGCGTCAGCACCGCCAGCGTGTCGCCGGGCGTGCCATGCACCACGCGCGCATTGCCGCTGGCATCGCGCGCGAAGGGGTGGATCGCATCGCCATTGGCGTCGAACGTCAGCAGAGTCGTCTGCACCGGCACGCCCAGATAGGTGGCCGAGCCGAAGGTGATCCCGTCATCCGCCGCCGCGCCCGCGCCATCCTTGCCGGTGGTGGGGATGATCAGGTCGATATAGGGACCATAGCCGACGTTGCTGCCGGGATCGCCATCCGCCACATTGTCGAACGTCAGCGTGATGGCGAAGCTGCCGCCCAGCGGGGCCGTGGCCGGGCCGTCGATGGTCACCTGCGCTTCGGCGTCCAGCATGATGCGCTCTTCCAGCAGCATCACCGCTTCGTCTGTCGGCCTGCGCGCCGCCAGCGAACTGCCGCGAAGCCAGCGGGCCAGCCGCCCGCCCAGCCCTGCGTCCGCCGTCACTTGCCCGCCGCCCGGCCCAGCCGATAGCGCGGCAGATTCGCCTTGCCGCTGGCCGGGTCTTCATCCGCCACGATCTCATAGCCAAGGTCCGCCAGCAGCGTGCCCCTTGCGCGGGACAGGTTCGCCCGCGCCACCATCACCGTCGCCTGCGCTTCGGCGAAATCCAGTTCGGCGCGCATCAGCCTGTCCTGCCCCGTCAGCAGCTGGTCCAGATAGAAGACGCCATCCGCACCGGCCCCGCCGCTGCCGATCCCGGCCTTCCACCGTTCCTCCGTCACCTTCTGATCATCGGACGCCAGCGACAGCGCCTCGGCCCGTTCCGACAGTTCATTCTGCGCGGTTGCCATTTCGTTGGCGGACACTTCCAGTTCCAGCAGCACGGTATCCACCGTGGTGCGCGTCTGCAGCGCCTGCTGCACCGTTTCCAGCCGCCGACGCTTGTGCCGCGCGTCCCGCTCGTCCGGGCCGAGCGGGATCGAGAAGCGGACGCCCGCCGTGTAGCTGGGCCGGTTGTCATAGGCGTCGTTGAAGGGGGCGGAGATGAACTCGCCGTTCCCGCCGCCGTTCACCGAGCCTTCCAGCACCAGATCGAGCTGCGGCATGCTTTCATTCTGCGCCATGCCTTCACGCAGCAGCGCCGAGCGATAGCCAAGGAAGGCCGAGCGGATTTCCGGCCGCTGCCGCATCGCCGTTTCCACCAGCGCCTGCGGATCGACTTCGGTGCGTTCGAGGTTGGGCCGGTCCGCCGGGACGATAGCGGGCGCGCCCGCATCGGTGATCAGCGGATCGTTGATCAGCGCCTTCAGCCGCGCCTCTGCGTTGCGAACGGCGTTTTCCGCCCGCACCAGCCCCGCCGAACGCGTGGCGCTGACGGCCCGCGCGCGGCTGATCTGCAGCGGCAGCGCATCCACGCCTTCCCGGCCGGACAGCCGCTTCGCCAGCGCCCCCACCTCGGTTGCGCCGCGCTGCTCCTGCGCGAAATTGCTGCGCGCCAGATAGAGCACCCAATAAGCGCGGATCACTTCCAGCAGATGGCTTTCGGCCTGCCGCCGGAACTCGTCGCGCGCGGCCTCCGCCTCGTTGCCGGCCACGCGCTCCACCGCCCGGCCATAATCCACCCCCGCGCCGCGCCACAGCGGCTGCACAAGGCCAAGGCTGGTGCGCGCGCGGGACTGGCGGCGCGGATTATAGGTGATGATATTGCTGTCCAGCCGGGAGAAGCGCTGCGCCAGCGTGACTTCCGCGCCGGTGCGGAACCGGGTGCGAACACCGGCTTCCGCGACATATTCCGTGTCTTTCTGGCGCGGATCGCCCGCCGTCTGCGACAGCGCCGTGGTCGGCTCGTTGCGATAGGCGTGGCGGCCTTCGGCGAACAGCTCGGGGGCATAGCGGCCCTCCGCCTCATCCACCGCCGTGTCGCGAATCGCGGGCAGGGTGCCGAAGGTATTGATCTGCAACGATGATCGCGAGGCTTTGTCCACCAGCGTGGCCAGCGGCACCGCGCTGGCACCCGGCCCGGCGGTGGTGGCCGCCGCCTCCCACCAGCCCAGCCCGGCAGCGCCCGGCGCCATCGGCGCCAGCACCGGAGGCCGGGCGATGCCGCGACGGGCGACATTGTCTTTCACGAACTGTTCGAAATCGCGCGCCTGCCGATCCACTTCAGAGAGCAGGATTCGATGCCCGGGCGCGCCGCTGGGAATCATCTGAGAGGGAAGTTCAGGCCCCTGCGCCTGCCCGGCGGCATGGGCTGACTCGGCGGCGAAGCCCACAGCAAGTGCAACCGAAACGCCACACATTGTCAGAAAACGGCTTTGCGGCCCCACGCCGCCAGACGCCAGAACACCACGATGCGGCAGATTTCCACCCTGTTTCACAATCGACCCCACATTCAAGAGGGGCTCGAATCTCGCACCCGGTACATGGGCCTTCCCCCACGTCCCGATCCAGGCCCCTTGCTCGCGTTAACCGGACTTTAGCACCGGCGCACGCGCACACCATAGCCAAATCGACGCAGTCGGCGCGGGCCATGTAAATAATTACCGTCATGACATTTTTCTCCATTTTCGAGCTGCCCGGCCATGCCCCGCACGCATAGCTGCGGCCGGAAGTCGTGGCGGCCCGGCAATGGCCGGTTTCGATCGTCGACCTGGCCCATTGACTGTGCGAATGAGTTGCAATAGCCGCCGCCCCCGAAAGGGGATTCTATCCTATGTCTGCACCTGATCGTTCCGCCGCCACGCCCGCCTTCCTCGCGCTGGGCTGTGTCGGCTTCATCGCCTCCGCCACGCCCGCCCTTGCCCAGCAAACGGCCAAGCCCGAAACCCAGTCAGGCGGAACGCTGGGCCGGGTGACGGTGACAGACACCGAAGTCTCCGCAGACAGCTATCGCACCGAAGCGCTCTCCAACCCGCGCTTCACAGAGCCGCTGCTGGATACCCCGCGCTCCGTCACCGTGCTGCCGGAATCGCTGCTGCGGCAGACGGCGACCACCAGCCTTGCCGATGCGCTGCGGCTGGTGCCGGGCATCACGCTGGGCGCGGGCGAAGGCGGCAACCCGCAGGGCGACCGCCCCTTCATCCGTGGCTTCGACGCGCAAGGCTCCACCTACATCGACGGCATCCGCAGCGTCGGCGGCCAGTCGCGCGAGATTTTCGCCATCGAATCCGTTGAGGTGGTGAAGGGCAGCGATTCCGCCATCGGCGGGCGCGGTGGCGCGGGCGGCAGCATCAATCTCGTCTCCAAGCGGCCACATCTGGGCACGGACGCGCGGGTGGAAGGCAGCCTCGGCAATGCCGATTACAAGCGCCTCACCGCCGACGTGAACTACCAGATCAACGACATTGCCGCCGTCCGCCTGAACGCGATGTGGCACGATCAGGATGTCGCCGGGCGCGATGCCATCAACTATAGCCGCTGGGGTGTCGCCCCTTCCGTCGCGCTGGGCCTCGGCACGCCGACGCAAGCCTCGCTGTCCTGGTATCATTTGCAAAGCGATGACCTGCCAGACGCGGGCATCCCGTTCGAGCGCAACCAGGCGCAGGCTGTCGCCACCGGCCTGCTGGATATCCGCCCGGCAACGGAGGTGAACGGCCAGAGCGTGCCGCGCGGGGCCTTCTATGGCCTGATCGACCGCGACTTCCGCGAAACCAATGTCGATGAACTGCACCTTCGGTTCGCGCACGAGATCACGGACGCGATCACGGCGACGTTCAACGCCAAATATGCCAATGTGCAGCAGGCCTATATCATCAGCCAGCCGGACGACAGCCAGGGCAATGTCGCCAACGGGCTGGTCTGGCGGCGGCACAACAGCCGCTGGTCCGATGTCGACAGCTTCGTGATCCAGCAGGATTTCTCCGGCAGCTTCGAAACCGGCTCCATCACCCACAATTTCTCCGCAGGCGGGGATTACAGCTGGGAAAATTCCCGGCGGGGCAGCTTCGTGAGCGCGGCGGGCAATGTCGCGATCAACACCTCTCCGCGCTGCACGGCGGCCGGGATCGCGCTGTACAATTGCACCAGCCTGTTCAACCCGAACCCCGCCGATCCGTGGGTGAACCTGATCAACAACACCCCCAGCGACATCGTGCGCAGCCCGGTGACGGGGCGCAACACCGCCACCACATGGTCTCTGTTCGCGTTCGACACCGTCCACTTCAACGACAAGCTGCTGCTGAACCTTGGCGGCCGCTACGACAATTACCGCCAGCGGGCGATCACCGCGTCAGCCATCACCGGCGCGCCCACGTCCGACCTGTTCCTGAAGGATGATTTCATCAGCTATCAGGTGGGGCTGGTCTATAAGCCGCTGCCCAACGGCAGCATCTACCTGTCGCACGGCACCTCCGTGTCGCCGCCGGGCAGCTTTGTGGGCGAAGGCTCGGAAGGCAACAGCATCGGCACCTCGGTCACCATCACGCTGGACGATCTGAAGCCGGAAAAGACCAAATCCTATGAACTGGGCACCAAATGGGACCTGATGGACGGCGCCTTGTCTCTGGCAGCTGCCGTGTTCCGCACCGAAACCCGCAATGCCCGCACCACCAATGCCAACGGGCTGCTGGAATATGTGGGCCATCGCCGCGTTCAGGGCGTGGAACTGTCCGCCACCGGCCGCCCCTTCCCGTTCTGGAACCTGTTCGCCGGTTATACGCTGATGGATTCCGAACTGGTGAGCGCGGGCGACAATGCCACCCCCGCCACGCTGGCCGGCGTGGGCAAGCCCTTCACCAACACCCCGCGCAACAGCTTCACCGCGCAGACGGACTTCACCTTCGCCGAGCGCTACACGCTGGGCGCGGGCGTGATCCACAACAGCCGCCAATATGGCAGCTTCGGCGTCGGCGGCGTCAGCCGCTCCATCGATCCCTACTGGCGGGTGGATGCCAATGCGTCGGCGAAGATCACCGACAATATCGAAGTCCGCGTCAACGCGCTGAACCTGCTGAACGAGCGCTATTATGATCGGACCTACACGACGCACTTCGTGAACCAGGCCGCCGGCCGCACGGTGATCGGAACGCTGTCGCTCAGCTATTGATGGGCCTTGCAGGGCTGCCGCGCTGAATCGACGCATGGCAGCCCTGCAATTGCTTCTCAATTCCACTCTTGATAGGGCTGCGGCACAGGAAATGGCGACCAGCGCTCTTCCAGCCCATGGGGCACCGCCTGCGGCAGAGCGGCCGATCGCCGTCCGCGCGCCCATGCACATCGCGCCTGCACCTGAAGACCCTGCACCCCGGCCCGCCGCCCCGCGCAAGCCCCTCAGCTTCAACGCATGGGCCGCACTGGCCGTGGCGGTGCTGCACATCGCCCTGTTCGCGCTGCTGCTGATCCAGCACCATGTGCGCAGCCGGCAGCAGCAGCCCGTGGCGATGGAACTGCTCTCCATCCCGCCCGCCCCGCCGCCGCCGCCCGCCACCACGCCGGAGCGGCTGGTGGAAACCCCGCCCGTCGTCATCCCGCCGCCGGTGATCCAGATCGAGGACCGACCGCCCAGCATCACCGCCGTGGTGGTGGAAAACCCGCCGCCGCCGGTCTCCACACCCACGCCCGCCGCCGTCGCGGAAGGCCCGCCCTCCCCCGCCCCGGTGCGCGCGCCCGCTACCGTTTCGGCCGGAGACCTTTCCGCCACGATGATCGAGGCCGTGCCGCCGCGTTACCCCTATGAATCGCGCCGTCTGAAGGAACAGGGCACCGTCGTGCTGGATGTGCTGCTCGGCACAGACGGCCGTGTCAGCAATATCGGCATCCGCAGCTCCAGCGGCCACCACCGGCTGGACAAGGCCGCGCTGGAGGCCGTGCGGCACTGGCGCTGGTCCCCCACGATCCGCGACGGGCAGGCGGTTCCGGTGCGCGGCCTCGTGGAAATCCCCTTCACCCTCACACACGCGAACTAAACCCTATGCTGATCGCAATTCCCGACGTGCTGTCGGCAGACGAAGTCGCCTATTTCCGCGCTCTGATGGCAGACGCCGAATGGGTGGACGGCAACGTCACCTCCGGCGCGCAATCCGCCATGGCGAAAGTGAACCTGCAACTGCCCGAAGACGGCCCCGCCGCGCGCGAACTGTCGCAGCGCGTGCTGGCCGCACTGGGCCGCAGCCCCGCCTTCATCGCTGCCGCGCTGCCCGCCAAAGTCTATCCGCCGCTATTCAACCGCTACCGCACCGGCGAAACCTTCGGCACCCATGTAGACAACGCCGTCCGCGCCAAGCCGGGCACTGATTTCCGCATCCGCACAGACCTCTCCGCCACCCTCTTCCTCGCCGGACCAGACGAGTATGACGGCGGCGAACTCACCATCGAAGGCCAGTTCGGCGAACAAAAGGTCAAGCTGCCCGCCGGGCACATGGTGCTCTACCCCTCCTCCAGCCTGCACCGCGTCACCCCCGTCACGCGCGGCGAACGCATCGCCTCCTTCTTCTGGATCCAGTCCATGGTCCGCGACGACGCCGCCCGCCGCTCGCTGTACGAACTGGACGTCTCAATCCAGAAACTCGCCACCCGGCTGGGACTGGGAGACCCGGAAGTCGTGGCGCTGACAGGCATCTACCACAATCTGCTGCGGCGCTGGGCTGAGGTTTAGGCGCGCGGGGCGGGTTTTGCCTCCAGCGGGCGGGGTTTGTGCCTCCGGCGGCCAAGGGCTTTGCCCTTGGAACCCGTGCCAAGGAAATGATTTCCCTGCACCCTCTAAGTTGGCATCGCGGCCCAACCGCTACCGCCGTGCGTGTGATCAACTTTGATTGCCTGCGGCGCTACGCGGCCCTCTCCCCCTGCAAGGGGGAGAGATGGAGAGGGGGTGTCACCGCAGGGCCTGATCCACAACAATAAAACACGCTCAATGAAAAGCGCCGCAGGCAATCAACCGCCATCCTCGCGCCAGGCGGATGGCCCCCACCCCAACCCCTCCCCTAAAGGAGGAGGGGCTAAAAAGTTCGGGGGTGCAGGGGCGTCACGCCCCTGCCGGGTGCCGGGCAGAGCCCGGCCCGCCGGAGGCCTCCACGGCCCCGCCAATCACCCCAGCATCCCCGCCAGCGCAGGCGTCAGCACCTCCCGGAACCCACCGCCCTCGCGCAACAGGATCTGTGCCGCCAGCCCGCGTGATACGGCCCAATCATAGCCTTGCGCTGCGCCCAGCACGGTAATGGCGGTGGCTTCGGCGTCGGCAATCATGCAGCTTCGGCCCAGCACCGCGACCGAGGCGACTCCTTCGGCGATGGGCTGGCCGGTGGTGGGGTCGATGCTGTGGGAGAAGCGTTTCCCGCCGCGCATCACCGCGCGGCGGTAATCGCCGGAGGTGGCGATGCTGAGGCCGGAGAGCGCCACGCGCAGCGGCGGCAGGGCGGCACCGGGGGGCTGTTCGATCTCCACCCACCATGGCTGGCCGTCGGGCTTCACGCCTTCGCCGCGATATTCGCCGCCGATCTCCATCAGGAAGTGCGCCGCGCCTGCTTCGCGCAACGCGGCGGCGGCGCGATCAACCGCCTGCCCCTTGGCGATGGCGTTCAGGTCCAGCGCGATGGTGCCGGGCTGGATGAGCCTGCCATTTTCCAGCTTCATCGCCCGCCATTCCCCGGGTTCGGCGTTTTCGCGTGCACCGCCGGGGCCGAAGCCCCAGCTGTCCGCGATGGCGGCGAGGCCCGGATCGAACGCGCCGTTGCTGGCTTCGGCGATGGCAAGCGCGGCCCCCACCACCTCGGCGAAACCGGGGGAGACGGGCAGCGAGACCCCCGCAGGCGCGCGGTTGAACCGGCTGATTTCGGACTCAGCCTCCCACAGGCTGGATTCCGCGATCACTTGCGCCAGCACCGTCTCGACCCTTGCGCGCGCATCGGCCGGGCCGGCGGCGATCGCCAGAGACCAGCCGGTGCCCATCGTGCGCCCGGCGAAGCGGCGGATGCGGGCGGCCGGGTCGCGCCCGCGGAACAACGCGGGCGACAGATCGGCGGGAATCGCGACCCTTGGCTCGAACTCCAGCGTCAGGGGGCGAGCACTTCCAGCGTGGTGATATAGACCAGCCGCCGCTGCGTCGCGCCGGGCACGCTGGGCTTGTTATCCTGCAGCTGCGCTTCCAGCCACACCATGCCCGGCGTGGCGAAATCCAGCGTCAGCACGCCGTTCGCGTCGGTTTTCAGCGCGCGGTCGTTCAGCTTGTCGCGATAGCGCACACCGCCCGGCACCACTTCCACGTCGATCCCGGCGGCGGGCTTGCCGTCTGCCAAGAAGCGCAGCTTTACCGTCTCACCCACCACGATGTCGTTCGGGTGCGTCAGCCATTCCACTTCCAGCCCTTTGCCGCTGGGCTTCAGCACGGTGGTGGTGGGCGCACCCACGGTCACGAAAGTTTCGTTGCGGCTGCTGTTCTCGCTGATGCGCACATCGGTCGCACCCGCCGGGATCAGCTTGGCGAGATCGGCGGCAGCGGCCCCACGCGGCAGACGCTGTTCCTGCCCGTTCAGCTTGTAGCTGCCCATGATGCCGGACATGCCGGTTCCGATCTTCCACGTGCCTTGCTGGTTCAGCTCCACATCAAACACGCTGCGATAGCGGCCGGTGGAGGCGTTCTGAATTTTGCCCTCGCTGCCGTCCGGCTGCCAGACTTTCATATTGTCCAGCCTGAGCGGCATATGCTCGAAATAGAAGAGGTCGTTGGACACAGCGGCATCCACCGTCACCCACGCCTTGTCACCCGAGAGCACGGTGGCAGAGGGGTGCAGCCACTGGCGGTGAGCGGCGGCGGGCGCGGCGATCAGCCCGGCCAGCAGGGTGGCGACAACTGCGGTCTTGCGGAACATCCTGTTTCTCCCTCGTTCGAATTCTAACGTTGCAGCGTGACGGACGCCGCGCCCAGTTCGGTCGATCCGGCGGCCTTCACCACCTCGCCGCCCTTGGGCGGCCACTGGAACGGCAGGCGTAGCAATTCCCGCCCGCCCACTTCCCGCGCGGCTTCCACCACCAGCTCATACTTGCCCGGTGCCAGCTTCCCCAGCGGCCCCTGCCCTTCAGTGAAGCTGATCTTGTGGGTGCCGGGCGCGCGGGTCGCGCCGGAGACGCCATCCACCGGGAAGCTCAGCGTGCGGCCGGATTTCCGCCACCAAGTGCGGATGTCGCGCAGCCACTTCTCGCCTTCCTTGTCTTTCAGCTTGATGTCGTACCACACCGCCAGCGTCTTCGCTTCGCCGCCTTCCGGCTCGATCCAGATGGCGACATAGGGCCGATGATATTCCGCCACCTTCAGCGTGGGGATGGTGAGCGAAACGTCCAGCCCGGCGGCAAAGGCTGGCGATGTCGCCAGCAGCAGAACGGGTGCGGACAGGATGTTGGTGCGCATGAAATCCCCTAATGAATGAAGAACATCGCCAGCAGCAGCGGGATCAGAAGCCCCAGCCCGACCAGCGGCCAGGTGGAGGGGCGGCGGTGGGAATGCAGCCACAGCAGCACAAGCCCCGTCAGCGCGAACACCAGTGAGGCGACCGCGAAGATATCGATGAACCAGCTCCACGCCGGGCCGGTGTTGCGGCCCTTGTGCAGATCGTTCAGGTAGGAAATCGCCCCGCGCGAGCTGCTCTCCGTCAGCACCTCGCCGGTTTCCCGATCAATGGAAACCCAGCCGTCTCCGCCGGGGCGCGGCAGCGAGAGGTAGACTTCGTCAGCCGACCATTCCGCCGTGCCGCGCGACTTCACGGAGAGTTCGGTGCGCAGCCAATTCTCCAGTTGGGGCGGCAGAGGCCGGTCTTCTTTCTCTGTGCTTTCGCCGGGCTTCGGCGCCAGCAGCGGCAGCAGGGCATCGGGCAATTGCGCCTCGCGCTCGGCCGTGACGGGCTTGCCCTCGATCTGGCCCGCATGGTTCAGCGTGATGCCGGTGATGGTGAACAGCAGCAGCCCCACAAGGCTGACAGCAGAGCTGATCCAGTGCCATGTGTGCAGCTGCTTCAGCCAGAAAGCGCGCTTCGCCTTGGCTGTCTGCGGCGGCGGCACCACCTTCTTCGCGGCGGGCGGAACAGCAGGAGGAGGGGCAGATGTGCCGTGCATAAGCGCCTGCTATCGCCGCGCCGCACCAAATGCAACTCATTCGCAACAACATGGCGTCCATGTCGTCAGCGCAAGGCAGGCGGCGGCCCGTGTTTGTCCGTCAGCCGGTTGCGGCAGAGGCGAAGCCGTCCGCCAGCCGGGGCATCACGTCAACCGCGACGTCCATCGATTGCCCGCCACCCCCGTGGAACACACCGTCCAGCGGGGCGACATCGGCATAATCCCGGCCCATCGCCGTGAAGATATGGCTGGAATCGGCGAGAATATTGTTGGTGGGATCGAAACCAACCCAGCCCAGCTGATCGCCGCACCACAAATTCACCCATGCGTGCATGGCGTCCGCGCCCACCAGCCGGGGCTTGCCCGGCGGCGGCAGCGTGCGCAGATAGCCGCTGACATAGGCGGCCGGAATGCCCCACGCCCGCGCCGCCACGATCATCACATGGGAAAAATCCTGGCAGACGCCGCGCCGTTTCTGGAAGGCCTCCTGCGGCGGCGTATCCGTGCGGGTCGCCTTCGAATCATAGCGGAAATGGGCGTGGATGGCCGACATCAACGCCCGCCCGGCCTCCATCACCGAGACATTCCCCGCCATGTAAGGCCGCGCCCATTCGGCGATGGCGGCGGATGGCCGGGCAATGCCAGAAGCATAGAGATAGGCCGACGGCCCCAGCGCGGAGAGGTCATGATGCGCCAGCGCATCCGCCCGCACCTGACACAGACGGGGCGAGGCGACGCTGTCCATCAGGAACGACGGCTCCTCCACCTCCACGGTGAAGCGGCTTTCCACCGTGAGGCTCTTGGTCGGCTCGCGCAGCGTCAGCCGGCTGCGGTTGACCAGATACGGCCCCATCTCGCTGGTGATGGAGGCGGGCCGGGGCGTGACGATCAGCTCATGGCTGTGCAGCAGCTGGCCGCGCCATGGCGCGGGCACCAGCCTCAGGTTGAAGCGCGCCAGCCGCACCGGGCCGTCATAGTCCACAGTCGTCAGGTGGCGGACATCATAGATCATGCGAGAAACTGTCCGGCCACGGGCTTCGCCCTGTCGAATTGCAGGAAATAACGCAGCGAAACCGCTTCGGAGAGGGCCAGCAGCCGCTCCTCCGTCTGCATCAGCAGCGCGTCGTCGATGCTGTCCGCCGTCATCGCCGCGAAGCTGGCGAGGATCGCGCGCGAAGCCAGTTGCGGCGCTTCGGGCAGGCCATTTTCCGCCAGCGTGGGCAGCGCCTCCAGATGGCCGTTCAGCGCCTGCAGCTGGAAGATCAGCGAGCGGGGGTTTTCCGGGTCCAGCAGCAGCAGGTCCAGCACCGGCTCCCGCGCGGGGCTGGAGAGATAGCGCGAGCGATAGCTGATCTGGCTGTCGCACAGGTCGAGCATGGCAGACAGCGCGTCCGCCTCGCTTTCGGCCCGCTCCATCTGGCGCAGCATGCGGCAGATCGCCAGCGCCCGCTCGATACGGCGGCCGATGTCGAGGAAGCGCCATGCCGGGCTGCGCACCATATCTTCCGCGATCAGGCCGGAAAGCGCGCTGAAGCGTTCCAGCAATTCCCAGACGCCGCGCTGCAGCACGGTGCCGCGCGCGTTGGGGATTTCGGGCAAAGGGCGGCTGGCGACGCGCCAGAAATCCGAGGCGAAACGATCGCGCAGCGCCAGCCCGATGTCGCGGATGGCAGCGAGCAGCGCCGATACGCCCCCCGGCCGCGCCTGTTCCAGCAGCGCCAGCCGGCAGACCTGCGCCATCGGCAGTTCCAGCGAGTCCTCATCCACAGCGTTCCACAGGTAGAGCAGTTGCGCCAGCAGGCCGCGCACCTGCTGATCGCGCAGCGCCAGCGAATCGACGTCGATGGAGCTGCCCAGAATGGAGCGCACCACCCGCACCGTCGCTTCCGCGCGCTCCACATAGCGGCCGAACCAATAAAGATTGTCCGCCGCCTGGCTGGCGAGGATTCCGCCGCCGCGCCGGACAGGCGGGCTGACATGGAACAGCGTGGGCAGCTGATCGCGCCCCGGCCCTTCATCGACGATGCAGACATCGGCAGACAGATCGCCTTCGCCCATCAGCGAACTGCGCAACGCGCCCGAGGAGGACAGGCGGGCGAAGCCGCCGGGCATCACCGTCCATTGCCCGTTGCCGTCGCGCGCGACGAAGGCGCGCACGGTGAAGGGGCGCGGCTCGAACCCGTCCCCCACCAGCGCGGGGGTGGTGGAAAGCTGCACAATCTCCTGCCCGCAATAATCCATCGGCCGGCGCGCCATCGCGTCCAGCAACTGCGCGCGCGCGGCGGGGCTGAGCGCTGCACCCGGCTGTGGCAACTGGCCGGAAATCCCCTCCACCGCTTCGCCAAAGGCGGGCACGATCTGCAACTCGTCCAGCCGGGCGCGCACCTGCTCCGCCTCTGCCGTCTGCCCGCACCACCATGTCGCGACATTGGGCAGGATCGGCGCTTCACCCATCAGCTGTTGGCAAAGCGCAGGCAGGAAAGCGGAAAAAGCCTGCGATTCCAGCAACTCCACCCCCGGCCAGTTGGCCAGTTCCAGCTGCCCGCGCGTCCACGCCTCGAACAGGTCGGGCACGCCCAGCTGCGATCGGCTGTCGAAGCGCAGCGGATCCAGCGCGTTGGTGTCGATCCAGCGCCACAGCGCGTCGATCCGTTTCGGCCCGGCGATGGTGCGCACATAGAGCTTGTCGTCGCTGACGGTGAGATCGCGCCCCTCCACCAGCGGGAAGCCCAGATAGCGCGCCAGATGCGCCTGTTCCGGGTAGCTCTGGTTGAAGCGGCCGGGGGTCAGCAGGGCGATGCGCGGCGATTCGCGGCCACAATCCCGCGCGATCCCCGCGCGCAGGTCGGCGAAGAAGCCCGCCAGCCGCCGCACATGGATTCCCGCCAGTAGCGCCCCGGTGCTGCGGCTGAGCGCAAGCCGGTTTTCCAGCGCATAGCCCGCGCCGGTCGCCAGCTTCAGCCTGTCCGCCAGGATGCGCCATTGTCCGCGCGGCCCGCGCGCCAGATCGGCGGCATAGACGTGCAGATAATGGTCTCCGCGCGGCCGCTGCCCGATCATATCGCGCGCGAAATAGCGGCTGCCCGTCACCACGGCGGCGGGCAGATGGCCACCCTGCACCAGCGATTGCGGGCCATAGATGTCGGCGGCGATGCGCTCCATCAGTTCGGCGCGCTGCACCAGCCCGCGCTCCACCTCGCTCCATTCCTCGGCACCGATGATCAGCGGCATCGGCGTCAGCGGCCAGCTGCGTTCCTCCGTGTCGCCGGTGATGCGGAAGCTGAAGCCCAGTTCCTGCACCTGCCGCGCCACCAGCTCCTGCGCGCTGCTGCCGGCTTCGGCCGAAAGCGCCAGCAGGCCGTTCGCCATCGCCGTCCATTTCTCGGCCACGTGCGGCGGGGCGTGGCGATAGAGATCGCCCGCGTCGACGTCGGCCGGATAATGGCGCAGCCGGTTTTCCGCCGGTGCCAGAGGGATCACGGAGGTGTTCAGCGGCCAGACCCCCTTGCGGCCAACCCTCTTGAAGCTGGGCGCCTCAGATCAAGCGACATCGGAAACTCCCCCGGCAGTTCCTCGGCCGGCATCTCCTGCGGCCCCGGCGAATGGCCATGATCCTGAAAGCGCGATTTCCGCCGCGCCTCCGCCTCATAGCCGTTCACCGGCACATCGTCATAGGATCGTCCGCCCGGATGCGCCACATGATAGACACAACCACCCAGCGAGCGGCCGTTCCAGCTGTCCAATATGTCAAAGGTCAGCGGCGCGTGCGCGGGCATCAGCGGGTGCAGGCAGTTGGCGGGTGCCCACGCCTTGTAGCGCACGCCGCCCACCGCTTCGCCGGACGAGCCGCTGGGGTGCATCGGCACCCGCCGCCCGTTGCAGCTGATGATGTGGCGGCCGGGCACCAGCCCCGTGGCGCGCAGCTGCAACCGCTCCGTCGAGCTGTCCACATAGCGCACCGTGCCGCC
Organism: Sandaracinobacter neustonicus; assembly: GCF_006385875.1. GTDB lineage: Bacteria > Pseudomonadota > Alphaproteobacteria > Sphingomonadales > Sphingomonadaceae > Sandaracinobacteroides > Sandaracinobacteroides neustonicus. The sequence goes on along the minus strand of NZ_VFSU01000028.1, from coordinate 147,453 downwards.
GATCGCCCCGGTTTCGCCCAGCACGTTCCACGGCTCCAGCGCGTGCGCCACTTCCAGCGTGACGCCGCCGCCTTCCACTTCGCCATGCACCGGGAAGCGGAACTGCCGCTGCGCTTCGAACCACACAGGGTCGAAATCGAAGCCCGCCTGCCGAAGCTCGTCCAGCACCTCCAGGAAATCCGCCCAGACGAAATGCGGCAGCATGAAGCGATCGTGCAGCGCCGTGCCCCAGCGCACCAGCGAGCCTTCGCGCGGGTGCTTCCAGAACATCGCCGTCAAGGCGCGCAGCAGCAGTTGCTGGGCAAGGCTCATCTTCGCGTCCGGCGGCATCTCGAAGCCGCGAAATTCCACCAGCCCCAGCCGCCCGGTGGGGCCATCCGGGGAAAACAGCTTGTCGATGCAGATTTCGGTGCGGTGGGTGTTGCCCGTCACATCCACCAGCAGGTTGCGGAACAGCCTGTCCACCACCCATGGCAGCGGCTGTTCCACCTCTGGCCCCGGCACCTGTGCCAGCGCGATTTCCAGTTCATACAGGCTGTCGTGCCTTGCCTCGTCGATGCGCGGCGCCTGGCTGGTGGGGCCGATGAACAGGCCGGAGAACAGGTACGACAGCGAAGGGTGTCGCTGCCAGTAGAGCACAAAGCTTTTCAGCAGGTCGGGGCGGCGGATGAAGGGGCTGTCCAGCAGGCTGGCCCCGCCCAGCACGATATGGTTGCCGCCGCCGGTGCCGATGGAGCGGCCGTCCACCATGAACTTGTCCGCCGTCAGCGCACATTCGCGGGCGCAATCATACAGCGTTTCCGTCACCTCAACGAGTTCGCGCCAGCTGCCCGTGGGGTGGATGTTCACTTCGATCACGCCCGGATCGGGGGTGACTTTCAGCACGATCAGGCGCGGATCGGCGGGCGGCGGATAGCCTTCGATGCGCACCGGCAGACCGCTGTCCTCGGCCACTTTCTCCACGGCGGCCACGAGGTCCAGATAATCCTCCAGCGATTCGACTGGCGGGATGAACACGGAGAGATAATCGCCGCGCGGCTCCACCGTCAGCGCGGTGCGCACCGCGCCTTCGATCGCCACCTGCTCCACACGCTGCTGCGCCGCTGTGGCGGGGCCTTCCACGGCGATGGTGGCCTGTTCCGCCGCCAGCGCCTCGCGCATTTCGCTGGCGCGTTCCACCTGCTGCGCGCGCACATCGGCAATCGGCTGGCGCGGCTCTGCCGTGTCGCGCGGGTGGATATAGGGATAGGCCGATTCCGGCACATAGGGCAGCGAACCCAGCGGCAGGCGATAGCCCAGCGAACTGTCCCCCGGCACCGCGAACAGCGCGCCGCGCCGCACCTTCCATTGCTCGCTTTTCCAGCGCGGGGTTTTCGACGGAACCGCCTGCCAGCGCTGGACCGGCAGCACATAGCCCACCGGCTTCGAAAGCCCGCGCTGGAAGGTGCGCATGAAGCGTTCGCGCACCTCCGGATCGTCCAGCGCCGGATCGTCCGGCTTCGTGTTGGCGGGCAGTTCCGCCTCTTTCACGATCCATTCCACCGCATCTTCGAACACTGGCTGCACGAAGCCGGTTTCCAGCCCCAGATTGCCCGCAGCCGCCTTCAAAAACTGCTCGGCGGAACCGCTGTCCACCTCTGCCGTTGCGGCTTCCGCAGGCATCCGCACCCCGGCCAGCAGCTTTTCGTCGCGCCAGATCGGCACGCCGTCCTTGCGCCAATAGATGGAATAGCCCCAGCGCGGCAGGCTTTCGCCGGGATACCATTTGCCTTGCCCATGGTGCAGCAGCGATCCGGGCGCGAACTTCGCGCGCAGCATGCGGATCAGCTTGTCTGCATAAGCCGCCTTGGTGGGGCCGACGGCGGCGCTGTTCCATTCCGGGGCCTGAAAATCGCTGTCGGCGATGAAGGTGGGTTCGCCGCCCATCGTCAGCCGCACGTCCTGCGCGGTCAGCTCCGCGTCCACCTTGTCGCCCAGCGCCAGCAGCGCGGCCCAGCGGCCATCGGTGAAGGGCTTGGTGATGCGCACGGCCTCTGCAATGCGCGACACGCTCATCTCGAAGTGGAAATCCACTTCGGCGGGTTCGGCCAACCCGGTGATCGGCGCGGCGGAGCGGTAATGCGGGGTCGCCGCCAGCGGGATATGCCCTTCGCCCGCGAACAGGCCCGATGTCGGGTCCAGCCCCACCCAGCCCGCGCCGGGGATATATACCTCCGCCCATGCGTGCAGATCGGTGAAGTCCGCTTCCGGGCCTTTCGGCCCCACCTTCGGCTCCACATCGGCCTTCATCTGGATCAGGTAGCCAGAGACGAATCGCGCCGCGAAGCCCAGCCGCCGAAGCAGTTGCACCAGCAGCCACGAACTGTCCCGGCAGGAGCCGGTCGCCAGCGTCAGCGTGTCTTCCGGCGTCTGCACGCCCGGCTCCATGCGCACGACATAGCCGATGCGGCTTTCCAGCGCCTGATTCACCGCCACAAGGAAATCGATGGTGCGGCCTTCATGCCCGGCGAAGCGGGCCACCAGTGCCTCGAATTCCGGCCCCTGCTCCTCCGTTTCGAAATAGGCGGCCAGATCCTCTTTCAGCGCCGGATCGTAGTTGAAGGGCATCTCCTCCGCGTCGGGATCGAGGAAGAAATCGAACGGATTGATGACGGCCAGTTCCGCCAGCAGGTCCACTTCGATGGAGAAATGGTCGATCTTGTCGGGAAAGACGATTCGCGCCTGCCAGTTGCCATGCGGGTCTTGCTGCCAGTTCAGGAAATGGTTCGAAGGGCTGATCTTCAGCGAATAATTGGGCACCGCCGTGCGGCTGTGCGGGGCCGGGCGCAGCCGCACGATCTGCGGCCCCAGCGCCACCGGGCGGCTATAGCGATAACGGGTGAGGTGATGGAGGCCAGCCTTGATCATGGCCCGATTGTGCGACGCAGGCTGTTGCGCCGCAACATGATTATGCAACTTCCAGTCCCGAAACGCCCGCTTCGGTTCAACCCTGTCGCGCCGGATCGCCGAAGGCAGAGGGTGGCAGCCCCACCTCGCACAGATCGCACAGGGCCTCCATCACCGCGCGCACCTGCGCATCCGCCAGTCGATAACGCACCTGCTGCCCTTCACGTAGCGGCGCGACCACTCCGGCTTCGCGCAACAGAGACAAATGCTGCGACACGCGCGACTGCGACAGCCCCGTCAGCGTCACCAGTTCGCCCACCGTCGGGCGGCGGCCGCCGTCCATGTCGCCCATACCCATTCGACACAGCATCTTCAGCCGGTCCGGGTTGGCCAGCATCTTCAGCACGCGGGCCATCGCGTCTGCATCCCGGCCCAGCGCCATCAGTTCGCCCGCTTCGGGCGGCGAGCTTATTCCCACCACGTCTCGCCATCATCATCGGCGTGGAATTCATGCCACATGCCGTTCAGGATGCCGAAGCCCACTGCAAGGCCGAGGCCCAATATCCAGGTAAAATACCACATGGCAGGCCCTTCTTCAGTAAAAGTCTGCGGAGGAACGGACGTCGTCCGTCGTCACCCGCCCGAACAGCACCTTGTACACCCACGCCGTATACAGCAGCACCAGCGGCAGGAAGATCAGCGTCGCCAGCAGCATGATCCACAGCGTGAGATGGCTGGAGGAGGCGTTCCACACCGTGAGGCTGGAAGCCGCATCCACCGTGCTGGGCAGGATCACCGGGAACATCGACAGGCCCACGGTGGAAATGATCCCCACCACCCCCAGCGACGAGCCGAGGAACACGCCCAGATCCCAGCGCCGGGCAATGCCCAGCATCGCCAGCAGCGGCCCGGCAAAGCCCAGCAGCGGCGCGATCAGCATCCACGGATGCTTGCCATAATTGGCCAGCCACGCGCCGGGCGCGGCAGTTGCCCCATGGATTAACGGGTTGGACGGGCCGTTGGGATCGACGCCATCGGCAATCGCCACGCCCATGTCGCCCATGGCGACGAACAAGCCCCCGGCCGCGAACAGAAGAATCGCCAGCACGCCCGCGCCCAGCCCGATGCGCCGCGCCCGTTCCAGCACCGGCCCATGCTCGATCTTCAGGCTGAGCCAGCCCGCGCCGTGCAGCACCAGCATCGCCACAGAGAGCAGCCCGGCCAGCAGGGTGAAGGGGGTGAACAGGTCCAGCAGTCCGCCATCCCAGAAGGCGCGCAGGTCGCTGTCCAGATGGAAGGGCACGCCCTTCAGCACATTGCCAACCGCCACACCGAACACCAGCGCGGGCACGAAGCCGCCCACGAACAGCGCCCAATCCCAGCGGGCGCGCCATTTCGGATCGTCTTTCTTGGATCGATATTTGAAGCCGACGGGCCTCAGGATCAGCGCCATCAACACCAGGAACATCGCCAGATAGAAGCCGGAAAAGCTGATGGCATAGACAAAGGGCCATGCCGCGAAGATCGCGCCGCCGCCCAGAATGAACCACACCTGATTGCCTTCCCATGTGGCACCGATGCTGTTGATCACCAGCCGCCGCTCTTCATCCGTGCGGGCAACGAAGGGCAGCACGGCGGCCACGCCAAGATCGAAGCCGTCCGTCAGCGCGAAGCCGATCAGCAGCACACCCAGCAGCAGCCACCAGATCAGCCGCAGCGTTTCATAATCGAAGGGAATGGGCATCGCCTGAACTCCTTATTCGGCCGGCAGCGGAACAAAGGCCCCGCGCGCGCGATCTTCATCGGCGGCCGGGCCGCGTTCCGTGCCCCTGTCCGGCCCGTGGCGGATCGCCGCCAGCATCAGCCGCACCATGATCACCGCCAATATGCCATAGGCCAGCGTGAAGCCGCCGATGGTCGTCCAGATCTGCGGCAGCGTCAGGCTGGACGAGGCAAGGAAGGTGGGCAGCGCGCCTTCCACCGCCCAGGGCTGGCGGCCATATTCGGCCAGCACCCAGCCCATTTCCGCCGCCAGCCAGGGCAGCGGGATCACCGCCACGGCCAGCTTCTGGAACCAGCGCACGTTGAAGCGGCGCTTGCTGGCCATCCAGAAGGCGGTGCCGAAGAAGGCGATGAAGAAGAAGCCCAGCCCCGCCATGCCGCGGAACAGCCAGAAGATCACCGGCACATTGGGCACCGTGCTCCACGCCGCCTGCTCGATATCGGCCTTGGTCGCCGCGCGCGGATCATCCACGAAGCGCTTCAGCAGCATGGCATAGCCAAGGTCCGCCTTGTGCAGTTCGAACTGCTCCCGCGCGGCGACGTTGCTGCGATCCTTTTTCAGCGTTTCCACCGCATCATAGGCGAGGATGCCGCGCTGCACCCGCACTTCGGCGGTTTCCACCAGTTCGCGAATGCCCGTCACTTCACCCATCAGCGAGCGGGTGGCGATCAGCCCCAGCACGGCCGGGATCTTCACTTCGAAGTGCGTCACCTGATTGGCTTTGTCTGGAATGCCGAAGATCGTCAGCCCGGCGGGCGCGGGTTCGGTTTCCCACATCGCCTCAATCGCGGCGAGCTTCATCTTCTGGTTGTCCGTCAGCGCATAGCCGGATTCATCCCCCAGCACGACGACAGACAAAGAACCGGCAAGCCCGAAGGCCGCCGCCACCACGAAGCTGCGCCGGGCAATCGGCAGGAACCGCCCTTTCAGCAGATACCAGCTGGCGATCCCCAGCACGAACACGGAACCCGTCACATAACCGGCGGACACCGTGTGCACGAACTTCGCCTGCGCCACGGGGTTCATCAGAACCGCCATGAAATCAGACACTTCCATCCGCATCGTATCCGGGTTGAAGCGCGAGCCGACCGGGTTCTGCATCCAGCCATTGGCCACCAGAATCCACAGCGCAGACAGGTTGGTGCCCAGCGCCACCATGAACGTCACGAACAAATGCCCCACCCGCGACAGCTTGTCCCAGCCGAAGAACATCAGCCCCACGAAGGTGGCCTCAAGGAAGAAGGCCATCAGCCCCTCGATGGCCAGCGGCGCGCCGAAAATGTCCCCCACATAGTGGCTGTAGTAGGACCAGTTGGTGCCGAACTGGAACTCCATGGTGATGCCGGTGGCAACCCCCAGCACGAAGTTGATTCCGAACAGCTTTCCCCAGAAACGGGTGGCGTCGCGCCACACCGCCTTGCCGGTCATCACATAGACGCTTTCGAAGATCACCAGCAGGAACGACAGCCCCAGCGTGAGCGGAACGAACAGGAAATGGTACATCGCCGTCAGCGCGAACTGCAGGCGGGACATTTCGACAACGGCCAGATCGACCATGGAATACCCCTACATGGCGGGCGGCGAGTCGATTGCCCGTCGCTCGAGTCATAGTATATGCAGCTTTCCTAATCTCAAACCCGAAGCGATGACAGCGACAGAACCGCGCACCCCCCGCCATGGCAGCCATGCAGCAACCGCATCCTGGGCGGCAGACGCGCTTGGCGCGGCGCTGGCGGCGGGCGGCCTTGCGCTGGGCGTGGCGGCGGTGGCGGGCACGCCGCAATGGCTGGGCGCGGTGCCGCCGATGTGGCTGGCGGCCCTGCTGCTGGGGGCGGGCGGGCTGCTGCGCGCCGGCGCGCAATGGGTTGCCACCGATCTGGGCCTGAGGGCGGCAATCGCCCGCAAATCCGCCGAGCGCGCCCGGCACTGGCCCGCGCTGCTGGCCGCCCCGCGCGCCACTAGGCTGACGGGCGAAGACGTCAGCCGCGCGGTGGACTCGATCGAGATGCTGGAGGGCTATGAAGCCCGCTTCCGCCCATTGCGCTCCGCCGCCGTGGTTGCGCCGCTGCTCGTGGCGCTGATCGTGGCGCTGGCCAGCCCGGCGTCTGCGGCGATCCTGCTGTTCACCCTGCCGCCCTTCGTCGCGGGCCTCGCGCTGGCGGGAACCGCCGCCCGCGCCACGGCGGAACGGCAGCTGGGCGCGCTGGGCGACCTGAACGCGCTGTTCCTCGATCGCCTGCGCGCGCTGCCGGAAATCCGCCTGTTCGGCGCGGAAGACCGGGTGATGCGGCAGATGGCGGAGGCCAGCCGCGATCTCGCCCACCGCACCATCGCCACGCTGCGCATCGCCTTCCTCTCGGGCGGGGTGATCGAGTTTTTCGCGGCGATCGCGGTGGCGCTGGTCGCCATCTATGCCGGGTTCAGCCTGCTGGGCATCCTGCCCTTCCCTGTGCCGGAAAGCCTGTCCCTGTTGTCGGCCTTTTTCGTGCTGGCGATGGCCCCGGAATTCTACCTGCCGTTCCGCCGCCTCGCCGCCGCCTACCATGACAAGCAGTTGGGCGAGGCCGCCGAAGCGGCGCTGGCTGTCGCGGAGCCTTTGCCCCCCAGCGGCACGGCCCCCTTCACCGGCCTTTCCGCGCGCGCGCTGATCGTGCGGCACCCGCAGGGGCCGGAGATCGGCCCCGTTTCGTTCGAGCTGCCCGCCACCGGCCTGCTGGTGCTGCGCGGGCCGACGGGTTCAGGCAAATCCACCCTGCTGGCTGCCATCGCCGACCATGCCGACATCGCGGGCGGCACGCTGGACTGGGCAGCCGGCGGGCCGCCGCCGCTGGCATGGGCGGGGCAGCGGCCGCTGATCCTCGCGGGAACGCTCGCCTCCAACCTCGCACTCGCCGCGCCGGAGACCCCGCCCGACGCTATCGAAGCCATCGCCCGCAGCCTCGCGCTCGGCCCATTGATCGAGGCGCGAGGGCTGCACGGAGAGATCGACTGGCGCGGCTCCGGCCTCTCCGGCGGAGAGCGCCGGCGCATTGGCGTGGCCCGCGCGCTGATTGCCGGGCGCCCGCTGACGCTGCTGGACGAACCCACCGCCGATCTGGACGAAGAAACGGCAGCGGAATTGCGCAGGACGATCTCCGACTGGTCCCGCAAGCAGGCGATCATCATCGCCACCCATGATCTCGCGCTCACAGCCCGTGCGGACAAGGTTCTGCTGCTGCCATGAGCGAGATCGACGCCCTGATCGCCGAACAGGCTGCCGCTCAGGCGCGCACCATGCGCCGCGCCATCGCCTGCGCTGTCGCAGCCGCGCTGGCCGGGTCCATCCTGCTCGGCCTCTCCGGCTGGTTCCTTGCAGGCGCCGGACTGGCGGGCCTCGCCGGGGCGGCAGCCGCCTTCAACTATCTGATCCCCTCCGCCTTCATCCGCCTCTCGGCCATCGTCCGCACCGCCGGGCGCTATGGCGAACGGTTGCTCTCCCACAAGGCGGCCTTCTTTGCGCTGGCGGAAGTCCGCACCGGCCTGATCGGCCGCCTCGCCGCGCTGGACCCACGGCAGGCGCGCCCGCTCACATCGGGCGAAGCCGTCGCCCGGCTGACGGCCGATATCGACGCGGTGGAAGCCCGGCTGGTGCAGGCCCCCGCCCGCCCCGCCGCGCTGGCGGCCATCGCCATCGCGCTGATCCTTGCGGCATGGGCCAGCCCGCTGGCGCTGGCCCCGCTAGCGCTGGTGTTTCTGGCGCTGCCATGGGCCACGGCCCGCATCGCCCGCCGCTTCGTGGACAGGCCCGCCGCCGACGCGCAGCGCCTGCATGGCCAGCTGAAGGCCGAACTCGCCGAACTGCTGTCGGGCGGCCCCGAACTCGCCATCTATGGCCTTGCCGACACCGCCACCGCCCAGCTTCGCGCTACCGCAGAGCGGATGGATCAGGCCCGCCGCGCCGCCGCGCGCGGCTCCGCGTTCGCCGCCGGGCTGCTGGCGTTGTGCGGCCCGCTGCTCGCCGCGCTGATTTTCGCGGCCGCGCCCGGCAACGCCCCGGCGGCGGCAGCAGCTGCGCTGGCCGTCCTCGTCGCCGTTGAAGCGATGGCCGGGCCGCTGCGCTTCCGGCTGGAGGAAGCCCGCACCCGCACCGGCCTCGCCCGGCTGGAAGCGCTCTCCGCAGAGCCGGAGCCGCGGCGCCGCCATCTGCCACCCGGCGCGCAGCCAATCGAGATCGACGGGCTGCGGCTGGAGCCGGGGCAGACGCTGGCGCTCACCGGCCCCTCCGGCTCCGGCAAAACGCGCATCCTCGAAACGCTGGCGGGCCTGCGCACCGACGCCCCCGAGCCGCTGGCGGTAAACGGCGAAGATCCGCGCCAGTTGCAGTTTGAGAGCCTCAGCGCGCAATTCGCGCTGGCCCGACAAGACCCGGCGCTGATCGCGGGCAGCGTGGAGGACAATCTCCGCCTCGCCCGACCCGGCCTCTCTGAAGCGCAGCTGTGGGCTGCGCTGGAAACCGCCTGCCTCAGCGCAGATGTCCGCGCCCTGCCCCACGGCCTTTCTACTTTCCTCGGCGACAGCGGCGCGCGCCTGTCAGGCGGGCAGCGCAAGCGGTTGGCACTGGCCCGCGCCCTGCTGGCAGGCCGCCCATGGCTGCTGCTGGACGAACCCAGCGAAGGGCTGGACGCCGCGACGGAAGCGGAACTGGCGCGCCGGTTGACGGCTTGGCTGGCGGAGACCGGGGCGGGTGCGGTGATCGCGACGCATCGGCCGGCGATGCGCGGGGTGGCTGGGTTGGAAATGAAAGGGTTCCACCCCTTCACCCCGGCAGGGGCGTGACGCCGCTCGCACCCCCGACGTTTTCTTAGCCCCTCCTCCTTTAGGGGAGGGGTTGGGGTGGGGGCCATCCGCTTGGTACGAGGTTGGGGGTTTATGGCCTGCGGCGCTTCTGTTGCGCGCGTTGTGACGTCAGCGGATCGGGCCCTGCGGTGACACCCCCTCTCCATCTCTCCCCCTTGCAGGGGGAGAGAGCTTCGTAGCGCCGCAGGCAATCGAAGATGATCACACGCACGGGGCTAGAGGCTTGGCGTGACGCCAATTTTGAGGGTGCAGGGAAATCATTTCCCTGCTGGGGGAGTTTGAGGGGGTAAAGCCCCCTCATCTCAACGCCCACCGCTCTACCCCAACGTCGCCCGCTGCAAATCAGGCCGCCTTCGTCGCCCCCGCAGCCCCCGTGCGGAACCCGGCCAGTCGTTGGTCCAGAATGGCGTCGGCTTCGCTGATGATGCGGTTGATCAGCTGTTCGCAGGTGGGGATGTCGTGGATCAGGCCTTGCACCATGCCGGCCCAGAACACGCCCTTGGACAGGTCGCCGGTTTGCAGAAGCTCCTTGCCGGCCACGCCGGAGACGAGTTCGCGCACGTCTTCGAATTTGGCGTCCGGGTTTTTCAGGCGGCGCACCACTTCGTCTGAGACGTCGGATTTGCCGACGCGGGCGGTGTTGTGGAAGTTGCGGAAGATCAGGTGCGAGCCGCGTTCGTCATTCTCCAGATACTTCTGTTTCACGTTGGGGTGGATGGGGGCTTCGGCGGTGGCGCAGAAGCGGGTGCCCATGTTGATGCCTTCCGCGCCCAACGCCAGCGCGGCGACAAGGCCGCGCCCGTCTCCGAAGCCGCCGGAGGCGAGCATGGGGATTTTCACCTTGTCTGCCGCGGCCGGGATCAGGATCAGGCCGGGGATATCGTCTTCGCCGGGGTGGCCCGCGCATTCGAAGCCGTCGATGGAGATGATGTCCACGCCCTTGCGCTCGGCGGACAGCGCGTGGCGGACTGCGGTGCATTTGTGCAGGATCACGGTGCCGGGCACCGCCTTCACCACTTCCCACACTTCGGCGACGGCCTGCGTGCCGGCGGTTTCGAAGATGCGCACCCCGGCATCGAGAGCGGCCTTGGCGAAGCCGACATAATCGGGCGACATGGTGGTGGGGAACACGGTGACGTTCACGCCGAAGGGCTTTTGCGTCATCCCCCGGCAGCGTTCGATTTCGGCTGCGAGCGCAGCGGGGCTGGGCTGGGTGAGCGCCGTCAGGATGCCGAGGCCGCCCGCGTTGGAAACGGCGGACGCGAGTTCGGCGACGCCGATGGACTGCATCCCCCCCTGAACGATCGGGTGCTCGATCCCCAGCATATCGGTGATCCGGGTGCGAAACGGCATGGCAATTCTCCTGTTTTTCACGCGTTCCTTAGGGCGAGCCAGCGCCTTCGCGCACCTGTTTTGAGTGCCAGCCTGAGTGCCGACGGCGCAACAGTCCGCTTTTGAAGTGGCGGGGGTGCGGACAAACTCTGCCGAATGGGTTGATATGAAGCCTGCTTGGGCGCATGGCCTTGGCCACGATGCTGAACATGAAGTCGCGTTACGCCATGCGGGCGCTCCTCTATCTGGCGGGTCGCTATGGCGAAGGCCCTGTGCAGATCGGCGAAATCGCCGACAGCCAGCGGATTCCGCGCAAATTCCTCACCGTGATCCTGTCTGAACTGTCCCGCGAAGGCATCATCGGCACCAAGCGCGGCCGGGCGGGCGGTTACTGGCTGGAGCGGGAGCCTTCCGCCATCAGCTATGGCGACATCGTGCGCATCACCCGTGGTTCCCTCGCGCTGGTGCCCTGCGCGGCGCGACTGGCCTATGAGCCTTGCGACAATTGCGTGCCGGAAAGCGAATGCCATCTGCGGCTGGTGATGCTGGCCGTGCGCGACGCCACTGCAGACGTGCTGGACCGGCTGACGCTGGCCGATCCGCTGCCGGGGCAGGTGGAACTGCCGTCGCAGCGGGCAGAGGCACCCGCGCAACCCGTCCAGTAATAGGATCGCTTTAACCGGCCCAAGAACTGCTTGGGGCCGCTCCACTTGTCTACAGTTGCGATTGAGTTAGGCTCCCCTCCATCATCAGGAAGGGAGACGACGATGCCGAACAGCAGCCGATTCGCCGCCGATCAACCCGGAGGCCCCGCGCGTGGCGGGACACCGCAGATCCTGAACATCCCCGGCCTGAACAACAGCGGCCCCGGCCATTGGCAGAGCCGCTGGGAACAGCTTTACCCCTGGTTTTCCCGTGTCGATCTGGGCCTGTGGGACACGCCGGATCGCCAGCTGTGGGTGCAGCGGATCGATCAGACCGTCCGCGCCGCGCGCCAGCCGGTGATTCTGGTGGGGCACAGCCTTGGCTGCATCGCCATCGGCTGGTGGGCAGCGCTGGCCGGGATCGCGGCGCGGGATTCGGTAGCGGGCGCGCTGCTGGTGGCCCCGGCGGATGCGGATTCGGCGCTGGCCGGGCCGCCGCTGCGCCAGTTCGCGCCGGTGCCCGCCGGGCCGCTGCCCTTCCCCTCCATCCTTGTGGCCAGCCGCAACGATCCGCACGCCAGTTTTGAGCGCTCAGCCCGTTTTGCGCGGAGCTGGGGCAGCCATCTGGTGGATGCCGGGCACGCAGGCCACATCAACGCTGACAGCGGGCTGGGGGACTGGCCGCTGGGCATTTCCCTGATCGACCGGCTGGGCGACAGCGCCAGCCTGCGCGCCGACGCGGAGCGGTCGCTGGCAGACGCGGCCCGTTTTCATTCCCGCACAGCCGACCCGCAACCGGAGGCCCGACCATGGTGACGCAGCCGCTTCGTAAGGATTCGCCACGCCCGGAGCCGGTGCCTGACTCGGCCGTTTCCCTGATCGTGGAGGCGCTGGGCCGCGTGCGCTTCGGCGACATCCGCCTGACGGTACATGAAGGGCGGCTGGTGCAGATCGACGTAACGGAACGCACCCGCTTTCCAAACAACTGACCCAACTGGCGCGGCCACCGGACGACCGGCGCCGCTCCGCTTGTTCAACTTCGCTTCGGCGGCCCCGGAAAGGGCCGTCCACCCGCCTGCCCGCAGGGACGGCGGGCGCACACGCAATCAATCAGCCCGTTCAGGGCGCATCAGGGATTCAGGGGATTTTCGCATGACCATCCGCAGCTTCATTTTCGCGGGCGTCGCGCTCGCAGCGCTGGCCGCACCGGCCGCCGCAGAGGAGGCCGCCGACGCAGCCGACGCCGCATTCGCGGATGATGGGGCCATCGTCGTCACCGCCCGCCGCCGTGCGGAAAATGTGCAGGACGTGCCGCTTGCCATCTCCGTGGTGGATGGCGCGACGCTGGACGCGAAGGGCGTGTTCAACATCAGCCGCCTGACGCAGTTGCAGCCCTCGTTGCAGTTCTTCTCCACCAACCCGCGCAACACCTTCATCAACATTCGCGGTATCGGCGCGCCGTTCGGGCTGACGAACGACGGCTTCGAACAGGGCGTCGGCGTCTATGTCGATCAGGTCTATTACAACCGCATCGCGTCCGCGACGCTGGACTTCGTGGATGTGGAGCAGATCGAAGTGCTGCGCGGGCCGCAGGGCACGCTTTACGGCAAGAACACCACGGCCGGGGCCATCAACATCACCACCCGCGCCCCCAGTTTCGAGTTCGAGGGGCGCACCGAAGTCTCCATCGGCAACTTCAATTTCAAGCAGGCCAAGGCGTCCGTTTCCGGCCCCATCACCGACAAGCTGGCGGCGCGCATCAGCGTTTCCGCGACGGACCGGCGCGGCACGATCTACAATGTCGCGACCGACACATGGATCAATTCGCAGGACAATATCGGTATCCGCGGCGCGCTGCTGTGGAAGCCCACCGACACGTTCCGAGTCACCTTCTCCGGCGACTGGAACCTGCAGGATCCGATCTGCTGCGGCCAGATTTATGCCCGGCTGGGCACCACCCAGCGTGTCGCCAGCCGCCAGTATGCGGCGCTGACGGCGCTGTTCCCCGGCTATAAAGTGCCCAGCACCAATGCGTTCGACCGGCTGACCGATCTGGACGCGGACATCGCCGCCCGCAACGAACTCGGCGGGCTTTCCATCCGCGCCGAATGGGATGTCGGGCCGGGCAGCCTCACCTCTGTCTCGGCCTGGCGCTATTGGGACTGGGGGCCGAAGAATGACCGCGATTTCACCGGCTTGCCTGTCTACACCAAGGTGAACAACCCCACCAAGCAGGACCAGTGGACGCAGGAACTGCGCTATGCCTTCGAAACCGGGCCAATCGACGCGGTGGTGGGCGGCTTCCTGTTCTACCAGAAGATCCGCACCAGCGGCGTGCAGGAATCCGGCCCCGCCGCCAGCGCGTGGTTGCTGAACCCCAGCAGCGCCTTGTCCCGCAACCCAGCGGTGCTGAACGGGGTGATCGCGGAGAATGACATCCGGCTGGACAACCTCTCCCTCGCGACCTTCGCCAAGCTGAACTGGAAGGCGACGGACCGCCTCACCGTCTCCCCGGGCATCCGGCTGAACTATGACAAGAAGGACGGTTCCTACGATTCCGTGGTGACGGGCAATGCCTCGGACGGCACACGGCAGATCGTCAGCAACAGCCCCACCGCGCCCTATTACAACGATCCGTGGATCGCCGCGCAGCGCGGACTGCAAGCCTCGCAATATTTCGAACCGAATTTCTCGGCGTGGAACCTCTCGTTCGATCTCAACCTGTCTTACGAGATCAGCGACGATGTGCTGGGCTATGCGACCTATGCGCGCTCCTTCAAGACGGGCGGCATCAACCTGAACGGCGTGCCCAACCTTGCGAACGGCCTGCCCGCGCTGGAAGTGGCGCAGATCAAGCCGGAAAAGGTGGATCATTTCGAACTGGGGCTGAAAAGCCAGTTCTGGGACCGTCGGGCGACGCTGAACCTCGCCGCCTATTGGACGGAAATCCGCGACTTTCAGGCCAGCGTGATCAGCAACATCTCCGGCTCCAGCACGCTGCGCGGCTATCTCGCCAACGCCGACAAGGTGCGGGTGCGCGGGGTGGAGGCGGACTTCTCCGTCCGCCCGTCGGAGCGGATCAACGCCTATCTCTCGGGCGCGTTCACCGATCACCAGTTCGTGAAGTTCGTGGACGCCCCCTGCCCGCCGGAACTGGCGGGCGGGCCGAGCGGCACACCCATCGGCGCGCCCTCCACGCCGGGGGCGAACAGCCCGGCCAATTGCGACGTCTCCGGCCAATGGCTGCCGGGCATTTCGCGCTGGTCCTTCTCGTGGGGCGCGGAAGGCAATCTGCCAGCCACGCTGCTGGGCAAGCAGGGCGAAGTCTATCTGGGCTATGAAGCGAGCTATCGCTCCACCTTCTCGTCCAACGCCTCGCGGTCGATCTACACCGATATCCGCGGCTATTCGCTGCACAATTTCCGCTTCGGCTTCCGCGACGAGGCGCTGGATATCTTCGGCTGGGTGCGCAACGCCTTCGATCAGAATTACTATGAATCGCTGGCTGTTACGCCGGGCAACACCGGGCTGATTTCGGCCCAGCTGGGCGATCCACGCACCTTCGGCGGCACCATCAGCTATCGCTTTTAAGGTGGTTGGCGGGGGACATGCGCCCCCGCCGACTTGAGCAATCGGCAAAACCGCGCCATCCTGCACGGCGATGAGGATGGGCATCAAGCTGCACGGCACCGCCGGCGCATCACAGGTTCGTGCGGCGCGATGGCCCGCCCGATAAGTGTCGAGCAACTGGCAGCGCTCGTCGCCACGCGCCATGGCGACGGGGTGCATGGCCCCACCATCGCCGGGCTGACAGGCTCGGTCGCGGTGGGGAAATCCACCCTTGCAGCCTCACTGGCCGCCGCGCTGGCCCCCTATTGGCGGGTGGAGGTGATCCAGACGGACGGCTTTCTGTTCCCCAATGCCGAACTGGAATCGCGCGGCCTGCTGATGCGCAAGGGCTTCCCGGAAAGCTATGATTCAGCCCGGCTCGCCGCCACGCTGGAAGCCGCCCGCAACGGCCCGGTGGAGGTGCCCGCCTATTCGCACAGCCTTTACGATGTGGACCCGGCCCTCACCCGCCGGATCGACCGGCCCGACATCCTGCTGGTGGAAGGCCTGGGCTTCGCCCCTGTTTCAGGCGACAGCCGCGTGATCCACGCGCTGGACAGCCTCCTCTATCTGGACGCCACCGAGGAAGATCTGGAACATTGGTTCCTTGACCGCTTCATGAGCTATTGGCGCGCCGCCGAAACCGACCCCACCAGCTTCTACGCCCAGTTCCGCCACCTGAGCGAGGCCGAAGCCCGCGGCTTCGGCCGCACCGTGGTGTGGCGGCAAATCAACCTGCCAAACCTGCACGAACATATCTCCCGCGCGCGCCCGCTGGCGGACATTCTGGTGGCGAAAGCGCGGGATCACAGCCTGAAGCTGGTGCGGCCGGAGTTGGATTGGGAGTGAGGGTGTGGGTGCTGGTGGAGGCGCTGGAGGCCTCCGGCGGCTCGGGCTCTGCCCGAGACCCGGCAGGGGCGTGACGCCCCTGCACCCCCGGACTTTTATGTAGCCCCTCCTCCTTTAGGGGAGGGGTTGGGGTGGGGGCCATCCGCTTGGTGCGAGGCTGGGATTGATTGCCTGCGGCGCTTTTGGGCGTGCTCCACCATCCTCCCCCCAACGTCACCCCGGGCTTGATCCGGGGTGACGTTGGGGGGTTGGTGGAGAGGGTGGCGGTTTTCTCAGGGGCCTTCGACAAGCTCAGGCTGAGCGGGTGGGGAGGGTTTGTTGGTCAGGCCCGGCGTTGCTCCCCTCTCTCCACCTCTCTCCCCAGCGGGGAGAGAGAGCCTCCGGTGCGCCGCAGGCAATCAAAGCTGATTACTCAGACGATGCTGGAATTCGGGCGCAACGCCAATTTTGAGGGTGCAGGGAAATCATTTCCCTGCCCGCCGGAGGCAAAAAACCCGCAGCCCACCCCTCAAGGCGTCACGATCGGGAAATCCGTGGGTGGTGCTTCGAACAGCCCCAGAAACACCGGCAGCAGGTCTGCCCGGCCTTCGATCTGCGGGGGTGGGCCGCTGGCTCCTGCCCCGGCGATGGCGCGCAGGAAGGTGGCTCGGGGCATGGTGACGGTCACGTCGGCGGTATCTGCCACGTCGGATTCGTGGATCATCACGCCGTTGCGGATGGTGATGAAGTGGCGTTCGGCCACGTCCGGCAACACCAGCGCCACGGTGAAGGGGGTGGCTGGCGCGCGTTCGGGCACCAGCCGCACGGCCATCAGGTCCAGCAGCATGGTGGTGGGGATCAGCCGGGCGATTCCGGTTGCCCCGGTGGAAACGGCGCGGGGGCCGTTTTCCAGTTCGGTCGCGGCTGTCAGATACATGTTGCGCCACAGTGAGCCTTCGGCGGCGTAGGCCATCTGGCGGTAACTGTCTGCCAGCAGCGCCTTGGCTTCGGGCGTGGACGCGCCGGAAAAGACGAGGTGATCCAGCAGCGTCGCGGCCCAGCGGTAATCGCCTTGGGCCACGGCAACTTTGGCGAGCGCGATCACGCGGTCCGGCCCACCCAGCGCCTCGACATAATGCTTGCCCAACGCTTCGGGCGGGTAGGGGTTCAGATCGGCGGGGTTGCCGGAATACCAGCCGAGATAGCGCTGATAGACCGCCTTCGAATTGTGGTTCATCGTGCCATAATAGCCCCGGTTGAACCAGCGCGCCTTCAGGGCGGGCGGCAGATCGATGGCCTCCGCGATCTCGTCCTTCGTCAGCCCCATGTTCATCAGCCGGACGGACTGGTCGTGCAGATATTTGTAGGCATCGCGGTGGCTGGCGATGAAATCGGCGACGACGGGCTGGCCGAAACGCGGCCAGCCATGGCTGGTGACGAGGATGTCGCTTTTGCCGCCCCACAGCCTCAACGCCACGGTCAGCTGATCCGCCCAGGCCTTGGAATCGCGCACCAGCGCGCCTCGCGGGGTGAGGATATTGTGCATGGTGGGGTTGGCGTTTTCCGCGAGGTGCAGGATGCGGAACTGCGGCAGATAGAAGTTCATCTCCGCCGGGGCCTCTGTATCGGGCGTCAGCTGGAATTCAAACTGCACACCGTCGATGCGGCGGGTGTCTCCGGTGGCTTTCACGGACTCGTTGGGCGGGATCAGGCCGATGCTGCCACCGGAAGCAGCCGGGCCGATGCCCGCCGTCACCCGGCCGTCTGGCGCGAACGGCAAGGTCGCGCCGAACTGGAAGACGGCGCGGCGGCCCATGGCGTTTCCGGCGATCACATTTTCGGCGACCGCATGTTCAAGGAACCCCTCCGGCGCGAGGATCGGGATGGCTTTCGCCTCTGCCTCGGTGATCACGCCTGCCGCGCCGCCGAAATGGTCGGAATGGCTGTGGGTATAGATCAGCCCCGTCACCGGCCGGTCGCCCAGCTTCTGCCGCACCAGTTGCAGCGCGGCGCGCGCGGTTTCGGCGGAGAGCAGCGGATCGACGAGGATATAGCCGGTGTCGCCGCGAATGATCGTCATCACCGAAAGATCGAAGCCGCGCACCTGCCACACCCTGTCTGACACGCGGAACAGGCCATGCTTCGCCAGCAGCAGGGAATGCCGCCACAAAGAGGGGTTCACGCTGGCGGGAGCGGGGCCTTTCAGCCGGTCCAGCGCGGCGAAATCCCATGCGATGCCCTTACCATCATCCCGGGGGATGGTGGGCGATGGCCATGTGCCCAGAAATCCGCGCGCGGCGAAGTCGGCATCCTGCCCGTCATCCGCCGGAAGCGAGGCCGCCATGGCCGCGTTCGCCGCACGCGTGGAGGCGGAAACCGCCTGCGCCGCGCCCGGCCCGCCGTGCAGCAGCGACGCCGCCACCATCAGCCCCATCCATCCCCGCTTCATGCCTGCTTCTCCTCCGCAACGCCCCATTTTTTGTCTTAAATCATGCCGGTTTCCGGCTATGCCTGATATATTCGATGATGAGCAGGCGGTTCGTCCGAAACTGGGCACTGGCAAGCGCTCGCCTGCCCGGCTAGCAGTTCAAACCGGCTCTGATGGGAGGAAACGCGATGAAGGCGATTCTTGTGGCTGTTGGCCTTGCAGTTTCGGCCCCGGTTCTGGCGCAATCCGCCACCATTTACCGCGATACGAACTTCAGCGGCCCGGCGGTCGCGGTAGACCGCGCCAACGCCGACATGCGGCTGAACTTCCAGGTCAACTCCATCCGCATCGCCAGCGGAGAGTGGGAGCTTTGCCCCGAACCCAACTTCCGCGGTCGCTGCCTGACGGTGACGCGCTCCAACGCCGATCTGCGCCGCGCCTTCGGCTGGCCCGGGCGGCTGCAATCGATGCGGCCCACCGGCAGTTGGGGTGGCGGGCCGGGAGGCCCCGGCGGACCCGGCGGCGGCCCCATCACCGGCCAGCGCCTGAAGGGCATGGCCTCTGAATATTTCCCCGCCCCCCGGCAGGGCAATTCCCGGGTGCTGGCCTGCCGCAACGGCTCGGCCACGGCGACGTGCGCGGCGCAGACGGCGGATCGCTTCTGCGTGGATGCGGGCTGGCGCGGGGCTGCCTATCAATTGATGGAAACGGAAAACCGCCGCGTCTATCTGGCCGATGTCCTTTGCGTTCGAACGGGATTCTGAACCGATGAAACTGCTGCTGCCAGCCCTTGCCCTTTCCTGTGTCGCGGCCGCCCCGGCAGCCGCGGAAATCGCCATGTTCAGCCAGCGCAACTTTCAGGGCGCGCGCTATTCGCTGGAAGCGGAAAGCGCGAATATGAACTTCTCGCCCCGCTCCGTGCGGGTGCTGGAAGGGCAGGCATGGCAGATCTGCCCCCGCCCCTTCTTCGGCGGGGATTGCCGCACCATTCACGAATCCAATCCCAAGCTGAACCTGCCACGCGCCTTTTCCGGCATGGTGCGTTCGGCGCGACCGTTGCCGATGGCCGCGACGGCCAAGCCTGCCCCGCCCGTGCATGTCGCGCCACCGAAGCCCGCGCCGGAGGTAAAGCCCAAGCCGGACGAGCCGAGCAAGCATCATGAAGCTGCCAAGCCGGATGAGGCGAAGCCCGCCGACAGCAAGCCCAAGGCCTGACAAGCCGCGCACATGTTTCGTGAAGCCGCCGCCGCGCAGGATTGGGCCGCCATCGCCGATTGGCTGCGGCCCCGCGGCATCGAACTGGATGCCGCCGAAGCGCCGCGCCAGTTCGCGGGCGGGCTGGCGAACCTGAACTATCTGGTGCGCGCGAACGGCAAAGCGGCGGTGTTCCGCCGCCCCCCGGCCGGGCCGCTGGCACATGGCGCATCAGACATGGCGCGCGAGGCCCGCGTGCTGACGGCGCTCAACCCGCTGTTTCCGCTGGCCCCGCGCAACCTTGCCTTTTGCGACGATCCCGCCGTGATCGGCGTGCCGTTCCAGCTGCTGGAATATCGCCCCGGGCTCGCCATCGGCGGAGAGCTGCCGCCGGGCCTGACTGCGACAGACAGCGGCTGGCTGATCGAGGCGATCACCGGCACGTTGGCCCGACTGCACGCGCTGGAGCCGGAGGCGGCGGGCCTTTCCAATCTCGGCAAGACCACGGGCTTTGCAGAACGGCAGCTGAAGGGCTGGACGAAGCGCGCCGAAGCCGCCTTCGCAGCGGAGGCCCCGCCCGCGCTTGCGCCGTTGCTGGCACGGCTGGGAGCGCTGCTGCCGCCTGATCCGCCCGCGCGGCTGCTGCACATGGATGCGAAGTTCGACAATCTGCTGGTCGATCCTGAATCCCGTACACCCACGGCCCTGATCGATTGGGACATGGGCACGCTGGGCCCGCCCGCCTTCGATCTGGCGGTTCTGCTGTCTTACTGGATCGAGCCGCGGGACCCGGCGGAAACCCATGCGCTGAACGCCATCCCCTCGCTGTCGCCCGGCTGGCCGGGGCGCAAGGCCGCCGTTCAGGCCTATGCCCGCGCGGCCGGAGATATCCCGCCGCATCTGGGCTGGCATCTCGGCCTCGCGCGGCTGCGGCTGGCGACGGCATGGATGCAACTCTATCGCTTGTGGCAGCAGGGAGGGCTGGCCGGGAGCCGCTATGCGGGCTTCGCATCCCTTGCCGGGGCGATCCTCGCCCAGGCGCTCGACCAGTTTGAGGACCGGCCATGATCGACTTTTCCATTTCCCCCGAACTTGCGGCACTCGCCGCGCGCACCCGGAAGTTCGTGATTGACGAGATCGTCCCTTATGAACGCGACCCGCGCCTGACTCAGCACGGCCCAACGGACGAGCTGCGGCAGGAGATGGTGGAAAAGGCCCGCGCGGCCGATCTGCTCTCTCTGCAATGCCCCACCACTTTCGGCGGCAAGGGGCTTTCCCACATCGAAATCGCCGTGGTGCTGGAAGCCTCGGGCTGGTCCACCCTTGGCCCGGTGGCGATGAACTGCGCCGCGCCGGACGAGGGGAATATGTATATCCTTTCGAAAATCTGCCGCCCCGATCAGGCCGAACGCTGGCTGAAGCCGGTGGTGCAGGGGCACCAGCGCTCCGTCTTCGCAATGACGGAGCCGGAGGGTGCCGGTTCTGATCCGGCGCAGCTGAAAACAGAGGCCCTGTTCGATGGCAGCCACTTCACCATCAACGGGCTGAAATGGCTGATCACCGGGGCCAACGGCGCGAAAACATGGATCATCATGGCCCGTGTTCTCCCCAATTCGCATGGGCCGGATGGCCCCACCCTGTTCCTGTGCGATGGCGACACGCCGGGAATCGAGATCGAGCGGGTGATGAACTCGATGGACCGCAACTATGTCGAAGGGCATGGCGTGGTGCGCTTCAACAATCTGAAGCTGCCCGCCAGCGCGCTGCTGGGTGAGGTGGGGCAGGCGTTCCGCTATGCGCAGATGCGGCTGGCACCCGCGCGGATGACGCACTGCATGCGCTGGCTGGGGGCAGCCGCCCGCGCGCACAGCATCGCCATCGAGCATGCCCGCACCCGCACCGCGTTTGGCAAACCCATCGGCGAGCATCAGGGCGTGTCGTTCATGCTGGCCCAGAATGAGATCGACCTGAAAGTGAGCCGCCTGCTGACATGGCAGACCGCATGGCTGATGGATCAGGGCATTAAGGGCCGCCACGAAAGCTCCATCGCAAAATCCGAAATCTCCGAACGGCTGTTCCAGGTGACGGATCGCTGCGTGCAGGTGCTGGGCGGCATCGGCGTGACGGACGAAACCGTCGTGGAAATGATCTATCGCGACATGCGCCCGTTCCGCCTGTATGATGGCCCCACCGAAGTGCATAAATATGCCATCGGCCGGCAGATCCTGCGGCAAGGTTCGGAATTCGAAGCCACGCCCACGGCCGACGGGCTGCCCATCCCCTATGTGAAAGCCGCCGAATAGTGAGCACTGCCGTCTGGAAGGGCAAGTTTCTGGAAGCCCATGTCGCGCCATGGGGCGATGGCGGGCAGTGGGAGTTTGTGAAGCGCGCGCGCGGCATTCAGGCGGCCGTGATCGTTGCCCTGACAGATTTGCACGAACTGGTGCTGGTGGAACAATATCGCGCGCCGCTGGGCTGCCCCTGCATCGAGTTGCCCGCCGGATTGGTGGGCGACGAGACCGAGGGCGAGGATGTGTTCGACAGCGCCCGGCGCGAGCTGTTCGAGGAAACCGGCTTCGAAGCGGAGACTTGGGAAGCCTTCGGCGAATTCGCCTCTTCGCCGGGCATGGTGGGGGAGATTTTCCACCTCTACCGCGCCACCCGGCTGACCCGCACGGGGCCGGGCGGCGGGGTCGATAATGAGGGAATCGTGCCGCATATCGTGCCGGTCTCGCAGATTCCGTCGTTTATCGAATCCGCGCGGGCGCGAGGGTGTGCGATTGATACGCGGCTGTTGATCGGGCTTTCGCTGGTTTAAGCGCGGTTGCCCGCGCGGCGCAGCAATTCCACCCGGATGGCACTGGCGAGCGGGGTGCTGCGGGCTTCGTCCAGCGCGGTGATCCAGCCGGTTGGGGTGATGTTGTCGGCCGCGACGGCGGCGTCGAACGCGGCCCAGAATTCGGGTTCCAGCGCGACTGAGGTGCGGTGGCCTTGAATTGTGAAGCTGCGTTTCTTCAGCATGGGGTGGGTATAGCGGCCGGCAGCTTAGCTGCCGAGTCCGCTTTGGTTGGGTGTGGGAAGAAGGAAGAAAAGAAAGAAAAACGCGGGCAAAGCCCGCGCCGTCGGCCGGATATCGGCGATAGAGATCGCCGATTCCGCCGGCCGTGACTTCGGCGAGTCCGGAAGTTAGCGCTTCGCGCTAATTCCGGCCGCCTTTGTCAGTACATATGCTGTCCGCCATTCACACTCATCGTGCTGCCTGTGATAAACCCGGCATCCTCACCCGCCAGAAACACCACTGCCCGTGCGATTTCCTCGGCATGGCCCAGCCGCCCCACCGGGATTTTCGCCACGATCTTTTCCAGCACATCCGGCGGCACCGCTGCCACCATGTCGGTGTCGATATAGCCCGGCGCGATGGCGTTCACCGTCACCCCGAATTTCGCGCCTTCCTGCGCCAGCGCCTTAGTGAAGCCGTGAATGCCGCTTTTCGCAGCCGCATAGTTCACCTGCCCATATTGCCCGGCCTGCCCGTTGATGCTGCCGATGTTGACGATCCGGCCCCAGCCGCGCTGCCGCATGCCCGGGAACACCGCCTTGGCGATGTTGAAGCAGCCGCCCAGATTCACGTCGATCACTTCTTTCCACGCCTCAAAGCTCATCTTCAGCAGCGTGCCGTCGCGGGTGATCCCGGCGTTGTTCACCGCGACATCCACCGGACCAAGCTCCGCTTCGATCGCGGCCACGCCGTCCAGCACGGCCTGATGATCGGCCACGTTGAACTTCCACGCCTTGATTCCGGTGCGCGCGGTGAAGTCCGCCGCCCGCTCATCCGATCCCACATAAACCGCCGCCACGCTGAAGCCCGCAGCCTTCAGCCCCGTGCAGACGGCTTCGCCGATGCCCCGGGTGCCCCCGGTGACCAATGCAACGCGTGCCATGAAACCTCTCCCTATCCTCTTAGCGCCACGCTAGCGACCACGCAGCGCGCGCACAAGTTGCGCATTCGCAGAACGGCTCAACGAATTGCGCTGTCCTGAAACTCGCCCAGCAACTGCTGCAACATGGCAACGCCTTCGTCGGATGCATTGAGGCAGGTCAAGGCGGCGAACTCCTCGCCGCCCGCCGCACGGAATGTCTCGCGCGCGCCGATGGCGATTTCCTCCAGCGTCTCGATGCAGTCCGCAGCAAAACCGGGCGTCAACACCGCCACCCGCCGCGTGCCGCCGCGCGCCATCTCCGCCAGTAACGGCTCGGCATAGGGTTGCAGCCACTCGGCGCGGCCAAAGCGGCTCTGATAGGCCAACGGCATCTCCGCTTCGCTGCGCCCGCACGCCAGCCGCAGCAGTCGCGCCGTTTCCCGGCAATGCCGTTCATAGGGATCGCCGCGTTCCACGCTGCGTTTGGGCAGGCCGTGGAAGCTCAGCAGCACCGCTTCGGGCACAAAATCGAGCGCCGCCAGCTGCCGCTCCAGCGAGACTTTCAGCGCAGCAATATAGGCGGGATGGTCATAATAGGGCGGCAGCACATGCAGCGCAGGCTTCCAGCCCTGCCGCCCGAGTTCGCGCGCCAGTTCGTCCTCAACGGTGCCCGTCGTCGCGCCCGCATATTGCGGGTAAAGCGGTGCAGCAAAGATCCGCTCGCAGCCCGCCGCGCGCAGCCTCTCCAGCCGCTCACCGATGGAGGGCGTGCCATATCGCATCGCCCAATCCACCACCACATCCGCGCCGAACGCCCCCTCCAGCGCCGCCGCCTGCGCGCGGGTGATCACCTTCAGCGGGCTTTCATTCGCCTGCCTGTCCCAGATTTTCGCATAGTTGGCGGCAGAGATTTTCGGCCGCGTGCGCAACACGAACAGCTTCAGGATCGGCTGCCATATCAGCGGCGGAATCTCCACCACCCGCCGGTCGGACAGGAACTCGTCCAGATACCGCCGCACAGCCTCCTCGGTCGGCGCATCCGGCGACCCCAGATTAATCAGCAGCAATCCCGTCCGCCCGCTTGCCATCAGGCGGTATAAGCTTTCGCCAGCGGCAGTTGCCGCACCCGCTTGCCGGTCGCCGCCGCCAGCGCGTTGGCGAGTGCAGGCGCAGCGCAGGGTAGGCCCGGCTCGCCCACGCCGCCCAGCGGGCCGTCGCTCGGCACGATCACGGTTGCCAGCCGATGCGGCGAATCCGCCAGCTTCAGCACCTCGTACATGTGGAAATTCCGCTGCTCCGCTTCGCCCTCGGCGAAGGTCACTTCCTCGCCCAGCGCGGCAGACAGGCCCATGATCGCCGCGCCTTCCAGCTGCTGCCGCACGGAATCGGGCGCGATGGCGCGGCCGCAATCCAGCGCGCTCACCACTTCCAATATCTGCACCCGCCCGCCGACAACGCCCGCCGTCACCACCATCGCCGCTATGGAGCCGAAGCTTTCATGCAGCGCGATTCCGCGCGCGAAGCCCTTGGGCGCGGCCTCGCCCCATTTGCCATGATCGGCCGCCGCCTTCAGCACGGCGGCATGGCGCGGCTTGTCTGTCAGATGCGCCAGCCGGAACGCCAGCGGATCGGCCCCGGCGGCGGCTGCCAGTTCGTCCATGAAGCTTTCCACGATGAAGCCGGAAAAGCTGTGCCCCACGGATCGCCAATACCCCAGCGGCGCGGGCTGCCCCACCGGCACATGGATGGCGCGGAACGCCTCCACCGCATAGGGGATTTCGGCCAGCCCCTCGATGTCGCCGGCGTTGGGCTTGTCCTCGTCGCTCGCCATCATCGGCAGGTTGCGCTGCGCGAAGCTGTTGCCCAGCGCGGGCACGGCGATCCGGCTGTCCCAGCCGATCAGCTTACGGTCCGCCGTCAGCACCCCGCGCAGCTTCGCCTGCACCGGCGGGCGGAAACGGTCGGTGCCGATATCCTCCTCCCGGCTCCAGATCAGCTGCACCGGCTTGCCCACCGCCTTGGCGATCAGCGCCGCCTCCACCATGGCGTCCGGCTCCGCCTTGCGGCCGAAGCCGCCGCCAAGGAAGGTGGGGTGGATCACCACAGCATCGGCTTCCAGCCCCAGCGCCTCGGCCACCTGCCAGTGCGCCAGCGTCAGCGATTGTATCGGCCCCCACACCTCTGCCCGTCCGCCGACGATGCGCGCCGTCGCCGTCATCGGCTCCATGCAGACATGCGCCAGATAGGGCAGGCCGTAATCCGCCACGATCACCGTGCCGTCTGCCGCCGCCACATCCCCGTGCGAGGCCACCTCTTTGCCGCCATCTCCGGCAGCCGCCTTCGCCAGTTCCTCGGCGATCCACGACCCGGCCTTACGGCCCGAAACGCTGAAGCTCGCCTCCACGCTGTCCAGCGCGCGCCGGGCTTCCCACGTCGTCAGCCCCGTTGCCGCGACCCAATTCGGCCCCTTCACCAACGCCACGCCCTTGGGCGCAGACGCCGCTGCAAGGCTGCCGCCCACCGGCCCGTGCCGGATCGCCGCATAGACCATCCCCGGCAGCCGCACGTCCGCACCGAAGCGGGCAGACCCATCCACCTTCAGCGGCAGGTCCAGCCGGGGCAGCGGCTTGCCGTCCAGCGGCCGCGTCGCCACGGCGCGCAGCACCGGCGCGGGTGGTTCCTTATCCGGATCAACCAGTTTCGCCGCCGCGCCAAACGGCATGCGGTTCGCCTTGTAGACGATGAAGCCATTCTCGCTGTGCACTTCGCTGGCGGCCACGCTCCATTCTTCGGCGGCCGCCGCCTCCAGCCGCGCCCGCGCTTCCGCTGCTGCTGCGCGCAACTGGTCATGATAGCTGCTGATGCTGTTGCTGCCGCCCGTCAGGTGCAGGTTCAGGCGGCGGATCGCCTCCTCGCCCAGCCGTTTGCCAAGGCCGCGCACCACGCCGGGCAGCCCGCCCGTCATCGCGCCCGCAATTCCCACATTGGCATAGGCCGGATGCCACGGCGCAGGCTCCACCGCCATCATCTGCCAGTTCGCGCCCAGTTCATCGGCCACGATCTGAGCAAAGCCGGACATCACGCCCTGCCCCATTTCCGCCTGCGGCACCGGCACCGTCACCCGGCCGTCCGGCCCGATCTTCACCCACGGCCCCAGCAGCGTTTCGCCTTCGCCCGCTTCCCATGCGTTGGGCCAGCTGCGCGGCCATAAGGCATAGCCCACCACCAGCCCAAGCGTCGCCCCCGCGCCGATCAGGAACCCCCGGCGAGAGGGCACGAACCGGGATTTGCGAGGCGGCGCGTCTGGCGGTGTCTTCAGCATGGCGGGACTTTACGCGCGAAACTCATGCGCCGCGAATGAAATCCTTCAGCGCCGCGATCAGCTCGGGCTGGGCATAGGGCGAAATCGCCCCGGAAGGCTGGCGCGCTTCGGCCAGAAGCCGGTCGATCATCGGCCCCACGTCCGGGGCTTCCGCCGCCACATGCAGCCCGCCGCGCCCGGCGAAACGAGCGGCGGTGGCCAGCTGATGCTCGTTGCGATGCTCCCCCAACGCGGCGCGGCGCGCCATCATCAACAGCGGCTTCGCCATCGTCAGCGCGGAAATGATACTGCCCATCCCGGCATGCGCCACCAGCAGGGAACAGCTTTCCAGCCGCTCCTGAAACTCGTCGGCGGAAATGAACAGTTCGTAGGGGAAGTTGCGCGGCTTGTAGCTGCCCGCCTCCAGCCGTCCCAGCTGGCCGAACACCGGCACATCATGCGCGCCCGCCCATTCGTCCACCGCTTGCACCAGCCGGTCGAACGGCTCCTGCGTGCCCACTGTCAGGAAAATCAAAGCACCGCCCCGCGATAAAGTGGCCCGCCCGGCTTCGCCACCTCGGGCCATTGCGTCAGGAACAGGTCCGCGTGCGGCCCTGCCTTTTCGCCGGAGAGGGAAAGTTCGTCACCATTGGCGATGCTGTCGATCCAGCAGGTGCGCGCGCCCGTCAGCCGCCCCACCCGGATGGCGAAATAGCCGACGCTCGCGCCCGTCGTTACGATCACATCCGGCCGCAATTTCAGCAGCAGCGCCACCACTTCCAGCATCTGCTTCACCAGCTTGGCCTTGGTCCAGCGGTTCGCGTCGGTGATCGCGGTATAGCTCGCCACCGGCTGCCCCAACCGCTTCGCCGCTGCGTTGAGCCGCGCTTCATGATCGGCGCTGGTGCAGGCCCAATGCACCTCGCACCCCTCGAACGCGGGCATCAGCCGGTTCAGCTGCACCCAATGCCCCCCGGTGGAGGAAATCGCCAGAACACGGGTCATGCGAAGGCCCTACTCATGAAAAAGCCTGCAGCCCCGTCTGCGCCCGGCCGAGGATCAGCGCGTGCACGTCATGCGTGCCTTCATAGGTGTTCACCGCCTCCAGATTCATCACATGGCGGATCACGCCATATTCGTCTGACACGCCATTGCCGCCGTGCATGTCCCGCGCTTCGCGGGCAATGGCCAGCGCCTTGCCGCAATTGTTGCGTTTCAGGATGGAGATCGCCTCCGGCGCCAGCTTGCCTTCGTCCATCAACCGGCCTGCGCGCAGCGCCAGCAGCAGCCCCAGCGTGATTTCCGTCTGCATGTCGGCCAGCTTCTTCTGCACCAGCTGGGTTGCGGCCAGCGGACGGCCGAACTGCCTGCGCTCCAGCGTGTAGGTCCGGGCGGCGTGCCAGCAATATTCTGCCGCCCCCATCGCCCCCCAGCCAATGCCATAGCGAGCGTTGTTCAGGCAGCCGAACGGCCCCTTCAGCCCGTGTACATTGGGCAGCAGCCGGTCCGCCGGAATCTCCACATCGGCCAGCACGATCTCGCCCGTCACCCAGGCGCGCAAGCTGAACTTGCCTTCGATCTTCGGCGTGGAGATGCCCTTGTCCCCGCGCATCAGCACGAAGCCGCGAATCTGCTCGCCCTTGCCGTCGCCCAGATCGCACTTCGCCCACACCACGAACAGATGCGCATAGGGGCTGGAGGTGATCCACATCTTCGCGCCGTTCAGCCGGAAGCCGTCCGCCGTTTTCACCGCGCGGGTGGTCATCCCCGCCGGGTCCGATCCGGCGTCCGGCTCTGTCAGGCCGAAGGCGCCGATCCATTCGCCGCTGGCCAGCTTCGGCAGCCACGCCTGCCGCTGCGCTTCGGTGCCATAAGCCCAGATCGGATACATCACGAGGGAGGATTGCACCGAAAAGGCCGAGCGATAGGCCGAATCCACCCGCTCCACCTCGCGCGCGATCAGGCCATAAGCGACATAGGAGACGCCCGCGCAGCCATAGCCATGGATGGTCGGCCCCAGCAGCCCGGCTTCGCCAAAAGCCTTCATCAGCGCCGGATCGCTGGTTTCGTGGCGGTTGGATTGCTTCACGATCGGGGCCAGATGCTGATCCGCGAAGGCGCGCGCGGTGTCGCGCACCATGCGCTCCTCCTGCGTCAGTTCCTGTTCGATCAGCAGCGGATCGGCCCAGTCGAACCCCGGCCATGGCTTCGCGGGCGAAGCCCTGTTCCCGTCCGCTCCGGTTTCCGGCGCACTCGCGTTCGCAGCAGCCATGCCCCTTGATCCTTCCATCAAACCCCTTCGCCCGTTACGACAGCGCGGCGCGGGTGCCAAGGCGCTTCGCCCATGCTAGGGCGCAGCAGATGCACGCGCCCGCCGAATCTCCGAAACCCACCCTTGGCTTCATTCTACTCGCTGGCGCGCTCACCGCCTTCGGGGCAGTCTCCATCGATTTCTATCTGCCCGCACTGCCGGATATCGCCCGCCACTTCGGCGCGACGGCTGCTGCCGCGCAGCTGACGATGTCCGCCTTTCTGGCCGGGATGGCGATCGGCCAGCTGGGCTGGGGGCCGCTGGCGGATCGGGTCGGCCGCCGCCCGCCGCTGTTGGCCGGAATCCTGATCTATACGCTTGCTTCGCTGGCGCTGACGCGAGTGCCCGGCATAGAGGCGCTGTCGGCGGGCCGTTTCGTGCAGGGGCTGGGGGCGAGCGCCGGGCTGGTGATCGCCCGCGCCGTGATCCGGGACAGGTATGACACCATCGAATCCGCCCGGCTGTTCAGCCTGACCTTCCTTGTGCTGGCCATCGCGCCGATGCTTGCCCCCACCGCCGGGGCATGGCTGCTGGCGCATGCCGGTTGGGAATCGATCTTTCTGGTGCTGGCGGCGTTCGGGCTGATCGTGGGGGTGTCTGTGCTGTTCGGCCTGCCGGAAAGCCGCAGCGCCGCCACCGCCGAACAGGCGGCAGGGGAAACCCCGCTGCAAAGCTATGCCGCCGCGCTGAAGAACCGCCGCGTGCTGGCGTTCGTGGGGGCGGGGGCCTTCAACAGCGCCGCGCTGTTCACCTATGTCTCGGCCTCTCCCGCGCTGTTCATCGAACATTATCGCCAGCCGCCGTCTGCCTTTGGCGGAATCTTCGCACTGAACGCGCTGGGGCTGGTGATCGCCTCGCAACTGAACCGGGCGGCGCTGAGCCGCTGGCACCCGGCCGTGGTCGCCCGCTGGGGCTCGGCTGCGGCGCTCGGCTTCGCCACGCTGTTGCTGCTGCTGTCTCTGGCGGGGGTGGACAGCATGATCGTCACCATGGGCTTCCTGTTCTTCGGGCTGGGCAGCTATGGTTTTGTGTCCGCCAACGCCTCGGCGCTGGCGCTGGGGGCGATGCCGCAGCGCGCGGGCTCCATTTCCGGGCTGATCGGGGCGGGGGCCTTCCTGTTCGGGGCGCTGGCGAGCGCCATCACTGCGCCCTTCGCGGCCTCCGGCCCGCTGCCGATGGCGGCGGCGATGGCCATGGGCTTTCTGGGGGCGATGCTGTGCATCCGCCTCGCCATCCGGTCATGACAGGCTGGATTCCCATCAACCGGGGACTCGCCATTCACACCGACGAGATCGGGCTGCGCTTCGTCCGCGCCTCCGGCCCGGGCGGGCAGAATGTGAACAAGGTCTCCACCGCGGTGGAACTGCGCTTCGATCTCGCCAATTCGCCCTCGCTGCCGGATGCGGTGAAGGCGCGCGCGGCCGCGCTGGCGGGTTCGCGCTTCACCGATGCGGGGGAAATCCTGATCTTCGCGGAGCGCTTCCGCACGCAGGCGATGAACCGGGAAGATGCGATCCAGCGGCTGATCGAGCTGCTGGCAAAGGCGGCAATCGCCCCCAAGGCGCGCCGCCCCACCAAGCCCGGCAAGGCCGCCAAGGCCCGGCGGCTGGATGGGAAAAAGCGCCGGTCAGACGTGAAGTCCAACCGCAGCCGCCCCGTTTCGGATTGAAGCCGCACCCGTCAATTTTTTGACGCCACAGCGCTGCCGGGCGTCAACCATCTGACGCCGCAGCCCTTTCACAAGCGCACTCTCCCTAGGGGCGGCCAGTTGGCACGCCCCTTGCTTCTCCCTGTTCACGGCCGATCCCCGAAAAGCTTGCCTGCCCTTTGCAAGCGGTTCGGCCAAGTGCCCGCCGGGTTTGCGACCCCCCGGCGGGCACCTTCGGGGCCCGCCTTTTCCCCTGTGGAACGGGCCGGGCAGCTTCGGGGGCGGGGGACATAAAAAACAGGATGGGAAGCAAATGACGGACACGCAAAGGGATCAGGAAGCGCTCGGCCGCCAGTTCGCGAATCTCCTCGCCGCACCACCGATGCAAGGCCCTGTCGCGGCCGATCCGCTCAGCCGCAGCCTGCTCGCCCTTGCCACGCAGGCCGCCCGCTCCAGCGCAACCATTCTTGTCACCGGCCCGTCCGGCGCGGGCAAGGATGTGATCGCCCGCTTCCTGCACGCTGAGAGCCAGCGCGCGGGTGCCCCCTTCCTCGCGCTCAACTGCGCCGCCCTTCCCGAAGCGATGCTGGAAAGCCTGTTGTTCGGCCACGAACGCGGGGCCTTCACCGGCGCGCTGGCCGCCGCGCCCGGCCTGTTCCGCGCGGCAGGTGCAGGCACATTGTTTCTGGACGAGATCGGCGAATTGCCGCTGCCGCTGCAAGCCAAGCTGCTGCGCGCCATCGAAGCGCGCGAAGTGCTGCCGCTGGGGGCGACCGCTCCGGTGCCGTTCGAAGCCCGGCTGATCGCCGCCACCAACCGCGATCTGCAAGCCGAAGCCCGCGCGGGCCGCTTCCGCGAGGATCTTTACTGGCGCCTCTCCGTCTTCCCGCTCGCACTGGCGCCGCTGGCGGATCGCCCGGCGGATATCCTGCCGCTTGCCGCGCACATGCTGCGCGACGCGCAGGCCGCTCTCTCCCCGGCGGCGCTCGGCGCGCTGGTGCGCCACCCGTGGCCCGGCAACGTCCGCGAACTCGCCAACCGCATCGAACGCGCCCGCATCCTCGCAGGCGACGGCCCCGTGACGGATGCGCATCTGGACATCCCCGCCGCGCCCATCGCCACCATCGCCCTGCCCGGCCAGATGCGCCGCCACGAAGCAGACGCGCTCTCCCGCGCGCTGGCCGAAACCGGCGGACGCCGCCGCGAAGCTGCGCGGCGGCTGGGCATTTCCGAACGCGCGCTGCGTTACAAGCTGGCCGCACAAGAGGGCCGCCCCCGCGCCAGCGCCGGTGCAGGCGCACCGGCATGAGCCTGCCCCCCATCGGAACGGGCGCGAACATGGGGCTTTCCGGCGTGCTGCAACTGCGCGCGGAAATCCTGCAGAAAAGCCAGTCGCTGGGCAACGCCGCCGCACCCGCCGAGGCGCAACCCACCGGATTCGGCGGGGCGATGCAGGATGCCCTGAAAGCGGTGGACAAGATGCAGGCGCAAAGCGGCGCAGACGCCGCCGCGTGGGAAAAAGGCGAAACGCAGGACATCGCCGCCGTGATGCTCAGCCGCCAGAAGGCCTCCATTGCGTTTGAGGCCACCTTGCAGGCCCGCAACCGCCTGCTGTCGGCCTATCGCGACATCATGAACATGCCGGTGTAACATGGCAGACGACGCCCCCACCCCCGCCCGCCTGCCCGTGCCTGCCGTGCTGGACGCGCCGCTGCAACGGTTGCGCGCCAGCCCGCTGTTCGCCCGCTTCGGCTGGCCGATTGCCGCCACCACGGTCGCCGCGCTGGCGCTGGGCGGCTGGCTGGCCTTTTCCGAACCCACCCGCAGCCCGATCTTTTCGCAACTGCCCGAAGCGGACAAGGCCGCCGTCGTCACCGCGCTGGAAGATGCCGGCATGAGGGTCGCGCTCGATCCGCGCACGGGGGCGGTGCTGCTGCCGGAACAGGATCATGCCCGCGCCCGCATGCTGCTGGCGGCGCAGGGCCTGCCCAAGGCCGCGCCCGGCGGCGCGGAGCTGATGGCGAACATGCCGCTCGGCACCTCTCGTGCGCTGGAATCCGCCCGGTTGAAAACCGCGCAGGAACGCGAACTCGCAGCCTCGATCGAAAGCCTGGACAGTGTGCAGGCCGCGCGCGTGCTGATCGCCCGCCCCGAACCCTCGCCCTTCCTGCGGGATCGCGCCCCCGTCACCGCCGCCGTCACCCTCACGCTGGCCCCCGGCCGGGCGCTGTCGGAGTCGCAGTCGCGCGCAATCCTGCACCTTGTCGCGGGCGCGGTGCCCGGCCTTTCACCGGACAATGTCGCCATCTCCGATCAGGCCGGTCGGCTGCTGGCGGGCGAACCCGGCGCAGGCCGTATGCTCGCGGACGACAGGCGGCTGAAATTGCAGGCGGAAATGGAGGCGCGGACCCGCCAGTCCATCCTCGAACTGCTGGGGCCGGTGGTCGGCGCGGACAATCTCACCGCGCAGGTCCGCATCGAGCTGGACTTCGCCGCCCGCGAAGCCTCGGAAGAGCGTTACCAGCCGGACGGCGCGCTGCGCTCCGAACAATTCAGCCGGGGCACCTCGTCCGAACCGCGCGCCATCGGCATCCCCGGCGCGCTCAGCAACACCATCCCCGCCGCCCCGAACGTCACCGCCACACCCCCCGTCGCCAGCGGCCCCACGGTGCAGACGACGGGCAGCGAATCCGGCACCCGCAACTATGAACTGGGCCGCTCCGTACAAATCACCAGCCGCGCGGGCGGCGATATCCGCCGCCTGACGGCCGCCGTCGCCATCCGCGCCGACGCCCTCGGCCCGCCCGCTGGCCGCGCAAAGCGGCTGG
Organism: Sandaracinobacter neustonicus; assembly: GCF_006385875.1. GTDB lineage: Bacteria > Pseudomonadota > Alphaproteobacteria > Sphingomonadales > Sphingomonadaceae > Sandaracinobacteroides > Sandaracinobacteroides neustonicus. Next base: position 113,905 of record NZ_VFSU01000028.1, on the reverse strand, counting down.
CGGATTTGCGCAGCCTGGTGGAAGGCGCGGTTGGCTATGACCAGCAACGCGGGGACCGCATCGCCGTCTCCGCCAGCAGCTTCGCCCCCACCGCCGAAACCGAGGTGCCGATCTGGAAAGAACCGGTCGTCGTCGAAAGCTCCAAGTGGCTGGCGGCGGCGCTGGTCGCCATCGCCCTGCTCGCCTTCGTGATCCGCCCCTATGTCCGCCGCGCCATGGCCCGCGCCGACGCCCGCGCCGCAGAGGCAAGGGCGGCCGAAGCAGAGGCCATCGCCCTTGCCCCCGTGCCGTTGCCTGCGCTGCCGGATTACAGCCGCAAGCTCGCCGAAGCCCGGCTGCTGGCCGCGACGGACGGCGCGAAAGCCACCGCCGTCGCCCGCCGCCTGCTGTCGGGCGCGCCCGCATGAGCCTGTCGGGACCGGAAAAGACGGCGCTGCTGCTGCTGCTGCTGGAGGAGCCGGAGGCCGCGGGCCTGCTCGCCCGGCTGGATGCACAGGAAGTGGAACAGGTCGGCCGCGCCATGCTTTCCGTCGCGGAAGCCTCGCCGCAGACCATCGACGAGGTGCTGGGCGAAGTGCTGGAGGTGGCGCGCGACATCGTCTCCGTGTCCGAAGGGCCGCCCGCCGTGCGCGATCTGCTGGGCCGCGCGCTGGGCGAGGAACGCGCAGGCGGCATCATCGAGCGCATCGGCCATGAGGCCCGGCCGCCCCTGTTCGAACAGCTGGGCTGGCAGGAGCCATGGGCCATCGCCACCCTGCTGGAGCCGGAGCATCCACAGGTTCAAGCCTTCGTGCTGGCGCAGCTGCCCACACCGCGCGCGGCGCTGATTCTGGCCCGCCTGCCCGCCGCCGGGCAGCCCGATCTGGTGCGCCGCATCGCCACGCTGGGGCCGGTGATGCCCACCGCCGCCGAAACGCTGGACGCCGCGCTCAGCGAGCGCATCGCAGCCACCCGCCCGCGCCAGCCGCTCGCGGAACTGGGCGGGATGCAGCGCGCGGCGGACCTCATCAACCTTGCCGGGGTGGACGAAGCCCGCGCGCTGGAAGCGCTGTCCACCGTGGACAAGGGCGCGGCGGACCTGCTGAGCGAAACGCTGTTCACCTTCGCCGACCTCTCCCGGCTGGACAGCCGGGCGCTGCAGACGCTGCTGCGCGGGCTGGATGCGGACATGCTGGTGCCGGCGCTCCGCGCCGCCCCCGCGCCGCTGCGCGCGCTGCTGCTCGGCGCGATGCCGCAGCGGGCGGCGGAAGCGCTGAACGACGAGATCGACAATCGCGGCCCGGTGAAGATCGACGAGGCCGCGACCGCGCAAAAGGCCATCGCCGCCGCCGCGCGCAAGCTGGCCGCCGAGGGGACGATCAGCTTGCCCGGCAAGGGGCCGGCCTATGTCTGAAGCCCGACCCATCCCGCTGGCCCGGCTGTTCCGCACCGCGCCGCTGCCGCCCGCGCCACCCAGCGAAGCAGAGGTTCGCGCCAGCGCCGAAGCCCATGCGCGGGCAGAGGCGGACGCCGAATGGGGCGCGCATGTCGCCGCGCTGGAGGCCGCGCACGCCGCCGAACTGGCCCGCGTCGGCAGCGCAAGCGCGCAGCAACAGGTGCTGTCAGCCGAATTGGTCGCCGCGCTGGAGGGGCGGTTCGCGCAGGCGCTCGCCAGCCTCGCCTTCGATATCGCCCGGCAGCTGATGGCGGCCGAACCGTCGCTGCCGTCGGAGACCCTGCACATGCTGATCGCCGAGGCGCTGGCCGCCCTGCCCGAAGGCGCGGCTGGCGTGCTGCACCTTGCGCCGGACAGCCTGCCGCATGTCACGCCGCCGCCCGGCTGGCGGCTGCACGCCGACCCCAGCTTGCAGCAGGGCAGCATCCGCGCCGAAGCCGGCCCGGCGCTGGCTCGCGCCAGCCTGCCGTTGCGGCTGGAGGCGCTCGCCGCCCGCATACAGACGCCCCCCGGCATGGAGACGCCCCGATGAACGCTCACACCCCCGGCCTCGCCGCAGCGCTTCGGGCGGCGCAAGCCAGCCTCGCCGAAGTCCCCTGCCCGCTGCACGCCGCCCAGCCCGGCGGCCGCATCCGTGCGGCGGAAGGGCTGCTGCTCTCGTCAGACGGGCCGGAAGCCCCCGTCGGCGCGCTGCTGTCGGCCGATACGCCCACCGGCCCCGTGCCCTGCGAAGCGATCGGTTTCCGGCAGGGGCGGCTGCTGATGATGGCGCTGGCGGAAGCCGCCGTCGCGCCCGGCAGCGCCGTCTGGCTGGACGGCCCGGCGGGCGATGCCCCGGCAGGCCCGGCACTGCTGGGCCGGGTGACGGGCGCGCTGGGCGAAGCGCTGGACAGCCTCGGCCCGCTGGGCGCGGAGACCCGCTGGCCGCTGACGGGTAAGCCGCTGCCGCCGCTGGACCGCGCCGATGTCTCCCTGCCACTGGCCACCGGCGTGCGCGCCATCGACGCGCTGCTGACGCTGGGGCGCGGCCAGCGCGTGGGCCTGATGGCGGGCAGCGGCGTGGGGAAATCCACCCTGCTGCAACAGCTTGTGCTGGGCGCGGAGGCCGATTGCGTGGTGGTGGGGTTGATCGGCGAACGCGGCCGGGAAATCTCCGGCTTCCTCGACGCGCTGTCGCCGGAAGCCCGCGCCCGCACCCATATCGTCGCGGTTCCCGCAGATGCCGCCGCGCCTGCCCGGCTGCGCGGCTGCCTCGCCGCCTTCGCCTCGGCCGAAGCCCTGCGCGCCACCGGCCGCCATGTGCTGTTGCTGGTGGACAGCCTCACCCGCGTCGCCCATGCGCAACGCGAAATCGGCCTCGCCATCGGCGAACCGGCGGGCGCGCGCGGCTATCCGCCGTCTGCGCTGGCGCTGATCCCGCGCCTCGTGGAGCGGGCCGGGAACGACGCCCGCTCCGGTGGGGCGATCACCCTGCTCGCCACCGTGCTGGCAGACGGCGACGACACCGTGGCAGACCCGGTGGTGGACACCGCGCGCGGCGTGCTGGACGGGCATATCATCCTGAACCGCAGCATCGCCGCACGCGGCCGCTTCCCGGCCATCGACCTTGGCCATTCGCTCAGCCGCACCATGCCTGCCTGCGTGGGGGCCGCGCAGATCGCCGCCGCCACCGCCTTCCGCCGCGACTTGTCTTTGGCAGAGGCCAATCAGGATCTCGTCGCCATGGGGGCCTATTCGCCGGGCCACGATCTCGTGTTGGACAGGGCGCTCGCCCGCCGCGCGGAAATGGACAGCTTCCTCGCCCAGCCCCGCGACCGCGCCGTGGCGTTCGCAGACTCCGTTTCCACCCTCGTCGCCGGATGGTCGAACTGATGCCCGATGCCCGCACCCGCCTTCGCCGCCTGATCCTGCTGCTGCGCGCCGCCCGCGTGCGGGAAGCCACCGCGCTGCGCGAACTGGGCGCAGCAATTTCTGCCGAAGCGGACGCCTCGGCCCGCCGCAACCGCATCCTTTCCCTTTTGCAGGATACCACGCCGCTGATGGGGGCGATTCCCTCCGGCTCGCTGGCGGCGGGGGCGCAACTGCGCAGCCTGCTGGCCCCGGCACAGGCGAGCGCAGCCGTTGAGATCGAGGCCGCAGCCCGTCGCCGCGTCCGCGCGCAGCAGGCCGTGGAATCCGCCCGCGCCCGCTGCCGCCGCCTTGCAGACAGCCTGACCGCCACCCGCCGCGAAGCCGACGCCGAAACCGAGCGGTTCGCAGACCCGGCCCCGCGCAGGCTGCGCGCATGACAGCCGCGCTGGATGCCCCCGGAGCCGCCGATCTGCTGCTGCCCGCCGCCGGGCGCGCTCCGCCTAAGGGCGCGCATGCTGCGCAGCAGCCCCGCTTTGAACTTCCGGGAGAAGCCGCCCCGGAAGGCCAGCGCGACGCCGCGCTCTTCGAAGCCCTGCCGCCGCAAAGCGCCCCCGCGACCGATGGCGATGCGGACAACCCAGCCACGCCAAACATCAGTCCGCCTGCCGAGCCGCCGGCCACCCCGCTTCCGCCCCCGCCTCTGGCCGTGGCAGCCCAACCGCTTGCAACTGATGGCGGGCCGGATGGGGCTGAGGCAGACGGGACAGACGCAGGAATCGACGCCATCGAAACCGTCGCCAACGCCGTCCAGCTGCCCGATGCCCCGCCCTCCCGCACTGCGTCGCATAGCACCGCCGCGTCGCACACTGTCGCCATGCCGCTCAGCGGCGGCAGCCCGGCAGCGTCTCCGGAAGCCGATTCGCCCCCTCCGCCGCTGCCTGCGCGATCCACCCCCGTCGCCGCGAACGCCGCCCAGCCCGCACCACAACTGCCGCCACTGCGGATGGAAGCCGAAGCCCCCCACCGGCCCGCGGCAGAGCCTGCCACGGCCACGCCCGCCACGCCGACCGTCGCGTCAGCCGCCCCTGCCACGCCCGCCCCTCCGGCGGATATCCGCATCAGCACGCCGGGCGAACAGGCGCTGCAAGTCACCATCGTCGCCGGCAGTTCGGATCTCAGGGATCGAATCTCCGCCGCCCGGCCGGAACTGCGCGCGGACCTTGCGCGGGTTGGGGCCGAAGTGGACCTGATCTCTGTGGAACTTCGCCCGGCACCCGGCCCATCCTCTGCGCAGGCCAATCCGTCGCAACAGGGCAGCGACGGGCCCGGCAAACAGGCAAACGGGGGAGGCGACGCCAGCGCCATGACATCATCTTCAGCAGATTTCGGCACTGCGACAGATTCCGGCAACGCAGAGCCGGGCAGCGCCGGTTTCGGCACGGGCGATTTCGCGGCCGCCATCCGGCATCATTCCCCGGCCGACCGGCCCGCCCACGAACTGCCAAGCGACCTGTCCGCAGAGGCCGGCCCCGCCGCGCCGCAATCGGCAGACCCGACAGCAGGCACGGGCCCGCAGGACAGCCGCGCACAGGATGGCGGCGCGCAGGCAGACCCCCGCCCGGATAAACCCTCCGATCAATCCTCCGCCCGCGCACAGGCAGACGGCGGCCGCCCCGGCCAGCACAGCCGCCAGCCCGCGCGCCTGCAAGACGCCCAGTCCGGCCTCCGCCCCCCTCTCCCCGCGCCGGTTATCGCCCGCGCCGAAACCCGCAGGATCGACCGTTATGCCTGATCTCCCGCCGAAGGCCCGCCCCCATGGTTGAAGCCGCCGCACCCGCAGCGCCTGCGCCGAAGCCCGGCTTGCTGAAGCGCCTTGCCCTGCCGTTGATCCTGCTGCTGGGTGGCGCGGCGGCGGGCGCGGCCGGGGCCTATTTCATGCCTGCCCTGATCCCGGCCAGCCATGAGAAAAAGCCGCCTGCGCCCAAGGTCGCGCCGCTGGAATATGTGGAAATCCCCAACAGTTTCACCGCGAACCTGAAAGATACCGGCCGCTTCGTGCAGGTGAAGATCGCCATCTCCACGCAGGGCGGCGAAACGGTGACGGAGGCGGTGAAGCGCCACCAGATCGCCATCGTCGCCGCCGTGCTGGATATATTGGCGGATACGACGGAGGCCGATCTCTCCAATCCCGGCGGACGGGAAAAACTCACCCGGCAGATGCGCCTCGCCATCAACGATGTGCTGCAACGCAAGAGCGGGATCGCCGGCGTCGATGACGTCTTCCTTACCAGCTTCGTGATGCAATAGGGAGGCTGCCCGTGGCCCGCGCCATCGTCTGGCCCAGCATCGGCGATCCCGCCCCCGAAGCCGCGCCTGCCCTGATGGAGGCGCTGGATGCTCCGGCGCTCGCGGCGGCATTTGGCCCGGAACTCGCCCGACTGATGGGTGCGCGCATCACCGCACGCGTCAGCAATACGCCGTCGGCGTCGCCGCTGCTGCACCTCTCCTCCATCGCGCTGTCTGCCCCCGTCGAACTGTCCGCGATCGGCCTCGGCTGCCCGGCTGACAGCGCCGCGCGGCTGTTGGAACGGCTGTTCGGCACCCGCGCCGCCGATGGTGCCCGCCCGGCGGGGGTGGAGGCGCTGCCGCCCGGCTCGGCCTCGTGGGCGGTGCTGTGCCACACGCTGGCGCAGGCGCTGGCGCGCGCACTACCCGCCGCCAACGCCAGCGCCGCCGCGCCCGCCCGCCATACGGACAGGCCGCGCGCGCTGAACCCCGAACCGGCCTTCCTGCTGGAGCTCGACGTGGAAGGCATGGCCTGCACGCTGGCGGTCGTGCTGGAGGGTGCCCGCCCTGCCCCACCCCCACCGGACGCGCCGGATGCCGCAGAATGGCGCCAGCGCGCCCGTGCCCGTGCGCTGGATCTGGAACTGCCCGTGGCACTGCGCATCGCTGAGCGGCGGATCGGCCTTGCCCAGCTCGCCGCGCTGCAACCCGGCGACATTCTGCCGCTGGAGCGTCCGGAAACGGTGGACGTGCTGGCCGCAGGCCGCCGCATCGCCCGCCTGCCCGCCGCCCAACTGCTCCCGCCCGAAGGACCAGAGGAATGAACGCCATCCCCCCCAAAGGCCAGATGGCCGCCAAGCCCGCGCCGGATGGCGATCCGGTGCGCCTCACCATGGATTTTGGCAGCGATCTGGCGGCCGATGCCCTCGCCGAACCGGAAATGGCGGAGATGGGCGAACCGCTCCCCCGTGCCCGCGCGACTCCCAGAGCACCCGCCATGCCCGCCGGGCTAGCCGGGCTGGAACTCACGCTCACGGTGGAAGTCGGCCAGCTACGCATCCCGCTGAAAGACCTGATGGCAGTCGAGCCGGGGCAGCTGCTTGCGCTGGACCGGATGACGGCCGAGCCGGTCGCCGTGCTGGTGAACGGCAAGCTGTTCGCCCATGGCGAAATCGTCGCCGTGGGGGAGCGGTTCGGCGTGCGGCTGACGGACATCGCCGCCCCGGCAGGTCTCGCCTGATGTTCGGCGAATTCCTGCTCCGCCTCGCGGTCGCGCTGCCGCTGGTCTGCGCGCTGGCCACGCTCAGCCTGTGGGCGGTGAAGCGCGGCTGGTTTCGCCTGCCCCCTATAAAGATGCTCGGCGTGGTGACACGCGCCCCACAGGAGCCTCCCCCGCTCGACCTGATCGCCACCCGCAGCCTCGGCCCCGGCGCGCGCCTCGCCGTGGTGCGCTTCGATGGCCGCGATCATCTGGTCGGCCAATCCGGCAACGCCTTCACGCTGATCGCCAGCACCGTCCCGCAGGAGCAACCGCCATGCGCGTCCTGACTGCCGCCCGCCGACGCCACGCCCTGCTGTTCGTGGTGGGGCTGCTGGCCATGCTGATGGCCGCGCCGGTGTTCGCGCAAACCGCGCCGGAACAGCCCAGCGCGCTCGGCGGCCTGATCGCGCTCGCCGGGGGCGAAAAGGGCACCGCCTTCTCGCTTTCGCTGCAGGTGCTGCTGCTGATGACGCTACTCACCCTGCTGCCCTCGGTGCTGCTGATGATGACGGCGTTCGTCCGCATCGTCGTGGTGCTCGCCATCCTCCGGCAGGCGATCGGCCTGCAGCAGGCCCCGCCCAACCAGTTGATGATCGGGCTGGCGCTGTTCCTCACCTTCTTCGTGATGCAGCCCTGGATGGAGCGGATCAATGATCAGGCGCTGCAACCCTTCGTCGCCAACGAACTGCCCGCCGAACAGGCCATCAGCCGCGCGTCTGACATCCTGCACGGCTTCATGCTGCAGCACACCCGCACGGCCGATCTGAACCTGTTCGCGGGCCTCGCCAATGCCTCGCCCTTCGCCAGCGAGGCGGAGGTGCCCATGCGCATCCTGCTGCCCGCCTTTGCCACCTCCGAACTGAAAACGGCGTTCCAGATCGGCATTCTGCTGTTCCTGCCCTTCCTCATCATCGATCTCGTCGTTGCGTCCGTGCTGATGGCGCTGGGGATGATGATGGTGTCGCCGGTGCTGATCGCGCTGCCGTTCAAGCTGATGCTGTTCGTCGCAGTGGATGGTTGGGCGCTCGTCACCGCCTCTCTCGCGCGGAGTTTCGCCACATGAACGGCACCGATCTTCTGTATGATACCGCCGCGCGGGGGGCGTGGGTGCTGGTGCTCGCCACCCTGCCCGCGCTGCTGCCCGCGCTCGCCATCGGCCTTGTCGTCGGGCTGTTGCAGGCGGCCACCTCCATTCAGGAGGCAACGCTCAGCTTCATCCCCAAGCTGATCGGCGTGTTCCTTGCCCTCGTGCTGTTCGGCGGCGTGATCGGCGGGCTGCTCAGCGATTATCTGCGGGAGGCCGCGAGCGCGATTCCCATGATGGCCCGCTGACCCCCCGATGCTCCCTCCCGCCATCGAGCCATTCCTTCTCGCCCTCCTCTTCACCAGCCTGCGCACGGGGGCGGCGCTCACCTTCCTGCCCGCGCTCGGTGGTCAGTTGATCCCGGTGCGCGTGCGGATCGGGCTGGCAGGGGCCGTCAGCTGGCTGGTGATCGGCAGCGGCCACGCCCCCACGCCGCCTACAGACCTGCTCAGCCTCCCCGGCTTCGCGGCCATCGCGGGCGAACTGCTGATCGGCCTCGCCGCCGCGCTGTCGCTGCACGCCGCCTTCGCCGTCGCGCTCGCCGCCGGGGACTGGTTGGCTCAATCCATGGGTCTTGGCTTCGCACAACTGGTCGATCCCACGATGCCGCAGGCCCCTATCCTTTCCGGCCTGTTCGCCATGCTGATGTGGGCGTTGCTGCTCACGGGAGGCGGCCATCTCGTGTTTCTGGACATCCTGATCCGCAGCTATGCCGCCATGCCGAACGCGGCCGCGCTGTTCGAACCCGGACGCCTTTCCGCCGTCACCGCATGGGGCGGCTATGCCTTCGCCTCGGCCTTCATCGCCGCGCTGCCCGTCGGCGCGACGCTGCTGATGGTGAACCTCGCCATCGGCGTCGCCGCCCGCTCCGCGCCGCAGCTGAACCTGTTTTCCATCGGCTTCCCGCTGATGCTGCTAATCGGGCTCATCGCCCTGCCGCTCGCACTGCCCGCGCTCGCCGCCAGCTTTCAGGGCGCGCTCACCGCCTCGCAATCCCGCCTCGCGGACCTGCTTCTTGGCTGACGACAATCGCACAGAGGCCCCCACCCAGCGCCGCAAGCAGGACGCGCTGGAGAAAGGGGACCGCCTGCTCTCCCGCGATCTCGCCACCGCGGTCGCGGGGCTGGCGGGCTTCCTCTGGCTCTGGTCTCAGGCCGACACGCTGGCCGCCCGCCTCTCCGCCGGTCTCGCCAATGCGCTGAGCTTCGCGCCCGCCGACGTCCGCCGCTTCACCCCCGTCGAACGCGCGGTGGAAATGGTGGCCCCGCTCGCCATCCCCATCGCCCTGCTGGGCGCGCTGCTGCTGCTCGCCGCCGCCGTCGGGCAAGCCGCCAGCGGCGGCATCGGCTTCGTTCCCGGCCTGCTCGCCCCCAAGCCGGAGCGACTGAACCCCCTCGCCGGGCTGAAGCGGCTGTTCGGCTCGCGCGGCCTGATCGAACTGGCGAAGTCGATTTTGAAGGCGGCTCTGCTGCTCGGCGTTTCCACATGGTTCCTTCGCGGCCATCAGCAGCATCTCGCCAGCCTGTCCGCCTTGCCGTTCGAAGCCGCCGTGCAGCAGGCTGCCCGTCTCGCCGGGCTGCTGCTGCTCTGGCTGGGCGCGGGCCTTGCCTTCATCGCCGGGATCGATCTGCCGGTGCAGCTGTTCCAGTGGTTGAAGAAACTCCGCATGTCGAAGCAGGACATCCGCGACGAGCATAAGCAACAGGAAGGCTCGCCGGAAATGAAGGCCGCCATCCGCCGCGCCGCGCGGGACGCCATCCGCCGCTCCAACCGCGCCGGCATGGCCGAGGCCACCGTCGTCGTCACCAACCCGACCCATTTCGCGGTCGCGCTGCGCTACCGCCCGGATGCCGATTCCGCCCCCACCATCGTCGCCCGCGGCCGCGGCACCGCCGCAGAGGTCATCCGCGAAATGGCCGCCGCGCAGGCCACGCCGATCCTCTCCTACCCCTCCGTCGCCCGCGCGCTCTATTTCACCGGCAAGGTCGGCCAGCTCGTCCGCCCCGATCTCTACACCGCCGTCGCCACCATCCTAGCCTTCGTGCTGCGCGTCGGCGCGCAGGGCGAACCGCCGCCCGCAGAAGCCCCGGCCTCAGCGTTGTTCGACGAGAATGGACGACGGGCGGGGTAACGCGCGGGGGGCTACCCCTTGGCCTTCGCCACCGTCACCAGTGCCGGGCGGAGCAGCCGGTCTTTCAGCATATAGCCGGCTTGCAGTTCGGAGACGATGGTGCCGGGTTCGGCGTCATGCTCCACTTCCACCATGGCCTGGTGGCTGTTCGGGTCCAGCGGCAGGCCGACTGCGGGCACGCGCTTCACGCCATGGCGCTCGAGGATGGCGGAGAGTTCGCGGCCCGTCGCTTCAAGCCCGGCGCGCAGCGCGTCCGAGGCTTCGGCGGGCAGCGATTCGAGGGCGCGGGTGAGGTTGTCTGCCACGGTCAGCATGTCGCGCGCGAAGTTGGCGGCGGCATATTGTACGGCGTCGGCCTTGTCCCGCTCAAGGCGGCGGCGGGTGTTTTCGGCTTCGGCGGCCATGCGCAGGGCGCGGTCGCGCTCTGCGTCGCGCTCGGTCACGAGGGAGACGATCTCCTCCCGGGCGGCGGCCAGTTCCTGTTCCACGGTGTGTTCGTCTGCGCCGATGTCCGGCGTTTCGGCAGTCATGCCATCAACCTCGATAATCTGTTTGCGGTGAAATCCACCATGGGGACGACGCGGGCATAGTTCAACCTTGTGGGGCCGATTACGCCGACAACGCCGATCACCCGGCCATCCGCGCCGCGATAGGGCGCGGCGATCACGGAGGAGCCGGAGAGGGCGAACAGCCGGGTTTCCGCGCCGATGAAGATTCGCATCGCGTCGGATTGCCGCGCCTGATCCAGCAGGCGGGCGAGTTCGGCCTTTTCTTCCAGTTCCTCCAGCAGGGCGCGGGCGCGATCCAGATCGACATCGTTCAGCAGATGCGCCTGCCCGCGCACGATCAGCACCGGGCCTGCGCCATCCGACGACCATGAAGCAAGACCCTCTGCGACGAGGGTGGCGGTGAGCTGATCCAGTTCGGCGCGGTTGGTATCGATTTCCACCTGCAGCCGGGCGACGGCATCCGCCAGTGTGAGGCCGGAGAGCCGGGCGTTGACGTAATTCTGCGCCTGTTCCAGCGCTTCGCGGGGCAGGTTTTCCGGCAGCGCGATCACGCGATTTTCGATGCCGCCATCCGCGCCGACAAGGATGGCGAGCGCCCGCCCCGCGCCCAGCGGCACGAGGTTCAGCTGGCGGATGACCGGTTCGGTTTTCGGCGCGGCGACGACGGCGGCGCATTGGGCGAGGCCGGAGAGCGCCGACGTGGTGCGCGACAGAAGGTCTTCAAGGCTGGCACCCGCGCGCATCGCTTCCGCTTCGATGGCGGCGATGTCAGCGGCGTCCGGCACGGCGACCTGCATCATCCCATCCACGAACAGGCGCAGGCCCTGTTCGGTGGGAACACGCCCAGCCGAGGTGTGCGGGGCTTCCAGCAGGCCCAGCTCCTCCAGATCCTGCATCACGTTGCGGATGGAGGCAGGCGACAGTTGCAGGCCGCCAAGCCGGGATAGCGTGCGGGAGCCGACCGGCGCGCCGGTGGCGAGATAGGAGTCCACGATGTCGCGGAAGATGCCGCGCGCGCGGTCTGACAGCTGGGATACGGAAATTCCGCCATGCTCGTGCATATGGGGAATGTAGGCGGGAAGGCTGTGCGGCTCAACCGGCTTGGCACTGGCGCTTGCTCGGCTTAAGGCAGTGGCAACTTCCGTGGAACAGAGGAATTCAGATGCGACCTTCGGGCCGTTCGCCGGACATGATGCGCGAGATCGGGATGCAGCCGGGCTTTTCCGCCCATGCCGAAGGGTCTTGCCTGGTGAAGTTCGGGCAGACCCATGTGCTGGTGACGGCGAGCGTGGAAGAGAAGCTGCCGCCGTGGATGCGCGGCAAAGGCGAAGGCTGGGTGACGGCGGAATATGGCATGCTGCCCCGCGCCACCCACACGCGCGGCAGCCGCGAAGCCGCCAAGGGCAAGCAGAGCGGGCGGACGCAGGAAATCCAGCGGCTGATCGGGCGTTCCCTGCGCGCGGTGACGGACCTGAAGGCGCTGGGCGAGCGGCAGATCACGCTGGATTGCGACGTGCTGCAGGCCGATGGCGGCACGCGCACGGCGGCGATTTCCGGCGCCTGGGTGGCGCTGCGGCTGGCGCTGGACAAGATCCATGCCGTGACGCCGTTCGCTGTCGACCCCCTGCCGGTGCAGGTCGCGGCGGTGTCCTGCGGCGTGTATGAAGGCACGCCGGTGCTCGATCTGGATTATGACGAGGATTCGGTGGCGCACACGGACGGCAATTTTGTGCTGACATCGAAAGGCTCGCTGGTGGAAGTGCAGGCGACAGCCGAAGGCGCGGTGTTCGAGGAGGAAACGCTGCTGCGCCTGCTGCGGCTGGCCCGCATCGGCACGGACGCGATCTTCGCAGCGCAGCGGGCGGCTACGGGTCGGTGATTGCCGCCGTCGGCCCGAAGCTGGTCCTCGCCTCCCACAACAAGGGGAAGCTGCGGGAGATTTCGGCACTGCTGGCTCCGTTCGGGATTGAAGCGGTGGCGGCCAGCGAGTTCGGGCTGGCGGAGCCGGTGGAGACCGAGGACAGCTTTGCGGGCAACGCCTTGCTGAAGGCGCGCTTTGCGGCCGAGGGCGCGGGCTTGCCTGCCTTGTCTGACGACAGCGGGTTGTGCGTGGCGGCGCTGGGCGGGGAGCCGGGGGTCTATACCGCGGATTGGGCCGAAACCCCGAACGGGCGGGACTGGATGCTCGCCATGACGAAGGTGGAACAGCGGCTGGCGGCGTTGGGGTCGGATGTGTCGCGCGCGGCGGAGTTTGTCTGCGTGCTGGCGCTGGTGTGGCCTAATGGACGGGCGGAAACCTTCGAGGGGCGGATGCCGGGCACGCTGGTGTGGCCGCCGCGCGGCGAGCTGGGCTTCGGCTATGATCCGGTGTTCGTGCCGGAGGGCTATACGCAGACCTTCGCCGAGATGGACCCGGCGGAAAAGCATGCGATCAGCCACCGTGCCAGGGCCTTCGCCAAGCTGAAAGCGGCGCTGGGGGGCGGATGAGCGGCGATCTCGCCCTTTATGTTCACTGGCCCTTCTGCGTCACCAAATGCCCCTATTGCGACTTCAACAGCCATGTGCGGGAACGGGTGGATCAGGCCGGGTGGCGCGCGGCGCTGGTGGCGGATTTGCGACATGAAGCGCGGCTGACGGCGGGGCAGCGGCTGGTCTCCATCTTCTTCGGCGGCGGCACCCCCAGCCTGATGGACCCCGGCACCACCGAAGCGCTGATTGCCGAGGCGCTGGCGCTGTGGCCGAACGATGGCGCTGTGGAGATCACGCTGGAGGCAAACCCTTCGTCCGTGGAGGCTGCGCGCTTTGCCGATTTCGCCTCTGCCGGGGTGAACCGGGTATCCTTGGGGTTGCAGGCGCTGGACGATGCAGCGCTGAAGCTGCTGGGGCGGCCGCATGATCTGGCACAAGGCTTGGCGGCGCTGGAGGTGGCGCAGCGGCATTTCAGGCGTGTCAGCTTCGATCTGATCCACAGCCGCCCGGGGCAGACGGTGGCGGCGTGGGAAGCGGAACTGGCCCGCGCGCTGAGCTTCGGCACCGAGCATCTGTCTGCCTATCAGCTGACCATCGAGGAAGGCACGCGCTTCCACACGCTGGCGCGCAAGGGCCTGCTGGACTTGCCCGACGAGGAGGCGGCGGCCGATATGTTCGAGCTGACCGGTGCGCTGTGCACGGCGGCGGGGCTGCCGCTGTATGAGGTTTCCAACCACGCCCGGCCCGGCGCGGAGAGCCGGCACAATCTGCAATATTGGCGCTATGGCGATTATGCGGGTGTCGGCCCCGGCGCGCACGGGCGGCGCGGCGGGCTGGCGACCACGCGGCTGAAGCGGCCGGAAAGCTGGCTGGAGGCCGTGCAGGCGCGCGGCGAAGGGCTGGAGGCAGAGGAGGCGATCGCCCCCGAAGACGCCGCCGAGGAAGCGCTGATGATGGGGCTGCGCCTGGCGGAGGGGCTGGACCCGGCTGACTTCGCGGCGCGCACCGGCGTGGCGCTGGGCGCGGTGGCCTCTCAACCCGCGCGGGCGCGGTTGCAGGCGATGGGTTTGCTGGCACCGGGCGCGCGGCTGCGGGTGACGGATGCCGGGCGGATGTTGACCAATCGCTTGATTCTGGAACTGGCTTCGGGCTTGAAACAATCGGATGCCATGCCAAGTTGAAGGCGCGAAGGAGACAGGCATGATCGGCAAGGTGATGACGGCACTGGCAGGGCGCAGCATCGCCCAGACATTGGGCGGAGCCGCTGCCGGCCCGGCCGGTGCTGTGATCGGGGCCGCCGTGCCGGTGGTGTTGCCGCGCGTGGCGCGCGCGCTGGGGCCGGTGGGCATGGTGAGCGTCGCCGTGGGTGGCCTGCTGTTCAAGCGTTGGCTGGATCGGCGCAACGCGCGGGAAAAGGCGAAGGCCACGGCGCTGGCCGCCCTGCCACCGCGCGATCCCGCCGCCGTTCTGGGCAGCCCGACCCCGCCCGATCTGCTGGAAGGCGAACTGCTGACAGACGCCTGAGGGCTTCAGCCGAAGCGGCCGAGGAAATCGTCCAGCGCGGCGACGGCCTCCGGCTCCTCCAGCGTGGGGGCGTGGCCCACGCCGGGCACGGTGACGGCGCTGAGCATGGGCATTCGCGCGGCCATTTTCGCCTGCGTATCCGCCGCCAATATGTCAGACAGCGCGCCGCGCACCGAAAGCAGCGGCCGGTCCCGGTAACTGTCCAGCGCCAGCCACAGGTCCAGCTGCTGATCGCCATGCGGCAGGTTCAGCGGCGCGGCGATTTCCGGATCATAATCCCACATGATCGGCCCGGCGCGGCTGACCCGGCACAGCCGCTTGGCGTGCGCCAGCCATTGGTCCAGCCCCCAGTGCGGGTAGAGATCGGCCTGCCGGCGGGCGATGTCGCGCGCGGCCGTCAGCCAGCTGGGCCAGTTGCCGCCCTTGCCCAGCCCGATGCGGATTCGCGCCAGCCCTTCCGGGTTCATATCCGGCCCCACATCGTTCAACGCGAGTCCGGCGATGCGCTGTCGCTGAGTCACGTCCAGCAGCAGACCGATCAGGCCGCCGAGCGAGGTGCCGACGATTACCACCTTGTCCACCATTGCCGCATCCAGCAGCCGCCCCATGTCCTGCAGGTAGGTGAGCGGGACATAGGTGAGCGGGTCGCGGGCATAGCCGCTGTCTCCCCGGCCGCGAAAGCTGGGGGTGATCACGCGAAAACGTGGGGCATAACGCCCTGCAAAGGCTTCGAAATCACGGGCGTTGCGGGTGAGGCCGGGCAGGCAGAGCAGCGCCGGGCGGCCGCCTGCGCCGCCCGCATAATCGCGGTAGTGCAGGCGGACATTGTCGCTGGTCCACAGATATTGATCGGTGAAGGCGGGTTCCACGATTGCCTTCTAGGCCGGGCGTGCGCAGGGCGCAATTTCCCCTTTATGGTGGGATGTTACATGAACTTTTGACTGCCACTCAGTTTTAGCGCATAAGCCCGCCGGGGACCGGGGCTGCGTAGAGAGGACGCGGAACGACAGTGGCGACACGTGCGCGCGCAACCGACGGCAAGGTGACAAAGGCTCAGGCCGAAGCCCGGACCCGGAAGACAGAGGTGGACAACAAGGTTCGCCGCTACGATCCGGCGGAAACCCGCACGCGCGTGCTGGAGGCCGCCTATCTGCTGTTCGGCACGCGCGGCTATGCCAGCACCGGGACGGCCGATATCGCAGCGCAGGCGGATGTGTCTGAAGGCTCCATCTTCTATCACTTCGGATCGAAGCGGGCGCTGCTGGTGGAGCTGGGTAAGCTGCACGGGCTGAAGATCATCGCGGCGATGCAGGGCGACGACAGGCTGGAGGATGTGACCTTCACCGCCAGCCTGAATCGCTGCTTCGACTTCTGTGAAGTGAACAATGTGTGGGAGAAATCCAGAAGCTGTTCGGAGCAGGGGGCAGAGCGGAAGATCCACAAGCAGAATCCCGAAGCGGAACCCTTTTTTCATGCCGCCAAGGAAACGGTGGTCGCCTGGACCCGCGCGCATCTGGAGGCCGTGCTCGCCAAGCAGGGGATCACGAACGTGCGCCCTGACATCACCTCCAACCTGATCTTTTCCGCCGTGGGCGAGGCGATGCACCTGTATTTCGAACCCGACACCACGGCCGAGATGAAAGCGCACATTCGCAGCGAATCGATCCGCTTCTGCGACGCGGCGGCCGGTCTGTCGTCTTTCCAGCCCCGGCAGGATTGATCCACGCAGCGCGCTGCGCCAATGGGGCGGCGTGACCGGCAATCCCGCTTACCAGCCTGAAACGGCGATGATGGCGCTGGGGGGCGACTTTTTTGATGTCGTCGCGCCGGCCCAGTTTCCGCAGCATATTCTGCGCTGGCGCAACGACAGCGCCGCCGCCGACGTGGGGCTTTCCGGGCTGAGCGACGCGGCGTGGATCGCGCATTTCGGCCGCTTCGAACCTCTGGATGGCAGCCTGCCCGCGCCGCTTGCGCTGCGCTATCACGGGCACCAGTTCCGCACCTACAACCCCGAACTGGGCGACGGGCGCGGCTTCCTGTTCGCGCAGTTGCGCGATGGCGGCGGGCGGCTGATGGATCTGGGCACCAAGGGATCGGGGCGCACGCCATGGTCCCGCTTTGGCGACGGGCGGCTGACGCTGAAAGGCGCGGTGCGCGAACTGCTGGCGACGGAAATGCTGCAGGCGCTGGGGGTGACGACGTCGCGCACGTTCAGCGTGATCGAGACGGGCGAGGAGCTGGAGCGCGGCGACGAGCCTTCACCCACAAGATCCGCCGTGCTGGTGCGGCTTTCCCACAGCCATGTGCGCTATGGCAGTTTCCAGCGGCTGGCGGCGCTGCAAATGCCGGAGGCGATGGCGCGGCTGGTGGATTATGTGCTGCGCGAGATCGCGCAAGCGGAGCCGGGGGCGGACCGCATCGCCACGCTGATGACCTATGCCGTGGAAGGTGCGGCGCGGCTGGTGGCCGAATGGCATGTGGCGGGGTTCGTGCACGGGGTGCTGAACACCGACAATATGAACATCTCGGGCGAGAGTTTCGATTATGGCCCGTGGCGTTTCCTGCCGCGCTGGCAAAGCGATTTCACCGCCGCCTATTTCGATCATTTCGGCCTTTATGCCTTTGGGCGGCAGGCCGAGGCGGTGCACTGGAATCTGGTGGAACTGGCGAAGGCGCTGCGGCTGATCGCGCCTGCGGACAGCCTTGTGCCGGCCTTGCAACGCTGGCCGGAGCTGGTGGCGCAGGAGGTGCGGCGGCAGGCGCTGTGGCGGCTGGGCCTGCAACGCGGCAGCGCCGAGGCGGAGGAAGCGCTGGTGCGGGCGCTGGAGGTCGGGCTGGGTGAAGGGGGGACGCAGCCCGACGCCATCTGGTTCGGCTTCCGGGGCGGGCGAGTGCCTGCCGATATGCATCCGGCGCTGGGATTGTTCCGCGAATTGCTGGCCGGGTTCGAGCCATTGCCCGGCGCGCTGGCGCATCCCTATTGGGCGGATGCCACGCCGCAGACGATGCTGATCGACGAGGTGGAAGCGTTGTGGGCGGCGATTGCCGAGGCGGATGACTGGGGGCCGCTGGAGCGGAAGATCGGGGCATTGCGGCAGATGGGGGCGGCGTTGGCGTGATGGGTTGAGAGGTGGGATGTTGTGGATCAGGCCAACCGGTGACACCCCCTCTCCATCTCTCCCCCCTTGCAGGGGGAGAGTGCTTCGTTGCGCCGCAGGCAATCGAATCTGATCACTCACATGGTGTTTGAGTTTTGACACGACGCCAATTTTGAGGGTGCAGGGAAATCAATTCCCTGCCCGCCGGAGGCAAAGAAACGGACGCCCCCCTCAGCGTTTCCCCACGAAGCTCACCACGGATTCGGCGATGCCGTTGGCGATGGCGCGTTGGCCTTTGCTGGAAAACAGGTAGCGGGCGTCGTCTTCGTTGGAGAGGAAGCCGGTTTCCAGCAGGACGGCGGGCACGCCGAGGTTGCGCAGCACCTGGAAGTTGGCGAAGCGGTGGAACTGGCTGCGGAAGGTGACGCCTTCGGGTTCCATGCCATTTTGCAGCGATTCTGCGAAATCGGCCGAGGCGTTCATGCTGTCTCGCATGCCGAGATCGACGAGGATGGAGGCGACTTCGCGGTTTTCGCCGGAGAGGTCGACGCCCGCGATCAGGTCGGCGCGGTTTTCCTTGGCGGCGACGCGGGCGGCCTCGCGGTCTGATGCGACTTCGGAGAGGGTGTAGACGGAGGCTCCGCGCGCCAGCAGATTGGGCGCGCTGTCTGCGTGGATGGAGATGAACAGGTCGGCCTTCCAGTCGCGTGCGAGGCGGACGCGGTTGCCCAGCGTGACGAAGTAGTCCTTGTCCCGCGTGAGGCGGACGTCGACGGGCACGCCCTTTTCGCGGGCGCGGCGCTCGATGGCGGCCTTGGCCTGTTGCGCGATGGCGAGGGTGACATCCTTTTCCGATCCGCCGCCGATGGCAGAGGGTGCGCCCGGATCGTGGCCGCCGTGCCCGGCGTCGATCACGATCACCGCCTTCTTCGTGCGGGTCGGCCGGGCGCTGGTGATGGCGGGCGGCAGGGGGGCGGGCTTCGCGGGCGGCGGGGGCGAAACGCGCTTGTCCTGCTGCGGGGTGATTTGCGGGTTCAGGCGTGGATCGATGGGCTGGACAGCTGGCTGGACGGTGGGGGGCGGCTGAAGCTCGCGCCCGGCTTCCGCCAGCGCGGCCTCTACCGCATCCAGCCGGGCGGCGCTGTCGGCTGCGAGATCGGCGGGCGGGTTGGGGCCGGGCGGGACGGCGCGCGGGGCCTCTTGGTAGAAGCCTGCCACGGGGTTGCGGCCGCGCGCGACGAGGCGCTTGAACTCGGCTTCGGCCACGGGGCGGAAGCGCAGTTCCAGCACCTGATCGCGGCCCTGAATCACTTCTGCCAGCCGCATCGGCTTGGCAAGATCGACGACCATTCGCACGGTCGCGGGATCGAATTGCGAAACGCGGGCGGCCTTCACGTCACCTGCACCGGGGGCATCCCGTCGCACGGCGGAGGCGTCGCCCAGATCGATTGCCCAGCGCATGGGATCGCCCAGCGCGAAGGCACGCGGCGGCGCGGCAAGCGGCTCTGACAGCGCCAGCCGCACGGTCGCGCCCTCGGCGGTGGGGATCACGCGGATGTTGCCCGCGACAGCCGTGGCGAGTGCGGGCTGGGCGAGCAGCAGGAGCAACAGGGTGAACAGGCGGCGCATGGCTGGCCGCCTTGTGGCATCGGGAGGGGCGAAAGGGAATCCCCCGGCGGCGCGGCTGGTCGGAAGAAAGCGGGCATGTGGCTTTGGCTCAGCTGTGGGGCGGCGAAAGCCCCCTTGCGTTCCCCCTATCCGCCGCACATCCTCCGGACCAAGGCCATAGGGGGGGCAAATGGCAAGCAAACGCGATCCGTTTTTCGCGCGCATGGGCTGGCTGATGCTGGCGATCACCCTGCTCGCCTTCCCGCTCACCTATTTCGCGCCGCTTGCTGCCGGATCGCGCAGCTTCGCGCCGATCATCCACATCTACGGGCTCGCCTATTTCAGCTGGATTCTGCTCTATGCCTGGCAGTCGCAGCTGGTCGCCTGGGGCAAGGTGGCTCGTCACCGCGAACTGGGGTTGGCTGGAATCGCGATTTCGGCGCTGATGCTGCCGCTGGGCATTGCGGCGGCAATCCATGCCGCGCTCCGCCGTGAACAGCGCGGCGTTGAGCAGCCATGGGCCTTCACCCTGTTCAACATGGTCGATCTGGCGCTGTTCATCGCCTTCGTTACCGCGGCGATCGCCAGCGTCACGCGCCACCCGCAATGGCACCGCCGCTTCATGTATGGCGCGGCGGTCTGCCTTGTCGGCCCGGCGATCTCGCGCTGGTTCCTCTGGGTGCCGCCGATGCCGCACATCATGGATTCCGCCCCCAATCTGCTGGCAGACCTGTTGCTGATCCCGCTGATGCTGCATGACAGGCGGGTGCTCGGTCGGGTGCATCCCGCGACATGGTGGGTGATTGCTATCGCGGTGCCGCTCCACATCGCCGCCGCATGGTTTTACCCCGGCGAATGGTGGAATGCGCTGGCCCCATCCCTGCTGGCGCTCAGGGTCTGAACGGCAGCAGCGCCCGATACACCTCCAGCGGCGGCCGGTCCTTCAGCCGCAGCCCTTCGCCCAGCAGATAGGCGTCTTTCACGATCTCGGCCTGCTGCTCCAGCCCATAGGCGCTGAACGGCTTGCCCGGTGTCAGCGGGAGGTAGGCGTAACGCGCGAACGGCGGGCGCTGCCAGATAAGGCTGACGCCCTGCTGGTGCTGCCACACATGCGTCAGTTCATGCACGAAATGGCCGCGCAGCGCGGCACCCTCGCTTGAAAAATCCTCGCTCCACACATCGCCATTGGGGTGGAACCACAAATGCCCGTCCGGGGCCATGGTGATCCACGCGGGCTGCCACATCCACCATTTCAGCCGGTTGATGCGCACCGGATCAGGGTTCAGCGCCGAGCCGAACACCCGCGCGGCAAGCGCCCGCTCGCCCGCGCTCAACGGGCGGCTGGCGGGGCTGTCAGTGCTGATGGGCAGGCGCATCCGCCTTAACCGGCGCATTCGCCGCCCGCGCCTCGGCATTCAGCGTCACTTTCGCGCCGGACTGGAAGCTGAAAGTCAGCGGAATGGCCGCGCCCGGCTTCACGTCCGGGGCAAGGCCGAAGATCATCAGATGGCTGCCGCCCGGCGCGAATTGCAGTACCCCCTTGGCGGGCACGGCGAAGCTGGGTTCGGCGCGCATTTTCATCACCCCGCCCTCATTCGTCATCGAATGCAGTTCGATCCGCTCGGCCTTGGGGGACGAAACGCCCGTCAGCGCATCGGCCTTCGCCGTGCCGTGGATCAGGAAATAGCCACCGGCCGGGCGACCGCTGACGGCAGGCAGCCGCACCCATGCGTCCTGCACATGCGGCTGGGCCATGGGGGCCATCTGCGCCAGCACCGGGGCACCCGCCAGCAGCAACGCCGGGGATCCGGCCAGCAGCAAAGCGGAAAGGGCAAATGCGCGCACCATGGGGAAAGCCTTTCTGAACTTCGTCCGCGCCGCTCTAGCGCGGGCACCGCCGCCGCTGCAACAGCGCGGCTGTCGCGGGAATGAACCGCCGAAGGAAAAGCGCAGCGGCACCATTGATGCCGGAAATCGTCCACCTATATGCCCAAGCGAAAGGCTGTCTTCGGGCAGCTGAACTTATTCTCACGGAAAGGTGCGCAAGGGGGCGTCCCCACGCGCAAACAGGCAAGGACAATTATGGCGAAGGTTATCGGAATCGACCTCGGCACCACCAACAGCTGCGTCGCTGTGATGGAAGGGGCCGCGCCCAAGGTGATCGAAAATGCGGAAGGCGCGCGGACAACCCCGTCGCAAGTCGCCTTCACCAAGGATTCGGAACGTCTGGTGGGCCAGCCCGCCAAGCGTCAGGCCGTGACCAACCCGGAAAACACCGTGTTCGCGGTGAAGCGGCTGATCGGCCGCCGTTTCGACGATCCGATGACCCAGAAGGACAAGGATCTCGTCCCCTATAAAATCGTGAAGGGCGCCAACGGAGACGCATGGGTGTCCGCCGGCGGCAAGGATTACAGCCCCTCGCAGATTTCCGCCTTCATCCTGCAGAAGATGAAGGAAACGGCCGAGAGCTATCTGGGCGAAACCGTGACGCAGGCCGTGATCACCGTTCCCGCCTACTTCAACGACGCCCAGCGTCAGGCCACCAAGGATGCCGGGCAGATCGCGGGCCTTGAAGTGCTGCGCATCATCAACGAGCCGACCGCCGCTGCGCTGGCTTATGGTCTGGACAAGAGCACATCCGCCCACACCATCGCCGTTTACGACCTTGGCGGCGGCACCTTCGACGTCTCGGTTCTGGAACTGGGCGACGGTGTGTTCGAAGTGAAATCCACCAGCGGCGACACCTTCCTTGGCGGGGAGGATTTCGACGCCAAGATCGTGGAATTCCTCGCCGAAGCCTTCAAGAAGGACGAAGGCATCGATCTGCGCAACGATCGCCTCGCGCTGCAACGGCTGAAGGAAGCGGCGGAAAAGGCGAAGATCGAGCTGTCGTCTTCCGCCACCACGGAAGTGAACCTGCCCTTCATCACCGCGGACGCCACCGGGCCGAAGCACCTCGTGAAGGCGATCAGCCGCGCCGACCTTGAAAAGCTGGTGATCGACCTGATCGAGCGCACCCGCAAGCCCTGCGTCGACGCGATGAACGAAGCCGGCGTGAAGGCCAGCGAGATCGACGAAGTGATCCTCGTGGGCGGGATGACCCGCATGCCGCGCGTCCGCCAGTTCGTGAAGGATCTGTTCGGCAAGGAGCCGAACACGAGCGTGAACCCGGATGAAGTGGTCGCCATGGGTGCCGCCATTCAGGCGGGCGTGCTGCAAGGCGACGTGAAAGACGTGCTGCTGCTGGACGTGACGCCTCTCAGCCTCGGCATCGAGACTCTGGGCGGCGTGTTCACCCGCATGATCGACCGCAACACCACCATCCCCACCAAGAAGTCGCAGACGTTCTCGACTGCGGACGACAACCAGTCCGCCGTGACGATCCGCGTGTTTCAGGGTGAGCGGGAAATGGCGGCCGACAACAAGATGCTGGGCCAGTTCGATCTCGTCGGCATCCCGCCCGCTCCGCGCGGCGTGCCGCAGGTGGAAGTGACGTTCGACATCGATGCCAACGGCCTCGTCGCGGTGAACGCGAAGGACAAGGGCACCGGCAAGGAACAGCAGATCCGCATCCAGCCCTCGGGCGGCCTGTCCAAGGACGATATCGAGAAGATGGTGAAGGAAGCGGAGCAGTTCTCCACCGAGGACAAGAAGCGCCGGGAAGCCGCCGAAGCGAAGAATCAGGCGGACGGCCTTGTGCACGCAACGGAACGCCAGTTGAGCGAACATGGCGACAAGGTGGACGCCGCGACCAAGGCCTCCATCGAAGCGGCCATCGCCGACGTGAAATCGGTGCTGGAATCGGGCGATCCGGAGCAGATCAACCAGAAGGCGCAGGCGCTGGCGCAAGTCGCCATGAAGCTGGGCGAAGCGGTGTACGCCGCCGAGCAAGGCGCGGCGCAGGGTGAAGGCCCGGCCGCCGAACAGCCCGCCGACGATGTGGTCGACGCCGACTTCACCGAAGTCGACGACAGCAAGAAGTAAACATCTGTGGCCGGGGGCTTGACCCCCGGCCACTTCTTGCAAAACAGGCTGCTTCTTGCGAAGGACTGGCGCGGATGTACGCCGAAATTGACTATTATGAGCTGCTGGAAGTTCAGAAGGGCTGCGACGACGGCACGCTGAAATCCGCTTACCGCAAGCTCGCCATGCGCTGGCACCCGGACAAGAACCCGGGTGACGCGGATGCGGAAGCGCGTTTCAAGGCGATCAGCGAAGCCTATGGCGTGCTCTCCGATCCGCAGAAACGAGCCGTTTATGATCGCCACGGCCACGCAGGCGTGCGCGGCGGGGCTGGCGGCGGCGCGGGCGGCAATCCGTTCGGTGATGCCTCCCCCTTCTCCGACATTTTCTCCGACATCTTCGATCAGTTCATGGGCGGCCAGCAGGGGCGCGGCGGACGCCGCGGCCCGCAACGCGGGGCCGATATCCGTTATGATCTGCAAGTCAGCTTCGAAGACGCCTTCCACGGCGCCGAAGCCGATATCGCGCTGGACGTCGCCGTCTCCTGCGAACAGTGCGTCGGCACCGGCTCCAAGCCGGGCGCGCGCGTGCAGGCCTGCACCAGCTGCGGCGGACGCGGACAGGTGCGCATGCAAAACGGCATGTTCATCGTGGAACGCACCTGCCCGCAATGCCATGGTTCCGGGCAGGTCATCTCAGACCCATGCGAGCATTGCCATGGCGAAGGCCGGGTGGAGCGCCGCAAGCAGCTGAAGGTAAAAATCCCCAAAGGCGTGGACGACGGCACCCGCATCCGCCTCGCCAACGAAGGCGAAGCAGGCCCGCGCGGCGGCGAGAACGGAGACCTCTACATCTTCGTCCATATGAAGCCGCACCCCATCTGGAAACGCGACGGCACCACGCTCTATGCTCAGGTGCCGATGAGCTTCGTGGACGCGGCGCTGGGCGGCGAAATCAACATCCCCGGCCTCGACAAGCAGCCGGTGGACGTGAAAATTCCCGCAGGCACCCAATCCGGCCGCCAGTTCCGCGTGCGCGGACGCGGCATGCCCGCCCTCAACGGCCACGGCATGGGCGATCTGGTGGTGCAGGTGGAGCTGGAAACCCCCACCAAGCTCACCGCCCGCCAGAAAGAACTGCTGGAAGAATTCCGTGGGCAGGAAAGCCCGCACGAAGCCTGCCCGAAATCCAAAGGCTTCTTCGACCGCCTGAAAGGCGCGTGGGACGAACTGACGGACTGAGCGGGATGGGTCGGGGAGGCTCCGCTGTTGGCCTCCGGCGGCTCGGGCTCTGCCCGAGACCCGGCAGGGGCGTGACGCCCCTGCACCCCCTGAGTTTTTCTTAGCCCCTCCCCTGTAGGGGAGGGGTTGGGGTGGGGGCCATCCGCTTGGCGTGAGGTTGGGGATTTATTGCCTGCGGCGCTTTTTGGGAGGTCTCCCATTACCCCTCCCCCCGCTCAGGCTGAGCTTGTCGAAGCCCCACGTGGCATGACTGCGGGCTTAGCCGTTGCGCTTTTGTTTTGGGGGCTTCGACAAGCTCAGCCTGAGCGGGTTAGAGAGCGGGTTGGGGTGACGGTGGGTTTGTGGGTGGGGGTGTGGGGACGCTGGCGGATCAGGCCCGGCGGTGACACCCCCTCTCCATCTCTCCCCCTTGCAGGGGGAGAGGGCTTCGGTGCGCCGCAGGCAATCGAAGTTGATCACTCGCACGGCGTTGGGAGTTCGGGCACAACGCTAATGTTGAGGGTGCAGGGAAATCATTTCCCTGCTGGGTTCCAAGGGCAAAGCCCTTGGCCGCCGGAGGCCTCCGCCCTGCCCCCCACACCCCACCCCCCAACAATGCAACAAAGCGCAACATCTTGCCGCACCCACTTGCCTCGCCCCACCCCGGCGTTCATGCTCGGCCCAAGGGTTGGTGCAAAGGTGAACAGGGCAGCGCGAATGCGTGGTTCACGTAAATCGGTCGGAGGGCCAGTTGGGGCTGCTCCGTTTGCGTCGTCGGGGCGTCAGCCGATTTTATTGATCGGCGATCATCCGTTAATCGATGGCGTGGTGGCGGCTGCCGCCAGCCGCCGCACCCGTGTCACATGGATCACCGGCAGCCCGGATGCCGCGCCCGACGCGGCGGCGGAGGGCGCGTTGCTTGTGGCCGGGCCGCTCGATCCGGATCATGCGCGGCAGCATGGCAACAGCGCCGCGCGGGCGATCATCGCCTTTGCCGATGAGGCCCGGCAGGTGTCCGCGATCGAGGCGCTGAGGGCAGAGGCCCCCGGCCTGCCGATCACCGTGAATTATACGGATGGCCTGTTCACCGCCCGGCCGACGGGGCCGGGGGTGCGTATTGTCAGTCAGGTGCAGTTGGCGGTGCGCGATCTGCACTGGCGCAACCCGCCCGCGTTGATCGCGCAGCAACTGGGGCAGCCGCGCATCCACGCCCTGCTGTTCGGCTTCGGACGCGGCGGCAATATCATTCTGACCGATCTGCTGCTGTGCAGCCTGACGGGGTTTCAGGGGAAGCCGCTGATCACCATCGTCGATCCGCGCGCGGCGGAGCGCGAGGCGGCGCTGTTCCGCCGCTGCCCGGAACTCCGGGAATCGGCGGATATCCGCTTTGTTGATCCCGGCCCGGTGGAAGATGCCCGCCACCTGCCCGCCGATCTGCTGCGCCGCGCGCAGGCGGAGGCGCCCTTCACCACCGCGCATGTGTCGATCGATTCGGATGCCCGCTCGCTCAGCCTTGCGCGGGCGCTGCATGCGCTGGCCTTGCGGGAAAAGTGGCGCATGGGGCCGGTGTTCACGCGGCTGTCCAACAGCCGCGATCTCGCCCGCCTGCCCGTCAGCCACGAAGCGGCGGAACTGGTCGGCTTCGGCGCGAACGCCGATTTCGCCGAATCCATCGGCCTGTTCGATCCCAACAGCGATTATCTCGCCCGGCTGTTCCATCAGGCCTATCGCCGCACCGCCCGCGCGGATGCCCCCGCCAACCGCCCGTGGGAGGATCTGCCGGAGGAATATCGCGAATCCAACCGCCGCCTGCTGATCCATCTGCCCGCGAAGCTGCTGACGGCCGGGGTCGATCTGGCGGCATGGCTGCGCGTGCCGCTGCCCCGCCCGAACGACATGGGCGGCATCCCGCTGCCCGATCTTTCGGCGGACCCGGCGCTGATGGAAGAACTGGCGGAGCTGGAGCATCGCCGCTGGATGGTGGACCGCCGCCTGTCAGGCTGGCGCTATGGCCCAGTGCGGGACAATGAGGCGCGGCTGCATCCCGATTTGATCCCCTATGATCAGCTGGACGAATACACGAAAGATCTGGACCGCGCGATTGTGCGGGAGGCTTGGGAAACGCTCGGCTCCTCGCGCGGGAGCGGCTTCTTCGCGCGGGGAAGCATGGTGCGGCAGGCCGGCTAGGCCCCGCTCAGAACCCCGCTCAGAACCCCCACGGCAGCCCCAGCAGATACCAGCCCACCAGCAGCGCCGTCCAGATCGGCACCAGCCACATCGTATAGGGCAGCATGATCGCAATCACCGTGCCAACGCCCGCGTCCTTCACATATTGCTGGCAGAAAATCACCACCAGCGGGAAGTAGCCCATCAGCGGGGTGATCACGTTCATCGGGCTGTCCGCCACGCGATAGGCCGCCAGCACGGTGGCCGGGTCGCTGCCCAGCTGGATGAACAGCGGGATGAAGGTCGGCGCGAAAATCGCCCATTTCGGGATGGCGCCCGGCATCAGGATATCCAGCAGCAGGATCGCCGCCACGAAACCCAGCAGCAGCGTGACAGAGCCAAGGTTCGCCGCCACCAGCGCGTCGGCCATGTTCACCGCCAGCACGGTTGCGATGTTGGTGAAGCCGAAGAAGGCGAGGAACTGCGCGATCACAAGGAACAGGAACACCAGCGGCCCCATGTTGCGGAAGGTCTTGTCGATCATGCCGATGGCTTGGGAGGTGTTTTTCAGCGTGCCCGCACCGGCGCCATAGGCCGCGCCCACCGCCAGAAACAGGATGGCCACCAGCACGATCAGCCCCTTCATCAGCGGCGAATCGGAAATCAGCGATCCGGTTTCCGGGTTGCGGAACACCGCGCCTTCGCCCCAACTGAGCGCGACGATGGCGGCCAGTGTCAGCAGCAGCGCCCAGCCTGCCCAACGCAGCCCGCGCGCCTCGGCTTCCGGCCCCGGCCCTTCATCCTGCGCATCGGCATGGCCGGTGCCTTCGGCCGCAACCGGCCCGGCCTGCGCGGGATCATATTTGCCAAGGTGCGGCTCCACGAACCGCTCCGTGATCCATGCGCACAGCGCAGACATCGCGATCAGGCTGACGATGGAGAACCACATGGTCGCCGTCAGGTCCAGCGTGGTGCCGGGCTGCACCAGCGCGATGGCGTCGTTGGTGATTTCCGTCAGCGCGCCATCCAGCGGCGTGATCAGAACATTCACGCCGAACACGGCGGAAACCCCCGCGAACGCCGCGGCGATTCCGGCCAGCGGGTGCCGCCCGAGACTCATGAAGGCCATCGCCCCCAGCGGGATCAGCACCACATAGCCCGCGTCCGCCGCGATGGAGGAAAGTCCGCCCAGAAACACGATCACGAAGGTGATCAGCTTCGCCGGCGTCACCGCCACGATCTTGCGAATCAGCGCCGCGACAAGCCCGGTCTGCTCCGCCACGCCCACGCCGATCATGGCGACAAGGATCATCCCCGTCGCCGAAAAGCCCATGAAATTGTCCACCCAGCTCGTCAGCATGAAGCGCAGGCCTTCGGTGGAAAGAAGGCTGTTCACCTCCACCAGCCGGCTGGTCAGATTGCCGTCGGCGTCAGTCGTTTCCAGCGTGACGGACGAACCCAGCGCCGACATGATGACAGAGGCGACGATCACCACGCCGATCATCACCAGGAAGATCACCGCCGGGTGCGGAACCTTGTTCCCCACCCGCTCGATCACATCGAGCATGCGGTCCATTCCGCCCCGCTTCGCCGCTGCTTCCGCCATGTACTTTCCCCGCCTCAACGCCGCGGCCTTGCCGCACCACCCATACCGCCTGATGCACTCCTTTCGCGACATTCTGTCAAGCACATGGTCATCAAGTCACTGTGCATGTTGCGTTCGCTGCCCTAATGGCCCAGCGTGCGAGCACGGCAGGGAGAAGCCCTTTGAGCGACATCACCATCGTTTTTCTGATCATCATCTGCGCGGTTATCCTGTTCATCCAGAACAAGCTGCCGGTCGTGATCGTGGCGATGGCGGTGCCTTTTGCCCTGTACATGACGGGCGTTCTCTCCCTGCAGGAGGTGTTCGCGGGCTTCGGCGATCCTGTGATCATCTTCATCGCCACCCTGTTCATCGTTTCGGGCGGGCTGGAGGCAGCGGGGATCACCGCATGGGTTGGGCAAAAGCTGATCCAATGGTCCGGTACGGGGAATCGCTTCCGGCTGATCAGTTTCACCATCCTGATCGTCGCCGCTCTCACAGCGATGATCTCGGTGAACGGCGCGGTCGCCGCGCTGCTGCCCGTCGTCGTGGTGATGGCGATCCGCACCGGCACGAAAACCTCGCAACTGCTGATGCCGCTCGCCTTCGGCGCGCATTGCGGGTCCATGCTCACCATGTCTGGCACCAACATCTCCGTCATCGTCAACGATGCGCTGGCCGATGCAACCGGCGGGCAGACCTTCTCCTATTTCGAATTCGCATGGGTGGGCGTGCCGATGGTGCTGGGCGGAATCGCCATCATCTACCTGTTCGGGGAAAAGCTGCTGCCGCACACGCAAGGGCCTTCGCTGCCCGGCGATTTCTCCCGTCATGCCAGCACGCTCTCGGAACAATATCTGCTGGACGGGCGCTTCTTCCGGCTGAAACTGCGCGAGGAGTCGCCGCTGATCGGCACGCACGCCCGCACGCTGGATCTGGGCGGCTATCCCAGCCTGCGCATTGTCCGCCTGAAGGATGCGGACGGCGCACCGATGACAGAGGATCAGCCGCTGCTGCCCGGCCAGTCCCTCATCGTCGCAGGCCCGGCAGAGGCAATCGCGGCGCTGGCGACAGACAAGGGCCTTGCGCTGATCGGCGCCGCCAAGACCGAGGATGAGGAGATCGCCGAAGGCACGCCGATTTCAGAGGCTTTCTTCAACCGCGCCTCCGGCCTTGCCGAAGTGATCATCCCGCCGCGCTCGCGGCTGGCAGGCACCATGGCCTTCCCCGGGATGACCGCCGGAGACGGCGAGCTGGTGGTGCTGGCGCATCATCGCGGCGGCGAGGCGCTGCCGCCCGGCGCGCACAAGCTCGCCGCCGGAGATACGATGCTGGTGCAGGGCAGCTGGGCCGCGCTGGACAGCCATCTGGCCGATCCGGCGGTGCTGGTGGTGGACAGCCCGGCGGTTGTGCGCAAGCAGGCGGTGCCGATGGGGCTGGGCGCGAAGGCGGCCATCATCATCCTGCTGGCGATGGTCGCCATGCTGGCCTTCAACCTTGTGCAACCGGCCATCGCCGGGCTGATCGCCGCCACGGCGGTGATCCTGACGGGCTTGTTGAAAGTGGAGGAAGCCTATCGCGCCATCAACTGGACAACGGTGATCCTCGTCGGCGCGATGATGCCGCTCTCTACCGCGATGTTCCAGACGGGCGCGGCGCAGTTGCTTGCAGACAAGCTGATCCTGCTGCTGGGTGATGCCGGCCCCACGGCGCTGCTGGCCGGGCTGTTCGTGATTTCCGCGATATTGGGACAGGTGATTTCCAACACGGCCACCGCGCTGATCGTGATCCCCATCGCCGTGCTGGCGGCGAAATCCATGGGCCTGAACGTCACGCCCGTGCTGATGAGCGTGAACGTCGCCTGCGCAGCCGCCTTCCTCACACCCATCGCCACCCCGGTGAACCTGATGGTGATGGGCCCGGGCGGCTACAAATTCACCGATTATTGGAAGCTTGGCAGCGTGATGATGCTGATGTTCTTCATCGTTTCAGTATTTTGGGTGCCGGTGGTGTGGCCCTTCTGAGCCTTTGAACTCTGCATGGTTATGAACGGCTGCGAAGCCGACGTGCTCGGTGTCGTTCAAGACGATTCACGCTCTTGGATCGAGCGTATCAGCTCATGGAATTTGGTCACTTCAGCTTCCGCCTGCAGGCGCTTCTTGCGTGCGGACCATGCGCTCCAGCCAAATGCTGCAGGGAAGATCAGCATCATCGCCAGCAACGCAGCCAACTTGATATCTCCGAACCCAATTCTTAAGTCTATATAAATCACCATTGCCGCTATTCCTGCGACCATCAGAAGTCCTACGAATGCGTAAATTCGCTCCAAGGACCGATCAGGCGCTGACGGCGCGGAGAATGGCTTAACTCCGACGCCCCAAAATTCCGGCAGCTTCTGGTTCTGCTCCGACATTCGGGAATATTGCTGTGAAAGCGAAGTTACCGCAACTTCGCGATCTTCAACCCTTCACCCCGCGCCTTGTCCTGCACCGATTCCTCGCTGCGCGTCAGCGCCTTGGCGATGGCCTTCAGCCCCATCCCCTTGGCCGCCAGCGTCCGCAGCTTCGCCAGTTCCTCCGGCTTCCACGGCTGCCGGTGCCGCACAAAATCCTGCGCCATTTCGATATCCTTGCGGTGCCGCCGCCCCTGCCTAAACAGGGGCAGCGGCAACCGGGTTAGAGGATGAACTTCGACAGATCATTATCCCGCGCAATCGGCGCCAGCTGCTTCTCCACATAGGCCCCGTCCACCACCAGCGCGCGCGGGCCGCCGTCCGCTGCTTCGAAGCTCAGCTCCTCCAGCAGCTTTTCCATCACCGTCTGCAAACGCCGGGCGCCGATATTCTCCACCCGGTCGTTCACCTGCGCGGCGATGTCAGCAATCGCCTCGATCCCGTCGGACGTAAAGCTCAGCTCCACCCCTTCGGTTCCCAGCAGCGCCACATATTGCCGCGTGAGGGAGGCCTCCGTGTCGGACAGGATGCGCACGAAATCCGCCTTGCTCAGCCCGCCCAGCTCCACGCGGATCGGCAGGCGGCCCTGCAATTCCGGCAGCAGATCGGCCGGCTTCGCCACATGGAACGCGCCCGACGCGATGAACAGGATATGGTCCGTCTTCACCGGCCCATATTTGGTCGCAACCGTGGTGCCCTCGATCAGCGGCAGCAGGTCGCGCTGCACGCCCTCGCGCGACACACTGCCGCCGCGCACATCGGACACGGCGATCTTGTCCACCTCGTCCAGAAAGACGATGCCATTGGCTTCCGCGTTCTTCACCGCCTCGCGGGTCAGGTCATCGCTGTCCAGCCGCTTGTCGGATTCCTCGTTCACCAGCAGTTCCCATGCGTCTTCCACGGGCATCTTGCGCCGCTTCGTCCGCTTCGGCCCCATGCCCTTCAGCATTTCGCCAAGGTTGATCATCTGCATGCTTCCGGGCTGGCCGGGGATGTCGAACGGCATGCCGCCACCGGCATCCTCCACTTCGATATCCACTTCCTTGCCTTTCAGCTGGCCCGCGAACACCCGGTCGCGGAAGGCCAGCCGGGTCGCCTCGCTGGCATCCTTGCCCACCAGCGCATCCAGCAGTCGGTCAAGTGCGGCGGCTTCGGCGGCCTCGCGCACATTGGCGCGCTTCAGGTCGCGCGTCAGCCGGATGGATTCCTCCACCAGATCGCGGATGATCGAATCCACGTCGCGGCCCACATAGCCCACCTCGGTGAACTTGGTGGCCTCGATCTTCAGGAAGGGCGCATCCGCCAGCTTCGCCAGACGGCGGCTGATTTCGGTTTTGCCGCAGCCCGTCGGCCCGATCATCAGGATGTTCTTCGGCGTCACCTCGTCGCGCAGTTCCGGTGCCAGCTGCTGCCGCCGCCAGCGGTTGCGCAACGCCACCGCCACGGCCTTCTTGGCCTCCGTCTGCCCCACGATGTGCCGGTCCAGCGCCGCCACGATGGCCTTGGGCGTCAGGGCGTCAAATCCCGCCACTTGCGGGTTCGCGATTGCATCCATCACAGGCTTTCCACAGTCAGATTGTTGTTGGTGTAGACGCAGATGTCCGCCGCGATCCCCATCGCCTTGCGGGCAATCGCCTCTGCATCGATGTCGGTATCGATCAGCGCCCGCGCGGCAGAGAGCGCGTAATTGCCGCCGGAGCCAATCGCCGCCACGCCGTCATTCGGCTCCAGCACGTCGCCGGTGCCGGTCAGGATCAGCATGGTATCGGCATCGGCCACGATCATCATCGCCTCCAGCCGCCGCAGGTAGCGATCCTGCCGCCAGTCCTTCGCCAGTTCCACGGCGGCGCGCGTCAGCTGGCCCGGATACCGCTCCAGCTTGGCCTCAAGCCGCTCGAACAGGGTGAAGGCGTCTGCGGTGGAGCCGGCAAAGCCGCCCACAACCTTGCCGTCCGCGCCCAGCCGCCGCACCTTTTTCGCATTGGGTTTCATCACCGTCTGGCCCATCGAAACCTGCCCGTCCCCGGCCACAACCGTGCGTCCATCCTTCTGCACGCCCAAAATGGTCGTGCCGTGCCAGGTTGGAATATCACTCATCAGGAAATTCTGCCTTTCTCGAAGGCCCCGCAGCCGGCGGGGCCTGCACCGCCCCGATGTAGGAAGCCCGTCGCCCGCATTGAAGGCCCTTGCACGGCCGGTCCCAAACGGGCACCTGTGCCCCATGTCGCTGGAAAGCCGCCTGAACGATTGGGTAGAGGCAGGCCTGATAGACCTTGCCACCGCAGAGCGGATCCGCGCCCATGAATCCGCGAACGAACGCCCCGTGCTGCGCTGGGCGCTGGCGGGGCTCGGCCTGTTCGCGGTGGTGCTGGGCATCATCCTGCTGATCTCCGCCAACTGGGATCGCATCCCCCATGGCGTGAAGCTGGCCGCGCATATGGCGCTGCTGCTGGGCGCGGCGGCGGCCCACTGGCACTGGAAGCAGCAGCGCAAACTCTGGCCCGCGGAAGGCGCGCTGTTCCTGTTCGCCGGGCTGGTGTTGGCCGGAATCGGCCTGCAATCGCAGGTCTATCAACTCACCGGACCCGTATGGCACGCCCTGCTGCTGTGGCTGCTGCTGGCAGGCCCGGCGCTGCTGCTCTCCGGTGAAACCCGCCTCACCGGCACCGGCTTCGCGGGCCTCGCCCTTGTCGGCCCCGCCGCCATGGCGCTCGACAGCATCGATAAGGGCGGCCCATGGCTGATCGCTCAAGGCACGGCAATGGCCGTCCCTGCCCTCCTCATCGCCCTGTCGCTATCCTTGCGCGAACGCGGCCCCGGCTTCCGTCTTGCCCTGCGCGAAGCCGGGATCGTCTCCCTGCTGGCAGGCGCGGGAATCGTGCATTTCGCATGGGCTTCCAACATCACCGGCGCGCAAGCCGCCGATAACGCCGTGCGCCTGATCCCTGCCGCGCTCGCCTGCCTCGGCACACTGGCGCTGGGCTGGAACAGGCCGGAGATCCCGCGCGCCATCCTGCTGCCGCTGCTGATCGGCCCGCCCGCCGCCTTCGCGCTGGCACTGGCCATCCCCCATCCGGATGGCATGGCCAGCCGCCTGATCGGCATCGCCATCTATATGGCGCTGTGGTCGGCGCTGGCGCGCGGCGCGGCGCTGTCCGGCTGGAACAGCCTGTTCGCAGTCTCCATCGCGGCAATCGCGCTCAGGATCTTCATCATCTACATCGAATTGTTCGGCTCACTCGCAGCCACCGGCGGCGGCCTCGTCATCGGCGGCCTGCTGCTCGTCGGCCTCAGCTGGCTCTGGCACCGCATCGTCACGCGCAGGCAGTCCGCATGAAGCCCCACCCTGCCCTTCTCGCCGCCCTCGCGCTTCCGGCGCTGTGGCTCGCCGCTGGTATCTTCACCAACGAACGCGCGCTGTCCGCCGCGCCCGAATGGCGCATCCCGATCACCGGCTATGACCCGCGCGACCCGCTGCGCGGCCGCTTCATCAGCTTCAGCTATGATTGGACCATCAGCGGAGACCCGGCGCTGTGCCAGGACCCGGCGCAATGCCGCCTCTGCCTTGAAACCACCCCCGCCGGGATCAGCGCCACCATCACCGCCGTCCCCACGGACTGCCCCCACCCGGTGGACCCGAAACTCTCCGCAATCGACATCCGCCAGGGCTTCGGCCCGGCCGCCGAAACCCGCTTCAACAGCCGCATCTTCGTCTCGGAAACCAGCGCCCCGGCTCTGGAAACGCAACTACGCCAGGGTCCGATGACAGTGGTGGCGGCCCTCGCGCCGGATGGGCGGCTGATCAACCGGCGCCTGGAACCGGCGGGCTAGAGCCGGATTCGCCGCCTACTCAGCCGCCATGCGCAGCGCCGGGTCTGCCTGCGGGCCTCGGATCAGGACTCCGGGCAGTTCGCCGGTGGGGACGCCTTCGCGGAAGGTGATGACGCCCTTTTTCATCGTCAGCACATAGCCGTCCGCGCGTTGCAGCAGGCGCTTGCCGCCGGCCGGCAGGTCGAACGCCATCCATGGCTTGCCCAGTTTCAGCCGCGCCATGTCGATCAGGTTCAGGTCCGCCAGCAGGCCGGGGCGAATCTGGCCGCGATCTTCAAGGCCATAGAGTTTCGCGGTGTCGTGGCACTGGCGTTTGACGGCTTCTTCCAACGGGATTGTGCCGCGCGCCCTGTCCCGCGCCCAATAGGCGAGGAGATAGGTGGGGGAGGCGGCGTCGCAGATGGTGCCGCAATGCGCGCCGCCGTCTGACAGCGAGATCACCACATCGTCGCGTTCGAACATGGGCTTCACGAAATCCAGATTGCCGTCGGCATAGTTCAGGATCGGGAAGTAGATGAAGCCGCTGCCGTTCTCGCGGCAGAGCATGTCATAGGCATATTCGGCCGGGCTTTGCCCGGCGGCGGCGGCGCGGGCAGCGATGCTGTCTGCCGCGGTGGGTTCGTAATCGAAATCCTCGCCCATTTCATATTGGGCGGCGAAGCCCTCGGCGATGATCATCACAAGGCTCAGGATGTCGGTTTCCGGCCAGACATTGGCTTCGGAGAGCATGCGCTGGCGGAAGGCCGGGTCTTTCAGCTTCGCCCATTGCTGATCCCATGGCAGTTCGGCGATTTCGGCCCATGCGGGCTTGAACAGGAAGGGATGCAGCGTGCCGCGCCACGCCATCAGCACGCCGTTGCCGCGCAGGGCGATCTGCGCAACGATGTTCGCGCCCTTCGCGTTCCATTCCTCCATCGCGGCGATCTGTTCGTGCCAATCCAGTTCCTTGGCGATGGATTGCAGCATGGCGAAGGTGACGGGCAGGCCGGTTTCGGCGGACAGCTGGCCCATCCAGCCGAACTCGTCCCACTCGCGCTTCAGGTCAGAGGCGATTTCGAACACGCCATGCCCGGCGCGGCCCATGGCGCGGCCGATGCCGATCAGTTCTTCCTTGCTGGCGGTGGTGCCGGGCACCACTTCGCCGTCCACGGATTTGTGCAGGATGGTGCGGCTGCTGGAAAAACCCAGCGCGCCCGCGCGCAGCCCTTCCTCCACGATGGCCGACATGCGGGCGATTTCATGCTCGGTCGGGTCTTCGTTGCGGGCACCGCGATCCCCCATCACATAGGCGCGCACGGCCCCGTGCGGCACATGCGTGGCGACATCGATGGTGCGCGGGCGGCGTTCCAGCGCGTCCAGATATTCCGGGAAGCTTTCCCAATCCCACGCCATCCCTTCGGCGAGCGCGGTGCCGGGGATATCCTCCACCCCTTCCATCAGCCGGATCAGCCATTCGTGCCGGTCTGGCGCGGCGGGCGCGAAGCCGACCCCGCAATTGCCCATGATCACGGTGGTGACGCCGTGCCAGCTGCTGGGCGCCATTTCCGAATCCCATGTGGCCTGCCCGTCATAATGGGTGTGCACATCGACGAAGCCGGGCGCGACATGCAGGCCGCTGGCGTCGATTTCGGTGCGGCCCTTGCCGGGCACGTCGCCCACGGCGGTGATATGGCCATCGTCGATCGCGATGTCGGCGATGAAGGCGGGCGCACCGGTGCCATCCACCACGGTGCCGCCACGGATGACGGTGTCATGCATGATCAATCTCCTCTCCCCGGCGCGAAGGCTATCATGCGAGCGGGGGCGGGAAACCGGACGATTCGGATAGAGGGGGATCAGCGGGCACGGCCGTCCGGCTTGTCTGTGTAATCGATGCGGATGCGCACCCATTCGCCGACCTGCGGTTTCCCCCCGATGCGTGGCGGGCGGACGAGGAACTGCCAGGCGGCGGCCTGCGCCGCGCGGGCGATGCGGGAGCCGGGCGGGGTTTCGCCAAGGACGATGCAATCCTCCACCCGGTTGCCGGGCGCGGTGCGGCAGGCGATCAGGCCCGATCCGGGGCCGATGGCGGTGGAAAGATAGCCCGCCAGTTCGTCATGATAGGGTTCGCGCACCCATGCGGCGGCGTAGAGCGGTTCGCCGTTGGGGCCGGAGCCTTCGACGCGCGGGGTGTCCGCGAACATGTCCGTGCCTTTGGAGCGCAGATCGGGCGGGCCATAGGCGGGTTTGGGCGGCCCCATGGGGGCGGCGGGGCGCGGTGGGGTGGGCGTGGGTTGCGGCGGGGCGGGCACGGGTTCCGGGGTGATTTCCGGCACGGGAGGGGCGGGCGGCGTGGGCGGTTGCAGCTGCGCGGGCGGTTGCGGCGTGGGGCGTTGCTGCGCGGGCGCGGCGGCTTTTTGCGCCGGTTTGGGGGCGGGTTCGGCGGCCGGTTTCGCGTCCGGGATGTTCACCGTGATCATCGCCATGTCGATGATCTTCTTCTTCAGCGTGTTGGGCGCAAGGGTGAGCAGCAGCCACGCCAGCAGGATGTGGATGATGGTGACGGCGATCAGCCCCGGCGCGCGCCTGCGAACTCCTTCCGGCACGCGACGGCGGACGCCATCCAACGGGCGCCGTTCCGGGGCGGGAAGGCTGGGGAACAGGGGCATGTGCGGGCAGTCTCTTGGGCAGGCGGCGGCTTTCCCGCCCATGAACAGGCCGGGGGCGAACGGGCCTTAGAAAAAAGAAAGGCGCGGGGGAACCCCCGCGCCTTCCGGATCGCAATGCTGTGGGCTGCGTTTAGGCCGCCAGCTTCCGCAGCACGTAGGGCAGGATGCCGCCCGCGTAGAAATAATCGATCTCGTTTTCGGTATCGATGCGGCACAGGGTTTCGAAGCTGCCGGTGCTGCCGTCGGTGCGGGTGTAGTTCACCTTCAGCGGCTGGCGCGGCTTCAGCGATTGCAGGCTGTCGATGGTGAAGGTCTCATCGCCCTTCAGGCCAAGGCTTTCCGCGCTTTCGCCGTTCACGAACTGCAGCGCCAGCACGCCCATGCCGATCAGGTTGGAGCGGTGGATGCGCTCGAAGCTTTCGGCGATGACGGCGCGCACGCCCAGCAGGTTGGTGCCCTTGGCGGCCCAGTCCCGGCTGGAGCCGGTGCCATATTCCTTGCCCGCCAGGATGATGAGCGGGGTGCCCGTTTCCTTATACTTCATCGCGGCGTCATAGATGGCTTCCACCTCGCCCGTGGGCAGGTAGGTGGTCACGCCGCCTTCGGTGCCCGGGGCCAGCCGGTTGCGGATGCGGATGTTGGCGAACGTGCCGCGCATCATCACTTCATGGTTGCCGCGGCGCGCGCCATAGCTGTTGAATTCCGCCTTGGGCACCTGCCGTTCCATCAGGTAGCGGCCGCCGGGGCTGTCCGCCTTGATGGAGCCGGCCGGGCTGATGTGATCGGTGGTGATCGAATCGCCCAGCAGCGCCAGCGCGCGGGCGTTGACGATGTCGGCCACGGGCGCGGGCGTCATCGTCAGGCCGACGAAATAGGGCGGATTCTGCACATAGGTGGAGCTGGGGTTCCAGCTGTAGGTGTCTCCGCCGGTCACGCGGATGGCCTGCCAGTGCTTGTCGCCCTTGAACACGTCGGCATAGCGGCTGCGGAACATTTCCGGCGTCACGGCCTTTTGCACCATTTCCGCGACTTCGCCGTTGGTGGGCCAGATGTCTTTCAGGAAGATGTCCGTGCCATCGGCCTTCTGCCCCAGCGGGGTTTCGGTGATGTCGGAGCGGATGGTGCCCGCCAGCGCATAGGCAACCACCAGCGGCGGCGAGGCGAGATAGTTCGCCTTCACGTCCGGGCTGACGCGGCCTTCGAAGTTGCGGTTGCCCGACAGCACCGAGACGGCGACGAGGTCGTTGGCGTTGATCGCTTCCGAAATCGGCTCCGGCAGCGGGCCGGAGTTGCCGATGCAGGTGGTGCAGCCATAGCCGACAAGATTGAAGCCCAGCGAATCCATATCCTCGGTGAGGCCGGCCTTGTTGAAATAATCGGTGACGACCTGCGAACCTGGCGCGAAGCTGGATTTCACCCACGGCTTGCGTTGCAGGCCCAGCGCGCGGGCCTTGCGGGCGACGAGCCCGGCCGCGACCAGCACGGAGGGGTTGGAGGTGTTGGTGCAGCTGGTGATGGCCGCGATCACCACGTCGCCATGGCCCAGATCATGCTGGCCGGTGGAGACGGGCACGCGGAAATCCGGGTTTTCGGATTTGCCGTAACCGCCCAGCAGCTCGGCTTCGAAGGCTTCGTCGGCTTGATTCAGCAGCACCCGGTCTTGTGGGCGGCGCGGGCCTGCGAGCGAGGGGAGCACGGCTGCGAGGTCCAGCTCCAGCGTGTCGGTGAACACCGGGTCCGGCGTGGAGCTGTCGCGCCACATGCCCTGCGCGCGGGAATAGGCTTCGATGATGGCGATGCGGTGATCGTCCCGGCCGGTGAGGCGGAGATAATCCAGCGTCTTGTTATCCACCGGGAAGAAGCCGCAGGTCGCGCCATATTCCGGGGCCATGTTGGCGATGGTGGCGCGATCCGCCAGCGAGAGATTATCGAGGCCGGGGCCGTAGAATTCGACGAAACGGCCCACCACGCCCTTCTTGCGCAGCATCTG
This sequence comes from Sandaracinobacter neustonicus, assembly GCF_006385875.1. GTDB lineage: Bacteria > Pseudomonadota > Alphaproteobacteria > Sphingomonadales > Sphingomonadaceae > Sandaracinobacteroides > Sandaracinobacteroides neustonicus. The sequence goes on along the minus strand of NZ_VFSU01000028.1, from coordinate 74,794 downwards.
CGTAACAGTGAGCACGAGGTCGGTCGCGGTCACGCCTTCGGGCAGGTTGCCGGAAAGCTTGAAGCCCACCACTTCGGGCACCAGCATCGAAACCGGCTGGCCCAGCATGGCGGCCTCCGCCTCGATCCCGCCCACGCCCCAGCCCAGCACGCCAAGGCCGTTCACCATGGTGGTGTGGCTGTCCGTGCCGACGAGGGTATCCGGATAGGCGATCATCTTGCCGTCCGCGCTTTCCGAGACCCACACCGTCTGCGCCAGATATTCCAGGTTCACCTGGTGGCAGATGCCGGTGCCGGGCGGCACCACACGGAAGTTGCGCAGCGCCGACGAACCCCAGCGCAGGAATTCATAGCGTTCGATGTTGCGGGCATATTCCAGCTCCACATTGTCCTCGAAGGCTTGCGGCGTGCCGAATTCATCGACCATCACCGAGTGATCGATGACGAGATCGACGGGCACCAGCGGGTTGATCTTCTGGGGATCGCCGCCCAGCTTCGTCATCGCGTCGCGCATGGCGGCCAGATCGACCACGCAGGGAACGCCGGTGAAATCCTGCATCAGCACGCGCGCGGGGCGATACTGGATTTCATGATCGGATTTCGGATCTTTCAGCCATGCGGCGATGGCTTCGATGTCGCCCACCTTCACGGTGAAATCATCTTCGAAGCGCAGCAGGTTTTCCAGCAGCACCTTCATCGAGAAGGGCAGGCGCGAGACGTCGCCGATACGGGCGGCTGCGGCCTCCAGGCTGAAATAATCATAGGACTTCCCGTCGACGTTGAGAGTGCGGCGGGTGGAGAGCCTGTCGTGGCCGATCGCGGTCATTGAATCATGTCCCTTTGTTACTGCGCGTGGGGATGCGCGAGCCTGTTAGAACGAGGGGAGCGATGCGGCAAGCACCCCTTCAGTCGTGCTTTAAGGGACTGGGGGCAGTTGCCGTTACGTCACCCTATGATCAGAACAGCCGGAAAGGGCGGACATGGAGCAGACGGGCGGGCTATCGGCGCTGCGGGAGGCGGACGATCCCGCCGATATGCGCGGGCAGGGGCATCCGGCGCTGATGCACTTCGACGCTGTGCGGCGACTGTTCGTGGAAACCGGCCTGCCACCGGACCCGGAAACCTATGAACTGTTCTGGCTGCACGCCACCGGGGCCGATCCGGCGCTGTCCCGCGCGCTGAACACCCGCCGCGCCGCCGGGATGCTGGATGCGGGCGTGGTGAAAGAGCTGCGCCGCCAGCATCTGGGCGATATCGCCGCCGCCGAGGTGCAGGCGCTGCTGGAATCGGCGCAGGCGAGCGCGGCTGCGCTGGCGGGCGGGCTGGACCGGGGTCGCAGCGATCTGAAGGCCTATGACGAGGCGCTGTCCGCCGAAGACGAGGCGATGGCGGTGACTCGCGATGTGCGGCAGCTGGGGGCGATGGTGCAGACGCTGCGCCGTGCCAATGCGCTGATGATGGCCGCCAACCGGCGGATGGAGGCCGATATCGCCACCGCCGCGCTGGAAACGAGCCGCCTGCTGGAGCGGCTGGACAGCGCCGAGCGGGCCGCCCGCACCGATCCGCTGACGGGGTTGCCCAACCGGCGCGGGCTGCTGGACGCGATGAAGAAGGCGGTGAAGGCCGCGCGCGATGGCGGCACACCGCTGGCCGTGGCGCTGGCCGATATCGACCATTTCAAGCGCATCAACGATCAATGGGGCCATGCCATCGGCGATGAGGTTCTGCGCTGCGTGGCCAGCCATCTGCAGACGCAATCGCGCCGCGCCGCCGGAGATGGGGCGCTGGCGGGGCGGCATGGCGGCGAGGAATTCCTGATGCTGTTGCCCGGCCTTTCCACCCCGGAGGCCGCAGCCGCCGTGGACGCCGCCCGCGCGGCGCTGGCGCGGCAGGTGTTGCGCAAGGCCGACGACGGGCAGGTGCTGGGCCGGGTGACCTTTTCAGCCGGGGTGGCTCAGCTGCGCGCAGATGACAGTGCGGACAGCCTGATCGACCGGGCCGACGCCGCGCTCTATGGCGCGAAGCGCGCCGGGCGGGACCGGGTGATGCCGGAAAAGCCCGCCGCGCGCGCCTAGGGGCGTGGCTCAGCCGTTGGTGAGGCGGGCGCGGATTTCCGCGTGGCGGTCCGCACTGATCGGCCAGCGCGCCAGCAGGGCGGCGGCGGCGAGACCGAGGATCACCGGCGGGGCGAGGAACAGCAGCTGCAGATTGGCGAGGGTCTGCGGGCTGTTGGCGGCGTCAGGGAGCGGATCGAAGCCGATCAGGCTGAGCAGCGGATAAGTGAGGCCGACGGGGATGGCATAGCCAAGCTTCTGTGTGGCGGTGAGCAGGGCGAACGACAGGCCCGTCGTCTCTCCCGCAGGGGTGCCGGATTCGCGCGCGTCCAGCTGCTGCGCGTCGTTCAGGTCTGCCAGCATGGCGCGCAGCAGGAAGGGGGGCGCGGCATAGGGCAGCCCGCCGATGGCAATGGCGATGGCATCCGCCAGCGGGTTGCCCGGCGCGATCAGCAGCAGCGACAGCGGCGCGATCCCAAGCCATAGCGCGGCGAGGAGACCGGCGCGGTGCTTGCCCTTGCGCTGCGCCAGCTTGATCCACAGCGGCGCGGCGACAAGGCCCGCGACGAAATAGCAAAGCAGGATCTGCGAGGCGGTTTCCAGCGGATAGCCGCGCGCGCGGGTGAAATAGAACAGGAACAGCGCCCCGGTGATGCCGGGCAGGATGGACAGCAGCAGGTCTGCCAGCAGCAGCCGCTTCATCCGCCCGTCTGACAAAACGGCGAGCGCCGCGCGGGCGGAAAAGCCGTGCGTCGGGGCGGGAGCCTCCCCTTCCGGGACAGTGCTGACGGCGATGGCGATGGTGATCGGGATCAGCGCGAGGATGAACCAGCCGATGGCGTGGATGCCCTGTGTCGCGGTGCTACCGGGCAGCAGCACCAGCAGCAGCGGCGGGATGAACAGCACCGAGAGGTTGCCCAGCACGTTCGACGCTGTCCAGAAGCCGAAGATGCGGGCGCGTTCGCCATAATCCGCCGACAGCCACGCGCCCCAGCTGACCTGCGCGAGCTGGATCGACGAATAACCCAGATAGAGGATGAAAAGGGCAACCGCAGTGCGGATCGCGCCGACGCCCGGTTCCGCCATGAACATCAGCCATGTGCCAAGCGACAGCAGCAGCGCGCCGCCCAGCAGCCATGGCCGGAACTGGCCGATACGGCTGCGGGTACGGTCCATCAGCGCACCCAGCAGCGGATCGAATGGGATATCCACCATCCGCACGATGGCGAAGATGAGGCCAACGGTGGTGAGCGGCAGCCCCAGCGTGCCCGCATAATGTGGCGGCAGGTAGATGACGAGCGGGACGCCCAGCGCTGCGACCGGAATTCCCGGCCCGCACCATGCGAGCAGATGCTTCAGACGGACACGCAAACCTGTATCCTCCCCCCGGACCTCCGGCGCGGCTTCTTGCCGGAAGCGGGGCGCGGACGCTAGGGCCATGGTGATGAATGAAGCAGCGGGAAGTCTGGCACGCGGGGGGCGGACGAACTTTGCCGGATTCCTGCTGCGGCTGGCGGCGCGCTTCCCGTTCCTCGTGCTGGCGGCGCGGCTGTATGGCGCGGAGGAGCTTGGCTATTTCGCCTATGCGGTGATGGTGGTGGAGTTTGTGGCGGCGCTGGCGACGCTGGGGCTGAAGCGCGGGCTTTCCGCCGAAATGGCGCGTGGCGGGCGCGACGAGCGGCATGTGCTGGCCGACGGCTGGCTGCTGGGGTTGGCGCTGGCGGCGCTGGGCACGGCGGTGCTGTGGCTGTTCCCCGGGCTGATGTTTCCGGGGCTGGAGCGCGCCGGCGCGGCGCGGGGCTTCGCGCTGATCGTGCCTGCAATCGTTATGGCCGATATCTCTCTGGCAGGGCTGGCCTTTCGCCACCGGATCGAGGTGGCGGTGCGGGCGCGATCGGTGATCGAGCCATGGGTGCTGACGATCGCGGCGACCTTGCTGGCCTTCACCGCCGCGAAGCAATGGGGGCTGCTGATCGCCTATTGGCTAAGCCTGCTGGCAGCCGTGACCGCCTCTGTGCTGCCCGCCGTCAGGGAGTTCGGCTGGCCGGACGGCTGGCGGCCCTCCGTCGGGCGGATGGCGTGGATGGGCTGGCGAAACCTGCCGCTGGCCGGGGCCGATCTGGTGGAGTGGAGTACGCGGCGGCTGGACCTGTTCATCCTTGGCCGCTTCGCCGGGCCGCAGGAGGTGGGGCTTTATTATGTGGCGCAGCAGGTGGCCTCTCTGGCGGGGAAAATCCGCGTCAGCTTCGATCCGATCCTTGCGCCGATGCTCTCCAAGGCGGTGAAAGAGGGGCGGCCGCACGAGGCGGCGGCGCATCTCAACCAGGTGGGCTTCTGGGTGCTGAGCTTCCAGTTGCCGGTGGTGCTGGCGCTGGGGCTGCCGGGCGAGGGGGTGCTGGGGCTGTTCGGGCCGGAGTTCGCGGTTGGCGGGCTGGTGCTGGCGCTGCTGCTGTGCGCCGAACTGGCGGCGGCGGGCAGCAGCCTTGCCGAGATGGGGCTGATCTACACCCGCCCCAAGGTGAATCTGGTGGTGGCGGCCGCAACTCTGGCGTTGCAGGCGCTGCTGAGCCTGTTGCTGGTGCCCAAATTCGGCGGTGCCGGGGCGGCGGGCGCGCTGATGCTGGCGCTGGTGGCGGGCGCGGTGGCGCGGCAGTTGCTGCTGGGCCGGGCACTTGGCGCATCCGTGGGGATGTGGCGCTGGAGCCTGCTGGGGGCGGGGGCAGTGGCCTTTGCCTTTGGCTGGGCGGCGCGCGCTTTGCCCGAACTGCCGCAGATGATCCTGACCATTCCGGGCGTGCTGCTGCTGTTCGCGGCGCTGATCTGGCGCTTCGGCTATGCACCGGCGGATCGGGCGCTGTTGCGGCGGGGGCATGGCTGACCCGCCACTATTGGGCTTTTCACAAGGGCCGCGGCAGCATAGCATCCGCCTTGCCCGCCGGAAGGTGGGCGCGGCCCGAGCGGGGGCAACCAGCCGGGCCCGGATAAGGGGCTGACATGGATGTGCGCGTAGCAGGACGCCCGGCCGGTGACCGGGTGCGGTTCGAAGGGCAGCAAGGCCCATGGTTCAAGGCGCAGCTGGGGCGGCTGGCGCTGACGATTTTCACATTGGGGTTGCACCGCTTCTGGTGGAAAACGGCGATCCGCCGCTGGCTGTGGGCGGAAACCACGGTGGATGGCGATCCGCTGGATTATCGCGGGCGCGGCATCGAGCTGTTGCTGGGCGCATTGCTGGTGTTCCTGCTGTTGCTGGCACCGCTGTCTCTGCTCACTCTGGCGATCGGCGTGCTGCGCGGGATGGGCATGGGCTGGCTGGCCTTTGCGGCGCAGGGCGCGATCATGCTGGGGCTGGTGTGGCTGTTCGGCTTCGCCGTCTATCGCTCGCGCCGCTACATGCTCAGCCGCACCAGCTGGCGCGGCATCCGCGCCGGCATGGCGGGGGATGGGCTGGCCTATGCGTGGTTGAACCTGCGGCTGGTGCTGCTGAACCTTGTGACTCTGGGCTTTGCCACCCCCTATGCCGACGCGCAGCGCTGGAACGCGCTGTGGGGTGCGGCGATGTATGGCAATCTGCAGGTGCGCGCCGATGTGGACTGGCGCACGCTGACGGGCAGCTTCTGGCCCGCCTATCTCGGCTCCATCCTTGCCTTCGGCCTTGCCTTTGCGATGGGCTGGGAAGGGGTGGAAATCCTGTGGCGCATGCTCAGCGGGGCGGGCACCGGGGCGATGCTGGATAACGGCGCGAACTTCGCGCTGGTGGAAACCGGCGGCTATCTCGCCATCGCGCTGGTCGCCTCGGTGTTCCTGATGCTGGGTTATCGCGCGCATTTCCATCAGGAGGCGCTGGGCGCGACCAGCGTGGGCGGCATGCGCTTCGGCTTTTCCGCCACCGCCGGGGACTGGCTGCGCTTCTATGCGGGCAATCTGGGCTGGGCGGTGCTGACACTGGGGGTGGGGCTGCTGCTGCTGCGCTTCCGGCTGTGGCATTTCTGGATGGATCACCTGTTGCTCTATGGGGAGCTGGATTCGCGCAGCGTGCGCCAATCGGTGCTGTCTGTTCCGTTGCAGGGGGACGGGCTTGCCGACGCCTTCGCCATCGGCCGGATCTGAAGCCGCCGCCTGGCTGTTCGATGGCGAAACCGCCACGCGGCATCTGGTGCAGATCAGCCCATGGGCGGGCGGGCTGCAACTGAGCGGAGACGTCGACGCACTACTGGCGCGGCGCGAACTGCGGCAACTGACATCGGGCGCGCGCCGCACCGTGTTGGGGCATGTGCAGAATCCGGATTGGCGGCTGATCGCCGAGCCGCCGCTGCCGCCCGCATGGCTGGCCGGAATTCCCAGCAACGCCGACATGCAACCGCGCGACCTGCGGCTGACCGCCATGGCGGCTACCGGGATCGCTGCCGCCGCCGCCGGGCTGTGGCTGTGGGGCGGCCTGCTGCTGGCGCAGACCGCGCCGCTGCTACCCGATGCCGTGGCGGAACCGCTGGGGCGCGACATGGTGCGGCAGATCGTGGGCAACCGCCGCTGCGACAGCGCAGAGGCCAGCGCGGCGCTTTCCCGGCTGGCGGCGCGACTGACGCCGCCGGACGACGCGCCGATGCCGCTGACCATCACGCTGGCGGACTGGCCGCTGGCCAACGCCTTCGCCGGGCCGGGCGGGCAGATCGTGCTGACGCGCGGGCTGATCGACGCGGCATCCGGCCCGGACGAACTGGCCGGGGTGCTGGCGCATGAAATGGGGCATGTCGCCCACCACCACCCCACCCGCGCGTTGCTGCGTGTGCATGGATTTTCCCTGCTGGCCGGAACCATCGCCGGAGACGGCGGCCATCTGGCCGACCTAGGCCTGATGCTGGCCGCTACCCGCGACGGCGAGCGCGAAGCCGACAGCTTCGCCCTGACCGCGCTGGCCACAGCCGGAATCTCCAGCGCTGGTCTGGAGGCCTTTTTCGAACGGCAACTCTCCACCCAACCGCCCCCCACCCGTCTGAGCGGGCTGGGCGACTGGGCCAGCACCCACCCGGCAGACGCCGAACGGCTCGCCACCATCCGCGCCGGAGGGGTGCGCGCAGGCAGCCCGGCGATGGGCGCGGCGGATTGGGCGGCGGTGCGCGGGGCGTGTGCGGGGGGTGCGGATCAGGCCGGGCGCTGACCCCCCTCGCCTACTCCCCGTCCGCCTCCAGAGGCAGTTCCGACTGCCCGGCGGGTGGTTTCAGCCCCAGATGCTTCCACGCCCCGGCGTTCAGCACCCGGCCGCGTGCGGTGCGCGCCACCAGCCCCGTCTGGATCAGATAGGGTTCCACCACATCTTCCAGCGTGTCGCGCGCTTCGGACAGGCCCGCCGCCAGCGTTTCGATGCCGACAGGCCCGCCCTTGTAGAGGTCGGCGATCATCCACAGGTAGCGCCGATCCTGTGCGTCCAGCCCCAGCCGGTCCACCTCCAGCCGGTTCAAGGCGTTGTCGGCGAAGGCGGAATTCACCGGTTCGCTGCGTCCGGCGGCGAAGTCGCGCACCCGGCGCAGTAGCCGCCCGGCGATGCGCGGCGTGCCGCGCGCGCGCCGCGCGATTTCGCGCGCGCCGTCCTCGCTCAGCGCCAGCCCCAGCAGCCCGGCAGCGCGTGTCACCACGGAATGAAGCTCATCCTCGGTGTAGAAGATCAGCCGCACCGGAATACCGAAACGGTCTCGCAGCGGCTGCGTCACAAGGCCGGAGCGGGTGGTGGCCCCCACCAGCGTGAAGGGCGGCAGATCCACCCGGATGGATCGCGCGGAGGGGCCTTCGCCGATCATGATGTCCAGCGCCCGATCCTCCATCGCGGGATAGAGGATTTCCTCCACATGCGGCGCAAGCCGGTGAATTTCATCAATAAACAGAACGTCGTTGGGTTCCAGATTGGTCAGCAGCGCGGCGAGATCGCCCGCCTTGGCGATCACCGGCCCGGATGTCGCGCGGAAGCCCACACCCATTTCCCGCGCCACGATCTGCGCCAGCGTGGTCTTGCCCAGCCCCGGCGGCCCGGCGAGCAGCACATGATCCAGCGCGTCGCCGCGATGGCGGGCGGCGTCGATGAACACGCGCAGATTCTCCCGCGCGGCCTTCTGCCCCACGAAATCGGCGAGCGTCTTAGGCCGCAGCGCCGCATCCGCATCGTCGGCCCGCTTCAGCGGATTGATCAGCCTGTCCGCATCGTCCATCGTCAAACCCTTAGCAGCGCATACAGGGGATGAAAGAGTGCTCACACGTCGAACTTTGCTGGCGGCGGGTGCCGCGACTCTTGCCGTCCCCGCGCTGGCGAAGCCGCCGGGCTGGTTCGCCAACGCGTTGGTGATCGACGGCCTTTCCGGCCTCAGCGATCCCTACGGCCCCGAAGATCAGACCCGGCTGTCTGACCGGGCGATCGCCGAGCTTCGGAAAACCGGCCTTTCCACCATGCGCACCACGCTGGTGCCGGTGGGTAACCAGCCCGATATCTGGGAAAAGGTGAACGGCTTCATGGACGATCATGATTCCGTATTTGCGGCCAACCCGGACGTGCTGGTGAAGATCAAAACCGCTGCAGACATTGAAGCCGCGAAGAAGGCGGGCAAGCTGGGCATCCTCTACGGCACGCAGGACACCGCCATGATCGGCTCCGATCTGGATCGGGTGGGGAAGCTGAAGGAACGCGGCGTCCGCTGCGTGCAACTCACCTACAACCTCCGCAACCTGTCGGGCGACGGCTCGCTGGAGCCCGCCAACGCCAGCCTCTCCCGCCTCGCCAAGGCCACTATCGAGCGGATCGAGGCGGAAAAAATGCTGTTCGACCTCTCCCACGGCGGCGCGAACACCATCCGCGAAGGGCTGGCACAGGCGAAGCGCCCGCCCAGCATCAGCCACACCGGCTGCCGCGACCTGCATGATCACCCCCGCAACGCCTTCGACGCCGACATGAAAACCGTGGCGGACAAGGGCGGCGTGGTCGGCATCTACTTCATGCCCTTCCTTGTGCCGAACGGCAAAGCCACCGCCGCCGACGTGATCACTCACATCGAACATGCGTGGAAAGTCTGCGGCGAAGACCATGTCGCCATCGGCACAGACAATGGCCCCATCCCCACGCCGATCACCGACGACACATGGAAACGCGCGCGCGAGGAGTATGAATATCGCAGCAAAATGGGCTTCGCCGCGCCGGGCGAAGGCCCGGACGTGCTGCCGCTGGTGCTGGAACTGAACCGGCTGGATCGTTTCCCCTATCTCGCCAGCCTGCTGGCCGCGCGCGGCCATGGGCAGGCGAAGCTGGAAAAGCTGTTCGGAACCAACTGGCTGCGGCTGTATCGCGATGTGTGGGGCGGGTGAGATGAAACGACTTTTGCCCTTGATACTGCTGGCCGCCTGTTCGCAACCGGAACCGCCGGAAAAGCCCATCGGCATGCCGAATCCAGCTTCGAAATATTGCACGGATCAGGGCGGCAAGCTGGAAATCCGCAACGGGCCGGGCGGGCAAACCGGCTGGTGCCACCTGCCGGACGGGCGCGTGGTGGAGGAATGGGCGCTGTTCCGGGCGGCCAAGCCGGTGGGATGAATTTGGTGGGCGGGGGGTTTTTGCCTCCGGCGGGCCGGGCTCTGCCCGGCACCCGGCAGGGGCGTGACGCCCCTGCACCCCCGGAGTTTTTTAAGCCCCTTCCGTTGACGCTTTGCGTCAGCTTCGCTTCCAGGGGAGGGTTGGGGTGGGGGCCATCCGCTTGGCGCAAGGTTGGGAGTTTATGGCCTGCGGCGCTTCCCGCTGTGCGTGTTCGACCGTTGTGGATCAGACCCGGCGGTGACACCCCCTCTCGTACTCTCCCCCTTGCAGGGGGAGAGGGCTATGTAGCGCCGCAGGCAGTCGAATCTGATCACTCAGACGACGTGGGAGTTCAGACGCAACGCAAATGTTGAGGGTGCAGGGACATCATGTCCCTGCTGGGTTCCAAGGGCAAAGCCCTTGGCCGCCGGAGGCAAAAACCCCCGCCCCCGCCCGCCCCTACCGGCTTGCGCGTTTCAGCGACTCGCGGATCAGATTGGGAGTGGATTGGTCTTCGCCGAGGTCGCGCAGGGCTTGTGCCACAGCTCGGGCGGCTTCGGCTGTTCGGAAGCCCAGCGATTCCAGTGCGGCGATGGCGTCCGCTTCGGAGGAGTGGGGGCGCGCGGCGTTGAGCGGAGATCGTTCAGAGAGGCCGCCGGCCGCGGGAGCCTTGCCTTTCAGTTCGGTGAGGATGCGCACGGCGAGGCGGGGGCCGACGCCCGGCGCGCGGGCGATCATGGCCTTGTCGTCCAGCGTGATGGCGCGGGCGATTTCGTCTGGCGCGAGCGTGCCGAGGATGGCGAGCGCCAGCTTGCCGCCGACGCCCTGCACGCCGGTGAGGAGGCGGAACCAGTCCCGTTCGTGGCTCGTGCCGAAGCCGAACAGTGTGATGGCGTCTTCGCGGACCTGCGTTTCCACCAGTAGGAACACGCCCGCGCCCGGTTCCAGCGCGGAGAGTGTCCGGCCAGAGGCCTGCACGAGGTAGCCGACACCGCCCACCTCGATCACCGCATGGTCCGCGCCTATGGCCTGAACTGTACCTTTCAGGCTGGCGATCATGCGGAAACCCGCATTTGCGTGGCGGTGCGAAGGTGCGCGTGCGCGATGGCGACGGCGAGTGCATCGGCTTCATCCTCGCCCATCGGGCCGCAGCCGGGGAGGATGCGGGCAACCATGGCGGCAACCTGCGCCTTTTCGGCAGCGCCGGTGCCGGTCAGCGCCTTTTTCACCAGCCGGGTGGCATGTTCAGACACGCTGAGATGCCCCACGGCCAGCAGCACCACGCCGCGCGCCTGCCCCAGCTTCAGGGTGGATTGCGGGTTCTTGTTCACGAACACCTCCTCCACGGCGGCTTCCTGCGGCGCGTGAGCGGCGATGAGGGCGGCGATGCCGTCGTGCAGAATTTTCAACCGCGCGGGCAGCGGATCGGCGGCGCGGGTGGGAATCGCGCCATGGGCGATGTGCACCAGCCGGTTGCCCTCGGCCCCGATCAGGCCCCAGCCGGTTCTGGACAGGCTCGGGTCGAGGCCGAGGATTCGGATCACAGCTGGCTCAACACCTCGTCCGGCACGTCGTAATTGCCGTAGACATTCTGGACGTCGTCCAGATCTTCCAGCGTGTCGATCATCTTCAGCAGCTGCTGGGCGGTTTCCGTGCCGACTTCCACCCACTCTTTCGGCCGCCATGCGAGCTTGGCACCGGCGTTGTCGCCCAGCGCGGCTTCCAGCGCCTTGGCGACTTCGTGCAGGCTGTCTGCCGCGGTCCAGATTTCATGTTCGTCTTCGCCGGATTCCACATCGTCCGCGCCGGCTTCCAGCGCGGCTTCGAACAGCTTGTCCGCGCTTCCGGCCGAAGCAGGATAGGTGATGAGGCCGAGCCGTTCAAACCCGTGTGAGACGGAGCCGGAGGTGCCGACATTCCCGCCATTCTTCGAGAAGGCGGTGCGCACGTCTGTCGCGGTGCGGTTGCGGTTGTCCGTCAGGGCCTCGACGATCACGGAGACGCCGCCGGGGCCGAAGCCTTCGTAGCGGATTTCCTCGTAATTTTCCGCGTCGCCGCCTTCGGCCTTTTTCAGCGCGCGATCGATATTGTCTTTCGGCATGGAGACGGCCTTTGCCGCCGCGATGACGGCCCGCAGCCGGGGATTGAACGCCGGATCGGCATTGCCGCCCTTGGCCGCAGTGGTGATTTCCCGCGCCAGCTTGGAGAAGACCTTGGAGCGCTTCGCATCCTGCGCACCCTTGCGGTGCATGATGTTCTTGAACTTGGAATGACCTGCCATGGGCAGCGCTTTAGGGAAGTAGCGGCGATTTGAAAAGATCGTGCGGGCAGGCCCGGACGTTGCCGCGCGGCCATGGCGGCCCTACCACGGCGCCATGCACATCCGCCCCGCAACCCCCGCCGATTCCGGGGCCATCGCCGCCATCATCCTGCCGACTATCCGCGCAGGCGAAACCTATGCGCTGGACCCGGCGCTGAGCGAGGCCGAGGCGCTGGCCTATTGGCTGGGCGCAGACCGGGAGACCTTCGTGGCCGAAGATGGGGCCGAGATTCTGGGCACCTATTATATTCGCGCCAATCAGGCGGGCGGCGGGGCGCATGTGGCGAACTGCGGTTACATGACGGCGGCGAGTGCGACCGGGCGCGGGGTGGCGCGGGCGATGTGCCTGCATTCGCTGGCGCATGGCGCAACGCGGGGGTTCCGGGCGATGCAGTTCAACTTCGTGGTGAGCACCAACGAGCGAGCGGTGCGGCTGTGGCAATCGCTGGGGTTTCAGGTGGTGGGGCGGCTGCCCGGCGCGTTCCGGCATCCGGCGCTGGGGTTTGTGGATGCGCTGGTGATGTTTCGGGGGTTGGGGCCAGCCAGCCGATAAATGAGCGCTGATCGATCAGGCTGCGACGGCAACTCCTCGACGACGAACGTTGAATCCAACCAGGCCGAAGCCCATAATCATCAAAGCCCACGAAGACACGTCCGGCACGCCGCTGACATCCACATAGGTTCGAAAACCGCGATCAGAGCCAGATATCGACCGATTGCCATTGCTATCAATCAACGTGTTGAAGCCGCCTTCATATACAAGGAAGCCTTCGGGGTAATAGGAACCATCCTCCGGCGTCAGGCCATAGGCCCAGCGGGGCCCCGTTACTGTCGGAGACGTCGGCCCCAGATCAAAATTTGGCAGCATCAGCAGAATGCTGAATTTCTGACCGGGCACGACTTTATAGCCAAATGAACTGACATCGACTGAGAAAAAGCTCCCAGACTCAACATCAGTGATGAAAGGAGTGTCGCCCAGTCGGAAATCTAGAGCACCGACAACGTCGATTAGACCCGCGACACCGGGCTCTCCCGACACAAGACTGATGCTGAACGGGAGCGACAGGTTATGTCCGCTATTTGCGATTTGCAGATCTAGCCGCGTTAACAACCCGCTCTTTCCGGCCGTAATCGACTGCATCTGCCCCAACCTGCCAACTGCAAAGCTCGGCTGTAGAAATGTGTTGGACCAGCCGAAGGCGAAGCTTGGCGACGCTTCGACAACGGCCGACTGATCCATCACCACAGCGGAATATGCCGGCGCACCACACATCAAAGCAGCGGCGCACGAAAGAACAACCCGGTTCATCTGTTCCACTCAACCCTTACAAATTTTGACCGTCAGCATGAAAGCTGGATGTCTGATTGTCCATCGGAACCAAAAGACAATTTAGAGTTAATGTGCCCCAGACCGGGCTGCTTGACAGCGCCGCATGTCCGAAAGCCTCAGATCTCCAGACCCAGCGCGGCCTTATACGTATCCAGCAGGGCTTCCATTTCCGCCCGGGCGTTGGTGTCCATTTTGCGCAGGCGGACGATGGTGCGCATGGTTTTCACGTCGTAGCCATTGGCTTTGGCTTCGGCGTAGGTGTCTTTGATGTCGTCGGCGATGCCGCGTTTTTCTTCTTCCAGGGTTTCGATGCGTTCGATGAACAGCTTCAGTTGCTCGGCGGAGACGTTCGCGCTCGACATGGGATTCCTTCGATTCGGATGTTTGGCCGATTGCTAGGGCGCTTTGCCAAACGGGGCAACATCGCTATGCGCCGCCGATGGACGCGATTGTCGCCAACAGGGAGGGAGCGCCGGAGGGCACATACCGGGAGCTGCTGAAGCTGTCTGGCCCGAACGTGCTGTCGCGGTTGGGCGTGATGGCGATGGGGCTGACGGACGCCATCGTGGTGGGGCATTTTTCCGCCGTGGAGCTGGGCTATCACGCGCTGGGCTGGGCGCCGACGGTGACGGTGCTGGTGGCGGGGATCGGCCTGCTGCTGGGCGTGCAGGTGATGACGGCGCGGCACATCGGCGCGGGGCAGCCGGAAAAGACCGGCGCTGTGCTGCGGCGGGGGCTGCTGTATGCGCTGCTGATCGGGCTGGCCTCTACGGCGGGGCTGGTGTTGCTGGGGCCGGTGGTGCTGCGCAACATGGGGCTGGAACCGGGGCTTGCCGCCGGTGCGACGGCGGCGCTGATCGTGTTTTCCTTAAGCCTGACGCCCTATCTGCTGGCGGATTCGATGTGGTTCTGGCTGGAGGCGCAAGGGCGGCCGCAGGTGCCGATGGCGGCGATGTGGGCGGCCAATGCGATCAATCTGGCTCTGGCGCTGTGGCTGGTGCCGGGGACATCGCCCTTCCCGGTGCAGGGCGCGGTGGCGGCGGCGTGGGTGACGTTGGTGGCGCGGCTGTGCCTGCTGACGATGCTGGCATGGTGGGTGTGGCGCTGGCCGCGCGCGCATCAGGTGGGGGTATTCCGTCGCAGCCCGCCGGATCGGGCAGAGGCGCGGGAGCAGCGGCGGATCGGCTATGCCTCCGGCGTGTCGTTCGCGATCGAGGCGGGGGCGTTTTCCGGCATGAATTTCGTGGCGGCGCAGCTGGGCGTGATGGTGGTGGCGGCCTGGGCGGTGGTGCTGAACGTGGCGGCGGCGGTATTCATGGTGCCGCTGGGGATCGCGGCGGCGACGGGCGTGCTTGTCTCGCGCGCGGTGGGTGCTGGCGATGTGGCGCTGGTTCGGCGCTGCTTTGCGATGGGGCTGCAGCTGGCGCTGGCGGCGCTGCTGATCCTGACGCTGCTGGTGTTTTTTGATCGGGAACTGGTGGTGAAGGCCTATTCGAGCGATCCCGCCGTGCTGGCGATGACAGGCGGCGCGCTGCTGCTGGCCTGTCTGTTCTTCATGGCCGACGGGGCACAGGTGGTGGGATCCTATGCGCTGCGGGCGCGGGGTGACATCTGGTGGCCCACGGGGATGCATTTCATCAGCTATGTGCTGATCATGATCCCGCTGGCATGGTGGCTGGCGATCGGGCGCGGGCTTGGGCTCGACGGCATTATCTGGGCCGTTATCGTGGCGAGCCTGATATCGGGCGCGGCACTGGTGGCGCGATTCTACTGGCTGGGGGATCGGATGAAGCAGGTGGACGGATGAGCGACGCAAGCGTGGACACAAAGCCGGCGAAATCGCTGCAGCAGTTCGCGGTTCTGTATGGCGGGCTGCTGGTGGTGGCCGGCGTGTTGGGCTTCAAGCTGATCAAGCTGGGGCCGCTGGCGGTGCCGGGCGGGGTGTTCGGCTTTTTGCTGGCAATCGTGGTGACGAACGCCACCGCCGAACTGCATGGGCGGCCGGTGGCGCAGCGCATGGTGCTGATGGGCTTTGTGCCGCTTCTGGTTTCCGTGGGGCTGATGCAGCTGGTGCTGGCGCTGCCGCCCGCCGCCGGGTGGGACGGGCAGGCGGTGGCCGAGCAGGTGATGGGCAGTTCGATGCGGCTGATTCTGGCCGGGATCGTCGCCTATGGCATTTCACAGACGCTCGACGTGACGATCTTCACATGGATGCGCGGGCAGCCGGGCGGGCATATGCTGTGGGTGCGGGCGACGGTGGCGGCCTTCGTAGCGCAGACGGTGGACACGCTGATTTTCGTGACTATCGCCTTTTACGGCAAATTTCCGCTGCTGCCGGTGATCGGCGGGCAGCTGGCGGCCAAGGCGCTGGTGTGGGGGCTGGCGATCCCGCTGCTCTATCTGGCGGTGGCGGTCGGGCGGAGGATGGACCGCAACTGACCTGTCGGGACAGTTTACAATTCGCTCCCACGGCTCGGAAACATGGTTAACGCCTTTTCCGGGGATTCCAGCAGCTTGGGAAAAACAAGGGCAACTGGCACCCTTCTTGCTGCGTCAGCCTCGTTCAGAGCTCTTCCGCTAGGGTTGGAAGAGGCCCCGGGGTCGGACGCGGCCCCGGGGTTCTAGCCTTCAGGCCCGATCAGGGTTGAGCGAACAATTTCTGCAGGAACAGCGTTTCCACTTCGCGGCGCAGATCGTTGTTGGGCTTTTTCAGGAAGCCATGGCCTTCGTCTGCGAACAGCACATACCAGGTCTCATTGCCCTGTGCGCGCAGCTTCGCCACCACCTGATCGGATTCGGATTGCGGCACGCGCGGATCGTTCGCGCCCTGCATGATCAGCATCGGCTTAGTGATTTTGCCGATATTGGCCATCGGCGAGATGCGGGCGAACACTTTCTGCATGGCGGGATCGCGCTCGTCGCCATATTCGGCGCGGCGGTTGTCCCGGCGGTAGCTTTCCGTGTTGTTGAGGAAGGTGGCGAAATCGCTGATGCCATAGCGGGCGACGCCGCCCGCCAGCCGATCCGAATAATGCGTCATCACGGCCAGCGACATATAGCCGCCATAGGATTGGCCATAGACGGCGACTTTCGCGGGATCGAGATCGGGCTGGGCCTTCACCCAATCCAG
Organism: Sandaracinobacter neustonicus; assembly: GCF_006385875.1. Classification (GTDB taxonomy): domain Bacteria; phylum Pseudomonadota; class Alphaproteobacteria; order Sphingomonadales; family Sphingomonadaceae; genus Sandaracinobacteroides; species Sandaracinobacteroides neustonicus. The sequence goes on along the minus strand of NZ_VFSU01000028.1, from coordinate 58,415 downwards.
CAGCGCGCCGATGTCTTTCACCGAATCCTCGCGCTTGGCGGCGTTGTCGAGGTTCAGGTAGCGGCGGCCATAGCCGTCTGAGCCGCGCACATTGGGCAGGATTACCGTCGCGCCCAGCGCATCGGCGAAATATTGCGCGCCATAGTTCCACACCGGGCGGCTCTGCGATTCCGGGCCGCCGTGGATGTCGATGATCACCGGGGTGCGCACGCCCGCCGCCACGCCCTTCGGGCGATAGACGAAGGCGGGGATGGATTCGCCGTCGAAGGATTTGAAGCGGATCAGGCGCGGTTCGGCGAGCGTCGCCGGGTCCAGCTCGCCCAGTTCGGACGTGGTCCAGCGCACCAGCTTGCCGTCTGCGATGTCCCAGATCCACACGTCTCCGGCTGAGGTGGCGTTGGTGAAGCCGAGGCCGAGGCGCTTGCCATCGGGCGAGAAGGACAGCGCCTGCAGCACGCCGTTCGGCAGCGCGGGCGCGGGCAGCGCCGCGCCGCTGGCGAAATCGATCAGGTGCAGGCGGGAGAAGCCATCCTCATTCTGCGCATAGGCGAGCGTGCGCTTGTCCGGCGAAAGGGCGAATTCCTCCACATCCCATTTGCGGCCTTGCGCAGGCGGCGGGGCGATCACCCGTTGCGCGCCGGTCGCCATGTCCAGCTCCGCCAGTTGCCGCGTGTCGGACTCGCGATCGGAGATGACGAGCAGCTTGCCCGCGTTCGGGCTGTAGCGCACCGATTCATAACGGGCGGGCGGGGCCTTCGGGGCGATGCGGCTGGCTTCCCCGGTGGCGAGGTTCAGACTGAACAGCTGATTCTCCCGGTTGGAGAGGCTGCGCGTGATGATCAGGCTGCCGCCATCCGGCGCGATGGCGGCCGGGGTGACGGCGCCATCCGAGCGGTAGAGTTCCCGCGCCGGGGCGTCCGTGGCGGGATCGAGGCCGAGGATGCGATAGCCGGCGCTGCCCTTGCGCGCCTCTGCCCACACCAGCAGGTGGCCATCGGCGCTGACGACGGTTCCCTGATTGCGCGTGCCGGGCTGGGTGATTTGCCGCGCCGGGCCGTTCACCCCCCGCAGGAACAGCTGGAACCATTCATCGCCGCCCGTGTCGCGGCTGTAGACGAAGCGATCCGTGCCGGGGATGGCAAGCGCGGAGGCGACCGGCTCGCTGCCGAAGCTGAGCTGGGTGCGCGCGCCGCCCGGCTGCGTCACCCGGTGCAACTGCCGGGTGGCGCCGAAGCGGGTGCCGATCAGGATGGAGCCATCCGCCAGCCAATCCTCGAACTCGGCGGCGCGGTTCATCTGGTAGCGTTGCACCGCCGCCGTTACCTCGGCAGGCACGGGCGGCACATTTTCCAGCCGGGCGCTGCCCTGCTGCCGGGTTTCCACCGCAGACGCCGTGGCCGGAACGGCGGCGGCAAGCAACAGGGCAAGGATGATCTGGCGCATGTGAAAGGCTTTCGCTTCAGGCGGTTCGGCGGGACTTGTGCTGGACGATGGCCACGCTGGCAAGCGTGAGCACAGCCGCGAACGCCGCCGCCAGCCACAGTGCGCCTGCCTGAAAGCGCAGCCAGGAAAAGGCCCCCAGCGTGCCGCCCGCCACCAGCCCCGCCCACAGCAGCAGCCAGGGCAGCCACTGCCAGCGCGGCCCGCCGGTCAGGGCATCCGCCAGCCGGCTGCCGATCTTCACCAGCGTGCCCGTCATGTAAGTGAGGCCGAAGGCGACTTCGCCGTTGCGCTGGAACACCATGTTTTCCGCCCCCATCGCGAAGGCGACGAACAGGAACGCCCCCGGAGCAGCGCCGGGCTGATGCAGCAACGCCCCCAGCGCCAGCGCCAGCGTGACGAGCAGCAGCACCCCCGGCTTGCGCCACCGCCCGGCCGCGCGCGCCGCCAGCGAGCCGGCGGTGACACCCGCGACAAAGGCGGCCACCAGCGATCCCGCCACCGCCGCCGCCGCCGCTTCGCTGGCAAGGCCGACACCGACACGGGTGCTGTTCCCGCTCATGAAGGAAACGAAAAAGCCGCCCATGCCGAGGAATCCCATGGCATCGGTAAAACCGGCAAGCGCCGCAAGACTCGCGGCGAGCGCCTGAGACGGACGATCCAGCAACTGCATGGCCCGGACCTTAGCGGCTTCGCGGGGGCAGGGAAAAGGGCAACAGAAAAGGGGCCGCCCTTTCGAGCGGCCCCTTCCTGCCCAACCACCGCTGGCCACGGTGGCGGTCGTGACGATGTCTGTGTGTTTAGCGCGTTTGTGGGGGTTTGTGTGTGACGGATCGTGAACCGGGTGGGGTGGGCGGGGTTTTTGCCTCCGGCGGGGCGGGCTCTGCCCGCCACCCGGCAGGGGCGTGACGCCCCTGCACCCCCGACATTATTTTAGCCCCTCCCGTTGACGCTTCGCGTCAGCTTCGCTTCGAGGGGAGGGGTTGGGGTGGGGGCCATCCGCCGGGCGTGAGGTTGGGATTTATTGCCTGCGGCGCTTTGGGGCGTGTTCCGCTCTCCTCTCCACACGTCACCCCGGACTTGATCCGGGGACCCGCTTTCTTCTCCAACGTTGCGGATGGAAAGCTGGACCCCGGATCAAGTCCGGGGTGACGGTTGTGGGTGTGGGGAGGTTGGTGGGTTTCTGTGGGGCCTTCGACCCTTCGACAAGCTCAGGGCTCAGGCTGAGCGGGTGGGGATGTCAGCGGATCAGGCCCGGTGGTGACACCCCCTCTCCATCTCTCCCCCTTGCAGGGGGAGAGGGCTTCCTAGCGCCGCAGGCAATCGAATCTGATCACGCGCACGAAGTTGGAGTTGCAGCGAAACGCAAATGTAGAGGGTGCAGGGAAATCATTTCCCTGCCGGGTGCAGGGCAGAGCCCTGCCCGCCGGAGGCGAAAAACCCAGCCCCAAACGTAAAACGGGCCGCCCCTTCTGCGAAGGAGCGGCCCGCCCGAGCCCTGTGGTGCGACCCAAAGGCTGCCAGTAAACTGCTATTCCGCGACCCGACTGGTTCTGCGGTGTCTGCCGCTTGCTGTCAGACCGACCATGACTGCGCCCAGAGCCAGCATCATCCAGCTGGACGGATCGGGCGCGACACCGGTTGCGGCGAGCACGGGGGCGGCTGCTCCGGCTGCGACAAGTGCTGCGATGATCGGTTTGTTCATAGCGACGACCCCATATTGTTCTGATTACGGGTTTTATTGACCTTGGCCTCCCCGGTTTGCCCGAGTGAGGTGGTAGACCCTGATTAACCCAAAATCAGATGAGTTGCTGTTAACCTTTGTAACATGATGCGCCAGCGGGGCAGCGCCGACCGGTGCCAAAGACAAGCCGTTCGGCGCGGGGGCCGGAATGGCCGCTGGCAGGCCGTTGCTATTCGGCGGCGAACGGCAGCGGCTGGTTCAGGCCGAGTTGCGGCAGCGCCGATTCCAGATCGGAGAGCACGGCTGCGATCTGCGCCGCAAGGGGGGCAAAACCGGCGTGGGGCCTCAGCAGCGCCGGGTCCATATAGAGCGCGCGATCGAATTCCAGCTGCACGCAATGCACGCCTGCCAGCGGGCGGCCATGGCGTTCCGTGGTGTAGCCCCCGGCATAGGGGCTGTTGCGCGCGACCTTCAGCCCGTGCGTGGTGAAGGCATTGTGCAGCCAGTCCACCAGCGCGGGCGCGGCGCTGCGGCCGTGCAGATCGCCCAGCACCAGCGCGGGCGCGTTGGGCGTTTCAAGGCTGGGCATGGAGTGCACGTCCAGCAGTACGGCATGGCCGTGGCGGGCCAGCGTGCGGGCCAGCGCGGCCTCTATGGCGGCGTGCCAGGGGCGGTGCAGGCGGGCGATGCGCTCGGTGCCGGTGGTGGCGGGCAGGCGGGCGTGGTGGATGGGCTGGTTCGGCGCGACGACGCGGGGGAACAGGCCATAGCCGCGCCGCACCCGATCCGTGATGCGGGCGACGGGGGTGACTTGCCCCACGAACATGGACGGGTCCAGCTCGTCCTCGGCGCGGTTCAGATCGATCACGGCGCGGCTGTGGACGGCCTCCAGCAGCGGCAGGCCGGTGGCGGCGGCAGGCGCAAGCAGCGCGCCGACATGGGCATCTTCGATGCGGCGGAGCGAGCGGACATCCAGCCGGGTCGCGGCGAGGAAATCGGCGGGCATATGCGTGCCGCTGTGCGGCGAGGCGAGCAGGATCGGGCGGCTGCCATCGAGCGCGCCGGTGAGGCGATAGGGGGCCGTCACGCCAACACCTTCATATGGTGAAGGATTCTCCGCAGCCGCACATTCCCTTGGCGTTCGGATTGTTGAACACGAACCCCGCGGTGAAATCATCCTCCACCCAATCCATCACCGAACCGATGAGGTAGAGCAGCGACGCGCCATCGACATAGAGCGTGCCCGAGGGGGTTTCGATTGCCTCGTCGCCCGGCTTCGCGGTTTCCACATAATCGATGGAATAGGCGAGGCCCGAGCAGCCGCGCTTGGGCGTGGAGAGGCGCACCCCCGCGACCGGCCCGGGGGCCTTGGCGATCAGATCGGCGATGCGGCGTTCCGCGCCGGGCGTCAGGCTGATGGGCGCGGGGCGCGGGCGGCGGGTGATCGTGTCTGTGCTCATAGCATTCCAAGCTCCAGCCGGGCCTCGTCAGACATGTTCGCCGGGTTCCACGGGGGATCCCACACAAGGTTGACGTCTGCGGTGGCGACGCCGGGGACGGACATGACGCGCAGTTCCACTTCGGCCGGCATGGATTCGGCGACCGGGCAGTGCGGCGTCGTCAGCGTCATGGTGATGGTGACATGGCCTTCATCCACGTCCACGCCATAGATCAGGCCCAGATCATAGATGTTCACCGGGATTTCCGGATCGAAAATGTCCCGCAGGGCGGTGATCACCTGATCCTTCAGCGTTTCGCCTTCCAGCGCCTCGATCATGGGCGGGCGTTCCTTCAGGAAGCCGTCTAAATAATCGCGCTGGCGCGGCTCGGCGGCCAGCGGCGGGGCCTTGGGCACGGTTGGGGCCTCCTCCACCAGTTCCACCTCGAAGCGGCGGATTTCGGGGGTTTCGCTCATCCGAAGATCCTTTGTGTGCGTTCAATACCGGCCACCAGTTTCGCCACGTCGCCCTCTGTGCTGTGGGCAGAGAAGCTGGCGCGCGCGGTGGCGGGCACGCCCAGCCAGCGCATCAGCGGCTGGGCGCAATGGTGCCCGGCGCGGATGGCGACCGCGCCTTCGTCCAATATGGTGGCGACATCATGCGGGTGGATAGCGCCCACGGCGAAGCTGAGGATTCCGGCGCTGTCCGCCGGGCCGAACAGGCGGACGCTGTTCAGGCGGGAGAGTTCGGCGCGCGCGATGCCGAGCAGCGCGCGTTCGTGCGCGTCGATGGCCTCGATGCCGACACCTTCCACCCAGCGGATTGCGGCGTGCAGGCCAATCGCGCCCGCGATGTGCGGCGTGCCCGCCTCGAAGCGCTGCGGGGCGCTGGCGTAGGTGACGCGTTCGAACCGCACTTCGTCGATCATCGCCCCCCCGCCCTGCCATGGCGGCATGGTGTCGAGGATGGATTTGCGCACCCACAGCACGCCGATCCCGGTGGGGCCATAGAGCTTGTGCGCGGAAAAGGCGTAGAAATCCGCGCCCAGCGCGACGACGTCCACCGCCAGCCGGGGCGCGGCCTGACAGCCATCCACCAGCAGTTTCGCGCCCATGGCATGGGCGGACGCGGCGATCTTGGCGATATCCGCCACGGAACCCAGCACGTTGGAAACATGGGCAACCGCGACCAGCTTCGTCGCCGGGCCGATCAGCGCGATCAGCGCCGCTTCGTCGATGCGGCCATCCTCCGTCAGCGGGGCGACGTCGATTTCCGCGCCGGTGCGGTCCGCCAGCATCCGCCAGGGGACGATATTGGCGTGATGCTCCAGTTGCGTCAGCAGGATGCGGTCGCCGGGGCCGATGTTGGCATCGCCCCAGCTGTTGGCGACGAGGTTGATCGCCTCCGTCGCGCCGCGCACGAAGATAGTTTCATCCGCCCGGCCATTGATGAAGCGGGCGGCGGCTTCGCGCGCGGCTTCATAGGCCTCTGTCATATGGGCGGAGCGGGCGTAGACGCCGCGATGCACGGTGGCATAATCGCGGGCATAGGCCTGTTCGATGGCCTCGATCACGGCGCGGGGTTTCTGCGCGGTGGCGGCGGCGTCCAGATAGGCCCAGCCCTCGGGCAAAGCGGGGAATTCGCCGCGCAGGTCCAGCAGGGCGGGGGCGATAGCGAAATGGGCGGCGAGCGGCATCATGCGCGCGCACCCAGCCATGCGCCGGTTTCGACTTCCAGCGCCTCGCTGTTCGCAAGGCCGGAGAGCGCATCGGCGACGAAGGCGCGGGTCAGCAGCGCCTGTGCTTCGGCGCGCGGGATACCGCGCGATTCGAGGTAGAACAGCGCCGCCTTGTCCAGCTCGCCCACGGTGCAACCATGGGCGCATTTCACATCGTCGGCGAAAATCTCCAGTTCCGGCCGCAAATTGGCAGTCGCGGTGCGCTTCAGCACCAGCGCGCGGGCAGATTGTTCGGCGTCCGTCTGCTGCGCATCGCGGGCGACGGCGATGCGGCCGAGATAATTGCCGGTCGCGCGCTCATCCAGCACCAGCCGGATGCGCTGGCGGCTGTCCGCGCCGGGCTCGTCATGGCGGACATCGGTGACGATTTCCTGCGTCGCATCGCCAGCGCCCAGCAGGATGCCGCCGAGATCCAGATGCGCGCCCGCCTTCAGACGCGCCTGCACGGCCACGCGGGCGTAGCTGCCGGATTGCACGAGGATCACCAGCGCCAGCCGCGCGCCGGGCGCCAGTTCGACGCGCAGATCATGGATGCCGCCATCTGTTACGCGCACGACTTCCTCGCGCACCTGCCCGGCTGGAATGCTGATCAGGCGGGCGGGTGGTGGTGGCCACAGCGCCTCCACCGCCTTCAGGTCGGCATAGCGCCATTCCTCGCTCTTCCGGGTGGGAAGGGCTGTCATGCAGCGATGCCTTCATAGCCCTGCGCTTCCAGCCGGAGCGCGAGATCAGGCCCGCCGGTTTCGACGATGCGGCCGCCCGCCAGCACATGCACCACATCGGGTTTCACATGATCGAGCAGCCGCTGATAATGGGTGATCAGCAGCACGGCGCGTTCGGGCGAACGGAAGCGGTTGATGCCTTCGGAAACGATGCGCAGTGCGTCGATATCCAGCCCGGAATCGGTTTCATCCAGCAGGGCGAATTTCGGCTGCAATATGCCCAGCTGGAACGCCTCGTTGCGCTTCTTCTCGCCGCCGGAAAAGCCGACGTTCACGCCGCGCTTCAGCATCTCCATATCCAGCCCCAGCACGGCGGATTCCTCGCGCACGCGCTTCAGGAATTCCGCGCCGGAGATTTCGGCTTCGCCGCGCAGCTTGCGCTGGGCGTTCAGCGCGGTGCGCAGGAACAACAGATTGGAAACGCCGGGGATTTCCACCGGATATTGAAAGCCAAGGAACAGCCCGGCGGCGGCGCGCGCGTTCGGCTCCAGCGCGAGCAGATCTGCCCCCTCGAAGGTGGCGCTGCCTGCGGTCACTTCATAGCCCTCGCGGCCCGCCAGCACATGCGCCAGCGTGGACTTGCCCGCGCCGTTCGGCCCCATGATGGCCGCGACTTCGCCCGCCTTCACGGAAAGCGTGAGGCCCTTCAGGATTTCGCGGTCGCCGACCTTGGCGTGAAGATTGGTGATTTCCAGCATCAGTTGTTCTTGTCTTCCTGCATGCGCTTGTCCGCCAGTTCCTCGACACGGCGGGCCTGCTCCTCGCGGGTGCAGGCGGTCATCTCGGCAGGCGGGGTGGAGCGGGACGGCAGCTTCAGCGTGCAGGCGACGGCGGCTTCGCACGTCAGCTTGTCCACCTCTGCGTCTCCGCTGGATTTCTGGATGGTGCAGATGCCCGGCTGACCATGGCCGGTGCGCAGCAAATGCACCTGCACCAGCTTCAGCTTGCGGGCGAGGATGACGATCTCGTCGCCGTCATCCGGCGCAGCTTCAGGCGGCGGCGTGGTGGCGGCCTGCGCGAGCAGGAACAGGGCGAACAGGCTCATCCGACGCTCCCTTCCAGGTGCGCACGAGAAAGCCCCTCCCCTTCAGGGGAGGGGTTGGGGTGGGGGCCATCCGCACGCGCAACCGCCTGCTCATCCAGCGCATCGGAAATCACCCGCAGAACCCCCTCCATGTTCCGCATCACATCGTCATTGTTCACGCGCAGAACGCGATAACCCTGTGCCGCAAGTGCCGAATCCCGCACGGCGTCCCGCCCCGCAGCGTGCGTGTGGCCATCGACTTCAACGATCAACCGCTTCGACGGGCAAACGAAATCCGCGATGTAGGGGCCGATCACCGCCTGCCGACGGAATTTGTGACCCGCAAGCTGGCCGTTCGAGAGGTTCCGCCACAAGCGCTTTTCCGGTTCGGTCGGATTGTTGCGCATGTCGCGCGCCCGGGATTGCAGAACCGAGCTTGTGTCTGCGGATAGCCCCCACCCCTTGCCCCTCCCCTGAAGGGGAGGGGTTTGCGTTCGTTTTGCGGTGTCTGTTGGGGTCAGGCTCATCCCACCGAACCTTCCAGTGAAATGCCCAGCAGTTTCTGCGCTTCCACCGCGAATTCCATCGGCAGTTGCTGCAGCACTTCGCGGCAGAATCCGTTCACGATCAGGGCGACCGCTTCCTCGCTGCTCAGCCCCCGGCTTTGCGCGTAGAATTTCTGGTCTTCGCTGATCTTGCTGGTGGTGGCCTCATGCTCGATCTGGGCGCTGGGGTTCTTCACCTCGATGTAAGGAACGGTGTGCGCGCCGCAGCGGCTGCCGATCAGCAGGCTGTCGCACTGGGTGAAATTGCGGGCGTTTTCCGCCGTTGCGGCCACCTTCACCAGCCCGCGATAGGTGCTGTCAGAGCGGCCCGCCGAAATGCCCTTGGCCACGATGGTGGAGCGGCTGCCCTTCCCCAGATGGATCATCTTGGTGCCGGTGTCGGCCTGCTGGAAATTGTTGGTGACGGCCACCGAATAGAATTCGCCGACCGAATCCTCGCCCGCCAGCACGCAGCTGGGGTATTTCCATGTGATCGCGGAGCCGGTTTCCACCTGCGTCCAGCTGACCTTGGCTCTCGCGCCCCGGCACAGCGCGCGCTTCGTCACGAAATTATAGATGCCGCCCTTGCCGTTCGCGTCGCCGGGATACCAGTTCTGCACGGTGGAATATTTGATCTCGGCGTCGGCCTCTGCGACCAGTTCCACGACTGCGGCGTGCAACTGGTTTTCATCGCGCTGCGGGGCGGTACAGCCTTCCAGATAGGAGACATAGGCCCCTTCTTCGGCGATAATCAGGGTGCGTTCGAACTGGCCCGTGTTTTCCGCGTTGATGCGGAAATAGGTGCTCAGTTCCATCGGGCAGCGCACGCCCTTGGGCACCAGCACGAACGTGCCATCGGAAAACACCGCCGCGTTCAGGCAGGCGAAGTAATTGTCGCGCACGGGCACCACGGAGCCGAGGTGCTTGCGGATGAGATCAGGATATTCGCGGATCGCCTCGGAAATGGAGAGGAAGATCACGCCTGCCTTCTTCAGCTCGTCGCGGAAGGTGGTGGCGACGCTCACGCTGTCGAACACGGCGTCCACCGCGACCTTGCGCGCGCCCTCCACCCCGGCGAGCACCTTCTGCTCCTCGATGGGGATGCCCAGCTTTTCGTAGGTGCGGCGGATTTCCGGATCGAGTTCATCGAGCGACGCCAGAGTCGGCTTCGCCTTCGGCGCGGCGTAGTAATAAGCGTCCTGATAGTCGATCGGCGGGATCTTCAGCTTCGCCCAGTCCGGCTGCTCCATCGTCAGCCACAACCGATAGGCCTTCAGCCGCCACTCCAGCATCCATTCCGGCTCATTCTTCTTGGCCGAAATAAAGCGGACGGTGTCTTCAGACAGGCCCTTGGGCGCGAAATCCTGCTCGATCTCGGTCGCGAACCCCCATTTGTAGGTGGAGAGTTCGTCGACCGCGGCTGCGGCTTCTGCGTTTCTGACGTCGGGGATGGTCGCGGTCATGCCGGCACCTGCATACGTTCGGGGGCCAGTTCAGCAAGGCTGACGCCCGCCAGCGCTGCATGCACGGCGCGGTTCACCGGCGCCCAGTGCGGCTTCACCTGGCACGAGGTGGAGAGGTTGCAGCAATCCGCGCCCGGCTGGCCGCAATGCGTCAGCGCGATGGGGCCGTCGATTGCCTCCACGATATCGGCAAGGCTGATCGCCGAAGCTTCGCGCGCCAGCGCGAACCCGCCCGCCACCCCGCGTTGCGAGGTGAGCAGCCCGGCCCGGCCCAGCTGGCCCATCAGCTTGGCGACGGTGGGGGCGGGAATACCCGTCAGCTGCGCCACCTGCGCGGCAGACGACAGCCGACCCTCCGCAGCCGCGCGTGCGGCCGCCGTCATCACGACGACTCCATAATCAGCAAGGTTGGACAGGCGCAGCATCAGCTCGATTCGATTTAAGACCGGATTTGTCCGATTTAAATGGGTCGGGGGCCCCACGCAATCAAGATTGCGCAATCAGGGACTGCGCAATCAAGATGGCGCGGCTCCGTCCCTCATTTCGCCTTTTTCGCAGCGATATAAGCGTTCACATTTTCTTCCAGCACGTCCATCGGCACCGCGCCTGAGAGCAGCACGGCATCGTGGAAATCGGCCATGTTGAACTTCGCGCCCAGTTCCTTCTGCGCCTTGTCGCGCAATTCGCTGATCTTCAGGCGGCCCACCATGTAGGCGGTCGCCTGACCGGGCAAGACGGCGTAGCGCTCGATGGCCTTCACCACGCCGCCGGGCGCGTCTGCGCTGTTGTCCAGCACATATTGGATCGCCTGTTCGCGGCTCCACTTCTTGTCGTGCAGGCCGGTATCCACCACCAGCCGGATGGCGCGGTGCAGTTCCAGCTGCAGGCGACCGAAATCGCGGTAGGGGTCGGTGTAGAAGCCCATGTCCTTGCCCAGCTTTTCGGCATAGAGGCCCCAGCCTTCGGACCATGCCGTGAAGCCGCCGAAGCGGCGGAAGGCGGGCAGATCCTTCAGCTGGCTGGTGACGGAGCCGTCCAGATGGTGGCCAGGCACGCCTTCATGATAGGCCAGCGCCTCCACCTCGGTGTTGGGCATGTCGGCCATGTCATACAGGTTCACATAATAGATGCCGGGGCGCGAGCCATCGGGGGCCGGGCGGTTGTAAAAGGCCTTGCCCGCCGATTTCTCGCGGAAGGGTTCCACCGCCTTCACCGTCAGCGGCGCTTTGGGCGTGGCGGCGGGGCTGAAATACGCTGGCAGCTTCGCCGTCATCGCCTTGATGGCCTTGTCCGTCTCGGCCAGATATTGCGCCCGGCCCTCGGCGGTGTTGGGGAAATAATTCTCCGGCCGGGTGCGCATATATTCGAAGAAGGCCTTCAGATCGCCTTTGAAGCCGACTTGCTGGCGGATTTTGTCCATCTCGCCATGGATGCGGGCCACCTGTTGCAGCCCCAGATCATGCACCTGCGCGGGTGTCATGCTGCTGGTGGTGTAGAAGGCGAGGCGTTCGGCGTAATATTTGTCTCCGCCGGGGAAGCGCCACACGCCGTCTCCCTCTGGCGCGCGCGCCTGTTGCGCGGTGATGAAGGCGGCGGTGCGGGCATAGGCGGGCTTCACCACCTGCGTCAGCGCCGTGGCGGCCTGCGCGATCAGCGCGTCCTTCTCGGCCTGCGGCAGGTCCAGCTTCGCCACCTTGCCCTTGAAATCGGCGAACAGCGCGGAATCCGCGCCGCCATCGAAGGGTGCGCCCTTGGTGATGTTGCCGATGTCGGCCAGCACATAGGGGAAGGTCCAGCGCGGGGGGATAACGCCGATCTTCTCGCTATCGGTCGCGTTGGCGATGGCCTGATCCAGCACGGCGCCGATGCCGTTCAGGCGGCTGATATAGGCCTCTGCATCGGCCTTGCTGCCGATCTGGTGGATGTTGATCAGGAAGGCGGGAATGCCGCTTTGCACCCCGTTCATCTGATCGAAGGCGTAGCGGTAATGGCGCAGCGGCCATGCCGCCGCCTGACGCGCCATCTGATATTCGAACAGCCGGTAGCTCAGCTTCGACTGGCCCGACAATTTCGCCGGATCGAAGCGGCGCTTCATTTCGGCCAGTGAATCCTGCCCCAGCTTGTAGCGCACCAGATTGGCGGCATCGCTGTCATCCGTCCATTTGCCAAAGTCGGCGTCGCGGATGCTGCGGAATGTTTTCATTTCCGGGCTTAGGGCCAGCTGCTTCTGGTCATAGGCCTCGAAGAAGGCCGCCAGCGCGGCATTCTGTTCCCCGTTCACGGCAACGGCCGGGGCGGCGGTGACCGCCGGGCCTGCAACGGCAAGGGCGAGGGCGGAGGAAATGAGGGCGGCACGCAGCAACATGGGCGTCTCCTTGTCTCGGGAATGTCGGGGCTGTTGCACTGACCGGCCCCGCACTGCAAGAGACGGCAATGGCGCAACTCTATTTCTATTATGGCGCGATGAACGCGGGGAAATCCACCACCCTGCTGCAGGCGAGCTTCAATTACCGCGAACGCGGCATGACGACGATGCTGTGGACAGCCGCCGTGGACGACCGCGCCGGGGCCGGGCGCATCGGCTCTCGCATCGGGCTGGAGGCGGAGGCGCGCATGTTCGGGGCCGAAACGGACCTGTTCGCGGCCATCAGCGAAGGGCCGCCGGATTGCGTGCTGGTGGATGAGGCGCAGTTCCTTTCGCCCGCGCAGGTGGATCAGCTGGCGCGTGCGGTGGACCGGCTGAACGTGCCGGTGCTGGCCTATGGCCTGCGCACCGATTTTCAGGGGCGGCTGTTTCCCGGATCGGAGCGGCTGCTGGCCATCGCCGACAAGTTCGTGGAGCTGAAGGCGGTGTGCCACTGCGGCCGCAAGGCGACGATGAACCTGCGGGTGGATGAGGCGGGGCGGGCGCTGACCGCAGGCGCGCAGACGGAGATCGGCGGCAATGACCGCTATGTGGCGGTGTGCCGCCGCCATTTCATGGACGCGTTTGAAGCTTAGCGGTTCTTCGCAGGCACCCAGAGGATATCGCCCTCGCCGCCGGACTCCGGTCGATTGGCGTGGCGGGCCATCACGAACAGATGGTCTGACAGGCGGTTCAGATAATGGATAGCGTGTGGGTTCAGCGGTGCATCTTCGCTGGCCGCGACGGCATCGCGCTCGGCGCGGCGGGTGATGGCGCGGGCCAGATGCAGATGCGCGGACAGCGCCGTGCCGCCGGGCAGGATGAAGCTGTTCAACGCGGACAGTTCGGCGTTCATCGCGTCGATCTCCGCCTCCAGCCGCGCCACTTGAGACGGCACCGTGCGCAGCGGCGGCCATTCCGGTTGCGCCGCGCCGGGCAGCCATTCCGCGCCGGGGGTGGCGAGGTCCGCGCCGACATCGAACAGGTCGTTCTGGATGCGGTCGATCATCGCCAGCGAGTCGCCGCCCGCGTGCAGCCGGGCGAGGCCCAGCGCGCTGTTGGCTTCGTCCACGCTGCCATAAGCGGCGACGCGGGCGCTGTGCTTGGACACCCGGCTGCCATCGGCAAGCCCGGTGGAGCCGTCGTCGCCCGTTCGGGTATAGATCTTGTTCAGCTTCACCACGGGCTTAACTGCCCGAAAGGCCGCGCCCGCCGATCGCCAGCAGCAGGATCACCAGCAGGATCGTCAACGCCTGAAAGCCGACCCGCATCGACATATATTTGTTGGACTGCTCGCCCGAGAGATCCTTGCCCTGCGCCATGGTGATGATGCCGCGCACCAGCACATAGGCGGTGGCAAGCGCCGCCAATATGATCAGCGCGATGATGAAGCCGTTCATGCGCTGCCCTCTACCAGCGTGGCGGCGGCCATGCACCCCATCATTTCAGTCCACTTCATGGAACAGGATCGCGATATCCGGCCCATGCGGGTCCAGCGCGGCCAGCCTTGCCGCCAGCGCCGGGCCGTCTACGCCGGTTTCGCGAAGGCTGGCCAGCGTGTCCGCCTTGTCGCGCTTCGCCAGCCGCCGCCCGTCCGGTGCGAGCAGCAGCCGGTGGTGGTGATAGCGCGGCGCGGGATGGCCCAGCAGCGCCTGCAACAGCCGCTGCACCGGCGTCGACTCGATCAGGTCGCGCCCGCGCACGATATCGGTGACGCCATCCTCCGCATCGTCCACCACGCAGGCGAGCATATAGCCCACGCCGATATCCTTGCGCGCCAACACGATATCGCCGCCCGCCAGCGGGTCCGCGGGCTGTTCGCCCAGCCCGGCTTCCGCCCATGTGAGCGGCCCGGCACGGGCGGCCGCCTTTGCCACATCCAGCCGGATCGCCGGATCGCGCGTTGCCGCCCGGCGCGCGGCCTCCGCCGCCGAAAGCCCCCGGCAGGTGCCGGGATAGAGCGGCTGGCTTCCATGCGGCGCGGCGACGGCCGCCGCGATATCCGCGCGGGTGCAGAAGCAGGGATAGGTCAGCCCCATCGCCGTGAGTAGGTCCAGCGCGGCCTGATGCGCGGCGCGGCGCGCGCTCTGCACCGACACCGCATCGGGCTTCAGCCCCAGCCATGCGAGATCGTCGTGGATCGCCTGCACGAAGTCCGGCCGGCAGCGGCTGCTGTCGATATCCTCGATCCGCAGCAGCCAGCGCCCGCCCGTTTCGCGCGCCAGCCGCTCGCCCAGAACGGCGGACAAGCCGTGGCCGAGGTGCAACAAGCCGCTGGGCGATGGGGCAAAACGGGAAACAACTTCGGCGGGCTGCATCTGGCGCTTGACCTCAACAATATCTGGTGCTGTCATACACGCGACATACAGCCTCTGGTATAGGGGCGCTCGACAAAGCGCAGGCGTGAAAGCGGCTGCCCGACGTGCGATAGGGATAGTGGCTTTCAGGCCTGCTCCGGAGATTGAGGAGCGGCGGCCATGTATCATCCCGATCTTTTCCAGGAACGATGGCGGCCCGAGCATGACGGCGGCCGCTGGCAAAGCCCGCAGGCCTGCCCGGCGTTGGTGCTGAACGCCGACTACACCCCCTTAAGCTATTACCCGCTCAGCCTGTGGAGCTGGCAGGACGCGATCAAGGCCGCCTTTCTTGAGCGGGTGGACGTGATCGCCCAGTATGAGCGCGAAATCCGCAGCCCCAGCTTCACCATGCGGCTGCCCAGCGTGGTCGCGCTGCGCCAATATGTGAAGCCCAGCCAGAACCCGGCCTTCACCCGCTTCAACCTGTTCCTGCGCGACCGCTTCCAGTGCCAATATTGCGGATCGCACCATGAGCTGACGTTCGATCATGTCGTGCCGCGCGCCTATGGCGGTCGCACCACATGGCAGAATGTCACCACGGCCTGCGCGCCGTGCAACCTGCGCAAGGGCGGGCGGACTCCGGCTGAGGCGCATATGCTGCCGCGCACCCGTCCGACGCAGCCGACGAGCCACCAGTTGCAGGAGCATGGGCGGGCGTTTCCGCCGCATTATTGTCATGAGACGTGGCGGGATTATTTGTATTGGGATGTGGAGCTTGAGGCGTAGGCGGCTATGATTAAGGCGCAGCCTTAACTCACAGACTCGCCGAAGGCTCGGCCGGCGGGGCGGAGGGCTTCAGCCCGACGAACCCGTCCGACGACTCGCGGCTTTGCCGCGATCTTCCTTCCTTCTCTTACCCCACCAAAAGCGGACTCGGCGGCTTCGCCGCCGGCCGCGCCCATGCTACCCTCCACCCACAGCGGGAGGAGCGCACCTATGCCACGCATCACCAGCCTTGGCGGCATTTTCTACAAGGTCTTAGACGTTGATCGCACCCGCGCCTGGTATCAGGAAAATCTGGGGATCGGCGGCGAATGGGGCGCGATGTTCCCCTACAGCAAAGACAGCGCCGAGGCGTTCAGCCTGCTCTCCCCGTTCAAGGCGGAAACGGATTATTTCGCACCGTCTGACGCGCCCTTCATGATCAACCTGCGCGTGGATGACATCGACGGCTTCGTCGAGGAGCTGGAGGCGAGGGGGATCGAGATTCTGGGGCGGCAGGACGAGGATTATGGCCGGTTTGCGTGGATATTGGATTGTGATGGCGTGAAGGTGGAACTGTGGGAGCAGTTGGGGCCTGCGCCTGAGTGATTTGTGCGGGGGGCGCGGCCGGCGGCGAAGCCGCCGAGTCCGCTTTGGGGATTCAAGGAAATAGAAAGAAAAAGTCCCGGCAAAGCCGGGACTCGTCGGCCGGATATCGGCGATAGAGATCGCCGATTCCGCCGGCCGGGCTTTCGCCGAGTCTGCGAGTTAAGGCTTTGCCTTAATCGCAGCCGACTTTAGCCAACCACTTCCTCAGGCTTAAAGAAATAAGCAATCTCAATCGCCGCATTCTCCTCGCTGTCAGATCCATGCACCGTGTTCGCCTCGATGCTCTCCGCCAGTTCCTTACGGATCGTGCCAGCGTCCGCATTATCGGGGTTCGTTGCGCCCATCACCTTGCGGTTCAGCGCCACGGCGTCTTCGCCTTCCAGCACCTGCACCACCACCGGGCCGGAGGTCATGAAGGCCACCAGATCGGCGAAGAAGGGGCGCTCGGCATGCACGGCGTAAAAGCCTTCAGCCTGCGCCTTCGTCAGGTGCAGCCGCTTGCAGGCCACCACGCGCAGGCCGGCGTCTTCCAGCATGGTCGTCACCTTGCCGGTGATGTTGCGACGCGTGGCGTCGGGCTTGATGATCGAAAAGGTCCGGGTCACGGCCATTGGGAAATTCCTGTGCTTTTACGGGGAAATTTGGCGGCGGCCTTTAGCGGAGCATGGTGCGGCGCACAAGGGTGGGGCTGTTCCTCCCCCGCAAAGCGGGGGAGGGGGACCACGAAGTGTTGGAGGGGGGGGCGGCCGCAGGCAAAGCCTGCGAGTCCGCCTGGAAGGGAGAAGGAAGGAAGAAAGATCGCGGCGAAGCCGCGAGTCGTCGGACTGGTCGGCGATAGAGATCGCCGCCTCAGCCGGCCGGGCCTTCGGCGAGTCTGTGAGTTAAGGCTTTGCCTTAATCACAGCCGCCTGCGGCTGTGCCAGAAGCCCGTAAGCCGGGTTCTGTTCCCTCTCGGGCGGCGACCATTCATCTCGGATGCGCGTCGCCACGCACCTCCAGCAACCAACCCGCACGCGTCAGCCGGATCAGGCCTGCCCGCCGAAGCGAAGCACCGCGCGCCTATTCGGTCTTGCTCCCGGTGGGGTTTGCCGTGCCGCGCCTGTTGCCAGCCGCGCGGTGCGCTCTTGCCGCACCCTTTCGACCTTGCCCTCACCCCGAAAGGCCGGAAGGCGGTCTGCTTTCTGTGGCACTGTCCCTGGGGTCGCCCCCGGCGGGCGTTACCCGCCACCGTCAATCCTTGGAGCCCGGACTTTCCTCGACCCTTCACAGGGACGCGGCCGCCTAGACTTCTGGCACCGCTTTCACTTGTGCCGGGCGGCCGAAAAGGTCAAGTTGCGGGCCTGTTGACAGGAGGATGATTTGGCGAACGAACCGGCAACCACGAACGATTTCGACATGAACCGTCCCACGATCATCAGCCTGCTCTATGTGGGCAGCTTTCTGGCAGGCATCACCTCCATTATCGGCGTGATCCTCGCCTATATGTGGAACGGGGAACCGCACGACAGCTGGCAGGACAGCCACTTCCGCTATCACATCCGCACCTTCTGGATCGGCATCGTCTGGACGATCGTCGCCATTATCGGCTCCATCATAACGCTGTTCATGCTGGCGTGGGTGCTGTTCCCGCTGGTTTCCGTGTGGTTCATCGCCCGCGCCATCAAAAGCCTGATGGCCGCGCAGAAGCAGCAGCCGCTGACGAACGTGGAAACCTGGATCGTCTGAGGGAGACACCACCATGGCGAATGGACCCCGGCTGGACGACGCAGCCCCCGAAAGCCACAACAACGAGCAGGACGATGGCCCGCAGGCGCAGGATGTCGCCGAAGATGCGCTGAACCCCGGCCCGGAATTGCAGGACAGCCGCCACGGCCCGTCAGACCCCGCCAGCCTGTATGACGACGAGCCCGCCGACCTTGTGGACGTGATGCGCGAGATGGTGGAGACCGGCGAAATCGACACCGGTGCCTTCGAAGGCGAGCCGATGCACGACGACGAAGAGGAGATTCTGGGCGACACCGACCCCGGCGACGATGAACTGGACAATATCGAGGATATGGACAGCGCGATGTCCGATCTGGACAGCGACTGGGGCGAGGATGATCTGAGCGCGGACGAGTAGGGGGAGGTTGGGACCCTTCGCTTTCAATCGCCTGGTTTCGCGCACTCGCTCGATGTTGGGCCGCTGCCCTCACCATTCGTCACCCCGGACTTGATCCGGGGTCCAGCTGTTCTTCGGCGACGTTGCGGGTGGAAAGCTGGACCCCGGATCAAGTCCGGGGTGACGGTTGTGGGTGTGGGGAGGTTGGCGGGTTTGGCCCGGCGTTGCTCCCCTCTCTCCCCAGCGGGGAGAGAGAGTCTTGGTCGCGCTTGTTGTGATGTCAGTGGATCAGGCCGGGCGGTGACACCCCCTCTCCAACTCTCCCCCTTGCAGGGGGAGAGTGCTTCGTAGCGCCGCAGGCAAGCGAATCTGATCACACGCACGGCGTTGGAATTGGGCCGCTCCGCCAATGTCGAGGGTGCAGGGAAATCATTTCCCTGCCGGGTGCAGGGCAGAGCCCTGCCCGCCAGAGGCAAACCCCCAGCCCTCGCGCCAAACCCGCCCCGCTTACCGCCCCGTCTGCGCGCGTTGTTGCAGCTTCATATCGGCCAGCACCAGCGCCATCATGGCTTCGGCGACGGGTGCGGCGCGGATGCCGACGCAGGGGTCGTGGCGGCCTTTGGTGGTGATCTCGGTGGCCTCGCCGGCGCGGGTAATGGTTTCCACTGGCGTCAGGATGGAACTGGTGGGTTTCAACGCGAGGCGCACCACCACGGGCTGGCCGGTGGAGATGCCGCCTGCCACACCTCCGGCGTGGTTGGCGAGGAACAGCGGCTTGCCGTCTGGCCCGGGGCGCATGGCGTCGGCGTTGTCCTCGCCCCGCAGGCGGGCGGCATGGAAGCCGTCGCCGATTTCCACGCCTTTGACCGCGTTGATGGACATCATCGCGGCGGCGAGCTGGCTGTCCAGCTTGTGGTAGAGCGGCGCGCCCCAGCCCGGCGGCACGCCTTCGGCCACCACTTCCACCACGGCGCCAAGGGAGGAGCCGGATTTGCGCGCGGCGTCCAGCGCGACTTCCCAGCGCGCGGCGGCTTTGGCGTCGGGGCAGAAGAAGGGGTTGTTGTCGATTTCGGCGGCGTGGAAGTTGCCGCGATCGATGGCATCTCCACCGATTTCGACGAGGTAGCCGCTGATCCGCACATCCGGCCCCAGCACCAGCCGCGCGACAGCCCCGGCGGCGACGCGGGCGGCGGTTTCCCGCGCGGAGGAGCGCCCGCCGCCGCGCGGATCGCGCAAGCCATATTTGGCGTCGTAGGCGTAATCGGCATGGCCGGGGCGGTATTTCACCGCGACCTCGGAGTAATCCTTGGAGCGTTGATCGACGTTGCGGATCAGCAGGCTGATGGGGGTGCCGGTGGTGCGGCCCTCGAACAGGCCCGAGAGAATTTCGACGGCATCCGGCTCCTGCCGCTGCGTGGTGAAGCGCGACTGGCCGGGGCGGCGCTTATCAAGGAAGGGCTGAATATCCGCTTCGGACAGCGCCAGCCCCGGCGGGCACCCATCCACCACCGCACCCAGCGCGGGGCCATGGGATTCCCCCCATGTGGTGAAACGAAACAGATGGCCGAAGCTGTTGTGCGACATGGGGGGGGTGATGGCGGAATGGTCGCAGTTTGGCAAATTCTGGAACGCCAGTTTTCGGCAACCACGATGTCACTTGACTTTGTCGATTGCACCCGCAGATTGCCCCCACCTTTGTTCAGGGAGAGTTCATGCGTAGCAAATTGGTCTGGGTGACATCGATCGCCCTTGTTTCAGCACCTGCGTTCGCTATCGATCCGCCGAAATCACCCCCTGCCGAGATCGCACCAGCGCCTGTCGCTGCGCCCCCCGCTGCGGTTGCACCGACCGCCGCACCCGCTGTTGCCGCACCGACGGGGGTGCTGCCGGCGAATACTGATGTGCTGCTGCGCATGGATCAGGATTTGAACAGCAAATCGGTCAAAATGGGCGACCGCTTCAACATGACGGTGGTGAATGATGTCGTTTCCAGCGGCGTCGTGGTGATCCCGGCAGGGACGCGCGGCGTCGGTGAAGTGACCTATCACACCAACAAGGGGGCATTCGGCAAATCCGGTAAGATGGAAATCGAGCTGAAGTATCTGGAGTTAGGAGACAAGCATGTGCCGATCACCGGCAAATATCGGCAGGAAGGCGAAGGCAACACCACGGCGACCGTTGCAGCGGTGGTTCTGGTTGGTGTGTTCAGCGCCTTTGTGACGGGCAAGAGTGCCCTGATCCCGCAGGGGCGAGAACTGATGGCACAGACGGATGTGCCGATTGCTTATGATCCGGCGACAGCGCCCAAAGCGACGATGCTGACGGTTCAGCCTGCAGCCGCCAAGCCGACCAACTGAGAGTTCAGGAACAAGTAGCGCGTGTCGGCCCGTCGTCCACCCGAGAGGTGGGTGGGCCGACCGTTCTTGCAGAGTGGCGGCCGGCGGCAAAGCCGCCGAGTCCGCTTTGGCGAGTTAAAAGAACAGAAAGAAAAAATCCGGCAAAGCCGGACTCGTCGGACGGGTTCGTCGGCTTGAAGGCCTCCGCCCCGCCGTCCGTGGCTGCGCCGAGTCTGCGAGTTAGCGCTTCGCGCTAATCGCGGCCGGCTACGCCAAAGCAATATCCGGCGCGTCCTCCGCCTTCATGCCCACCACATGGTAACCGCTGTCCACATACAGCACTTCGCCGGTGGTGCCTGAGGCCAGATCGCTCAGCAGGTAGACGCCCGCGCCGCCCACATCGTCCAGCGTGGTGTTGCGCTTCAGCGGCGCGTTCAGTTCGTTCCACTTCAGGATGTAGCGGAAATCGCCGATGCCGCTGGCCGCCAGTGTTTTCACCGGGCCTGCGGAAATGGCGTTCACGCGGATATTGTCGCGGCCATAATCCACCGACAGATAGCGCACGCTCGCCTCCAGCGCGGCCTTGGCCACGCCCATCACATTGTAATGCGGCACCACCTTTTCCGCACCATAGTAACTTAGCGTGAGGATGCTGCCGCCGTCCGGCATCATCGCCGCCGCCCGGCGCGCCACGGCGGTGAAGCTGTAAACGCTGATATCCATCGACATCAGGAAATTGGCGCGGCTGGTTTCGGCATATTTCCCGCGCAGCTCGTTCTTGTCGGAAAAGCCGATGGCGTGGACGAGGAAGTCGATCGTCGGCCAATCCTTGGCCAAATCCGTGAACAGCGCGTCCATCGATTCGTCGGAAGATACGTCGCAATCGAACAGCTTCGCCGCGCCCAGCGACTCTGCCAGCGGCCGCACGCGCCTTTCCAGCGCCTCGCCCTGATAGCTGAAGGCCAGTTCCGCGCCCTGCGCGCTGAGCGCCTGCGCGATGCCCCACGCCAGCGACCTGTCGTTCGCCACGCCCATGATCAGCCCGCGCTTGCCCGCCATCAAACTCATGTCGCTCTCCGCCGTTCGAAGCGATCCATTAGCCGCCGGATTCGGCCGGTTCAATCATAGCTGTCGGCCAGCGCGGCGTTCACCTCCACCCCGGCCACCAGCGCGAAGCCCACGCCATAGAAGAACAAGAGCGCCAGCATCACGCCGGACAGCGCGCCATAGGTGAGGCCCATGTGGCTGAAGCTGGAAAAGGTCGGCCCCAGCAGCAAGGATCCGATGGACCATGCGATGGTGGTGATCAGCGCGCCGGGCCATGTGGGGCTGTAGCGCATCGATGGCGGCGTCAGCAGCTTCAGCAGCGCCCACAGCACCAGAAACAGCACGATGGGGGTGACGACGCGGGACCAGTCGATCCAGCCCGGCAAATCGATCCCGCGCGGCACAAGGCTTTCCACCGCGCGGATCGCCACCACGAGGGAGACCTGCAGCAGGAAGATCACCACCACCAGCAGCACCGCCACCAGCGTCCCCGCCAGCGATTGCAGCCGGTAATGCAGGAAGCCGCCATCGGGCGGGAGATCGAAGGCGCGCAGGCTGATATCGCGCAGGGTTTCGATGAAGGTGGTCACCGTCCACAACGCGACGAGGCCGCCGATCCACAGCAGATTGCCGGTGCGGGCCTGCAGCACTTCCTCGATCACCGGCTCGAACAGGCGGGCGATGTCGTAAGGCAGCGCGCGCAACAGCCCTTCGATGGCGTAGCGGCCCGCGTCGGTCTCCCCGAAGGCGACGGTGACGGCGGTGATCAGGATGATCAGCGGCAGCAGGGTGACGAGCGAGAGATAGGCGATGTTGCCCGCATGGATATAGCCGTCACGCAGGGTGCGGCCGATCACCCGGCGGGCGATGCCGATGGTTCGGGGGCGCTTCGCGGCGAGGCGAGCGAACCACCCCTCCAGCTCGGCCAGGCCCGGGATGGTCACGCCGTCTGCGCCCGCGCCTTCAGGAAATCGGCGAGTTCGGGATCATCCGGCACCTCCACCAGCACGCGGGCGATCAGGTCGCCGCGGCTGCCATCCTTGCGGGTGAAACCCTTGCCCTTCAGGCGCAATTGCTTGCCGGATGAGGTGGCGGGCGCAATCGTCGCCATCACCTCGCCTTCCGGTGTGGCAACGCGCGCCTTGCCGCCCAGCACGGCGGTTTCCAGCGGCACCGGCGTTTCCGCGCGCAGATCGAAGCCATCACGGGTGAAGCGCGGGTCCGGCTGGATCGCCAGCGTGACGATGGCGTCACCCGGCCCGGCGGGGCCTTGCTCGCCCTGCCCGTTCAGCCGCAGCTGCTGGCCATCCTCCACGCCCTTCGGGATCGCCAGTTCGATCGTCTTGCCGTTGCGCAGCGCCAGCCGCACCGTGCGGGCCAGCGCCGCGTCGATGAAGGGCACCGCCAGCCGGTAGTTCAGGTCCGCGCCCTTTTGCGGCGCGCTGCGGAAGCCGCCGCCGGAAAAGCCGCCCCGCCCGCCCGAGGCGCGGCCGAACAGTTCGGAGAACAGATCGGAGGGGTCTCCGCCAAGGTCGAAATCGAAATCCGGGGCGCTGCGCCCGCCAGCACCGGGACGCGGCCCGGGGCGGTAGCCGCCGCCCGCCCCCGCGCCGCCGAAACCGGCGAACTTGGGATTGCCCTGTTCGTCGATCTCGCCCCGGTCATATTTCCCCTTTTTCTCCGCGTCGGACAGGATGTCGTAAGCGGCGGTCACCGTCTTGAAGCGGTCGGCGGCCTTGGGATTGTCCTTGTTCTTATCCGGGTGGAGTTCCTTCGCGAGCTTGCGATAGGCGCGCTTGATCGCGGCGGCATCGGCCGTGCGGGGCACCCCAAGTTCGGAATAAAGATCAGCCATCAGCGGTTCGAAATCCTGTGCGCAAACTGTTGCATAAAAGCCACACTCGATATAGGCGACCCGCATGGCTGCGGCAAGATGCCATTGCGGCGGCCCCGGCCTTGCGGCTGGGCCTCCACGCGCCTAGCGAACAGGCATGACAGATCCATATGCGCTTTTTGGAGACTGGTTTGCCGAGGCGCAAGCCGCCGAAGTGAATGACGCCAACGCCTGCGCGCTGGCCACGGTGGAATTGCGCGGCGACGAACTGCCCCTGCCTGACGTGCGCATCGTGCTGATGAAAAGCTATGACGCGGGCGGCTTCCTGCTGTTCACCAACTATGACAGCGCCAAGGGTCGGCAGATCCGGCAATGCCCGATGGCGGCGCTGGATTTCCACTGGAAAAGCCTGCGCAAGCAAGTGCGCGTGCGTGGCAGCATCGGCCGCGCCACGCTGGCGGAAAGCGACGCCTATTTCGCCACCCGCCCGCGCGAAAGCCAGCTCTCCGCATGGGCCTCCAGCCAGTCCGAACCGCTGGACGCGCGCGAAACCTTCGAAGCCCGGCTGGACACAATGGCCGCCCGCTTCCCCGGCGAGGTGCCCCGGCCCAACAATTGGGGCGGATACCGGCTGGTGCCGAACAGCATCGAGTTCTGGGAGGATCGACCCGGCCGCCAGCATTGGCGCACACGGTTCGTGAAAACGCCGGGCGGGTGGGAGAGTGGGTTGTTATATCCCTGAGGCGGGGGCGCGACGTTTGAAGGGCGCGGCCTGCTACTGTGGTGGAGCGGCTAACGAGAATTGAAGGGGCTCTGCCCCTTCACCCCGGCAGGGGCGTGACGCCCCTGCACCCCCGACGTTTTTTAAGCCCCTCCTCTTCAGGGGAGGGGTTGGGGTGGGGGCCATCCGCTTGGCGCGAGGTCGGTGGTTATTGCCTGCGGCGCTTTGGGGCATATCCCACCCTCTCCACACCCACACCCGTCACCCCGGACTTGATCCGGGGTCAAGCTTTCCACCCGCAGCGTTGCCGAAGAACAGCTGGACCCCGGATCAAGTCCGGGGTGACGGTTGTGGTTGGTTGGGAGCGTGGTGGGTTTGTTCAGGGGCCTTCGACAAGCTCAGGCTGAGCGGGTGGAGAGGTTGGTGGGCTTGGCCCGGCGTTGCTCCCCTCTCTCCACCTCTCTCCCCAGCGGGGAGAGAGAGCCGCGTTGCGCCGCAGGCAATCGAATCTGATCACACACACGGCGCTGGTGTTCAGGCGCAACGCAAATGTTGAGGGTGCAGGGAAATCATTTCCCTGCCCGCCGGAGGCAAAAAAAACCGCAGGCAGGGTTCCAAGGGCAGAGCCTTTGGTCACCGGAGGCATCTCCCACCCCACCCCAACCCCACCCCCGCCGCATGGCAGCCGCTCGCCCTGCCCCGCTGGTGCTGCGCTGCACAAATCCGCATAGGGGGAATATGAACCAGTTTCGTCCGATTTCCCCGCCCGAGGACGCGCAAACCCCGCGTGTGGCACCTGTGCTGGCGGCGCTGGCGCTGGGCGGGTTTGCCATTGGCACCACCGAGTTTGCGACGATGAGCCTGCTGCCCTTTTTTGCGCCCGATCTGGGCGTGACGGAGGCGCGGGCGAGCCACGCCATCAGCGCTTATGCGCTGGGGGTTGTGGTGGGCGCGCCCTTGCTGGCGGTGCTGGGGGCGCGGATGGATCGGCGTCGGCTGCTGGTGGGGCTGATGCTGTTGTTCGCGGGCGGCAATCTTCTGTCTGCGATGGCGTCTGATTTCGGGCAGATGCTGGCGTTCCGCTTTCTGGCCGGGGTCCCGCACGGGGCCTATTTCGGGGTCGCGGCGCTGATGGCGGCCAGCATGGTGCCGTTGGCGAAGCGGGCGCAGGCGATGGCGCGGGTAATGCTGGGCTTGACGGTGGCGACGATCATCGGCGTGCCGCTGGCCAATATCATCGGCCAGCAGTTCGGCTGGCGCTGGGGCTTCGGGCTGGTGACGGCCTGCGCGCTGGCGACGGCGGCGCTGATCGCCTGGCTCGCCCCCAGCCAGCCGGCGAAGGCGGGGCAAAGCCCGCTGACGGAGCTGGGCGCGCTGGCCAACGGGCAGGTGTGGCTGACGCTGTCCATCGGCGCGATCGGCTTTGGCGGGCTGTTCGCGGTGTATACCTATCTCGCCTCCACGCTGCTGGATGTCACCATGGCCCCGGCGGCGGCGATTCCGGCGGTGCTGGCGCTGTTCGGGCTGGGGATGACGCTGGGCACGCTGGTGGCGGGCTGGGGCGCGGACCGGGCGCTGATGCCCACGGTGGGCATCATGCTGGCGCTGGCCGCTGTGGTGCTGGCGCTGTTCCCCTTCGCGGCGCACAGCCTGTGGACGCTCTGCCCGCTGGTGTTCCTGCTGGGCATCACCGGATCGTTCGGCGTGCCCTTGCAGGCGCGGCTGATGGATGTTGCGGGCAAGGCGCAGACGCTCGCGGCATCTTTGCATCACAGCGCGTTCAACTTCGCCAACGCGCTGGGTCCGTGGCTGGCGGGGATGGCGGTTGCGGCTGGCTACGGGTTTGAATCGAGCGGCTTCGTAGGCGCGGGGCTGGCGCTGGGCGGGCTGCTGATGTGGGGGATCGCGATGCTGTCGGACCGGCGGCGGGGTTGATGTGAACGAAGGGGTTCTGGCGCTTCACGTCGGCAGGCAGCCGTGCCCCCGGCACCCAGACTTGGTCTTTCAGCCTTGTGATCTCCAGCCGTCACCCCGGACTTGATCCGGGGTGACGGCTGTGGTTGGTGGGGAGGGTCGTGGGTTTGGCCCAACGTTGCTCCCCTCTCTCCATCTCTCTCCCCGGCGGGGAGAGAGAGCCGCGTAGCGCCGCAGGCAATCGAATCTGATCACTCACACGGCGTTTAAATTGGGCCACCCCGCCAACTTAGAGGGTGCAGGGAAATCATTTCCCTGCCGGGTTCCAAGGGCAGAGCCCTTGGCCGCGCGGCGCGCAAAAACGCCCCCCAACCGCTTACCCGCCGAAAAACCCCTGCACCCGCACCTGCGCTTCAGGCGTCATCCGCAGGCCCATTTTGCTGCGTCGCCACAGGGCGTCTTCGGCGGTGGTGGCCCATTCGCGGTCGCGCATGTGGGCCAGTTCGGCTTCGAACAGGCCGCCCAGATTTTCCCCCAGCCCGTTTTCCAGCATGGCGTCGCTGTCTGTGCCCCACAGATGGGCCATGCGGGTGACGATGGCCGGATCGTAGAGGTTGTGGCGTTGTTTCAGCCGGCCCAGCCATTGATCGAAATCGGCACGGGCGGTGCCGCCGGTGCGGGGGATGTCGCCGCCGGGCAGCGGGGCGTTGTGGGTCCAGCGCCTGGTTCCGGGGGCCAGTTGCTTCAGCACGGCTTCGGCGAGCAGGCGGTAAGTGGTGATCTTGCCGCCGATCACCGTCATCGCCGCCGCGCCCTCGTGCGGCAGCAGCTTCCAGTCTCGTGTGGTTTCGCGGGCGGATTTGCCCTCTTCCAGCACCAGCGGGCGGATGCCGGAGAAGCGGTGCAGGATATCCCCCGGTTCCAGCGGCTTGGCGAGGCTGCGGTTCACCGCGCCCAGCAGATAGGCTTCTTCCTCTGCGGTGATGTGCGGGGCGTCCGGGCTTTCCACCGGTGTTTCGGTGGTACCGATCAGGCTGAATTCGCCTTCCCACGGGATCACGAAGATGATGCGGCCATCGGGCTGTTGCAACATCCAGGCGTCTGCGGTGCGGTTCACCTTGCGGGTGACGATGTGGCTGCCCTGCACCAGAGAGAGGCGCGGGGCGTCCGGCAGGGCTAGCAGATCCGTGGCGACGCGGCCCGCCCATGGCCCGGCGCAGTTCACCAGTTGCCGCGCAGCGTGGCGGCGGCCGGATGCGGTTTGCACCTCCCAGCCAAACTCGGTGCGGCGGGCGGAGACGGCGGCGTCGCGCGGGTAGATGCCTGCGCCCCGGTTGGCGGCGTCGCGGGCGTTCAGGATCACCAGTCGGCTGTCGTCGATCCAGCCGTCCCAGTAACGGAAGGCGCGTTTCAGGTGGCGATCGAAGGCGGGGCCTGCGGCATCCTTGCGCAGATCCAGCGACGAGGAGCCGGGCACCTCGCGGCGACGGGCGAGATGATCATAGAGGAACAGCCCGGCGCGGATCATCCAGCCGGGGCGCAGATGCGGTTCCAACGGCAGCAGGAAGGGCATGGGGCGGCTGATGTGCGGGGCGTTGCGCAGGATCACCTCGCGTTCGGCCAGCGCCTTGCGGACGAGAGCGAACTCGTAAAATTCCAGATAGCGCAAGCCCCCGTGAATCAGCTTGGACGACGCCGACGAGGTGGCCCCGCCCAGATCGCCCGCCTCCAGCATGGCCGTGCGAAGGCCGCGCCCGGCGGCGTCCCGGGCGAGGCCCGCGCCGTTCACGCCGCCGCCGATGATCAGAAGATCGAGGATGTCTGTTTCAGCCATGCCGCATCTGCGTAGCGAACCTGCGGCGGATTCGGGAAGGGCCTTGCGCGCGGCTGGAGATTTGAGTCGCTGATACAAGCGGGAGGCGCTAGGGCGCTGCGCACTGCGCTAGGTTCAGCGCCTGTAGCTTGCGAACGAGGCTGACGCACGATGGCAACCGACGTGATCATTCCCGACGATCTGTGGGAAGAAGACAGCGAGACCGGATCGACCCTGCTGTGGGTGCTGGACGATGGCGCGGCCGTGGCCGCCGGAGACGTGATCGCCGAGGTTCTGGTGGAAAAGGTGACTCTGGAGCTGGAGGCCCCGGCATCCGGCACGCTGCGGATTCGCGTGGAGCCGGAAAGCGTGGTGAACCGGGGCGAACTGGTGGCCGTGATCGAATGAGGGCGGGCCGCCTGATTGCGCGGGCGCGCTGATCCGGCCATGTTGCGGCCCTTCGGGGGTGCTGAATGAAGTCCGCTGAGATTTCGACCAATTGGGGGCGGATTGCCGCCTTTTTCCTTGGCTATCTGGGCCTGTTCGTGCTGGCCGTGCCGGCGTTGCTGCTGGCGCTGTTTCAACGGCAGGCTGGATCGCTGGATTGGCCGCCGCCGGCGGCGGTTGCCGGCCATGGCCCGGAATGGGCGGTGGCGGATGGTCAGTTCGTCGATGCGGCCCGGTTGCTGGGGGCGGCGGGGCCGGTGGTGGATGCGCGCGCGGTGGTGCCCGGCGCGGAGGCTGCGGCTGCGGCGGTGAATCCGGATGGCTCGCTGGCGGCGGCTGCCGTGGGGGCGGGCGACCTCGGTGCGGCGCTGGCGGCCAATTATCGCGTTTCAACGCAGGGGCCGGACGGCCATGTGACGACGCTGGACGGCATGCAGGGCCGTCTGATGGCGGAGCCGGGGCGGGCGCTGATCGTGCTGGGCATGGACAAGGGCACGGCAGCGGCGCGCGCCGATTCGGTGGCGGCGCTGAGCCATGTGGCAGACGTTGCGCCGCGCGTCGCCAGCCCGGCGCAACGCGCCGCCGCGCTTGGCTTCGTCGGTTTCTGGGCGGCGCTGCAACTGTTTCTGTTTCCGCGCGCGGCCAGATGGGCCGGGCTGCGGGCGGCCCGCACATGAAGCGGCTGGCGCTGTTGCTGATGCTGCTCCCCGCGCAGGTTCAGGCGCAGGCGGCTTCGTTCGAGGATTTCTTCGGCCCGTTCCGCGCGGCGGTGCTGGCGGGCGATGCGAAGGCGATCCGCGCGCACACCCGGCTGCCCTTCCTGTTTCAGGGGCGGATGCTGGATGCCAGTGGCTTCGAAGCCGCCGTGCCCGCGCTGTTCGATCCGCCTACACAGGCCTGTTTCCGCAAGCCGGAGCTGGTGGATTATGGCGGCAGCCGGCAGATCTTCTGCCAGGGCAGCATCTACATATTCGCTGATGACGGCGGCTGGAAATTCATCGAGATCGGCGTGGATGATTGAGCGCGCCGCCCGGGTTCCCCCGGCTCGGCCCCTCCCCCGCTCAGGCTGAGCTTGTCGAAGCCCATGACGCATGCACCCCCGGCCTCAGCCATTGCGCTTTCACGTCCGGGGCTTCGACAAGCTCAGCCTGAGCGGACCAGAAGAAGCGGGTCAGGAGAGGTGTGTCAGAAGAACAGGCAGGCGATGCCGGTTTGCAAGGGATGAAATCGCCAAACGCTAAACCCCGATCCGCGCCCGGCTGTCCGGGGCCATCCAGTCCCGGTCTCCGGCGTAGCGCCAGACTTCCTTGCCTTCTGAATCATAGAGGATCGTTAGCGGCAGCCCGCGCGCCTTCAGCTGGAAACCGAACTGCATGCCGGATTCCACCCGGGTGGAAAGGTTCGGGTAGCGCGCCGGGGTGAAGGCGCTGCTCACCTTGCGCCAGCCTTCCATATCCTGGCTGATCGGCACCACCGTCAGCTTGCCCTTCGTTGCCTTCGCCAGCGCGTCGAGCGTGGGCAGTTCCTTGATGCAGGGCGCGCACCATGTGGCCCACAGGTTCACCAGCAGCGGCTGGCCGGGGTTGGCCTTCAGGATGTCGGCAATGGTCTCCGTCTTGCCATCCGGCGAGGTTTCCAGCGGCAGGTCCGGCGCGGGGGTACCCGCGAAGCTGGTGTCAAAGCTGCCCTGCGGTGCGTCGGCCGGTGTGGCGGCGGGTTGCGGGGGCGCTTCTTCGGCCTTAGGGCTTGGCGGCTGGCAGGCCGTCAGCAGCAACAGTGCGGCAAGGGAAACGACAGGCTTCATGACAACCTCCGGCAACGACTCTGGCGCAGGCACCGGGGGTGGCGCCAACACGCTGTGGGGGGGCCGGTTCGAGGGCGGACCCTCGGCCGTCATGGCCGAGATAAATGCCTCCATCCCCTTCGACAAGCGCTTGTGGCGGCAGGATATCCGCGGCTCCATCGCCCATGTGGCGATGCTGGGGCGGCAGGGCATCATCGAAACGGGCGCGGCAGAGGCGATTTCCGCCGGGCTGCAACAGGTTGAGGCGGAGTATACAGCGGGCGGCGTGCCCGTCGATCTGGCGCTGGAAGATATCCACATGACGGTGGAAACCCGGCTGAAAGAGATCGTCGGCCCGGATGCCGGGCGGCTGCACACCGCGCGCAGCCGCAACGATCAGGTCGCCACCGATTTCAAACTGTGGACGCGCGACGCGATAGACGGGCATCTGGCCGCGATCCGCACGCTGGCAGGCGTACTGGCCGCCCGCGCGCTGGAGCATCATGCAACTGTGATGCCGGGTTTCACCCATTTGCAGGTGGCGCAGCCCGTCACGCTGGGGCACCATTTGCTGGCCTATGTGGAGATGCTGAAGCGCGATTTCGGCCGCTTCCGCGATGCGCGCGCCCGGCTGAACCAAAGCCCGCTGGGCGCGGCCGCACTGGCGGGCACCGGCTTCCCGACGGACCGCGCCTTCACGGCACAGGCGCTGGGGTTCGACCGGCCCACCGCCAATTCGCTGGACAGCGTGTCCGATCGGGATTTCGCCATAGAATATCTCACCAGCGCCACGCAATGTGCGCTGCACCTCTCTCGCCTCGCCGAGGAAATCATCCTGTGGGCCAGCCAGCCGTTCGGCTGGGTGAAGCTGCCGGATCAATGGTCCACCGGATCGTCGATCATGCCGCAGAAGAAGAACCCGGATGCCGCCGAACTGGTGCGCGGCCATGCCGGGCGCATTCTGGGCCTGATGACCAGCCTGATGGTCACGATGAAGGGCCTGCCGCTCGCCTATTCGAAGGACATGCAGGACGATAAGGAACCGGTGTTTCAGGCGCATGACCTGTTCGAACTCAGCCTCGCTGCCATGGCCGGGATGATGGAAACGATCCGCTTCGTGCCCGAGCGCATGCGCGCCGCAGCCGCCAGCGGCTTTTCCACCGCGACCGACCTTGCCGACTGGCTGGTGCGCGAGGGCGGCGTGCCCTTCCGCGAGGCGCATCACATCACCGGCCGCGCCGTGAAGGCCGCCGAGGAGAAGGGCGTGATGCTGGACGGCCTCACGCTGGAGGAACTGGTGGCGGTGGATGCCCGCATCGACGCCCGCGTGTTCGACGTGCTGAGCGTGGAGGCCAGCGTCTCCAGCCGCACCAGCCTTGGCGGCACCGCGCCCGCGCGGGTGCAGGCCGCCGCCGAAGCCGCCATTCGGGAGGTGCCGTTATGGGCGTAAGGACCGTTCTGATCGCCGCGCTGCTGCTCTCCGGCTGCGGCTACAAGGGTGCGCTGACCCGGCTGGAACCGCCGGACCCGTCGCTTTCGCGCGAACAGCAGAAAGAAGCCCGCACCGCCGAAAAGCGGATGGTGGCAGACGGGCTGACGGTGGCGGCAGATGCCCGGCCGCAGCGCGTGGACGACCTGACCGTGAAGCTGGAAGTGCGGCGCGACGACCCGTTCAGCCTGCCGCCTGAAGGCACCCAATCAACCCGCAAGGTGCCCTTCCCCGGCGAGGAAGCCGTGACGGACAGCCGCCCGCTGCCGGTGCCCGCCGCCACAACCACCCCCCAGAGCCCGCAGGACTGATGGACTATTTTCAACTGACCGATGGCGCGATGCAGGCCGAAGCTGTTGCGCTGGAGCGGATCGCCGCCGAGGTGGGCACGCCCTGCTATGTCTATTCCGCGGCCACGCTGCGCCGCCATGCGCAGGTGTTTCAGCAGGCGCTGTCCGGCCTCGACAACCCGCTGATCGCCTTCGCGGTGAAGGCCAACCCCAATGTGGCGGTGCTGAAGCTGCTGGGCCGCGAAGGGCTGGGCGCGGACGTGGTTTCGGTGGGCGAAATGCGCCGGGCGCTGGCGGCCGGAATCCCCGCGAACCGCATCGTCTTTTCCGGCGTCGGCAAAACCGCCGATGAAATGAAGGCCGCGCTGGAAGCGGGCATTTTGCAGCTGAACGTGGAAAGCGAGCCTGAGCTTCGGCATCTCTCCGCCGTTGCCACCGCGCTGGGGAAAACGGCGGAAATCGCCATCCGCGTGAACCCCGATGTGGATGCGGGCACGCACGCCAAGATTTCCACCGGCAAGGCGGAGAACAAGTTCGGCGTGCCGCTGGACCGGATCGAGGCGCTTTATGCCGAAGCCGCAGCCCTGCCCGGCATCCGGCCGGTGGGCGTCGCCGCGCATATCGGCAGCCAGTTGCTGGATCTGGCCCCGATGCAGGCCGCCTATGAGAAGCTGGGCGCGCTGATGGGGCGGCTGCGCGCGGCGGGGCAAAGCGTGACCCGCGTCGATCTTGGGGGCGGGCTTGGCATTCCCTATGATCCGAAGCTGCCGTTGCCGCCCTCGCCCGCCGAGTATGGCGCGATGGTTAGCCACGTGACCAAGGGCTGGGGCGTGCAGTTGATGTTCGAACCCGGCCGGTTGATCGCGGGCAATGCGGGCGTGCTGCTGGCGCAGGTGATCCTTGTGAAAACCGGCGCGGCGAAAAGCTTCGTGGTGCTGGATGCGGCGATGAACGATCTCATCCGCCCCACGCTCTATGGCGTCTATCACGATATCCGGGCGGTTCGCCCGCGCGACGGCGAAATGCGGGCGACGGTGGTGGGCCCGGTGTGCGAAACCGGTGACATGTTTGCAGAGGATCGCGCCATCACCCCCGTGCAGGAAGGCGACCTGATCTGCCTGATGACAGCGGGCGCTTACGGGGCCACCATGGCTTCCACCTACAACAGCCGCCCGCTGGTGCCGGAGGTGCTGGTGGATGGTGGCCATTATTCTGTCATCCGGCGCAGGCAAACGCTGGAGGAACTTCTGGAACTGGATCAGGTGCCGGGCTGGCTCTGATGGGTGGGCAAACGGGGAGTGTGATGATGAAGCCAGTGAAGAAGGCGGTGTTTCCGGTCGGCGGCATGGGCACGCGATTCCTGCCCGCCACCAAGGCGGTGCCGAAGGAAATGCTGCCCGTGGTGGACAAGCCGCTGCTGCAATATGCGGTGGACGAAGCGCTGGCTGCCGGGATCGAGCAGATGATCTTCGTGACGGCGCGCGGCAAATCGGCGCTGGAGGATTATTTCGACGTGGCGGGCGAACTTGTCGCCACGCTGAAGGAGCGCGGGAAAACCGCCGAGCTGCAAGTGCTGGACGGCACGCAGCTGACGCCGGGCAACATCGCCTATGTGCGCCAGCAGGAACCCGCAGGGCTGGGCCATGCGGTGTGGTGCGCGCGGCACATCACGGGTGATGAACCCTTCGCGGTGCTGCTGCCGGACGAACTGCTGTGGAACCCGGCTGACCCCTGCCTCGCCCAAATGGTGCGCGCCCGCAACGAAGTGGGCGGCACGGTGATCGCCGTGGTGGAAGTGCCGGAAAACGAAACGCACCGCTATGGCATCGTCGATCCGGGCGCGTCCTCTGGTTCGCTCACACAGGTGAAGGGCTTCGTGGAAAAGCCGAAGCAAGGCACCGCGCCGTCGCGGCTGGCGGCCGTGGGGCGTTACCTGATCGAGCCGGAGTGCATGGACATCCTGTCTGAAGGGAAGCGCGGCGCGGGCGGGGAAATCCAGCTGACCGATGCGCTGGCGCAGCTGATCGGCAAGCAGCCCTTCCACGCCCACACCTATGCCGGTGCGCGCTATGATTGCGGCGACAAGGCCGGGCATGTGACGGCGAACATCGCGCTGGCGCTGGAACGGCCCGACATCGGCCCGGCCGTGCGCGCGTGGATGACCGCGAACCTCTGATGGAAACGCTCCCCCTGTTCCATCGCCTCTCCGGCCAGCCGGTGCTGGTGCTGGGCGAGGGGGAAGCCGCCGCCGCCAAGGCGCGGCTGGTGGAGGAAGCAGGCGGCACCGTGGTGACGGAAGCCGGGCCGGGGGTGCGGCTGGCCTTCGTGGCGCTGGACCCGCCCGAGCCGGTGGTGGAGGCCTTGAAGGCCAAGGGCCTGCTGGTGAACGTGCCGGACCGGCCCGATCTGTGCGATTTTTTCGTGCCTGCCATCGTCGATCGCACGCCGCTGCTGCTGGCGGTGGGCACCGGCGGGGCGTCGGCCAGCCTGTCCAAGGCGCTGAAGGAACGGCTGGAACATCTGTTGCCAGCCAGCCTCGGCGCGCTGGCGGTGGCGATCCGGCAATCGCGCGAAACTGTGGCGGCCGCCCTGCCCGACGTGCCCGCGCGCCGCGCCTTCTGGGCGGGCGTGCTGGCCCCCGGCGCAGCGCTGGACCCGTTCGCCCCGCATGGCGATCCGCTGGCGGCGATCACCAATGCACTGGCGGGCGGCGGCGAGGCGGAGAACCGCATCGACACGATCCTGATTGACGAAGGCGGCGCGGACGCGCTGACGCTGCGCGAACTCAGGCTGCTGGCGCAGGCCGATCTGCTGGTGCAGGCCCCCGGCGTGCCCGCCGAGGTGCTGGCGCTGGCCCGGCGCGACGCCGCGCGGGTGGTGGGCACAGAAGCGCCCGAAGGCTCAACCGGCCGAATCGTTCTGATCGCGCTCCAGCCGCACCTTCAGGATTGAGCCGTCCGCGCCTTCGATCCGCACATGCGCGCCTTCCGGCGCATCCGGCCCTTCGGCGATCCACTCGCTGTCGCCCAGCCTCACCCGCCCGCGCCCGCCGGAAATCGCCTGCGTCACGAGGGCCTTACGCCCCGCCAGCCGCAGCGCCGGGCGGTTCAGACCCGGATCGTCGCTGCCGATGGGCCGCAGCCGTTTCAACTGGCGTGAAAGCAGCAGCGACGCGACGATCCACACCGCGAAGGCAGCCAACTGCCCTTCCGGTGTAACGTTGAAGATCGCCGCGGTCAGGCCGGTGGCGGCCGCCGCCGCTGCCAGCCAGATCATCGAAGCGCCCGGCAGCAAAATCTCCAGCCCGGCCGCGACCGCCGCGACCGACAGCCAGCCCCAGGGCGAAAACAGGAAGCCGAGGATCGCCTCCTTCATCACTCCCCGGCCTTAAGGGCGGTTTGCCGCCGCTTGGGGGCGGCCTGCGCCTCCTCGTTCACCGTCTTCATCAGTTCGGCGATGCCGCCGACGGAGCCGATGATGTTGCTGGCCTCAAGCGGCATGAAGATCGTCTTGGCGTTGGGCGATCCGGCGAACTGGCCCAGCGCATCGACATATTTCTGCGCGATGAAGTAATTCACCGCCTGCAGATCGCCCTTGGCAATCGCTTCGGACACCATGGAGGTCGCAGCCGCCTCGGCTTCCGCCGCGCGTTCGCGTGCTTCTGCATCTCGGAAGGCGGCTTCGCGGCGACCTTCGGCTTCCAGAATCTGCGCCTGCTTCTCCCCTTCGGCGCGCAGGATGGCGGACGCCCGCTGCCCTTCGGCCTCCAGCGTGACGGCGCGCTTCTCCCGCTCCGCCTTCATCTGCCGCGCCATCGCATCCTGAATGTCGCGCGGGGGCTGGATGTCCTTCACCTCCACCCGCGTCACCTTGATGCCCCATGGGGCGGTGGCATGGTCGATCACCGTCAGCAGCCGGGCGTTGATCTCGTCGCGCTTCGAAAGGCTTTCATCCAGATCGAGGCTGCCCATCACCGTGCGCAGGTTCGTCTGCGTCAGCGCCGTCACGGCGGTGGTCAGGCTGGAGACTTCATAGGCCGCCTTCGCCGCATCCAGCACCTGAAAAAACACCACGCCATCCACCGAAACCAGCGCATTGTCGCGCGTGATGATTTCCTGCGTGGGGATGGGCAGCACCTGCTCCATCATGTTCATCCGCTGCCCCACCCGATCCACGAAGGGGATGATCAGGGAAAAGCCCGGTTGCAGGGTCGTGGTGTATTTGCCCAGCCGTTCCAGCGTATATTCATAGCCCTGCCGCACGATGGTGACGGAGCTGAACAGGGCGAGCACGGCCAGCCCCACAAGGATCAGGGCGAAAATCAAAGTTCCCAACGCATGGACCTTTCCGGTGACAAATCGGTGCAGATAGTGTTCGGATTCGCCGCGCGAGGAAAGAGACGAGGGAATTTTTCATGGATTTAAGGCCCAGACGCACGCTTTTGTATCTTCCCGCCTCCAACGCGCGCGCCATCGAAAAGGCGCGCACTTTGCCCGCGGACTCGGTGATTCTGGACCTTGAGGACGCCGTTGCGCCAGAGATGAAACCCGCCGCACGGGAAGCCGCCGTGGCGGCGGTGGGCGGCGATTTCGGCGGCAGCGAAGTGGGCATCCGCGTGAACGGCTTCGGCACGGATTGGGTGGAAGCGGATTTCGCCGCCGCCGCCCGGTCCAAAGCCGCCTTCGTGGTGGTGCCCAAGGTGGATGGCCCCGAACAGGCCGCGAAAGCCGTGGCGCTGGCGGGCGGCAAGCCGCTGCTCGCCATGGTGGAAACCCCGCGCGGCGTGCAGCAGGTGGATGCGATCGCCGATGTGCCGGGCGTCGCCGGGCTGATCGCGGGCTTTGCAGACCTGACGAAGGATCTGCGCGCCCGGCCGGGGGCGGATCGGCTGCCGCTGCTCTATGCCGCCAGCCGCATCGTGCTGGCCGCGCGCGCCAGCGGCATCCTCGCCTTCGACGGGGTGTTCACGGCCATCGGCGATGACGCGGGGCTGGAACGGGAAACAAGGCAGGCGGTGGAACTGGGCTTCGACGGCAAGACCTGCATCCACCCCGCCCAGTTGGACAGCGTGAACCGCCTGTTCGCTCCCAGCCCCGACGAGGTGGCGCATGCACGCGGCCTGATCGACGCCCACCGGCTGGCCATGGCCGAAGGCAAGGCGGTGGCCACCTTCAAGGGCAAGATGGTGGAAGTGCTGCACGTGGTGGAAGCCGAACGCACGCTGAAGATCGCCGAACTGATCGGCGAACTGGGCGGTCTGGCGGAAAAAGCGGTGGAGTTCGCGACGGAGTGAAGGCCCGCCGCCGCTACCTGACGTCCTGATACCGAAATTCCACGGCCGGAAGCCCGAACTCCTTCAGGATGGCCTCCGCCCGTGGAATCGCCTTTTGGGCGTCCACAGAGTCGAAAGCACCAGAATTTATCAGCTTTGTTGCCTGCTCATCCCCCTGCGAGCCCGCCACCAGCATCCACGCCATGGCCTCGGTCATATCCTGAGGCACGCCCTCTCCTCGAGCGTAAAGGACAGCGACACCGTAAAAGCCGTGTGTTTCGCCCATAGCGGCGGCCTTGCGATACAAATCCCGCGCGGCTTGAAAATCGACCGGCACGCCACGGCCGGTCGCAAACATCAGGGCCATGCTTGCATGCGCCTGAGCGCTGCCGCTCGCCACCGCACGTTGAAACCATTTCACCGCTTCCGCCGGATCGGCCTTCACCCCGTCGCCGGTATCGAAGGCAACCCCCAGACGCCACTGCGCCAGCGCATCGCCGCGTTCGGCGGCCTTCCGCAGATCGGCCAACTGCCCGGCATGATCCACGGCCGGCGCGGCGGCGTCACCCGCGCCTGCCCCGAAGGCGGGCACGCTTGCCAGTAACAACAGGCAGCACAGGATCATGTTCTTGCGCATGTTCCGCAGCCTCTACCCACGCTTCGTCCACGGCAAGTCCAAACAGCAGCAGTCCGTCAGTCTCCGGAGGCGAGCCATTGCGGCCGGATCAACTCCACTGCTGCGCCGTCCACGCTGAGCGGCTGATCGGCATAGTCCATGCGGAAGATCGCCATCTGCAGATCGCCGTGGCGGGTTCCGCGCAGTTCGCCTGCCTGTCGTTCGCCCGCCATCAGGGCGGCGTCGGGGGTGCTTGGCCCCGTCAGTCGCAGCGGCAGCAGGCGTTTCCGCAGCTTGTCGCGGTGGTGCATGCGGGCGGTGTTTTCCTGCCCCGTGTAGCAGCCCTTGGTGAAGCTGACGCCATTCAGCTCGCGAGCGTTGGTTTCCAGCCACAGCAGCTCGTCGCTGCCGATTTCGTCTGCTTCCGGCAGGCCAAGCGGCAGGCGGTGGGCGTGCCAGTCCGCCATTGTTGCATCTGCGGTTGCTTCGGCGGCGAGGAAGCGGCTGCCCGCCAGCGGAGTGCGCGGGTCATTGCCCGGCTCGCCCCACTGCTGCCACACGGACAGCGCGAGTTCGGGCGCGATCGCCACCTGCTTGCGCAGCCGGACCATCGTCAGCCGCTTTGCCAGCGCGTCCGCCTGCGCGGCCTCCACGTCGATCAGCACATCGTCTGCATCCGCGAACAGGAACAACTGGAACAGCGCCTTGCCCTGCGGGCTGAGCAGCCCGGCATATTGCGGGGCGTCCGGCGAAAGCGCGCCGATATCCTGCGTGAGCAGGCCTTGCAGAAATTCGCGAACATCCGGGCCGGAAAGCCTGAGAATATTGCGATTGATCATGTGACAGACAGGCATCGCAGTCCTAGGACGTGAACTTATAAATGGAAGGCGTTTTGATGGGCCGGGGAAGGGAAATCGGCGTTGGCGCGACGCGAAGGCGGGGCTTTGCCCCCCGGCGAGCGGCGCGACGACCTTGATTTCCCTTCCCCGGCCCACCGAAGGCGTGGTTTACAGCCCCGATCCAGCGCTCGGTGCGCTTGCCAGATACCTTCAGGTATCTGGTCTGCGCTTCCTCACTCGTCTCGGGGCTGTAAACCACGTCAAAACGCCTTCCATTTATAAGTTCACGTCCTAGATAGCGGGGATGGCAAACGCTTCAACCTTCGACAGCCTGTGGGCGAACGGAACCGTCTGGACTCCGGGCGGCCCGGTGGAGGCCGACATCGGCGTGACCGGCGGCAAGATCGCCGCGATTCTGCCACGAGGCGCAGGCTCCGCAGGCGAGGTGCGCGATTGCACCGGGCTGATGATCCTGCCCGGCCTGATCGACACGCAGGTGCATTTCCGCGAGCCCGGGCTGGAATATAAGGAAGATCTGGAATCCGGCAGCCGCTCTGCCGCGCTGGGCGGGGTGACGGGCCTGTTCGAAATGCCCAACACCAAGCCGCTGACGGACACGCCCGAAGCGATGGCAGACAAGGTGGCCCGCGCGAAGGGCCGGATGTGGACAGACCACGCCTTCTACATGGGCGCGACCGCCGAGAACGCCGATCATATGGCCGAGCTGGAGCGTCTGCCCGGCTGCTGCGGTGTGAAAATCTTCATGGGCGCCTCCACCGGCGACTTGCTGGTGGCGGACGATTCCAACCTGCTGAACGTACTGAAGCATGGCACCCGCCGCGTGGCGATCCACTGCGAGGACGAATATCGCATGCGCGATCGCATGGGCGAGCGGGTGACGGGCGATCCCGCCAGCCACCCCGTCTGGCGAGACGATGAAAGCGCGCTGCTGGCCACGAAACGCGCGGTGAAGGCGGCGCGGGAGGCGAAGCGGCGAATCCATGTGCTGCATGTGACGACTCCGCAGGAACTGGAATTTCTCGCGCAGAACAAGGACATCGCCTCGTGCGAGGTGACGCCGCAGCATCTGACGCTGGCCGGTGAAGAGGCCTATCCCCGCCTTGGCACGCTGGCGCAGATGAACCCGCCGATCCGCAGCCAGTGGCATGTGGACGGGCTGTGGCACTGGCTGGGGCAAGGCGTGCCCGATGTGCTGGGGTCCGATCACGCCCCGCACACGCTGGAGGAAAAGGCGAAGCCCTATCCCGAAAGCCCGTCCGGCATGCCCGGCGTGCAGACCATCGTGCCGCTGATGCTGAACCATGTGGCCGAGGGCCGCCTCACGCTGGCCCGGCTGGTGGACCTGATGGCGAGCGGCCCGCAGCGGCTGTTCGGGCTGATTGGCAAGGGCCGCATCGTGGCCGGCTATGACGCCGATTTCACCATCGTCGACCTGAAGGCAAAATGGACCATCGACGAAAGCTGGCTCGCCAGCCGCTGCGGATGGTCTCCCTTCACCGGCATGCAGTTGACGGGCCGCCCTGTGGGCACCGTGCTGCGCGGGCAGGCGGTGATGTGGGAACAGGAACTGGCGGCCGCGCCCGTGGGCGAACCGTTCCGGTTTGAAGAGACTCTGAGAAGCTAATTTGCGAGCATAAGAGGTTGGGAGACTGAGATGACCAGCGTTAAATTTGTGGCCGAATATGATCCGGCAAGCACCGCCGCCCTTGTTCTGTTCGTGGGCGATGGCGGGCAATTTTCCGCAGGCGCGGAAGCCGTGAACAAGGCGAGCGGCGGCCAGCTGGGCCGCGCCATGAAGGCCGCGAATTTCAGCGGCAAGAAGGGCAAGCTGCTGGAAGTGCTCGCGCCTGCGGGCGTTTCCGCGGCCCGCGTGCTGCTGGCCGGGATCGGCGAAAGCGCCAAGGCCGACATCCGCACGTTCGAGGATCTGGGCGGCGAAATCGCCGCGCGCGTGCAGACTCTGGAAGCCGAACTGGTGGCGGATTTCTCCGGCATCGCCGATCTGGCCGTGGGCACGGATGTGGCCGCAGCCCACTTCGCGCACGGCGTGGACCTGCGCAACTGGCGCTTCGACACCTATCGCACCAAGCTGAAAGACGAGCAGAAGGGCAAGCTTTCCAAGGTCACGCTGGTGGGTGTGGCCGATGGCGCAAAGCCGCTGGTGAAGCGGCTGGCCGCAGTCGCCACCGGGGTCGCCTTCGCCAAGGAGCTGATCACCGAGCCGGGCAACATCATCTACCCCGAAAGCTTCGTGGCGCGGGTGAAGGCCAAGGTGGAGCCGCTGGGCATCAAGGTGACGGTGCTGGACGAGAAAGACCTGAAGAAGCTGGGCGCAGGCTCCATGCTGGGCGTGGCGCAAGGCTCTGTGCGGCCCGCGCGGCTGCTGGCGATGGAGTGGAACGGCACCGGGGATGAAAAGGCCACCCCGCTGGCGCTGGTGGGCAAGGGCGTCACCTTCGACACCGGCGGCATCAGCCTGAAGCCCGGCGCGGGCATGGAAGACATGAAGTGGGACATGGGCGGCGCGGGCGCGGTGGCCGGAATCATGGTGGCGCTGGCCGGGCGCAAGGCGAAGGCGCGCGTGGTCGGCGTGTGCGGACTGGTGGAAAATATGCCCGACGGCAACGCCCAGCGCCCCGGCGACATCGTGACGAGCCTGTCCGGCCAGACGGTGGAAGTGCTGAACACCGACGCCGAAGGGCGGCTGGTGCTGAACGACTGCCTGACCTGGACGCAGACCAACTACAAGCCGAAGGTCATCCTCGATTTCGCCACGCTGACGGGCGCGATCATCATCAGCCTCGCGCATCATTATGCGGGCGTGTTCAGCAATTCCGACACGCTGTGGGGCAATCTGGATCGCGCGGGCAAATCGGTGAACGATCTGGTGTGGCGCCAGCCTTTGTCGGAACCGGGCGGCCATTATGACCAGATGATCGACAGCCCCATCGCCGACATGAAGAACCTCGGCCCGCGCGAAGGCGGCTCGATCACGGCGGCGCAGTTCCTGCAACGCTATGTGAACGAAGGCGTGGAGTGGGCGCATATCGACATCGCCGGTGCGGTGTGGCGGCCCAAGGCGGGCGCGCTGCACGACAAGGGCGCGACAGGCTTCGGCGTGCGGCTGGTGGACAAGTTCGTCTCCGATCACTTCGAGAGCTGAGCTTGGCGCTGGACATCGGCTTCTATCACTGCACCCGCGCACCTGCGGCGGAGGTAGCCGTCCGCCTCTGTGCCAAGGCACTGGAAAGCGGCGGGCGGCTGCTGATCGTCGGCGAACGCGCCCGGCTGGAGGCGCTGGACAAGGCGTTGTGGACGCAGGTGGCGGACAGCTTCCTGCCCCACGCGCTGGCCGGTGGCGCGTATGACAGCGAGCAGCCGATCCTGCTGTCGGAGACAGCGGAGCCGGTTAACGGGGCGAAGTTGTTGTTGAGCCTTGAAGCGGGCGTGCCCGGCGCGATGGACGGCTTCGATCGGGTGCTGAACCTGTTCGAGGACGGCAGCCCGGCGCATGAGCGCGCCCGGCTGGACTGGAAGGCGCTGGGCAGCCGCGAGGAACTGACCCGCAGCTATTGGCAACAGAATGAGCGGGGCGGATGGGAAAAGCGGGGCTGATCGCACTGGCGCTGCTGGCCGCACCAGCGGCGGCGGCAGAGGTGCCCGACACGGCGCTGCTGACGGCGGCGCAACCGGCGAAAATCGCCGAAGTGGTGCGCCAGCTTGGCCGCCCCGGCCTGCTGGAAACCGACGAAGCCGGAGACCCGAGCATCGCCACCGGCTTCGGCGGCTACGCCGGGCGCATCTGGTTCTTCGATTGCATGGACGACGGCAGCGACTGCCTCGGCGTGCGGCTGCAAGTGGGCATTGGCACCGAGCATAAGCTGACACTGCAACAGGTGAACGCCTTCAATCAGGAAAAGCGCTTCGCCACGCTGAGCCTGGATGAAGAGGGCGACCCGATCCTCGCCTATGATCTTTCGATGATGAAGCCCGGCATTTCGGTGGCCGCCTTCACCGACAGCTTCCGCCTGTTCGACCAGCAGGCGACCGCGCTGGTAGAGATGGTGCGAGCGGCGGAGGCGGCGGAGAAGAAGCCGCC
The DNA here is from genome assembly GCF_006385875.1 of Sandaracinobacter neustonicus. Lineage (GTDB taxonomy): Bacteria > Pseudomonadota > Alphaproteobacteria > Sphingomonadales > Sphingomonadaceae > Sandaracinobacteroides > Sandaracinobacteroides neustonicus. Next base: position 15,666 of record NZ_VFSU01000028.1, on the reverse strand, counting down.
GATTGTTGAGGTTGTGCCTGTTTCGAGGAAATGAAGGGGCCCTGCCCCTTCACCCCGGCAGGGGCGTGACGCCCCTGCACCCCCTTAGTTTTCTGAGCCCCTCCCGTTGACGCTTCGCGTCAGCTTCGCTTCGAGGGGAGGGGTTGGGGTGGGGGCCATCCGCTGCGCGCGAGGTTGGGATTTATGGCCTGCGGCGCTTCGGGGAGCGCCCTGCGTTCTCCACCCGTCACCCCGGACTTGATCCGGGGCCCCGCTTTCTTCTCCCACGTTGCCGAAGATCAGCTGGACCCCGGATCAAGTCCGGAGTGACGGTTGTGGTTGGTGGGGATGTTGCGGATCAGGCCGACCGGTGACACCCCCTCTCCAACTCTCCCCCTTGCAGGGGGAGAGAGCCACGTAGCGCCGCAGGCAATTGAATCTGATCACTCAGACGACGTGAGAGTTCAGGCGCAACGCAAATGTTGAGGGTGCAGGGAAATCATTTCCCTGCTGGGTTCCAAGGGCAAAGCCCTTGGCCGCGCGGCGCGCAAACACACTCCCCGCCGCGCAAACCTACCGCCCGTCCAGCGCCTCCAGCACCGCTTTGTGGATAGCGATCCGCGCGGCACGGATTTCGACATTCTCCCGCGTGGGGTTCACCCGGTTGGAGAGCAGGATGATGGTGGCGCGGCGGTCCGGGTCTATGTAGATTGAGGTGCCGGTGAAGCCGGTGTGGAGGATGGCGCGCGGCGAAGCGAGGTCTGAGGCGAAGCCGCCGGGCAGGGTGGGCGTGTCCCAGCCGAGCGCGCGGGTGCTGGTTTCGGGGCGGTTTTGCCGGGCCATGAACAGCGCGATGGTTTGCGGCTTCATCAGGCGGCGGCCGTTCGCCGAGCCGCCGTTCAGCCAAAGCCGGGCGAGGCGAGACAGATCGGCGGCGGTGGAGAACAGCCCGGCGTGGCCCGCGACTCCGCCCATCAGATAGGCGTTTTCGTCATGCACTTCGCCATGCACCAGCCGGTTGCGCAGGCGGTTGTCCTGCTCGGTGGGGGGAATGCGCGGCAGCAGGGCGGGGGCGGGATTGAAGCCGGTGTCTGCCATGCCCAGCGGGCGGAAGATGTTGCGCGCCACGAAGCGGTCGAATGGCTGGCCGGAGATGCGGCTGATGATCTCCGCCATCAGGATCAGATTTTCGTCGCGATAAACGGATTTCGTGCCCGGTGGCGCTTCGACGGTCATGCTGTTGATGGCGGCCAGTATCTCCGCTTTTGAGCGCGCCTTGCGCCAATGTTCGCCTTCGGGGGCAAGGCCGGAACTGTGGGCGAGCAGATCGCGCACGGTGATGGCGTCATGGCCGGGCGCGCCGCCGAACTCTGGTAGGTAGCGAGCCACGGGCGTGTCGAGATCGAGCCGGCCGCGATCCACCAGCAGCGCGGCGGCCGTGGTGGTGGCCACGACCTTGGTGAGCGAGGCGAGATCGAAGATAGCGTCCACCGGCATCGGCGGCGCGTCCGGAGCGCTGCTGATACGGCCGAACGCCCTGATCTCCGGCGCGCGCCCGCCCTTCCCCACCGCCAGCACCGCGCCGGGGAAGGCCTTGCCGACCCAGCGCTCCGCCTCGGCGAAGGCGGGGGCGAGTTGCGTGGCGGTTGCGTGGGAGGCCGGGCGGGCCATCCCCGCGCCGGGCTGCACCAGCGCCAGCGCCAGCAACAGGGCCATGCGACGCAACGGGAAGATCATGGCGGCCCCTTCGGATTCCTGCGGTGCGGCCGACTATGGGCGATGGATTGCAGGTGTGCGAGTGGGCCTGCCTGCTATTTCGGCAAGGTCGTGCCTGTGGCGCGCCCCCACCCCAACCCCTCCCCTCGAAGCGAAGCTGACGCGAAGCGTCAACGGGAGGGGCTTTTCCTCAGGCCATGGTGGCGATGTTCACCGTATCCGTCGGCTTTACCCGCACCTTACGGCCAATCACGGGGACGTCGATCAGGCTGCCGGGGTTGTCGTGGATTTGCGCGAGGAAGCGGCTGCCGTCTGCCAGTCGGCCGATCAGCAGGGCGAAGGCGGGTTCGCCCTTGTGGTGGACGACGGTGAAGGTCTCGATCACGCCCTCCCCCTCCGGCTTTTCGATGAGGGCCGGGCTGGGCATGGCGTCGATCTCGCGCTGATAGCTGGCCGGATCGGTGCGGCTGAAGGCTTTGGGGGTGGTGCTCCACACGCCGAAGCTGTGTTTCGTGAGGAAGCCGCCGTTGGCGAACACCAGCCCATAGGCACCGGGGTTGGCGCGGCAGCGGGCGGCCACTTCGGCGATGCCGTGCATGGAATAATTGTTTCCGGGGCCACCGAAATAGGGCAGCCCGCCCGTCAGCGTGAGGCCGCGAGGATCGTCCTGCGCGATGCCGATTTCATCCGCCGCCACCTCCACCGCGCTGGAGAAGCAGCTGTAGATATCCATATGCGCCAGATCGGCGGGCGTGATGCCCGCCTGCTTCAGCGCATGGGCCGCACCGATGCGCACCGCCGGGGAGGAGTGATAATCCACCCGCTCCGTGACGAGAATCTTCTCATGCGTGTCGGCGTTGCCGTGCAGGTAAACGCGCTTGTCCTGTGGCACCCCCAGCCGGTCCGCCGCTTCCGTGCTCATCAGCAGCAGGGCTGCCGCCTGATCCACGAACATGTTTGCGTTCAGATATTTGGTGTAGGGATAGCCGATATAACGGTTGTCCCCCTCTGGCGCGATAATCTCCTCCGCGGTGCGGGCGATGGGCAGCTGGGCATAGGGGTTCTTCGCCGCCACCTGCGTGAAGCGCGCCATCAGTTCGCCGATGGCCCTGCGGTGGCCGAGCGGATCGCGGCCGTAATGCACGCCCAGCGCATTTTCGAACAGCGGGTAGATGTTCACTGGCAGGGCGATGCCGTGCTGGATTTCATGCGGTGTGGCGTAAGTCGTCTTTTCCGGCCATTGCTCGGCCGGCTCCGGGCTTTCCTCCGCCCAATCCAGCTTCAGCCCGGCCTTCTGTGCGCGGGCCTGCGAGCGCAGCGGCTCACACCCTGTCAGCAGCACGACATCATGGTCGCCCTGCGTGATCAGTTCCGCGAAATGGTTCACCAGCATCTGCGGCGAGTTGCCGCCAACCGGGCCGTAAAGGCTGCGCTTCGGCGTGGCGCCGATGCGGCTGGCCACCGCCCATGGCAGGTTGTTCTGCTTGCCGAACGGCGCGCCGAACCCCGAATCCTGAAACAGCCGCACCACGGTGACGCAATCGATCGCGCCCGCAATCCCCTGCCCGCCCGCATCCGCAATCGCCGCGCGCGACACCGCCGCCATCATCTCCTGCGGGGACAGCCCCTGCCCCGGTTCCGAGGTGCGATCGACACTCTGCGCGATGCCGACAAGAACGGGGGTGCGTGGATCGATGCTCAATGTGGGTCTCCTTGAGCGGAGGGTTAGGGGAAGCCGGAGGGCGTGGGCAGCTAGCGGTTTTTTCGGGGGGTGATGGGGATGTTGGAGGCGGGGGAGGCCTCCGGCGGCCCGGGCGCTGCCCGGGACCCGGCAGGGGCGTGACGCCCCTGCACCCCCGGAGTTTCTCTTAGCCCCTCCCCTGCAGGGGAGGGGTTGGGGTGGGGGCCATCCGTCGGGCGCGAGGCTGGGAGTTATTGCCTGCGGCGCTTTGGAGCATGTCCCCCCCGCCTCTCCAGCACCATGACGTCACCCCGGATCAGGTCCGGGGTGACGGTTGTGGGTGTGATGACGTTGGCGGGCTTGCTCTGGGGCCTTCGACAAGCTCAGGCTGAGCGGGTGGGGAGGCTTGTGGATCGGACCCCCACGTTGCCCCCTCTCTCCATCTCTCTCCATCTCTCTCCCCAACGGGGAGAGAGAGCCTACGTAGCGCCGCAGGCAATCGAATCTGATCACCCGCACGACGTGGAAGTTGGGGCGCAACGCAAAGTTCGAGGGTGCAGGGAAATCATTTCCCTGCCCGCCGGAGGCAAATTGCGGCTAGGGGCAACGCATGAACCAACCTCAGACTTACGACGCGATCATATTGGGCGGCGGTGCGGCGGGGCTGATGTGTGCCGCGGTGGCCGGGCAGCGCGGGGCCCGGGTGTTGCTGGTGGATCATGCGCCGGAGGTGGGGCGGAAGATTTTGATTTCGGGGGGCGGGCGCTGCAATTTCACCAATGTTGGGGCGGCGGCAGAGCGCTATTTGTCGGCCAATCCGCATTTCGCGAAGAGTGCCTTGGGGCGGTATCGTCCGGCGGATTTTATCGAGTTGGTCGATCGTTACGGCATTGGCTGGCATGAAAAGACGCTGGGGCAGCTGTTCTGCGACGGCTCTGCGCGGCAGATCGTGGCGATGCTGCTGGAGGAGTGCGCGGCTGGGGGCGTGAGCTATGCGCTGGGGCAGGCGGTAGAGGCCGTGGCGCATGCGGACGGGCGGTTCCGGGTGGATGTGGGCGGGCGCGCGTTTGCGGCTCCGGCGCTGGTGCTGGCGACGGGCGGGCCTTCCATTCCCAAGCTGGGGGCGACGGATTTCGCCTATGGGGTGGCGCGGCAGTTCGGGCTGAAGATCGTGCAGCCGCGTCCGGCGCTTGTGCCGCTGACGCTGCCGGGGGAGGAGGCGCTATTCCGCGAATTGTCCGGCGTGGCGGCTGACGTGGTGGCGCGGGCTGGTGGCGCGGCTTTTCGCGAGGCGGCCTTGTTCACGCATCGCGGGCTATCTGGCCCGGCGATTTTGCAGATTTCCTCTTACTGGCAGCCCGGCGAGGCGATTGCGGTGGATTTCCTGCCGGATGCCGCGCCGGGCTGGTTACTGGCGGCGAAGCGGGAGCGGCCGAGGGCGGCGTTGCGCTCGGCGCTGGCGGAGATGCTGCCGCAACGGCTGGCGGATGTGCTGGCAGAGCGGCTGGGGATCGGCGAGTTGCACGGGGCGAAGGATGCGGCGTTGCAGGCGGCGGAGCGGCGGCTGGGCGACTGGGCGTTCCGGCCGAACGGGACAGAGGGGTTCGCCAAGGCGGAAGTGACGGTGGGCGGAATCGCGACGGACGGGCTTTCGCAGCGCACGATGGAGGCGAAGCGGGTGCCGGGGCTCTATTGCATCGGCGAGGCGGTGGATGTGACGGGCTGGCTGGGCGGCTACAATTTCCAATGGGCGTGGGCGAGCGGCTTTGCGGCGGGCGAGGCGATTGCGGAGAGGCTGGCGGAGTAGGTTCGGGCCGCTTCGGCGAAGCGCAGGCGTGCTGCCTGCACTTGCGCGAAATTCGCTTCCGCCCAATCGATCAGGCCCAGCATGGGCCCGGCGAAGCTCTGGCCCAGCGGTGTGAGCGAATAGGTGACCTTGGGCGGGATGCTCGGCTCCACCTCGCGATGAACCAGCCCGTCTGTTTCCAGCGTGCGCAGCGTTTGCGTGAGCATCCGCTTCGAAATGTCTGGCACGTCCCGCGCCAGCGCGCTGAAGCGGCGCGGCTCCGCCGCCAGAGCGCAGAGGATCAGCAGAGACCAGCGATCGCCGATCCGGTCCAGCAGGTTGCGAACGGGGCATTGGCTGGAATCCAACGCTAGCTTTTGCCAGCCTGCGAAACGATCCCCCAATATTCGATGCGCGCTCATGATGGGCACTCCGTGGTAACCTGGTGACAGCGAGGTGCCGTCTTTTCTTGATCTTCTTTAGTCTCTATTTGAGACCTAGTAAACAACAGAGACTGGAGACCGAGATGACATCTTCCCCCAAATATGCCGTAACCGGTGCCAGCGGCGAGCTGGGCCGGTTGATCGTTCCCGCGCTGGCGGCCCGCGTGGGCGCGGCCAATGTGGTGGCCATCGTGCGCGATCCGGCGAGGGCCACCGGGCTGTTTCCGGCGGGCGTTGCCGTCCGCAGCGGCGATTATGAGAAGCCCGAAACGCTGCCCGCCACGCTGGCCGGGGTGGAGCGGCTGCTGCTGATCTCCTCGAACGCGCTGGGCAGCCGGGTGGCGCAGCACCGCAATGTGATCGAGGCGGCGAAGGCGGCGGGCGTTGCGCACATCGCCTATACCAGCGTGCTGAACGCCGACAGGTCTGCGCTGGAGCTGGCCGAGGAGCATCGACAGACAGAAGCGCTGCTGGCTGCCAGCGGCCTGAATGTCAGCCTGTTGCGCAACGGCTGGTATAGCGAGAATTACACCGCTGGTATCCCGGCTGCGCTGGCCAATGGCACGCTCTATGGCGCGGCGGGCGAAGGCCGGATCGCCAGCGCCCCGCGCGCTGATTATGCCGAAGCCGCCGCCGTGGCACTGGCGGGCGACGAAAGCGCGCTGACGGTGCATGAACTGGCCGGGGACAGCGCCTATACGCTGGGCGAATTCGCGGCCGAACTGTCCAGCCAGACGGGGCGCGACATTCCGTATGTCAACCTGCCGCAAGCCGATTATCAGGGCGCGCTGATCGGGGCGGGCCTGCCCGTGCCGCTGGCTGAGTTGCTGGCGGATTCGGATGCCGGTGCCGCGAACGGCGCGCTGTTCGATGACGGCCATGCGCTGTCGAAGCTGATCGGCCGCGCCACGGTGCCGATTGCTCAGAGCATCGCCACCGCACTGAAGACGAAATAACCCCAGACGGGAAAGAGGGGGCCGCAAGGCCCCCTCAATCCGATTACGCCTGCGGGGCGATATCGCCCAGCCCGGAGCCGCGGCGGCGGCCGGCCTTGGGCAGGCCCGAGACGCCGCCCGCGCCAAGCGGCGGGAGTTTCTCGGCGGAATCCGGGCGGTCGATATGTTCGCCCTTGATCACTTTGATGATCTCGTCGCCGGAAAGGGTTTCATATTCCAGCAGCGCCTGCGCCACCGCTTCCAGCTCGTCGGCATGGTCCGTCAGCAGTTGTTTGGCGCGGTCATAGCCGCCCACCACCAGCCGCTTCACTTCGCTGTCGATCAGCTCGGCGGTTTTTTCCGAGACATTCTGCTGGCGGCTGACGCTGTGGCCCAGGAACACTTCTTCCTGATTTTCTGTGTATTGCAGCGGGCCGAGGATATCCGACATGCCCCATTGCGTGACCATCGCCTTGGCGAGATTGGTCGCCATCTGGATGTCGGACGACGCGCCGGACGTCACCTTGTCATGGCCGAAGATCAATTCTTCCGCCACCCGGCCGCCCATCGCCACCGAGAGGTTGGCGTACATCTTGTCGCGGTGGAACGAATAGCTGTCCCGTTCAGGCAGGCGCATCACCATGCCCAGCGCACGGCCGCGCGGGATAATGGTGGCCTTGTGGATCGGGTCCGACGCCTGCTCGTGCAGGGAAACCACGGCGTGGCCGGCTTCGTGATAGGCGGTCAGCTTCTTCTCGTCCTCGGTCATGACCATGGACTTGCGCTCCACGCCCATCATCACCTTGTCCTTGGCATCCTCGAACTCGGACATGCCGACGAGGCGCTTGGAGCGGCGGGCGGCGAGCAGCGCCGCCTCGTTCACGAGATTGGCGAGATCGGCGCCGGAGAAGCCCGGCGTGCCGCGCGCTATGGTGCGGGCGTCCACATCCTGCGCCAACGGGACTTTGCGCATATGCACCTGCAGGATGCGCACCCGGCCTTCGATGTCGGGGCGGCCCACGGTGATCTGCCGATCGAACCGGCCCGGGCGCAGCAGCGCCGGGTCCAGCACGTCGGGCCGGTTGGTGGCGGCAACGATGATGATGCCTTCATTGGCATCAAAACCGTCCATCTCCACCAGCAGCTGGTTCAGCGTCTGCTCGCGTTCGTCATTGCCGCCGCCGAGGCCTGCACCACGATGGCGGCCAACGGCGTCGATTTCGTCGATGAAGATGATGCAGGGCGCGTTTTTCTTCGCCTGTTCGAACATGTCGCGCACGCGGCTCGCGCCGACGCCGACGAACATCTCCACGAAATCCGAGCCGGAGATGGTGAAGAAGGGCACATTCGCTTCGCCTGCGATGGCGCGGGCCAGCAGGGTTTTCCCGGTGCCGGGCGGGCCGACCAGCAGCGCGCCCTTCGGAATCTTGCCGCCGAGGCGGTGGAATTTCGACGGGTCTTTCAGGAAGTCCACGATCTCCTGAAGTTCCTCGCGCGCTTCGTCGATCCCGGCGACGTCATCGAAGGTCACACGGCCATGCTTTTCCGTCAGCAGCTTCGCGCGGGACTTGCCGAAGCCCATCGCGCCACGGCCCTGCCCGTTCTGCATCTGCCGCATGAAGAAGATCCAGATGCCGATCATGATGAGGAAGGGCAGCGCGCCGACGATCACCTGCTGCAACAGGCTGGGGCGCTCTTCCGGGACGGCATCGAACTTCACATTCTTGGCGCGCAGCCGCTCGATCAGCTGCATGTCGCCGGGGTTGTAGGTGCGGAATTCCTGATCGTTCGACAGCTTGCCGCTGATCTGGCGTCCGGCGATCGCCGCCTCTTTCACCTGCCCGGAATCGACCTTGGACAGGAAGTCCGAATAGGCGATTTCCTCGCCGCCGCTCCGGCGTTCGGACGGCCCCTGAAACAGCTGCACCAGCAGCACGAGCGCAAGCAAAATGCCCGCCCACATCAGGACATTTCGGACCAGCGGAGACGGCGGCTTGCGATTATTGTCGGACATCAAGACCCTTTCCTGGAGCCTGCAATGTAGGGTGCGCCGCGCGGCTGCGCAATTCGGATGAATCGATTGATCACATTGGCTCCGTCTATGGACCTTGGCGCGATTGGAACATAAGATGAACACATGCGCAAGATTCGCGGTTCAAATTTGTGCCAGCCTCTCGATCTCGGCTTCGCGTTGCGCGTTGCGGGCGGCCATCTGCGCCTTCACCTGCGCCAGAATCTCCGGCCGGGCCTTCGCGGGCGTTCCGGCGGCGATGGGCTGCGGATCATATTCCAGCGCCAGCTGGATCGCCTCTGCCATGTCCCGGCCGAACTTGCGTTCGATGATGCGGAAGGCGAAATCGATGCCACTGGTGACGCCGCCTGCGGTGATGCGGTTGCGATCTTCCACTACGCGCTCCGCCACAAACGCTGCGCCGAACAGCGGCAGCTGGTGCCCGGCGGCCCAATGGCAGCCCGCGCGATAGCCCTTCAGCAGCCCGGCGGCGGCAAGAATCAGCGATCCGGTGCAGACGCTGGTGACAAGGTCTGCCGTCGCCGCCTGCTTCCGCAGCCAGCCCATTACCTCTGCGTCCTGCATCACCGGCACGAAGGGGGTGCCGCCGGGCACGCACAGCATATCCAGCGGAGGGCAATCTTCGAGTGTGACCGTGGGCACAAGCGGCAGGCCGCAATCGCTGGGGACGGGCTGAAGCGTTTTCCACGCGAAGTGCAACTCCGCGCCGGGCATGCGCGACAGCACTTGCGCCGGGCCGGTCATATCCAGCTGTGTAAGGCCGGGCCACAGCAGGAAGCCGATGCGATAGGGTTGCGGCATTGATCTCTCCGATCACAAGCGTGGACGTGGTTCGCGGTACGTCGCGGCTGCTGTGGCTGCAAGGCTGGTCTCCGCTGCCGGAGGTGACGTTGGCGGACGGGCACCGCGCCGACATCATGGCGATCTCCCGCACGGGGGATATCCTGATCGTGGAGATCAAAGTCTCAGCCGCGGACCTGAAGGGGGACCGCAAATGGCACCATTACCGGGACTATTGCGACCGCTTCGCCTGGGCGGTGCCCGCCGACCTTGCCGGGCATCTGGAAGATGAACGCTTCGCGCCAGACGCCTGCGGCCTGCTGGTGGCGGACCGGCACGAGGCGCTGTGGGTGCGCGAGGCCTGCGAGGCGAAGCTGGCCCCCGCTCGGCGCAAGGCGGTGACGTTGGCCTTTGCCCGCGCCGGAGCCGAGCGGGCGCTGAAAGGGCTGGATCCGGGGTTTGAGGGGTTCTGGAAACGCTGATGGACAGTCGGAATTGTTCCCATTATGTTCCATTCAGTTTCAGGGGAGAATCGGTATGATCGGATATGTGACGCTAGGCACCAACGACCTTCAGCGGGCGGCGGTTTTCTATGACGCGATCGCCGCCGAAATGGGCGTGCCGCGCATGATGGATTATGATGGGTTCATCGCATGGGGCAAACCCGCCGGCGGCGCGGGAATCGGGCTGACAAAACCCTTCGACGGCAACGCCGCCACCGTGGGCAATGGCGTGATGGTGGCGCTAGAAGCGAAAGACAAGGATCAGGTGCACCGACTGCACGAAATCGCGCTCGCGAACGGCGGCAGCTGCGAAGGCCCCCCGGGGCCGCGCGGCGATAGCTTTTACGCCGGGTATTTCCGCGATCCGGATGGGAACAAGCTGAACGCGTTTGTGATGGGGTGATGGGTGCGGATGGCGGGGTTAGCTTCCCGTGGGCTGGAGTTGCCTCCGGCGGGCCGGGCTCTGCCCGGCACCCGGCAGGGGCGTGACGCCCCTGCACCCCCGGACCTTTTCTTAGCCCCTCCCCTGCAGGGGAGGGGTTGGGGTGGGGGCCATCCGCCGGGCGCGAGGCTGGGGGTTTATTGCCTGCGGCGCTTTGGAGAGCGTCCTGCGCTCTCCAAAGCGCCGCCCCGGACTTGATCCGGGGCCTCGCTTTCTTCTCCAACGTCGCAGAAGAACAGCTGGACCCCGGATCAAGTCCGGGGTGACCATCTGGTTGTGGGGAGGTCGGTGGATTTGCTCGGAGGCCTTCGACAAGCTCAGGCTGAGCGGGTGAGTAGGGTGGTGTGTTTGACCCGGCGTTGCTCCCCTCTCTCCAACTCTCTCCCCTTGAGGGGAGAGAGAGTTTGCGTAGCGCCGCAGGCAATCGAAGCTGATCACGTCCACGATGCTGGAGTTGGACCGCAACACAAATTTTGAGGGTGCAGGGAAATCATTTCCCTGCCCGCCGGAGGCAAAAAAATCGCCGCCGGAGGCATGCTTTCCGACCCACCAGAACCGATCAGGAGAAACCCGCTGACGCCAGCCTCAATCCTCGGGGGCGATCACCACCTTCAAGCCGTCCAGTTCGTCGCTGAACTGAATCTGGCAGGACAGGCGCGAGCTGTCGTTGCGGTGGTCGGAGCTGTCCAGCAGGTCTGCCTCGTCTTCGTGCGGGCCGCCCACTTTGGCGGTCCAGTCTGCGTCGACATAGACATGGCAGGTGGCGCAGGAGCAGGAGCCGCCGCACAGCGCGAGCAGTTCATCGAAGCCATTGTCGCGGATGACTTCCATCACCGACAGTCCGGCCTCGCCGGTGACGGCCTTTTCATTGCCCTTGCGGTCCACGACAATCAGCGTTGGCATTCCGATGCTCCGGTTTTGACCGTGACCCCCACGGTCTGCGTGCCTATTAGCGCGGGAGGCGGCATGCGCAAGACATGTGAAACAGGGAGGCTTTTGTGGGATTGACGGCAGACAGGATCGCCGAGGCGGTTAGCGCGCTGGGCAAGCAGGATTCGCGCTTTGCCGATGCGGCATCGCGCCACGGCCTGCCGGAGCCGCGAATCCGTGAACCGGGCTATGAAACGCTGCTGCGCGCCATCGTCAGCCAGCAGGTCTCCACCGCTGCCGCCGCCAGCATCTGGCGCAAGCTGGAAGCGCAGGTGGGCGATCTGCACGATCCCGCGCGGATGCTGCTGGCCAGCCCGGAGGAGCTTCGCGCGGCGGGCTTGTCGCGGATGAAGGCCAGCTATGTGCACAGCCTTGCCGGGCATGTGCTGGATGGTTCCCTGCCGCTGGGTGCGCTGCCGCAAGATGACGAGGAGGCGATCCGGCTGCTCTCCTCCGTGAAGGGGCTGGGGCGCTGGTCTGCGGAGATTTACCTGCTGTTCGCGGAGGGGCGCGGAGACGTGTTTCCGGCCGGGGATCTGGCGGTGCAGGTGCAGGCCGGGCGGCTGTTTCTGGCGGGCGAGCGGCCATCGGAAAAGGCGCTGCGCACGCTGGCGGAGGGCTGGCGGCCGCATCGCGGCACGGCGGCGCTGTTCCTGTGGCATTGCTATAACGCGCCGCCGCTTTAAGCACGGCGCATGATCACCACCGTCACTTCTGCCTCCAACGCCACGCTGAAGCGGCTGCGCAGCCTGCGCGAGAAGAAATACCGCCGCGTCGAAGGGCTGTTTCTGGCCGAGGGCCTGCGCATCTGCACCGAGGCGCTGGATGCGGGCTGGACCCCGAAGGTGCTGGTTTTTGCCGAGGGCAAGGGCGATCATCCGCTGGTGCGGCGGCTGGTGCAGGCCACCTTATCCAGTGGCGGGCAGGTGATCGAAACCACGCCCGATCTGCTCTCTGGTGTTACCGGCAAAGACAATCCGCAGGCGGTGGCCGCTGCTTATGAACCGCGCACGCTGGCGCTGGCCGATCTGGTGCCGGGGCCACGGACGCTGGTGGCGGAACGGCTGCGCGATCCCGGCAACCTGGGCACCTTGCTGCGCGCCTGCGATGCCACCGGCGCGGGCGCGCTGATCCTGCTGGACGACAGCGCCGACCCGACCAGCGTGGAGGCCGTGCGCGCCAGCATGGGAGCCTTTTTCACCGTGCCCTGCGTGACCGCCTCCACCGCCGAACTGCTGGCGTGGAAGGCGAAGCATGGCGCGGTGCTGACGGGGGCAGCGCTGGACCCGCGCGCGATGGATTACCGCGCCGCCAGCTATGCGCCGCCCGCCCTGCTGCTGGTGGGCAACGAGGCGCAGGGCCTGCCAGAGGCGCTGATGGCCGAATGCGATCAGCTGGTGATCATGCCGATGCGCGGCAAGGCGGACAGTTTGAACGTGGCGATGGCGGGCACACTGTTGTTATATGAAGCGCTTTACGCGCAGGAGGCTGGCTGAAGCGCCGGGGTGCGCGGGCGGCCGTCGCGCGCTAATCCAGCCTTATGTGGATTGATCTGAAGCCCGTTTCCGACACCGCCTTCGAACTGGAGGTGACCCCGCCCATTTCCGTCGGCCCGGCGGATCGGCTGTTCATGTTCGGCGGCGTGGGGCTGGGTGCCGGGCTGACGGCGCTGGAGCAGGTGACGGGCCGCCCGGCCGTCTGGGCAACCGCGCAATATGAAAGCTATGCCCGCCCCGGCGAAACGGTGACCTTCCGCGTGGACGAGCGGGTGCGCGGCAATCAGGTGAGCCAAGCGCGGGTGACCGCGACGACCGGCGGGCGCGAGGTGCTGACGGTGATTTCGGCGCTGGGCCGCCGCGACCTGCCCGAGCGCGGGCAATGGACTCTGGCCCCGCGCGTGGCCCCGCCGGAGGACTGCCCGCCGCGCCAGCTGTGGAGTGGCCGCCACCCGGACGATATCCACGGCCGCCTCGATTTCCGCATCGCCCATGGCGCGATGCACGGCCCCCGAAGCGGCGGCGGCCTCGCGCCGGATGGCCACACGATCCTGTGGGCGCGCCCCAACCCCGCCCTTTTTCCCGCCGGGCAACCCATCGATACCGCGTTCGTGTGCATGGTGGCGGATTATGTGCCATCCGGCGTGGGGCCGTCTTTAGGCCGCGACGCGGGCGGCAACAGCCTCGACAATTCCATCCGCTTTCACCGCATGGTGGAAACCGACTGGCTGCTGTGCGACGTGCAGATTCACGGCGTGGCGAACGGTTTCGCGCATGGCCGCATGCATATCTTCGCGCAGACTGGCGAACTGATCGCCACCGCGAGCCAGAGCCTGATCCTGCGACTGTGGGATTGAACTGCCGCTTGTGCAACGATCCTGATCGTGCCACGATTTGCCCAATCTGAAAATTGGCAAAAAGGGGTGACGATGCGCGCGATCTTCCTTCTGGCGACGGTTCTGGCTGCAACCCCGGCGATGGCCGCCCATGATCTGGTGATCCAGAACGGCATGGTGTTCGATGGCACCGGCGCGCCGGGCTTCAAGGGCTGGGTGGCGATCGACGGCGACAGGATCGCCGCCACCGGCAAGGGCAAGGCCCCCGCCGCCAAGCGCACGGTGGATGCGAAGGGGCAGGCCATCGCGCCGGGCTTTGTGAACATGCTGAGCTGGGCGACACAGAGCCTGCTGGTGGACGGGCGCGGCATGTCTGACCTGAAGCAGGGTGTCACGCTGGAAGTGATGGGCGAAGGCTGGACCATGGGCCCGCTGACCCCGGCCATGCGCGACGAGATGATCCGCAGTCAATCCACCCTGAAGTTCGATGTGCCGTGGACAACGCTGGGCGAGTATCTGACACATCTGGAAACCAAAGGCGTGTCCCCCAACGTCGCCAGCTATGTGGGCGCGACCACGGTGCGCATCCACGAACTGGGCGCGGATGATGTGGACCCGACGCCCGAGCAGCTGGTGCGGATGCAGAAGCTGGTAACGCAAGCGATGAACGAAGGGGCGATGGGGGTCGGCTCCAGCCTGATCTATGCGCCCGCCAGCTATGCCGAAACCCCCGAACTGATCGCGCTGATGAAGGCGGCCGGCAAGTGCGGCGGCAGCTATATTAGCCATATGCGCTCCGAAGGGCCGGGGATCGAAGCCGCCATCGACGAGCTGATCACCATCGCCCGCGAAAGCGGCGCTCCCGCCGAAATCTATCACCTGAAAATCTCCGGCAAAGACAATTGGGGCAAGGCTGACGCCATCCTGAAGCAGATCGCCGACGCGAAGGCGCAGGGGCTGGATATCCGCGCCGACATGTATCTCTACGAAGCGGGAGCCACCGGCCTCGACGCCTCCATGCCCACATGGGTGCAGGCGGGCGGCGACGAAGCCTGGGTGAAGCGGCTGAAAGACCCGGAAATCCGCAAGCGCGTGCTCGCCGAAATGCGCGCGCCCGCCGTGGGCTGGGAAAGCCTCTATCAACAGGCCGGAGACGCCTCCAAGCTGCTGCTGGTGGATTTCCGCAACCCGAAGCTGCGCCACCTTGTGGGCAAGACGCTGGCTGAAGTGGCCGCGATGCGCGGCACCAGCCCGGAAGACACCATCATCGACCTTGTGATCGAGGATGAAAGCCGGGTCGGCACCGCCTATTTCATGATCTCCCCGAAAAATGTGGAACGCTTCGCCGGGCTGCCATGGGTCACCATCGGCTCAGACGCGGGCGCGCCCGCCATCGAAGGTGTGTTCCTTGAAAATTCGGACCACCCGCGCGCCTATGGCAATGTCGCGCGGTTCCTTGGCTATTATGTGCGCGACCGAAAGGTCGACACGCTGGAAAGCGCCATCCACCGCCTGTCCGGCCTGCCCGCCAAGCAACTGAAAATCAGTGATCGCGGCACGCTGAAACCCGGCATGTTCGCCGACGTGGTGGTGTTCGACCCGGCCACCATCCAAGACCACGCCACCTTCCAGAAGCCGAAGCAATATTCCACCGGCGTGAACCATGTGTGGGTGAACGGCGTGCAGGTGCTGAAAGACGGCGAACATACCGGTGCCAAGCCGGGGCGGTTCGTGAAGGGCCCGGGGTTTGGGAAATGTGTGTGAGCTGTGGGTTGAGCTGAGAAGTTGAGGCCTCCGGCGGGGCGGGCTCTGCCCACCACCCGGCAGGGGCGTGACGCCCCTGCACCCCCGAACTTTTTCTGAGCCCCTCCCCTGTAGGGGAGGGGTTGGGGTGGGGGCTATCCGCTTGGCGCTAGGTTGGAAGTTATTGCCTGCGGCGCTTTGGGGCAGTCTCCCATTACCCCTCCCCCCGCTCAGGCTGAGCTTGTCGAAGCCCCATGTGGCATGACTGCGAGCTTAGCCGTTGCGCTTTTGCTTCGGGGGCTTCGACAAGCTCAGCCTGAGCGGGTTGGAGAGTGGGTTGGGGCGGCGGTGGGTTTGTGGGTGG